>CAVTER010000001.1:0-197652 GCA_963733835.1 uncultured Spirochaetota bacterium
AGGGTGGCCCCTGACGGCTTTCGCAACTGGAACACCGCCCGGCCGCGCCACACGGGAAGCGCCCTGTTCGCCGACACCGCGCTGGCCGGTGAGCGCGAGCGGCTTCGGCAGCGCATCGAGGCGGCGATCAACAGCTCGACCATCCTGCGCGTGTACCCCGGCATGCGGAGCGACCAGATCATCGGGATGATGGACAGGGGGATCCGCAACTTCGTGCTCGAGCTGTACGACACGGGCACGGCAAGCCTGCGCGAGAGCCCCTACTCGCTGCGCACGGCATTCGCGGCCGCCCGCGAGCGGGGCGTGCGCTTCTACTGCACCTCGCAGCAGGAGGGGATCGTAGACTTCTCGGGCTACGTCACCTCCCACGAGCTGTGGCGCGAGGGAGCCATCCCCATGGGCTCGCTCACGACGGAGTCGGCCTACACGAAGCTGATCGCCTGCCTCGCCTTCTCGGAGACGGACGGGGACGTGCAGGCGAGAATGGAGCAGGGAAATGCGGACGTTGGTCTCTGAGCTGGGCGCACGGGTCGGGGGCGAGGTCACCGTGGCCGGGTGGGTGCACAGGGTGCGCGACCTGGGAAAGGTGTGCTTCGTCATCCTGCGGGACAGGTCAGGCCAGGGGCAGCTCGTCTTCGACGCGAAGCCCGAGGTGACCCCCGAGACGGTGATCCGCGCCACGGGCGAGGCGGCGGCCAACGACAGGGCTCCCGGCGGGGTGGAGGTGCGGGTGCGCTCCCTCGAGATCCTCTCGCCCGCAGCCGCCGACCTGCCGTTCCCCGTGAACCAGGACCCCGGCAAGACGTCCCTCGAGTCCATCCTCGACAACAGGATGATCTCGGTGAGGAACCCCGCGATCCTGTCCGTCTTCCGCGTGCAGGACACGATCCTGCGGGCCTTCGCGGCGCACATGCGCGGCGAGGGTTTCTCCGAGATCAAGACCTCCAAGCTGATCGGCACGGGCACGGAGGGAGGCACGGGGCTGTTCGCGGTGGACTACTTCGACACGAAGGTCTACCTGACCCAGTCGCCGCAGCTGTACAAGCAGGCAATGGTGGCCTCGGGCCTCGAGAGGGTCTTCGAGATCGGGACGGCCTACAGGGCCGAGAAGCACGACACCCCGCGGCACATCAACGAGTTCGTGTCGCTGGACGTCGAGATGGGCTTCATCGAGAGCGAGCAGGAGCTGATGGACCTCGAGACCCGGATCCTGGCGTCCGTCTTCGCCGCCGTGCGTGACGGGAACGCCAGGGACCTCGAGGCATGGAAGGCCACCGTGCCCGACCCCGCCCTGTGCCCGAGGATCCCCCGCCTGTCGCACGACGATGCCAAGGAGATCGTGACGAAGGAGACGGGGAAGAAGGTCTACGAGATCACCCCCGAGGGTGAGCGCGCCCTGTGCGACTGGGCCATGAAGGAGACGGGCATCGAGGCGGTGTTCGTCCACTCCTATCCCCGCAAGTCGCGCCCCTTTTACACGAAGCCGGCGGAGAACAACAGGACGCACGCCTTCGACCTGCTGTTCCGGGGCCTCGAGATCACCTCGGGGGGCATGCGGATCAACAGGTACGACGAGCTCGTGGAGAGCGCAAAGGCCTTCGGCCTGGATCCCTCGGGCCTGGCCGACTACATGTCCGTTTTCAAGTATGGTTGCCCGCCCCACGGCGGGTTCGCGATCGGCCTGGAACGGCTGACACAGAAGCTGCATGGGCCTGGCCAGCGTGAAAGAAGCCACGCTTTTCCCCCGGGACAGGAAGCGCACCCGGCCGTAGCCGCCCGCTCGCTTGACAGCAGGCTGCCCATCCCGTACGCTGATACCATTCACCCCTGCACTGAGAAAGGAGACTGAAGTGAAACTCAGAAGGATTGCCGTTCTCTCGGTTGTCCTCCTCGCTGCCCTCGGTATCGCCTTCGCCTTCGCGGGCGGGGAGAAGGAGAAGCCGGCAGCGGCCGGCGGCCAGAAGGAGATGAAGGCCGGCTTCGTCTACGTCGGCCCGATCGGGGACCTTGGCTTCACCAACGCCCACGACGTGGGCAGGCTGTACGCCGAGAAGAAGCTGCCCTGGCTGAAGACGGTCTACGTCGAGAGCGTGCCCGAGGGAGACGCCTCGCGCTTCATCGACAGGCTGATCCAGGAGGAGAAGTGCGACGTGGTCTTCACGTGCAGCTTCGGCTTCATGGACGACACGGTGAAGGCCGGCGCCCGCTACCCCAAGCAGACCTTCATGCACTGCTCGGGCTTCAAGAACGCGGTCAACGTGGGCACCTACTTCGCTGACCTGTACCAGATGTACTACCTCAACGGCCTCATGGCCGGCGCCCTCACGAAGAGCGATGTGATCGGCTACGTCGGCGCGTTCCCCATCCCCGAGGTCGTGCGCCACATCGATGCCTACGCCCTGGGCGTGAAGGCGGCCAACCCGAAGGCGAAGGTCGAAGTGCGCTGGATCTACGCGTGGTTCGATCCGCAGAAGGCCAAGGAAGCCGCCGAGAGCCTCGTGACGGCAGGCGCCGACTGCCTGGCCTTCACCGAGGACACCCAGGCCGTCGTCGAGGTGGCCGAGGAGCACACGAAGGCGGGGAAGACCGTGTACTCGTTCAGTCACTACAGCCCGATGCAGAAGTTCGGACCCGAGTCCTGCGTGTCGGGCCAGCTCGTGGACTGGGGCGTCATGTACGTGAAGATCCTGCAGGATCTCAAGGACGGGAAGTGGAACAACGAGGACATGTGGTGGCTGGCAAAGGAAAAGGCGGCCGTCCTCGGTGGAACATTCGATGCGCCGATCAACCCGAAGTTCGTTGCCGCGCTGAAGGCGAAGAAGGTGAAGACCCCTGACCTGGGCGAGCTCAGCGTCTACGACCTGGTCATGAAGCGCTACGAGGCCATGCAGACCGGCGGCCGCGATGCCTTTGACCCCTTCATGGGCCCCATCGCGGACAACAAGGGCACCGTGAAGATTCCCGCGGGCCGCTACGGCACCAAGGGGGAGCTTCTCAGCATCGATTACTACGTCGACAACGTGGTCGGCGACGTCCCCCGGTAGGGGGGGCGTGCTCTGTCAGGGGAGCCGGCAGGGAAGGCCCGCCGGCTCCCCGTGTCTCAGGGGGACCCGATGAGCGCCGCGGCCGTGCAGGCCGGGAAGAAGATCCAGCTCCTCGAGCTGGCCGGAATCTCCAAGAGCTTCGGTTCTGTCGAGGCAAACCGTGGCGTCTCACTCCGCGTCGAGTCCGGCGAGGTGCTTGGCCTGCTCGGCGAGAACGGCGCCGGGAAGACCACCCTGATGAACATCCTGTACGGCCTGTACGCCGCCGATGCCGGGGAGATCCGGATCAACGACAGGGCCGTGCACCTCTCCTCTCCCCGCGACGCGATCCACGCGGGGATCGGCATGGTCCACCAGCACTTCATGCTCGTGCAGAACCACTCGGTGGCCGAGAACGTGGCCCTCGCCGACGAGTCGGCTCCGTTTCTGCTGCCCGGGACGCGCGTGGCCCGAAAGCTGCAGGAGTTCTCCCGCCGCTACGGCCTCTCGGTTGATCCCGGGCGCAGGGTGTGGCAGCTCTCGGCGGGTGAGCAGCAGAAGGTGGAGATCGTCAAGGCGCTCCTCCAGGGCGCGGACCTGCTCATCCTGGACGAGCCCACCTCGGTGCTGACCCCGTCAGAGGCGGGGGAGCTGTTCTCGGTGATCCGCCGCATGACAGCCGAAGGCCACGCGGTCATCTTCATCAGCCACAAGCTCGAGGAGGTACTCGCGATCTGCACGCGAGTGGCGGTCCTGCGCCGGGGGAGACTGGAGGGCAGCGCGGACCCGAAGAGCATCGACAGGCGGGAGCTTGCGCGCATGATGGTGGGACGGGATGTCCTGTTCAGCCTCGAGAGGCGGGCTCTGCCGCCGGGGGAGCCGTCCCTCGAGGTGAGCGGCCTGCACGTGCCCGGCGACAGGGGAATGGAAGCCGTGAAGGGCGTGGGCTTCACGGTGCGCAGGAACGAGATCCTCGGGATCGCCGGCGTCTCCGGCAATGGGCAGCGGGAGCTGGTGGAGGCGATCACGGGCCTGCGCAAGAGCACGCGCGGCACGGTCAGCCTGGACGGCAGCGACATCACCAACCTCTCGGCCCGGGCCATCGGCAGGCGCGGCATCTCCCACGTTCCCGAGGAGAGGATGCGCTTCGGCATCGTGCCCAACCTCTTCCTCTACGAGAACGCCGTGCTCAAGCAGCAGAGGAACAGTATCTTTTCCCGCCTGTTCTTCCTGGACTACGAGGCCATCCGGGGCAGGGCCCGTCACATCGTGGACAGCTACAACGTCTCGGCCCCCTCCATCGAGGAGCCGTTGAAGAACCTCTCGGGGGGCAACATCCAGAAGCTCATCCTCGGCCGCGAGATCTCCGGCGAACACTCGCTGCTGGTGGCGGCTCACCCCACCTACGGCCTTGATGTCGGGGCGACGGAATACATCCGGGGCCTGCTGCTGTCCCTGCGCGAGAAGGGCAAGGCCGTGCTCCTGGTCTCCGAGGACCTGGAGGAGATCTTCGAGCTGTCCGACAGGATCGCAGTGATGTTCGGCGGCCGGATCGCGGCCATCGTGGACCGTGACGCGGCCAGCGTGGAGCAGGTGGGCCTGTGGATGGCGGGGGCACGGGCATGAGGCTGCGCGTGCGGGTCCTGCAGCGCTACCGCGTGCCGCGCGGTTTCTCCTTCGTGGTGCTCGCGGCGAGCATCGCGGCGGGCCTGGCCGCGGTGGGCGTCGTGTTCGCCGCAAGCGGCGTGGACCCCTTCTACGCGCTTGCCAGGATCTTTGCCGGTTCCTTCGGCAGCCGCTACGGGCTGGGTGAGACGGTCACCAAGGCCATTCCGCTCATCCTCATCGGCTCCGGCCTGGCGCTGGTCTTCCGCGGCAAGTTCTGGAACATCGGCGCCGAGGGACAGCTGCTGGCGGGCGCCTGCGTGGCCACCTGGATCGGGCTGAACGTGCACCTCCCCGGCTTCCTGCTCGTCCCGCTGATGTTCATCGCCGGTTTCGCGGCCGGGGCGGCCTGGGGCTCTCTCCTGGCCCTGCTCAAGGGCAGGTTCGGGGTCAACGAGGTCATCTCCTCGCTCATGCTGAACTACGTCGCCTACGAGCTGATCACGCTGCTGATCACCGGGCCGTGGAAGGGAAAGACGCAGCAGGGCTTCCCCTACACCGATGACTTCTCGGCAGCCGCCACGCTGTGGCAGATCCCCACCACGCGGATCCACGTGGTGACGCTGGCACTCGCCCTGGCGGCCGCGGGGCTGCTGTTCCTGCTCCTCCGCGCCACCCGCTTCGGCTACGAGCTGCGGGTCATGGGAGAGAACCCCGAGGCCGCGCGCTACGCGGGGATCAACTTCATCGGCATCTCGACGCTCGCCATGGCGGTGAGCGGCGGGATGGCGGGCCTGGCCGGCGTGGGCGAGGTCGCTGCCATCCATCATCACCTCAGCTACCCCGCGGCAATGACATCCGGGTACGGCTTCACGGGCATCATCGTGGCGTGGCTGGCCAAGCTCAACCCCCTGGCCGCGGTCGCAAGCGCCCTGTTCTACGCGGGGATACTGGTGGGCGGGGATGCGATCCAGGTGTCTCTGGGCCTGCCCGCTGCCACGGTACAGGTCTTCAACGGCATGCTCCTGGTGTTCCTGATCGGCGGGGATTTCTTCCTGCACAACAGGCTCGAGGTGAGGCGCGCATGAACACCGTCATCGTGTCGATTCTCACGAGGACGATCGCCGCGGGAACGCCCCTGCTGCTGGGCACGCTGGGCGAGATCGTGGCCGAGCGCTCCGGCATCCTCAATCTCGGGGTCGAGGGGATGATGTCCATGGGCGCCGTGGGCGCGTTCATGGTGGCCATGAACACAGGCAGCCCGTGGGCAGGTCTGGCCGCGGCGATCATCGCGGGCGCAGCGCTCTCGCTGCTGCACGCCTTCTCGACGATCACGCTCAAGGTGAACCAGACCGTTTCGGGGCTGGCCCTCTCCATGCTCGGCGTGGGCATGAGCGGACTGCTGGGAAAGCCCTACATGGGCAGGCCGCTGCAGGCCCAGATGCCCGATGTCCCGATCCCCGGGCTGTCCGAGATCCCCTACGTCGGGAAGATCCTGTTCGACCAGGACCCGCTTTTCTACTTTGCCGTGGTGCTGGGCATTGTGCTGTGGTTCCTGCTCGCGAAGACGAGATGGGGATTGCGAGTGCGCTCGGTGGGGGAGAATCCCGCTGCCTCCGCGGTGCAGGGCATCAGCGTGCCGGGCCTGCGCTACATGTGCACGGCCATCGGCGGGGCCCTCGCGGGCATGGGTGGCGGGTACTTGTCGCTGGTCTACACCAGGTCGTGGACCGACGGAATGAGCGGCGGCAGGGGCTGGATCGTGATCGCGCTCACCATCTTCGCCCTGTGGAATCCCCTGCGCGCGTTTCTCGGAGCGTTCCTGTTCGGCGGGATCTTCGTGCTTCAGTACATCCTGCAGCCGCTGGGCATCCCGCCCAACCTCCTGGGCGCAATGCCGTATGTCGCGACCCTGCTCGTGCTGATGGCAGGGGGATTGCGCAGGGGGCGCAGGCACTGGAACGGCCCGGCCGCCCTGGGCGAGCCGTTCACGAGGGGCGAGAGGTAGCTTCCGCCCCGGCGGCAAGCTCCTGGTGGCTGCCGATGTCCAGTGCGTCCCACGGGTAGCAGATCCACCGGTCCTCGAGCTCTTCGCCGGCGAAGTACCTCTTGACCTCGGCGGGAAGCCCGCCCCGCTTCTCCTTGCGCTTGTTGTGCAGCACGGCCACGGCGATCTCGGCGGGCCGATGGCGCAGCAGCTCGCGCAGGCAGTACTCCAGGGTGACGCGCGAGTCGTCCACCTCGTCGACGAGCAGGACCTTCCTGCCCGCGAGCTTCTTTTCCACCTCGTCGATCCACTGGATGGTATGGGGAGTGGTGTCGGGCTTGTTGTCGGGGCCGTAGTACGAGATGCCCACCGTGAGGATGGGCTTCTTGAGGAATGTCTTCAGGATGCGGGCCGGGATGAACCCGCCCGTGCCGATGGCCACGATGAGGTCGGGATCGAACCCCGAGGCGGCGATGGTGGCGGCCATGGCACGGACGGTCTCGTGGATGGCAGCGTAGGAGAGAAAGTACTTCCCGTCGATTTCCGCGCGGCGCATGGTTCACAATAGAAGAGAAGAGCGGGAGGCTCAAGGGCCCCCCGCTCCCCCGCTGTTCGCGCTGCGTCGGACCGTCTCCCGGGTTCCGCCACGACGGCTAGGGACGTCCCCGCCACGACAGGGTCCTTCATCTCCGTGCCGCGCGACCTTCCGCAGCGCGAGCCGCTCCAGCGCGACGAAGAAGGTGACCATCCCGGCCTCGTCGTTGAGCCAGGCCAGGATGCCCCGTGTCAGGTACACGCAGCCGCCGGGAACCGCGAAGGCGCTCACGACGACGACCGCGCAGGCAGGCCATCGCCTGGCATCACCTGCTGCTCACCTGTCCTTGAGCTTGTACGCGGAACGGATGGCGTGAAACAGCTGCTCCATCAGGGGGCTGGCGGCTCCCCCGATGCGCGCGTCGAAAAGAATGTCGTTGCGCTCCAGCGACAGGACCTTGTACAGCTGAGCGAGAGCCTCGCTCTTGGACTCCGCCCCGTAGCAGATCCTCACCAGCCGCTTCAGCTCCTCGGTCGTCATGACTTTGCGTGCGCCGCCGATGGTCAGGAAGACCGCCTTGCTGCCCTCTGCCTGCTCGAAGGAGACCCCGTTCTCCCGGGCGGGGACCGACGCCGCCTGCAGGCCCCGGGCGCCGGTCTTCCCCGTGCCGCCGCCCCGTGCCGCGGTCTCCCTGTTCAGCTTGTCCACGCGGGAATTGTGCACAAGGACCTGCGCCTGGCGCAGGAGGAACAGCAGCCCCTCGTCGTCCACCTCTTCGATGGCCTGGCGGAGCTCCTTTTCCATGCGGGCGCGCTCGCTGCCGGCGCCGGGCGGGGGTGTCTTCTTCGCCATGGCACCAAGTATACACCCCCGGCGGCCCGGCTTGACAACGGCCCGCGGCCGTTCCTATGATCAGGATGGCGCGAAAGTGAGGGCCAGCGACATGCAACCCACGGTGCCCGGCTACGATTCCGACCTTCTTCGGGGGAACACGGATTCCCTCCTCCTGTACCTCATCAACGAGAGCGGCGAGACCTACGGGTACCGCCTGATCAAGGAGATCGAGGAGCGCAGCCGCGGCTATTTCCGCTTCCGCGAGGGGACCGTGTACCCCGCCCTGCGCAAGCTGGAGAGCGACGGCCTGGTCCGCGCGGAGTGGAAGAAGCTTCCCAACGGGCAGGAGCGCCGCTACTACACGATGACCGATGCGGGGCGGTCGCTGCTGCGGCAGAAGCTGGACATGTGGCAGAGCTTCGCGAGCGCGATGGCGCTCATCCTGAAGCCCGCGGGGCAATGAGCGGGATCGACACGTACCTCGAGGAGGTGCGGGCGCACCTCCACCTCGACTCTGACACTGAGCGGCGCGTGATCGGGGAGCTGCGGGCGCACTTCGACGAGAAGCTTGCCGACCTGCAGCGGGGGGGGATCGCCCGCGAAGCGGCCGAGAGGGAGGCCGTGGCCTCCTGCGGGGAGCCCCGGGTCATCGCGCGCCTGACCTACGAAGCGTGCAGCAGGGGGAGCTGGGTCGACACACTGGTCGGGTGCCAGCCCCACCTCGTCGTCGCCGCGCTGTTCGCCACGCACCAGTGGCGCCACCCCTTCCTCCTGTTTGCCGCCTTCATCCCCATCACTGTCATCACCTTCATCGCGTGGCGCAGGAACGCGGCCGACTGGCGATACCCGTGGACGGGATACGCGTTCCTGCCCCTCCTGATCGCTGCCTACTTTTCCGTGGAGCCCGTCGTGGGCACCGTCTCGTTCCTTCTCACCGGGCAGGGATCTCCCGCCCCGGCGCTGCTGCTCGCGGGGCTCGCCTGCTTCCTCGCCTTCAGCGCATGGCTGCTCGCGGCGGCAACGATCCGCGCGGTCCGCAGGGACTGGATCCTCGTCTCGCTCATGCTCTCCCCGCTGCCCGTCGTGCTGGTGTGGCTGTTGAGCGTTTCACCGCAGGGACTGGCCGACCTCCTTGCCGCCCTTTCCCAGGGCCTCGAGGGAGGGTCCAGCAGGTTCGACGGCGCCATGGCGCTGTTCTGCATCATCCTCGGGCTGAGCACGGCCTTCTTCATGCGCCTGCGGCAGCGCTACCTGAAGGCCGCGGCGATCTTCGCGGCAGGCGTCGTCGGGAGCGCGATCGCGGTGAGCGCCCTCCAGGGTGGGCTCGACGCCTTCAGGCTCCTCGCGGTGTCGTTGTGCATGGTTGCATTCCTGGTTCTCCCTTTTGCCCTGCACGCCCTGGTCGGCAGGGACGGGAAGCCGAAGCAGGCCTGAGAACCCTCGCGAACGAAAAATCTTGACAGCGCCCGGATCGGCTGATACCATGGGCATAGACAGTCTATGTACAGGCAGTCGATGCGGGGGTGGCAGCCGTGACGACTCGATTCATCTACAAGCTCATCCGCATGGTGCTGTTCCGTTCCCGGCTGCGGGGTTCCCGCCGTCTTGCCCTCGATGAGCCCGTGATCATGGTCGCCAATCACGCAGGATCCTTCGGTCCCATTTCCGTCATCACGACTGTCCCCGTGAAAGCGTACCCCTGGGTCGCCCACGAGGTGACCGAGCCCGTCACGGCTGCCCGGCGCGTACAGGCGGAGTTCCTCGAGCAGGAGCTGCACCTCAGACCTCCGGTGAGCGATTTCCTGGGCAGGATTGTCGGCAGGATCTGTGCCGCGCTGATGCGGGACATCGGCGCGATCCCCGTGTACGCGAAGAGCCGGATGATCGGGCAGACCCTCCAGCGGAGCGTGCGCCTCCTGGAGGAGGGAAAGAACATCCTCGTCTTCGCCGAGGACTCGATGCGGCCCCTGAACGAGGCGATCTGCGAGTTCTGCACGGGCTTCATCCACCTCGCCCGCCTGTACTACGAGAGGACCCGCAAGGTGATCCAGTTCGTGCCGGTGGCCGTGAACAGGAAGGTCAGGGGGATCCTGGTGGGCACCCCCATCAGGTTCGACGCTCACAACCCTTTTCCTCGCGAAAAGGCGAGGCTGAAGAGGGCGCTGGAAACCTCCGTGTCGGCTCTCTACCGCGAGCTCGAGGACGAGCTGGCGTTCGACGGAGCCGCGGGAATCAGCTGAAGGACCTGCCGGCGCTCTTGCTCTGCCCACGGACAGGCGATGCCGACCTTCTGAGTTCTGTGCTTGACGCAACGCACGGATCGCTCTATCCTTCGTTCTAATACCAATTCCGGAGGTGGTTGATAATGAAGATTCGAACTGCGCTGGTTGCTGCGGTCCTTCTGCTCGTACTTGGTGCTGGCGCGTACGCCGACGGCATGGTGACCCGCCTGGAGCTCTTCTTCCAGGCAGTTCGCAGGGGCGACACCGCGTACGTGAAGAGCGAGCTGGACGCGGGCGAGGAGAACATCAACGTCACCAACAGCGACGGGCAGACTGCCATCATGGTTGCCGTCGATGCCGAGAAGGTCGCGATGGTCACGGTGCTTCTCACGTACAAGCCCGACCTGGACATCGAGGATCCCAATCGCCAGACCGTCTTTGATATCGCCGAGCAGAAGGGAAACGTCGTCATCTCGCAGGCGCTGGAGAAGGCGCGAAACGAGTAACTGCGCACGATTGACGGTACGGTGACAGGGAAGGGCTGCCGCGGGGCAGCCCTTCGCTTTGTGTGCACCACGGGCGGGCAGCGTCGGGGAGCGCCCGGTTGAAAGCCCCCGCCGGCGGGGTATATCATCTCCCACCACCGATGAAGACCTACGAAGAGATCAACGCGAAGATCGAGTCGGAAGAAGGCGGTCGTGCTGACGCGCCGAGGAGATCATCGACTACGTCGAGAGGAAGGGCCTCGCAGGCGGCCGCCGCGCGAGGTGGACGTGGTCACCACGGCCACCTTCGGCCCCATGTGCTCGTCGGGCTGCTTCCTGAACTTCGGCCACTGCCGAAGCCGCGCATCCGCATGACGCAGGCCTGGATCGACGACGTGGAGGCCTACTGCGGCATCGCCGCGGTGGACGTGTACCTCGGCGCCACGCAGCTGCGGCGCAACGATCCGGCCAACCTCTACTACCCCGGCGAGTTCCGCTACGGCGGCGGGCACGTGATCGAGAAGCTCGTGACGGGCGAGCGCCTGGAGCTGCACGCGCAGTCCTACGGCACCGACGAGTATCCCCTGCGGGAGCTGCGCACCTGGTTCACGATCGAGCGACCTGAACCAGGCCATCATGGTGAACCCGCGCAACTGCTACCAGAACTACAACGTGGCGGTGAACTGCTCCGACCGGCCGCTGCACACCTACCTCGGGCCTGCTGAGGCCCGGACATGCAGAACGTCACCTACTGCTCGGCGGGGCAGCTCTCGCCCGCTGCTGAACGATCCGCTCTACGAGACCATCGGCATCGGCACCAGCGTGTGGCTCGCCGGCGCGCGCGGGCACGTGTACGCCGAGGGCACGCAGCACGCGCCGACCTGCGAGCGGGGACCGAACGACGTGCCGACCGAGGGCGCCGGGCACCCTCGCCCTCACGGCGGACATGAAGGAGATGCGGCCGAAGTTCGTCCGGGGCGTCAGCCTGATCGGCTACGGCGTGTCGCTCGCCCTCGGCGTCGGCGTCCCGATCCCCATCCTCGAACGAGCGAGGTGCTGCGGCACACCACGGTGCGCGACCGGGACATCCTCGCGCCCGTGATCGACTACTCCAGCGACTACCCCAACAGGACGGGCAAGGTCCTCGCCCGCCTCTCGTACGAGGAGCTGAAGCGGGGAGAAGCCGTCGTCAGCGGGAAGAAGGTCGAGGTCGGCTCGCTGTCCTCCTACGCCACGGCCCTCGAGATCGCCCACCTGCTCGCCGACGAGATCCGCCGGGGCGAGTTCCTGCTGTCGCGGCCGCTCGCGCCGCTGCCCGCGAGGCGCAGTCGATGAAGCCGCTCGTCGTGAGGAAGAAGTAGCATGACGTCACGAAGAAGCTCATGACTCTCGTTCTTCCCGAAGAGCGAGACCGAGAAGCCGATCGTCTATCACCTGGTGAAGGACCACGACCTGGTCGTGAACATCTTCCGCGCCAAGGTGACCCCCGAGGAGTTCGGCTACCTCGTGCTCGACGTGACGGGGACGAGGCGGACGGAGATCGAGGCATGGAGTACGTTCGCGCTCGTTCAACGTGGACGTGCACGAGGCCGCCGTCGGCGTGGCGTGGGACGCCGACGCGGTGCACGCACTGCGGCGACTGCCTCGCGCACTGCCCGACCGACGCGCTGCGCATCGCCGACCCCGCCACGCGCGCCGTCGCCTTCGAGCCGGGCGCGTGCGTGGAGTGCCTCGCCTGCCTGAAGATCTGCCCGTTCGGGGCCTGCACGTCGCTGTTCTGAGGAGCGGCGCGGATGCCGTGCTCCTGGGTCGACCTTCGAGTGGAAGGAGGCCGAGCCTCCGCATCTCGTCGCTCCCGGGCCGACCTCGTCGATGCGAGGAGGTGACGGCGCCTTCGCGCGCCTGCTCGAGGCGTACATCGACCGGCAGCCCGCGTTCACAGTCGTCGCTCGTGCCCCATCGATCTCCTCGACCGGCGCGCCGGAGATCGCGCGCGGCGCATGGCGGCGGCCGCGCCGGGCCTGCGGCGGTCGGGCCCATGGCCGCCGTGGCCGGCGCGGTCGCGCAGGCGTGCGCGCAGAGGCGCGCTCGCCGCGGGCGCGGAGCGAGGCGATCGTCGAGAACGGCGGCGACATCTGGATCGCTTCGCCGAGCGCGGTCACCGTCGGGCTGTACGCGGGCGAGCATCCGCTCTCGGGCCGGCTCGCGCTGCGCATCCCCCCGGAGCGCCTGCCCGTGTCGGTGTGCTCCTCCTCGGGCAGGTTCGGCCACAGCCTGAGCTTCGGCGACTGCGACCTCGCCACGGTCGTCGCGCGCGACGGCGCGCTCGCGGACGCGGCCGCCACGCTCGCCGGCGAACTCCGTGCGGACCGTGGACGACGTGGAGCCGACCCTGGAGCGCGTGATGGCGATCCCCGGGCATCGAGGGCGTCCTGATCGTGAAGGACGACCGGGTGGGCGTGGCGGGTGACCTGCCGCCGCTGGTGCAGTGCGCGGACAGCCGGTTCGCGGGGAAGGCTTTCCACGACGGGGAGGGCGGCGGGGGCGTCGGCCCCGGCTTCACCAGGTGATCTGGATCTCTTCGGTCTCGGCCCTGCCCGTCAGCTTCAGGTACAGGGTCTTCGCCTGCGTGTCGTACAGCCAGCCGTCGGAGTACTGCGCGTAGTCCGGCGCGGTGCGCCAGGGAATTGCGTGCAGGCGCAGCTCTGCGAACGGGCCGATGCCCTGCACCACGACGTAGTGAGGCAGGCCGACCGCGAACGTCAGCGCGATCGTGGCCGAGGCCGCGGTGTTCTCGACCGAGGCGGCGCTCGCCGCCGTCAGCATCCATGACCCGGGGCCGAGGGAGCCGTACAGGGGGACCTCCCGGGCGAGCGGACGTCCGGGCACGGGCAGAAGCGCATACACGCTTTCCGGCTGGAGGAGGCCCTCCCGCGCGGCAATCCTCCCCTCGGCAAGTGTGAGCCGCGCGGGAAGGACGGCCGCCTCGTCGCGCAGGGCGAGCGCGGACACGAGCAGGCTCCTTCCCACGGCGGCGGCGAGCGCGATGTCCAGCTCTGCCCCGGCCCGGACGAGAAGCGCGCCGCAGCGGACGGAGAGACGCACGTCGATGGTGTCCGCGGCCCCGGTCTGCAGGAACATCCCGGCGTCGGCCCTCCGGATGGCAGGCAGGAGCCGCGCATCGATGAGCCGTGCGCACGCACGCGCCGTCCCCTCCGTGCGCTCGACCAGGCGTGAGTAGTCCAGCAGCACCTCGACGGCGCCGAGCGCGGTGGACAGGCTGAGCTGCCCCGGGTCCCTGCTGCCCGCGAAGGACGCGGTCTCGCCCACGAGTGCGAAGGGACCGTGGTCGAGAAGGGTGGTCACCAGGCCCTCTGTCTCGAAGAGAGAAGGATCCGAGCGGGAGAGGAGCGCCCGCGCGCGTTCGGTTTCCGCCTGGCCGGCCGCGGCCGCCCTGCGGACGTACTCGCGGGTGCCTCCCACGTAGGCGCTGGAGGAAAGGCCGAGCCCGGGAGAGGCGCTCGAGCGAAGGGCCGCGGCAGAGGCTTCCGCCACGAGCGGCCGCACCTTCTGATAGTCCCCGCGGCCGACCGACTCTGCAAGCAGCGCGGATGCGATGCGCTCGTCGAACGTGACCGCCCCGTCGGCTGTCTTCCACCCGCCACCGGCGAGCCGGGGCCCGCTCCACGAGGAGTAGGCGGCGTCGGCGAAGCCGGCAAGCGCCTTCGCGAGGTCCTCGGCCGTGACCCTGGCAGCCTCTCCCGAGAGCCATGAGACCGACGGGCTTCGCTCTGTCACCGCAGTGCGCGCGAGACGCAGCTCCTGCCCGGCCGAGGGGCCCAGCATGAGGGCGATGCTGGCTGAGGCAGCGTCGATGCGGGAGCCCGGGGGGAGCGTGAGCACGACCGAGGCCCCGCGTCGGTTCCAGGAGAGAGCGGCGGCACCCTCGGGCTGCCGGGCCGGCGAGGCCAGGCGGTAGGGCACACGGAGGGATGCTGTCCCGGGGGCGCCAGTCTCCCCCTCGGGATCGGAGAGGGAAAGGGAAAGGGACCCGTCTTTCGCGGCGACGAGCGTGAGCCGCGTGTCACGGCCGAACAGGAGCGCCGTCCCCCGGTCGGTCACCTGCACGGAGCGCAGGACGAGATCCTGCGCCGCGCCGCCCGCACCCGTGAGGCGCAAGGGCTGCCCGCGCGAGAAGCGGAGGGTGAGGCCATTGTACGACAGGGCCGCGCTCCTCACCTCGGTCCGTCCCAGCAGCGGCAGGGCCGTGTAGCGGCCCGAGATCCGCCCCTCGCCCACCGGCCGGGAGAATCCGCGGCCGAACAGGGCGAGAGCGAACAGGCCGAGGATGACCGCCGTGTACGCGAGCGGGATGAGGAGATAGCGCCTGCGGGGGGATTTCGACATGACCCCGCCAATTCTATCAGGGGGACTTGAAAGATTCAACGTGGCGGGATATGAATGCGGGGATTCCCATGACAGTGCCCCTGCCACCGCGCGCCCGTGCCGCGCTCCTTCCTTCCATCGTCGTGATGGCGGTCCTGCTCTCCTCGTGCCTCGCGCCGTCACCCGCGCCGCGTCCCCCCTCCGGGCCCGACCGCGACGATGTGCCGTGGGAGAGCATGAGCGCGTTCATCGCGCTCGGTGACCCCGACAGCGCCCTTGCAGCCTACGAGCAGGCCCTCTCCCGCCAGCCGGCGGGACGCGAGGCGCGGATCCTGCATGCCCGCCTCCTCCTGATCGCAGGGAAGCTCGTCGAGGCACGCGAGGAGCTGGCGCTCCTCCTGGCCGACGGGCCGTCGGACCCCGAGGCCCTCTACCAGCTCTCGGTCCTCGAGGGACTGGAGGGAGACCGCCTGGCGCGCAAGCGCCTTCTCCAGCAGGTCGTGCTGCTCGAGCCGGGCAGGGCCGACGCGCTGGCAGGGCTGGGCGATCTGGCCCTGGAGGAGAAGGACGCCGAGGCTGCCGAGGAGCTCTACGGCTCCGCGCTCGCCGTGGAACCCTCGAATCTCGTTGCCCTGCTGGGCACCGCCGAGGTCCGCGCCCGCCGCGGGGACTGGGAGGGCGCGGCTGCCGCCGCCGGGCGCGCGGTGGACGCCCAGCCCGACTACCCGTTCGCCCGGGTCGACAGGGCGCGCGCCCGCCGCGCGCTGGGCGACACTACCGGCGCGCTCGAGGACCTGAGCGCTGCGATCGCCCTGGATCCGTCGTACCCCTGGTCGTACATCGACAGGGGGCGGCTGTACATCGCGGAGGCGCGCGAGGCGGAGGCGCTGGCCGACTTCGACATGGCCGTGGCGCTGGGACCCGAGATCTTCGCGGGGTGGGCGTACAGGGCCGAGCTTCTCGCCGCGGCGGGACGCGACGGGGAGGCGGCGGCGGACTGGGAGCGCGTGGTGAGCCTGCGGCCGGACTACTGGTACGCGTACCCTGCCCTGGGCGAGCTCGCCTTCGCATCCGGAGACTGGACCCGGGCGCGCGAGTGCTTCGCCGAGGCATCGCGCTACGAAGAGGGCAGCGCCTCGCTCCTGCTCGCGGCCCTTGCCGCACGCAGGGGCGGGGACGCACGGGCCGCGGCTGCACTGATCGAGCCGGCCCTCCCCCGGATTGCACGCGACTCGTGGGAATGGGACGTTGCCCGGTTCCTGCTCAAGCCCGAGGCCGACCTGCCGCTGGTGAGCCGCGCGGACGGGGAGAAGGACAGGGCCCTTCGGGCACGGATGCTTTTCTACCTCGCCGAGGTGTCCCTGGCCATGGGCCGGGAGCGGGCCGCGATGAGCTGGCTCGCCGACATCGACGGCGCGGGCGACCCGCGGGCCGTGGAGACGCGCCTGGCCCGGCGCGAGCTTGCGCGGTTCACCGCGCGGAAGGAGACGCAATGAGCCAGACCATCACCCGGGTGAACGTCGGGGAAAGGCAGATCGTCCTGGTGGGCACCGCGCACGTGTCCCGGGAGAGCGTGGCCGAGGTGAGCGCCGTCATCGCGGAGGAGAGCCCCGACAGGGTCTGCGTCGAGCTGGACGAGGGGCGCTACCGCTCGCTCACCGAGGGCAGCTCTGGCAGAACCTCGACATCGGCAAGGTCCTGCGGGAGGGCAAGGGGTTCCTGCTGCTCGCGAACCTCGTCCTGGGCTCCTTCCAGCGCCGGCTGGGGTCCGACCTCGGCGTGAAGCCGGGCGAGGAGATGCTCGCGGCGGTGAACGCGGCGAAGGACCGGGGCATCCCGTTCTCCCTGTGCGACAGGCAGATCCAGATGACCCTGCGCCGGGCATGGGCCCGCACGGGGTTCTGGGGCAAGAACAAGATGCTCGCCGCCATGCTCTCCTCCGTGTTCACCTCGGAGAAGCTCGCTGCCGAGGAGATCGAGGCGCTGAAGCAGAAGGACATGCTGCAGAGCATGCTCGACGAGCTGGCCGAGTACCTGCCCGCGGCCAAGGAGGTCCTGATCGACGAGCGCGACACCTACCTTGCCGAGAACATCGGCCGGGCGGAGGGGAAGAAGATCGTGGCCGTCGTGGGCGCCGGGCACGTGCCGGGCATCGTCCGGTACCTCGAGGCACATGGGCACGCCAGCCGCGCGACCTCTCGGAGCTGGACAGCATCCCGACGAAGACCTGGCTGTCGAAGGTCGCCCCCTGGATCGTCCCCGCCCTCCTGGTGGCGCTGTTCGCCCTCGGCTTCGTCAAGTCGGGCTGGCGCATGAGCCTGGACATGGCGCTGAAGTGGCTGCTCGCCAACGGCGGGCTCGCCGCGGCGGGCTCGCTCCTCGCCTTCGCCCACCCCCTCACGATCGTCGTCGCGTTCGTGGGCGCGCCGATCGCGACGCTCAACCCGTTCGTCGGCATCGGGCTCTTCACCGGCGTCGCCGAGGCGTTCCTGCGAAAGCCGCGGGTGCGCGACTTCGAGAACCTCCAGGCCGACGTGGGGAGCTTCCGCGGGTTCTACACGAACAGGGTCACGCACATCCTGCTCGTGTTCCTCCTGTCGAGCGTCGGCGGCATGGTCGGCAACTTCATCGCCATCCCCTGGATTACCGCGCTCCTGCGCGGGGGACGCTGAGGACCGGCCGCGCGGGCCGCCTTGCATCGGCGCCCCAAAACCAATAGCATGCCCCGCGAGGAGGCGGGGACAATGGCCGTGAACACCGTCCGGCGGATCGACGATCGGGTCGCCGTGCGCACCGTGCTCGTCAGCGTGTCCGACAAGACAGGGCTGGATGGGCTGGCCGCGGGCCTGCTCGCGCTCGTCCCCTCCCTGCGCATCCTCTCCACCGGCGGCACGTACGCGGCCGTCGCCGCGGCGCTCGGCAGGGCGGCACGGGGGTGCCTGCAGCAGGTGTCCGACTACACCGGCCAGCCGGAGATGCAGGGCGGCCTGGTGAAGACCCTCGACTTCCGGATCTACCTCGGCCTGCTCTCCGAGACCTACAACCCCGCGCACCAGGCCGACCTCGGCCGCACAGGCGCCTCCCCGATCGACATGGTCGTGGTGAACCTGTACCCCTTCGAGAAGACCGTGATCGACGCGGGGGCCTCCCCCGAGAGTGCCCGCGGGAACATCGACATCGGCGGCCCGTGCATGGTCCGCGCGGCGGCGAAGAACTTCCACCGGGTGGCCGTCGTGACCGACCCGGCGGACTACCCTGCCGTCCTGGCCGAGCTGAAGGCGGGCCGGGGGACGCTGCCGCTCGCCACGCGCTTCGCGCTGGCGCAGAAGGCCTTCCGGCGCACGGCACGCTACGACGCGGCGATCGCCGACTACCTGGGCGCGCTGCCCGGCCGCCGCGATGCGGTCGGTCTACACGGTGGAGACCGGGGGCACGCGACGTGAGCAGCCCGACTTCAAGAGCGCCTACCGGCGCATCATGGACGACCATTTCCCGGACCGCATGGAGATCAGCTTCGTCGGCGACGGGGACAGGCAGACCCTCGTCTACGAGAAGGCGACGCTGGGTCATCGACGGCGAGGAGAAGGGCCTGCGCTACGGGGAGAACCCGGGCCAGGAGGCGGCGCTGTACCGCCTGGTGAACGGCAACCTCGTCCCTGGGAGGAGTGAGCACCATCCAGCCCGGCCGCTGGCTCGCCTCCGACGTGGAGCTGCTGCAGTCGGGCAAGCACCCGGGCAAGATCAACATCACCGACGTCGACAACGCGCTGAACATCCTGCGCTACTTCCCCGCCACCCCGTGCGCGGTCATCGTGAAGCACAACAATCCCTGCGGCGCGGCGAAGGCCTCGACCCTGGCCGAGGCGTACCACCGGGCGCACATGGCCGACCGGCTCGCCGCCTTCGGCGGGGCGATCGCCCTGAACCGCGAGGTGGACCGCGAGACGGCGAGCTCATCGCGGCGAGCTACGCCGAGGTGGTGGCCGCGCCCGAGTTCGCCCCCGGGGTCATGGACATCTTCGCGAAGTGGAAGAACCTGCGCGTCATGCGCATCGCGAACATGGCGCGCCTGGAGTCCTTCGTCGGCGCCCAGTACGTGGACTTCAAGAGCCTCGTCGACGGGGGCATCGTGGTGCAGACAGCCTTCGTGCCGACGACCCTCACGATCGCGGACTTCCTGCCCGCCGCGGCCCAGCACAAGGGCCGCGACTACCGCGTCGCGCGCGCACCCACTCCGACGGAGCAGGAGGACCTGCTCTTCGGCTGGCTGGTCGAGACGGGCATCACGAGCAACTCCGTGATCTACGTGAAGGACGGGGCCACCGTCGGCATCGGCACGGGCGAGCAGGACCGGGTCGGGGTGGCCGAGATCGCGCGCGACAAGGCCTACCGCAAGCTGGCCGACCGGCTGTCCTGGGAGAGCTTCGCGGCCCCCTACGCCTCCCTGGCGAAGCCCGAGGCCCGGGCCGAGATCGACAGGGAGGTCGCCCGGCCAGAAGGGCGGCATCGCCGGCTCGTGCATGGTCTCCGACGGCTTCTTCCCGTTCCGCGACGGGGTGGACGTGGGGCTGCGCGAGGGGGTCACGGCCATCGTGCAGCCCGGCGGGTCGGACCGGGACTTCGAGTCCATCGAGGCGTGCAACGAGGCGGGCGCGGCCATGGTCTTCACGGGCCAGCGCTGCTTCAAGCACTAGGGCGGCAGGAAGGATCGCAGATGTACGAACGCAACGTGTCCCACATCGAGGCCCTGGTGAAGCAGCAGAACGAGTGGCGGGGAGCCTGCATCAACCTCATCGCGAGCGAGAACGTCACAAGCCGGCGCATCCGCGGCGTCATGGGCTCGGACTTCGCCCACCGCTACGCGGAGGGACACCCCGGCGAGCGCTACTACCAGGGCACCGAGATCATCGACGAGATCGAGAGCCTGCTGAAGCAGCACATGAAGGGCCTGTTCCGCTGCCGGCACAGCGACGTGCGGCCGATCAGCGGCACCATCGCCAACGACGCGGTCTTCAGCCGCTACATCCGGCCCGGCGACGTGGTCATGGTGAACTCCACCCCGGGCGGCGGGCACATCAGCCACCACAAGGCCGGCTCGGTGGGCAAGTACACGAAGAACATCGTCAACTTCCCGCTCACCGCCGACGGCTAGCACATCGACGTGGAGCACACGCTCGACCTGATCAAGGCCCTGGAGCCGAAGGTGCTGATCATCGGCAAGAGCCTGTTCCTGTTCCCCGAGCCGGTGAAGGAGATCGCCCCGTACTGCGCCAGGCGGGGCATCCCGCTGATCTACGACGCGGCGCACGTGCTGGGGCTCATCGCCGGCCACCAGTTCCAGGACCCGCTCGCCGAGGGGGCGCTCCATCGTGACGGGCAGCACGCACAAGACGTTCTTCGGCTCGCAGCGCGGGGTGATCCTCTCGCAACGTCGACGACGCGGAGTGGCGAAAGATCGACAAGGGCGCCTTCCCCGGCTCTTCCTCCAACCACCACCTGGAGACCCTCGTGGCGCTGTCCGTCTCGACCTACGAGATGCTGGAGTTCGGCGCGGACTACGCCCGGCAGGTCGTGGCCAACGCGAAGCACCTGGCGAAGAGGCTGTTCGAGCTGGGCTTCAAGGTGCAGGGCGAGCCGTTCGGGTTCACGGAGAGCCACCAGGTGGCCATCGACATGAGCGAGTTCGGCGGCGGGGACGCGGCAGCCCGCGACCTGAAGGACAACCGCATCATCGTCAACATGAACCTGCTCCCCTTCGAGCCCCTGGACCGGGTCACCAACCCCGCGGGCGTCAGGATCGGCGTGCAGGAGATGACCCGCGTGGGAATGCAGGAACCGGAGATGGAGCGCATCGCGGAGCTTTTCAAGCGGTGCCTTGCCGACAAGAAGTTCGTCGGCGACGAGGTGAAGGAGTTCCGCGCTCCCTTCCAGAAGGTGAACTACTCCTTCGACCCGGCGTAGGGGGGCACGGGGCTCAGAGCCCCCGGGCGGCGTCGACCCACTGCTTCTGGGCCTTCCTCACGTAGCGGGGGAGGAACTCGAATCCCGTGACGATGGACCTGACCTGCTCCTCCGCCTCCGCCTGCCTGCCCGCCTGCTTGAGGAAAGCGGCAAACCTGTAGCGGGCTTCCAGGCTGGACGACTTGGCCACCGCTGCGCGGTAGGCGTCGTGCGCTTCCTTCCCCTCGCCCAGCGCCTCCAGGCAGCCGGCGTGGCACAGCAGCTCGCGCTCCTCCGTCAGGGGACCGTGCTGACGGATCACGGCCTGGAAAACGTCGCGGGCCTGCGCGTGCTGGCCCGCCGCCTCGTGCGCCCGGGCCAGGCGGGACATGAGCTGCCTGTCCGTCCTGTAGATGCCCTCGAGGCAGGCGGCGTACAGCTCGGCTGCCTTCGCGTGTCCTCCCGCCTCCTCCCAGGCGGCGGCAAGACGGGACCTGTTCTCGACAGTGGGGGACATGTCGAGGGCGGCCTGCAGCTCGCGGATCTTCCTGGTCGGGTCCAGGGCGCGCGAGACGCTCGCCCGGACGACCCGGGCGCCCCTCCCGCGCACCAGGTCGGGGATTACCTCGACGGCGAGGTACGCGATCGGCCCGGCCACGGGCAGGAACACGATGATGTATATCCAGAACCTCTCCCTGCCCGTGCGCACCAGGTGCACGATGAGGGCGACGTCGACGGCGATGGGAAGCAGGAGGAGGAGAAACCGCATGGCCGGGCCTCCCTCCCCGCCCCTACCGGGCGAGGGCGAAGATCTTCTGTACCCCCGCCGCGTCGAGGCGGAGGAAGTTCCCCAGCTCGCCCCTGTCGACGGCCTTCTTCGCCATCTCGGCGAACCTGTCGTCCGTGACCCCCAGCTCCTTCAGCGTGGTCGGCAGGCCGATGCGGCGGAAGAAGGCGGTGAGCCGCGCGATGCCCTCGCGCGCGGTGCGCTCGGGGTCCGCGAAATCGTACTCCACGTCCCAGACCCGCGAGGCGAACTGCGCGAAGCGGCGCACGTCGGCCGACATCACGTGGCGCATCCACGCGGGGAACAGGACCGCCAGACCCGCCCCGTGGGCGACGTCGTAGATCCCGCTCAGCTCGTGCTCGATCTGGTGGGTGGCCCAGTCGGAGACCCGCCCCGTGCCCAGCAGGTCGTTGTGCGCGATGGTCCCCGCCCACATGATCTGGGCCCGCGCGTCGTAGTCTGCCGGGTGCTCCAGGGCGATGGGCGCGCTGCGGATGATCGTCCTCAGCGTGGCCTCGCACAGCCTGTCGGTGAAGTCAACCGCCGGCGCCCGCGTGAAGTACCTCTCCATGATGTGGGCCATGATGTCGGAGGCGCCGCAGGCGGTCTGGTACGGCGGAAGGGTGAAGGTGAGCTCGGGGTTCATGATCGCGAAGCGCGGCCGCATGCACTCCGTGTCGGCGTCCCGCTTGTAGCCCCCCTCTTCCTTCGTGATGACCGACCCGTTGCTCGCCTCGCTGCCCGCGGCGGGGATGGTGAGGACCGTTCCGACGGGGATCATTGACGGGGGCTTGAGCTTTCGCAGGTAGAAGTCCCACACGTCGCCGCCGTACGGCACCCCGATCCCGATGGCCTTCGCCGAGTCGATCACGCTCCCGCCCCCGACGGCGAGGATGAAGTCCAGCTTCTCCTTGCGGCAGATCTCGATTCCCTTGCGCACGAGGGACAGCCGGGGGTTGGGCACCACGCCCGGCAGATCGACCCAGGCGACCCCGGCGTCCTTGAGCGACTGGCAGACCCTGTCGTACAGCCCGCTGTTCTTCACACTGCCGCCGCCGTAGTGCAGCAGGACCCTGCGGCTGAACGCGGCAGTCTCCCTGCCCGTGTCCTTCTCGACGCCCCTGCCGAAGACGATCTTCGTCGGGTTCAGGAAGATGAAGTTCTCCATCAGTGCACCTCTCTGGCGGCCCATGGTAGTCGAACCGCGTGCCCGGGTCAACCGCGGCAGGGCAGCGGGGCTCTCTTTCGGGTCCGGCTCCTTGACGGCCCGCGCCGTTTGCCCCTATAGTGCGCGCAAATCCCGACGGAGGTCGCCCCATGTACGTGATCGGTGAGCTGATCAACTCGACGCGCAAGGCCGTGCGCAAGGCCGTGGACGAGAAGGACGCGGCGTTCATCCAGGACCTCGCCAGGCGCCAGGCCGCGGCGGGGGCCAACTGGATCGACGTGAACGCAGGCGCTTTCCCCACCGACGAGGTGGAGAAGCTCCAGTGGCTCATCACGACCGTGCGCGCGGTCACCGACGCGCCCCTGTCGATCGACTCGCCCCGGCCATCGGCCGTCGAGGCGGGGCTCGCCATGGCGGGGGCCGAACCGTTCCTGAACTCCATCTCCGCGGAGTCGGACAGGTACAAGACTCTCATCCCCCTGGTGAAGAAGTACAACGCCCGGGTCGTCGCCCTCAGCATCGACGACAGCGGCATGACCGACGACATGGAGAAGGTGTGGCAGGTCGCCGACGGCCTGATCAAGCGCCTCCAGGACGACGGGGTCCCGGCCGACCACATCTTCTGCGACCCCCTCATCCGGCCGGTGAGCACGAACATCGAGTACGGCATGGGTGCCCTGTCCGTGGTGGAGAAGATCACCGCGCGTCACCCCGGGGTGCACAAGACCTGCGGCCTGTCCAACGTGTCCTTCGGGCTGCCGAAGAGGAAGCTCGTGAACCAGGTCTACGTGGCCATGGCCATCGCAAAGGGCATGGACTCGGCGATCATCGACCCGCTGGATGCCCGCATGATGGCGAACATCGCCGTGGCCGAGGCGCTGGCGGGGAAGGACCAGTTCTGCATGAACTACATCATGGCCGAGAGGGAAGGCAAGCTCGAGGGAATGGGCTGAGAGGGGGAGAGGGTATGGCAGCACGGATCATCGACGGGAACGCGATCGCCGCGAAGATCAAGCAGGAGGTCGCCGCGGGCATCGAGGCCTTGAAGAAGTCCACGGGCGTTGTGCCCGGCCTGGCGGTCGTGCTCGTGGGAGAGAACCCCGCCTCGATGAGCTACGTGAAGAGCAAGAACAAGGACGCGCACGAGGTCGGTATCCACTCAGAGCAGATCAGCCTCCCGGCGAGCCTTCCGGAGGCGGAGCTGCTGGCCCTCGTGGACCGTCTGAACAGGGACCCGAAGATCCACGGCATCCTCGTGCAGCTTCCCCTCCCCGACCAGATCGACGAGCGCAAGGTCATCAATGCCATCTCGCCCGACAAGGACGTGGACGGCTTTCACCCCGTGAGCCTGGGCAGGATCATGACCGGCGAGCCGGGCTTCCGTCCCTGCACACCGTTCGGCATCCAGAAGCTCCTGGAGTACTCCGACGTGAAGGTGGCCGGCAGCCACGTCGTCGTCGTGGGCCGCAGCAACATCGTGGGAAAGCCCATCGCCAACATGCTCGTGCAGAAGGAGAAGGTGGCCGACGCCACGGTGACGATCTGCCACTCCCGCACGAAGGACCTCCCCGCCGTCACGCGCCAGGCCGACATCCTGATCGCCGCCATCGGGAGACCGGAGTTCGTCACCGCGGACATGGTCAAAGAGGGGGCCGTGGTCATCGACGTGGGCATCAACCGCATCGAGGACAAGAGCCACCCGAAGGGCCAGCGGATGGTCGGCGACGTGAAGTACGACGAGGTGGCGAAAAAGGCCTCGGCAATCACGCCGGTGCCCGGGGGCGTCGGCCCCATGACCCGTGCCATGCTCCTGTTCAACACTCTGCAGTCGGCCCAGGCCGCGGCCTCCCGCTAGGCGGCGCCGGCGCTTCCCCGCTTTCCCCCCGTCCGCTATAGTGGGCCCGGTGAGCGCGCCGGCAATGACCAGACACGCACGCACCGTCGGCCGCGCCGCGGTGCTCCTTTTCCTCCTTCTCGCCGCGGGCTGCGCGACGGTCGGCGACGACCGGTTCCTCCTGGAGAGCCTCGACGACCCCTCCAAGGCCCGTGCGCTCACCTCGGCGGGCATCGAGAAGTACGAGCTGTACCTCGTGCGCAGGGCCGAGTACGACAGGATCGACGAGGTCCGTGAGCTCTTCGCCGTGGCCCTCCGCTACGACCCGACCAATGCCCTGGCCCGCAAGTACCTCGACCTGGTGACCCGCTACAAGGACACCAACCTCGCGGCAAGCCTCACCGAGGCTTCGGCCCTGGCCCGCAAGGCGAAGAGGAGCGACGAGGAGACCTACAGGATGAGCGTGGCCGCGCAGAAGGCCGCGCGCATCGACGCGTCGAACCCCGACGTGCAGGCGCTGCTCGCCGCCACGGCCGGGGCGCGAAGCGCCTTCGTGGAGGCGTCGCTCACCCGGGCCCGGCAGGCCTCGGACCGGATAGACGGGAAGACCACGGGCACGGCGCGCGAGAAGCTCACCCTCGAGGCCTTCCAGCACGTGAGCCGGGCGCTCGCGGCCGATCCGCGCAGCCAGTCCGCCCGGGAGCAGAAGGCCGCCCTGCGCGCGAGCATCTCGCAGATCGTCGAGCAACGCCTCGCCGGCGTGCAGAAGCTCATCGCGGCGCAGAGCTTCGCCGACGCCAAGGCGCAGATCGCGGTCCTCGCGGACCTGAACAGGAAGCTGGAGGGCAGCTTCGACGCGGAGGTGCGCGCGGCCACCTACACGCTGAACTACCGGTGGGCCCGGGCGCTCAGCGACCAGCGGGAGTACGAGCAGGCCGAGGTGCGCGTGGAGGCGGCCCTCGCGGTGAAGAAGACCGAGGAGGCCTCGGCGCTCAAGAAGCGCATCGCGGAGCTTCGCACCCGTGAAGGAACGGCGGCTTCCTTCGAGGCGGCCCTGCAGGACATCGACAGGCTCATCGCGCGGGGCGAGTGGCTTGCCGCCCAGCGGAGGATCGACGCGGTATCGCAGGGCCTGACGGGCGCCGCCCGCCTGGCCAGCCTCGACGAGCGTACCGCGAACATCCGGGGCAACCTGGAGCGCCTCTACGGCCAGGCAGTCGATGCCTACCGGGCAGAGGATTTTGAGACGGCCGTCGAGCTGCTGGAGACGGTGGTGGCGATCGACGAGAGCTACGAGCAGGCAGCCGACTACCTCGACAAGGCGAAGGCCAAGCAGAAGCTGCTCGAGCAGTTCTAGGGGTCCCCCCCCCTCCGAGGTGACTTCCATGGATGAGAACAGGCGGACACGGATCCTTCTGCAGGCGATCGAGGGGCTGTACGCTCTGGTCCTGCTCGCGTGGTGCGCGCTGCCCTTTGTCGACAGGCTTCTGGGCTCGTTCTCTCTCCTGGAGCTGCCCGGCCAGCTCGCCGGCCAGCCTCCCCGGGATCCCGTCTCCTTCGTGCTGCTGTGCATCCTCGCGGGGATCGTGCCCCTGGCTGCGCTGTGGAAGCTCGCCTCGCTGGTCCTTGCCCGCAGGCTTGCCCCTGCGTGCGACCCGACGCGGATCATGCCTGCCGTGCTGGGGTTCGTCGCGTCGGCAGCCGTGATCGCCGCGGTGCTCATCCACGTGGTCACGCACGCCTCCAGCGCGCTGTACTTTGGCGCCTTCCCCCCGGTGACCGCGGGCGTGTTCCTCGCGTCGATCGCCTTCAACGCGCTCAGCATCGTGGTCCTGATCGTCGCGGTGAGCAGGAGGAACCCGTCGTACCGCGAGTACTGGGTCTACCGCAGGACGCGGCCGGCCCGGCCGAAGGGCCGGCGGAAGAAGGGCGCCGCGGGGGCAGACTGGTCGGCCGAGCAGCAGGGCATCCAGAGGCGGCTCGTGCTCGCATTCGTGCCCCTGATCCTGGTGATCATCGTGGTCCTCTCCCTCATCCTGATGAGCGACTTCAGCCGGACGATCCTCGCCTCGGCCATCGCGAGCGGGGAAGCGCTGGCCGAGCGCACGGCGAGCGTGGCCAAGGCGAACGTGGGCGACACGATCGCCGTGGAGGACTACCTCGCCATCGAGGCGCGGAAGAACGAGGCCAGGGCGTCAGGCACCGACCCGGCAGCGGCATTCCGCTTCTCGGAGCTCTCGTACTACCAGAGGGAGGGCCGGGGCGGCGGCCTGCGCGTCATCGCGAGCAGCGAGCCGCGCGCGGTCGGCAGGACGGCTGCGGCGGCCGAGGCCGGGCTGCGTGCGACCACCCACCGCTACAACGCGCCGGCGCGCACGTTCGAGTTTCTCTCGCCCGTCGAGCTGAGCGGCCGGCCTGTCGGGTTCGTCATGGCCGTCTACGCGCGCGACGTGATCTACGAGCCCTACTTCCGCACCCAGGTGAAAGTCTTCGTGATCGCGGCCCTCTTCATCTACGCCTCCGTGTTCCTCATCGTCGTCTTCGGCAGGGCCATCGTGCTGCCCATCCTGTTCCTGCGCATGAGCGTGAAGGGCATCTCGGCCACCCTGGCGGGCATGATCGGAGGAAAGACGAAGATCTCCGCCGAGCTTCTGCAATACAAGGACAGGGTCACCACGCGCGACGAGATCAAGGCTCTCTCCCGCGAGGTGGGAACCATGACGGGGGTGATCCGCGGGGTCATTCCCTACATCTCCGGCTCGACGCTGAAGCACGCCGAGCGGGAGACGCCGCTGTCGGAGAAGAGGGACCTTGCGTTCCTCTTCACGGATATCCGCGGCTTCACGACGCTGTGCGAGGGCCAGAGGCCGGAAGCCGTCGTGGACATGCTCAATCACTACCTCGACATCCAGTCCTCGGTGATCCGGGAGAACGGCGGGGACATCGACAAGTTCATGGGCGACGCGGTCATGGCCGTGTTCGAAGGACCGCGCAGGGAGCTGAACGCCTGCGCGGCGGCCATGGGCATCCGCAGGGCGATGGCCAGCGAGAGGAAGGCCGCGGAGGCGGAGAACAGGTCTGCCGTCTCGGTGGGGATCGGGATCGCGGCGGGTCCCGTGGTCTTCGGGAGCGTCGGTGTCGGGGACAGGCGGGCCTTCACGAGCATCGGCGACCCGGTGAACCTCGCCTCGCGCCTGGAGGGGGCCAACAAGATCTACGGCACGCGCTCCCTCGTGAGCGAGGCGGTGCACGAGAAGGTGAAGCAGGCATTCCTCTGCCGCGAGATCGACCTGCTCACGGTGAAGGGAAAGCGCCAGCCCGTGCGGATCTTCGAGGTGCTGCGGGAGAAGAAGGGTGCCACGCCGCGCCTGGAGCAGATGGCGGGGATCTTCGAGGCGGGTCTCGATGCCTACAGGCAGAGGAAGTGGGACGCCGCCGCCAGGGCATTCTCCCGCCTGCAGGCGGAGTTCCACGACGAGGCGAGCAAGGTCTTCCTCGACCGGGTGCAGACCTTCCGCGCGAGCCCTCCGCCGCGGGGCTGGGATGGCGTGTTCAACCTCACGGTGAAGTAGGTGTCAGCCGTACAGGCTCCCGGCCTTGTCGTCGATCACGACGAGGGCGGGGAGGTCGCGCACCTCGATGGCGCGCGCGGCCTCGAAGCCCAGGTCGGCAAAGTCGACAACGCGCTCGCTCACGACGTGGTCGCGGGCGATCATCGCCGCCGCCCCGCCGATGGTTCCCAGCGAGAAGCCTCCGAACTCGCGGCATGCCGCCGCGACATCCTTCGACCTGTTCCCCTTGGCGAGCATGACCAGCGACGCGCCCGCGGCCATGAACGAGCGGACGTAGGGATCCATGCGCTGCGCGGTGGTGGGGCCGAAGCTGCCGATCACCTTCCCCGGGGGAGTGTTCGCGGGGCCCGCGTAGTACACGGCCCTGTCGGTGAACCAGGACGGCAGGGGCCTGCCCGCGGCGAGGAGCCGGGCGAGCCGCGCGTGCACCGCGTCCCTGGCGACGATCATGGGGCCGGAGAGCAGCACGAGCGTGCCGACGGGGTGGCGCGAGAGGTCGCGGCAGACCTCGCGGATGGGCCTTCCCAGGTCGATGCGCGGGGCCCCCTGCTCCGTCCTGTTCAGCACCTCCAGCGCGGGCGCGAGGAAGCGCGCGGGGTTCCTGTCCAGGTCCTCCAGCCAGAGGCCGTCCGGGCCGACTCGCGCCAGGGCGTTCCTGTGCGCGCTGCACGACACACCGACAGACACGGGAAGGCTCGCCGCGTGGCGCGCCATGCGCAGGACGCGCGCATCCAGCGCGAGGCCGATCCCGCCGAACTGGGCGCCGATGCCCGATTCCCGTGCATACTCGAGAACACGCGCTTCCCACGCGGAGTCACGATAGACGGCGCCGGGCTCCCCGGTGCCCCCGGCGGCCAGGTCGGGAAGGTGATCGAGGGCGCCCGCGGTGGCCAGCTTCAGCATCTCGAGGTTGGCCTCGGCGCTCGCGCCGCCGATCACGATGCCGAGGTGGTAGGGCGGGCAGCCCGCGGTGCCGATCGCGGCGATCCTCCGGCGGAGAAACTCTCCCAGCGCCCTCTCCGTGAGCAGCGCAGGGGTTTCCTGGGAGAAGAAGGTCTTGTTGGCCGATCCCCCTCCCTTCGCGACGAACAGCAGCCTGTACTCGCCGGCGCCCGGTCCGGCGGCAGGGGCCGCGTGGAGCGTGACCTGCGCGGGCAGGTTCGTCCGCGTGTCCGCGTCGTCGAGCATGGAGACGGGAGCGACCTGCGAGAAGCGCAGGCTGCAGCGGGCGTACGCGCGGGCGATGCCCTCCGCGAGGGCCGCGTGGTCGTCGGCGCCCGTGCGCACGTCTTCTCCCCTGAGCCCGATGACGATCGCCGTGCCCGTGTCCTGGCAGGACGGGAAGACCATCTCCGCCGAGATAGCCGCGTTTGCCAGGAGGGAGGCGGCAACGTACCTGTCGTTCGCGGAGGCGGCGGGGTCGGAGAGCAGGCCGGCCCACTGCTCCAGGTGCCGGGTGCGAAAGAGGAAGTTCATATCCCGGAAGGCCTCGAAGGCGAGCTGGCGCAGCGCTGCCGGGTCGACCCGCAGGACCGTGCGGCCCGAGCAACGCTCGGCCACCGCGGGACCGGGGGCAGCGTCGTCGTCGGCGAGAGCCACCCTGCGGAAGGCAGCCGCGCCGGGACGGAAGCAGGGGTCGAGCAGGCGGGGCAGGTCCATCTGTGCGTCCTTCCCGGCCCTACGGATCGATGTCGGCGACCGAGTCCACGATCCGCGTGGGCTGGTACGGCCAGCGCGCCACGTCCTCGCGCCGGGTCACGCCGGTCAGCACGAGGATGGTCTCCATCCCGCTCTCGACGCCGGCCACGATGTCCGTGTCCATCCTGTCGCCGACCATCACGGTGTTCTCCGAGTGCACGCCGAGGTAGTTCAGCGCCGTGCGCATCATCAGCGGGTTTGGCTTGCCGACAAAGAAGGCGCGCACGCCGGTGGCCTTCTCGATCAGGGCAGCCATTGCTCCGCAGGCCGGCACCATGCCTCCCTCGCTGGGGCCCGAGGCATCGGGGTTGGTGGCGATGAACAGCGACCCGCGCGCGATCAAGCGGATCGCGGTGCTGATCACCTGGAAGTTGTACGCCTGCGTCTCTCCCAGCACGACGTAGTCCGGCGCGTTGTCGGTCACGATGAACCCCGCCTCGTGCAGCGGGGCGGTCAGGCCCGATTCGCCGATGACGAAGGCCGTGCCCCGGCTCTTCTGCGACTTGAGAAAGCTGGCGGTGGCCATGGCGGAGGTGAAGATCCGCCGCGGCGGGATGGCCAGCCCGCTGCTGGACAGCCTGTAGGCGAGGTCTTTCTGGGTGTACTGCGGGTTGTTCGTGAGCACGAGGTACTCGCAGGAGCGCTCCTCCAGGCGCGCGAGCAGCCTGTCGGCGCCCGGGATCGGCGTGCTGCCGCGCACCAGCACACCGTCCATGTCGATGAGGTAGCTCTTTCGGGCCTCAGCCATGCCGTCCATCTTGACACCGCCGCCCCCGCGCAGTCAATGTGGCGCTGTCGCGCCCCTGAAGCGCGGTGAAAGGAAGATCCCCCCATGACAGACCCCGGCTCCCGTTCCCAGCCCGCCCCGCGGGCCCCCGCCGCTTCCCGGGACGACACGGCCCCGCGCCCTGCAGCCTCCGACTTCATCACCGAGGCGGTCGAGCAGGACCTCGCGAGCGGCAGATTCGACAGGGTGCACACCCGCTTTCCTCCCGAGCCCAACGGCTACCTGCACATCGGCCACGCCAAGGCCATCCGCATCGACTTCGGCATCGCGGCGCAGTTCGGCGGGAAGTGCAACCTCCGCTTCGACGACACCAACCCGACGAAGGAGGAGCAGGAGTACGTCGACGCGATCAGGGACGACGTGCGGTGGCTGGGCTTCGACTGGGAGGACCGCGAGTTCTTCGCCTCCGACTACTTCGAGCAGGCTGTACCGGTGGGCCGAGAAGCTGATCCGCAAGGGCAAGGCCTACGTCTGCGACCTGACCGACCAGCAGATCCGCGAGTACCGGGGCACCGACGTGGTGGACAAGGGTCCGATCACGGTGACACCGCCCGGGCGCAACAGCCCCTACCGGGACCGGACCGTCGAGGAGAACCTCGACCTGTTCCGCCGCATGCGCGCGGGCGAGTTCCCCGACGGCGCGCGGACGCTGCGCGCGAAGATCGACATGGCGCACCCCAACCTGCAGATGCGCGACCCCGTCATGTACCGGATCCGCCACGCCACGCACCACCGCACGGGCGACGCGTGGTGCATCTACCCCATGTACGACTACCAGCACCCGCTGTCGGACTCGATCGAGAGGGTCACGCACTCGCTGTGCAGCCTCGAGTACGAGATCCACCGGCCGCTGTACGACTGGTTCCTCGAGGAGCTGGGCATCTTCCACAGCCGGCAGATCGAGTTCGCGCGGCTGAACATCACCCACACGGTGCTGACCAAGCGCTGGCTGCTGCAGCTGGTGGAGGGAGGGCGGGTGACGGGCTGGGACGATCCCCGCATGCCCACACTCGCGGGTCTGCGCCGGCGCGGCTACACCCCCGAGGCGATCCGCGACTTTCCCGGGCGGATCGGCGTGGCAAAGACGGACAGCACCGTGGACATCGAGTTCCTCGAGCACTGCCTGCGCGAGGACCTGAACAGGCGCTGCCCCCGGCGCATGGCCGTGCTGAGGCCGCTGTCGCTCGTCATCGAGAACTGGCCCGCCGGCAAGGTCGAGGAGCTGGAGGCGGTCAACAACCCCGAGGACCCCTCCGCCGGCAGCGGCGCGTGCCCTTCTCGGGTACGCTGTACATCGAGCAGGACGACTTCCGCGAGGTGCCGCCGCCGAAGTACTACCGCCTCTCCCCGGGCAACCAGGTGCGGCTGCGCTACGCCTACATCGTCACCTGCACGGGGGTGACGAAGGACCCGGCGACGGGCGAGGTCACGGAGGTGCGCTGCACCTACGACCCTGCCACGCGGGGCGGCAACGCGCCGGACAACAGGAAGGTGAAGGCCACGATCCACTGGGTGTCGGCCGCGCACGCGGTGCGCGCCGAGGCGCGGCTGTACGACCACCTCTTTGCCGCCGAGAATCCCCAGGACGTGCCGGCCGGCATGGACTGGAAGAACACGCTGAACCCTGCTTCGCTCGAGGTGGTCGATGGCGCGATGCTCGAGCCGTCTCTGGCGGAGGCGGCCGCGGGGGAGAGGTACCAGTTCGAGCGGCTGGGGTACTTCTGCGTCGACCCCGATCGCCGGCCCGGGGAAACCGGTGTTCAACCGGATCGTGTCGCTCAAGGATACCTGGGCGAGGATCGAGAAGCGCGACACGGGGGCAGGCAGGGGGCAGGGCGCCCCCGGATAGCCCGGCAGATCAGATCCCGACGTCGATCTCCGTGAGCGGAAACGCCCTGCGGAGGTCGGCCGGGTCGATCTCGACGAGGAAGCCCCTCCTGCCGCCGTTCACGAGGATGCGCGGAAGCTCGAAGACCGTGCGCTCGACGTACACCGGAAGCTCGCCTCGCGTGCCGAACGGGCTTGTCCCCCCGAAGTGGTAGCCCGTCAGCCTGTGGGCGTCCTGCTCCCCGCACATCTGCGCCTTCTTCGCCCCGAGCGCGCGGGCCAGGCCCTTGAGAGACACCTCTTTGTCGCCGTGCATGAGCAGCAGCAGCGTGCCAGCGGGGCCGGGGCCCTCGACGCGGATGACGAGGGTCTTCACGACCGCGTGCTCGGACACGGACAGGGCGCGCGCTGCCGCGGCAGTGCCGCCCCGCTCTTCAAAGGGATATTCGTGGGGGACGAACGTGATGCCGCGGGCGCGCAGGAACCGCACGCCCGTGGTGACAGGGCACTCTTCCGCGCTCATCGACGGACAGCTGATGCTGGTCTGGGCTCGTCGTCAAGCGGCCCGGCGCGCGGGCCGACGGGGAGGGAAGGATGCTGACTTTTTCTTTCGTTCCCGGACCGGCCTCAACTGCCGGAACCTTCAGGTTTCCGCTCGGCCGCGCCCGCGCTTTCGTCGGGACCGGTCCCGTCGTCTGTACCGGCGTCCTCACCGTCTTCGGCGGCGTCGGCCTCGGCAGAGGCGGGAGCCACCAGCCCCAGGCCCTCGAGAGTCGCCTGGTCGGGCATGCCGGCTTCCTGCCCGGGGGTCTTGCTGAACCGCTTCTGGCGCTTCTCTTCCTGCTTCTTCTGGCGCGCGAGTTCCTTCTTCCGCTTTTCGCTCTTGTACGACGGTCGTGCCACCTCTTCCTCCTCTGGAAACAGAAAAGGGTCCGAAGGACGAGGGCAGGACGCGCGACGGCGCCCGCCCCTTGCCTCCGGACCCTCGATCGTCGGGCCTAGTAGTAGCGGTTCCTGCCGCCGCCGCCGCCGCGGTCGGAGTCGCGCGGCTTGTCGTTGGCCTCGTTGACCTTCAGCTGCCTGCCGTCGACGTCGCGGCCGTTCAGGGCCGCCATCGCGGCGCGCGCGGCGTCGTCGGTCGCCATCTCCACGAAGCCGAAGCCCTTGGCCCTGCCGGTGTAGCGGTCGGTGATCACGTTCACGGACGTGACCTCGCCGTACTGCGCGAACAGCTGCCGCAGCGTGTCCTCGGTCGTGTTGTAGTTCATGTTCCCGACATAGATCTTCTTCGCCATGTCAGCTCCCCCTTTGCGGCGGGTCCCCGCCCGCCTATCCTATGAGATCCTGCGGCCCGTCGATGACGGGACCTCCTGCCTGCCCGGACGGTGACGGTGCGGAGTGTTTCTGCTGCGTTTTCGGGCTTTCTGGGAAGGGGAGAGAGACTGGCGGACGGGAAGGACGGAACCTGACGGAACTCTGCTCGATCAATCGCTCTTCTTCCTGGCTCACCCCTGGACGGCACGCTTTGACAAAAGAATGCTTTCCATTCGTACCAGATCGTTCCTCCGCGCGCCCCCATTCGACGGACGCGGTACTCCTTCGCCGATCAGTCCTGTTTCAACGAAACCATCCCAAGAGCGAGCGGAATACGCTTCAGACTGTAGCGGAAACGCGGGTCGGAGTCAAGGGTGGGAATCGCCGGCGGGGGACGCCGTTGACACCCCGGGGTGGTGCCTGTAGCATCGTCGGGAGAGGCAGGGTGCCGTGAGCGAGATGAGCTTTCTGCTGTCCGTCTTCGCCGTGATCGAGCACCTCAACAAGTCGGAGCTCCCCAACACGAGCAAGCGGCTGATCATCAACTACGTGAATGCCGCCGAGGGCGCCGGCCCTGCCGAGAAGGCCCGGGCCGCGATCTGGAAGTACACGCAGACCGTCCTTCCCACCCTCGATGCCATCCGGCAGAAGTCCACCTCGCAGAAGCTGGACAGGTTCGATCGCCTCGTGCTGAAGATGGAGTGGGAAGCCTCGCGGCTGGACTGAGCGCGGGACCCCGCGGCTACCCGGCGCTGCGGCCCACGGGGGCCGCGTACAGGGCGAACTCGTCCTCCCCGTCGACCCCGATGAACGTGTCCAGCCTCTCCTGGTCGTAGGCTCCCAGCCCGCAGGTGCCGCAGCCGATAGACTGGCAGGCGAGGTACAGGTTCTGGCAGAGGTGCCCCGCGTCGAGGGCAATGACCTTGTGCGAGACTGCCGCGTACCTCCACTCCATCCTGGAGGGGATGGTCGACCAGATAAACACGACTGCCGCGTCCCACAGCTGGCGCATCAGCGCCGCGTTGAGCCTGCCCGGCGAGGCTCTTACCCTGGCGCAGCAGCACCAGCGCGTGGTCGAGCGGGAGGTACCGGTACAGCCCGGGTGCAAGTCCCCGCACCCGGGCAAGGTACAGGTAGGTCTCGAAGGTGTGCCGGGCGCCTGCCGATGGCACCGTGCGCAGCGTGTACTTCGGCGTGCGCCGCCTGACCCCCTGGGTCGCCCACAGGAGAAACGAGAGCTCCTCGAGGGAGAGCCAGTCCGCCGTGTAGACTCGCCTGCTCTTCCTGCCGGCGATCGCCTCGACCAGGGGCATGCGGCCGAGGGAGAGGGTGTCGGCAGCGGGCAGCGGCGTGACGGCCGCCCCCGGGGGGACGGGCTTCTGCAGGTCAGGCACCGGCAGCTTCCTTGCCTGGTCGGTCTGCACGCCCTTCATCATGTGCTGGTTGGCGTGCAGGAACGTCCGCCCCGCACGTATCGCAGCCTTCACTTTCCTCGCGTCCATCGCACCCCTCCCCGCGGCCGCGACTGGCGGCGCTACTGGTTCCCGATCGCGCGGATCGCCTTCTCGGCGATGGCGCGCAGGTCGCTGTTCGTGCTCGTTGCGAGCTTCTGAAGCGCGGGCAGGGCGGCGGAGGCGGCGGGCCCGATCTGCGCGAGGGCGGACGCCGAGTAGTACTGCACGCCGCCCGCCTCGCCCCGCAGCCCCCGGATCAGCACCGGGACTGCCGGCGCCCCGATCGCGGCAAGGGACTGGGAGGCGGCCGAGGGGACTCCGCCGTTCAGGCTGGACAGCGCCCCGAGCAGCAGGTCGAGCGAGCCGGGGGAGGATGCCTTCATGCCCCCCAGCGCCCGCACGATGGAGTGCTGGAACACGGAGACCTCCGCGGACGATCCCCCCTCCTCGTCGGAGAACCACCGGACCAGCGCCGCCTCGGCAGGCGCGGCACGCGGGCCCATCAGCTCGAGCATTCGGGCGCCCCGCAGCCTGTCGTTCCAGTCCCCCGCGCCGAGCATTGCGGCCGCTTCCGCGGGGCCCGGCACCGTGCCCGGGCACTCGATCGCGTTCCCGAGGCAGAAATCGATGCGCTCCTCCAACTGGCTCCTGAACTTCGTGAGGGGGACGAGCGGGCAGAACAGCTCGCGTGTCGAGCGGATGAGGAGCGGCAGGTGTTCGGGAGGGTGCGCGGCCATCTGCACGGGGTTTCTCTTCTTGTACTCCGTGACCTCGAATGCCTTCAGGAAGGAGAAGAAGTCGCCTGCCAGCTCCTCGTCGTGCGGCCGCTCGCGGAAGGCGGCGGCGATCCAGTCCAGCATCCGCAGCTTGAGCCGGTCGTTGCCCTCGCGTGTGTACATGGACGACAGGAGCGTCAGGACCCGCCTGCGCGTGGCGGGCCGGGGGGAAAGCTTCTTTCCCTCGGTTTCGTAGAGGGACGCGATGAGGCGGTTGTCGGCCGCGTAGAGGTCGTTGAAGGCGTCGAGCACCTCGAAGAACGCCGTGTCGAAGTCGCTCGCCACGGGCAGCCCGACCTCTGCCTTCTGCACGAGGGCGAGGAGCTCGCGGATGCGGGCCACGGAGAGGGTGGCGGCGGGCTCGGAACGCGATGTCTCGTCGTTCGTGCGCAGCAGCACGACCAGGAGGCTGGAGATGTCGCCCGGCGACGAGCGCTGCACGACGGCCAGCCCCGCGCGCCACTCCTGCTCGTCCACGGCGCCGTCGGCCGCGAGGTACTTCAGGATCTCGAGGGCCCGGTGGTCCTCGGAGGGGAACCGCAGGCCGGCGAGCTGGCCGAGCAGGAAGGCCCTGTAGTCCGCATCCAGGATGGCGTACCGGCGGAAGGCGGAGATCACGTCGAAGTGCACGCTGCCGCACCCCGTGTCGAAGGGAATAGCTCGCGCGGCCGCGACCACCGCCCTCACCCTGTCGGCCGAGGACAGGTCGCGCAGGAGACGACGGAGCTCCTCGGCCTTCGTCGCGCACAGCTCGTCCGCCGACGGCCCGGCCGCTGCCGGGGGCTGCGCGCGCCGCCGCGGCCCTCTCGCGGGCCAGCACCGCGGCGACCTCCGCGTCGATGCGGATCCTGTCCGCGTGGGTGAAGAGGATCTGGCCCGTGGCAATGTCCACCAGCCTGCAGTTCACGTCGACGGCTGTCTCGAGGGGCGTGTAGGTTCCTGCAAGGAGGGCGTCGATCGGCACGAGGTTCCCGATCGCGAGGGCCTGCTCCTCGTCCACCAGCCCGCTCACGGCCAGGGAGTTCTCGCGCAGGATGAGGTCGAGGTTCTTCCTCTCGTACAGCCGAACCCGGGGGATGCCCTCGCGCACGGCGCTCGCCAGCGTGTCGGAGAAGTACTCGCCGAACTCGGGCCGCTCTTCCCCGCCGGCCCCGGTGCGCGAGAATGCCGCCACGGCAAGCCGCCCCCCGCCGGGACCGAGGCCTTCCTCCAGGCGCTGCACGATCGTCGCAATGACCGCGGGGAGCGGCCCGGGCTCGAGGCTGAAGGCCCCGCCCTGCTTCGCTGGCGGCGCACTCGTGCACTGGGCGAGCAGCACCGCGCAGGCGACGCACGCGCACACCGACCGGATCCTCATGCACCGAGGGTAGCCGGAACGGTCCGGGCCCGCAAGCCGTTTCCCGCCGATTGCAGTACAATCGATGCAGGAGGCAGAGCCATGAAACCAGCAGCGAAGCCCGGGCCGGCAGAAGACCTGTTCGCATCCCGGTCCTCTTCCCCGAGCTTTCTTCCCGACCTGACCCTCTGGCACAGGTGGCACTCCGCGCGCGGGACGCTGCCCGGGGAATGGAAGGGAATGGGCATCGCGGGGATCTGCGCCGCCCTCGGCGTGCCGGCCTGGCGGCCGCGCGCGACGTGGAAGGCGACGACGCCGGGGATCGAGGTGACGTCCGTGGAATCCGCAGCCGAAAGGGTCACCACGTGGACCGTCCGCGGCACCACGCTCACCTCGCGCTGGACCCTCGGCCCCGACGGGGACTGGTGGCAGGCAGAGTACCCGGTGAAGGCTGCCGACGATCTGCCCTTCGCCCTCGAGATCGTCACGGCGCGAACCTACGCCGTGGAGCCGCCCGCGGCAGGCAGCGGCCCGGCCATCGTCGAGCTTCCCCTGCGGCCATTCTCCGAGGTCCTGCACGCCTTCATCGGCTGGACAGACGGCCTGATGCTCCTCTTCGAGGCGCCCGAGGCAATCGCCGAGATGACCGCGGTGCTGGAGAGGAAGTACCAGGATCTCGCCGTCCAGCTCGCCGGGCGCGGGCCTGCCATCCTCTTCTCGCCCGACAACCTCGACGGCCAGTTCATGTCGCCCCCCCTGTTCGAGGAGCACATGAAGGAGAGCTACAGGGCGACCGCCGAGACGGCGCACGCCCGCGGCGCGAAGCTCGCTGTGCACGTGGGCGGCCCGGTCCGGGCACTCCTGCCCGGGTCTGGCCGCGGCAGGGGTCGACATCGTGGAGGGCATCTGCGCGGCCCCCCAGAGCGATGCGGGTTTCGCGGAGGCGCGGGCCCTGTGCGGCCCCCGCCCCACGCTGTGGGGCGGCATCTCCCAGGACGCGCTCCTGCCCGCGACGGGCGAGGAGGCCTTCCGAGAGGAGCTGGAGAAGGCTCTGGCCGGGGCTGCCGCCGACGGCAACGCCGTCATCGGCATCGCGGACAAGGTCCCCGTCGAGGCCGTGCCCGCGCGGCTCGCACACGTCGCGCGCAGGGCCCGCGGTGACGGGCCGGCCGGGAGGTGATGTGCTCGAAACCGGCGTTGACCTCGCCAATGAGCGGCTGTATGATTACCTTCAAGAAACGTAGGAGGTGTCTATGAAACGTCGTTTCGGGTTCTTCCTCGCCGTCGCCCTCGTTCTTCTCGTCGGGGCGACGATGGTCCAGGCGCAGCAGAAGCTGGAGATCTTCTCCTGGTGGGCGGGCGACGAAGGCCCCGCCCTCGAGGCGTTGATCCAGCGGTACAACGAGCTGTACCCGGGGGTGGACGTGGTCAACTCCACGGTCACCGGCGGATCGGGGGTCAACGCTCGGGCGGTGCTGAAGACGCGCATGCTCGGCGGCGATCCTCCCGACTCCTTCCAGGTGCACGCGGGACAGGAGCTGATCGGCACGTGGGTCGTGGCCAACCGCATGGAGGACCTCACCCCGCTGTTCAAGTCCGAGGGGTGGCTCACGAAGTTCCCCAAGGGCCTGGTCGCGCAGCTCTCGTCGAAGGGCGGGATCTGGAGCGTGCCGGTGAACATCCACAGGTCGAACGTCCTGTGGTACGTCCCGGCGAACCTGCGCCAGTGGGGCGTCGTCCCCCCGAAGACCTGGGACGAGTTCCTCACCACGTGCAGGGTCCTGCAGGACAAGGGCCTGGTGTACCCGCTCGCCCTCGGCGAGAACTGGACGGTCAACCACCTGTGGGAGTCCGTCGCCCTCGGCGTGCTGGGACCCGACAACTGGAACGCCCTGTGGACGGGCAAGCTGAAGATGAACGACGCGCGGATGCTCAAGGTGTGGGACACCTTCGGCAAGGTGCTCGCCTACGCCAACCCCGACTACGCCGGCCTGTCCTGGCAGCAGGCGACCGACAGGATGGTGCAGGGCGACGCGGCGTTCAACATCATGGGCGACTGGGCGGCCGGCTACATGGCCACCACACTCAAGCTGAAGCCGGGCACGGACTTCGGCTACGCGGCCTCGCCGAGCACCAACGGCGTGTTCATGATGCTCTCTGACTCCTTCGGCCTGCCCAAGGGGATCAAGAACAGGGCCTCGGCCCTCAACTGGCTGAAGCTCCTGGGCTCCGTGGAAGGCCAGGACATCTTCAACCCGCTGAAGGGCTCGATCGCCGCGCGGACCGACTCGGACATGAAGAAGTACAACGCGTACCTGCAGTCGGCCGCGAAGGACTGGAAGGCCAACGTGATCGTGGGAAGCCTCGTGCACGGCGCGGTGGCCCCCGAGAGCTACGGCAGCCAGTTCGGCACTGTCATGGAGATCTACCTGGGAAGCATGAACGCGAGGGCGGCCGCGAACGCGGCGCAGGCCATCGCCGACCAGGTCGGCCTGGGAAAGTAGAACCGGTCCACCGTCTCTCCCGGATGCCCCGCCCCCGGCGGGGCATCCTCTCACAGGCGCTCGACGATCGCGACGGGCCAGCCTCCGGAGGGTGCGTGCCGTGAGTTCGAGAAAGAGCAGGACCCGCCTCCTCGGGTTCTTCGTGCTTCTCCCCTCGATCGTCCTCCTCGCCATCTTCGTGTACGGTTTCATCGGCCGTACCGTCTACGTGTCCCTGACCGACTGGGGCAGGGACCCCGCGCAGGCCCTGGCGGCGCATCCCGTGCTGCGCTTCATCGGGCTTGCCAACTTCCGCGAGCTGTTCACGGGGGTGATCGACGGCCGCTTCCGGCAGGACCTCGTCAGCACGATCTTCTTCACGCTGTTCTTCATCCTGGGGTGCCTCGTCCTGGGGCTCCTGATGGCCATCCTCCTCGACCACAAGCCGAAGGGCGAGTCGGTCTTCCGCACCGTCTTCCTGTTCCCGTTCTCCCTGTCCTTCGTCGTCACCGGCACGATCTGGCGGTGGCTGCTGCAGCCGGCGGGCGGCATCAACAGGCTGCCGACCCTCCTGGGGCTGCCGCCCGGAAAGTTCGCCTGGCTCACCTCGCGCCAGCAGGTCTGGCGGTTCGACTGGAGCCGCCTGCCCCTCGCGGCGACGATCGCGGTCGCCGTCGCGCTGGTCCTGGTGGCGGTGAGCGCGTTCCGCTCCCGGCGCAGGGTCCGGGGCTGGGTCGCCGCGGGGTGCGCCGCGCTCCTGGCCGCCTGGTCGCTGGCCATGGTCCTCACGTGGACGACGCTGGAGTTCCCCGAGCCGCACGGGTTCAACCTCGCCTTCATCGGGATCATCATCGCGGCGGTCTGGCAGATGTCCGGCTACACCATGGCCCTGTACCTGGCCGGCCTGCGGGGGGTCTCTGTGGAGCTGCGCGAGGCGGCCCTCGTGGACGGGGCCAGTGAGTGGCAGCTGTACATGCGCATCGTGCTGCCCCTCCTGGCACCGATCACGCTGTCCGCGATGATCATCCTCGGCCACATCAGCCTGAAGATCTTCGATCTCGTCTTCGCAATGGCAGGGCCCGACAACGCGAGCACCGACGTGCCGGCGCTCCTCATGTACATCACGACCTTCAGGGGCAACCAGTTTGCCAAGGGCGCCGCGATCGGCGTGATCCTGCTGCTGATGGTGGCAGTGATCGTCCTGCCCTACCTGCGCAGCCAGCTGCGAAAGGAGCCGGGAAAATGACGGGACACGGCGTCACCGCCCGCGCCTTCTCGTGGCGCTGGCTCATGTACATCCTGCTCTGCGTGGGGCTGGTGTTCTTCCTTGTGCCCGTCTACATGATGCTCGTCACCGCCCTCAAGCAGCCGGCCGACATCAAGCTGTCCACCGCGTGGGCGCTCCCGAAGGCCTGGAACTGGGACAGCTTCCGCCAGGCGTGGGTGGCCTTCCTGCCCAAGCTCAGGAACAGCTTCGTCCTGACCATCGCGGCGGCGGCCCTCTCGGCGATGCTCGGCTCCCTGAACGGGTACGTGCTGTCCAAGTGGGCGTTCCCGGGCTCCCGGATCATCTTCGCCTTCATGCTGTTCGGGATGTTCATCCCCTACCAGGCCATCCTGATCCCGCTCTTCAGCTTCATCAAGTCGATCGGCCTGTACGGGTCGATCTGGGGCCTGGTTGTCGTGCATGCCGTCTACGGGCTTCCGATCACGACGCTGATCTTCCGCAACTACTACGTGGACATCCCCGACTCGCTCATCGAGGCGACGAGCATCGACGGGGCCGGGTTCTTCGGCATCTACCGCTGGGTCATCTTCCCCCTGTCGCTTCCCGGCTTCGTCGTCGTCATCATCTGGCAGTTCACGCAGATCTGGAACGAGTTCCTCTTCGGCGTGACGCTGTCCAACCCCGACAGCCAGCCCATCACCGTGGCCCTTGCGCGCCTGGCCGGCGGCGAGGCGGTGAAGTGGAACCTGCCCATGGCGGGAGCTCTGCTCGCCGCGCTGCCGCCGCTTCTCGTGTACATCCTCTTCGGCAGGTACTTCATCCGGGGCCTGCTCGCCGGCTCGGTGAAGGGGTGAGCCGTCCCGGCCGGTCGATCCCACCCCCCGAGGTTTTGACCGGCCGCCCCGCATGTGCTACACCATGCGCATGACTCCCCGCCAGAGGGTGCACGCGGCGCTGCGGCGCGAGCCCGTCGACAGGGTGCCCGTGTTCCTGTGGTTCCATCCCCAGACCGCCGGCCCGGCTCGGGTCGCCTGCTCGAGATCCCCGCGGGCCTTGTCGGCGCGGCCATGGGCGACGACGTGCGCATGACGTGGGTGAACAACAACTACGCCATGGAAGGGATCGTGCACGAGCGCGAGGGCGAGGGGCACACCGACTTCTGGGGCGTCGCGCTGGGTGAAGGAGGGCGCGTTCAACCAGCCGGTGGGCTTCCCGCTCGCCGGGGCCTCGCGCGAGGAGGTGCTCGCCTACCGGTTTCCCGACCGACCGCATCGACTTCCTGCTGCGCCTGCATGGATCCCGTGCTCGCGCACAGCGAAGCAGGTACTTCGTCGGGCTGCGACGTCTCGCCCTGCGTCTTCGAGATGTACTGGCGCCTGCGCGGCCTGGAGGAGGCCATCATCGACATGGCCGCCGATCCCGAGCTTGCGCGCGCGATGTTCGGCAGGTGCGCCGGCTTCGCGCGCGAGCTTTCCCGCGCGGGCCTGCGCGGAGCTTCCCATCGACTGGCTGTGGTGCGGCGACGACGTGGCAGGCCAGCATTCCATGGTGATGAGCCCCGCGGCGTGGCGCGAGATCGATCAAGCCGCTCATGGCAGAGATCTTCGCCGAGGGCAAGACGCGCGGCCTGTGGGTGGCGCACCACTGCTGCGGCGCCCTGCGGCCCATCATCCCCGACCTCGTCGAGATCGGCCTGGACGTGCTCAACCCCGTGCAGGCAGGCTGCCCCGGCATGGACAGCCTGGAGCTGAAGCGCGAGTTCGGCGACAGGCTCGCCTTCATGGGCGGGGTGGACACGCAGGGGCTGCTGCCCTTCGCCGGCGCCGACGAGGTGCGCCGGTCGACCGAGAGACTGATCGACGGGATGACCGCGGGCGGGGGCAGGGTACATCCTCGCCGCGTCCCACACCATTCCTCCCGAGACACCGGACGCGAACATCTTCGCCCTCTACGCGGCCGCGGGGATCACGCGGGAGGAGATCATGGACAGGGCGGCTGACCTGCGGGCCGGGAGCCCGTCATGACGGTCACCATCGGGCGCGCGCGCCTTGCATACGAGACAATCGGGGCCGGCCGCCCGATGCTGTGCATCCACGGCTACGCGATCGACAGGCGCATGATGAAGGCGTGCATGGAGCCCGTCTTCGCCCGGCGCCCGGGGCAGAGCTGGCAGAGGATCTACGTCGACATGCCCGGTATGGGCGAAAGCACGGCGCCGCTCGAGGAGGCCTCCTCCGACAGCATCCACGAGGCGCTCCTGGGATTCCTGGATGTGGTCGTCCCCGGGAAGCGATTCGCGCTGGCAGCGGAGTCGTACGGCTGCTACCACGCCCGGGCAATCGTGAAGAAGAGGACGGCCGACGTGGACGGGGTGCTGCTCCTGTGCCCCATGATCATCCCGGACAGGGACAAGCGGGACAGGCCGGGCTTCCGGCTCATGGCGCACGACGAGGAGTTCTCCCGAACCCTGCCCGCACGCGAGCGGGCGAAGTTCGAAGCGGATATGGTCGTGCAGACGCGCGAGACCTGGAGGCGCTACAGTGCCGAGATCCTGCCGGGGCTCGCGGCCGGCAGCGAGGAGTTCAAGCGCGTGCTGCACGGGCGCGCCTACCCGATGAGCTTCGACGTCGACCCGCCGGGGGTCCCCTTCGACCGGCCGTCGCTCTTCCTCCTGGGGAGGCAGGACGACGTGGTGGGCTGGCGCGATGCCCTTGGGATCGCGCAGTCGTACACACGGGCCACAATCGCGGTCCTCGACAGGGCCGGGCACAACCTCCAGATCGAGCAGCAGCGCCTGTTCGAGGCGCTGGCCGGCGAATGGCTGGACAGGGTGGAAGAGGCGCTGGCCCGCCGGGAAGGCGGGGCGCGACAGTGATCGCTGTCCGGGACCTGGAGGAGAAGGACCTCCCCGCCGTGGTGGACCTGCTCTGCCAGCTCGCCGAGCACGCGGGGGGAGGGCAGGTCGATCCCCGGCGCGTGGACGCCCGCCGCATCTTCGCACTGATGCGCGGGGCACCCGAGGTGTACGCCAACTGGATCGCGGAGAGCGACGGGCGGGTCGTCGGCTTCCTGTCCGTCGTGTTCTACTGCACCCTCTTCCACCCCGGCGGCACTGCGCTGATCAACGAGCTGGTCGTGGACAGGGGCGCGCGCGGGCAGGGCGTGGGCGGGCTCCTGGTCCGGCGCGCAGAGCAGGAGGCAATCCGCCGGGGGATGGACGAGCTGGAGGTCGGCACGGAGAGGGCAAACGCCGCCGCGCTGCGGTTCTACAGGACCCGCGGGTTCGGCGAGGAGTACATTCTGCTGGGAAAGGAATGCGCGCCCTCCGGGCGCGCCGGCAAGGAGTCCGCAGCCGGGCATCGCCCGCAAGGGGAGGGAGAGCAGTGAGAGACCTGGTCGTGTATTACTCCAGGACGGGGAAGACCGAGATGGCGGCACGGGCCGCGGCGAAGGTCCTGTCGGCAGACCTGCGCTGTCTGAAAGAGAAGAGGGGCAGGCGGGGACTGTTCGGCTTTCTCCGTTCGGGCTACGAGGCCACCGTGGGCCTGCAGAGCGAGCTGGTCGATGCCGACTACTCGCTGGAGAGGTACGACAGGGTCGTGCTCTGCCAGCCCCTGTGGGCTTCCTCCGCCACGCCGGCGCTGAACAGGTTCCTCGCCCGCATCGAACCGCGGGGATGCAGGTTCGCGTTGCTCGTGGTGTCGGGGGGGGGTGACGCCGGGGCGATGCTCGCCAGGATGACGACGAGCCTCGAGGCCCGCGGCGGGAAGGTCATCGCGACGGCCACCCTGCGGGGCGGGATGGGTCCCCTTCCCGATGTCGAGAAGGTGATGGTCGCCGAGGCGGAGCGCTGGGCTGCCTCGCTTCCCCGCTAGGCAGCCCCCGGGCCGCCACTACCTTCGGGCGGGCTTCTTCGCTGCCGCCTTTCTCGCGGGCTTTCGGGCCGGCTTCCGCGCGGCCTTGGCCGCAGGCTTCTTCACCGGTTTGCGGACCGGCTTCTTCGCCGCAGGCGCCGGCTTCGGCCGCGCCTTCTTCTCCCGTGCCGCCGCGGTGAGCTTCGCGAGTCTGTTCTCCAGCGACGTCGAGTACTTCTCGAGGTACGCGAGGACGTTGAAGATGTCCTCCATGGCCTCGTTGTACAGCTCGTGCGCCTTGGCAGGGTCGGTGCGCGTGAGCTCCCGCATGTCGTAGAAGCCGACCAGGGTCCCGTCCTCGGCCGCGACGATGCTCGCCATGCGCTTCTTTCCCTCGAACAGGGCTGCCGCGCCGAAGGTGGCGCCGGGCCTGTAGACGATGCCGGGCCTCATCTCGTTCACCGCCGACCCGCGGATGATCTCGCACACCGCCGTGGCGCGCTCGCCCTTTGCCACGATGCTTTCCCCCCTGTCGTAGCGGGACGTCTGCATCGCGCGCGGCAGCCTCTCGGGCGCCGCGGCAGACGGGGCAGCGGCGGCGGCGCCGATCTGCTCGTAGGCGCCGGCGACCTTGTGCACCTCGGGATGCGTCATTGCGTGCTTGCGGCCGTAGATCGCGTCGTGCTTCGTCATCGCCTGGTCGCGCGCGATCTTCAGCGCCTCGCTGTCCACGTCTTCCTGGGTGGCCGCCATGATGTTCTCCTTGACGGAGAAATCGCTCGTGAACGGGCAGCCCGGCTCCCGGCAGCGGACACGGAACACGACTTCCTTCAGCCTCAATGCCATACGCGGCCTCCTCGTCCGAAGTATAGTGCAAACACGGTGCCATTGCACCGACAACTCCTTTGCCTGTAGGGTGGGGCCCGCAGGCAATGCCTGACGTGAGGTGCTTCCCCCGTGCCGGATGACCGCTACCTCGTGCTTCTCAACGACGCCCTGAAGGGCCACGTCCTCTCGATGGGCGGGCGGGCGCGCGCCCGCCTGCGCGAGAAGTTCGAGTTCCTCGAGAACGGGTTCTGGGACGCGGGGGTGCGGGTGAAGAAGCTGCGCGGCACGGCCGGGCGGGTGGTCTTCGAGGCCCGGCTGAACAGGGGCGACAGGCTGCTGTTCACCCTCGGCCCCCACCGTGGCCGCACGGCGATCTACGTCTGGGGCCTGGTGAGCCACGACGACATCTCCGCGGCGGCGGCCCGCATCGTGCCCGGGCAACGCGCCGTTCCTCGACTTCGCGCCGCTGGAGGAGGAGGAGCGGGCCGACCTCGCCATCGACAGCCTTCCCCCCGCGTGGCGAAGCCAGGAGGACGTGGAGGAGAAGGTCCCCGAGGACTACGGCCCGCAGCAGTGGCTGGTCCTCGACGACGAGGAGTGGCGCCGGCTTCTCGCCTCGCCCGACCCCTCGGGCTCGAGTGCCACCTGCTCCTGACGCGCGAGCAGGAGGCCCTGCTCTCCGCTCCCCTGCCCGTGCTGCTCTCGGGCACCGCGGGCAGCGGCAAGACCACCCTCTCGGTGTACTACCTCCTGCGCGGAACGCTGGCCGGCTCCCGCAGGCTCTTCCTCACCTACAACCCCCTCCTGAGGGACTCGTGCGGAGCGCATCGTGGGCGGGCCTGGCGATGAACCGGGACCGGGGCTCGCTGCCGCCGGCTCCCCGATTCGCGGTCTTCCGCGACCTCCTGCGCGAGCTCGCGGCACGGGGCGGACAGGGAGTTCCCCGCCGATCGGGAGGCCGGGCTGCGCGAGTTCACGCAGATCTTCGCAGACCACAGGGACCGCCGAAAGTACGACCCCGAGCTGGTGTGGGAGGAGATCCGCTCGATCGTCAAGGGCGCGAGCTCCCGCTGAACCCCGCACGGCTGGCGGCGCTCGCGGCCCGCTTTGTCTCCCGGCAGGCTTCTGCCCCCGAGCGGGCAGAGCTGCGCGAGCACCTGCTCGGCCTCTCGGGGCTGCCGCTCGCCTCCCGGGCGCAGGCTTTCATCGCCGAGCGCACCCCGCTCGCCGGCTGGGACGGCCTTCTGCAGGCTGTGGAGAGCGTCGGCCCGGACAGCGGACGACAGCGTGGCGCGCGCGCTGGACGAGGTCGTGCGCCTCGTGCACCGAGCGAGCGCCGACTTGTCCTCGCCGCTGCTGTCCCTGGAGGAATACCTCGCCCTCGGCAGGAAGCGCGCGCCGCGTTTCGCCGGCGACAGGCGCGAGATCCACGCCATCGCCGAGTACTACCAGGACCGGCTCGCCCGCTCGGGCAGGTGGGACGAGATCGACCTGTCCCGCGCGGCGCTTGCGCGGCATGGACGGCCGGGCGGAGGCGTTCTCCTGGGACCTCGTGGTCTGCGACGAGGTGCAGGACCTCACCGACGTGCAGCTCTCGCTGCTGTTCCGCCTGGCCGCGCGACCCGCGCGCCGTGGTCCTCACCGGCGATCCCCGCCAGATCGTCAACCCGAGCGGGTTCCGCTGGGAGGAGGTGAAGAACAAGTTCTTCGAGCGGGGCATGCCCGTGCCCCGCGGTGCACAGCTCTCAGCCTCAACTTCCGGTGCGTCGGGCTCCATCGTGCGCCTGGCCAACGCGCTGCTGGACCTCAAGGCAGCCTCGTGGGCCTCTCCGACACCGAGATGCGCGAGCAGTGGAAGTTCGCGGGCAGGCCGCCGCTGCTCCTGGAGGGCCTGTCCGAAGAAGAAGTGCTCGCAGGGCATCGACCTGCGCGGGGCGGGGCAGGCGGTCCTCGCGCGGTCGGCCGCGGAGCGGGACAGGCTGAAGGCCGCGCTCGGCACCGAGCTGCGTCTTCACCATCGGCGAGGCGAAGGGCCTCGAGTTCGACGCGGTCTTCCTGTGGAAGTTCTGCGCCGACCCGCAGGCGGCGGACCTGTGGACGTCCCTCGCCGGGGGGCGCGGGGTCGAGCCGGCCCGGGCGCCTCACCTGCGCCACGAGCTTGCCCTGCTGTACGTCGGCCGTCACCCGCGCCCGCAGCACCCTCGTGGCCTACGACGGGGAGGCCCCCTCGCCGGTCTGGGACATCGGCGAGATCGCCCCGCTGGTGTTCCGTTCATCCGAGGACGAGAGCCTCGCCGAGCAGCTGGCAGGCCGTTTCGACGCCCGCGCAGTGGGATGCCCAGGGCGAGTACTACCTCGCGCGGGGACACTACGCCGCCGCGGCCGAGTGCTTCCGCAACGCCGGCAACGACCGGCGGCTGGCCTTTGCGCGCGCCCGCGAGGCAGCGCACACAGGAGAGCACGCGCAGGCCGCGGCGCTGTTCGAGGCCGCGGGGGAGCCCCGGCAGGCCGCGGAGAGCTGGGAGCGCGCGGCCGACTGGGCAGGGGCCCGCCGGCTGTGGAAGGCGCTGGGCGAGCGGAGGCGGCAGCGGCTGTGTGCTGCCCGCGCGCACGAGGAGGCCGGCAGCTGGTCGAAAGCCGCGCGGGAATGGGAAGAGGCGGGCGAACTCTCCCGCGCTGCCGACTGCTGGGAGAAGGCGGGCTCCTGGGAAAGGGCCGCGCGGGCGAGTGTCGGCGCCGGTGAGCTCGCGCGGGCAGCGCTGCTCTTCGAGAAGGCGAGGCTCCCTCTGGAGGCTGCCGGCTGCCTGGAGAAGGCGGGCCGGCCCGGGGCGGCGGCCGACCTGTACGCCCAGGCGGGTGACCGTGCCCGCGCGGCCCGGCTGTACGAGGCGGCCGGCAGCGAGGAAAAGCTCCTGGGCTGCCTGCGCGAGATGGGCGACGAGCGTGCGCTGGGCGAGCGCCTGGAGTCCCGGGGTCGTGCGCGGGAGGCGCTGGCTGCGTACGGCCGACTGGCCGGCCGCTCGCCCGCCGACAGGGATGCGCTTGCAGCATCGGTGCCCCAGGCGGTCGACACCCCGACCGCGCTCAGCGCCGGCCTTCGCCTCTCGGCGCTGGGAGAGGCACAGAAAGCCGGGCGACTCCTTCTGCGCGCCGGGGAGTTTGCGCTGGCGGCCGAGGATTTCGAGCGGGCAGGGTTGCCTGACGATGCCGCGCTGTGCTGGGAACAGACGGGGCAGCACCTGCGTGCAGCCCGGGCCCTCGAGAGCGGGGGGTTCGTGGGCAGGGAGACGGCCGATCGGCTGCACGGCCTGCTGCACGCCCACCTGACCCGGGAGGCCGCCGACCCTGCCCGCGCGGCCGAGCAGCTGTACGGCGAGGCGCTCGCCATGAAGGCCGACGGCAGGCACGTGCCCGCCCTCGTGCGATTCCGGCTTCTCCAGGACAGGGAGAACACCCTGTCGCTGCTGCGGGCGCTGGCCTGGCACGAGGAGGCCCTGCGCTTCCTGCTCGACGTCGGGGACACGGCTGCCGCGTGCGCCTACCGCGCTGCCGAGGGCGTGACGCTCCCCGCCCCGGTGGCCTTCCGCCTTGTCGAGGACTACGCGGGACAGGCAGACCCGGCCGCGCTCGAGCTGTTCTCCCTGCTTCTCGAATCGAGCCGGGGAGAGGGGGGCGAAGCGGCCGCGGCTCTCGATCGCCTCGTCGAGGGGGCGCTCGCGAACGGGGTCGATGTCGGGGACCTCCCCGAGGGGCTGCTCGCGCTGCTGGCGAAGCGGCGTGCCGCGGGGGCGGCGATGCGGGTTTTGCGCGCCGGTCTTTCCCGCGGACGGGCCGTGTCCGACAGGATGCGCGCCTTCGCCGCGGAGGTGGATCGGGCGGCGCGCGCATCCGGCGATCCTGGCCTCGCGCAGGCCGCGGCGTGGGCTGCCGGGCGCCTGGCGAAAGCCCGTGGGACCGGGGGAGCGCACGGGGGCGGCAAAAGTGTTACATTGGAGAGAGACTGATTCAGGAGGAAAAACCATGTCGTGGCTGTGGATCCTGCTTCCGATCGTGTTCTTCGTCTTCCTGCTGGGTATGCGCATCGTGCGGCCGACCCACCGGGGCCTCGTGGAGCGGCTGGGCAGGTACCGCAGGTTCGCGCGCCAGGGCTTCAACTGGGTTGTCCCGTTCATCGACAAGATGTACCGGGTCAACGTGACCGAGGTGATGGTCGACGCCGAGCCCCAGGAGATCATCACCAACGACAACCTGAACGCCCGGGTCGACGCCCAGGTCTACTTCAAGGTGAAGCCCGACGAGGCCAGCGTGAAGGCCTCGACGTACAACGTGTTCAACTACCAGAGCCAGATCGTGAACCTGGCCCGCACGACGCTGCGCAACATCATCGGCACCATGACGCTGAAGTCGGCAAACAGCGAGCGGGGCAAGATCAACAGCGAGCTGCAGCGCACCCTGCGCGACGAGACGGGCAGCTGGGGCATCGAGATCGTGCGCACGGAGCTGAAGGAGATCGACCCGCCCAAGGACGTGCAGGAGACCATGAACAAGGTGGTCAAGGCGGAGAACGAGAAGATCGCGGCCGTCGATTTCGCCACCGCCCAGGAGACGATGGCGGACGGGTCGCGCCGCGCGGAGATCAAGAAGGCCGAGGGCATCAAGCAGGCCAAGATCCTCGAGGCCGAGGGCGAGGCCCAGGCCATCCAGCTGGTCAACGAGGCGGCGGACAAGTACTTCGTGGGAAACGCCCAGGTCCTCCGCAGGCTGGAGACGGTGGAGAAGTCCCTCGCCGCGAACACCAAGATCGTTGTCCCCGGGGACACGCAGCTCATCAACGTGATCGGCGACATGGCCGGGGTGCTGCCCGTCCCTGCGGTCAAAGAGCGCCGGCTGGACCGCAAGGAGTAACCCGGGGCCCGTCCGAACGAGGAGTTTGCCGTCTCTCCTATTCCTGAGTAAATTGGTAGTGATTAACCGGTCTGCACGGGAAGCCGGGCAGACCGGGCAGGAAGGAGAGACGACATGCCACACACAGCCGTCCGCGCGGCGGCCGCTGCGCTTTTTGTTCTCTCGGCCGTGTTCGCCTCGGGCCAGGCCGCCCTGCCGCCCCTCGAGGCGGACGCGAAGGCACGCCTGTCAGCCTCGCCCCGGCACGGGGAATGGGTGAGCGTCGAGGCGGCCGGCGGCGACAGGGTCGACGCGTTCGTGGTCTACCCCGAGCGCCGCGACAAAGCCCCGGTGGTGATCGTGATCCACGAAATCTTCGGCCTCACCGACTGGGTCCGTGCCGTGGCCGACCAGCTGGCCGCGGAGGGCTTCATCGCGGTGGCCCCCGACTTCCTGTCCGGCAAGGCACCGGATGGCAGGGGCTCCGCTGCTGTCGCCCCTGACGCGGCGCGCCAGCTCATCGGGGGCCTGCAGCAGGCCGAGATCGTGTCGCGTCTGAACGCCGTTGCCTCCTGGGCAACGAAGCTCCCGGCCGCGACGCAACAGTATGCCGTGGTCGGCTACTGCTGGGGAGGGGGCGTCAGCTTCCAGTACGCGGCCGAGCAGCCCGCGCTTTCCGCGGCGGTGGTCTACTATGGCACCTCGCCAACCGCGGCGGCCCTTGCCCGCGTCCGGGCGCCGGTCCTCGGGCTGTACGGCGGCGACGATGCGCGCGTGAACGCCACCGTTGGCCCGGCCCAGGAGGAGATGCGCAAGCTGGGCAGGCGCTACGAGGTGGAGACCTACGAGAAGGCCGGCCACGCGTTCCTGCGCCAGCTGGACGGCCGGGACGGCGCGAACCTGCGCGCCGCCCAGAAGGCCTGGCCGCGCATGGTGGAGTTTCTGCGCAAGGCCATGCCGGCCTCCCAGTCCACCGCTGATCCTTCCCGGACCCTCGCGGCGGCCGGCGTCTCCGACATCGCCTGTGTCTGCGAGGAGGAGACGACCGCGAGCCTCGCCGCGCTCCCGGTGCACCACTAGGCTTCCACGGCATCCCCTCTGCAATCCCCCCCCTGGCTTGCAGAGGGGGCGGCACGGCCACCTCTCGCTGCGCTCGCAGGGCTTGCAAATCCCCGCATCCGGGGTAACAATCGGTCTGCCGTGAAGGGACCCGCAGGCCCGCAGATTCCGAATGCCCCCCACATCCTCGTTGTCGACGACGAGCTGGAGATGTGCAGGTCCCTCGAGCGGCTCCTTTCGGACAACGGCTTTGCCGTCTCCACCGCGACATCGGCCGCGCAGGGGTTCCAGGCGCTGCAGCAGCGAAGCGTCAACCTCGTGCTGTGCGACATCGCCATGCCTGACATGTCGGGGCTGCTGTTCCTGTCGAAGATCTCCCCGGAGATCCCCGTGATCATGATGACGGCCTACGCCTCCATCGGCACGACGCGCCGGGCCTTCAAGCTGGGGGCGCGCGATTACCTCGTGAAGCCCTTCGAGTTCGAGGAGCTGCTCGTCGTGATCAACCAGAACCTGGATGGCCAGCACGCTGCCGCCGCGCCAGGGACGGCCGCGCCCCTGCTGCTGGAGTCCGGAAATGCCGAGTTCAAGGCGATGCTCTCGCTGGCCCGGAAGTTCAGCCAGACGGACATGCCCGTGCTCCTTTCGGGGGAAAGCGGGACCGGCAAGGAAGTGGTCGCCCGCTACATCTACCAGAACAGCACGCGCAGGTCCCGGCCCATGCTGAGCATCAACTGCGCCGCCATCCCCGAGGCCCTGCTGGAAAGCGAGCTCTTCGGCCACGAGAAGGGCTCCTTCACGGGAGCCGTGACCACCAAGATCGGGAGGTTCGAGCAGGCTGATGGGGGAACGCTTTTTCTCGACGAGGTCGGCGACATGCCCGCCGCTGTCCAGGCCAAGATGCTGCGGGCCCTGGAGGAGTTCGCATTCACGAGGCTGGGGGGCAAGCAGGACATCAAGGTCGACCTGCGGGTCATCGCGGCGACCAACCACCCCATCGAGAGCCTGATCGAGGGGGGCGGGTTCCGCCTGGACCTCTTCCACAGGCTGAACGGCCTTTCCCTGTGCATCCCCGCGCTGCGGGACCGTCCCGAGGACCTGGAGGCGCTCGCGCGGCACTTCGCCGGACAGTTCTGCGAGAAGTACGGCAAGACGGGCAAGGACCTGGCCCCCGAGACCCTCGCGATCCTTCGGGCCCACCGCTGGCCGGGCAACGTGCGCGAGCTGAAGAACTGCATCGAGAGGGCCATCGTGGTCTGCGATCTTCCCGCGATCGTGCCCGAGCACCTGCCCGACTCCGTGCGCGCATCCGCGGGGGCGGCAGCCGAGGAGATGCCCGCGGGACGGGCCGCCGGGGACAGTGCCGGGCAGGGGACAAGCGGGGGGACAGGAGTTTCCGACTACCGCACCAGCTACATGCGCACGCTCATCCTCGATGCCCTCCAGAAGGCGGGGGGCAACAGGAACGAGGCCGCGCTGCTTCTGAAGATCAGCCGCAAGACGCTGTACAACAGGATGAAGGAGCTGGGCATCCGCCATGACTTCACCTGAGCCGTCCCGCCCGCTCCTGCTCCTCCAGGATCTGCGGGCGAGCGTCGACGGCCGTCCCCTGCTCCAGGGAGTGAACCTCGAGGTTGCCCCAGGGGAGATCCACGCCGTTGTCGGCAACCAGGGTGCCGGCAAGTCGACGCTTGTCAAGGTCATCGCCGGGCTTGCTCCCCGCACGGGCGGCCGTTTCGTGTTCGAGGGCAGGTCAGTGGACAGACATTCCCCCGGCAACGCACAGCGGCTGGGCATCCTGACACTGCACCAGGAGCCGGGACTTCTGCCGCAGCTCGGCGCGGTGGAGAACGTCTTCATGAACAGGGAAGAGCGGTCGCTGTTCTTCTTCAATAACAGGCGCCTCATGCGGGAGAGGCTCCTCCAGGCCTTCCGCGCGATCCACCTCGACGTGGATCCCGACAGGCCGATCTGGCAGTTCGACACGCCCGTGCAGCAGCTCATCGAGGTCGCCCGGCTCGGCCTGCTTTCCCGCGCGCCTGGTCGTCGTGGACGAGCCGGCCGCCCGGCTGCGGCCCGAGGACATGGAGACGCTGCAGTACCTGCTGTCCGTGCTGCGCCAGAACGGCACCACGATCCTGTATGTCACCAGCAGCATGGAGGAAGTCTTTCACTTCGCCTCGCGCCTGTCCGTGCTGGAGCGCGGGAGGATCGTCGACACATCCGAGATCTCCCGCATGGACGAGAACCAGCTCGTGCAGCTCACCTACGCACAGCTTCTCTCGCGCAGCAGGCTGGAGAGGAGCAACCTGGAGCTCGCGTACCTCAACAATCTCACCCGCAACGTGATCAACAGCCTCCCCATCCCCATCGTCGTCGCCGACTCGCGGGGCGAGGTCATCCTCGTGAACAGGTGCCTGGAGAGCCTCGCCCAGCTGAAACACGCGGAGGTGCTGCACACGCAGGTCTCCGCTTTCCTGAAGCTGCAGCCCCTGCAGGCCGAGGCCCTCGCGCGCGACGTGGCCGCCCGGCGCCACCACGAGATCCGGGGGTGGCGCCTGGTGACCGCGTCGGGGCTCGCGCCCGTGGACCTGCACGTGTACCCGATCCTCGACGAGGAGCAGTCCTTTGCCGGCACGATCTACCTCCTGGATACGAAGGAGTCGCACGAGCTTTTCTCTGCCCAGATGGAGCTGTTCGACAGCTACCAGCAGAACAGGCGGGCGGTGTGGGAGATCGTGCACGAGGTGAACAACCCGCTGGGGATCATGCTGAACTACCTCACGCTGATCAGGTCCAGCTCCTCCATCGACGAGATCCGGGCCAACGCGGAGATCGTCGGCAGGGAGCTGAAGCGGGTGCGGCGCATCTTCGGCAGGCTCTCGGGCGGCGGCCGGGAAGCCCGCGGCCAGGAGTGCCGCGCGGTGCTGCGCGAGGTTGTCGCCGAGGTCCTGGCCCTTCTCCGGCCGAATGTCGACAAGCGGGTGACCCTCGCCCTGTCAATGGACGGGGAGCTGTGCGTTTCCCTGGAGCCCGACCTCCTGAAGCAGGTCGTACTGAACCTCGTGCTGAACGGCGTCGAGGCCATGCCCGACGGGGGGACCCTCGCGATCAGCCAGCGCTGCGTTGCCCGCGACGGGGGAACCTTCGCGATGCTCACCGTCCACGACACGGGCGTCGGCATCCCCGCCGACAACCTCCCGCGGCTGTTCGAGCCCTTCTTCACAACCAAGCCGGGGGAGGAGGCGCGCGGCCTCGGGCTCTCCCTGTCCCGGGACATCGTGTCCAACGCAGGGGGCCTGATCGAGGTAGAGAGCAGGCCGGGCAGCACTTCCTTCACCGTCGTTCTCCCCGCGCCGGGCGCCGCTTGCACAACTGGGTAACCGCGGGTCCCCTTCGTGAAAGGAGAGGCGACGCGCGCCGGGGCTCCCTGTCGCCAGGGCACGGTCGATCGACGCCCAACTCCTTGCCCGGTTGACAGTTGAATCGAAAACCGCCTGGACCTCCGTCGCTGGCACGCTCCTTGCGAGTGCGTGCGCCAGAGCGGCGTTTGTCAAACGCCCGTGCGAGCAGAATGCTGAAGGAGGCTTTCAAGATGCGATCCAAACTGTCGAAGGCTCTTGTCGTGGTTCTCGTTCTGAGCCTTGTCGGGGCCGCGGCTTTCGCCCAGGTCCAGAACAAGAAGTTCAACGACGCGAGCAGGGCGAACCAGACCTACTACATGTGCACGTTCGTGATGGGAGTCGAGTACTGGGTGGCCGCGTACGAGGGCTTCAAGGACTGCGCGAAACAGCTCGGCGTGAAGGCCGTCTACACGGGAACGGGCGAGTACAAGCTTCCCGAGCAGGTGACCGCCTTCGAGCAGATCTTCGCGAAGAACCCCGCGGGCATCGCGCTCTCGCCGATCGACGACGCGGGCTTTGTCGAGCCCGTCAAGACCGCGAAGGAGAAGAAGATCCCGGTGGTCACCTTCGCCAGCAACACCTCCACGGACAAGCCGGCGTTCGTCACCTCCGACAACGTGAAGGAAGGCCAGGCGGCGGCGCGGGCCATCGGCAAGGCGCTGGGCGGCAAGGGCAAGGTCATGGCCACCCGCAACACCCAGTCCAACCACCAGATCCGCGTCAACACCTTCGTCGAGACGATCAAGAAGGAGTTCCCGGGCATCGAGGTCGTGGCGGAGGTTCTCACCCAGCAGGACAACCAGAAAGCCTACACGGCGGTCATGCAGACCGCGCAGAAGCACCCCGACCTCGGCGCGGTGTTCTCCCCCGAGGGTCCCTCGGGCCGCGGCGCGGCCCAGGCGGCGGTCGAGCTGGGCGGCGGCATGCCCAAGATCAAGGTCCTCTGCTGCGACATGGACGCCACGATCCTGCAGCTTCTCGAAGAGGGAAAGATGTTCGGCTCGATCCAGCCCAACGCCTACGTGCAGGGCTACCTCTGCATGCTGATGCTCTACCTCATCAAGAACCAGATGCTCGATCCGCTCAACGGCGCCCTGGCGACCGGCGACTGGGTCATGAACCTGCCCGTTGTGGACAACGGTCTTGACATCATCACCCCGGAGACCGCCAAATACTTCTATACCGACAAGTGGCAGCAGCGCCGCAAGTCGACGAACTTCAAGCCGTGGTAGGCGGGAGTTTCGCCAGCTGACTCGACAGGGAGGCACGGCCAGCGGCCGTGCCTCCCCATTCTGGAGCACGGGGAATGACAACACCGATTCTGGAAGTCAGGAACATCAGCAAGCGCTTCGGCGCCACCCACGCCCTGAACGGGGTGAGCCTCGCGTTTCTCCCGGGCACCGTGCACGCGGTGGTGGGCGAGAACGGGGCCGGCAAGAGCACGCTGATGAACCTCGTGGGCGGCGTCCACCAGCCCGACGGCGGGGAGATCCTCCTCGCGGGCGAGCGGGTGCACGTCTCCAGCCCCAACGACGCGCTGCGCCTGGGCATCGGCTTCGTCCACCAGGAGATCACCCTCTGCCAGCACCTGAGCGTTGCCGAAAACGTCTCGATGCACGACCTGAACGACTCGCGCAGGCCCCTCGTGAGCTTCGCGGGCATCCAGGCCCGCACGCGCACGCTGCTGACGGAGTTCGATACGCATTCCCAGATCGATCCCCGCGCGCAGGTGTCCAGCCTGTCGGTGTCGCAGCAGCAGGTTGTCGAGATCGTCAAGGCGCTCTCCGTGAACTGCAGGGTCATCATCTTCGACGAGCCCACCGCGGCGCTCACGGAGTCCGAGACCGAGGCGCTGTTCAGGATCATCTCCACCCTCAGGCAGAAGGGCATCGCGGTCATCTACATCAGCCACAGGCTTGCCGAGATCTACAGGATCGCGGACACGGTGTCCGTGCTGCGCGACGGCGTGCTCATCGACACGAAGCCGGTCGGCGCGATCGACCAGATCAGCCTCGTGCACAGCATGGTGGGCAGGGAGCTCAAGGACATCTACCCGCCGAAGGCCGCGGCCAACGGCAGCTCCGTGCTGCTGGAGGTGCGGGGCCTGGGCCTCGAGGGAGAGTTCGAGGACGTCTCCTTCAGCCTGAAGAAGGGCGAGATCCTCGGGTTCGCCGGCCTCGTGGGTTCTGGCCGCACCGAGGTGGCCCGCACGATCTGCGGCCTGTACAGGAAGACGGCGGGCGAGGTCCTGCTGGGGGGACAGAAGATCTCCATCGCCAGCTACAAGGACGCGATCGAGAAGGGCATTGTCTACCTGACCGAGGACAGGGCGAAGGAGGGCCTGTTCCTCGACATGAGCGTGGCCCAGAACATCTCCGTCATCGACCTGGACGAGGTGTCACGGCTGAAGCTGATCCAGAGGCAGAAGGAGTACGGCCTCGCCCAGCGCTACGTCTCGGAGATGCAGATCAGGGTGGCGAGCCTCTCGGCGCGCCTTCGCAGCCTGAGCGGGGGAAACCAGCAGAAGGTCCTCGTGTCGAAGCTGCTCACCGTGTCGCCGAAGATCGTCCTCATGGACGAGCCCACCCGCGGCATCGACGTGGGAGCCAAGACGCAGATCTACCACCTGCTGCGCGCTCTCGCGCGGGAGGGGGTGGGTGTGCTCATGATCTCCTCGGAGCTTCCCGAGGTCGTGGGCCTGTGCGACAGGGTCGTGGTGATGTACGAGGGACGCATGACCGGCATCCTCAGCGGCGACCAGGTGAACGAAAAGTCGATCATCCAGATGGCGTGCCTCAGCACGAACTGACAGAGCCAAGGAGACCTGAACGATGAGCACGATGAACGTCCAGCAGAAGCCCCCGCGGCCCGCGGGCGGGTTCGCGAGAGGGATGGGAAGGTTCCGCGGGTTCCGGGAGGGCACGACGATCCTCATCATCCTCGTGCTCGGGGTGATCATGTCCTTCCTCTCTCCCGTGTTCCTGACGGGAGAGAACTTCTCCACGATGTTCAAGATCTTCGCCATCAACGGGCTGGTCGTGATCGGCATGACCCTCGTGATGGTCGGCGGGGGCATCGACCTGTCGGTGGCAGCGGTCATGGCTCTCGTGGGCGTCGTGGCCGGGCAGCTGTTCCTCGTGTACAAGTGGGACATCTGGACGGCCTCGCTCGTGGGCCTCGCCGTCGGAGTGGCGATCGGCTTCATGAACGGCTTCTTCGTCACCCGCGTGGGGCTGTCGCCCTTCATCGTGACCCTCGCCCTGAGCTTCATGGCGCGCGGCCTGGCCTTCGTGCTCTCCCAGGCCATGCCTCTGCCCCTCAACAACATCTCCAACAGCTTCAAGTTCATCGGCCGCGGCATGATCGGAAAGACCGGCATCCCGTTCATCGTGGTCCTGTTCCTCGTTGTCGCGGTGATCTTCGACTTCCTCAGCCGCAGATCCACGGTGATCAGGCGCATCTACTACGTGGGCAGCAACGAGAAGGCCGCACGCTTCTCGGGCATCAACGTCAACAGGGTGCGCATGGGAGTGTACGTGCTGTCAGGGGTGCTCGCGGCGATCGCGGGCATCTTCTCCGTGGCGCGCTTCAACTCGGCCCCGCCCTACGGCTACGCGGGGGTGGAGATGACGGCGATCTGCGCGGCGGTCATCGGCGGGACGAGCATGAACGGAGGCGAGGGGACGATCTTCGGGGCGGTGCTGGGCATCGCCATGCTCGCGGTGATCGAGACGGCGACGAACCTGCTGGAGATCTCCCCCTACCTGAAGGACCTCATCACGGGCGCCATCCTGCTCGTGGCAGTGTCCATCGACATGCTCAGCCACAGGAGGCGGGCATAGGAGAGGCGCCTCGAGGAGAAGCGACGGCGGCTCAGCAGGCCGCCAGGCCGAACCTGCGCAGCGTGCGGAAGGCTTTCGCGGTCTCGAAGGGCTCGCCGGGCCGAACCTCCCGGTTCATCGTCGCGAGCAGCTCGTCCATTCGCAGGGGCGCGACCGCGGTCCGCTCGAGGACGGCCCGCAGGGTGTCGGCGCGGGCGCTTTCCATCTCGACGGCGTGCACCTCGTTGCGATATGCCCAGGTGAGCCGTGTCCGGCCCCCGTCTCCCGCCTCGGCGAGGAGCCTGCCGCCCAGCCACACGGCGTTCCTCCCACGCCCGACGGCGGGAGCGCGCGCGCGGCGGTCGGCCGCTGCCGCGAGCTTCGCGATGAAATCCCCGTCGATCCCCGGCCGCGCGACCCTCCCCTCGAACCAGCTTCGCACGGGCCTGTCCAGGTCCTCGCCCTCCATCCAGGCGCCCAGCGCGGCGTCCAGCCCCTCCCCGTAGCGCGCAGAGTCCTCCTCCCCTTCGAAGGAGAGGTCGTTCGTGCCGAAAGTCCACTCGGGCTCGATGACCCGCAGGGAGGGCCGCTTCCCCTCCCGCCATTCCGCGTAGATCGGGGAGTGGCGGGTCAGGATGAACCTGTGCCAGAACGCCGAGACGAGCAGCCCTTCGGCGAAGAGCTGGCGGACGATTTCCATCGAGTCGACCAGGTCGGCCTCGGACTGTCCGGGCCACCCGTAGATCAGGTAGGCGTGCGCGAGGATGCCGTTGTGCCGCAGAGCCGCCAGGGAGGTCACGATCGATCCAAGGCTGATCCCCTTGCGCGTGGCACCGAGGCCGGTCTCCGTGGCCACCTCCAGGCCGAAGGACACGCCGACCAGGCCCGCCTCGGCAAGCAGCGCGCAGGAATCCGGCGTGAACAGCTTCTCGAGCCTGACGTTTCCCCAGAACAGAAGCGGCCTGCCGTGGCGCAGGTTCTCGAGCCCGAAACGCACGAGGTGGCCGAGGGGCATGGCTTCGTCGACGAAGTGCACACCGCGCTGCCCCGTGATCCCTGCCTGCCGGCACAGGTGCGCGAACAGGGCCTCGGGGCTCGAGGGGGAGTAGCGCGCGATGTACTCGAGGGACGTGTCGCAGAAGGAACACGTGCGCCAGTAGCAGCCATAGGCGAGGCGCCCCTTCATCCAGGCGGCACCCGACCAGAGCGCGTGCATGGGATTGGTCCCCTCGACGATGCGGATGTAGCGGGAGAAGTCAAGGCCGCTGAAGTCGGGGAATACCTGGCGGATCGCCTCCTCGTCGAAGGCGCGCTGCCGGGAGGCCTGCTCCGGGGCGGGCAGGCGGGCCTGGTACGACGGCTCGGAGGACTGGAAGGCGAGGTCGGCACCTTCGAACCCGTGGGCAACCAGGCAGGGACCGCGCCGCACGATCGTCTTGTACAGGTCCGCGTCGCTGCCGGCAAGGCAGGCCATGACCCCCGCGAGCGCGGCATACCCGGTGTCGTAGCAGAGGTAGTCGGTGTATGCGAATATGCCGGGATCGCGCAGGGAGCGCAGCTCCGTGGACACGTAGCCGCCGCCGAAGGCCACGGGCAGCCGGGGGCCGAGGGCGCGCTTCGCCTCTTCCGCGAACACGAGGGCCCCGGGCAGCGTGCCCGGGAACGGGATCGTGACACAGACGAGGTCAGGCGCGCCGTCGGCGGCCTCCTCGGCCGCGAGGACCTCCCTCACCAGGGGTCTGAAGAACAGGGTCGAACAGGGCGCTCTCCCGGGCGGCCTTCTCCACGACGGCGAAGTCGGGCTGCGACGAGGCCTTGGATTCCGCGTACCTGACAAGCGAGAACTCCTGGTCGAGACCGAAGCGGATGAAATCAGCGAGGTCCTCGACTATCAGGCTGGCAAGGAGCGGCGCATCGCCGGCGCCGATCTCCCCTGCGTTGGCCTCGAGGAACCCCTCCGCCCTGTGTCCCCAGGGAACGCGTCGGCTCGCGGCGAGCTCGTGGGCGAATGCCTCGTCCCCCGTGGAGAGCAGCCGCACGAGAGCGTCTATCACCTCCACGTAGCGCTCGGCGTTCGAGAGGTAGCGCATGATGTTGCGGCGCGTTGCCGGGTCGAACCCCGGCGACCGGGACAACAGGCTGGTCTCGACCTCGGTGAACACGCGCGTCAGGCCCTCCGCGCTGAAGATCCGCCGAGAGAGCTCGATGGAGAGGTCGACGCAGCGGGCAGAATGCCCCTGGCGCCGGCAGAACGACGCCAGGTACGCGATGGCAGGGTAGGGCGCGTTGAGCTGCACGAACGGCGGCTGGACGAGGAGAACCCGCATGGACACGGATCATACGCCGGGAGTGGGCAGGCTGTCGCTACGGGGTCAGGATGACCTTGATCGCCTCGCGGCTCCTCGTGAGGGCGAACCCCTCCTCCCACCTGTCCAGGGCCATGGTGTGCGAGATCACGGCGCCCATGTCCAGGATCCCCTTCTCCGCGAGGCGGATGCAGTTCGTGCAGGAGGTCCAGTCGTAGCCGTAATGACCCTTCAGGCCGATGCCCCTGCCCGGCAGCACGTCGAGGGAAAACGTCGGCGGTGTCGGGTCGAAGCCGACTTTCACCACGCGGCCCGTGTTGCGCACGGCCCGCAGGGCGCTGCCGAGTGCGGCCGTCGAGCCGGCGGCATCCACGACAAGGGCGGCCCCCTCGCCTCCCGTGGCGTCGAGGATCACCGCGCCTGCCTCCTCCCTGTCGGCGCGGATCACCCGGGTCGCCCCGACCTTCACGGCCACGCGGAATCTCGCCTCGTCCGCGGACAGGCCCACGGCGAAGATCTCCGCCGCCCCCGCGATGCGCGCGACCTGGATCGCGAACAGGCCGATCGCGCCGACCCCGTACACGGCGACGCGATCGCCCGGCATCACCCCACCCTCCTGCACGACGGCGCGGTACGCGTTGGCCACCGGGTCGAGGATGGAGGCGTGCGCGAAAGACATGGTCTCAGGGACCCGGAAGAGCGAATGCGGCACACGGGAGAGGAGGCTGCCGTCCACTCTCACGTACCTGGCGAAGCCGCCGTCCATGCCGTAGCCCAGGCCCAGACGGGACGGGCACAGGAGGTAGTCCGCGGTGGCACAGGCGTGGCACACGCCGCAGACGAAGCCCGTGTTGTCGGAGGCGACCCTGTCCCCCGGCTTCCACTGCGTGACCCCTTCGCCGACCGCGGCCACCAGGCCCGCGAACTCGTGGCCCAGGATCACCGGGGGCCGGCAGACCTCTTCGTGCACGCCGTCAAAGAAGCCGATGTCCGATCCGCAGATGCCGGCCGCCTTCACCTCTATCAGGACATCGCCGGGCCGCACCCCGGGGACGGGGAGGTCGCGCATCTCCACCTCGCCCCTGTTCCTGCCGTACTTCACGAGTGCACGCATCACTGCCATTGCCTGTCTCCCTGGTCGGGGGGCGGGTCCCCTTGACCTTTGATATAGCAAAGCCTATCATCCCTGTCAAATGCGCCTCGGGGCGCGGAGGGAGGCGGGGATGGCAGGAGCCAGGGGCGGGGGGGGCGCCGCGCGTGAATACTCGGTGCCCGCCGTCGACAGGGCGCTCGACATCCTTGAGTACATGGCCGCGCACCCCCGGCCGTACGGCGCCACCGAGCTCTCGCGCTGCCTGCACATCCCCCTGAACTCCGTCTTCCGCATCCTCAAGAGGCTCACAGAGCGCGAGTACGCGGTGCAGGACCCCGGCTCGGGCGGCTACCAGCTCAGCACGCGCATGTTCTCCCTCGGCATGACCCTCTCCACGCGGTTCGACCTGCGCCAGCAGGCGCGGCCGCACCTGGAGTGGCTGTGCCGGGAGACGGAGCAGACCTGCCAGCTGCAGGTCCCCCGCGGCGCCCGGCTTCTCATCCTCGACACCCTCAGCCCCGAGGTGCCCTACTACATCCGCGTGGTGCCCGGCGGGCAGGTGTACTATCACCCCAACGCGTACGGCAAGGCCGTGCTGGCGTTCATGGAGGAGGGCACGCTGCGGAAGATCCTGCCGGCCCGGTTGCCCCGGCTCACGCCGCACACGATCGTCCTGCGCTCCCAGCTGATGAGGCAGCTCGCGCAGGTGAGGCGCACGGGCCTGGCATACGACAACGAGGAGTACAACGAGGGCATCCGGTGCATCGGGGCGCCGGTCTTCGACGTGCAGGGCTCCGTGGTGGCCGGCCTCGGCGTCACGGGCCTTGTCAGCGCGTTCCGCACGGGCAGGGAGGAGGCCTTCGAGCGGCTCGTCCTGGAATGCGCATCCCGCGTCTCGAAAGCCGTGGGGTACACGGGCCGCTTCTTCCAGGAGACGCAGGGCCGCCGGGGTCAGAGGGCGAGCGGGTAGGCGCCGCTCTCTTTCAGCGTGCGGAGCATGGCCAGGTAGTTCTCCGGCTTCACGGAGGAGTGGATCGAGTTGCTCGAGGAGAGGATGAAGCCTCCCCCCGGAGCGCCCTGGCGCAGGGCCCTGCGCGTGGCCTCCGCCACCTCCCCGGGCGCGCCCAGGGTCATGAGGTGAGAGCAGTCGACGTTCCCCTTGAGCGCGATGCGCGCGCCGAAGGCCGCCTTGACCTCCGCGAGGTCCATACCCGCGATGGGATCGATGGGGTCGAGGCAGTCGATGCCGGAGTCCACCACCATGTCGATGATCGGCCACAGCATCCCGTCGGTGTGCTTGATCACCTTCAGGCCCAGGTCCTTGAAGCCCCCGATGACGCGGCGAAGGCCGGGGGCGAAGAGGGTGCGGAAGCTCTCGGGGGACATGAGCGGCCCCGAGTCGCCCGCGAAATCGTCCCCCGTGTACACGATCTTCACTCCCCGGGCAGCCACCTCGCGGGCCATCGCGAGGTTGATGTCGACGGACATGTCCACGAGCGCAGCGACCAGCTCGGGCTCCGCGGCGACCGCCATCAGGAGGTTCTCGTAGCCCAGGAGGTAGCGGGGGATCGAGAACACGTCGTTCAAGTGGACGATCACCGCTTTCCTGCCCCCGTACTCCGCGAGGGTCCTCTCGATCGTGGCGTACCGCCCCGGCGCGTGCGGGTCCGGGGGGGTGTAGCGGCGAAGGTCGTCGAGAGTCTGGATCGGCGAGTGCACCTCCACCCCGTGCTCCTCCTCGGAGTCCTGGAGGGTGTACCCCCACTCGGTGAGCCAGCGTCCCGGGCCCGCGGGTGACCTCGAGAAATCGGGGCCGGCCAGCACGGCATCCAGGCCCATCCTGTCGGCGAACTCGTTCAGGGTCCGCGCGCCCGGCGCGAGAGCTGCGCGGACCTTCCTGTCGATGCTCCACTCGAAGTGCGGGACCCTGTCCGGCTCGCCCCGCGCGAGCACGCACAAGACCCTCTCCTCGCCGCTCATCTGCGCCGCCATCGCCGGCCTCCTTTCCCGTGCCCCTGTCGCGCCGGCCCGCGGCCGCGGGTGTCCATGCGTCGGGCGGGCCCCGTGTCCAGAACTTCTATTTGACAAATGGTATTTTATCTGTCACACTGAGCTTGGGCAAGGGGGGGGAGACGGCACCACCCCCCCCGCGGCCGAAGGCGACCGGGAAGAAGGGAGACAGAGGCGATGGCGGAGTCACTGGAAGGAAAGGTTGCGGTCATCACGGGGGCGGCCTCGGGTTTCGCGAAGGCGACTGCCGAGCTGTTCGCGGCGCGGGACAGGGCGAAGCTCCTGCTCATCGACAGGAACGAGGCGGGGTTGAAGCAGACGGCGAAGGCCTGCGAGAAGGCGGGGTCGACGGTGGTCTCCCTCGCGGCGGACGTCACGGCGCCGGGGACCTTCGCGCGCGCCCTCACGGAGTGCATGGCGGCTTTCGGCAGGGTCGACTTCCTCCTCAACTACGCCGGCGGCGCCCTGAAGGTCGCCCCCATCGAGGAGATGGACGACGAGACGAACAGGAAGATCATCGACCTGAACCTGACAAGCACCATCATGAGCTGCCGCGCCTTCACCCCCCAGTTCAAGAAGCAGGGCTTCGGGAAGATCATCAATGTCTCCAGCGCGTGCGACAGGCGCTCGTGGCCGGGCTGGTCGGTGTACTCCGCGGCGAAGGCCGCCGTGAACTCCTTCACGCGCTGCCTGTACACGGAGCTTCGGCCCCACGGCATCTGCGTCATGCTCCTCGTGCCCGGCGGCTCCAACACCGGCTTCCAGGCCGCGGCGCAGGGCGTGAACAAGTTCGAGTGGGACGAGGCGCTTGCCGTCAGGCCCGAGCACTTCGCCGACATGGTGTACCAGGCCTGCGCTCTCACGCGGGGCGGCTGCGTGCCGGAGATGATGATCTACGGCCTTGCCCAGGACGTGAGCGGGTACTAGGCCGGGCAGCGCCGCGGCGGGAACGAGGCGCGCGCGAAGGGGGGCGGCCATGGGCGCGGCCAGGTATCTTCTCGGCATCGACAACGGGGGGACGGTCACGAAGGCGGCCCTGTACGACCTGGATGGCAGGGAGCTCTCCGTGGCCTCTGTCAAGTCGGACATGGTGTTCCCCCGGCCGGGGCACGCGGAGAAGGACGTGGACGTTCTCTGGGCGGCGAACGCGAAGGTGATCGCCGATGCGATCGCCAGGGCGGGTGTCGCACCCTCGGAGGTTGCCGCGGCCGGCGTGACAGGTCACGGCAACGGCGCCTACATGACCATGGCCGACGGGAGGCCCGCCTGCAACGGGATCAACTCCGCCGATACCCGCGCCGCCTCCTACCTCGAGGGCTGGCGCCGTGACGGGACGTTCCTCCGCGTGCTGCCGAAGATCTGCCAGTCCCTCTTCCCGGGCCAGCCAGGGCCCCTGCTGGCGTGGTTTCGCGACAACGATCCCGCAGTCCTCGAGAGGACCCGGTGGGTGTTCATGTGCAAGGACTACGTCCGCTACAGGCTCACGGGGGAAGCGCTGGCAGAGCTCACGGACTACTCGGGCATCGCGCTGATGAACGTGAACGACTTCAGCTGGGACCCCGAGATCTTCTCGGCCTACGGTCTGCAGGGGATTGCCGACAAGATGCCCCCCGTGCGCAGGTCCGCCGATGTCTGCGGCAGGGTCACCCGCGATGCGGCCGCGCGAACGGGACTCGTGGAAGGCACCCCGGTTGCCGGGGGCATGTTCGACATCGTCGCCTGCGCCATCGCGAGCGGCATCACCGACTCGGACAAGCTGTGCCTCGTGGCGGGTTCGTGGGCAATCAACCAGTACATCAGCAGGACCCCCGTCGCGCACCCCGAGTGGTTCCTGTCCTGCGCCTACTGCATGCCCGGCTACTGGCTGGTGGCCGCCAACAGCCCGACGTCGGCGAGCAACCTCGAATGGTTCGTCACGGAGCTGATGAGGGAAAGGGAAGGTGCGGGCGGAGGCTCCCCGTATGCCGCATGCAGCGACATGGTGCGCTCGGTGGCACCGCGGGACTGCGACGTGCTCTTCCTGCCCTTCCTGTACGGCAGCAACGCCGGGCCGCGCGCATCGGGGGCATTCCTGGGACTTCACGGGTGGCACACGAGGGCCCACCTCCTGCGGGCGGTGTACGAGGGGGTGGCCTTCTCGCACAGGACGCACGTCGGGCACCTGATGACCGTCCGACCCCCGGCGCGCGCGGTGCGCATCGCCGGGGGGGCGGCGAAGTCGGACGTCTGGCTGCAGATCTTCGCCGACGTGCTCCAGCTCCCCATCGAGGTCACGGCGTGCGAGGAGCTTGGCGCCATGGGTGCCGCGATGGCGGCGGGAGTCGCCGTCGGGCTGTTCTCTTCGTTCGAGCAGGCCGCCGAGCGGATGGTCAGGATCACGCGGACCGTCGATCCTGACCACGGCGCCGCCTCCCTGTACGACGAAAAGTTCGCGCGCTACCGCGGCGCGATCGCGGCGCTCGCCCAGGTGTGGGAGCCGTCCACCATCGCCGGTCCGGGCGCGGACTCCGGCGCGAGCCGGGCCTGAAGGGGGCTGCGGGGATGGCTCACGGTCGGCGCGGACGTTACCTCGCGGGAATCGACATCGGCTCGACCTCGCTCAAGGCGGTGATCTACGACCTGGAGGGGAACCCTGCCGCGAGCGGCAGCCGACCCACGGAGCGATTGCACCCGCAGGCCGACCACCCCGACTGGACGGTCTGGGACCCCGCGCAGATCTGGGGCGGCGCCGCCGCGGCCATGAAGGAGGCGGTCTGCCGGATCGCGGAGCCGCGGGACATCGCGGCCGTCGCCGTCACCGGCATGGGCATGGACGGCGTTCCCGTGGACGAGGAGGGCCGCTGGCTGTACCCGTTCATCAGCTGGCTGTGTCCGCGCACCCGTCCCCAGCTCGCCTGGTGGGAGAAAGCGATCGGCGCGGCGAAGACCTTCGCGGTGGGAGGCAACACCCTCTGGACCCACAGCACGGCGCTTCGCCTGCTGTGGATGGCCGAGCACGAGCCCTCGATCCTCGCGCGCACGAAGAGGTGGCTCCTCATCGAGGACTTCGTGAACTTCATGCTGTGCGGGCGCGAGGCCACGGATTACAGCATGGCCTCCTGCACCCTGCTGTTCGACCAGCGTCGCCGCGCCTGGTCGCAGGAGATGCTGGGCCTCTCCGGGATCGACAGCCGTCTCCTGTGCGACCCCCTGCCCAGCGGCACGGTTCTCGGCGAGGTGGGGCACGCCGCTTCTGACGCCACCGGCCTCGCACCCGGGACACCGGTGGTTCTGGGCGGTCACGACTACCTGTGCGGCGCCCTTCCCGTCGGGGCCCACAGGCCCGGCACGCTTCTCGACGTCACGGGCACGTGGGAGGTGGTTCTCGCCGCGCTGCCGCAGCCGGTGCTGACCCCCGAGCTGCAGAAGAGCGGGGTGACGGTGGAATGCCACGTGGCCCGCGACACCTACTCGGTGATGGGCGCCGCGGTGTGCGCGGAGATGCTGGAGTGGTACCGCAGGGAGTTTGGAGCCGAGGCACGGGCAAAGGCCGCGCTGCGGGGCTGCGCGGACTGGGAGACCCTCATGGAGGAGGCGGCTGGGGCGCCCGTGGGCAGCAACGGCGTGATGTTCCTTCCCCACATGAGCGGCTCGGGGTGCCCCGTGGTGGACCCGCGTTCCCGCGGAGCCTTCGTCGGCTTGTCGGGGGGCGCAGCCCGCGGCGACATGCTGCGCGCCCTGATCGAGGGGCTGGACTACCAGCTCCTGGACATCGTCGGTGAGCTGGGAGGGAAGATCGGCGTCCCGCTGGACAGGTTCGTGGTCGTGGGCGGCGCGGTGAGAAACCCCTTCTGGATGCAGAACAAGGCAGACATGGCGGGCAGGCCCGTCGAAGCGTCAGACACGGAAGATGCCAGTCCCCTGGGTGCCGCCATGCTCGCGGGCATCGGTGTCGGCCTGTACAGGGACGAGGCCGATGCCTGCGCGCACGTGCAGAAACCCGCGCGCCTGTACGAGCCCGATCGCGCCCGCGCGGCCAGCTACGCGGAGTGGTTTCCCGTCTACCGGAGCATCTACCCCGCCCTCGCCCCCGTGAGCCACGCCATCACGCGGAGGCTGTCCTGAGGGCCCGTCGGCGGGATTGACTTTCGGCCTGTCGTATGACCATTTATTAGTCAAATTCTGCCGTCGTCCCCCGCGGGACAGGGGGCAGGGGAGGAGCGCGCACGATGATGTACGAGAGCGAGCGCCAGCAGATGATCGACGCGGGGATCGCGCTGGACAGGTACAGGCTGATCAGCCTGTCGGGCGGCAACGTGAGCATGCGCCGGGGCGGGCATATCCTCGTGACCCCGACGGGGATGAACTACGAGAAGCTCGTGCCGGCCGACATCGTGGTCATGGACCCCCGGGGGACGATCGTCGAGGGCGAGCGCAGGCCCTCGGTGGACACCGTGGCCCTCCTGCACATCTTCGCGGGCCTGCCCGCGGTGAACGCCGTCATCCACACCCACCAGCCCTACGCCATCGCGATCGGGCTCGTGATGGACGAGCTGCCCGGGTTCTGCACCTCCCTTGTCAACACGACGCTGGGCGCGGTGAAGGTGGCTCCGTACAGCGGCGCCGCCACCCTGGACATGGGCGTGAAGACGGTCGAGAACATCGGCGACAAGCGCGCCGTCATCCTGAGGAACCACGGTGTCGTCACCGTCGGCCCCACGCTGAAGGACGCCCTGTACGCCGCGATCTACCTCGAGGATGCGTGCCGATCCTACTGCGCCGCCTGCGCCATGGGACTGGGAACGCCACGCTCTCTCACCCCGACCGAGCTCGCCGATGCGGTGGAGACCCACAGCCACTACGGCCAGGGAAACAAGTAGGGCGGGCACGCGGATGAGCGGTGTCCTGACAGACGACTCCTTCCGCTGGGGGATCTACGAGAAGGCTCTCCCGAAGGGCTCGGGCTGGTCGTCCGTGCTCGCCGCGGCAGGCGCGGGAGGCTACCAGTTCGTCGAGATGTCGGTCGACGAGAGCGACGAGAGGCTCGGCCGCCTGTGGTGGACGGCGGCCCCGCGGCACGACCTGCACGCGGCTCTCGCCGACAGCCCTGTGAAGATCGACACGATGTGCCTGAGCGGGCATCGCCGCTTCCCCATGGGAAGCGAGGACCCCGGGGTGCGGGCGCGGGCCATGGAGATCATGCGCAGGGCAATCGACTTCGCCGCCGAGTTCGGCCTGCGCATCGTGCAGGTGGCGGGCTACGACGAGTTCTACAATCCCTCCACCGAGAGGTCGCGCGCCCTGTACGCCGAGTCCCTCGCGCAGGCGTCGGTGTGGGCGAGGGGTTCCTGCGTCATGCTCGCCCTGGAAAACATGGACTGGCCGCAGTTCGACTCCATTGAACAGGGAATGCGCCACATCCGCGCGTGCAACACGCCCTGGCTGCAGATGTACCCCGACGTGGGAAATCTCACCGCCATGGGAAAGGACGTGCAGGGGGAGCTGCGGGCGGGCGGCCGCGCGATGGTCGGCGTGCACCTGAAGGACACGAGGGTCGGCACCTTCCAGCGCGTGGCCCTCGGGACGGGACTGGTGGACTTCGACGCGGCTTTCCGCACGCTGGCGGCACTCGGGTACCGCGGCATCTTCAACGTGGAGATGTGGAACGACAGGGAGCCGGACCCCGTGGCCGTCATCAGCCACGCGCGCCGGTGGCTGGGTGCGAAGCTGCGCGCGGCCCTGGCCACGCCGTGATTCTCGTCGGGATCGGCGAGCTTTTCATTCCCCACGGCTACATCCGCGATGGATTCGCCGCCCTTGCCGCCCGCGGCGTGGAGGTGAGGACGCTGGACTGGAGGCTGTCGGGCTTCCCCGAGCTCCAGGAAATCAACCACCTCGTGGAGGAGGGGGGCGCCGATGTCTGGCAGCCGCCGCCGGAGATTCTCGATGCCGTTCGGGAGGCCGACATCCTCGTCACGGAGTTCTGCCCCGTGGGCAGGGCCCTGATCGACGTTGCCCCGCGCCTTGCGGCGATCGGCGTCCTTCGCGCGGGCACCGAGAACGTCAACGTCGCCTGCGCGACCTCCCGTGGCATCCTCGTCTACAACACGCCGGGCAGGAACGCGGACTCGGTGGCCGACTTCACCGTCGGCCTGATCATCTGCGAGTGCAGGAACATCGCCCGCGGCCACCACGGCTTGAAGACCGGGCGCTGGATCCGTGACTATCCCAACCAGGGAAGGATCCCCGACCTGCCCGGGAAGACCGTGGGGCTGGTGGGCCTGGGGGAGATCGGCACGAAAGTGGCGAAGAGGCTCGCCGGCTTCGAGGTGCGGCTGCTGGGTCACGATCCCTTCGTGCACAGCGCACCTCCCGGGCTGACCCTCGTGAGCCTCGAGAGGCTGGCAGCCGAATCCGACTTCATCAGCATCCATGCCCGCCTCACTCCCGCCACGCAGGGTCTCATCAGCAGGGACATCATCGCCCGCATGAAGCCCACCTCCTATCTCGTGAACACGGCGCGCGCGGGGCTGGTCGACGAGCAGGCGCTGTACGAAGCCCTGCGGGACGGGCGCATCGAGGGAGCCGCGCTGGACGTGTTTGCCACGGAACCTCCGGGGCCCGGACATCCGCTGGTGGGGCTGGACAACGTGACGCTGACGCCCCACATGGCCGGCGGATCGAATGACGCCTTCTTCAATTCTCCCGCCCGACTTGCCGCCGAGATGGCAGGACTCTGGGAGGGAAAGCTCTCGCCCTTCATTGTCAATCCCGAGGTATTCCGCCTCGCCGCCGGGCGGTTTCGAGGCTGAGTCCCCCGGGACCCCCGGGTCGGGTCGGCGACTGGCGCGAGGATGCCCACTGCCTTGACAGGGGGCGCAGCAATGCTACAATAGCAGCACTTGGAGGAGCACTGGGGATGAGCGGACGCCTTCGCCACGGGTTGAGCAAGCGAGAGAGACAGATGATGGAGGCGATCTACGCCCGCAAGAGCGCCACGGCGGCCGAGGTGCTCGATGCCATCCCCTCGCCGCCCAGCTACTCCGCCGTGCGGGCCACGCTGCAGGTCCTTGTGCGCAAGGGGCTGCTCGTCCACCGACGGGAGGGCCGGCGCTACCTGTACGCGCCGACAATCCCGCACGAGAAGGCACGTGACTCGGCGCTGCGCCACCTGCTGGACACCTACTTCGACGGGTCGGCCGCGGCGGCGATGGCCGCGCTCGTCCGGGTGGATCGGCGCAGGCTGGGCGAGAAGGACTACCGCCGGCTGCTGGCAATGATCGAGAAGGTCGAGGAGGAAGGTCCGCCGTGACCCCGGACGCCGTGGCTCGATCACTCGGCGCGCTCGCTGCCGTCACCCTCGTGCGCGGCGCGCTGGTCTTCCTCGGCGCATACGCGGCGATGCTCGTGGCCCGCAGGCTCCGGGCAGAAGCGCGTCACCTGGTCTGGCTCGCGGTGCTCGCAACTCTCCTCCTCATCCCCCTCGCGTGGCTCGCCCTGCCCGGCATCAACGTCGGGCCCTGGATCCCGCGCGCGCCGGCCTCCGGCATGGGAGTGGCCGCCGCGTCGGCGCTGTCGCGCGCCGAGTACGCCCAGCTGGTCGAGCGCACGGTGGCGGACACAAGCAGGGCGCTGCGGCCCCACCCGCTGCCCGTGGCGGCGATCCTCGCCGGTGCACTCTCGGCCTGGGCGGTCGGGGCGCTGCTTCTCTCCGCGCGGATCGTGGTCGCCACCGTGCGCATCCGCGGGCTGGCAGCGCACGCCGTGTGTCACGCGGGGCTGCAGCGCCTGGCAGGACAGCTCGCGGGAAAGCCCGGCGGCCCGCGCCCGCGGGTCCTGCTGAGCGCGCGCTGCAGCATTCCCTTCACCCTGGGCCTTCGCAGGCCGCTCGTCATCCTGCCCGTGCACGCGCCGGGGTGGGACCCGGTGCGGCAGAAGGCCGTCCTGGTGCACGAGCTGTCGCACGTCCGCCGACGGGACGTCCTGGTGCATGCCCTGGCGTACTGTGTGTGCATCCTGTTCTGGTTCTTCCCGCCCGCGTGGCTGGCCTACGCGGCGCTCCTGCGCGAGGCGGAGGCGGCCTGCGACCAGCAGGTCATCGAGAGGGGGGTCTCCGCCCGGGTCTACGCGCACGGGATCCTGGACCTCGTGCGCGGCAGCGGGGGCAGGATGATCCTGCCTCCGATGACAACGGCGCTGGCAGGGCCGCAGATGATCGCGCAGAGGATCCGGAGCGTGCTGAGGCTGCGGCCCGGTCGACGACCTTTCCGTCGATGGCACGCGGTCGTTGTCGTGGCGATCGCCCTGTGCTGTCTTGCGCCTGTGCTCGCGGTGTTCGGGGCCGCGGGGTCCTCGGGGCTGCCTGCCGACGACCCGCTTTTCGGCACGTGGGTGAACGAACAGTACGACGCGTCGCCTCCCCACTTGTCCTGCATCGCCCGCGCGGTAATCACGGCGGACGGCCACGAGCTGGACTACCGCCTCATCTCCGACACCGAACCACTGTCCGAGTGGTGGAACACCGTCGAGCAGGCCTGGGTCGAGGCGGGCGTGCACTGGTACAGGATCAGGACTGTGGGCTGGGCGTACCCGTCGAGGGCGGGCAAGGTCGAGGGGTACAGCGTGACCCGCGTCAGCGCCGACGGGAGCACGCTCGAGAGCGTGTGGGCGCAGTACGGCTATCCGGACAGCCTGGGCTCGCTCGGGCCCGGCTACGGGATCATGTACAGGCAGAGGTGACGCGGGGGGGGCGGCGGCACGCGAAAGAGCGGGCGGAGGGCTTTCCATGGTGCTCGGCAGGATCATCCAGTCCATCGGCGCCCTCGTCACGGTGACGGTCGTGCGCGGCGCGCTGGTCTTCCTCGGCGCATACGCGGCGATGCTCGTGGCCCGCAGGCTCCGCGCAGAAGCGCGTCACCTGGTCTGGCTCGCGGTGCTTGCAGGCCTTGTTCTCATCCCGTTGGCCTGGCTTGTGCTGCCGGGAGTCCACGTCGGCCCGTGGATCCCGCGCGGGCCTGCCTCTGACCTCGGCATGGCGGCGGCACCCGCCCTCTCTCGCGTGGAGTACGCGCAGCTGGTCGAGCGCACTGTCGTTGACACCAGCCGGGCCCTCCGGCCTCACCCGCTGCCTCTCGCCGCGATCCTCGGCGCAGCCCTCGCGGCGTGGGCGGCAGGCGCGCTGCTTCTGGCGGCGCGGGTCGTTGTGGGCACGGTGCGCATCCGCGCCATTGCCGCGGATGCCGCTCCCCACGCGGGGCTGCAGTCCGTGGTGGGCCGCCTTGCCGCACAGCTGGAGGTCCGTCGCTGTCCACGGGTCCTGCTGAGTCCGCGCTGCAGCATCCCCTTCACGCTGGGCACCCGTCGGCCGACCATTGTGCTGCCCTTCGCCGCCCCCTCGTGGGAGACCCGGATGCAGGAAGCCGTGCTGGTGCACGAGCTGGTGCACCTCCGCCGCAACGACATCCGTGCGCATTCCTTCGCGTACGCGGTGTGCCTGATCCTCTGGTTCTTCCCGCCCGCGTGGCTCGCCTACGCGGCCCTGTTGCGCGAGGCGGAGACGAGCTGCGACCAGGTGGTGATCGATCGAGGCATCCGGGCGACCGACTACGCGCACGGGATCCTCGAGCTCGTGCGGGGCAGCCGCGGCGGGATGGTCCTGCCTGCAATGACCACGGCGCTTGCAGGACCCCCGCTGATCAAGGAAAGGATCCGCGCCGTGCTCGCCCTGCGGCCGCGCACACGGCCCTTCCGGATGCGACACGCGGCGGCCGTCGTGGTCGTCTTCGCCTTGTGCGTCGCGCCTGTCCTCGCAGTGTTCGCGAGCGCGGGCGGATCGGGCCTCCCGGCGGACGACCCGTACTTCGGCACCTGGGTGGACAGGGAACACGAAGGGATGCGCGGTGTGTTCGCGCGGGTGGTGGTCGCACCGGATGGGCACATCTTCAAATACGCGCGCCACGCGGACGAGGCGCCCGTCGAGGAGGGCTGGCACACCGTTGAAAAGGCCTGGGTGGAAGCGGGTGTGCGCTGGTACAGGGCGCGGACGGTCACCTGGCAGCACCCCGGTGGCGCGGGAAGGATCGAGGGGTACTGCCTGGCCCGCATCAGCGCGGACGGCGCCACGCGGGAGGTCGTCTGGGCCCAGTACGGCTACCCGCACACGATCAACTCACTCGGTTCCTGCTACCTGGTCACGCACAGGCAGGAGTGAGTCGCACCCCGGCGCGGCTGCCCGGACTCTTTAAAAATGCTGAAATAACAACATTTGTGTTGACGGGGCGGACACGGTGTGCTAAAATAGCAGCACATTGAGGAGGCCTGCCATGCGTGGACACCACGGTCGCGGAGGGGGGCGGCAGCGGTCTTCCTCCTCCTGCTGCTCCCCGCTGCCGCTGTCCCCTGCGGCGGTGTCGATCTCGGCGAGGCGCTTGCCGAGATGAACGTCAGCCTGGACCTGCCACCGGAGATCGAGGTGGTTCCCCCGGCCGCTCAGGACGAGGTGGACTACCAGGTCGCCTTCCGGTTCATCGGGGCGCGCTACGAGGTGCGGATGAGCCTCTTTCCCCAGTCGTGGCTCGTGCGCCAGTCCTGCGACGGGGACATCGACCAGTACGTGCCCCTGTTCACCATGGGGCTTGCGGCGAGCATCGCAAAGGAAGGGATGCCTTTCTCGAAGGCGGCCGACCTTCCCCCCCCGGTGGTGTACAGGGAGTTCGGTGCCGACAGGGGCATGACCGCGCTTCTCAAGGGAAACAGGTCGGACTTCGCGCGGGGCTGGAGCCACGTGGCGCTGGCGCTTCTGTACAAGGCCGACGCCGGGGTCGTGGCGCTGTTCTTCCTGTACAACGAGCCGTCGGACCTGGAGATGGAGGGCCTGGACTTCGGGAAGGCCTACTACTGCTTCCGGTTCAACGAGAGGGTCGCGCGCTGAACGGGCGAACCGCGCGCCCTGCTACCTCCTCCTGCCGAAGATGCGCAGGAAGAAGAGGAAGAGGTTGATGAAGTCGAGGTACAGCTTCAGCGCCCCGAGGATGGACAGGCGCACGTAGTCGGCCTCGTCCACCTGGCTTCCGGCCTGGTCGCTCCAGCGCTTGATCACCTGCGTGTCGTACGCGGTCAGCCCGAGGAAGAGTGCGACCCCCACGTACGAGACGATCCACTCCACCACCGCGCTCTTCAGAAGGAAGTTCACCAGGGTGGCCACGACGATGCCCCACAGGGCGTACATGAGGTAGGCGCCCCAGCGGGTCAGGTCCCTTTTCGTGGAAACGGCGTAGAGGCTCATGCCGGCGAACGTGCCAGCAGAGACGAAGAATGCCGTGGCAACGTGAGCCCTCGTGTAGACCAGGAAGATGATCGACAGCGTGGCGCCGTTGAGGATGGCGTAGCCCGCGAAACCAGCCGCCGCGGCAGCGGGGCTCATGCGCGTGATCCGGGCGGAGAGCAACCAGACCAGGGCGAGCTCCCCGAACAGCAGGCCAAGGAGCAGGACGGGGCTGGACACGATGGCCCGCATGAGAGACGGCGAGGATGCCACCCCGAGGGCGACCACGCCGGTCAGGGCGAGTCCCCCCGTCATCCACAGGTAGACGTTGCGGAGGACGCTGCGCTCGCGAAGGCCGTGCGCCGCACCGACGGGGGTGACGGGCTGGCGCTGCAGGCGCATCTGTTCTGGTTCTCGATCGCTCATGATTCAGAGATACGCACCCGCGGCGGCTGCTGTCAAGACCTCGGCAGCTGCCGCGCGTCCCGCCTGTAGTAGCGGAAGGTGCACCGCTCGCGCTTGGCCTCCAGGAGCGCCGTGTCGGCCGAGTGCACCAGCTCGTCGACCGTCGTCCCGTCGCGCGGGTACAGGGCGATGCCCACGCTCATCCCCAGGAGCACGGGCCCCCCGTCGGCGTCGATGGGCTCGGCGAAGGCCTGGACGAGCTTGCGCGCCACGATGCCCGCGTCTTCCTCGCTGCGCAGGATGGTCAGGAGCACGGTGAACTCGTCGCCCCCCAACCGGAAGACGAGATCGCTCTGCCGCACGCTGCGGCGGATCAGCGCCGCGGCCTTCCCCAGCACCGTGTCGCCGGCCTGGTGTCCCCGTGTGTCGTTGACCTCCTTGAAATGGTCGAGGTCCAGGAACAGGAGACCACGCAGCTTCTCCGTCTCGGACCTGCCGGCAGCGGCGATGCTCTCCTCCAGGCGGTCGTGGAAGCTCTTCCTGTTCGGGAGGCCCGTCAGCTGGTCCGAGTGGGCCAGGCGCACCAGCTCGGCCTCGGCCTCCTGGCGGCGGGCCAGGCTGCCCGCCAGCGACTCCACCATGCTGTTGAATCCCCGCGCAAGGTCGCCGAGCTCGTCGGTGCGCCGGCCGGGGATGCGGACATCGAGGCTGCCCTCGCCGACGCGGCGCACGGCCGCGGCCAGGTGGGCCAGCGGGACCAGGAGGTACTGGGTCAGGGCCAGCGAGATTGCCAGGGAAATGCCGAAGGCGATCACCGCAACCAGCGCCACGGTGCGCTGCATCTGCAGCCGGAAGGCGCGCAGCTCGTCCTGGTAGAAATCCGCGGCCACCACGCCGACCGGATTCTCCGGATCCGCCGCGGATGATCCCGTAGGCGGACTGGGACAGGCCATAGTTGTCCTGCTCGGGCTCCTGTTCGACGAAGTCGCGGCCGTCCCGCACGGCCCGCACGAGCATGTCGGTGTTCCCGGGGGTGTCCACGTACAGGCTGCCCGGCGTGCTCGTGGACTCACCGGACCCGGAGAAGCTCACCACCAGCGGGGTGCGTTCGCCCGCGAGCAGGACCTCGAGGCCCAGCTCCCGGTGTCCCGTGTCGACGACCCCCGCGGCCGTCTCGACGGCCAGCGGTTCCCGCGTGAGCACCCGCATCAGCTGCTGGTCTCCCAGCCACACCGATGGCTCTCCTGCCCCGCCCCTGACCTCCAGGGGCAGCCGCACGCCCTCCCGGGCCTCCAGCGACAGGGCCTGCCGTCCCTCCTCCTGTTCGGTGTCGATGGCGAGCCGGCCGTCCCGGAAGCTGATCCAGAATGCAAAACTGTCAGACTCGACCCAGACGATGTCGGTGGGCGAGATGTCGGAGTCCACCGCGTAGCGCAGGGCGCCGTCGGCCCCGAGGTTCAGGGTGTACAGGTAGGTGAGGTGCTCCTCTCGCCGTTTCACCGCGCCAAGGGCTGCAAGCAGTCGCTGGTATGCGGGGTCAAAGACCGCGTCGCCGCCGGCGAACCGGACGTGGGCGTCCCCGTCGATCGCTGCCGCGATAGTCGTGACCATTGAGAGCTTATTCGCGAGGAACTGGCGCGTGTACAGGCGCCCCGAGGTGGCGTTCACCAGGAGGCCGACCGCCGCCGCCACGGCCAAGGACCCGAACGACCACAGGAGCGCAATCTTGGGTCGAATGCCCAGTCTGCGGATTCTCATTGCCCGAAACGTAGCATGACCCGGCCCGCGGCGGCAACACGGTCCTCCGGCATCTCCCCGCCCCGTGGCCCTACAGCCGGATCCAGATCCTCTTCCAGTCGAGCAGGACGCAGACACCCGTGACGACGGCGAGCACGCCGAGGCTCCATGCCCAGGCCGCGGCGGCGGAGATACCGGTGGGCACCCACGCGCGCAGCCCCAGGGTGAGCACGCCGCCCAGCATGTACGCCAGGAGCGGGTTGCGCCCAAGCGCGGCCAGCGGGGGCAGGCGGCCGGCGAGGAGGGGATCGAAGAGCGTGAGGGCGGAAAGGCCAAGGCAGGCCGCGCCGAAGGTCAGGATGAGGTAGCTCACCGAGAGCATGTGCTTGTCGATCGGGACGATGAATGCCACGCCGAGCCCCGCGGCCAGGCAGGCGCCCCCTGCCGCGGCAGTCACCACGGCCCGTCTCCCCCAGGACCCGTCGCGGAGCAGCTCTCCCAGCGCCGAGGCTGCCACGGGGATCGCCGCGAGGGGGATTGCCCCCGCGGGTCCGCCGATCCCGCTCTCGTACCATGCACGGAACGTCCCGTCGAAGAAGTCTGGCCGCAGGAGCTGCACGACTGCGAGGATCGCCGCGGCGGCCGCCGCGCGCGGGGCCGGGGGCAGGAACAGGAAGGGGAATCCGAGCGCGCCGGACATGCCCAGCATCTGGAGAATCTCCCAGCTGCGCGAGCCCCACACGGCGAAGTAGCCGACCGTTCCGAAAGCGAACAGCAGCCCGAAGCGGCCCAGCGCGTGCAGCAGGGTCCTGCCGGTCCCCTTCTCCCGCAGCCGCCTGCGCAGCGAGAAGGAGGAGGAGATGCCCATGGCGAAGAGGAAGGCGGGCATGATGAGGTCGGCCATGGTGATCCCCGGCCCCGGGGCGTGCTTCATCCACGCGGGGAAGCGGGCGAACTCCATGCCCGCGTTCACGGGGAGCATCAGGAAGACGGTGAGGCCGCGCAGGTTGTCCAGCGCGGCCCACCTGTCGGCCCCGCTCCCGCGCAGGCCCGGCATCACAGCACCGGCACCCGGCTGATTTCCTCGTACCCGGACGGCTCGTTGGTGCCCACCGTGCCGACGAGCATGTACTCGCGCAGGAGGGGATGGTAGCGGAACTCCTTCAGCAGCCGGAACCCCTCGATCTGGCCCGAGCGCTTCACGTGGGTCCGGGTTCCCGTGCAGGGAATCTGGTGCTCGCCGATCGCGATCCTGTTCTCGCCGGCCGGCGCGATGGGCACGTCGCGGACGATAACCGCCTTCACCTTCGCCTCCAGCTCCTCGAGGTCGATGGCGGGCGGCTGGGCGAAGCTGATCACGAACCCGTGCTTCACGTCGGAGTGGTGCACGGGGATGCGGTAGTTCCAATCCTCCTGCAGCACCCAGCTGGTGATGTCCTCGGCCGAGTGGGCCATGAGCCGGTACTTGATGGTCCTGTCCACCACGGACTTAATCGAGGCGGGAAAGGGTCCGAAAACGCTCGGCCGGGCAACGATGACCTCCTCCCCGATGCCGAAGATGATCTGCGCGTTGTAGCCGAGGGCCTCGTGGATGAGGTCGAAGTGCTCGACCACCACGCGCCTGCCGTGCGAGACGGCCGCGGTGATGGCCTGCGTGATCTGCCAGTTCTGCTTGAAAGCCCTCTCGTAGCGCACGTCGATGTGAAAGGTGTGCGGCGCGAAGTAGTCGTCCGGGCTGAAGGCGTACAGCTGCGCGGGGCGGATGTTCACACCGTCGTCGTCGTTTGTCAGCTCAAGGCCGGGGAAGAGCCCCTTGATCAGCGTGCTCTTGCCCGATCCCTCCGCCCCGATGATTCCCACCAGGAGGTCGGTGGGGTACAGGTAGCGGTGGGAGAGCTCCGCGCCCAGCATGTACAGGCGTTGGCGGCCGCGCGGGGCGTAGTAGGTCGCGTAGATGAGTGTCTCGGTGTAGGAGGAGGGGCTTGCCCGGCTGCTGCAGCAGGCTGATGTCGGGCTTGTTCGTGTCCATGGCAGGAGGCCTCCTCGTCAGTCGTCCTCGTACTCGATCCCGAGCAGCGGGGCGTGCTGCTGCGCGCCGTAGATGTCCGTGTCGCCCACGGCGCCGGACGGGATGCGCCGCCTGATCGTGGCTTTCACCGCGTGGGCCGGCTCGAAGTACACGATTCCCAGGATGTCGGCCGGCTGCACGCCGTACAGGCGCTGGATCAGCTCCGCCGAGATGATTGCCTTTCCCTTGAACAGCTCGTACAGCCGCCTGTCCTTGAACATCACGTCCAGCGTGAGCTCGTACGGACCGGAGTTCTTCGAGCGGATCACCCGCGCGGCCTCCAGGATGTTCCTCTTCATCGGGTCACCTCCCCGCGGCGCAGGCTCACCATCTCCACGGGGAAGCCGGCAGGGTCGTCGACCTCCATGAGGTGGTAGAGGGAGAACTCGTACACCTCGCCCATGCGGATGTCCGACGGGGAAAACGGGAAGGCGAGGTTGCCCGCCGTGGAGATCCGCCCTGGGTACCCGTAGTGCAGGAGGGTGGAGCGCGAGAGGCTCACCAGCGTGTCAGCCTCCTCCTGCGTGGGTGAGACGGCCTCGATCACGATCCCCAGCTCGTGCGAGAGGGTCTCGCGCACCGGCTCGCCGGGGCCCATCACGCCGTCGCGGCCGTAGACGTGGAACTGGAGACGGCCGCGAACCTTCCCCGCTGCCATCGCGTCGACCTGGCCGCGCACCGCCTCGAGGATGCCCTCCATGCCGCGGATCATGATCGGGTCGCGCGCGCCGGCGATGCTGATCGAGCGGTACCCGACCTTGCGGGCACCCTCCAGCTTCACCATGTAGCGGGGCGTGCGCTCGTGCCGGCTCCCCCGCACCTCGACCCTGCCGCTCGCCGGCGTCGGTGAACGAGCACGAGGTGAGGTCGATGATCCCGCCGGGGCCGGGCAGCCTGTAGGGGTCGGATTTCTCGTACAGGGTGTGCGCGGCAGCCGACTCGCGGGTGAACTCCCTCTTCGGGTTCAGCGCCTCCAGCACGAACCTGTCGGGGTACAGCGTGGCGAAGGCGCAGTCGGCCCCGCTTCCCGGCGTCGCGGCGATGGCGCCGCACTCGAGGATCTTTCCCATGTGCAGTGCCAGGCCCTCGTCGAATCCCTCGCGGATGGGCAGCGCGGCGAAGCAGGCCGGGTCGTAGCAGCGGCCCGCCAGCACGACCTGCGCCCCCGCGGAGAGCGCCTTCACCAGCGGCTCGCTGCCCATCTGGGCCACGATGTGGGTCGACGCGTCGATCGCCTCCTCGGTGAGCTCCGGCACGAAGGACAGGGGGTGGATGCGCCCGGCCTGCCAGCGCCGCCCGCACCGTGTCGGCCGGGACGTCTGCGGAGATCACGGCCAGGGAGAAGGAGAGCTTCTCCTCGGCGGCGATCTCTTCGATGATGGAGCGGCACCAGGCGAGGTGCGGCGCGGCGCCCGAGCCTCCCGCGCTGCCCACGACGACGGGCACGCCGAGGCGAAGCCCTTCCACGAGCATGAGGCGCAGGTCGCGCTTGACGAAGGCCCTGTCCGTGAAGGACTTGCCGCTTCCCAGGTAGTACGGCCCGGGGTCGGTCGACCCCGCGTCCACGGCGATCAGGTGCGGCTTCTTCGCGATACCGCGCGCGAAGGACTCCTCCGGAAAGCCGTAGCCGAGGATCGCCGTGGGGGAAAGGACGCGAAGCTCCTTCTCGCTCACCGCCGCACCTCCTGCCCCCGCGATCCGAGCACGGCCCGGATGCGCTGCATCTCGTTTTTCACGACCATGAAGCCCTCGTCGAATCCCATGCCCGGCTTGGCCAGCATGCGCGCGGGCTGGGCCGCCATGGCGAGGTGCACGCAGCACTGCGCCGAGACGTCGGTCTCGTTGCAGGTGCCGCCCTGGTAGGCCTCCATGCCGTGCGCCTTGCAGTACAGGACGCTTTCCACGATGTCCTGGATGCCGCCGAGGTCCGGGGTCTTGATCTGCACCATGTGGCATGCCTGGGCGTCGGCGAACTCGCGCACGTCCTCGAGGGTGTTGCACCACTCGTCGGCCACGATCTTCACCCGCGAGCCGCGCCCGCTCCAGCTCCCGGCGGATCGCCGCGAGCGCCTCGATCTGCCGGGGCTTCTCCTCCATGTCCACGGGGCCCTCGATGTACAGACGGAAGGGCGCCGCCTCGCGCCTCGAGGCCGGCCAGGTACGAGGCGACCCGCGCGGGTCGTTGCCGAAGATCAAGCCCGATGGTGCCGTAGACGTCGATGTGGATGTCGGGGCGGTAGTCGGTGTCGGGCGCGAGGTCGCGGATGCGGCGGGACGAGCCAGCGGATGTACTCCCTGAGCTTCCCGCCGTCCCTGCCCAGCTTCTCCTCGACGGAGTTGATCAGGCCGTGCGGCAGGGCGTCGACCTGCTTGAGGATCATCTTGTCCACGTTCTCGTAGCGGTTGTCGCCGGACTGGCCGAAGATGGGGACCGGCGCCGGGTCGATCGGGCAGGCCCCACTCCTCGCAGATCACCTCGCAGCGCATGCGGCCCGTCGCCCGCGCCCGCGCGTCCAGCAGCGCCTGGGTCAGGCCGTAGCGCAGGGCCGTGTGCAGCGGCATCCCGTCGGGCCTGAGGGCGCAGAGGGTGTCGGCCATGTCGCGAAACCGACCGATTTCCGCCCCTCCAGGACAGGGCGCACGTGGCGCTCGAGGAACGGGATGTACCTTTCCGCGAGGAACAGCGGGTCGCGGCCGCCCGCCCCCGAGTACTGCACGGCGGCGCAGTCGCCGACGGCGACCTGGCCGTCCTCGCAGCACCAGCAGCACGGAGAGCGCTCTCGCCGGCCACCCGGATGCGCGGGAAGCCGGGCGTCACCGGCCTTCCCCCGTAGTCGAAGCCGTCGTGCTCCGCCCCCGCCTTGATCGCCCGCTGGTCGTCGAAGAAGAACGCCGACGTGCCCGGGGCGAAGAGGACCCGCGCTGGATCTCTCATCTGCGGCCTCCCCACCAGCCGTCCCTTGCTGATCGCGTAGATGTCGTCGGTCACCATCTGGAACGACACGGCCCTGCCCTCCGTCGCGTCCGCGCTCGTCCAGGCGCTCGCCGGTGGAAGGCGGCGAGGTCGGCGTCGAAGGGCAGGTGCCCCCTGTTGAAGATCCGGATGCAGCCCTCGTCGTCGCGCATCGGCAGGATCCTGCCGCGGTTGTGGACGGACGGGGCGAACGGCACGTCGAGCACGCCGGCCTCGAAGGCCGCGGCCGCCCCTGCGGCAGGGTCGCCCCCGCCCAGCTCGAGTGCCTTCGTCAGGATGCAGTCGACCTCGCGCTCGATGATCGCCTTCTCCCGCTCGCACCGTCTCGCGTGTCCAGCCTCTCGCTGGTCGGCGAGCATGTTGATGATCTGCCGGGTGGCCTGCAGGCCCTGGGCGTTCGCCTCCCTGGTCGGGATGCCCATGGCCTCGTGCGGGCGTCTTCACGATCACCTTGTCCGCGCCGGCCGAGGCGCCGCCACGGCGGCGCCCCAGCAGATGATGGCGAAGGCCGCGCGACTCGTCCTCGGGAAAGCCGCCCATCCACTGGTGGAACACGGTGGTGAGGTCGAAGTCCGCGAAGCCCGCCTCGCCGGAACCAGCGCGCGGCCAGCTCCCGCAGCGCGTGCGACGGCGGCGACGTCCTGGGCGAGGTTGCCGCCCTGGCCGTAGCCCAGGGTGAGCGAGCGCACGCCCTGCTCGAGGGCGAGCAGGCCCTCGAGGATGCCCGACCGCGTGGCTGATGCAGGGCGGGACCAGCGTGCCGGTGAGCGGGCCGAACGGCTCGCGGTTGATCGAGACGCCGTTCTCCTCGTACAGGCCGCACAGCCGGTCCACGTACTTCCAGTCGGCGATGGACTTCGCCAGCGGGACGTTCTTGGCGTAGGGGATGTTGTACGAGATGCCGCCGCCCTCGAAGCTCGTGAATCCGCCCGCGAGCGTGATCTCGGCCAGCAGCCGCGCGTCCGGGGTGCCGTGGCGGACCTGCACGGGCCGCGCGACCGCCTCGGTCACCCGCCGGCAGCCGTCCACGCCGTGGTTGACCGCGGGGAAGCCGTTCAGCATGCGAGGTGCCGGCGGCCATCGGACTTCTCGATGCCCTTCGCCGCCTCCGCGTAGCGGTTCTGCCGCGTGTAGGCGTCGATGGTCGTGGGCAGGAGGTCGGCCTCGCCCTCGGTCTCCAGGTACTTGAGCAGGCGGATGTGCTCGTCGATCAGGGCCACCCCGGCCCGGGGCTGGACGAGGAGCCTGCCGCGCGCGGCCGCACCAGGGCCTCGGCGAAGCGCCGGGACTCGGGCATTGCGCGCTGGTAGCGCATGGCCTCCTCGAGGTCCACCCGGCGCGCCGGTCGGCCAGGAGGCGAGCACCTCGCTGCGCGGGCCTCGCGAAGTCGTTCTCGGGACAGACGCCTGTCCTGCATGCGGTTGATCCTTGCTGCGGCGTTCTCGAGCGGCACGAGATGTTCGAGGGCCGCAAGCTCGCGGCGGCCCGCGGGAATGTCGGCGGCAGATGCTGCCCAGGAGCGGCAACAGGCGCTGCCGGTCGGCGAGCACCACGGGGCGCTCCGGGAGCAGGATGCCGCCCGCCGTTTCGTCCTCGACCCGGCCGCGGGCAGCCTCGAGCGCGTCCAGGACGGGCGTCGCGCTCCGCGCGACGCGCGCGAGGTACCCGCCGCCTGCGACGATGCGTCCGCACGGCGGCGCAGGTCCTTGCCCCGCTGCACGCGCACCTTCCCCTGCGGCGTGTAGGCCTCCTCCACCGTGCCCGCGTGGCGCAGGAGGGCGTGGTAGAGGCACGCCTCCGCGAGCAAGATCGTCGAAGCGCTCGCTCGCTGTCCGTCGAGGCGACGATGCCGGTGCGGGCAGCCACCCGCGCGGCCCACTGCGTCGCAGGCCGCGTCGGCCTCGTCCGAGCGCCCCGCTCGCGCAGGTACCCGTGCGCCGTCTGCGCAGGCGGCGCACGCGCTCACCCGCATGCCGAGGTCGCCCTCGACGGTGCGCGTGAGGCGCGGGCTCGCGGATGCCCCGCAGCACCCATCCCTCCTCGCCGTGGAAGGTCTCGCGTGCGCGAGTAGACGTCGGTGGTCGCGCCGCCCATGTCGATCAGGAGCAGCTCGTCCCACCCGGCGCGCCCGCCGCGAGGGCGGCGAGCAGGTCGAAGACGGCCAGGGGCGTGGGCGGATCGGGTCGCAGGCCAGTCTCGCTGCACCCGGGCGAGGCCCCTGCCCTCCACGATCGCGTCGAGGTAGACATCTCCCGGATGGCCTCGCGGGCCGGCTCGATGTCCAGCGCGCCCGACCTCGGGCATGGCGTTCGCCGTGACAGCGAGGCGCTTTCGCGCCGCAGGATCGCTGCCACCTCGTCGCGCATGGAGGCGTTGCCCGCGTACAGGATGGTCGCACTCGAGGCCCGAGCGCGCAAGCGCCTGCGCGTTGGCGCGCACGTAGGCTCTCGTTGCCGCCGTCGGTGCCGCCGCAGAACAGGATGATGTCGGGCCGCTCGCTCTCCATGGCCGCGATCGTCGGAGCCGAGCCGATAGCAGTGGTGCGCGGCGATCCTGCCGCCGGCCGAGGCTGCGGCCAGGCGCGCCACTCTCGCGGTCAGGTCGGGCACGATGCCGACGGCGGCGATCGCCAGGCCGCCCTTGGCCGAGGAGGGCATGGAGTGGACGTCGGCAGGGCCGGGCCGAGCGGCGAGCCGTCGGGAGGTCGAGAAGCCCGCGCGCCAGCCCGGGCCACGCCCTCGGCGAGGTCGTGCTGCGTGGTCGGCACGGCGGCCTGCGCGAGGAGGGCGGCCGGGCCGGGCCCCGAGGTCGAACGAGCGCGGCCTTTGTCCACGTGGAGCCGATGTCGACGCCCAGGACGCGCCTCATGCCCTCCGCCTTCGACCGTGCGCGCGGCGGCGATGTCCGCCGCGAGCAGCCGGGCCGCCTCGTCCAGGTCGTCGGAGGGCATGAAGACCCTGTCGAAGCCCATGGCCGGTGAACTTGGCCGCGACCTCATCGCGCGGGCGTCTTCCCGACCACGAGGTTGCCGCCCACGTACAGGAGGATGTTCTCCAGGCCGCGCTCGACGCACCGGTCGCGGAAGCCGGCGCAGTCGAGCTCGCCCTGGCCGTACAGGGAAGAGACGAGGATCGCGGCCGCGCTCGTCTCGATGGCCGCGTCGATGAACTCGTCCTGGCTCACCATGACGCCGAGGTTCACCACGCGGAAGCCCTTCTCCGTGAAGAAGCCTCGAGGATCCTGTTGCCGACGGAGTGGCAGTCCGCGCCGATCACGCCCAGCACGACGGTGCGGCTCATGCCAGGAGCGCTCCGATGCGCTTCTCCACGTGGACGAGCGAGCCCTTCTCGATCTGGTAGTCGAAGGCGACAACGGCGCCGCCGCGGTGGGTGAACTCCTCCAGCGCCCGGGCTTCCTCGCGGGTCAGGCCGGCCGCGTAGCCGGGCGGCACCACGAGAAGGAGCCTGCCACGCAGGAAATCGGCGAGGGCGCCGGGCTCGCGGGGGGTGAACAGCACCTCGAAAGGCCCCGTGAAGCGCATCTCGCGCAGGCGCGCCTCGATGATGGCGAGGAACTGGCTGCTCTCGCAGGTCACGCCGACGGGCTGGTCCGGCTTCACGGCGGCAAGGCGCAGGACGGTCTCCTGGCTGGGTGCGACTCCCACGGCCACGATCCTGTCCTTCCGGCCCGGCGCGATGCGGGCCAGCTCTGCCGCGTGGGTTGACGTGGTGAGCACGAGGTCGAAGCCCGCGAGCCTGCCGCCCGCCCGCGGGTCGGCGGAAAGCTCGGACAGCAGGAACTTCCGCACGCTCACCCGGGAGAGGAGGCCGATCTGCCGCTCGAACATGCCCAGCGTCTCGGGGTTGCAGTCCACCGCAGCCACGGCAAGGGCGCCGTGGCGCTCCTCGCGCTCGCGGATGGCCAGGTCGATCATGGTCCGCATCTCGGGGTGGGTGAAGCGCAGCTCGGCAAGCCCGTCGACGAGGGAGGCGATGAGCTGCCCTGCCATCTGCGCGCGTCCCCCGGCAGGAGCGGCGCCCGCTGCCCGCACGAAGCTGCCCCGGCCCTGCAGCACCTCGATCACCCCGGCCCTGGCCAGCTCCTCGTAGGCCCGCGTGACGGTTCCCCGGGCGACCTTCAGCGAGCCGGCCAACTCTCGTTCTGTGGGAAGCTTCAGCCCGAGCGCCAGCCCGCCCGAGGCGACCTGCGAGGAGATGCCTTCCACTATCTGGCGGAACGCGGGAGTACTGCTTTTCCTGTCGACCCTGATCCTGAGAGGCATGCCGCTCTCCCTGCGCCTCGCCCGCGCCAAAGATTGGACTGATCCACTTTTGAATGGCATAGTCCAATTCTACACCGCGGGCGCGAGCTTCGCAAGAGCCCCCAGGAGCGGGCCCGAGGACGTACAATGGTGCGCGTACTATGGTTCGCGCTTCCGCGGAGACGCCGGTTATCGGAAGTCAGACCCGGGCCGCAGCGGTTTCAGCCCGACAGATCCTAGTCAAACCCCCACAGCAGCGTGGCGGGACCGCCGCCCTGCTCGGCTGCCCGCTCGGCCCCGCCGATGCCGAGGATCGCCGCGTAGCGCGCGGCTGTGTCCGGATCACTCGCCCGCACCTTTGCGAGGTGCTCGTTCGCCTTTGCCTTTTCCCCTTTCGCGGCCCAGCAGCGGGCAGCCGCGAGGTTGAGAAGAAGAGAGCCGGGGTTCCGCCTGAGCCCCGCGTTGACAGGGACAAGGGCAGCGTCAGGGTCTTCCCCTGCCAGGTGCACGTTGGCGAGGTTCACGTAGGGGGAGACAAGGGAGGGGTCGTCCTTCATGGCCGTCTCGAAGGCGCGGGCCGCCTCCGCGAGCCTGCCGAACACCGCGTGCAGGACGCCGACATGGACCCGCATCTTCCCGGCCTGCGTTCCCGAGAGCCCCTTCAGCTTCGTTTCCGCCTCGGCGAGCCGCGCCGTATACAGGCGTGCCGTGAAGCCCCCGATGGACGCGGCGTACATGCCGTCCACCGCGCTGCGTGCCGGCTCTGCCACCGTGACGGTGCTGGCCGGCAGTGGAAGGGCGGGATAGGAGGCCCGGGCCTCGGTGAGAGGAATGAACTCGAAGGGGCCGTTCGCCCTGTACTCTCGAACGAGCCGCGACCCCGCGACCCAGGCGGAGAGGAAGCCCTTCTGCAGCGGGCTGGTGGTCTCGACCGGGATCCAGGCATGGCCGCCGTGAGAGATGACCTCGAGATCCTGATTGGACAGAAACCGCGCGCTCTCGGCGGGCACTCCCGTGTCGAAGGCGAGCAAGATATGCCCGGGGGTGGTGAGGACCGCGGTCGGCACGCCGATCCCCTCCAGGAGCGATGCGAGCAGCGCGGTGGTGTCGTCGCAGTCGCCCGCCCTGTTGAACAGGGTCACCCTCGGGAACTGGACCGTGTCGACGACCGTGGGCCTGCCCAGCGCCGTCGTGATGGGCGAGACGGGGTCTGCGACGTACAGCACGCCGTGCGCGGCAAGGGCGTCACACACGCGGATGGCCTGGAAGAGCGCGGGTGAGAGCAGGAAGCCCTTCTCCTCGCCGGCCGGCGCCAGGGCGCGGCGGGCGAAGCCGTTCACCGACTCCTCGTTCGGCGTCACGAACGAGGCGATCTTCGCCGTGTCCTCCCACGTGAGGGCGGTGTTCCTGTGGATCGTCACGGGCAGCACGCGCGAGACGGCCTGCTCGACCCCGTCGGCGGTGCCGGTCACCTCGATGCGGGCCTGCACGGCCATGTCCTCCTGCAGCTCGAGCACCGACTGGTTCAGGGGAAGGGTGAGGGCGAAGGTGGCGCTCGCCCCGGGCGCAACCGACGCAGCCAGGGGAGCCTCAGAGGGGAAGTCCATGAAGCGCGGGATCGTCACGCTCGCCCGCACGCCGGTGATTGCTGCGGAGGCGGAGTTTCGCACGGTCACTGAGCAGGCGGGTGTGACCGCGTACCGGCGCATCAGCGACGGGAAAAGGTCGGCGAGGGTCGCGGCGGTGATCGCCATCGGGGGAACGCTGGCCCCGCCCGCGAAGAGCCTCTTCAGGCTCTCCATGGCCTGGCGCGCGGCTGCGCTGTCGGGGGCCTTCGCGAGCAGGAGCTCGTACTTCTGCACGGCCTGCACGTACGCGGGTCGCGCGGTCTCGATCCCCACGGTGCGAAGGACCTCGCGCGCTCTCGCGTCCAGTTCTGCTGCCGCCGCTGCAAGCTCCCCGGTCTCGATGGCGAGCAGCCGGGCAGCCGCCTCCGCGTTGCCCGGGTCCGCATCCTCGAGCCTCTGCCACGCGGCCTTTGCCATGAGGGGAGACCCGGCAGCCTCGAACAGCTTCGCCTCCTCCGCGAGGGCGGCGGCCTCGTCCCTGGAACGCCTGGCGCGCGCGGCAGCGAGGGCTTCTTCCAGCCCGTTGCTGATCCCCTTCTGCCGGCAGTATGCCCTGTCGAGCAGCTGCACCACCCGCCTGCCCGTGGTGTCGGCCACGTAGATGAGGCCGCGCCGCCAGTCCACGGCAACGGAGCCCGACTGCGGAAGGGTCTCGATGTCCGCGCCGGGAAGCGCGTCCATGCTCCACACCTGTGTGCCGTCACGGAGGAACCGGGCGAGCCGACCGCTTGCGAGCACGACCACCCCGCCGTCCGGCGCGATGGCGGCGGCGAGGGGCGTGAGCGGCTTCTCGGGATCGACGAGCGGGAGCATGTAGTCCACCACCGCCCCCTCGGCGGTCATGATCCGAAACGCCTTGAGCACGTGGTCGTAGATCCAGATCGTGCCGTCGGGCGCCGCCGAGAGCCACGCGATGTATTCGTACGAGGTGGCGAAGAGGGGGACCTCGGCGCGCTTTTTACCGGGTGCGATCCTGTACGCCTTCCTCGCCAGGGGGTCGACGAGGATGACGCTCCCGTCCGGCAGGGCGGCGATCGGCGCGGTGACTACCTCCATGCCCGTCGGGATCTTCTGCGGCGCCGCGGAGCCCGGCATCGCCCTCCACAGGTCCCTGCCCTGGGCGGGCTTCAGGATGGCCGTCCCCCGGCGTGAGGGCGAGCCCGATGGCGTAGCTCACGATCCCGCCTTCGCCGAGCGATCTGCCCGGTTCGCCCACGATGCGGAAGGCGTGGTCCATCTCCACGCACGAGGTTCCCAGGGCCGCCACGATCGTGCCGTCGGCCCCGGGCGGCGAGCGCCCACGGGTAGGCGTACTGCTGCACCAGCGCGGCGGGAAGCTCGGCTGTGACCACGGGGGGTTCCGTCGCGGCAGCGGAGGTGAGGCCGGTGAACGTCTTCCACTGAAGGAAGACTGCCCGGGCGAGGAGCGTGGGCAGCTCGGGGCTGATCCTGCCCAGCCAGGACCAGGGAGCCGACTCGGCCCCGTCCGCGAGCCTCCTCATCGTCACGACAACCGCGGGGTTGTCGGACTTCAGGACCGCGGTGACCGACAGCGTGTACACGGCCCGTCCCTGCGCGGCCGGGAAAAGCTCGATGCTCGCGCCGTTCAGCCGGGCAGACACGGCCGCCGCCTGCTCGAGAAGCGCGTCCACCGCCTGGCGCGTCTCCGCCGTGGCGGGGTCCACGAGGGGCCTCTCGATGCGGATCCTGTCGGCAGCGAGCGCGGCCACGGCCGTGGCGGCCAGGAGCAGGGCCGCGACGCAGGAACGGATGGGTTTCATGCCTGGCTCCTCCGTGGCTGCCACACCGTCCTCGCCCGGGCGATCTCCCTGCCGTCGGCAGGCCGGACGATGGAGTGGCGGAACTCGCCCTCCGGCAGCTCCGCGGCGCGGGAGAGCAGGGCGTCGCCGTGCATCGCCTCGGCGAGGAAGTCGATGTCCAGGCAGCGCAGCCCGGTTTGAAAGAACCTCTCCATTCCCACGGACTCGACGACCCACTCCGAGATGCGGGCGTTGTTGGCGTGGGCGTTCGCGTCGAGGTCAGCCAGCCGCACGACGACGGGCGCCTGTCGGGACAGGTTGTCCACGGCAGGGAGCCGTTCGATCCCGATGTCGAGGCCTCGGGGGATGCCCGAGACGTCCGGGGGATCGAAGACGGTCTGCACCCGGACGGGCCTGCGGCTGGAGGTGTCCAGTATCAGCCACGCACTCACGGCCGATGCGAGGGGACGCCCGGCCGCGTCCACGACATGGAAGTCCCTGAGGGCGAAGAGCTTCTCCGCACCCGTGGGCCACGTGCGCACCCGGACCGTCTCGCCTGCGGCGGGAAGCCTCTCGATGCGAAGGCGAAGCCGGGAGAGCACCCACGTGAGCCCCCGCTGCATGAGACCCGCAACCGAGACCCCGAGGGCAGCGGCGTGGTCGCCCGCCGCCTCCTGCAGGTAGTCGCACAGGCCTCCTGCCGACAGGGCGCCCTGCGCGTCCGTCTCGAAGAGGCGGACCTGGAAGGCCTCTTCCAGCACCGCGGGGGCCGCTCCACTGTCCGGCGGCCGGCTGGAACCGGCGGACAGGGGCTCTCTGGGGACTTCCATTGCTATTCTCCTCGGGGCCGAAACTGCCGAAATTGAGAGTACCACACATGAGCATCCGCCTGAAGATCGTCCTCGTGGTTCTCCCCCTCGTCATCGTCACGCTCCTGCTGACGGGCGTCTCCTCGTACTTTTCCGCGACCACGGGCATCACCCGCATCGCCCGCGACTTCCTCGGGTTCAAGGCCCAGGAGCTGCGCAACAACGCGGAGAGCCAGTGGGGGCTGCTGGTGGACAACGGCCTCACGGACCGACCCGACATGGTGGATGCGACGAAGGTCGCCGTGGAGTCGTATGCCCGCAGCCTGGTGCGCAGCCCCACGGAGATCGTCTTCGCCGTGGACACGGCAGGCAGCATCGCCATGGCCAGCGCGCAGCTCGCGCTGCGGCCCGCCGAGGCGGAGCGCCTGGTCGATCTGGCACGGGCGAAGGCGGGCGACCTGCTGACCATCCCGCTGGCGGGAAAGGAGCGGGTGGCCAAGGGGTTCTGGTTCGACCCCTTCGGGTGGTACGTCCTGGTGAGCGAAGAGAAGGCGGTGTTCTACCGCCGGGCCGACGAGATCACCGTGCGCACGGCGATCATCCTGGTGGCCGCGGTCGCCATGACGGTCGTCCTTGTGCTGCTGCTGGCCCGCTACATCGGCAAGCCCATCACCCGCGTGGCAGCCGCGATGAAGGACATCATCTTCACCAGCGACCTTTCCCGGCGGGTGTCGGTGGAGTACGACGACGAGGTCGGCAGGCTGGCCGGGACGTTCAACCACATGGTGGGAAGCCTCGAGAAGGCGTACGCGCAGATCAACACTCTCGCCTACAACGCGGTGGTGGCGCGCAAGCGCGAGCAGAAGATCAGGAACATCTTCCAGAAGTACGTGCCCAAGGACGTGATCGACCAGCACATCAAGAACCCCGAGGGCATGCTCGTGGGCGAAAACCGCGTTCTGAGCCGTGCTCTCGTCGGACATCAGGAGCTTCACGACCATCTCGGAGGGAATGATGCCCGACGACCTGGTGGACTCGCTGAACCGCTACTTCACGGCCATGGTCGACGTGATCGTCGCCCGCAAGGGCACCATCGACAAGTACATCGGCGATGCCATCATGGCCTTCTTCGGTGCCCCCGAAAGGCACGAGGACGACGCGCTGTCCTCGGTCCGTGCCGGCCTGGAGATGATCGATGCCCTGCACGGTTTCAACGAGGGGCAGAAGAAGATCGGCAAGCCCGAGTTCCGCATCGGCGTGGGCATCAACTACGGGGTGGTCACCATCGGCAACATGGGAAGCGACAAGAAGATGAGCTACACGGTGATCGGCGAGAGCGTCAACCTCGCCTCCGAGCTCGAGGGCCTCACCAAGACCTACCACGAGCAGCTCATCATCTCCGAGAGCCTGCGCAAGAAACTGGCGGAGGAGCTGCCCTGCAGGCTGCTGGACTGGATCCGGTGGGAATCGAAAGGAAAGGCGCGGGCGCTGGCGATCTACACGGCGCGAGCCGACCTGGAGCCGCGCGAGAAGGAGGCCTGGGAGTACCACGCCGCCGCCATGGAGGAGTACAGGAAGAGGAACTTCGCGCGCGCAAAGACACTGCTCGACGACGTGGTCCGCCTCCTTCCCGACGACGGCCCGGGTGCCCTGATCAGGGACCGCTGCAGGGCGTACGCGGGGCGCTCCCTGCCCGAGACGTGGGACGGGACGGCGGCGGCAGCCGGGGACGTCCGCGCATGAGCATCCGGCTGAAGATCATCTTCGTCGTGATCCCCCTCGTGCTCGCTGCCCTCGCCCTGACCGGCATCAGCTCCTTCTTTTCCGCCACGAGCGGCATCACCGCGATCAGCGGGGAGTTTCTCGGCTTCAAGGCGGAGGAGCTTCGCGACAACGCGGAAAGCCAGTGGGGGCTGCTGGTCGAGAACAACTTCACCTCCCGGCCGGAAATGGTCGCCGCGACCAGGAGCGCGGTCGAGTCGTACGCGAAGAGCCTCGTGCGAAGTCCCACCGAGCTCATCTTCGCCGTCGGGCCAGACGGCTCGCTGCGCATGGCGAGCGCGCCCGTGGAGCCCGGCCCCGCGGAGTCAGCCCGCCTCGCGGAGCTGGCCTCGGCGAAGAGCACGGACCTGCTCACGGTGGCCGTGGCGGGCAGGGACCGGGTCGCCAGGGGATTCTGGTTCGAGCCGTTCCAGTGGTACGTGCTCGCCACCGAGGAGCGGGCGGCGTTCTACAGCTCCGTGGACGAGATCGCCTGGCGCACCGCGATCATCGTGGCCGTGGCGATCGGGGCGGCGGTCGCGCTGGTGCTCCTGTTCGCGAACTACCTGACCCGGCCCATCACCCGGGTCGTGCGCACGATGCAGAGCATCATTGCCACGAACGACCTCTCCCAGAGGGTGGTGGTGGAGTACCACGACGAGGTGGGCCAGCTCGCGCAGACGTTCAACCTGATGACGGGAGCGCTGGAGACGGCCTACGGCAGGATCAAGCGCCAGGCCTACGAGAAAGTGGTGGCGAAGAAGCAGGAGGAGAAGCTCAAGAACGCCTTCCGCTCGTACGTGCCGTCCGACGTGATCGACTACCTCTTCGCGCACCCCGAGGGAATGCTGGTCGGGAAGAACGAGGTTCTCGCGGTGCTGTTCTGCGGGATCGCCAACTTCTCCTCCATCGCCGAGTCGATGAGCCCGTACGACGTGGTGACGCTCCTCAACAGGTACTTCGGGGTCATGGTCGACGTGATCGACGCCCGTCACGGGATCGTGGACAAGTACATCGAGCACCTGATCATGGCCCTGTTCGGCGCGCCGGTGAAACGCGAGCAGGACGCCGATGCCGTGGACTCGGTGCGGGCGGGCCTGGAGATGCTGGAGGCGCTGAGGGGCTTCAACGCTTCCCAGGAGGCGGCGGGGGCGCCGACACTCTCGATCGGGGTGGGGATCAACTACGGCGTGGTCACGGTGGGCAACATCGGCACGGACAAGAAGATGGACTACACCGTGATCGGCGACATGGTGAACCTCGCCTCGCGCCTCCAGGGGCTCACGCGCGCCTACCGGCAGCAGCTGCTCATCTCGGAGAGCCTCGCGCGCAAGGTCTCGGGCCGTATGCCCTGCCGTCTCATAGACACCGTGGCGGTGAAAGGGCGCTCGAAGGGCATCCGCATCTTCACGGCCGCCGCGTCCCTTCCCGCTTCCCTGAAGGAGGCGTGGGACACGAGCAACGCGGCGATGGAGGAGTACCACAAGCGCAACTTCTCCCGTGCCGCGGTCATGTTCGCCGAGGTGCACCGGGCGCTGCCCGATGACCATCCCAGCGGCCTGCTGGCGAAGCGCTGCCAGGACTACGCGAAAAGCCCCCCGCCCCCGGACTGGGACGGCGTGGAAGTGATGAAGACCAAGTAGCCCGGCGCGTCGGCGCCCCGGCGCGCTCGGCGCCCTGGCGCGTCAAGATTACGGCCCGGGCTGTCGAAAATTGATATCAGGGGTATCGTCTCATGCTCGGACTCCTCGCGAAAGCCGCACACCTCCGAAAGAACCTCGGGCTGCCCGTCGAGACGCGGGAGGAGTTCGCCTTCGATCCCGACTCTGGACTCTCGCGCGAGGACCAGAAGGAGATCCTGAAGGAGATCGAGAAGGTCGCCACCGAGAGCAGGATCGAGGTGACCGCCGAGGCCTTCGCCGTGAAGGCGGCCAAGAAGGGCGTGCTCTTCCCCGTCATCGTCAACGCCGCGGCTGTCTTTGCGCTCGTCGCCGGCTTTTTCGCCTTCCAGCTCTTCTTCCAGAGAAGCGAGACGCAGGCTGCACGGGAAGGGGCTGCGGGGATCACGGCGGCGGGCAAGCTGATCGAGGAGCTGAAGAAGGAGTCCGAGGCGCAGCTCCAGCAGAAGAACGCCGAGATCAACCAGATCCAGGGCCAGCTCGCCCAGATCGACAGGGAGCGCCAGAGCCTGCAGTCGACAATGGACGAGAAGGTCCGCGCGCGCGAGGACGAGCTGCGCGCGGCAGTGGCGGCAGAGCTGGAGGGCGAGAGGCAGAAGCTGCGAAGCCAGGGCCTGTCCGACCAGGACATCGCCCGCAGGCTCTCCGAGATAGAGGCTCGGAAGAACACCGAGTTCACCTCGCAGCTGGAGGCGTTCCGCAGGCAGGCCGACGAGGAGCGCAGGACGTCCGAGGCGAATCTGCGTGCCCTGGAAAGCGAGTTCAACGCGAACCTTGCGCGCGCCAACGAGGACCGCCAGAAGGTCCTGGTCGACTCGAAGAAGCGCGAGGAAGACCTGCGCGCACAACTGGACCAGCGTACCCGTGAGCTCGAGTCGGACAAGGCGAAGGCGGAGGCGACGCTGCGGGCGATGGCCTCGCAGAAGGAGAAGGAGGACCTCGCCACCGGGCAACTGGTGGGCATGTACACGGTCGCCAAGGCCGACATCGCCGCGAAGGACTACGCGAAGGCCCTGCAGAGCCTGCAGGCCATCCGGGACTACGTGAACAGGGACGAGGTCATCGCGCTTCCCGCCATTGCGCGGCGGCGCGAGGTCGACCTCTTTGTCGTGGACTCCCTCACCGGCCTCGTGAGGGGCGAGGCGGAGAAGCCGCAGACCGACACGGCGTCCCTGGTGGCCGCCGCGGGCCAGGTCGCGGACATCAGGGCGAAAGTGGCCGATGCCGACGCACTCGCGCGGGCCGGAAGGCTCGCGGAGGCGGAGCAGCTGTACGAGCAGGCGCTGGGCATCGTCCCCGAGATCGAGAGAAGCTATGCGTTCTTCGCGGACCGGGAGAAAGAGACGGTCTCCGGGAAGGACGCGATGCTCCGCGCCGGTCTCGCCCGTGCCGAGACGGCCTTCGATGCGGGCCGGTACGCGGACAGCATGACCGCCTACCGGGAAGCCCTCGCGTTCCTGCCCGAGCCTCCCGAGAGACTGGACCGGACGCTCTCTTCCATACAATCGGCGGGCGCGCAGCTTGCGGGGCAGAAGACCGCGGCCGAGCAGACCCGGGCGGCAGCGCCCCTGTTCGCGCAGGCCTCCGCCCTGCTGAAGCAGGAGAGCTGGGACGAGGCACTCGTCCTGAACCTCGACATCCTCGCCAGGTACCCCCAGGGCTCCCAGGCCCGCCAGGCCGCCGACGGCGTGGCTGCCGCCGTGCGCGGCATCACGGCCCGGGCGGGCGTGGAGCTCTCGGCACGTGACAGCGGCCTGCGTGCCCAGATCGCTGCCGTGCAGGAGGAGCTGGACGCGCGCAGGGCAGAGCTCTCGACGACACGGCGGGAGATCGCGGACATCGTGGGCGGGAAGATCGACCCCGACTCAGTGGACAGCGCAGGCCTTCTCGCGCTTCTGCGCGGGAAGCTGGAGAGCCTCCAGGCAGAGGGACAGGGCGCCAGCGGGACAGCCGTCAACCTGCAGAGGTCCCTCGACCAGGCCAACGCCGCCCTCACGCAGCTGCGTGCTGACAAGGCGGAGCTGGAGCGTCAGCGCGCGGACCTCGTGCGGGAAAAGTCGGAGCTGACAGCGCGGCTGGCAGCGGCACAGCAGGCCGGCGCGCAGCAGGGGCAGCAGGTGCAGCCGGGCCAGGTGCAGCAGGCCGCGGCTGTCCAGCAGCCGGTGCCCGTGCAGACGGCACCGTCGATCGGCCTCACAGAGGAAGAGAACCGCAGGCTCGCGGACCTCGACCGGCTGGTGGCGAGCTACCAGGGCTGGGCCTCGCGGGAGGATGCCGCGCTGGCCGACAAGTCGGCTTCTGCCCTCATCAGGACAAAGCCCATACGCGACAGCTTCCTCTCCACGGCGGAGACCCTCTTCCCGAAGCTGCGAGGGCTGCTGGGCAGGGTGAAGACCTACGACGCGGGCTTCGAGCAGGCGGGCCGGGAGAACGGCAGGATTGACGCGCTGCAGGCGGCCATCGACATCGTGGTCGAGGTCTCGCGCAAGACCGTGGCACGGGACAGGGCAGCCTACTTCGAGCAGAAGATCGCACAGTACGAATCAGATCCCCAGATGGAGAACTTCCTGAAGACCCTGCAGGGACTGGTGAAGTAGCCCCGGACCCCCTGCCTCAGAGGTTTTCCAGGTCCGCCGTCTCCACCGTGTACACGTCGATGGACAATCTCGTCTGGTAGTCCTCCACGACCGTGCGAGCCATCGAGAAGACCACCACGGGCACACCGCTCTCGAGCCGTTCCCCCGCAAATCGCAGGGCACCGAGCGGGAACTCGGCCAGCTGCCCGCCGTCGGGATCGTAGAGCCGGCCCACCCCGTCCTCTGTCGAGAACAGCATCCCGTTGGTCAGCAGGGCGTCGATCCTGTGGGTGACCTTGGTGAGCAGGGCGGACTCGATGGTTGCCGTTCCCTTCCACGTGACGCACTTCCACGTGCCGGCCGCAGTGTCGAACCAGCTCACGTAGCTTTTCCTGTCGATGACAGCGAGCGCAGGGTCTGGATCGTAGAAGTAGTTGCACCTCGTGACGCCGGCGAGCTCCGGGATGTCGAAAGCAAGGGGGGCCTTCGTGTCCATCTCGTTCCACAGCCCGTTCGTCGAATCCAGCAGGCCAGTCAGCTCCCGCAGCTGCCCGGTTCCCCTTTCGCGCACAAGCCAGTACGTCGTGTCCGATGACACGGTGAAATCAGACGGGTAGACGCTGAACCCGATGGCGTCCGCGTCGTACGCGGGCATGATGAAGCTGTCGTGCAGGCTCTGCCAGCCCGCCCCAGAATCGAAATTGCTCACGGCCAGGTCTGCGTTCAGGAGCTGCACGGAGTTCCCAGTGGGATCGACGGGGTTCATGCCCAGCATTCCCAGCGGGCTGCTCACGGCCGGGGTCGTGAACTTGACGGGCTCAAAAAGGTACGGCTCGTACGCCGGCGAAGGGTTGACATAGTCGGCGCCCCACCAGCCAAAGGCTCCGCCCCCGCTGGTCGCGTAGCGGACGAGGGTCCGGGTGGGGCTGCGCATCACCAGGAACCCGCCCTGGTAATCGATCCCCGGAGCGACAGATATCTTTGAAGGCAGGAACGTGAACTCGGAGGCGTCGTCGTCATCGCCTATGTCGCCGATTGGCCCGATGGTCGCCCTGTAGGTGACCCTGGAGTCGCGGAGGATCGCAACGGCCTGGCTCAGCGACAGGTCGACTGGCGCATAGCAGGAGGAAAGGGCGAGCACGACGGCATGCAGGAGCAGGATCTTCTTCATCGCGGCCACCGCACCCCCACGCGGAAACTGTTCACCTGCAGGGCCGCGCCCGTGTAGGTGAACCATCCCTTGCTCGAACCCTGCGTTGACAGGAGCAGGTCGGGATAGTCTGTCACGTACAGCATGGGCTCGACCTCGGCGAAGAACTTCGCCGACGGCCCGATCGGCACCTCGGCTCCGAGCACAGCCTCGATTCCGAATGGCGCCAGCGGGTCGATGCCGACCAGGAGGTTTGGCGCGTGCACGAGGCGCAGGAACGCGCCTGCCCCGGCGTAGAATCGCACGGCAGCGTCGGCGGGTCCCAGGTAGACGCCGGCGAGCAGGTCGAGGTTCGAGAACGGGTCGGTCGTGACCAGCGCATCCTCGCGCATCACGAGGCCCAGCAGGTACGTCGTGAGGCCCGCGCGCACGAACAGAGACTCCGGGACCGGCGACCACACCACGGCCGCGCCCGGCCACGCCATGAGAAGGGACGCGTCGATCGCCAGCCGAGGCGCGGGCTTCTGCTCGACGGCGATCTCCCTGTCGGCCCTGAGGTACAGGGTCTGGCGTACGGGGAGGTACCCCCGTTTCGCCGCGCGCACCTCGAGCACGACGGGGACTGCCACGTCGAGCCTGGCCGCGCCGTCCGCGCCGACCGTGGCTCTGCCCTTGCCGCCGCGGATCACGGTCACGACCGTGCCCGGCAGGGCGCGCACGGTGAGCCCCGCGCTGGCGGCATCACGGGTCTCGACCGCGGCAGCCGCGCGGGGGGGGTAGGTGCCGACGAGCAGCGCGGAGACATCTGCCCACCTCTCGAAGGCGAGGCCGGCTGCCGACAGCGGGCTTCCCTGCTGCCTGCGGATTGTTGCGTCGATCACGGCGGCCGAGGAGAGGACGTCGAACGATTTCGCGCGGAGCACCGGCTGCTCGCGGCTTCCCGAGATCTCGACACGCAGCCAGCAGTCAGCGCCGGATTCGCCTGCCAGGATCGTCAGCTCGTCGTCCGCCGTGGATCCGGGCTGCCGGGCAGGCTCGGCAAGCACGAGGTCGGGTCGGGATTCCTGAAGCGCGAGGAGCATCGAGCGCGAGGCGAGGGCAAGGTCCTCCGCAGCCAGGCCGAAGCCCGGCTTCTGCGCAACAACGAGAAGCAGCCTGCGCGCAGCAAGCGTGTCGGGCGCGCTTTCCTGGCTGAACGCGAGGGGGGCCGCCAAGGCGAGGGCAAGGATGAGTGCGGCTGCCCGCCGGCGCCTCAGTTCCACCACGTGGCCACCTTGGAGAGGATCTTCGTGCGCGTATCGTACACGCACGAGTATCCGCCCGACCAGCTCCACGAGGTGCGCAGGCTGTCCTTTTCGTCATCGATCCTGCCGGCATGCAGCGTGGTCAGCGTGTCCGGATCGTCGAAACTGAAGAGGATGTAGTCCTGCGTGGCGTAGGAGTAGGCCACGATGCCATCCGCCGTGAGGCCCATACTGCTGCTGTCGATGCTCGTCTTGGTGAAGCTCGGGTAGCTCACCCCATCGAGGAAGTTGGGCGTGATGGTTCCGTCGAAACTCGCTCGTGGAATGCGGACGAACCAGGTGACCCACTTGCCCTCTGCGTTTGGTTCATTCTCCTCCAGCGCCAGGACGACGTCCCCGGCCGACGGGTACGGCTCCGCGAAGAGGGCTCGAAGCCAGAAGCCGGGCACCGTGGGGTGGATGGGCACGACGGGAGAGCTCACGAAGTTCCATGAGCAGTCGTAGACATCCCACTGCAGGCTCGCGCTGGAGGCGCCGAAGTGGCACACGTTGTGCGATCCGGGCATCGTGTACGCGGTGGGGCTGCCGATGCCGCCCCTGTTTCCCACGTCGCCGGGCAGGAACCGAGAACGGGATGACCGTGTCTGCGTCGACGATGTCGAACTGGACATTCCCCACGATGAGGTATCCGCAGGCATCGACGGCAGCCCCTGTCCCCGAGAACGATCCTCCCGCCAGCGCCGTCAGCTCGGCCAGCGTGTACGACGTGATCAGCGACAGGTCGCTGCGGAGGATGAACAGCCATGGCTTGTCGACAGGGTAGGGGTACCCTCCGACGAGCACGACGAGCCGATCGCTGCCCCTCTCGATTGCGTAGGGCTGGAACCTGTCTGGTGCCAGGAGGTCGATGTCCGCGGAGAAGTCGCGCTGGGCCATGGTCTGTGCGAGCAGGACAGGGAAGGGTGATGCGAAGAACAGGCCGCAGGAGCACAGGACCAGGAGGAGGACAGGCAGCACAAGGAGGGTCCGGACGGTTCTCACGCTCACCTCCTGAACAGCACGCCCAGGGTCATGGGCGGGACCGATCCACCCACCATCACCCAGCCCCTCTCGAGCAGGCCGTTGTCGAGGCCAAAGGCATACTTCCACTCCTGCCGCAGGAAGAAGCTGATGCCCCGCAGCCTGGCCTCGATCGACCAGCTGATCGGGTTGAGGTAGAAGTCGTTGTACATCGTCGCCCCGGGCACCGGCTGAAAAGAAAACACGGCCCCCGCCCCGGCCGCGAGCCCGATCCGGATGTTCGACCCCGGGGGCGAGAGCACGTAGCCCCCGATGCCCATGCCCGCATCGTAATGGAAGTACGGCCTGCCGGCCGCGGTGGTGGGGAGCTGCATGGACAGGTAACCGGCAGCCCACCTGTAGAACGCATCCGGCGTCCAGTACCCGCGGAGCGTGACACCCAGCCCGACGAGCTGGCCGAGGGTCCAGTCCAGCTCGACAGCCTGGGTCGCCTTCTTCATGAGCGGGGAAAGGGTGACCTCGGGCGCCACGCGGATGGTCTGCCAGCCGGGGTGAGACCCTTCCATTGTCTTCCGGACCCTGAGCTTCGATCCGCTGGGCAGCGCACCGGCACTCCAGCTCAGACGTCCATTTTCGACGGTCCCCGCGGGGGCATCGCCCTCGATGTGGACCTGCACCCCGTCCTGGGCCGAGAGGAAGGTCACCTCCGTGCGCCTGGAGGAAACGGGTCCCTCCGCCGACACGGCAGCGCCTTCCGCGCCGGCTGCCGCGCGTGAGACGATCTTCGGGATGAACCGCCCGACCACCTCCTCGTGCAGCGAGTTGTAGAAGGCGAGGTTGAACCTCCAGGAGCGCAGGAAGCCGGCGACCGGCGCGCGCGAGGCCGTGTCCCAGCACTGCACCGACACTATGACCTGCTCGCCGTCCACGGTGTAGGAGCCGTTCACGGCGAGGTCCGCGCCCACGTCGGCAGCCACGGCCAGCGCAATCGGCCCGCGCAGAAGGTCGCGGGCGTCCGGGGGCACCCCCGGGGACTTCACCCATGTGCTGCGTGCGATGATCCGGGCGCCCGCCGAGGCAAGCTCCTGCTCGATGCTGTCGGTGATGCTCGTCTCGTACTCGTCGTCCTGGTCACTGCCAGTCAGGTTCTGGACGGTGAAGACGCACACGCGACGGCCGGCGAGCAGGTCCTGGGCCGCGGCCCGGGGCGCTGACGACAACACGAGGATGGATGCGGCGAGAATGGAGGCAATGCGTGTCTGTCTCACCTTCGGGAACCCTTTCGAAAGTGTAGTCGGCGGCCCCCCCGGTTTCAAGTTTTTGTGCGCCGGGGAGCGCCTTTTTCGCGCCCGACCTTGTTCCCCCGCTGCCGGTGCACTACACTTCTGGATGTACCATGCGTCCCCAGGACCTGTCGCTCCTCCTGCGCGCGTATGCCGTGCGCAGGAAGACCCCCGTGTTCGACTTCCGTGATTTCCTGAAGGCACTCGCGCCCCAGGAAGGCAGCCGCGCCGACGCCGAGGCAGCGCTCGCCGACATCTCGGGGAGGGGGGTGGTCGTGTCCGGGAACGACATCGTCATTCCCGACTTTCCCTCCGCCGCTCTCGCGGAAGGGTACCGCCAGATCAACGTGGAGCCGTGGAGACCCTTCCCCCGGATGTCGGGGACGGAGGTGCCCATTCCCGAGGCCGAGGTCACGACCATCGACGTGAAGTCGGGCTTCGCCGTGCTCCTCGAGACGTCAGGGACCGGCGACAAGGGCATCGTGCGGCTCACCTTTCCCGAGGGGATCGACGACCTGGTGGTTCCCCGCGCCCTGGTCGGCACCGACCTGGTGGAGGCCGCGGTTGCCAAGATCAGCCGCTACCTGCACCAGGGCAGGAACGACGCCTACGCGGAGGCCAAGCTGGTCGGCCTGATCAAGGGCGGCGACGTGCTGGTGCGCCAGACCATGGAGGACGTGACCATGCGGCCCAAGAAGGCCGCCGCGGCGGTGCTCTCGCCCAACGAGTTCACATTCAAGTTCTGGACCCACCTGTCCAACCTCGTGCTGCAGGACTTCCGCAAGAAGAAGGAGAAGACGGCCGAGGACCAGGGCTGCTGCCAGTCCGCCTACATCATCGGGTACACGGTCTTCCAGAGGAAGGGGGCAGCCCAGAAGGAGCAGGAGCGCGCCGCCGACAGGAAGAGCCTGGAGACGGTCGTGCGCCGGCCGCCGTACGTGTTCGGCTACGACGAGATGTACGGCCTGCGCGACGACAAGGGCGTCAGCTTCGTCTCCAAGCACGCGCGCGAGTTCATCAGCTCGTTCCTCGAGGAGAAGACGAAGGCCGGGACGGGCGAATCGCTGCCCTTCCTCGTGCGCGTGCACTCGGCGGCCCTGGGGAAAGACTGGTTCATCCAGCGGGACCTCCTGGTGCCCGTCTTCCTGAAGAAGCTCGCCGAGGCGGCCGAGGTGATCCGCGAGGGAATCATCAACGAGTGGGTCGAGCTCCTGCGGAAGGACCAGTCGGCGAAGGCGATGAAGGGCGACCAGGCCTTCTCGAAGGAGATCGATGCCCGTGTCGCCGAGGACGACCCTTTCCTGTCGGCGCTGGCCAATGCGCCGCTCCTGACCCTTGCGCGCACCGACACGAACATCGCGGCGAACGCGGCCGAGGAGATCGGCAGGTGCCTGTCCGCGCCGGGCGTGCTCAGGCCCTTCTCGGAGCTGCTCTCCCTTTCCCGCCAGAAGCTCCTGCGCGATGCGCGCTCGTACCTTCCCTTCTGGCAGACGACCCCCGTCGTGCGCGGGATCGTGAAGTTCTTCCGCATGCTCTTCACGGGCAGGCCGCGCCCGGCCCGGGCCGGGCAGCCGGTGAAGGAGCCGGAGGCGGGGGAGGAGGCTGCCGCGCCCGGCGCACGCGGCCCTGCCGCGGCGGACAGGGCTTCACTCGCCTACCAGAAGGCGGTGCAGGGACTTCGCGCGCAGTACGTGCCGGCGGGGAAGAGCATCGACCAGACCCTCGCGGAGCTGGCCGAGAAGTGGAACCCGCTGTACGCCCCCGAGCAGAAGGCCCACCTGGTGGAAGACGTGAACGCGCTCGTGCGCGACTACCTGCGCCCCGTGCGCAGGACCTTCCACGTGAGCCCGCCTACCCCGCAGCGCATCCACGCGCTGGCCGAGAAGCTTTCCGAGAGCCGGGAGCTGGCGAAGATCAAGAAACGCGACGTGCTGGAGCGCTACCTCGAGCTGTACATGATCAAGTGCCTCGAGGTGAAGCCGAGGTAAGGGCGCGCACTCGGGGGGCACCTGCGGGGGCGTCGAGGCCCGCGGCCCGTGCCCCGGCTGCCGTGGAGGTCATGGGCAGGCGGCGCAGCCCCGGTACTTCACCACGGCATCACGGAAGGCGAGGACATTCTCGATCTTGCAGTAGTCGGTGATGCTGTTCGAGCTGGCGATGATGTAGCCCCCTCCCCTGCCGATGGCGCAGATGCGTTCCTTCACCTCCTGCTCGACCTCCTCCCTCGTTCCCTGGGTGAGGGTGTAATGGAGATCGATGTTCCCGAGCAGGCAGATCCGCTTCCCGTACTTCTCCTTCAGCACCCCGATGTCCATGGGCCCTGGTTCGATGGGATTGAGGCCGTTCATGCCGAGGGACAGGAGGTCTTCCAGGATCGGCATCAGGTCGCCATCGCTGTGGAAGACCCACGGCAGCCGCACGTGGCTGCACACGGTGCGCATCCACGGCAGAAACACTTCGCGGAAGACCTGGGGAGAGAACAGGGGGCCCGACTTGTACGCCAGGTCGTCCGAGAACCAGACGAAGTCGAATCCCAGCCCCTGCGACTTCTCCAGCAGCTCGATCGCCCATTCCGCGTACCGTCCGAGCAGGGCATCGACCAGCCCAGGGTCGTCGGCGAGGGCGAATGAGAAGTTGTCGAGGCCCATGCTGTTGAGCACGCCGGCGCAGCCGATACGAGTCCTGTAGTACAGGGCGTATCCGGTGTCCCGGTACCTGTCGACGAACCGCTTCATCCCGTCGATATACTCCCCGTCCAGCTGCGGCATGACCGCGAGGGAGAGGTCGTCCCTCGTGTGGATCGCACCGTCGACGATGATTTCCCTTCCGTCCGACGTCACCTCCTTCCTGACGAAGAACGGGGGATACGCCTCGTACATCAGGGAGTCGAAGCACATCTCCCGGGCCAGGTCGAGCTGGTCGTACCCCGCGCGGCCCATGATGCGGTCCTGCATCTTCCTGTCGATGACATCCATGAAGGGGACCTGGTCCGGCACCCCCCGGGTGAGCGCAGCGAGAACCCGTTCGCGCGAGGTCATGGTCGTTCGACGCCTCCCCTACCGCCTCTTCTGCTCTCTGCCGTACGCGAGAATGATCACGAGGATGATGAGGCCCTGGACGATCTGCCTGCCCGAGACGGGTATGCGCACGACAGACAGGAGCCCGATGATGATTGTCATGATGAACGAGCCGGCGATTGTCCCCGCGTATCCCCCCATTCCCCCCGAGACAGAGGTGCCGCCGATCACGACCGCCGCGATGGAGTTCATGGTGTACACGTTGCCGGTATCCAGGTAGCTCGTCCGCGTGTACCCGATCAGGAGCAGGCCTGTCAGTGCCGCCAGGACGGAGGACACCGCGTAGACCGCGAGGGTGGTGGACCGGATGCTGACCCCGGAGTAGCGGGCGGAGACGGGGTTCGATCCGCAGGCATAGATTGACCTGCCGAGGGTGGTGAAGCGAAGCACGACAATCGTCACCGCGGAAAGGCACACCCATATCAGGAATGGGCTCGAGAGAACCCCCAGGAACTTCCCGGTGCTCATGAGCTGGATGAACGGCGCGGTGGCGCCTTTCGGCGCGCCCTTGCTGTAGATGTACGCGATGCCCTGAACGACGCTGCCCATGCCCAGGGTCATGACGAGGGGCGAGATGCGCAGGTGGACGATCCCCAGGCCGTTCAGGAGCCCACAGACCACGCCGAGGGCCAGCACCAGGGCAACGGCCGTGGGCACGTTCTCGTTGCGGCCATCCATGACCTGTGCGCTCAGCACGTTGGAAAGCGTGATGATGGAGGCGATGGACAGGTCTATCCCGCCGGGCAAGAATGACGAGCGTCTGGCCGACGGCAACGATCCCCAGGAAGGCCGCCTGCCGCAGGACGCTGTTCATGTGGGCCGCTTCCAGGAAGCCCGGGGAGACCACCTCCGAGGCGAGCAGGAGAAGCCCGGAGACGAGGTAGACGATAATGGTGGAGCGCGCCCGTCGCAGCGGAGACAGCGCGGCGCCCAGCGCGTTGCGTCCGGTCATGCCTCCGGCCTCCCCCCTCTCACTCATAGAAGAACGGAGCGGGCGTCAGCTCGGCGTACTGCACGGGGTCGTGCGGGAAAATGACCTTCGCCCCAAGGGCTTTCTGCAGCCCGTACAGCTTCTTCACGGAACGCGTGAACCCGAGGGTGTCGTAGATGTAGCCCGGCGGTCTCATCGGAGGCCCGTAGTTCAGGGCCATGTACACCGCGTCGGAAGGGAAGATCCACGCACCGCTTTCCAGGTGGAGAACCAGCCCGACAATCGACGGGGCATGGCCTTCCAGCATGATCAGCTCAACGCCCGGCACCAACTCCATGTCCTCTTCGATGAGGGTGTAGCTGAGCCCCGGGAACTCGAAGTTTTCCCGCAGGTAGGCGAGGTTCACCTCCGTGCAGGACCTGTGCGTCTCGACCAGCCCATACTCAAAATCCTTGCGGCCGACAATGACGTTCCGGCCCGCCTCCGTGTGCGAGAAGAACGTGAGCCCCCCGCCGTGGTCGGAGTGCAGGTGCGAGACGACGACCGTGGCGATGTCTCCCGGTCCGAGACCCAGGTTGCGCAGCTGCACGTCGAGGTAGTCCGAGCGCTCGGCGCATATCGGGAGCAGCCGGCGCCCCTCCGCGGGACGGCGGTCCTTCTCGTCGCCGGGGCACGACCCGGTGTCGTAGAGGATGTAACCGGCCTGCGGGTGGCGCACGAGGACGGAAAACGATGGCACGCGCACCCACTCCGCTGCCGGGTGCCTGTCGTCCACGGACCCCGGGTGTGGCAGTGCCACGTTCCAGGCCAGGTCGTTCTCGATGAACCCGTGGGGCAGGATGGCGAATTGCAGACCCTTCATGTCTCTACCTCCTTGGGAGTCGCAGGGAACCGATTGTCAGTGCAAAGATGAGCAGGCTGCCCTGGAAGATGTACTGGTAGAAGGACGGCACGCCCGTCAGGTTCAGGATGTTGTTGATGATGATGAAGATGAACACCCCCGCGAGGCTGCCGACGATGCTTCCCTTTCCCCCCGCCAGGCTGGTGCCTCCGAGAACGGCGGTGGTGATCGACACCAGGCTCATGCTCGAGCCGATGAGCGGGTCGCCCGAGTAGATCTGGGCGGAGATGTAGATGCCTGCGAGCGCGCTGAGAAGACCCGAGGTCATGAAGGCGGCGATCCGGACGCTGTCCACCCGGATGCCCGAGCCGTATGCCGCCTGTTCGCTGCCCCCTGTGGCATAGAGGGAACGCCCGAACCGAGTGCGGTTGAGGATGATCCACAGAAGGGTCGTGACGAGGAGCACGGCGAGGAGGGGTGCCGGCACGCCGGCGGAACCGTTGACGAGGCGCGCGAATCCCGTATGCACGCGTCCCCCTGGTTGCGGGAGGACCGCGAGCGCCAGGCCCGCGATGACGGAGGAGGAGGCCAGGGTGACGATGATGGGCTGGAGGCGTGCCTTGGCGACGATGATGCCGTTGGCGGAACCCAGCGTGGTCCCCGCAGCGAGGGAAAGCAGAAGCCCGGGAAGGTAGCCCAGGGGCGTACTGGACATGAAGCGTGCGCACAGGACGTTGGACAGCGTCACCAGGGGGCCGACCGACAGGTCGATCCCGCCCGACAGCAGGACGACGGTCTGGGCGAAAGAGGTCAGGAGGTAGGGAACGCACGTGGACACGAGGTTCGCGAAGTTCTCGAGGCTCAGGAAGCGCCTGTTGAGGATGCCCCCGACGACGACAAGGGCCAGGACGAAGGCGAACACCAGTACCAGTTGCAGGCGCGTGACAAGCATCTTCGCGAGCGACACGGCGTCCTCCTATCTCTCGCCACCCATGCCCACGGCACGGCGCATGATGTTCTCCTCGGTGATGTCGGCTCCCCCCAGGGTGCCCGTGACTCGCCCTTCGTACAGAATGATCACCGTGTCGCTCATCCCGATCAGCTCGATGAGGTCGCTGGAGTAGATGACGACGGCGATTCCCTCGTCCGCGTACCGCCGCATCAGCATGTAGAAGTCGTGCTTGGCCTCCACGTCGATCCCCCGCGTCGGCTCGTTGAACAGCAGCACGCGCGGGGAGATCGCCAGGCCCTTGCCAAGCACGATCTTCTGCTGGTTGCCCCCGCTGAGTTCCCGGGCCAACTGGTCCATGCCCGCGGCCCTGATGGAGAGGGTCTTCATCGTCTGGCGGACCACCCTTTTCTCTCTGCCCAGACGGATGAAGCCGGCGACCTGCATCAGGAACAGGCCGACGATCGAGACGTTCTTGCGGATCGAGAGGTTGAGCAGGAGCCCCTGCGTCTTGCGATCTTCGGGGATGTAGCCGATGCCGGCCCGGATCGCGGCCTTGGCGGAGCGGATGCTCACCTCGCGGCCGTTCACGAGGACCCGCCCGCTGTCTTTCCGTGACAGCCCCGCGATGCAGTTGAACAGCTCCGTCTGCCCGTGTCCCTGGAGGGCTGCGATCCCGAGGACCTCGCCGCGGCGGACGACGAACGAGATGTCGTGCAGGGTGTGCGCGAGAGACAAGGAGCAGACCTCGAAGACCTTTGCAGCCTGCATGCCGGAGCTCTTCGGGGGAAAGATGGACTGCAGGGGCCTGCCGATCATGAGCCGGACCAGCTCGTCGGGAGTCGTTGCCCCCATGTCCCGGGTCGCCACGTACTTCCCATCCTTCAGGACCGTGGCGCGGTGGCCGATCGCGAAGACCTCGCTGAGCCTGTGCGAGATGTAGAGCACGGTCCTGCCGTCGCGGAGGAGCATGCGGATGATGTCGTGCAGGGTGCGCACCTCGTCCGCGTCCAGCGACGAGGTGGGCTCGTCGAAGATAAGGATACGGGGGTCCTTGTTCAGCACTTTCAGGACCTCGACGAGCTGTCTCTTGTCCAGCGGGAGCTCGCCGACCAGGTCGTCCGGGTTCAGCTCGATCTGGAAGGTGCGGCTGAGGCGTTCGAACTCCCGTCTCATTTGCCCGCGGTCGAGGAGGCCGATGCGGTTGCGCGGCTCGTGGTGGAGGAAGACATTCTGCCCCACCGTCATGTCCGGCAGCACGGTGAGTTCTTGGTAGACCATCCCGATTCCCGCTTTTTCCGCGTCCAGGGGACTTCGGAAGCGGACGGGGGTCCCGTCCAGAAGCATGGTGCCGCGGTCAGCGGGGTACAGGCCGGAGATGATCTTCAGGAGCGTGCTCTTGCCGGCACCATTCTCGCCGACGAGCACGTGCGCCTCTCCCCGTCGGAAGCTGACGCTCACGTCGTCGAGCGCCCGGACAGGACCGAAGGACCTGGAGATGCCTTGCAGCTCGAGGATGGGCTGGTCCATGCGTCTGCCCTACACCTCGATGAGCAGCTTGAATGCGGGGCGCTCGCCGCTCCGCGACTGCTCGAACAGCCGGGGAACGTCGGCGAGGCTGGCGCGGGTGAGCCAGTCCTTCACGGCGAATCTCCCCGCCTCGAGCCAGTTCAGCGCCCAGGGGAAATCCCGCGGGGAGAAGTTGCAGCAGGTCGTCACAGACCTCTCGCTCCCGATCGACAGGAAGTTGCCGCTGAAGGCGGCGTCATGGATGGCCATCTCGACAAAGGTTCCCTGCTTCGCTGTCACCTCCAGGCCCAGGGAGAAGCTCTCCTGGGTCCCGATGCTGTCGAAGACGGTTGCGTATCCTCCGGGTGCGAACGCCATGAGCTGCTCGATGACATCCCCTTTCGACAAGCCCCCCACGTCGACCACCGCGTCGATGCCGATCCTCCCCGCCAGCGCGAGCGGGACCCTAGCCCTGTCCGTGACGACCACGCGCGAGGCTCCGAGGTGCTTCGCCGCCTGGGCAATGCTGTTCCCGGCGGGACCGGCGCCCATAACAAGCACGGGATACCCCGGTGGATCCTGCCCCGCGAGGCGACGTGAACTGCGACTGCAAGGATGTCCATCATCGCTGCCTCGCCGTACCCGACGGTCGAAGGGATTTCGAAGCATCCCGCTCCCCAGGCGGCGACGTACTCGGCGTAGCCGCCCGGGTAGTATCGCTGCGTGCCCCAGCCCTGTCCATGGCCCAGGTGGATCATGCTGCTGCACAGGTTGCTGCGCTCCGCCCGGACTCGGAGCAGACACCACACGCCTTCCAGTCGAGCACGGCGACCCGCCTGCCCAGCAGGTGCGCGTTGCCCGCGTGCAGCACGCCGACGACCTCGCCGGCGACCTCGTGGCCCATGACGATGCCGGGGGGGTTCTCGACAAATCGCCCCAGCGTCGCCTGCGCCCAAGGATTCTCTCCCTCGTAGTAGCGGAAATCGGATCCGCACACGCCGCAGGCTGCGACCTTCACCAGCACGAAATCGGGATCCCCGTAGGACGCGATGGGCCACACCGGGATCTCTTCCAGGGAGAGCCGTCCCGGACCGCCGAGAACGACGGCCTGCATCGAGCCGGGGATCTTCTGGGAGCCGATGATCTGCATCTGCTGTTTCCTTCCTGCCTGCCGCCCGCGCCCGCTGCCGGGCACGCGGCGCCCTACGCGATCGATGCCTTGAGCTTGGTTGCCAGTGCGCGGGCCTCGGGCACCGTGGGGGCTGAGGTGAGAATGAAGAGGCCCCTCCGCCCGAAGAACCGCACGAGCCGGGTGGAGTACTCGACCAGGTCGGCGCCGGCCCCGCCGTGGTCCCAGAAATAGTGGCGCAGGATCATTGCCACGCGGCCACCCGCGGCATCGCGGAGGCGCTGCCAGTCGTTCTGCGGCGCAACGACGTCGATGCCGCGCAGGCCGGGGATCTCCATGACCGCGGGCAGCACCGCTCCGACGTCGCCGCACGAATGCCAGATGACGCCGCCGAAGGCCTCGGAGAGCCTGCGGACGTACGGGACGCCGAAGGTACGATAGGCCGTGGGAGACAGGACGGCCGCCGTGTCGTCGCTGATCCGCAGCCCCACGTCCGCGGGGATGTACAGAGGCTCGTGGCCCATGGTGAACAGGCGGGGAATCCTCTGCAGCTGCGAGCGCACGTACTCGATGATCACGTCGGTGACGAGATCCAGAAGGAAGTGGACCTCTGCCGGGTGCGTGACGGTCGACTCCAGGAAGGAGGTGTATTCCCAGATCTGGGACGCCGCGACCAGGGGCGAGGGGACGTTCAGCAGGCGCAGGGGAAGGGAGCTGTGCCCCGACAGGTAGTCGAGCCTTTCGAATGCCCGTCGGATCAGGGGCGACTGCTCCATGCGCGCGGGCACGATGTCACGGACCGCCTCGGGGTCGGTCTCCTGTCACGAGCGGTTTCACCCACGGATCGGCGTCCCGGTTGGGAACATGGTCGCACCCCAGGGCCGCAGCAACCAGCCCGATCCCCATGTTGGGCTTGATGTTGGCGATGGTGTAGTCTGTCCATTCCAGAAAGCCGGGCGTGGTACTCCTCGCTCCAGGCCAGCTCGCGCGCGTCATCCTCGAAGAACTCCTGCGTCGCGAGGTGGTGGCGACCCGCCTCAACCAGGTAGGGCACGCGTCCCGTGTCGCGCAGCGACCAGGTGTCCCTGATGATTGCCTTCTTGACTTCCGTGTCCACGTGCAACTCCCTGCGGTGAAGGGGAGGTGGCCCGCCTCCCCTCACCGCTCGCGCGCTTACTTGGAGAACAGCTGCCTGACCAGCTCGTCGGGGAGCTTGCTCCCGCACCAGAAGCTGTCCGGCAGGTTCCGGCTTGAGGAACTTGTCGATGTCGGCCGAGGTGATCACGTTTCTCTGGAGCTTCGTGACCTTGGGCACGGCCTCGCCTTTCAGGGCCTTGATCGCCGTTTCCAAGGCGATCGCCCCTGTGTCGTCACGCACGATCGGCCCGATGCTGTCGAACGTGTCCTTCCCCATGTACTTCTTCCACGCCTTGAGGAAGCCGTTGTTGGACTCCCCGACCATGGGAACCAGCGGACGGCCGGCCTCGACAAACGCATCGATTGCCGCGAGGGTCATCGCGCCGCCCTGGGAATACACGCCATCGATCTGCGGGTTCGCTGCGAGAAGGTTCTCCACGGCCACCTTGCCCTTGGCGTAGTCCCACTCCGCGAAGGCCTCACCGAGGATCTTGATGCCGGGGTTCTTGTCGAACACGTCCTTCGCGCCCTGGAACCGGAGCTGGTTCGTGTCGTTGCCCGCAATCCCGCTCAGGATGACGATGTTTCCCTTGCCGCCCAGCTTCTTTGCCAGCCAGTCCCCGCCGATCTGGCCGAAGAGGTATTCGTCCTCCACGACTTTCGAGGTGATCTTGTCGGTCTCAGGGTGCGAATTGAAGGACACGACGACGATCCCCTTCGCAATGGCCTCCTCGCAGACGGGGCTCAGGGCCGTGGGCGACAGGGCAGCGATGATGATCGCATCGACTTTCTGCGTGATGAGATCCTTCACGTCGGCGATCTGCTTGTTCACGTCGAGGTTGGAGTTCGTGATGATCAGGTTGGCCATCACCCCCTGCTTCTTAAAGCCCTCGTAAGTCTGCTTGATGTTTTCGACCATCTGGACCCGATAGGAGTTGCCGACAGAGAAGTTGCTGAATCCTATTGTGTACTTCCCGTCCCCCTTGGCAGCCGCCTTCTCGCCAGTGCCGCCGCAGATGCCAACACCCGCTACAGCGAGGATCAGCAATACGACAAGCGCCGCTTTTGCCCTTGTCATTCTCACAAGATGCCTCCTTCGTGAACCGACTTTGCACACGGAGACTCCGTGTCTGGAACCTGTCAACACCGGAGTGATAAGGTTGACAGATATCCATGCATAGTGTATGATGCATCATACATGAAAATTGAGAAATGTCAACATCTATTTTGCCCTTGGAGGTACCTGTTGCCACAGGGGGTGATATCCGCTACAAGAAGACAATCAGGTGTCTTGGCAGCGTCGCGTAGGACCGGCGAGAGCGTGCGCGGTGCAGCCCGGGATTAAGGGAGACGGCAGAAACTAATGGGGGAGCACGGAAGCAGCGGCATTCAAAAGAAGAACCTCAGCGAGCAGGTCGCGGATACCATCAAGTCGCGGATACTGTCTCTTCACTATAAGCCGGGAACGCGTTTCGTGATCGAATCGCTTTCCGCGGAGCTCGGCATCAGCGTTACCCCAGTCAGGGATGGCATCCGCGAGCTGGTCACCCAGGGCTTCATCGGGTACGACGGGAACAGCTACAAGGTCCGCACGTACACACGCGCGGAGATCGATGACCTCTTCGTGATCAGGACCGCCCTCGAGGTGCTTGCGACCCAGCTTGCCGCAAAGCGTGCGTCGGACGAGGAGATTTCGGCGCTTCGGGCAGTGTGCGCACGCTCGGAAGCCGCGATCCAGCAGGGTCGTTTCGAAGCACTGACCAACCTCGATATCGAGCTGCACGAGTTCATCGCGCGCTGCGCGGGCAACGAGCAGCTGGGCAGGATCCTGCACAACATCCGGGAGCGGAGCTGGCACATCCGCCGGTGGGTGTTCGGGCTGAGCAGGCACGAGCGCGACGAGAACTCCGCCCTGGCCGAGCACCGGGCGATCATCGACAGGCTGGCAGCCTGCGAGGCCGATGCGGCTGCCCGTTGCATGCGCGAGCACATGGAGAACGCGGAGCGGCGAACGCTCGACATGCTCCCGGTTGCGGAGCAGTGAGAGAGCCGCGCTGCAAGGGCAGTTCGGACATCTTCTGATACACGCCGTCGCGCTTCCGAAGCTTCCGCTCTGCAAGCTCCGACCGCCAGATCCTCATGGACCCCCGGCGAAGAATGGTCGGTCTTCTTCGGAAGGCGCGGGAAGCGTTCCGCAAGGCCGCGCGAGTGGGGCTCTCCGCTGCGCACGCCCAGGCTGCTGCGCCATCCCTCGGCAGTATGCCCACCGTGCGTTCGATCGCAGCATCCCGACGATAGTCCCCGCGACGGGCACCCGTCGCGGGATCCCCGTGGTGGGGCGCACACAGAGGCTGGATCATGGGCAGTTCCTGGCCCGAATGTCGGCGGACTGGCCCTGAAGACCGCAGCATCTCCCCCGGCCCTGTCCCCCTGCCCCTCACGGGCCGGGCGGGCCTCACTGCCGAGGTGGCCTTTGAGCGTTGTCCTGTACGAGAGACCTGCGAACCACGCCGGGACAGCTGCTGTCGCCGGTCCCCGCATGGTCAGAGTTCCTCAGGACTCGAGGCTGACGCTGTCCGCGAGGCTGCAGAACTGCAGGTCGTTCTGCCCCGTCCCGTCCTTGAATATCACGAGGAAGCGTGCCGGGCGCGGCTCCAGGGGGAACGGAATCCAGTGCCATGCCCCTGTCTCCAGGATGAAGACCTGGCCTTTGCGCACGGTGACTGCCCGCATTCCCTCCAGCGCGCCCCCGACCGGCTCCTGGGGCGGGGCGAGGCAGATCACGGAGTCACCATCGATCGCGGCGAGGATCTCGGGGGTACGCACGTGCCGCTCCATCCGCGTCACCGTCATCGGCCGCGGCGCGCAGTCCATGCTGCCCGCGCACGATGCGTCCCTGAACCCCAGGTCGGCATACATGACCGAGAAGGAGCACTCGTCGCCGGGCTTGACGACCGCGGCGGCCGGCGAGAACAGCAGGCGGGCGATCCCTTTCACGTCGGCCTTCGAGATGTCGCGTGCCTTCAGCTTCACTGGATTCCTCCTTGCAGATTGACCGCGCCCTCGGCCGCGGCGCGGGCATACCCCGCGTGCGCGCGTGTGCGGGCGCGTGACTGTACATGCACACCGGGGATGGGATAGAAATGAGCCCGTCGGGGCGACCGAAAGCGCCGTGCCGCCCATGGCCCCGGCGGGAGGACCGGATGCTGTCCGTGCGGCAGATTGCGAAGATGCTCGACCATTCCCTTCTGAAGCCCGAGCTCACCGTCGAGCAGATGATTGCAGGCTGCCGGCTGGCCAGGCGCTACGACATCGCCGCCGCGTGCGTCAAGCCATCCGAGGTCGCCCGGGCGAGGGATGAGCTGGAGGGAAGCGACGTGCTCGCGACGACGGTTGTCGGTTTTCCACACGGCGCACACCAGACAGAGGTGAAGGTGTTCGAGGCGGAGCGCGCGATCCGCGACGGGGCGGGCGAGCTGGACATGGTGCTGAACATCGGGCGGCTTCTCTCCGGCGACTTCGACTACGTGCAGAAGGATATCGCCGCCGTGGTCGGCGTCGGCCACGCCCGGGGCGTGATCGTGAAGGTCATCTTCGAGAACTGCTATCTCACCGACCAGCTGAAGGTCGCCGCGTGCGGAATCTGCGAGCGCGCGGGTGCCGACTTCATAAAGACCTCGACGGGGTTCGGGTCGGGCGGCACCGTCATCGCGGACGTGGTCCTCATGAGGGCCTCCGTCGGGCCCCGGGTCAAGGTCAAGGCCGCCGGTGGGATCCGGACCCTCTCCACGCTGCTGCCCGTCCTGCGCGCGGGTGCCGTGCGGTTCGGGACAACGGCCTCGGACGTGATCCTGGAGGAGGCCATGCGGCGGGAGCGGGAGGGAACCCTCGGCGAGGACACCGACGGCCTGTCCGCGGCGCCCGGCGAGGCGGGAGAATAGGGCGGGAAGCCGTCCGTTCACGCGCCCGGCCCGCGCCTCACAGGTCGATCCTCAGGTGCTTGACCCTGAGGTACTCCTCGAGGCCGTAGTCGGAGAGCTCGATCCCGACGCCGCTTTCCTTCCACCCCGCGTACGGGTAGTAGTGGTGGCCGCCGGAGACGTTGTTGAAATCCACCGTCCCGTAGGCGAGCCTGCGGGATGCCAGCGCGATGCGCCGCGCGTCGTTGGTATACACGTACGCGACGAGCCCGTACGGGGTGTCGTTCGCGAGGTCGAGGACCTTCTCGAAGTCGTCGAAGACCATGATCGGCGCGACCGGGCCGAAGGTCTCCTCCCGCATGATCCTCATCTCGTGCGTCACGCCCGACAGCACCGTGGGCAGGAAGAAGTGGCCCTTCTCGAACTCCCGTCCCGCGGGCTTCTCGCCGCCGAAGAGGATCCGCGCCCCGCGGGCGACGGCGTCGGCGATGTGCTCCCTGACGAAGTCCAGCTGCTCCGCGCTCACCATGGGGCCCAGGTCGGCCGCCGGGTTGGAGAGGCCGTTGGCGATCACCATCTCTTTCGCCCGCGCGACCACGAGGGACTGGAACTCCTCCGCGATGGGCTTCTCGACGTAGATCCTGTTCGCGCTGTTGCAGATCTGACCCATGTTGTCGAAGGACTTCTTGCACGCCGCCTGTGCGGCGGCGGCGACGTCGGTATCCGCGCAGACGATCAGGGGGGCATTGTTTCCCAGCTCGAGGGTGAGCTTCTTCAACGTGTCCGCCGCCCTGCGCATGATGTCCTTGCCCGTGTCCGAGTTGCCCGTGAAGCCGACCTTCTTCGAGAGCGGGTTCTCGACGAGCTCCCTGCCCACGGTGCTTCCGGGCCCGACGACCAGGTTGATCACCCCGTCGGGGAATCCCGCTTCCTTGAAACAGGCGTGGAACTCGATGGCCGCCAGGGGGGTCAGGCTGGAGGGCTTTGACACCACCGTGCACCCGGCGATCAGCGCGGGGGCGATCTTCCAGGACAGGAGCAGGATCGGAAAGTTCCACGGGCCGATCGCCACGCAGACGCCGACGGGCTCCTTGACGACGAGGCTCGCCCGCTTCTGGCTTGTCGTCGGGATGATCTCGCCCTTTATCAGCCGCCCCGCCTCTGCAAAGTAGTCCAGGGCATCGGCGGTGCCGCCGATCTCCGACTTGGCCTGGTTGACCGGCTTGCCCTGTTCCCGCGAGAGGGTCTGTGCGACAGCGTCGCGCTTCTGGCGCAGGAGCTGCGCGGCGCGGTGCATGAGCTCCGCGCGCTTCTCGAAGGACAGCGCCGCCCAGGCGGGGAAGGCGTCGTGGGCTGCCCGCAGCGCCAGGACCGCATCTTCTCTCCCGCCCCTGGGGACGGAACAGATCACCTCCGCGGTCGCCGGGTCGACGACGGGGAACGTCTCGCCCGAGAGGGCCTGCGTCCACTTCCCGCCGATCAGCATGCCATAGCTTTCCATGTCCTTCACCCTCCCTTGGTGACTCTGAACTGCGGCTCCCGGCCCTGCAGGACGCTCACGCAGTTCTCCGCGCTGACGATTCCCATGTTCTCCACGCTTTCGAAGGTGTATGCGCCCACGTGGGGAAGGCAGACCGCATTCTCCAGACCCAGCAGCGGTGAGTCGTCACGGTACACGTCCACGGCTGCTCCGGCAAGGCGTCCCTCCCGGAGCATGCGCGCGAGGGCCTGCTCATCGACCAGCTCGGCCCGCGACGTGTTGACGAGGTAGGCGAGCGGCTGCATCAGCTGCAGCAGGGCATCGGAGAACATGTTCGTCGTCGCGGGAAGCAGCGGGAGGTGCAGCGACACGACGTCGGACCGGCGCAGGAGCTCCTCGAGGGGCACGAGCCGCGCCGCGAGCTCCGCCTCGGCGGGCTGCTGTCGCGCCTCGTCGGCGTACAGGATGTCCATCGCGAAGCCGCGCGCCCTGCGGGCAACCTCCCTGCCGATGCGGCCGAAACCCACGATGCCCAGCCTCTTGCCGTGCAGCTCCCTTCCCATGATCCCCTTTTTCCCCCTGCGCGCGGCGATGTCGGCATTGCGGGGGATCTGGCGGGCGATCGAGAGCATCAGGCCCACGGCGAGGTCCGCGACGGCGTGAGAGTTGACGCCCGGGGTGTTGGTCACGACGATGCCCCTCTCGGCCGCAGCATCGAGATCGATGTTGTCCGTCCCGACGCCGTGCTTGCTGATGACCCGCAGTCCGCGGCCGGCCTCGATGACGCGACGGGTCACCGGGTCAAGGCCCACGATGATCCCGTCCACGTCGGCGACGGCCTGGAGGAGCTCCTCCTCCGTGAGTTGGCGGCCGCGGGTGTTGCGGGCGACCTCGCAGCCCGCCTGCTCCAGCACCTGCAGGGGTCTCGGGGAGCCTTCCCCGAAGGACCGCGGAGTGACAAGGATCTTGTACCTCATGCTCTCCTTCTCTTCGATCCGGGGCCGTACGCCTCTGCAGCCCGGCGGGTCAGTACTTCGGATTCTTCTCGAAGACCACCTTCCCGTGATTCTCGCAGACCAGGTTCACGAAGCCCTTCTGCTCGATGAAGGCGTAGTCGTGACCCGCGTCGCTCGCGTACACGGCCATGATGATGAGGTCCTGTCCCCCGGTGTTGACGATGCGGTGGGCCCACAGGGCAGGGACGAGCGAGACGCTGCCGGGCTCGATGGGCTGTGACATGAAGAGATTGTCGCGGGTCTGGCAGATCAGGCACCCCGTGCCCTTCACCCCGATGTACATCTCCGTGCTGTCATCCTTCTTGTGGAAGTGGCCCTTGCTCATGTGGTATTCGCGACCCACGCGGCCCGGGTGGATGATCGTCGTGCACCAGGACATCTCCCCTGCCAGGCTGGGGGTCCTGATCTCGTACGCTTCGTACACGATCCTGTCCTCTTCCGCCAGGGCTTTCTCGACGGCGATGGAATCGGAGAAGAAGCCCTTGATGGCGGAAAGCCGTCTTTCGGTCCTGTTGTGGAACGGCGTGACTACGCCGTTTTCGAAGTTGACGCGCGCTGTGAAAGGCTCCATCTCGTTCGCCTCCTGGCAGGTATCGCGGGCGCCGATGGCCCGCGTCACTGGGCTGTATGCAAATACGTTTTTGTTCTGACAAAACAATCTTGTATCGGAGCAACCATGGTTTGTCAACATCCGGCCCAGCCGGACGTCGTGCTTCCGGGCGGCAGGCTCGGACTTTCAGCCGAATCTTGATCGATGGGATTGCACCAATTCATTTGTAGAATGTAAAAAGACATTTTGATTAATTGACACAGCTTGTAGTTCGTTGTATGGTCTCCGCGTGCTTTGAGCCGCTGCCAACCGAAGGAGAGAGCCTTGCGCGACAAAGCAGAGTGTCTTCGCACCATGACCACGAGCGGTATCCTCCTGGTGATCCGGCAGGACACCGCCGACACCGTCCTCAGGATCATAGAGGCCGTCGCCCGGGGGGCATCACGGCCGTCGAGATCACGCTGACGGTTCCCCACGCGCTCGCTATCATGGAAAGCGCGGCACAGCAGTTCGGAAGCAGCATCCTGGTCGGGGCAGGGACCGTCCTGGATTCCGAGACCGCCCGGGCGTCCATCCTTGCCGGGGCTGAGTTCATCGTGGGCCCCTGCTGCAGCGAGGCGGTCCTGGCGACGTGCAAGAGGTATTCGAAGGTTGCGATCCCCGGGGCCATGACGCCGACGGAGATCCTGCGGGCAGCGGAAATGGGAGCCGACATAGTGAAGGTCTTCCCCATCGACCACCTTGGCGGCGCGAAGTACCTGAAGACGATCAAGGGGCCGCTTCCCCACATCCTGCTCAACCCGAGCGGAAACATCACGTCGGCGAACGCGCGCGAGTTCAGGGATGCGGGGGCGGCCGTCGTCTCCGTCGGCAGTGCCATCCTGGACAAGAAGGCGATCAGCGAATCCCGGTACACTGTGCTCACGGAGAAGGCGAAGGAGTTCATCGACCTGCTGCACGGGTGAGCGCGGGCTCGCGCGGGGCTGCGTCTGCGGACGAGGGAGAAGACCATGCTCGCACTTGTCTACGAGGGACCCCAGAAAGTCTCCCTGAAAGAGGTCGCCCGGCCGGCGCCGCAGGTCGACACGGTCGTCCTGCGGGTGACGCGCTGCGCGATCTGCGGGACAGACATCAAGGCGATCACGCACGGGATCGCGAGCATCAAGCCGCCGGTGATCCTGGGGCACGAGATCGCGGGCCGCATCGCAGAGGTGGGCGGCAAGGTCGAGGGGTTCACGGTCGGCGACCGCATCAGCCTCGCCCCCTCGCTTCCCTGCGGCCACTGCGCGATGTGCGTGAAGGGCTTCTTCAACCTCTGCGACCAGCGGCTGCCCATCGGAACGATCATCGACGGGGGTTTCGCCGAGTACCTCGCGATCCCCGCCCGCGCAATCGCGCTCGGATACCTTGTCAGGGTTCCCGACGCGCTGGGCGACGACGAGGCGGCCTTGTGCGAGCCGCTGGCCTGCGTCATCAACAGCCAGAACATCGCGCGGGTCGGTTCTCCGGACGTGGTCGTGGTCATCGGCGGGGGGCCCATGGGTCTCATCCAGGCCCTGACAGCACGCGCGAGGGGCGCGGCGTCGGTCATCGTCGTCGAGGGGTCTCGGAAGCGCGTGGACATGATCGCGAAGGCGAACCTCCCCGTGGACGAGCTCATCTGCTCCGAGCAGGAGGACCCGCTCTCCGCGGTCCCCCGCGCGGCGAAGGGGAGGGCGATCGACGTGGTCATCAACGCCGCCCCCTCCCTTGCCGCCGTGGACCTGGCCTTCAAGCTGCTGCCCAAGACGGGCCGCATCAGCCTGTTCGCCAGCGTGCCGAAGGACAACCCGCTGCTCTCCATCGACGTCAACAACATCCACTACAGGCAGATCACCGTCTTCGGCGCCTCCGACTCGACGGCGAAGGACCACACCGATGCAGTGCGGCTGCTCGCGAGCGGCCGCCTCACGCTGGCGCCCCTCGTGAGCGGGGTCATCGCGCTGAAGGACTTTTTCACCGCCATGGACAGGATCCGCGCGCAGGATGCCTTCAAGCTGCTCATCGCGCCGTAGGAAAGGGGACTCGTCATGCGAAAGGCAAAGAAGATCATCAACGACCCGCGCCAGGTCGTGCCGGAGCTTCTCGAAGGGCTGATCGCGGCGCAGAATGGCCGCATCGTCGCCGCGCCGGGCTCCGCCGGGAGGGCCCTCGTCAGGGCGGCGATCCCGCAGGGCAAGGTGGCGCTGCTCACCGGGGGCGGCAGCGGGCACGAGCCGACCTTCCCCGGGCTGGTCGGGGAGAACATGGCGGACGGGGCGGCATGCGGAGAGATCTTCGCCGCGCCTTCTCCCGACGTGATCCTTGCCGCGGCCAGGGCCGTGCACAGGGGCCGCGGGGTGATCTTTGAATACAACAACTACGCCGGCGACGTCATGAACTTCGACATCGCCGCGGAGATGGCCGCGGCGGAGGGGATCGAGGTGAAGACCCTCCTGAACTACGACGACGTTGCCTCGGCCCCCCGGGAAAGCAGGGAGGAACGGCGGGGGGTGGCCGGCAACATCTTCGTCCTGAAGATCGGCGGGGCCGTGACCGCGAAAGCGGCGACGATCGGCGAGGCGATGCGGGTGATGGCGAAGGCGAGGGACAACGTGCGCTCGATGGGCGTGGCAGTCGCCGCCGGTTCGGTTCCCGAGACGGGAGAGCTCACCTTCGAGCTGCCCGACGACGAGATCGAGATCGGCATGGGCGGCCACGGGGAGCCGGGGGTGCTGCGCGCGAAGATGTTGCGCGCCGATGAGCTGGTCCAGCTGATGATGGACAGGATCCTGCCCGACCTTCCCTTCGCGTCGGGCGACAGGGTGTGCGTCCTGCTCAACAACCTCGGGGCCACGACGATGATGGAGCTGCTCATCGCGAACAGGAAGGTGCACGAGATCCTGCGCCGCGGCGGGATCACCGTCCACGACACCCTTGTCGGCAGCTTCGCGACCTGCCAGGAGATGGCCGGCTTCTCCGTGTCACTGCTCAAGCTCGATGACGAGTTGAAAGCGTACTACGACATGCCTGCCAGCTGCCTCGGCCTCACGAAAGGGACGGCCGTGTCATGAGCGGGCTGCGGATCCCCGAGGTCGTCGAGATGCTCCACGCCGTGTCGGCGGGGATGATCGCGAAGAAGGACCTGCTCACGCAGGCCGACAAGGCCATCGGGGACGGCGATCACGGGGTGGGGATGGCGCGGGGATTCCAGGCGGTGCGGGTGCGCCTGAAAGGGCTGCGGCCTGCCTCGATCGAGGAGGCGTTTCTCGCCGTCGGCCAGGCGCTCCTGGGGTCCATCGGCGGCGCCTCGGGGGCGGTGTTCGGGACCCTGTTCAGCGCCGGCGGCAGGGCGCTTGCCGGGAAGGACCTTCTCGATGCACGCGGGCTTGCAGTGTTCCTGCGGGCCGGGCTCGAGGCGGTCGTGCAGCGGGGAAAGGCGAAGCCGGGCGACAAGACGATGGTGGACGCCCTGCAGCCCGCCGCGGAAGAAGCCGAGATGCGCGCCAGCGGCCCGCTGGACGAAGCCGCCGAGGCGGCCGCGCGCGCGGGCAGGGAGGGGATGGAGACCACGAAGGCGATGGTGGCGCGCCTGGGGAAAGCGAAGACGCTCGGCGAACGGTCCCTGGGGCACGCCGATCCCGGCGCGGTCTCGATGTCGCTCATTCTCGATGGCATGCACGCGTTCCTGCAGGGGCGCGGGATGAACGCGACGACGCGGATCATGAGGCGGGCGTGGAACGCCGGCATCGTCGTTCCCGCCTTCAACATCCCGTACCTCCCGATGATGGAACCGGTGATCAGGGCCCTGCAGGACGCCCGCAGCTACGGGCTGGTCGCCGTTGCCCGGCCGGACTGGGAGAAGTTCGAGGCGGGCAGCCCGCGCGCCGTGTGCGAGCTCTACAGGAAGCTGCGCGATCCCGCCGTCAGCGGCCTGCACCTCGACCACGTCCCCGTGATCGACGAGGACGGCGCGGAGGTGGACTGGGAGCCGCTCATCGCGGAAGCGATCGCCCTGGGCTACGACTCGGTGATGATCGACGCCTCGCGGCTGGCGCTGGCGGGGAATATCGACGCGACACGGCGAGTCGTAGAGATGGCCCACCAGGAGGCCATTCCCGTGGAAGCGGAGCTCGGTGCGGTGTTCGGCCACGAGGACGGGCCCCTGCCGTCCTACGAGGAGCTGTTCGACTCCGGGAAAGGATTCACGGATCCCGTGGAGGCAGGGAGGTTCGTGGAGGCGACAGGGGTGGACTGGCTGTCCGTGGCGGTCGGGAACATCCACGGCGCCGTCGCCCGCGGGGCGCGGGAATTGAAAAAGGTCGAGGCGCGGCTGCACATAGGCCGCATCGATGACATTCGTGACGCCGCGGGCTGCCCCCTCGTGCTGCACGGTGGATCGGGGATCCGCAGGGAGAGCCTGCGGGAGGCTTTCGCCCACGGGATCGCGAAGATCAATATCGGGACGGCAGTGCGCCACTCCTACGAGGAGGGTCTCGCGCATTCTCCCGGGAAAGCGGCGGAGAATGTCCGCAGGACGACCCTCGCGCTGTTGACAGACGACCTGTCGGTCGCCGGCTCCGCAGACGTTCTCGCCGGCGCCTGACGGGGGCAGGCGGCAGGGCTCGCCGCCGCGCGAAAATCCGGTTCAGGCCTCGATGTACCCGAGACTTGCCGAGATGGCCGCCGTCGCCTCCCGAACCGCATCGATGATCGCACCGAGGCGTTCGTCGGTGTAGCGGCTGTTGGGGATGGACACGCTCACGGCTGCCACGGTTTCGCCGCGGTGATTGCGCACAGGCGCGGCAACGCAGTTTCCCCCCAGCTGGTACTCCTCGTTCTCGACGGCGTACCCGTCGGTCCGAATCCTGTGCAGGGCTGCCCTCAGGTTCTCGGCATCCGTGATCGTGTTGTCGGTGTGCTTGTCCAGGGCTTCGGTCCTGAAGAACTCCTCCCTGTCGTGGTCCGAGAGGAAAGCGAGGAAGGTCTTGCCGAGGGCCGTGCAGTGCGCGGGCGCCCGCTTCCCGATGAAGGAGTGGACGCGCAGGTCGGGCTTTGCTTCCTTCCTGTCGATGTAGATGACCTTCTTTTCCTCGAATATCGCGAGGTGGACATTCTCGTTCGTCTTCTCGAGGAGTCGTTTCAGGTGCGGCTGCGCCCGGTCGCGGATGCTCAACTGGCCGGACACCACCATGCCGAGCCTCAGCAGGCTCAGGCCGAGCCTGTATTTCTTGGACTCGGCGTCGCGCTCCAGGAAGCCCTCCGACTCAAGGGTGAAGATGATTGGATAGATCGTGCCCGATGTCGCTCCAACCCGGGCGGCGATCTCGGAGATATTGAGAGGCTCGATGCCCCCATCGAAGAGCTTCAGAAGCGAGAGGGCCTTTTTCAGGGACTTGTTGATGTACTGCTTCTTCTTTTCCATTGTGGTGCTTCCCCTTGTCCCGCCGTCCGCGCCGGATAGGAGGGAGGGAAATTCAAAAGACTTTGGTCGATGCCAAACAGGACTTTCACTATGACCGAAGAACGCTGAATGTCAAGCCGCCTCCCGGGGGCCGATCGGGTCCCCCCGCGTGGGCAGACCCGACCGGCACCGCACGGTACTGGCGAGGAAGGCTCTACAGACCTCCCCCGATCGCGAAGTATGCCTCCACCGGCGTGGCGTCATAGTTGATGAGCTGGTACTTCACCTTCTCCGGGATGTACATGACGTCGCCCGTTTTCGCGAAGTACACCTCCTCGGTTTCGGGCATGAAGAAGGTGATCTGGCCGCGCGTGATGAGCATTGCCGTGTCCCCTTCGTGCCAGTCCACCTCCGAGCAGCGGCAGCCCACGCCCCCGGTGGGGAGGTAGATCTCTCCCACGTGCAGGAAGTCGTTGCTGACGTGGAAGCGCAGCCGGACGGGAAACTTCGCGCCGAACACCGTGGTCAGGCTGTTCGACTTGTTCTGGACGTAGTAGTGGATGGGCTTCTTGCGCGCCTCGGGGCCCGGCAGCGGGAAGCTTCCCAGCTGGTTCACGTCGCGCTGGCGCAGCTTGAACTGCTTGCGCAGCCCCACCTTTCCCTCGGGCATCCCGTTGAGACCGAACTCGTCCCGCCCGTGCTTGTAGAAGCGGATCTTCTCGGCGGGATAGGTGGTGTCCGTCTTCTCGGGCCACATCTTCGGGGCGATGGACCAGAAGAGGATCTGCTTCTCCTCCGAGAAGTTGTATCCCTTGTGCTTGCATCCCATGGGGATGTACAGGGTGTCACCCGCGTTGGCCTCGACGCACTCGCCGCTGTCGCACTCCAGCTCCGTGAGGTTTCCCTGGAGGAGGTAGTAGCACTCGTCGCCGAGGTGCTCGTCGACGAACCTCCACGTGGTGCCGGGCGCCATCGCCATCATGCCGCAGTGCAGCTTGTCGCTGCTGACGATGACGGTGTAGACGTTGCTCTCCTCGGGCACCTCGTGCGAGAAGAAGTCCTTCTTCTGGTCCGAGTCGTGAATCACGCACGGCTTCTTGCTCCCCGGCGGGTACGGCAGGTTGCCGAAATACGATGGTCTCTCCATGGAACTCCTCCAGATGCAGGATCTGTCGCCCGGGCGGTCTGCCGCGGTCCGTGCGCAACGCGCCTACCGCACCGCCTCCCATCCGCCGGTCTTCTCCGAGCGGAAAATCGCGTCAAGCACCTTCATGGTGGCCACCGCGTCGGCAGGCGCGAAGGGGGCCGGCCCGCCTTCCCGCACCGCCCGCGAGAAGGACTCGAACTCCAGGGCGTACTGGTCGACCGTCTCGAAGGCGACGGTCCGCGGTCCGAGCCCTGTCCCGTTCGTGACCGTGATGCTCATCGGTGAATCGGGGTATATGTTGAAGCACAGGGGCACCGAGATCTGGCCCCCCGAGCCCAGGATGTCCATGCGCTGTGAGCCCTGCGTCTGCGTGGCCACCGTGAACAGGGCGCGCGTGCGGCCGAAATCCATGATCGCCGAGGAGAGCACGTCCGTGCCGAGGGCTGGGTCCCGGGTGACGAGGGAGACCACGCGCGCGGGCTCCCGGTCGAGGAGGAAGCGGCTGCTGCACACGGCGTAGCAGCCGATGTCGAGCAACCCTCCGCCCCCGTACGCGGGAATGTTGCGGATGTTCCGAGGATCGGGGAGCATGTACGCGAAGGTGGTATGGATCGCGTGCACCTCGCCGATCTCCCCGACACGCAGGAGGTCGCGCACCCGCAGCCACTGGGGGTGGAAGCGGAAAGCGAAGGCCTCCATCAGCAGGACCCCGCGGCGGGCGGCATGCTCCGCGCACTGGGCAGCCTCCTCGCTGTTCAGGGCGATGGGCTTCTCGCACAGGATGTGCTTCCCCGCGTCGGCCGCCTTGCGGATCCACTCGAGGTGCAGGTGATTGGGCAGGGGGATGTAGACCGCCTCGATCGCCGGATCGGCGAGAAGCTCCTCGTAGCTGCCGTACGCCTTCTCGATGCCCAGCGATGAAGCGGCCGCCCTTGCCTTCTCGATCGACCGGGAGGCGATGGCGCGGACCCGCAGGTGCGGGGATGCCCTGAGCGGCACCGAGACCCTCAGGGCATAATGGCTGGAGACCGAGAGAACACCCCAGGTCACTGGCTTCATAGTACAGATCCCTCCTTTCTCGATACCTGCCCGGGCAGCTCCAGCGAACCCGGTCCGAAGGAAGTGCCCGATGACATTCCACCGCGCACGCGGTGGCGGGAATGGGTGCCGACAGCTGAATCGGCACTGCGGCTCTCCCTGGTGCCTGGCACCGGACCGCAGCCCGGTGAGCATGGTCCTGACCGACAAATCCCTGTTGCGAACATACAAGTGCATTTTTCAGGGAATAACAACTGTTGATCCCGCGCCGAGAGAACAGGAGAGTCCAGCCTGGGCGCAGAAACTGTCGGCCCGTCAGGTTTCCAGGGAGTTGCCGGTGTCCGGCTGCGGGCACGTCCCGGTCGACGCGCGTCCCGGCCCTACAGCCCCGTCTTCACCCACGCGCCGGTTTTCGCCGAAGCGAGGATGGCGTCGCAGACCATCTGGGTCTTCAAGCCCTCGGCGAAGTCGGGCACGCGCTTCTTCCCGTCCGCGAGGTCGGAGAGGAAGTCCGCGGCGGCGTGCACGAAGGTGTGCTCGTAGCCCGTGCCCATGCCGGGAACCCACCACCTGTCCATGTAGGGCTGGTTGGAGTCCCAGACCGACACTGTCTTCCACCCCCGCGACCTCTTGTCGTCGTTGTGGTTGTAGAACTCCAGCTCGTGCGGCGTCTCGGCGTCGAAGCGGAGCGAGCCCTGCTCCCCGTTGATCTCGAAGCAATTGGCGTTCTTCCGTCCGCGGGCATACCGTGTGGCTTCGAACGTGCCGATGGAGCCGTTGGCGAAGCGCGCCATGCACTCCGCCGCGTCGTCGATCTCCACCTTCGTCGGGGTGGATTCGTTCTGCCGCTTGCGCTCCTTGATGAACGTCTCCGTCAGCGCGGAAAGCTCCGCGATGGGACCGTTCAGCATCATGGCGATGTCGATCGTGTGCGCGAGGAGGTCCCCCGTGACGCCGCTGCCGGCCTCCTTCGCATCCAGGCGCCAGAACGTGCTGCCGCCCAGCGGCGTGTCCGCGCTGATCGTCCAGTCCTGCAGGTAGACGGCGCGGTAGTGGAACACCCGGCCGATCGCCCCGGCCTCGATCATCTGCCCCGCCAGCGTGACGGGGGGGAAGCGCCTCTGGTTGAACCAGACCATGGTCTTCTTCCCGCTGCGGGCGGCCGCATCGACCATCTCCCTGCCCTGCAGGGCGTTCAATGCGAGAGGCTTCTCGGTCGCCACCATCTTGCCCGCCTGCAGCGCCGCCACGGCGATCTCGCGGTGCAGCGAGTTGGGGACGCAGATGTCCACCAGGTCGATGTCCTTCCTGTCGATGAGCTTCCGCCAGTCGCTCTCGGTCTGCTGCCAGCCCCAGCGGTCGGCGAACTCTTTCCCCTTCACGGGGTCGCGAATGCACACCACCTTGGTGCATGCCACATGCTCGTCGGCGAAAAAGGTGTTTGCCTGGCGGTAGGCGTTGGAATGCATCCTGCCCATGAAGCCGCCGCCGATCATTGCGATGTTCACGTTCTTGCGCATGTGCGTCAGTCCCTCCAGAGAGGGGGCCGTCCCCTGAAGGAACGGCCCCGACAAAGCAGAAGCCCGTTCGCCCGTTACTGCAGGAACTTGTCCACGTTCGTCTTGTCGATCATCTCGCCGGGGATGAGGACTTCCTTGGCGAAGTCCTTCTGTCCGGCGAAGACCTTCTTCAGAACTTCGACCGCGCTCTGGCCCATGATGTAGGGCTGCTGGCGGGCGGTTGCGGTGATCTCTCCCGCCTTGATCGCCTTCAGGTTCGCCATGTCGCCGTCGAAGCCGACGATGATGAGCTTGTCCAGGAGCCCGAGGGACTTCGCTGCCTGCTTCACGGCCAGGGCGCCCGGGTCCCAGGCCGAGAAGACCGCGGTGAACCGGGGATTCGCCTGCAGGTCGTCAGTTGCGTACTGCATGGCGCGGTCGGTCATCCAGTCGGTGGGGCGGAACGTCACCTTCATGCCCGCCGCCTCGGCGACTTCCCTCACGCCCTTCGCCCGCTTGTCCCCGTTCGGGTGCCCGACCTGCCCGCCGATCAGCAGCAGCTCGCCCTTCCCCTTCACCTTCTCGACGATGTAGCGGCCCGCCATCCTGGCGGCTTCGAGGTTGTCCGTGCCGATGAAGGCAAGCACCGACGGGTGGTTGACCGTGGCGTCGACGACGACGACCGGGATGCCCTTCTTCTGCGCGGCATCCAGGGAGGGCCCCAGGGCCCGCGCATCGACAGGCATGATGACCAGTCCGTCAAGCCCCTTGATGATCGCGTTGTCGAGCGCCTGCACCTGCAGCTCGGCCTTGGTTTCCGCCGGCATCAGCGACACGTACTCGTACCCCAGCTCCTTGCACTTGTCCTCGACGCCCTTGTTGATGTTGTACGAGAAGATCAGCGTCGGGGCGAACCCCGTGTAGCCGATCAGCATCTTCCCGCCCTTCCCGTGGCCGGCCCCGAACGCGAACGTCGAAAGGCACAGCCCGCACAGAACGAGAACAAGGACCATTTTTCCGATCTTGCCCATTCTTCCGCCCCCCCTCTTTCCCGTGTCTCGAGCACAATCCGGTAGCACCGGATGTTTTTCCCCTAGTCGTTCTTCCTCTGGAGGCTGTCGGTCATGACGGCCAGGATGATGACGATCCCGATCGTGATCCTCTGCCAGAAGGAACCCAGACCGATGTGGACGAGTCCCGTCTCCAGCGACTTGATGATGAGAACGCCGACCACGGTCCGGAACACTCCCCCCTTCCCGCCGAAGAGGCTCGTCCCCCCGATGACGACCGCGGCAATTGCCTGCAGCTCCCACCCGTCCCCGGTGTTCGGGGTGGCGAGATCAAACTTGGCGGTGTACATCACCCCCGCAAGCCCTGCGAGGAATCCCCCGATGACGTAGTAGATGACCTGGTTGCGCTTGACCTTCACACCGGAGAGCCGCGAGACGGTGCTGTTTCCCCCGATGGCGAACGCGTTGAACCCGAGACGCGTCCGGCTCAGGAGGAAGAAGATGAACAGCACGCTGAGCACGAGGATGATCCCCGGCCACTTGAGCCCCGTCCCGATCATCGTGAATGTCTTCGGGAAGATGGACATGTCCTTGCCCGCGCCGATGATGAGCGACACGCCTTTCGCAATTCCCATCATTCCCATGGTGACGATGAAGGCGGGGACGCCCGTGGTGACGATGATCGTCCCGTTGACGAAACCCGCCAGGGCGCCGACCCCGACGCCGACGAGGATGGCGAGGACGATGGGCAGGTTGCTCATCAGCACGGTGCCCACGAGGACCGTGGAGACGGCCATGATGGATCCCACGGACAGGTCCAGCCCGCCCGAGATGAGGACGATGGTGGTCCCGCAGGCCACGACGCCCAGGATCGCCGAGTGGATGATGATGTTGGAGTAGGTGGCAATCTGCCGGAAAGACGGCGCCCACACCGAAAACACTATCAGGATCGCGAACAGCGCCATGAGCTGGGGCACGCCGGGCCTCGCCAGGAACGCTCTTCGCTTTGTGCTCACTGCAGTCATCGACCAGATCCTCCCCTGCTCAGCGTCCTCGTCCCGGCTGCCTGCCCGGCGGCGCGGCGACGCCGGCTCACGCGTCCTGGCGGTTGTGCTCGCCGATCGCGACGCGCAGGATATCCTCCTCGGTCGCCTCCCCCCGCGCGAACTCTCCCGCGATCTTTCCCCTGTGCAGCACGATCACCCGGTTGCCCATCTGCAGGGCCTCCAGGTAGTCCGAGGTGAACATCACGACGGCCACCCCCTCCCCGCACAGCTCCTGGAGGATACGGTACACCTCGGCCCGGCCCTTGATGTCGATGCCCCGCGTCGGCTCGTCCACCAGCAGCACGCGGCAGGAGGTTCCCAGCCACTTGGCGAGGACGACCTTCTGCTGGTTCCCCCCCGAGAGATGCCCGGCGACCACGCTCCTGCCCGCCGCCTTGACCTGGAGCTTCTGCATGAGGGTGTCGATCTCGCTGCCCACGGTGCGGTAGTCCACCAGGCCGACAGGGCTGAGGCGGCGGATGCTGGGCAGGGCGTAGTTGCTCTGGATGGTCTGGCCCAGGATGAGCCCCTCGGACTTGCGGTTCTCGGTCATGTAGGCGATGCCGTTCCTGATCCCGTCGGCCGCGTCCGCGCTGACGACTTCCTTCCCATCGACGAACACCGTCCCGGTCTCGGGCCGGTCGATGCCCGCGATGGCGCGCGCCAGCTCCGTCTTGCCCGCGCCCATCAGGCCGGTGACCGCGACAATTTCCCCCCGGCGCACGTCGAAGGAAATGCCGTTGAGCCTCGGCGGCCGCGCGATCTCGCGCACGCTGAGCGTCACCTCTCCCCGTGTCCTGGATTCCGCCGGCGTCTCGTAGCGCTCCTTGCCGCCGGTCATCTTCTCGATGATCTCGTCCAGGGAGATCTCGGCGATGGGCCAGGTGCCCACGCGCCGCCCGTCGCGGAGGATGGTGACCCTGTCGCCCAGCTGGTGCACCTCGGCGTAGCGGTGAGAGATGTAGATGAAGCCGATCTCGTGCTCGCTCTTGAGCCGCCGGATGATGTCGAACAGCTCCTGGCGCGCCTGGTCCTCGAGAACGTCGGTGGGCTCGTCCAGCACGAGCACCGAGACCTTGGCGACCAGGGCCTTGGCGATCTCGATCATCTTCTGCTGCGTGACGCTGAGGTTCTCGACCGGCTCGTGGGGATCGAGGTCCATGTGGTAGCGGGCGAGGTATTCCTTCGCCAGCCCGTACAGCCGGCGCGTGTTCACGATGCCAAGGGCGGGCACGAGGGTCGGCTCCACCCCGAGGAACATGTTGCGCGCCACGTCCATCTGCTGGACGAGGTTCAGCTCCTGGTAGATGAAGCGGAGGTTGCGGTTCAAGGCGTCGAGGGGAGAGAGGATGTCCACTTTCTCTCCCTTCACCAGGATCTCACCGGCGTCGCAGTTGTAGGCGCCGCTCAGGACCTTGATGAGGGTGCTCTTGCCGGCCCCGTTCTCGCCCAGCAGCATGTGGACCTCGCCGGGCTGGAGCTCGAAATCGACGTGATCGAGCGCGAGCACGCCAGGGAAATGCTTGACGATCCCTTTCATCTCAACCAGGCAGTTGCTCATGTTCCTTCCGCAGGGCGGCGCAGCACCGCCCAGGTCATTCCAGATAATTGCTCAGAAACCGATCTTTTGCTCACGCCTATTCTAACAGAAGTGCTTTGGCGCTGTCAACCCGAAGTCGATTGCCCGTCATCGCTCCCTGGACATCTCCCCCCCCTGGCTGCGTGGACGGGGGAGACCGACGGTGGTGTGCGCGCCCGGGAGGAAGCGCGGGGTCACGCGCCGTCGACGAGCCGAACCCTGCCGCAGGAACCGGTGTCGTCAGGCCTGCGGCGGGAGGCAGCGCACGCTCTTGCGGATGACGAGGTCTCCTCCGACGGAGACCTTCCGCATCGGCATGCCGGGGCCCCCGTTGATGCGGTCCAGCAGGAGCTGGACGGCGATTTCCCCGATCTGGTGCTTGGATACTCTCATCGTGGTCAGCGGGGGATCGAGCATCTCGCACATCGGCAGGTTGTCGAAGCCGATGATGGAGATATCATCAGGGACGCGGATGCCCGTCTCCTTGAAGGCCTTCAGGCAGGCTGATGCGATGAGGTCGTTGGCGGAGACAAGAGCAGTCGGGAGCTGCGGCTTCTTCTTCAGATACTGGAGCACGCCCTCGTAGGCGCCGCTGAAGGTGGAATCCACCGAGATGACGTTGCGCGCACTGAAGGGCAGCCCGTGAAAGCGCACAGCCTGCTCGAAGGCGCTGCGGCGAAGCTCGAAGTTCCGCGCCTCGACGCCCTCGCTCCAGATCAGGCCGATGTCGCGGTGGTTGTTGTCCTTGAAATACCTGACGATCTGGAAGAGGGCCTCCGTGTTGTTCATGTCGACGAAGTCCAGCCGTATGTGATCGAACGTCGTATCCACGACGACAATCGGCACGTTCACGCTCTCGAATGCAAGGATGTCAGAGGCGTTGAGCTCGGTGCCGAGGACGACGAGGCCCTTGCTGGGCCAGCTGTTGAGGTGGCTGACGAAATCGCTGATCTGGTCCACCGTGATGTGCGTGATCTCGAGATTGTAGCCGTGCGTCCGCGCTCCCATGTCCATGCCCTCAACGTATGCGGCAATGAACACGTCGTGGTCCCGATTGACGATATGGCTGTGCTTGACAACCTTGAGGAACCTGACCGAACCCCTGATCGAGGTGCGGAAGGAGGTGCCGCCGTTGCGGTTGGTCATCTCGTCCACGATCGAGATGATGCGCGCGCGCGTCGCGGGGCTCACGCCCGGCCTGTTGTTCAACGCCAGGGATACGGTGGCGGGAGAGACTTGTGCGATCTTGGCAATCTGCCTGATCTTGGGCGCCATTGCGAACCTCTCTGGTCCCGAGGAGAATGCGCGAGGAACGCGCGGGCTCTTTTCCCCTCGAGGCGATTCATCTGTGTTGAATCTTGTTTAGATTATACCTTCGGAATCTCAGCTTGTACATATCGAAACGGCAGTTCTTCGAGAAACTCCCCACGCACCGGGAGAGCACCCACGGAACAATTCTTTACTGAAAAACAACTTGGGAATACGGTTCAAATGTGAAGCAGAAACCGGCAGCCGAACCTTGAAAGATCACCGAAATTCGTTGACAACATGTTCGCACTGTGTTTAGATGGCGGCATCACTCTCGGGGCAATCCGAACGATAAATGGAGGGGCAGGATATGGCGCGAAAGCTCAAGCTCGGCGTTGGCCTCTGGTGCGTCAGTTTCGCTTCTGATCGCTTTGTCGGGGGTGGGTATCGACCCGCGCAGAGCCTTCAGGACCAGATCAAGATGGTTGCCCGGATCAAGGGCGCCGAATCCTTCGACCTTCATACCTCCGACTTCACGGGCATCTCGCCCAGCGAAGTCCAGAAGATGGCGAGCGACAACGGCCTGAAGATCAACGCGGTCAACCCGAACATATTCAGCGACCCGATCTTCAAGTATGGAGCCTTCAGCAATACCGACAAGGCGATACGTCAGAAAGCGATCGACCTCGTCAAGAGAAGCTTCGACATCGCGCGGGAGCTCAAAGCCAACGTGTCCTCGCTGTGGCCCGGGCAGGACGGTTTCGACTACTACTTCCAGTGCAACTATGACGAGCTGTGGGACACCACGGTTTCCTCCATGCGGGAGCTCATGGACTATGCCCCCGATTTGAAGGTCTGCTACGAGTTCAAGCCCAAGGAGCCGCGCATGTTCTCTCTTGCCGGCTCGGCGGCAAAGGCCCTGCTCATCGTGAACGAGGTGAACCGGCCGAACTTCGGGTGCGTGCTCGACTATGGGCATTCGCTTTTCGCCCAGGAGAATCCCTCGGAGTCCCTCCGGCTCTTCGACAGGGCGGGGAAGCTCTTCAACATCCACTTCAATGATGCCTATGGGAACTGGGACGACGACCTCATGGCCGGCTCGGTCAACATCTGGGCGAACCTGGAGTTCTTCTGGCACCTGAAGCAGTCGTCGTATGACGGGTACGTGACGCTGGACATGTTCCCCTTCCGCGAGGACCCCTTCGAGGCATGCTCGCTGGCGCTGCGCATGATCCAGACTTTTGAGCGCATCGCCGAGACGCTGGACATCCAGACCATCCGCCAGTTCCAGGCCCGGAATGACGCAGCGGGAGTCATGGAGTACCTGAGGAAGAAGGTCCTGGATCGGTAGGACGCGGACCGTCCAGGCGGGGTGAGCGATGAGCGACGTACTGAGAGTCGAGACCCTGACCAAGAGATTCCCGGGTGTCCTGGCGGTTCATGACCTCACCTTCGGCCTTCGCCGGGGTGAGCTGCTCGCCATCCTGGGGGAGAACGGCGCGGGCAAGTCGACACTCACCAAGATGATCGCCGGCGTGCTGCTGCCGGATGCGGGGCGCATCGTCCTGGACGGCAGGGAGGTCCGATTCGGCTCTGCCCATGACGCCATCAGGGCCGGGATATCGATGGTCTATCAGGAGCTGTCCATGGTGGGCAGCATGTCCATCGCGGAAAACATCTTCGCAAACCGGCAGCCGGTCAACCGCATGGGGCTGGTCAGGCTGGGAAAGCTCTACCGGGATACCGATGCCCTGATGCAGAGGTTCGACCTGCGGATCAATCCCCGCACGCTCGTGAAGCACCTGTCGCTGGGGCAGCAGCAGCTCATCGAGATCCTCAAGGCGGTCTCCCAGAACCCGAAAGTGCTGATCCTCGACGAGCCGACAAGCTCCCTCACGGAAAGCGAGGTCGGGCTGCTCTTCCAGATGATCGAGACGCTGAAGAAGGAGGGGCTGTCTTTCATCTACATCACGCACAAGCTGTCAGAAGTCTTCCGTCTCGCTGACAGGGTGATGGTCATGCGCGACGGACAGTATATAGACGCGAAAGACCCGCGCGACGTGTCGACCATGGATCTCATCACGCTGATGGTCGGGCGGGAGATCGTGGACCTGTACTCGGGTGCGGCGCAGCAGCGCACGATCGGGGAGACCTTCTTCCGCGTGCAGGGCCTGTCCTCCCCGGGGGCGTTCCGGGACGTGTCGTTCTCCCTGAAGCGAGGCGAGATCCTCGGGGTGGCGGGCCTGGTGGGCGCGGGCAGGACGGAAATGGCGCGCGGCCTCGCGGGCCTGGAGCCGCTCTGCGGCGGCCGCATCGAGATGGACGGCGCGGAGCTGAAGATCCGCAGCGTGAGCGAGGCCATCCGCAGGGGGATCGCGTACATCACGGAGGACAGGAAGACTCTGGGGCTGTTCCTCAACTTTCCCCTTACCTTCAACATGATTGCCCCCTCGCTGGACCGGTTTTCCCGCGGCGGCATGATGAGGGGCGGGACCATCCAGCGCTACACGCGCGACAACGTGCAGCGCTTCAACGTCAAGGCCACCTCTCTCAGTCAGAAGGTGATGACCCTGTCCGGGGGCAACCAGCAGAAGTGCCTCCTTGCCGCGTGGATGGGAACCCAGCCGCGCGTGCTCATCTTCGACGAGCCCACGCGCGGCGTCGACGTGGGCGCACGCTCGGAGATCTACGAGAAAATCCGCGACTATGCCCTGGGCGGGGGAGGAGCGATTGTCATCTCCTCCGACCTGCCCGAGCTCATTGGAATCTGCGACCGCATCATCGTCATGTACCACGGGCGGGTGCGGCGGGAGCTGACACGGGAGGAGTTCTCCGAGCAGAACATCCTCACCTCTGCGTCCGGGTTGAACTGAGAGCGGGGCTCTCTTTCGGGAGATGGAGACCTATGCAAGACGGTGCGTATCGTGGCGGTGAGCTGAGACGGGTCCTGCGCTCGCTGCTGGCAATGCGGGAGTCCGCGCTCTTCTTTGTCATCGTCGCGGGCTTCATCGCGATGTCCTTCGCCTCCCCGTACTTCCTCTCTCCGCAGAACCTGGAGTCGATGTTCCTCGGGCTTTCCGTCGAGGGCATCATCGCCATCGGCATGGTGGTGCTCCTGGTGTCCGGCGGGCTGGACTTGAGCGTGGGCTCCAACCTGGCATTCACCGGCGTGGTGGTCGGCGTCTGCATGGTCGGCGGCGTGCCCATCGTGCCCTCCATCATCATCGCCCTTGTCGCCGCCTTCCTCGGCGGCTTTGCGAACGGCATCCTTGTCGCGCGCATGAACCTCAACCCGTTCATCACGACGCTGGGCATGCAGATGTTCCTGAAGGGAGCCTTCCTCCTGCTTGCCAACGGCAAGTCCGTGCTGGGCCTGCCGGACGCCTTCAACAATATCGGGCAGGGGAGGCTCCTGGGCATCCAGTACCCGGTGTTCATCCTGATCTTCCTGGTCATCGTGTTCGAGATCATCCTTCGCCGGTCGCGCATCCTGCGCACCAGCTACTACGTGGGCGGCAACGAGAACGCAGCGCGGCTGAGCGGCATCAAGGTGAACCGGGTGAAGATCGGCATCTATTCGCTCACCGGCATCATGGCGGGCGTCGCGGGAATCATCATCACCGCCCGGTTCGGCTCCTCCTCGGTCACCATCGGCCCGGGGGTCGAGCTGCGCGTGCTCACCGCCTGCATCATCGGCGGGGCCAGCCTCAACGGCGGAGAGGGCACGGTGCTGGGCGCGTTCCTCGGCGCCTTCTTCATGCAGCTGCTGTCCACCTCGCTGAACCTGCTCAACGTCAACGTCTACGTCCAGACCCTCCTCACGGGAGCGATCCTGATCCTGGCAATCCTCGTGGACCAGCTCAACGAGAGGCGGAAGTCAGCTCGGGTCATTGCCCACGCGGAAAAGGCGATGACACAGAACGGGCCATGAGTCTCCAGGGGGGACTTGGTGATATGCCCCGGCGGAAGGGTTGCCGTCGGGGGAGCCTGCGACAACCCACACTTTCCCAAGGAGGGTACCTGCAGTGAGTGGTGTGAGAAAAGGGTCTCTCGTGCTGGCGGGGTGTCTGTTCATCGTGATGATGGTTGCGGTGGCCCCGGCCGTGACCGCCGCGCCCAAGACCAAGACGCTGTGGTCGATGATCGAGCCGAACAAGGAGTACGTGGTCGTCAACTGCATCAACACCATCGAGTACTGGAACGCGCACAAGTACGCGTGGAAGACGGCGGGCGAGCTGTTCGGCGTGAAGACCTCGTGGGTGGGGTCGGACAACGACGACACCGCCCAGATGGTGGCGAACCTGGAATCCGTGATCTCCAAGAAGCCGAACGGCATCGTCGTCCTGGGCTGGGACGAGGGGCTCGCCCCGTCGATCAACAAGGCCGTGGCACAGGGGATCCCCGTCTGCACGTTCTCGGGTGACGTGGTCACCAGCAAGAGGGACACCTGGCTCGGAACGAACCAGCACGACCTCGGCTACGTCGGCGGCAAGAAGTACGCGGAGAGCGTGGGCGGGAAGGGCAAGGTGGCCATCCTCACCTATCCCGGCAAGGGCCTGTTCGACGGGCGCCAGAAGGGCTTCGAGGATGCCTTCAAGGAATACCCCGACATCAAGGTCGTGGCCATCGGCAACACGAAGACCGATCCGATGGTCTCCATCCAGGCGGCGAAGGACATCCTCGTGCGCAACCCCGACCTCAACGGGTTCGTCTGCTGCGACGCGACGGGCGCCATGGGCGCGGTCACGGCGGTGAAGGAGGCGAAGCTGGTGGGCAAGGTCGACATCATCGGCCTGGACCGCGACTCCGACACGCTGAACATGATCAAGCAGGGAGTCATCAGGGGAACCATCATCCAGGACGACGCCACCATGCTGTACTGGGCCATGTTCAACCTGATCAGCGCCAACTACTACCTGCGGACGGCCCTGCTGTCCACGGACAACAAGGCGGCGGGCGCGAAGCTCACCCCGAACAGGATTGAGACCGCGATCAACTACGTCGACAAGAGCAACGTCGACCTGTACCTGGCCGCCAACAAGATCTACGTCCAGAAGTAGATCGCCGTGAAAGATGTGCCCCGGTGCGCAGGGCGACCAAGCCCGGCACACCGGGGCCTTCAAGGGGAAAGATTGTGCTGAAGACGCTGTTTTCGCCGTGCAGGATCGGGAAGATGCAGATACCCAATCGGCTGGCCGTGTCCCCGATGGTCTGCAACTACTGTGAGAAGAGCGGGGAGGCCACCGAGCGGTACATCGCGTACCACGAGGAGAAAGCCCGCGGGGGATGGGGGCTGCTGTTCACGGAGAACTATGCAGTGACCCCGGACGCGCGCGGGTTCCCCAACCAGGCCGCGCTCTACGAGGACGCGCAGGTTGCGGGCCACGCGGAGCTCACGCGCCGCGTGCACGCGGCGGGCGCGAAGATCGTCGCCCAGCTCGTGCACGCCGGCCGCCAGACCAATCACCTCATCAACACGGGCGTCCAGCCCGTCGCGCCCTCCGCGATCCCCTGCCCGGAGAACCAGGAGATCCCCCACGAGCTTTCGGCGGCGGAGATCAGCGAGCATGGTCGGCAGGTTCGGCGACGCGGCCCTGCGGGCCAGGAAGGCGGGCTTCGACGGAGTTGAGCTCAACGGGGGTCACGGGTACCTCATCGCCGAGTTTCTCTCGTCGTACACCAACAAGCGCGTCGACCAGTACGGGGGGGTCCTCTCCAACCGGCTGCGCTTCGCCAGGGAGATCATCACGGACGTGCGGGCCAAGGTCGGAAAGGACTTTCCGCTGCTCTTCCGCATCTCGTCCCACGAGGGGATGCCGGGCGGCCGCAAGCTGCACGACACGCGCGCCATTGCGATGATGCTGGAGGAGTGCGGCGTCGACGCCATCGACATCACGTCGGGCACCTACGGGGACGGGTACACGGTCCCGTCCATGGCGGAGACGCACGCGTGGAATGCGGACTCTGCCGCGGCGGTCAAGAAGGCGGTGTCGATCCCCGTGATCATCGTGGGACGGATCAACGAGCCCATCCTCGCCGAGAGCATCCTGCGGGCGGGCATGGCGGACATCATCGCCATGGGACGCGGCTCCCTGGCCGACCCGCACCTGCCCGAGAAGGCGAAGAAGGGCCAGTACGACCGCATCCGGCAGTGTATCGGCTGCATGCAGGGCTGCATCGGGAATCTCGGCATCGGCAACCCCATCTCCTGCCTTGTGAATCCGGAGCTGGGACACGAGGGGGAACTCTCCTCTCACGCGCCACAGAAAAAGAAGAGGGTCGTCGTGGTGGGCGGCGGGCCCGCCGGCCTCGAGGCTGCCCGCGCTGCGGCGGTACGGGGGCACGCGGTGAGCCTTTACGAGACGCGGCCCTCCCTCGGCGGGCAGTTCAACGCGGCGGCCTTTCCGCCCTACAAGGGCGAGGTGACCAGCTACGTGTCGTGGGCGCGCACCGAGCTCGCCCAGCTGGGCGTCGACGTGCGCCTGGAGACGACGTTCACGCGGACAATGGCCGAAGGGCTGAAACCCGACTCCATAATCATCGCGGCTGGCTCCGTTCCCATGGTCCCGGACGTCCCCGGTATCCGCGGAGCGAATGTCGTCCTGGCCCAGGATGTCCTGACGGGCAGGCGCGAGCCTGCGAAATCCGTCGTCGTGCTCGGGGGCGGCCTCGTGGGGCTGGAGACGGCGGTGCATCTCGGCTGGCTCGGGAGAAAGGTGACGATTCTCGAGAAAGTGGACCGGCTCGCCCCCGACGTGGTGAGCGGCGTCCTGCCGGCACTCCTGCAGCTCCTGGATCACTACGGGGTGCGGACCGTGCTCCAGGCGGAGGTCGTGGAGGTATCGGCAGGCGGCGTGACCGCCGAGGTGAATGGTGAACGGAAAGACTACCCGGGGGACATGGTGGTGCTCGCCCTCGGAATGAACAGGGAGAACAGTCTCGTGGGAGAGCTGAAGGGCGCCGCGGAGCAGGTCCTCACCGCCGGAGACGCGGTGAAGCCGCGCCAGGCGCTGCAGGCGACACGCGAAGGCTTCGTGGCGGGCCTCAGCGTCTGACCAGGGAGAGAAGGACGATGGCAAAGATACCAGCGCGGATGCGCGCGGCGGTCTTCGAGGGCGTGGGAAAGCTCGTCGTCAGGGACGTCGAGACACCGCGCATCGAGAAGCGTGATGACGTGATCTGCCAGGTGGAGACCTGTTCCGTCTGCGGGACGGATGTCCACATCATGGAGGTTCCGCCCGGGTACGTGGCAACGCCGGGGACGATCCTCGGGCACGAGCTTGCAGGCCGGGTCGTGGAGGTCGGCCCGGACGTGAAGAACGTCCGGGCGGGCCAGAGGGTGGTTGTCAACCCGAACAACTACTGTGGTGTCTGCAGGTATTGCCGGTTGAACATGCCCAACGCGTGCGAGAACATCATCCCCATGGGGATCGGGGCGCACGGGGGGTTCGCCGAATACGTCCGCATGTCGGAAAGGGTCGCGCACCCCATTTCGGACGCGGTGAAGCCCCAGATTGCCGCGTTCGCGGAGCCGCTCGCCTGCGCAGTCAATGGAATGAACAAGGTACGGGCCAATCCCGGCGACAGTGTGCTCATCCTCGGGGCCGGACCCATCGCCCTGATGTTCGTGAAGCTGATGAAGGCCTGCGGAGCCTCTCCCATCGTCGTCTCCGAACCCGCGGCACTGCGCAGACAGTTCGCCCTGGACAGCGGCGCGGACGTCGTGCTCGACCCGACAGCGCCAGGACCTGCAGGCCGTGGTCCGGAAAGCCACGGGTCTCGGGGCGGATATCGTCATCGAGGTCGTGGGCACGCAGCTGGCCGCGGCACTCGAGGCGGTCCGCAAGGGAGGCAAGGTGCTCCTCTTCGGGATCAACATGAAGGCAGTGTCGTCCATCGCGCCGTCACAGATCACAGTCAAGGAGGCGCAGCTGCTGGGAACGTGGATCGCCAACGCGTCGTTCCCCCGCGCGGTGGAGATCCTGGAAAAGGGGATCCTGGACCTCGCGCCTCTCATCACGCACACCTTCCCCCTGGAGAAGACGGGGGAGGCGATCGAGGTGCTGCGCAGGGGCGAGGGAGTCAAGGTGTTCATCAACCCGCAGGGGTAGGAGGAGGGCTGAATGATCGTACTTGTCGCATCGCTGAAGGCACGGGCCGGGAAGGAAAAGAAGGTCGAGGACATCCTGAAGGCCATGGTTCCCCAGGTGCAGAACGAGAAGGGCGCGCTGAGCTACATCTTCCACCGCTCCACGTCGGACCCGGCGTCATTCATGTTCTACGAGCAGTATGCGGACAAGGCCGCCTTCGATCTTCACGGGGCGACGCCCTACTTCAAGCAGCTGGGAAAGGACCTGGATGGCCTCCTGGACGGGGCCCCGGTCGAGACCTTCTACGAGGCGGTCGCGGCGATCACGCGCTGACCGTCGGAGGTTCTCCCGTTTCTGCGCTCATTCGACCCGGGACCGTGGGGTGCGTGCTCAATCCGGCGCCCATGCCTGCAGGAGGCGGATCATGAAGAAGAGATACTGTTTCGTCATCGAGATCAATCCGGACCAGATGGACGACTATGTCGCCATCCACAAGGATCCGTGGAAGGACACGCTGCGGCTGCTGCGGGAGGCAGGCGCGGAGGAGCTCCTCATCTACCGTTTCCGCAATTTCTCGATCCTGTTCTGGGTCGCCGAGGACCTGAACGAGGTCTACAGGAAATGGGGCGCCACGGAGACGTGCAAGAAGTGGAACCTGCGGCTCGCCAAGGCCTACAAGGAATCCCCGAGCATCGACGGTTCCGCGGACGTCGCGACCCTGGAGAAGATCTTCGACCTCACGCAGCAGCTCAACGGGAAGCTGGAGCAGTACTGACGCCGATCGGGGGCGAGGGGGAGGTCACGCTGGCCGCGGACTGGAACCTGGGCCGGGCGGAGATGGATGACATGTTCGAGATTGCGGTGATCGTCGAGCAGGGGGGCGGGGACTTCTCCGAACACCTGCTGGCGGGCTCGCCTCCTCTGCGATGGCAGGGCACGAGGACGCGCTCGACTTCGGACAGACGTTCGAGCAGAACTCGATCGACTTCCACAGAGCCATGACACCCGCGGTGACCGAGGAGAAGAGGGCGGACCGGGAGCTGATCATCGCGGAGGAGGAACGTCACGGGGTCAGCTGAAGCTGATGCGGGCGTGCTTCTGACGGACTGCCAGGGATCCGCCCCGGTCAGCGGTCCTCCTTGCGCCGCGTGTAGGTCAGAAGCATGGAGATGATGATGATGCCGTAGACGATCTGCCGCCCCGCCTCCGGGGATCTGCAGGACGGAGAGAAGGCTGGACAGGAAGGTGATGAAGATGACCCCCGTGATGGTCCCCAGGTAGGAGCCGCGGCCGCCGCTCATGCTCGTGCCGCCGATGACGACGGCGGCCAGGGCGGGGATCTGGTAGGGCTCTCCCATGGCCTGGAATGCCTGGTTGGAGTACCCCGAGAGGAGCATCCCCGTGACGGCGCTGGCAACACCCGAGAGGACGAACAGCACCATGATCACGCGGTTGGAGTTGACGCCGGAGAGAAAGGCCACCTTCTCGCTGATCCCGACGGCGTAGATGGTGCGGCCGAACTTCGTCCTCGTCAGCATGAGGATCAGGATGCAGGACACGACCGCCCAGACGATGACAACGTTGGGGACCCCGAGGGTTCTGCCGATCCCCAGGACCTTCATCAGCGCGACGGGGTGCCCCTGCGGCATGAAGCCTCCCGTGATGAAGACCGAGATGCCGAGGAAGATGAAGTTCATCGCGAGGGTCCAGATCATCGAGGGGAGCCGCAGGTATGCCACCCCGAAGCCGTTTATCAGCCCGTCGATCACTCCCACGAGCAGCCCGGCGCTCAGCGAGACGGCGATCCCGCGCGGGCTCAGCGCGCAGGAGATGATCGCGGCGGCCGTCAGCGTCCACGGCAGCGACAGGTCTATCTGGCCGAGGAGGATGACCAGCATCGCCCCCGCCGCGGCGATGCCCAGGAACGAGGCCACCTGCAGCTGCTGCAGAAGGTAGTTGAGCGTCATCATCTGCGGGAAGAAGATGCTCCCGACGACGAGGATGACCACGACGCCGATGAGGGAGATGATGATCGGGTTGTTGAGTCTCTTCATCTTCCTTACCTGAACAGGTCCATCCTGTTCCTGATGTTGACGAGCCGGATCGAACCTATGGAAATGGCGACGATCAGGATGATTCCCTCGAACAGGGGCTGCGCCATGGGAGCGACACCGGCGAAGAACATGGTGCTTCGCAGGGTCCGCAGCAGGTACGTGCCGATCAGGGAGCCGTACGGCCCGCCGACTCCTCCCGCCAGGGTGGTCCCCCCGATGACGGTGGCGGCGACGGAGTTCATCGTGTAGCTCAGGCCAACCGAGGCGTCCCCGCTCAGGGTCTGGAGACTCAGGAACAGGCCGCCCAGTGCGGCGAAGAATCCCGAGAACACGTAGGCGGCGATCTTGACCTGCCTCACCTTGACCCCGGAGAGGAACGCGGAGCGCTCCGCGGATCCGACAGCGTAGAGCCCCGTGCCCAGCCTCGTCTTGCGCACCAGGGTCCAGAAGAGAATGACGACGGCCAGGACGAGGACCAGGGATGTCGGGACGCCGAAGATGTCGTACGTCAGTGCATCGCTGAGCCCCTCGGACACCGAGCCGCCCGTGATCGGGCGGATGAAGAGGGCGATCCCGTAATAGATGGCACTGGTCGTGATCGTCGCGATGATCGGCTGGATCCGGGCATACGCGATGATGATGCCGTTGAGCAGGCCGCAGGCGAGCCCGACGCCGAGCACGAGCAGGAGCCCGATTGCAACCTGCCACCCGGTCCCATTGAGGAAGACCGAGGCTAGGCAGTTGGAAAGCGCGAGGGTGCTGCCGATCGACATGTCGATCCCGGAGGTCAGGACGACAATCGTCTGCCCGACGGAGGCAAAGGCGAGACCGGCCCCCTGGTTGGACCACGCGGTGAAGAAGTACGCCGAGAGCTTCCCCGGGTATTCGATCATGAGCACCACGAGCAGCAGGACGAGCAGACCGAGGGCGATCGCAACACGGTACTGCTTGCGGATGAAGAAGTGGAATGCCGAAAGCCTTCTCCCGCCGTTATTTCCGTTCATTGTGGTCCTCGACTGGCGCCCCCCGGGGGGCCTGGTTCAGGTTCAGCGACGATACGAGGATATTCTTGTCGGTGATCTGGTCGCCGACAAGGGTCGTCACGATGTTCCCCTTGTACATGATGAGAACCCGGTCGCACAGCCCGACCAGCTCGTTGTAATCGGTGGAGTACAGGAGGATGGCGGTGCCCTGGTCGGCCATGGAGCGCAGGAGGGCGTAGATCTCCTGCTTCGTTCCCACGTCGATTCCGCGCGTGGGATCCATCAGGAGAATGCAGTGGGATCGCAGGAGGAGCCACTTCGCGATGACGACCTTCTGCTGGTTGCCACCTGAGAGGCTGTCGATGGCGTTGTTGATCGAGTCCACGCGGATCTGCAGCCGGCCGATCATCTCGTTCACCGCTTTCGTCTCGGACTGCCTGTTGATGAACAGTCCCCGCGACAGCTTCCTCAGGGCCGCGAAGGAGATGTTCTTGAGGATCGACATCGTCAGGAACAGTCCCTCGCTCTTTCGATCCTCGGGGATCATGACGAGATTGCCGCCGGCCCGGACGATCGCCCACGGGCTCTTGAGGGACACCTTGCGGCCGTCGAGCCTGACGTCTCCCCGGACGTTCTTCAGCACACCGAAGAGGGCATAGAGGAGGTCTTTCTGTCCCTGCCCGTCGATGCCCCCGATGCCGAGGATTTCCCCCCTCCCGACGGTGAAGGAAATGTCGCGCAGCCTGTCGTACCACCGGAGGGAAGACACCTCGAGGACGACGTCACGGGGAGAGCCCGCCATCGCGTTCTTCGCGGGGAAGATCGTCGAGAGGGGCCGCCCCAGCATCATCGTGACGATCTCTTCCTGCGTCTTCGTCCCCTGCGGGAAGGTGCCGACACGTTCCCCGTTGCGAAAGACGGAGCAGGTGTCAGCGATCAGCTCCACCTCCCGGAGGTGATGCGTGATGTACAGCATCGAGACGCCCTTCGGCGCGGAGCCCTTTCAGGAGCTCGAACACTTTCTGCGCGTCCGCGGCGGTCAGGGCCGAGGTTGCCTCGTCCAGGATGAGGACCGTCGGACGGCTGCCCAGGGCCTTGGCGATCTCGACGAGCTGCAGCCGGGAGAGCGAAAGGGTGGAGCACACGGCGCGCGGGTCGATGTCTTCGCACTTCATGCGGGCAAGGATTTCCTCCGCCCGCGTGCACTCCCGCTTCAGGCTCGAGAATGTGCTCTTCTGCGGACGCTGAAGGCTGAGAGAGATATTCTCCGCAACCGTCAGGTCTGGAATTATGGACAGCTCCTGGAACACGCTGACGATCGACGAGCGCAATGCATCGATGGGCGAGAACAGGCGCAGGGGAGTGCCCATGAGAACGATCTCGCCCGCGCTCGGCTGCGCGACGCCGGCGATGATCTTCATCAGGGTGCTCTTGCCGGCGCCGTTCTCCCCGACGATCGCGTGGATCGAGTGCGACGAGCAGCCGAAGGTGACGTTCTTCAGGGCCTCGACGGCTCCGTAGTTCTTACTGACGTTTCGCGCTTCGAGGACGAGGCTCTGGCCGTCCATCCGCGCCTCCTTTGATCATGGGGCTCCGCGGGCGGCTGGTGCCGCCCGCGGAACGCACGTTCATCCTACTGGTTCTCAGCGGTCTGGTTCATGATCTCTTCGGGCGTCAAGTTGATGTCAGCATCCGGGAAGCTCACCGTGCAGGTGAAGTTCGGGGACAGGTTGGGGAAGTAGTTCACCCCCGCCTTGAGATCCTCGTTGGCGATGGGCTGCGGGGTCGCGGTGACGCAGTTCGTCGGGACCTTGTACCCCTTGCAGAGCGCGATCGCGGCCTTCAGCGCCACCGCGGATATGCTGGGGGAGATTCCCGCGGTTCCGCCGGGGATCTTGTTGTTCGCCAGGCCCATCAGGACCCCATTCTCCTGGTCGCCCGCGACGGGGACCAGGGGATGCTTCGTGTCCAGCATGGCGTTGATGACGCCGACGGTGCCGTACTGGCACAGGAACCCGTCGAACTTCCCGTGGGTCGCAATGGCATCCGCCACGACCTTCTGCGTGGTCCCCGTGTCCCACTGCCCGACCACCTCGGTGACCTTGATGCCCGGGTAGTTCTTGAACACGGCAGCGGCGCCGTCATGCCGATCCTTGTCCGCCAGGTATCCCAGGACGCCCCGCACCTCGAGCACTCTCCCCGCCTTGCCCGGGATATGGTTGACGAGGGCTTCTGCCCAGTATTTCCCCAGGCCCTTGTTGTCCTGGTAGACCTGGACGACGGCCTGCGTGTTCAGCACGTTGTCGAACGGGACCAGGATCGTCCCTGCCCTCGCCGCGCGCTTGATGACCGCGTCGAACGCCGTGGGATTGATGGCGATGAAGAGCACAGCATCGTAGCCGGCGGCAATGAAGTTGTCGATTGCCGCGATCTGGTCGGCCACGTCGTTGCCGACGCTGACGACCTTCAGCTCTTTCAGCTCAGGTTTGACGTCCGGCTTGAGCGCGTAGGCTTTCACCGTCTGCAGCGTCTGCAGTCGCCACATGTTGCCGGCGAACCCGTTGACAACCGCGATCCTGAATGGGCCCTTGTGCGCGGGATACTGCGTTGTCGGACCGCCGGCAACGATCGACAGCCCCTTGGTCCAGTACGCCTCGCCCCGGGTCTGGGCTCCAAGGGAGCACACAACCGCCGCGAGAAGGACCAGTGCACAGAGAACTCGTCTTTTCATTCACTTCCTCCTGTTCACAGACTTGTCGAGAACGATGAGCCAAGGACAGAGAAGCAATTCAGGTCGTGCAGCCTCCTTTCCAGCTTTCCCCCCCTCAACAAAGAAGATGACAGGGGCTTCTGCTCGCGGGGTGAGTGTTTGCTCAGGAAATCGCGCGTTGATCTGTCGCCCATGGCGTCGTTGTCGATACCGCCTTCTCCGTTGCGGGAAGATTCGATCGTTCCACTCACGGCCTGGATTCTATTCCAGCGGACGAAGCGTCACGATCAGAGGCGCGAACACCACCTGTGAAGGACCATCGAACATCTTTATGAATCGAAACGTGCTGAAGCAGATGCAGTATAACAAGGACGTCCAGAATGTCAACGGATGATCCATGGGCTGGCGAATCTGCATGACACTGTCCCCCCAAGATCCGCAAAGGTGCCCTGCTGGAAGGCTGGAGGTCCGAATGCCTGCCTGACGAACATGATGGACGACTCAGCAGGCAAGACGGCGGAGACGGCGGGCGAGCAGAAGCCCATCGAGGTTGCCAACCAGGCTCTGTGGCCCAGCTTGAGGATGGACACATGCCGCCGCCGAATGAATCGGATTGACAAAAGGAAATTGCTATGTTACAAATGATTTTTCCAGGAGATAATTGTTGTCGTTCCTTGCAGGAAGAGAAAGAGGAGTCTCAACTCGCCGCGAAGGCGACACTGACGCAAATAGAGGTTCGGCTCATGGATGTGTTAATTGCCCCATCAGGCCAGCCAAAAGACTCAAGATTGACAACGGAGATGTGCTGCTGTAAGATGCGTGAGCATTTCATCATGCGGTGAGCAGATGCGTTGGTTGTGACTTTCCCTGCCCACGGGGGCCGGGAGGACCGCGACGGATTGGATGGAGCGGCGCTCCTGCCAATAGACCGGGCCGTTGACCCGGGGAGATGATCGTGGAGAAAGGAGTACTGGAATGCACGGAAGAAGAATCGCACTGGTCGTCCTGATCCTTGCCTGCCTCCTCGCGCTGCCCCAGCTGTGGGCCGAAGGTTCGAAGGAGGGCGGGAAGAAGGGCGTCGTTATCGGCGTGTCCGTCGGTGACCTCAGGCTCGAGCGCTGGAAGAGGGACGTGGACTACATGGTCGCAGCAGCGAAGAAGCTGGGCGCCGAAGTGTACGCGACGTCCGCCGACGGCGACGAGCGCAAGCAGATCTCCCAGATCGAGAACATGCTCACCAAGGGCGTCAACGTCCTCGTCGTCATCCCCGTCAGCAGCGGCGTCATGGCCCCTGTCGTCGACGCGGCGCACAAGGACAAGGTGAAGGTCATCGCCTACGACCGGATCATCGAGAACTGCGACCTGGACTACTACATCACCTTCGACATGCTGGGCGTCGGCAAGCTGCAGGCGACCTACCTGACCGGCAAGGTTCCCAAGGGCCGGTACTACCTGCTGTGCGGCGACAAGGAAGACAACAACGGGAAGCTCTTCCGCGCAGGCCAGATGATGATCGTCCAGCCCCTCATCGACAAGGGCGACATCAAGGTCGTCGGCGACCAGTGGGCCGCGGGGTGGCTGTCCGAGAACGCGATGAAGCTCACCGAGAACGTCCTGACCGCGAACAACAACAAGATCGACGCGATCCTTGCGGCCAACGACAGCACGGCGTTCGGCGCAATCCAGGCGCTGAAAGAGCAGGGCCTCGCCGGGAAGATCCCCATCACCGGCCAGGACTGCGACCTCGCCAACTGCCAGGCCATCGTGGCCGGCTGGCAGACCATGTCGGTCTACAAGCCCCTGGTGAAGCTGGCCTCCGCCGCCATGCAGCTGGCCTATGATGTGGCGACGGGCAAGCAGATCAAGACCAACGCCACCTACCCCAACGGCAAGAAGGACGTTCCCTCGATCAACCTCGAGATCATCGCGGTTGACAAGGACAACATGATGGATACCATCATTGCCGATGGCTTCCACGCGTACGAAGACGTCTACAAGAACGTGCCCGAGGCCGAGAGACCGAAGAAGAAGTAGCGCGTTGCACGGGGGGCTGCACACGCAGCCCCCCTCTTTTTCGGGGCAGACGCAGGGCGCGGGCCGCACGACTGCGTGCGTGACGCTCCACGGCAGAGGATGATCACCATGAACGCCATCCTAGAGGCACGAACGATCACGAAGGACTTCCCGGGCGTCCGGGCCCTCGACAACGTCTCCTTCGAGCTGAAGGAAGGCGAGATCCACGCGCTGTGCGGCGAGAACGGCGCCGGCAAGTCCACATTCATCAACGTGCTGAGCGGCTACTTCCCCTCGCACTCCTACACGGGAGAGATCCTTGTCGGCGGCGAGAAGAAGGTGTTCACGACGATCAACGAGGCCGAGGCGTCGGGGATCGCGGTGATCCACCAGGAGCTCAATCTTTTCCCCGAGCTCTCCGCGGCCGAGAACATCTTCATGGGCCACGAGGTCGCCCGCCACGGCATCCTCGGCTGGAGCGAGATGTACTCCCAGACCAGCGACTGGATCGGCAAGCTGCGGCTCGGGGATGTGCAGCCCACGACGAAGGTGAAGGACCTCGGCATCGGCAAGCAGCAGCTCATCGAGATCGCGAGGGTCCTGCGCCTGCCGCACATGAGGATCCTCATCCTCGACGAGCCGACGGCGTCCCTCACGGACACCGAAACCGACCTGCTCCTGGACATCCTGCGCGAGCTCAAGCGCGAGGGCATCGCCTGCATCTACATCTCCCACAAGATCGACGAGGTCATGCAGATCGCCGACCAGGTCACGGTCCTGCGGGACGGGAAGACCGTCGGCGGAGGGGAGATCGGCTCCCTCAGCCGCAAGGAGATCGTGCGGCTGATGGTGGGGAGGGAGATCACCGATTTCTTCCCCAAGGAGCACCACGCCGACACGGGGGACTGCGTGCTGGAGGTGCGGGACTTTTCCGTCACGGACTTCGACACGGGCAAGCCGATTGTGAAGAAGGCCGGCCTGCGGCTGCACCGCGGGGAGGTCCTCGGCCTGTTCGGCCTGGTGGGCGCGGGACGGACGGAGTTCGCGAGCAGCATCTACGGAACCCCGCCGGGGAAGGCGTCGGGTGACGTCCTCATCGGGGGAAAGAAGGTCCGCATCGATTCCCCCCGCGCCGCCCTGCGAGCGGGGCTCGCCTACGTGACGGAGGACAGGAAAGCGCAGGGCATCATCCCGACGATGAACGTGCGCGAGAACGCCTCGATCGCCTTCCTCGACGAGTTCAGGAGGGCGCTGGGAATCGACGAGAGCAGGGAGATCCTCGAGGTGCAGAACAGCGTCCGCACGCTGCTCATCAAGACACCGACGCTGGACACCCGCATCATCAACCTGAGCGGGGGCAACCAGCAGAAGGTCCTCCTCGCCCGCAGCCTGATGAAGAAGATCAACATCCTGATACTCGACGAGCCCACGCGCGGGATCGACGTGGGTGCCAAGCAGGAAATCTACGCCATCATGAACTCCCTCGCGGCGCAGGGCGTCTCGATCATCATGGTGTCCTCGGAGCTGCCGGAGGTGCTGGGCATGTGCGACAGGATCCTTGTGATGTGCGCGGGGGAGATCATGGGAGAGTTCGACAACACGCGCAAGGACGTGACGCAGGAGCGCATCATGATCTGCGCGACCGGAACGAGATGCGAGGACTGATGATGAAGACCGAATTGACGCGCGGTTTCACACTCGACGTCCGCAAGTACGTCATGGTGATCGCCATCGTGGGGATCTGGGCGATCTTCGGAGCGATCTCGGGCGGCACCTACCTCACCGCCCGCAACCTGTCCAACCTCTTCCGGCAGTCCGTCTTCGTCGCCATCCTCGCCATCGGCATGCTCAACGTCATCGTGCTGGGCGAGATCGATCTCTCCGTCGGTTCGATCGCGGGGTTCTGCGGCGGCGTCCTCGCGATTTCGAATGTCTGGGCGAAGCTGCCGGCCGGCGTCGCGATCATCATCACGATCGCCGCGGGCCTCCTTCTCGGGCTGTGGAACGGATGGTGGATCGCCTACAGGAACGTGCCCTCGTTCATCGTCACGATGGCCGGCCTGCTCGTCTTCCGCGGCGTGCTTCTCGGGTTCACGGACGGCATCACGATCGGGCCCATCGGGCCGTTTTTCGCGCTGATCGGGAAGGAGTTCCTGCCCTCCTATGCCGGCTTCGCCCTCGGGGGGCTCGTGGTCATCGGGCTGCTTGTCTCGCAGTACTCCGAGCGGGCGGGCAAGGCGCGCCACGGTCTGCGCGTGCTCGCCATCCGCGGGGAAATCCTGAAGAGCATCGCGTTCACGGTCCTCGTGATCGGGTTCGTCTTCCTGATGAATGCCTACCACGGCGTGCCCAACCCCGTCGTGATCGTCCTCGTGCTGTTCGTCGTCTTCAACTACATGGCGAACAAGACGGTGTTCGGCCGCAGGATGTACGCCATCGGCGGGAACAAGATGGCCAGCCGCCTGTCCGGCATCAACATCAAGCGCAACACCCTCATCGTGTTCATGTTGAACGGCCTGATGGCGGCGATCGGCGGGATGTTCCTCGCTTCGCGGCTGGACTCCGCGCCGATCAACCTCGCGACCTCGGCGGAGCTCGACGCGATCGCCGCCTGCGTCATCGGCGGGGCGAGCCTTGCCGGTGGCGTCGGGACAGTGTTCGGGGCGATCGTCGGAGCCGTCGTCATGGCCAGCCTCGACAACGGGATGAGCCTGCTCAACGCTCCTCCGTTCTACCAGACCATCGTGAAGGGACTCGTGCTGCTGCTCGCCGTGTGGTTCGACATGTCGCGGCAGAAGAGCGGGCGGGTCTGACGGCGGCTATGCGCGGGGGCCTGCCTCGAACGGCACGCTCCCTTCAGTCCTGGGCGAGAAACTGCTGAGGAGGATGTCATGCAGAGGAAGACAAGGGTCGGGATTCTCACCTTCGGCGACGGCCGCGAGTTCCTGAAGAAGGACCTCGAGCCCATCAACGCGAAGTTTCAGAAGAAGCTTGCCGATGCGCTCACGAAGGACGGGTTTGATGTCGTGGCGGGCGAGGAGGTGATCTGGAACAACTCACTCGCCGTGAAGTACGGCAGGATGATGCAGGGCGCCGGCGTCGACTGCGTCGTGTTCAACTACTGCGTCTGGGCGTGGCCGGGCTTCGCGCGCGTGGCCGCGCAGTACTGCCCGAAGCCGCTCATCCTGTACGCCGACCTCAACCCGGGATTCCCCGCCATGGTCGGCATGCTGGCGAATGCCGGCTCCCTCGACCAGGTCGGCATCCCCTTCTACAAGATCTTCGGCGAGCTGGGAAACAAGGAGATCTACGGCCGGTTGAAGGCGGCGATCCTGGGCATCGCGGCGTTCAACAGGCTGAAGGGCCTGACCTACGTGCACGTGGGCGGCCGCTCCCTGTGCATCGACACCGCCGTTGCCGACCCGGCCCTGTGGATGGAGAAGTTCGGCGTGGACGTCGACCACGTCGACCAGATGGAGCTTGTCCGCCGGGCGGAGCTCGAGCTGGCCGATCCCGCGAAGGTCAACAAGGCGCTGGCGTATCTCAAGACGCACGTCAAGAAGATCCACTGGAGCGCGCCGGACGCGAAGATGAAGCTCACGGAGGACCTCGCGAAGAAGGCGATCGCGCTGTACTACGGCATGATGAGCCTCATCGACGAGTTCAAATACGATTTCTGCGGGATCAAGGGACAGCGCGAGCTCACCGAGCACTACGTCACCTCCGACGTCGCCGAGGCCTTCCTGAACGACTACTACGGCCCCGACGGGACCCCCCACGACCCCATCATCTGTTCCACAGAGGCCGACATGGACGCGGCCCTGACGATGAAGATCTTCGAGCTCATCTCGGGACAGCCTGTCCTTTTCGCCGACCTTCGCAGCTACTACCCGGACAAGGGAGTGTGGGACCTGTGCAACTCGGGCTCCCATGCGACGTACTTCGCCGGCAAGAGCAGGGATCCGCTGGTGAACCTGAAGAACGTGGAGTTCCGGCCCGAGGGATTCTACTACCCCGCCGGAGGCCCCTCGGTGTACCACATCGCGAAGCCCGGCGAAGTCACCCTCGCGCGGCTCACCCGCAGCGGCTCCACGACGCACTACAAGATGGTCGTGGTGCACGGAGAGTTCGTCTCCTTCGGCGCGGCCGAGGACGAGAAGCTGGCGGCGATCGAGCAGGACAACTGGCCGCACGCGTTTGCGCGGTACGACTGCGACATGGAGAGCTTCATCCAGGCCATGAGCTGCAACCACATCCACGGCACCTACGGGAACTGGGTCAGGGAGCTGGAGGTGTTCTGCAGGGCGGCCGACATCGAGTTCGTCAGCCTGTCGAAGTAAATGAAGGACGACGGGAGCGGCCCCGCGGCCGCTCCCGCATCCTCGCGCGGGGTTCCGCAGAGGAGCGTCGAGATGGTCAAGGGAGTTCCCTCCGTCATTTCTCCAGAGCTCATGGCGGTTCTCATGCAGATGGGTCACGGGGACGAGCTGGTCCTTGCGGACGGGAACTTTCCCGCCGCGAGCATTGCCCGCCGGCTGCTGCGCGCCGACGGGCACGGCGTGGTGCCGCTGCTGGAGGCGATCCTGCAGTTCCTTCCGCTGGACCCCTACGTGCCGCGCGCCGTCTTCCTGATGTCCGTCGTCGCCGGGGACACGGCGCGGACGGACATCTGGGACGAGTACCGCCGGATCATCGCCGGCCATGATCCGCAGTTCCGCCAGTTCGAGATGGTGGAGAGATTCGCCTTCTACGAGCGCGCGAAGGAGGCCTACGCCGTCGTCGCCACGAGCGAGACCGCGCTGTACGCGAACATCATCCTGCGCAAGGGCATCGTGCAGCCGAAGCCCCCGGCGGGCAGATGAGGAAGGTCCGACAGGGCGCGGTCCGCCGTCTCGACGAGACGGAGGAAGATCTCATCACGCGGATCGCGTGGCTGTACTACAAGGAGAAGATGACTCAGCAGCAGATCGCGGAGCGGATCTCGCTGTCCCGACAGAAGGTCCAGCGGCTGCTCGAGAAGGCGCGCGACCTGGAGATCATCCAGTTCACCCTGAAGCATCCCGCGGTGAACCTCCTGGGCGTGGAGACCCGCCTCTGCGAGAAGTACGGCCTGAAAGACGCCGTGGTGGCCCCCGTCGGAGTGGCCGACGCGGAGCACCTGCGCACGACCTTCGCCATCGCGGGGGCCGCGTACCTCGAGCGCAGGCTCGCCGCCACGGAGAGATGCACCCTGGGCATCGGGTGGGGCAACACGACAGCCGCCCTCGCCGACTACTTCGAGGGCCAGTCGGTGACGGGCAAAGTCGAGATCGTGTCGCTGATCGGCAACCTGATGATCAACGTCTCCATGAACCCGTACATCATGGCGGAGAAGATTGCGCGGAAGCTGGGAGCCTCCTTCTTCAACATATGGGCGCCCGCGATCGCCCAGACGAAGGAACGGGCCGAGGTGTTCAAGTCCGAACCCTGGATCAAGGAGGTCCTGGACATCGGAGGCCGCGCGGACATCATCCTGGTCTCCATCGGGGAGGCTGCCAAGTCCGCCAGCCTCTTCAAGATGGGGTACCTGAGCCCGGCTGACCTGCAGCGGCTGATCTCCAAGGGCGCCGTGGGGGACATCCTGTGCCGGTACTTCGACGCCCAGGGAGAGATCATCGAGGACGAGGTGCAGGACAGGGTCATCGGCATCCCCATGGAAGTCATGAGCGGCGGGCACAGGCTGGTCATCGGGGTCGCGGGCGGGGCCTCGAAGGTCGCGGCGATCCACGCCGCGCTGCTCAAGGGGTACGTCAACGTCCTGATCACCGACGAGGGAACCGCCGCGGAGCTTCTGCGCCGGTGAGCGGGCATCGAGGAGTCGACATGAGGAAGGACCTGTCAGGGCGTGTCGCCCTCGTGACCGGGGCGGGGCGGGGCATCGGGCGGAGCATCGCAACGGCCCTGGCCGCCGCAGGTGCGCGGCTGTTCCTCACAGCCCGCAGCGAAGGCGAGCTCGAGCAGGTGCGCGGCCAGATCCTCGCCTCCGGCGGGCAGGCCGATCATCTCGCGGCCGACATCTCCACGCGCACGGGTGTCGAGGCGGTGTTCGCGGCCCTCGGGCGGACGGGGGGGCCACTCGACATCCTGGTGAACAACGCCGGGCTCGGGATCAGCGGGCCGGTCATGGACTTTGCTATAGAAGACTTCGATACGCTGATGGCGGTGAACGCGAGGGGGCTGTTTCTCTGCTGTCAGCAGGCCATGCGTCACATGGTCCCGGCCCGGCGGGGATACATCATCAACATCTCCAGCGTCGTGGGATTCAAAGGCTACGCGCACCAGGCCGCCTACGCGGCGAGCAAGCACGCGGTGATGGGCATCACGAAGGCCCTTGCAGTGGAGGCGCAGCCGCACGGCATCCGCGTGTCCGCCATCCTCCCCGGTGCCGTCGACACGGGTCTCATGGACGCCCTCCGTCCCGACCTCGACAAGACGCTGCTCATGAGGCCCGCCGACGTGGCCGATGCCGTGATGTTCCTTCTCTCGCTGTCGGACACCGCGGCGGTTGACGAAATCTACATCCGCAGGCGTTCAAGCGCGCCGTTCTAGCTCCGCGCGCCGGGAGATTGACAGGTGACGGGTTCCCGTCGTAATGTATTTGAGCAATTACTCAGCAGGCGAGCAAATGGAAGATACCACAGGAGGAGCAGCGCAAATGGCGGACAACGGGTTTGAGGCACTGGGGATGATCGAGACACGCGGGTTCACTGCGATGGTGGAAGCGGCCGACGCGATGGTGAAGGCGGCGAAGGTGGACCTTGTGGGCTTACGAGAGGATCGGCGGGGGCTATGTGACCGCGATTGTGCGCGGTGACGTGGCAGCCTGCCGGGCGGCGGTGGAGGCGGGAGCGCGTGCGGCGGAGAAGGTGGGGGAGATGGTGAGCACGCACGTGATACCGCGGCCGCACGCCAGTGTGGATGCGGCCCTTCCGCTGGGGCGGCAGGCGCCGGCCGGGAAGAAGGGGTAAGCCATGGCAGTGGACCTCAGGACGTACGTGTACCTGGATTCGCTGCAGCTGCAGAACGCCAGCTTCATCGCCACGGTGAGCAAGGGGTACTACCCGATCGGTGGGCAGGCGGCATGCGTGATCGAGATCGCCCCCGGCATCGAGATCAACCGGCTGACCGACATAGCGCTGAAGGCGACCAACGTGACCCCCGGGCTGCAGATTGTGGAGCGGGCCTACGGGCTTCTGGAGGTGCACTCCGACAGCCAGGGGGACGCGCGCATGGCGGGGGAGGCGGTGCTGCGGGAGCTGAAGAAGAGCGAGGCCGATCGGTTGAAGCCACGGGTGATGACCAGCCAGCTGATCAAGAACATCTCCGACCACCACGCGCAGCTGATCAACAAGGTGAGGCACGGGAACATGGTGCTGCGGGGGGACACGCTGTACGTGCTGGAGGTGGAGCCTGCCGGGTACGCGTACTACGCGGCCAACGAGGCGGAGAAGACCTCGAAGGTGAACATCATCGAGGTGCTGGGCTTCGGGGCCTTCGGCAGGGTGTACATCGCGGGGGAAGAGGCGGAGGTGATCGAGGCGCGCAAGGTGGTGGAAGCGCGGCTGGGATCGGTGAGCGGTCGGGAGATCGCGGCCAACGCCGCGCGGATCTGAAAGGACGAGGTGAGGCATGGCAGATACCGGGTTTGAGGCACTGGGGATGATCGAGACGCGCGGGTTCACTGCGATGGTGGAAGCGGCCGACGCGATGGTGAAGGCGGCGAAGGTGGACCTTGTGGGTTACGAGAGGATCGGTGGGGGCTATGTGACTGCGATTGTGCGCGGTGACGTGGCAGCCTGCCGAGCGGCGGTGGAGGCGGGAGCGCGTGCGGCGGAGAAGGTGGGGGAGATGGTGAGCACGCACGTGATACCGCGGCCGCACGCCAGTGTGGATGCGGCCCTTCCGCTGGGGCGGCAGCCCGCGGCGAAGAAGTAGGGGACGCAGGCGATGGTCCTTGCGCGGGTGGAAGGCACGGTGGTAGCCACGCACAAGCCCGACAGCATGGTGGGGATGCGGTTTCTGCTGTGCGAGAAGGTGGACCCCGTGACGATGAAGGGCAAGGGCGAGTACGTGGTGGCCATCGACAGCGTGGGGGCGAACGCGGGGGAGGTGGTGTTCTACGTGACGGGGTCCAGCGCGCGGATGACCGAGACGACGAAGGGCAAGCCCTCGGATGCGACGGTGATCGCGGTGGTGGACATGGTGGAGAAAGACGGGGCGGTGGTGTACCAGAAAGGCACGGGCGGGGAGTGAACCTTGCTCGGGTGGCAGGGACGGTGGTGGCCTCGAAGCGCTCTGACGGGGTGAAGGCAGCGCGGTGGCTGCTGGTGGAGGAGGCCGACCAGGGGGGCGGGGGCAGGGGTGAGTACCTGGTGGCCCTTGACCTGGTGGGAGCCAACCGTGGGGAGCTGGTGCTGACCACGCAGGGCAGCTCCTGCCGCTGGACGCGGGAGAGCGAGGACCGTCCGATGGATACGCTGGTGGTGGCGATCGTGGAGACGATCGACGTGGATGGTGCGGTGAGCTACTCGGCGGGGCGGTAGGATGGCAGGGAGCCGGCAGTGAGCGACGAGATACGGCGGGTGGTCGCCGAGGTGCTCAAGAGCTTCCAGGCGGCAGGGGTCGGCCTGGGGGCCGCAGCGGCGCCTCCGCGGCAGCGGGCGGGTCGGTGGGACCTGGGATCTTCTCCGACATCGACTCCGCGGTGCAAGCGGCCACTCGTGGGCAGCGGGAGCTGGTGGGGCTGCCGCTGGAGAAGCGGCGGGCGCTGATCGAGGCGATGCGCTCTGCGGTGATCGGTGCCAACGAGTCGCTGTCGGCGGATGCGGTGGCGGAGACTGGGCTGGGGAATGTCGGCGACAAGCAGGCGAAGAACCTGCTGGCAGCGGGGAAGACTCCCGGGGTGGAAGACGTGGAGTCGGCGGCCTACACCGACGAGCACGGGCTGACGCTGGTGGAGCGGGCGCCGTGGGGGGTGATCGGGTCGATCACGCCTGTGACCAACCCGATAGCGACGATCACCAGCAACGCGATCGGCATGATTGCGGCGGGAAACTCGGTTGTGTTCAACGTGCACCCCGGGGCGAAGCGGATATCCACGCGGCTTGTGGGGATGCTGAGCGAGGCCATCGTGGCGGCCGGGGGGCCGCGGGACATCCTGTGCGCGGTTGCCGAGCCGACGATCGAGAGCGCCGGGCAGCTGATGAAGCATCGGGGGGTTTCGCTCCTGGTGGTGACGGGCGGGCCTGCGGTGGTGCGGGCGGCTATGGCAAGCGGGAAGAAGGCGATCTGCGCGGGGCCGGGCAACCCTCCCTGCGTGGTGGACGAGACGGCGGACATTGCGAAGGCGGGGCGGGACATCGTGGCGGGGTCGAGCTTCGACAACAACGTGGTGTGCATCTGCGAGAAGGAAGTGCTGGCGGTCTCCTCGATCGCCGATCGGCTGAAAGAGGAGATGAGGAGGAGCGGGGCCTTCGAGCTTTCGGCCTCGCAGGCGGAGGCGGTGACGAAGCTGGTGATCGCCGAGGCGGGCGGTCCGGGGGAAGAGGGAGCGCCGAACAAGAGCTACGTGGGCAAGAGCCCGCAGGTGATCGGCAAGGCGGCAGGCATCGAGGTGCCTGCGGATGCGAAGCTGCTGTTGATGGAGGTGGGTCGGGAGCACCCGCTTGTGTGGACCGAGCAGCTGATGCCCGTGCTGCCGCTGGTGCGGATGGCAAGCGCCGATGAGGCGATAGAGTTGGCCTTCCAGGTGGAGCACGGTTTTCGCCACACGGCGATGATGCACTCGCACGACGTGGTGCGGCTGTCGCGGATGGCGAAGATGATGAACTGCTCGCTTTTCGTGAAGAACGGGCCCTGCTTCGCGGGGCTGGCATTCGGGGGAGCGGGGTTCACCTCTTTCACGATTGCAAGCCCGACGGGGGAGGGCATCACGCGGGCGCGCACCTTCACGCGGGAGCGGCGGTGCACGCTTGTGGATGCGTTTCGGATAATTTAGGCGGCAGGACGATGAAGCTGGGACGGGTGATCGGGCGGGTGGTGTGCACGACGAAGCACGAGAGCCTGGAGGGGCTGAAGCTGCTGCTGGTGCAGCCGGTGGACGAGAAGGGGAAGGACAGCGGGTGCGGCCATCGTGGCCTTCGACACGGTGAGGGCCGGGGCGGGGGATCGGGTGTTCTACGAGGGTGGCAAGGAAGCGGCGCAGGCCAACCCCAACGGGTGGTTCAACCCCGCGGATGCGGCGATCATCGGGGTGGTGGACGCGGTGAACATCGGCGTCCGGAAGGCGGGGGCATGATCCTGGCCGAGGTGCTGGGAAGCGTGGTGGCCACCGAGAAGCACCCGCACTACGTGGGGTGCAAGATCCTTGTGGTGCAGCCGGTGGGTCCCGAGGGCAAGCCGAAGGGCAAGAGCTTTCTCGCGGTGGACGGGGCGCAGGCAGGCCCGGGCGACAGGGTGCTGGTGCTGGACGAGGGCGGGTCTGCCCGCTCGATCATCGGGGACGAGAAGGCAGTGACGATCCGGGCGGTGGTGGCGGCGATCGTGGACCGGGTGGACAGGGACGGGGAGAGCAGGTGAGCGAGCAGGACATCGTGAAGCGGGTGGCGCTGGGGGCAGACCACGGCAGCTTCGCGCAGAAGCAGGCTCTTGCGCGCTACCTGGAGGTGCTGGGCTACCGGGTGGTGGACGTGGGCTGCTTCGGCACGGAGAAGGTGGACTACCCCGACATCGCCATCGCGGTGTGCCGCACGGTGGTGAGCGGGGAGTGCGAGCGGGGGATCATCCTCGACGGGGCGGGCATCGGCTCCTGCATGGCGGCGAACAAGATCAAGGGCATCCGTGCGGCGATGTGCTACGACATGCGCACGGTGATCAACAGCCGGGAGCACAACAACGCCAACGTGCTCACCCTGGGCGGGCCGCTGCACGGGGCCGAGCAGCTGGCCGAGATGGCCAAGACGTGGCTTGCCACCCGCTTCGGCGGGGGGCAGGCACATGGCGAGGGTGAACAAGATCATGGCACTAGAGCGAGGAGGCTTCGGCGACTAATGGACCAGAACCAGCTGATCGAGAAGATCGTCGCGGAGGTGGTTGCCCGCCTGGGAACCCCGGGCGCGAAGCCCGCCGCCGGGAGCGGCGGCCAGAGCATAGCAGCCTCGGAGCTCGCCCGGTACATCGACCACACGCTCCTGAAGCCCGAGGCCACCGAGGAGCAGGTGAACAAGCTCTGCGACGAGGCGGCGAAGCACCAGTTCTACTCGGTGTGCGTGAACTCCAGCTGGGCGGAGCACTGCGCGCGCAGGCTGGGCGGCACGGGAGTGAAGGTCTGCGCGGTCGTCGGGTTCCCGCTCGGGGCCATGGACAGCAGGGCGAAGGCCTTCGAGGCACGGACGGCGATCGCCAACGGGGCCGCCGAGATCGACATGGTCATGAACGTCGGGGCGATGAAGGCGAAGAACCTCAAGCTGGTGCGGGAGGACATGCTCGCCGTGCGCCGCGCCTGCCGCAGCGGGATCGTCCTGAAGGTGATCCTCGAGACGGCGCTGCTCACGGACGAGGAGAAGGTCCTTGCCTGCCAGATCGCGAAGGACGTGGAGGCCGACTTCGTGAAGACCTCGACGGGCTTCAACAAGTCCGGGGCGACAGTCCCCGACATCGCCCTCATGCGCAGGACCGTGGGCCCGAAGATGGGCGTCAAGGCCGCGGGGGGCGTGCGCAGCTACGAGGACGCCCTGGCCATGATCGGGGCAGGTGCGACCCGGCTGGGGACGAGCTCGGGCGCGCTCATCGTGAGCGGCCAGAAGAGCACGGGAGACTACTGACACGGGGGGTCCTATGGCGGTGAAGCACTACCTCATATTCGACTTCGGGGCGAGCAACGGGCGGGCGACCGTCGCCTCCTTCGACGGCTCGCGGGTGGAGATGGACGTCACGTACAGGTTCGACAATCGTCCCGTCATCGCGGCAGGGACGCTGTACTGGGACATCCTGCGCCTGGCCTCGGAGCTGAAGCTGGGAATCCAGGCCTCGCTGCGCAAGTACCCGGACATCGTGTCGATGGCAATCGACACGTGGGGATGCGATTTCGGCTTCATCGACAGGAACGGGAAGCTGCTGGGCAATCCCGTCACCTACCGGGACAAGCCGCGCCACGACAGGTCGGCGCTGCTGTACGAGACCCTTCCCCGCCGCGAGCTGTTCCAGCTCTGCGCCGGCTCGACCACGGAGATCATGGGGCTGTACCAGCTGTTCTCCTTCAAGTGCGACGACGCCCCCGAGCTGCGCGAGGGGGGCCGGATGCTCATGATCCCCGACCTGCTGAACTACCTCCTGACCGGGCGGGCCTGCACCGAGTACACGGACGCCACCATGGCCCTGGTCTGCGACCAGAACGCGAAGACGTGGGAGAAGCGGATCCTCGCCCGCCTGGGAATCCCCGACAGGATCCTGGGAGAGCTTGTGATGCCCGGCGACATGATCGGCTCCCTCCAGAAGCAGGTCTGCGAGGAGCTGGCGGTGCGCCCGCTCCCGGTCGTGGCCCCGGCCACCCACGACACGGCTTCTGCCGTGACGGGGATCCCGGTCGTCGACGGGAAGAAGCACTGGGCGTTCATCTCGAGCGGCACCTGGTCGATCGCCGGCGTGGAGACGGCGCGCCCCATCGTCACCGACGCGTGCTTCGAGGCGGGCTACGGCAACAACGCCATCGCCGACGGCCGCAACATGGTGGTGAACTACATCACGGGGCTGTGGATCATCCAGCAGTGCAGGCAGAAGTGGATCGCCGACGCCGGCGCCGACGTCTCCTGGGACCAGATCGTGCAGCCTCTCGGCAGCGGCGGGCCCCTCCACCGCCTTCATCGACGTGGACGACCCGGCATTCGCCTGCCGCACGCGGACATGCCCGGCGTGGTGGTTGCCGCCTGTGAGAAGACGGGCCAGCGCCTGGCCGGCTCCATCGGGGCCGTGGCGCGCTGCGTGTACGAGAGCCTGGTGCTGAAGTACCGCGCCAACCTCGAGACCCTGGAGAAGCTGACCGGGAGGAAGCTGGACCTCCTGCACCTGGTGGGCGGCGGGATCCAGAACCGGACCCTGTGCCAGTGGACGGCCGATGCCATGGGCATCCCCGTCATCGCCGGCCCGACCGAGACGACCTCCGTGGGGAACCTGCTGATGCAGCTGAAGTGCACGGGGGAGATCTCCACCCTGGAGCAGGGAAGGGAGATCTCGCTGCGCTCCTCCGAGGTCACCCGCTACGAGCCGAAATCGCGCGCGCCCTGGGACGAGGCGTCGGGCAGGTACGGGGCCCTGCTCGCGCGCAGGGCGGCGGAGGCCACGTGACAGGCGACCCGCGGATCTTCCTCACGATGGACAACTCCTTCGCCACCAAGCGGTGGACGAAGCCCGACGAGTGGGCCCGCGTGATCCGGGACCTCGGCATCCGCCACGTCGAGGCCAGCGCCGACACCGAGGCGGATCCCTTCTACTGCGGGCCCGAGTACCTCGCCGACTGGCTGTCCGAGGTCCGCGCCGCCTCCGCGGCGCACGGCGTCACGGTGCAGAACTTCTACACGGGCTACACGACCTACCGGACCCTCGGCCTCGCGCACCCCGATCCGCGGCTGCGGGGACGCGTGGTGAACGAGTGGCTGAAAGTCATGGCCCGGATCGCCGCGCAGGTGCCCGGCCGGGCTGGGCTTCTACATCCACGCGTTCTCGGAGGCCATGCTCCAGGACCCGGTCGCTTACCGCGCGGCGACGGAGATCCTGTACGACACGCTCGCGGAAGTGTCGCGCTTCGCGGGCGAGCAGGGACCTGTCCCGATCATCGTGGAGCAGATGTACAGTCCCCACCAGACACCCTGGACGATCGAGGGAACCTTCGAGTACATCAGCGAGGTGTCGCGGCGCAGCGGCTACCCCGCCTACGTCGCGATGGACACGGGACACCAGACCGGCCAGCATCGGTTCCAGCGTCCGGGCCGGGAAGCGCTGGAGCGCGCCCTCGCGGGGGATGGCTCGATTCCGTACCTCGGGCCGGACACGGCCTACGCCGTTTTCGAGAATGCGCGCGGGGGAGGCGCCCGCGCCCGCGCCGATGCGGCCGTCCGCATCGAGGCGGAAATGGACAGGTACCCCCACCTGTTCGCCGGCCCTCGGGACTGCGACCTGTACGCCTGGCTCGGGGAGCTGGCCTGCTACTCGCCCATCCTGCATCTCCAGCAGTCGAACGGGCGCTCCTCGTCCCACCTGCCCTTCACCGCGGCGACAAATGAGACGGGCATCGTGCACCCCCGGAAAGTCCTCCAGGCCATCGCCGACTGCTACCGCGCGGACAGCCGTCCCGGCCTGCCGCCCCGCTGCGACAGCCTGTTCCTGACATTCGAGATCTTCCCCCACACGACGGATCGACCGCGTGACTTCCTGCCCGGGCTCGCGGAGTCTGTCCGCTACTGGCGGCAGTGGATACCCGAGGACGGGCTGCCGCTCTCGCGGCTGCTCGACCACGGGGCGAAACAGTAAGGAGGCGCCGGTGAAGGCGTTCGTCTACGAGAAAGCGGGTGTGTCGCGCCTGCAGGAGTTCCCGACACCGCGCGCGGCGCGCGACACGGCGGTGATCCGCGTCCTGGCCTGCTCGGTGTGCGGCACGGACCTGCGGGCCTGGCAGCACGGCAACGAGAGGATCACGCCGCCCCGCATCACGGGCCACGAGCTGTGCGGCGAGATCGTGGAGGTCGGCCCTGCCTGCGGGACCGTCGCCGTGGGTGACCGCGTCTCCATGGCCCCCGCCATCGGCTGCGGGACATGTCCCGCCTGCCGCAGGGGGCACACCAACCTCTGCGACACCCTGCAGACCATCGGCTTCCAGTTCGACGGCGGGTTCGCCGAGTACATGGAAATCCCCGCCATCGCCTTCCGCCAGGGCCACGTCTACCCCGTGCCCGCGAACGTGGCCCCCGAGGAGGCCGCACTCGCGGAGCCCATCGCCTGCGTCGTGAACGGGCAGGAGTTCCTGCACATCTCCGCGGGGGACTCGGTGGCCATCTTCGGGTCGGGCTTCATCGGCTGCATGCACGCGGAGCTCGCCCGCATGGCGGGGGCCGACCCCGTCATCATGATCGAACCCAACGAGAGCAGGGCAGCGGCCGCCCACGCGCTGATCCCCTTCTCGTCCCTCGTCGTCCCCGGCAGGATGGACCTGGCGGCCGAGGTGAAGCGGCTCACCGGCGGGGCGCGGGGCAGACGTTCTCATCACCGCGTGCGCCGTCGGGCCAGGCCCAGGCCGACGCGGTCGCCCTGGCAGCCAAGCGGGGCAGGATCAGCCTCTTCGGGGGCCTCGCGAAGGAGACCACGCGGTTTCCTCGACAGCAACGTGATCCACTACAAGGAGCTGTCGGTGCACGGCGTGCACGCCTCCACGGCCCGGCAGAACAAGGCGGTCATGGAGTGGATCGCCGCCGGGAAGCTCGACGTGCGCAAGTACATCACGCGCCTGTACCCGCTGGCGTACATCGAGCAGGCCTTCCGTGACCTCCAGAGCCAGTCCGTGTTCAAGGCGGTCGTGCAGCCGGCGGGCGCCCCGGTCTGACGGGCGGAGGCGGGATGGAAAGCCTGGGCATCGGGCTCATCGGCTGCGGCAGGGCCGGCATGGTCCACGCACGCAACTTCTGCGGGCGCGTTCCGGCGGCCCGCCTCGTGGCGCTCGCCGATGCCTCCGCGGAGGCCGCGGCCGCCGCGGCGAACGAGCTCGGCCTCGGCGAGCCCACGACGGACATCGACAGCGTGCTGTCGCGCGACGATGTGCAGGCAGTGATCGTCGCGACGCCGACCGTCCTGCACCGGGACATCGTCGTGGCAGCCGCCGGGGCAGGAAAGCACGTGCTGTGCGAGAAGCCGATGGCGATGACGATCGCGGAATGTGCCGACATGATCCGGGCCGCCGAACGGGCGCGGGTGACCCTCCAGATCGCATTCATGCGTCGCTTCGACGCGGCCTTCCTCGCCGCGCGGGAGGCGGTGAGAGCGGGGAAGGTCGGCAGCGTCGTCCTGGTCAAGTCCCTTTCCCGCGGGCCGAGCGTTCCGCAGCCGTGGATGTTCGACCTGGAGAGCAGCAACGGCACGCTGGCGGAGGTGAACAGCCACGACATCGACACGCTGCGATGGTTCGCCGGGAGCGAGATCGCCGAGGTCTACGCACTGGGCGGGAACTTCCGCTGCCCGCAGGCACTGCCCGCTCACCCGGACTACTACGACAACGTGGTGCTCGCGGCCCGGTTCGAGAACGGCATGCAGGGGCTGATCGACGGGGCGGCAGCCGCCGCGTACGGGTACGACGCCCGCCTGGAGGTGCTCGGAACCCGGGGCGTCGTGTTCGCCGGTGCCCTGGCGGAGAACTCCGTCGTCTCGTGCACCCGGGACGACGGCCTCGCGCAGGGCACCGTGCGCAGCTGGCGGTCCCTGTTCCGCGACGCGTACGAGGCCGAGGACAGGAGCTTCGTGGACTGCATCCGCGACGGGTCGCCTCCGCGGGTCGGCGGCCGCGACGGAATGATGGCCGTGAGCGTGGTCTGCGCGGGAAACGAGTCGATCCGGACGGGCAGGCCCGTGCGCCCGGTGGTCGCGCAGTGAGCGCGGCAGCTCGTCCCCGGAAGGGCCGCCGGCTACTTCATGGGCCGGATCCGTACCTCGATTTCGGGAACGCTCCCCAGAAGCTCGACGAGCGTCGCCGTGTTCGTCTCGCCGAAATGGTAGGGGTACAGGATCTTCGGCCGGAAGGCACGCGCCGCATCGGCCACCATTTCGGGGGTCATCGTGTAGGGGAGGTTCATCGGCAGGAAGGCGATGTCGATGTCCTTCAGCGACTTCATCTCCTGGATGTTCTCGGTGTCTCCCGCGACGTACAGCCGCCGCTTCCCCAGCGTGAGCACGTAGCCGTTGCCGACGCCCTTCTTGTGAAAGGCCTTTGTGAGGTTATACGCCGGCACCGCCTCGATCCTGATTCCCTTCACCGTCCTCGCCTCGCCGTTTCGCACGACCGTCGCGCCGGGCACCTTGGGCAGGCAGGAGTCGGAAAGCAGGACCGCTGTTGCCCGGCCCGCTCACCGCGCGGATCGCCTCGGCGTCGAGGTGATCGAAGTGCTCGTGGGTCACGAGCACGACGTCGGCCTTCGGCAGCGCCGCGTAGTCGGCGTATTGCCCGACCGGATCGACATGCACGACGGTGGAGCCCCAGGTGATCATGAACGTCGCGTGGCCGAAGAAGGTCAGCTTCAGTTCGGGCGGAGGGGAGGGGAACAGATCCTCCGAGGGACCGGCCTCCGCGAGAAGACCACCGGCAGCCATCAGAAAGAAGAGTCCCGAGAACGCTCTGGCCATGAGGAGCCTCCCGGGCGCCAGTATACTGTCACAGCCGCGGTCCCGCCAGAGGCGGGCCGCACGCCGCGTCTGTCGGACGCGACGACCACACGGCATCGAGGAGAACGAAGAAGATGAGCAGCGGAACACGGCGTTTCGAGGGCAAGGTCGCGATCGTGACCGGTTCGGGCAACGGGATGGGGAGGCAGGTGTGCCTCGACCTCGCCCGCGAGGGGGCGCGGATCGTCGGGTCCGACATCGACAGGAAGAGCCTCGAGGCGCTGAAGAAGGACGTGGAGTCGCTCGGGGCGCAGTGCGAGGCGGTCCTCTGCGACGTGGCCTCGCGCGCGCAGGTGGAGGCGATGATCGCGAAGGCCGTCGAGAGGTTCGGCAGGGTGGACATCCTGGTCAACAACGCCGGCCTTCTTCTCACGGGCACGATCGAAGAGACCACCGACGAGATCATCGACCGGACCCTCGACATCAACGTCAAGGGGATCCTGTACGCCATCCGGGCGGTGACCCCGATCATGAAGAAGCAGGGCTACGGCAGGATCGTGAACAACGCTTCGATCACGGGCAAGAACGGCGACAACTCGACGTTCTTCGTCTACGGCGCCTCCAAGGGCGCCGTCATCTCGCTGACCCGGTCGGTCGCCCGGCAGCTGGGGCCCTTCGGCGTCACCACCAACGCGGTCGCTCCCCACGCCATCATGACGGGAATGATGAGCTACTGGGACGAGGCGAAGAAGAAGAGCATCTCCGACAAGATCCCGGTGCGCCGGCTGGGGACCGTGGAGGACGTCTCCGCCCTCATGCAGGTTCCTCGCCTCCGACGAGGCCTCGTTCATCAACGGGGAGACCGTCAACATCAACGGCGGCTACTACATGGACTGAGAGGGCAGGCGATTCCCGCGGGCCGGGGACAGTCCTTGACGCGTCGGCCCCGCCGGGCGGAGAGTGCCTGCGTGTACGACTTCGACACCATCATCGACAGGCGCGGAACCGGATCGCTGAAGTGGGACTTCGCCTCCCCGGCAGGCGGCGGCCCGGCAGGCACCGCGTGGACCTTCTCCCGCTCTGGGTCGCGGACATGGACTTCCCCGCTCCCCGCGAGATCGTCCAGGCGATCCGCGCGCGGGCGCGCACCCCGTCTACGGCTACACGATCGAGCCGCCGGGCTACGTCGACGCCGTGGTGGAGTGGTTGTGCCGCCCGCCACGGGTGGACGCTCGCAGCGGGACTGGGTGCTGCCCAGCCCGGGCGTTCTTCCCGTCGCTCGTCCACCGCGCTGCTCGCCTTCACGCGGCCCGGCGACGGCGTCATCATCCAGCCTCCCGTGTACTACCCCTTCGCGCTGCGTGTCGCATCGCGTCGGCCGGCGCGTGGTCGAGAACCCGCTGGTCGAGCGGGACGGCCGCTGGGAGATGGACCTCGACGGGCTGGAGAACGCCGCTCGACGCCGCGCACGGGCGCTGATCCTGTGCAGCCCGCACAACCCCGTCTCCCGCGTGTGGGAGCGGGACTCGCTCGCCCGGCTCGGCCGGCGTCTGCGCCCGACACGGCGTGGTGATCCTGTCCGACGAGATCCACTGCGACCTCGTCATGCCGGGACACCGCACGTGCCGGTGGCGGCCTCCTGCCCCGAGGCCGCGGGTGTCACCGTCACGTTCGTCTCGCCGACAAAGACCTTCAACCTCGCCGGCATCGGGGGCTCGTTCACGATCATCCCCGACGGCGAGCTGCGTGCCCGGTTCCAGGAGCAGTCCCGCGCCCTCTGGACCGGCCTTGCCGATCCCCTGTCCGTCGCGGCTGTCGAGGCCGCCTACAGGCAGGCAGGCCGCTGGCTGGATGAGCTTCTCGCGTACATCGACGGGAACGTCCGGCTTCTCGAGAGCTTCCTGTCGCACCATCTGCCGCGGGTCAGCGCTGCCCCGCTGGAGGGCACCTACCTCGCGTGGCTGGACACGCGGGGCCTGGGCCTGTCCGACGACGAGCTCACGGCGAGGATCCTCGGAAAGGCCGGGGTCCGGCTGGACGAGGGCCGCAGGTTCGGCACGGGCGGGGCGGGCTTCCAGAGGATGAACCTCGCCTGTCCGCGGGCGATCCTCGCCGAGGCGCTGGAGAGGATCGCCTTCGTCCTGGGGAAGGGCTGACCGTTCAGCCGCGTTTGCTCTTCGCTCGGGGGGCCTGGCCGCGGCCCGCGCGGGGCGTCGCGGCCAGGAACATGGGCGGCACGAGTGTCCACACGGCCAGGGCCACGGCGCCGTGCCATGGCTCGTAGTAGGGCGGACGCACGAAGCGCAGCGGGCCGGCGCCCATCGCGTAGATCCACACGACCAGGGAGATGGTCGAGACGATGAGCTGCGACGCGCGAGTGCACGCGCATGGCGCGCGAGAGGTACAGGGGCGTGATCGCCACCAGCAGGACGGCCACCACGAGGTGCGGGGCGAGCAGGCGGGGAAGAACCCCCTGCACGAAGACGAAGACGGCGATCACCTCGCTCGGGATGAGCTTCAGCAGCACTTGCAGAAAGGAATTGTCCGCGTCGATCGACCTGTTCATCGGCGGGTGCCTCCACTTTCTGACGACAGCCCCATTCTGGGGCAGGCCAGCCGCGGCGTCAACTGGCGGGCGACCGTTGCACAAGGGCGAAGGTGATGTCGTTGACGTTCGTGCCCGTTGGTCCGGTGACGATGAGATCGCCGGCCGCGGCGAGGAAGCGTGCGAGTCGTTCGCGGCCAGGCAGGCGTGACGCGTCGAGGCCTGCACTGCGCCCGGCGGCGGAGCGTGTGCGCCCGAGGCGAAAGCTGCCCGCCGCATCGGTGTTCCCCTCCTTCCCGTCGGTGGCGAAGGAGGCGATCAGGATGTCGTCGGACGCCCGCGATCATCCAGGGCCGCGGCGAGCGCGATCTCCTGGTTCCTGCCGCCCCTGCCGGTCCCCGTCACCGTCACGGTCGTCTCACCGCCTGCGAGCAGGCACGCGGGCGGCGGCCGCGGGCGCCCTGCCGCGTCCTGGACCTCGCGGGCGGCCGCGGCGATGCAGCGGCCCGCCTCGCGCGCCTCGCCGGCGAGCGACCGTGGTCAGCACGAGCGGGCGCGAACCCGCGCGCCGCGGCCTCCGCGGCCGCGGCATCGACGCGCGATGCCCGTTGGAGGCGATGACGGCAGCCGCGTGCCGACCGGGAAGCGACTTCGGGCGTCTCGGGGATCGTCCCGTCCGCGCCCCGTCCTCGAGCAGGCGCAGCGACCGTCGGCGGGCACCGCTCCCGCAGCGAGGTCGTAGCGGGCGAGCACGCCGAGCGCGTCGGCGAAGGTGGTGGAGTCGGGCACCGTCGGGCCCGAGGCGATGAACTCGAGCGGGTCGCCCACCACGTCCGAGATGGCCAGCGTCTCGATCCTTCCCCGGGCCCGTCTCCGCGAGCCTGCCGCCCTTGATCGCGCTGAGGTGCTTGCGCACCGTGTTGATCTCGCGGATGTCGGCGCCCGCACTCGAGGAGCAGCCGCGTGGTCGCGCATCTTGTCCGCGAGGCTGATCGCGGGGCGCGGGCAGCGGCAGCAGGCTCGAGCCGCCGCCCGAGAGCAGGAACAGGAGCGTGTCGCTCTCGCGTCCATCGCATCGACCAGCGCGACGAACCCGCCGCGCCGCGGCGAGGCCGTCCGCGTCGGGCACGGGGTGGCCGCTCGCCAGGACCTCGATCCGCGCCGCGGCCCCTGCAGGCCGAGTCCGCGGGGTAGCCCGTGCGGCAGGACCACGATGACCCGAGTCGACGCGGGTGCCGAGCGACCGCGAGCGCTCCCGCTGGCCATGGCAGCGGCCGCCTTGCCGACCGCGGCGAGGAGCAGCCGGCCCGGCGTCGCGGGAGCGGGTCCCCGCACGCACGCGAAGCCACCCGCGCGCGGTCGGCCGGCGAGAGCGCGCGCGCACCGCGGCCTCGGGATCCGCAGCCGGCGAGGGCTGCGCGCATGATCGCGAGCGGCGTCTCCTTCAGCTCGCCCGCGCTCACTGCGGCGTGCCCGGGCACGCAGCGGAGGCGCGGCCTGCCCGCGAGGGTGTACAGCCGGCAGGAGGCGAGGTGCGCGGCGATCTCCTCGGGCGAGTGCGTGACGACCAGGGCGGGCACGGGGTGCAGCGAGAGCAGGCGCACGAACATCTCCCACAGCCGCGACCCGCGCCTCCCTGTGCAGGCCGGTGAACGGCTCGTCGAGGATGATCGCCTCGGGAAGCCGGGCGAAGCAGCGGGCCAGGGCGGCCCTCTTCTTCATGCCGCCGGAGAGCTCGACGGGCTTCTTCGCTTCCTCGCCCGCGAGCCCCGCCTCGGCGAGCAGGTAGTGCGCGAAGCACAGCGCGCTCTTCCGCGAGTAGCCCTGGTAGACGAGGGGCAGCGCCGTGTTCTCGGCCACGGTCCGCCAGGGAAGGAGCCTGTCGTCCTGGAACACGAACCCGATGTGCGCGGGCAGGTCGACCCTTCCCGCGGTCGGGCGCGAGGCAGCGAGGCGGCGAGCTTCAGGAGGGTGGTCTTGCCGACCCCCGACTCGCCCGCGATCACGGCGATCTCCCGGGAGGAGACCGACGAGCTCGACGCCCGCGAGGATGCGGCTCGCCGTGCCTGTACGCGAAGCCGACGTCGTCCAGCGCGATGCGCGGGCGCGCTCTTCTTCGACACGAAGATCCTCTTCAGCTCGCGGATGTCCTCGATGCGGCAGACCACGGCGGTCGTCCCGGCGCAGGAGCCGCCGCGCGAGCGGGGCGAGGCGCCGCAGCCGCGGCAGCGCGTGGTTGAAGAACGAGGATGAGCGAGGATGAGCAGCAGCGCCCACGCGAAGAGCCGGCGGATCTGCAGGGACTGGTAGGCGGCCTGGATCTGGAAGCCGATGCCGTTGTTCGCGCCGAAGTACTCGGCGGTCACGGAGGCCTTGGCCGCGAGCACGAGACCGACCTTGAGCGAGGCGCCGAGGAACGGGCTTCAGGTGCGGGAAGACGAGCTCGCGCACGCGCGGGCACGGCAGCCGGGGGCGAAGACGGAAAGCATCTCGCCGTACTCCCGGGGAAGGCTGCGCCATGCCCTCGGCGATCGTGACCGCGACGACCGGGAAGCGTGATGAGGCCGATCACGAGGATCGTGGGCAGGTGCCCGATGCCCATCACCACGATGATGGGGATGACCCACAGCAGCGGCGGCATGCCCTGGAAGAAGAGCAGCAGGGGCTTGAGCAGCGCGTCGAGCTCCGCGACGCGTGCCTGCCGCGATGCCCGCCGCGGTGCCCGCGACGAAGCCCGCGGCGAAGCCGAGCGAGCACCCGCATCACGGTGATGCCGATCTGCCTCCAGGTGAACCCGCGCCGGGAGGAGCGACGCGGTGTCGGCGGCGGTCGTCCAGGGCGGCGGAACGAAGAACCGGCCCGCCCCAGAAGCTCGCGCCCGTCCACAGGGCGAGGAGGACGCGACCCCCGCGGCCGCGTACAGCCGCGGTCCCGCGTGCGTCCGACGTGCGGCCTGCCGGGGGCATTCTCGCTCATGTCAGGGCTGCGAAGAAGAACCCGTCGTCCAGCTGCCGCGCGCGCCCGGGGAGGTAGCGCGCGACCTGCTGGTAGTACTCGACGACCCGGGCCTTGTTGACGGCAAGGTCGGGCACGTCGAAGAGGGTGTTCCTGGCCGACTCCTCGAGCGAGGCGGCGATCGGTGGAGAGGGCGGCGGCGAACCGCGCGGAGACGTCGCCCGGCGCCTCACTGCACCCTGCGCGCTTGCCGCCTGCCAGGCGGCCACAGCGAGGAAACGCAGGGTCCCGTGTGCCCTTGCCCAGAGCCGGAGGCGAACAGGCTCACCTGGGGCGACTCGGGCGTCGCCCGTCGCGCTTCGCCCACGCATCGGCGTAGCGGACGCAGGCGCACGAGCCCCTTGGTCTTCACGACGGTCGTGGCGAGCGGCTCGGGAAGCGCCGCCGCGTCGAGCTTGCCCGCGAGCAGGAGCGGCACGCTCTGCGCGAAGGCGCCGTAGCTGATCGTGAGGTCCCGGTCGGGGTCGATCCCCGTCGTGCGCGAGGATCGCGCGGGTCTGGAAATCGAGCGGCGCGCCGGGGAAGGGAAGGGCGAGCCTCTTTCCCTTCAGATCGGCGAAACCCCTGATCGACGGGGTCCCTGCCCGACGAGCGACGAGACGCCCCAGACGCCCGTGTCGATCATCACGATGGGGCTTCCGTCCGAGCCTGTTCTCCCATCCCTGGCTGGTGCCGGTGAAAAGGAGATCGGCCTCGCCGCGGAGCGAGCAGCGCGAGGGCCTGCGCGTGGTCGAGGAAGGTCTGCACCCGAATCTCGACGCCCGCGAACGGGCTGCTCGGCTGCCAGGAGGAGGAACGGAAGCGACGAGGTGGATTGCGGGACGAGGATCTTCAGCACCGACGGCGCTCGGATGCGTCGGCGTGGGAGACGACCGCGCCGATGGAAACGACAGAGCAGAAGCGCGATGCAGATCGCGATCAGCAGCGGCGCGCCGGTGGCCGGCGCGCGGAGGCTTGTTTGCGGGAGTCTTCATACCGGCACGAGAGTATTGATTTTGTCCCCCTGCTGGGCAAGTGCCGTGCTCTCTGCTATAGTGCCGAGAGGGAGCCCGCCATGAAAGCAGCGATCATCGGGACGAGCGGCCACATCGACCTCGCCCTCGGCGTGCGGGACAGGCTCCCGCAGGTGAAGTTCGTCGGCATCGCGCCGGGCTCGACCGACGAGGACGCCCGGGACGTTCTACGTCGAGCAGATGGAGCCCTCGCTCATCCCGTACTACGAGCGACTACCGGGCCATGCTCGACACGGAGAAGCCCGACCTCGCCGTGGTCGCGCCCGTTCTTCTTCCTGCAGTCCCGCATCGCGTGCGAGTGCCTCGAGCCGGGGCATCTCCGTGTTCGTGGAGAAGCCGATGGCAGTCTCGATGGAGCAGCTGGAGCGGCTGCGTCGGGCCCACGCGCAGGGGCGGGCCGCCCTGTGCCCCATGCTCCCGTCGCGCTACCACCCCGAGTTCTTCGCCGCGTGGCAAGCGGTGGTGAAGGAAGGGGCCGTGGGTGAGCCGCTTCTTGTCTCCGCCCACAAGTCCTACAAGCTGGGAACCCGCCACCCCCTGTACACCCACCGGGCCACCTACGGAGGCACGATCCCGTGGGTGGCCATCCACGCCATGGACTGGGTGCACTGGCTCACCGGGGGAAGGATCACCGAGGTGTTCGCAAGCCACACCACGGCGGGCAACGGGGGGCACGGCGAGATGGAAAGCTCGGGGCTGTGCTGCTACCGCCTGTCCAACTCCGGGGCGGCGTCGGTGAGCTGCGACTATTTCCGTCCCGGCGCCGCCCCCACGCACGGGGAGGACCGGCTGCGCATCGCCGGTGACAGGGGCGTGATCGAGGTGAGCGGCGGCGAAGCACGGCTCACGACGGCCGACGAGACGCGCCTGCTGGACAAGGAGGAGCCCCGCTCGCTGTTCGTGGAGTTCGTCCGGCACATCGAGCAGGGCACCGAGATGCGCATCGACGCCGAGGAGGCCCTTGCCGTGTGCGAGCTCGCGCTGAAGAGCCGCGAGGCGGCCGACACGAAGTCCGTGGTGCGGCTGCGGGGCTGAGGAGCTGCAGCCGCCGCATCGGCTCGCAGATCTCGACGAGCGCCCCCGGGTTCAGGGGCCTGTGAGGGACATCTGGTTCAGGATCGTGACTGTCGCGGCCGCCTCGTCGAACGTGAGCACCTTCCACCAGGGATCGGCGGCGCTGCCGGTCGCGCCCGCGATGTCGACCGTGTGCAGGAGACCGGTGTTGGTGGAGACCCGCACGACCGCCCCGGAGGCGCCCAGGTCGGGGCTCCCCGACACGTTGTTCACCGAGAGAGTGTACGTGCCGGGGTTGGTCGACATGATGACGATGGCCTCGGGGCCATAGCCGGTTGTGCCGCCCAGCTCGAAGGCTGCCGAGCCGTCGCCGGCAACGGTGTTGCCCGACCAGACCTCGTCGGAGCCGGGATCCAGCGGCATGAAGAGGTGCGCGTCGAGGTCCGCGGGGTCCGCCTCCCAGGTGAGGATGAACCGGTACTGGCCGGAGGTGATCTGCGGGTAGCCTGCCAGTTTCTCGCCCGGCGAGACGGTGTCGCCCTTCGCGGCGACGATCACCGTCGCATCCGCAAAGGTGTAGCCCGCCTTGAAGAAGCTCAGCGTCGTGCTGTCCCCGGGGGCGCTCAGGGGCGCCCTGATCGAGAAGGTGCCGTCAGCGGCGGTGTCCGTCCAGTACCTCGTGCCGGCAACGGTCACGCGGACGCCGGCCATCGGTGTGGCCGGGGAGACGGCCAGCACGACCTTGCCGGTCACCGTGCCGGTGGGGGGAACAGGGAACAGCCCGCCAGCGCTGCAAGCAGCGCCGCGAGCAGGACGGCAGACCGCGGGGCAGAAGTCGGGCGCGGGCACGCGGACATGGGTTCTCCTTCGCGACTGGCACGGGATTCACATTGAGGGATGCGATTTGAATGGGACGCCCACAGTATAGCACCGGTCCGACAGGTTGTCACGATGATCCGCGCGGGGGGACACAGGGTTGATCGGGCGCTGCCGACAGGCTACCGTCGGCGCATGCCGTCCCCCGCGCGCGCGCTGCCCGGCCTCGTCTGCCTCGCCCTGCTGTTTCACGCGCCCCGGCTCGCTGCCGAGGGCACGCTGCTGCTGCGCGAGCGCGAAGCGGGGAAGGAGAAGGCGGTCCGCGAGAGCGTGCGGGCCGACGCGGGCGGGAACGTCCTGGTGAGCAGCGTCGAGCCGGGCGGGACCGAGACCGCCTGGGTCGACAGCTCGTTCTTCGCCCGGCGGATGACCGTGAGCGACCCCTCGGCAGGGAGCCAGTTCACGGCCGTGCGGGAGGGACGCGCGATCAGGGTGGTCGGCAGGATCCGGGGAAGGCAGGTGGACCGCCTCCAGCGGATCGACGCGAGCCCCTGGCTGTGCCTGGTGGAGCTGAGCCTGGGCCGATACATGGCAGCAGAGGGGGCCGCGCCTTTCGCCTTCTGGGTTCTCGACTCGGCGACAGGCGAGCCGCACAAGCTGTCCGCGCAGCGGGTGGGGCGCGAAAGCCTGGACACGCCGGCAGGCCCCGTGGATGCCGTGCGCGTGCGCTTCACCATCCCCGGCGTGTCGGCCCTCTTCTGGAACGCCACGTGGTGGTTCCGCGCGGCCGACGGCACCTTCCTTCGCTACGAGATGCCCCGAGGCATGCCCGGCACGCCGAAGACCGTCCTGGAGCTGGTGGCCGAGCTGTAGACCTGCCGGTGCGCGGCCGGGATGTTGACCCCGGCGGGGGCAGGTCCTATGCTCTGATCATCAGAATGTAGGAGGTTCCCATGAAGAATACGTTGATTCCTGTGCTGATCGCGTGCGTCTCACTCGCGGTCCTCGGCCTCTCTGGCTGCGCCACAACGGCTGGCAGGACGGATGGCTCTGCGCAGCTTGCGAACTTCTACGTTCCCGCGGTGGACGAGGAGCTGTACGGGACCTGGGTGAACCCCGAGCTCTCACCTCCGTCCTTCCCGCAGAAGATCGTCTTCTACCCCTGGGGACTGGTGGAGCAGTTCAACATGGTCGCTGCAACCGTCTACGACTGGAGAGGCACCGCCACCATCGCAAGGAGGTGGAAGGATGCGGACGGCAATACCTGGTACTGGCAGTACCAGAGGACCGCCATCAAGGACTCCTTCGGCGCCGCGATGTACGCCCTGGTGCGGGTGAGCGCCGACGAGCAGACCATGGAGGGGATCATGTCGGGGGCGGGCTGGCCCAACCCGGCCGACATGGACCCGGACCAGAACACGAGCTACGCGAAGTACACGCGCAGCACGTAGCGGCCCCCCGACCTACCCCGACCCTGCCAGGATGCCCTCGGCCGCGCGAATGCCGCTCGCCCACGCCGCCGTGATCCCGCGGCTGGTTCCCGCCCCGTCGCCCACGAGGTAGATGCCCGGCGCGGCCTGGAAGTGCGCGTCGATGAACCGCGGCTTGTTCCCGTACAGCTTGATCTCGGGGTAGTACATGACGGTGGAGGGGTGCAGCACCCCGGGGATGATCGTGTCCAGCTCCTTCATCGACTTCCAGATCGCCCGCAGCACCTTGGAGGGTGCGGCCAGGGAGATGTCGCCCGGCGTACACGAGGCCAGGGTCGGCTCGAAGTCGTACAGGTCGCCCGTGAAGCTCTCGGCCCGCGAGCGCTTTCCCATGCGGAAGTCGCCCACGCGCTGCATGAGCGGCTGGCCACCCCCCATGAGCATGGCCTGCTGGCCCAGCATCTCTGCGAACTCCTGCCCGCTCGCAAGGGGAGCGGTGAACCGGACCGTCTTGAGAAGCGCCAGGTTCACCAGGCCGTTGCCCTGGCCCCGCCGGGAAAAAGCGTGGCCGTTGACGCTGAAGTAGTCCCTGCCCGCGCGGGTGGTGTACTTCTCCTTCACCACGAAGGCCCTGCCGCTGTTCGTGCAGAAGGTGCGCACCTTTCCCGGGAAGAGGAACTTGGGGTCGTAGTAGTCGCGCACGATGGGGTAGTTGGCCTCGCGCATCTCCACGCGCAGGCCGATGTCCACCACGTTGTCGATGTAGGGAATGGCAAGCCGGTCCATGAGCAGCTGCAGGAAGGAGAAGCCCTTCCTGCCGGGGGCGACCACGACCGACCGGGCGCGGATCTCCCGCCTGTCCGTCGTCACCACGGGACCCGGCTCCCGCCTGACACCGGTCATGGTCTCGCCCAGCGACACCGTGACTCCCCGGCCGCGAAGGTCGTCGACCAGCTTCCTCGCCAGCGCCACCCCGCCGTCCGTGCCGAGGTGGGACTGGCGGATCTCCAGCAGCTGCACGCCCAGCTTCTCGGCCCTTCGGGCGTAGACTCCGATGTTCTGCGTGGGGAGGATCTCGGGCCGAAGCTGCGCGGCGACCAGGCCGAGGTACGTCTGTGCCTGCGCGGCGTCCCAGCAGTCCAGCGGGAAGCCGATGGGGAAAGTGAAGTTCATCTTGCAGTCGTTGCACAGGCCGCCGCTGCTCGTGCCCGAGCTGTCCAGCAGCAGAAGCGGCGCGCCGGGCCGGGCTGCCGAGAGAGCGAAGGCGGCTCCCAGCCCCGCGGGCCCCGTGCCGACGACGACGCAGTCGAAGGTATCTGCCATGCCGCTGCCCCGGGGCGGAGCATACACGCGTCCCCGGGCCTTGCTCAACCGGGTCTCGGGCGGGCGCCCTCGCCGACGTGGGCGCGCCCGGGTCGTGATCCGCGCTTGTGCCGCCAGCCGATTCGATCTACCATCACGGCGACCCGAGCGCACAATCCCAGCCCAGGAGATTTGGCATGCTTGTGCTGACAGTCGTCCTCGTCGCCTTCCTCTTCCTGGAACTCGTCAACGTCTTCATGCTCTACCTCTCGCCAGGTTCGAGGCGTGCAAATGGCATGGGGGTGTTCAACGCCTACGACAAGTCGAAGGAGGACCCGGCGGTCTTTGCCCTGGTGACCTACCTGATCAACTGGGTCGCGGGGACCAAGCTGATCTTCATCGTCCTGCTCATCGGAATCGTGATCACCGGGAACCTGGCCACGAAGTTCTTCAGCGTGATTGCGCTCATCTTCTCCATCCTCACGTTCTTCTCCCGGCTGTATCCCACGATCCGCAGGATGGACGAGGCGGAGCAGATCACGCCCCACGGATACTCGCGGACGCTCGGCATCACGATCGCGAGCTTCGTGGGGGTGTTCGCCTCCGCGGCGGTTGTGTTCCTGGTGTTCTTCCGGCCCGCCTGACCACGGCACCCGGGCTGTCCTCAGGCGGGCCGGGGACCGCCGGAAAGCCAATCCGCTGCGTCGCGTGCTGCCGCGCACGGCCGGGCAGGCATTTGTCATGCGGCGGGGAATGTGCTCCCATGGTCATCCATGAAGACAAAACACGTCCTGATCGGCCTCCTCGCCATCATGGCGGGGATGATCCTGTTTGCCGTCTTGTTTCCAGTCGCGTTGCGGGCCTTGCTGAATCAGCCCGCCTTGTACGGCCATGCACTTTTCGTCCACATCGTCTCGGCAACCCTGTTCTTTGCCAACGCGGTGGTCGGCATGCTGTGGGAGCTGGGAAGCCTGCGGTCGGGGCGGAAGGAAGTGATCCTCCATACCTATGGCACCGTGTCCCGACTCGATGCCCGGTTCTCATCCCCCCTGATCATCCTCTCCGTCATGGCGGGACTGATGCTGAGCATGATCATGGGCGACATGTGGAGCATCGGCTGGTTGTCACTGGGCTTTCTGCTCTTCCTGCTTTCGGGTGTGGTCTGGATAGCGAGTGACATCCCGACGCAGTACAGGGTGAAGAAGCTGGTGGCCAGCCTGGATCCCGAGGACGAGACCCTTCCCGCGGAACTCACCCGCCTGCTGAAAATGCGCTTGTGGGTATCACTGGCAGGGGTGCTTCCCCTGGTGGCCGTGTTTGCCCTGATGGTATACAAACCGGAGATACTTCCCGTGGGCATGTGGTTCCGCTGATCTGATCACGGCCGAAAGGCGGGGCACGCCACGCGCTGTCGATCGCGTCGATTTCCATCCCGCGGCATTCCCGGTATCGCGCGGGGAGCAGACACCGGCCCCCAGGAGAGGGCACGAACGCTCAGGCTGCCTTTTGCACGCAGGGGATCCGCGTGAGGAGCGGGCACCAGTCCTTCTTGAAGGAGAGCTGCGCGAGGTACAGCCCGAAGCCGGGATAGACGTCGTGCAGCCGGGCCAGGGTGGCGGTCGGATCGTAGGGCTCGGCGGGCGCGGGGCGTTCGACACCGACGCACTCCAGCAGCAGGTCGACCCGCTTCGACATCCACGCCCCCACCCAGACCGGGAGCCCGTGCCCGTCCAGCGCCGACACGGCCGCATCGGCACCGATGACGGGCTGGGTGACGATGAACCGGGCTCCTGCCCCGATCTTGCGGCGGAGCTTCGCCAGCTCGTGCTCCACCGGCTCGTACGGGTTGAACGCCACCCCGCAGCGGAAGGAGCCGGGCCAGTGCCGCTCGATGTACTGGAGAAGCTCGACGGAGGTTACTGCCTTCGCCGACGAGCCGATCTCGGAAGGTTCGAGCTTCGGCAGGCGGGGACCGCCGTCGCCGCTCACGACCAGCAGGTGCTTGAGACCCGCCCCGCGCGCAGCGTCGAGGAAAGCGTCGAGGTCCGTCTTGCGGTGGAAACTGTTCACGTGCAGCAGGGTACGCTCCGGGTGAAGCGGCAGGCCCAGGAACTCGACGGTCTCCATGGCGGTGAAATGCAGGCTTCCCATGGGGTTGTCGGGGATGGAGACGACCGCGCCGTGGTCGAGTATGCGCCTGTAGCGTTCGCCGAAGATACCCAGCCGGGCGTCGAAGCTCTCGTCGGCCTGGCGCGGCGTGAGCAGCTCGATCAGGTATGGTGTGTGGGCCAGCATCTCTTGCCTCCTGGCGCGAAAAGGGAAGAGCACGACTACCCGTCGCGCCGATTAAATACTACTGAAATGATAGTCTTATATCAAGGAATGGCCACGAGTCGGAGCAGACACGCCCCCGGCCTTGCTCAACCGGGCCCCGTGCGGGTACCCTCGCCGACGTGGGCGCTATCCGCGTGCGCGAAGCCTCCTCGCCTGCCGACGTGAAGAAGTTCGTCCTCTTCCCCCGCGCGCTGTACAGGGGCGACCGCCTCTGGGCGCCGCCGCTGTGGTCCGACGAGCACAGGGCGTACTCCCGGCGCACCAATGCCATCCTGTCCCACTCCGATTACACCCTGCTCCTGGCCGAGGACAGGGGCCGCGTGGTCGGCAGGAGCCTTGCCTATGTGGACAGGAACTTCAACGCCTACTACAAGGCGCGCACGGGGTTCTTCGGCGCCTTCGAGTGCGTCCGCGACCACGCGGCTGCCCGAGCCCTGGACGGGGCGGCCTGCGCCTGGCTGGCCGCGCGCGGCATGGACAGGGTGCGGGGACCGATCCACCCCGTGGCCGAGAGCTGGGGCTTCCTCATGGAAGGCTTCGACAGCTCCGCCGTGTTCATGGCGCCGTACAATCCCCCCTACTACAACGAGTTCATGGACGCCCTCGGCTACGGGAAGGCGAAAGACCTGCTCGCCTATGAAGGCAGCCCCGAGAAGGGATACAGGATCCCCGAGCGGTTCGAGACGTTCGCCGAAAAGCTCCTCGCCCGCAGGCCCGGCCTCTCGGTGCGCATGCTTTCCCTCGACGAGCTGGAGCGGGACGCCGAGGCGGTCTGGAACATCTCGAACACGGCCATCGCGGACAACTGGGGATACGTGCCGCTGGAGCGGGGCGAGCTCATGGACATGCTGAAGAAGCTCAGGCCCATCGCGGACCCCGAGGCCATCTGGTTCGTGGAGGACGGCGGCAGGCCCGTGGGCTACGCCCTGGGCTTCCCCGACCTCAATGTCGTGCTCAAGAGGATCCGCGGCAGGCTCTTCCCTTTCGGCTTCATCCGGGTGCTGCGCGCGGCGAAGACCGTGGGTGACTACCGCCTGTTCGGCCTGGCGGTGCTGCCCGCGTACCACGGCCTCGGGCTTGATGTGCTGCTGTACCTGCAGCTGTACCGCGCCCTGGCCGGGCGCATCCGCCGCCTGGAGGCGAACTACGTGCTCGAGGACAACCCGCGCATCAGGAACGCCCTGGAGAAGCTGGGCCTGGAGCTGGTGAAGGTCTACCGGGTCTACGAGAAGGCACTCCCCCGCGGCTGAGCGCGGGCGCCGAGACGGGCCGGCGGCAGCTCAGCCGCCGTAGCTCTTCATGAACTGCACGCGCTCGTAGATCGCCGGGTCCTCGCTGGCCGCCTGGCTCATCTTGCCCCGGAAGTCGGCGATGGCCTTGAACCCGTGGCGCCCCATCCACGCCTCCAGCTCCGCGAGCATGGTGCGCACCGTGGCCGGGCCGTTCCTGTACAGCGTCGAGACGACCTGGACGGCCTTTGCCCCCGCGAGCAGCGCCTTCACGACAGCTGTCCCGTCGTGCACGCCGGTGGAGGCGGCCAGGTCGCAGGACACCCTGTTCGCCATGAGGGCGATCCAGCGCAGCGGCAGGGCGCCCTCGCCGGGCGCGCTCAGGGTGTTGGCGGCGGTGACGCACATCCGTTCCACGTCGAAGTCGATGCTGAAGAACCTGTTGAAGAGGACCAGCGCCCCGACGCCGGTCCGGGAGAGGCGCGTGATGACCTGCGCGAGGGTGGAGAAATAGGGGCTGATCTTGAGGGCCACGGGGACGCGGACCTCCTTGCGCACCCGCTCCACCACGGCGAAGTACTCCCGCTCCCGTTCCTCGCTCGTGCGCTTCACGTCGGACGGGAGGAAGAACATGTTGAGCTCGATGGCGTCGGCGCCGGCGCGCTCCAGCTCCTTCGCGAAGCCTGCCCACTCACGCGACCACGTGCAGTTCACGCTGGCGATGACCGGGATGGAGACGGCCTTCTTCGACTCGCGCACAAGGTCCGTGTATTCCCCGATGCGGTTGCCCCGGATCTCGTAGTCATAGTAGTCGTACGACTCCAGGCTCATGCCCCTGGCCTTCGCCTGGGCGAGGACCTCGGCGTACTCCGCCGCGATCTCCTCCTCGAAGATGCTCTTGAGCACCACCGCCGCGGCGCCGCCCGCCGCCGCCTCGCTCACCGCCGTCGGGCTGCCCGTCAGCCCCGAGCTGCCGACGATGACGGGGTTTGCCAGGCGCAGTCCCATGTAGGTCGTCGAGAGGTCCGCCATGGCAGGCACGGTACCAGCTTTGGCCCCGGGGCGCAAGTGCGCGTGCTTGATTCCCCCGCCAGAAACGGCTACTCTACCGCCATGGAGACACCGATCCACGTGGAGCTGAAACGGAGTGAGCGCGAGCTCCTCCTCAATCTCCTGCATATCGACCGCGAGGTGGAGAAGAGAGTCGTGAACGCGCGTCCCGCCGACAACCGCTTCCCCCTCGACCTGGAACGCAGGGAGATGGACGGGCTTCTCGCCGCCATCACGAGCGAGGCCAATCACACCGACGACAGGAACATGCAGAAGGCCTACGAGGAGCTGCGCGAGAAGCTGGAGCGCCTCGAGCCGGCCGCCGCCGAGGGCGGATCGGCCCCGGCCTAGTGGCCCCCGAGACGAGGCCGCACCTCCCCGCATCCCTGGAGTACCGAGACGAGGCGCGCGTGGAGCTTCCCCGCCGGGGGGAGGTGCCCGTCGCCCGGTTTGCGGTCCGGTTCAACGCCTCGCCGAAACCCGTGGGAACGGGCTTCCAGCAGGCATGGGCGGCAAAGCCGCAGGTATCCTGCGACGGCCAGGCCATGTTCCCCGAGATCGCCGTGCTCACCCTCTTCCAGAAGGAGGGGTGGGACGGCGCCTGGGCGGACGTTGCGCGGCGCAGGTACTTCAACCGCATGCCCACGCTGAGCAAGGGCGTGACGCTGGACGCGTACGTGGCGCAGCTGCTGGCCCGGGTCGCCTCGGCGGGCGAGGGCACGGGGGCCGCCTGCTGGGAGCTCATCCTCTGGCACGGCAGGAGCCTGTTCTTCGCCGCCGTGCGCGACAGCGCCACCCTGGCGCAGGGCGGGCCTCTTCTCAGGAAGGCCGAAACAGCATGGATGGAGGCGGGACTGCGCTCGGGGCTCGCGCCGCAGCAGTTCGTGCTGGTCGAGTGGGACTACAGGCGGGTGGTCGTGGGGAAGAAGCGCCCGCCGACCGGCGCGGGACCCGCCCGAAAAGTCACCCGCTGAGCATCCCGTCCAGGATGTCGACCGCGCCGCGGATGTAGCCGGTGCAGCGGGAGGCAAAGAGGCCTTCGCTCCTCGCCTTCGCCAGCCCGTCGGGAGTCCCGATGTCCACGCCGAGCAGATCGCGGCAGGCCAGTGCGCCGTGGGCGGCCGAGAACCGCGCGGCGAAGTCGCGCACCAGTCCGTAGGCAGTCTCCTTGGCCTGTGCGTCCCCCGGCTTCCGCATTCCGCGGGCGAGGCCGAGGACCATGATCGCCCCCGTGACGGCGCCGCAGGTGCCGGCCAGCCTGCCCATCCCGCCGCCGAAGCCGGTTGCCATGCGCATTGCCGTCTCGGCGTCCACCCCCATCTCCGAGGCGAAGGCGCACACCACCGACTGGGCACAGTTGGCGCCCCTGCCGTGGAGGTCCGCTGCCGTGTCTGCCCTGCTCACGCCTGCACCTCCTCGAAGACCCCCCGGTCCCTGTTCTTGCGCACCTTGTCCCACGCGAACACGCGGCCGCTCATGGTGATCCAGACCCCCGGGGGCAGGACCTGCACCGCGGTGATGGCAGAGCCGAGGTTGAAGACGGCGTCCGAGTTGTTGAAGATGTACGGGACCATGGCACCGGTCATCACGATGGTCTTCCCGAGACCGCGCCGTCCCCAGGACCCGCGCCGTCTCGACCATGGTGTCTGTGCCGTGGGTGATCACGATGCGGCTCTCGGGCGCGCGCCTGCACGACTCGAGGATCTGGAGCCGGTTGGACGCCTGCATGTCCAGGCTGTCGATGAGCTGGTTCAGCTCCAGCTCGATGGGGACCGTGCAGCGGGCGAAGGCGAGGATCTCGGGGAGGTGCGAATCCTTGAAGGTGAGGCTGCCGCGGATCTCGTCGTAGTGCTTGTCGAAGGTGCCGCCGGTGATGATGATGCGGATCGTCACGTCCCGATGGTGGGGGAAATCCCGGCTTTTATCAAGCGCGCCCGGGCCAGCTCGCAGTAGCGCTCCTCGATCTCGATGCCCACCGCGGCCCGTCCGGCCCCGGCCGCGGCAACGAGCGTCGTGCCGCTGCCCATGAAGGGGTCGAGGACCGTGTCGCCGACGAAGCTGAAGAGGCGGATGCACCGGCGGGGAAGCTCCAGGGGGAACGGCGCGGGGTGGCCGGTGCGCTTGCGGCTTTCGCCGTTGAAAGTCCACAGGCCGTTGGTCCACTCCATGAACTCGGTGCGCGTGATGTCGGACACGCCGCTGCCGCCCTGCTTCTTCCAGGACTGCCCGGTACAGCACGACGATCAGCTCCACGGGTGCGATGACGTAGGGGGCCGAGGCGCTCATCCACGATCCCCACGCGGTGCGCCGGGAGATGTTCCCCTCGTTCCACACGATGGTGGAGTGGTAGCGGAAGCCGCAGGAGCGGGCGATGGTCGTGAGGTCGGCCCCGACGCTCTGCTGGCCGTCCTTGTTCTTGTCCAGCGGGATGTTGAGGCACAGCCGGCCGTCGCGCTTCAGCCAGGACAGGCAGCGGGCGAGCCACCGCTCGCTGAAGCGGAGGTAGCGCGGGTAGCTGAGCCGGTCGTCGTGGGTGCCGTAGTGGATGTCGACGTTGTACGGGGGGGAGGTGACGATGAGGTCGATGCTCTCGGGAGCGATGGCCCGGGTGGTGAGGAGGTTCGCGTTGTGGATCGCGAGGTTCGCCGCGGAGAACCAGGGCCGTGCTGCCATGCGCAGCCTCACGCTCCCCCGCCGGCGGTGAACACGGGGCCGTCCATGCACACCAGCCTGCCCCCGTGCTCGCAGGAGCCGCACAGGCCGATGCCGCAGCGCATGTACGCTTCGTAGGACAGGGAGGCGGGGATCGAGAGCTCGGCGCAGGATGCGGCCAGGGCAGCGAGCATGCCCTCGGGCCCGCAGGCGGCGAGCCTCGAGAACCTGCCCGATTCCAGCAGGGAACGCGCCGCGTCGGTGGCCAGCCCCCGACGCCCTGCCGAGCCGTCCTCCGTGGCCGGGTGCACGGGCACGCCGATCCGGGTGAACCTGTCGGGGAAGAGCAGGTCGGCTGCCGTGCGCGCGCCCAGCACCGCCTCCACGCGCCCAGCGCCGCCGGCCGCGAGGATTGTCTGCGCGAGGAAGTGAAGCGGAGCGGCGCCGTAGCCTCCCCCGACCAGCAGCACCCCGCCGGGGGACGGGGCTGTCACCGGGAAGCAGGTGCCGAACGGGCCCCTGTACCACAGCATGTCCCCCTGATCCAGGCCGTGCAGGGCCTCGCTGAACGGGCCGACCCGCGCGATGGTGAAACACAGGGGGTCGGCGGACGATATGCTGAAGGGCTTTTCGTCCATGCCGGGCAGCCACAGCATCGCGAACTGGCCGGGGCGCAGTCCAGCGCGGCGGCGAGCTGCAGCGTGACCGTCTTCGCGTTCTCGACGGTGCGCAGGGCGATCCGTGCCGACCCGTGCGACGTCTCAGCCATGGTGTTCCCTGCTTCCCCAGCCGGGGATGGGGGGCGGGCTCGAGACCGGCCCGGGACGGGCGCCGGCCCGCAGCGCGAGGCCCTGCACGGCGTCGAGGCTCGCCACACCGTGGGCGGCAAGCCACTCCCGCAACTCCTGCAGGATCAGGCCCAGCGCGTCGGCGCCCCGCGCCGCGACGGCCGACCCCACCCCGACGCAGCACGCCCCTGCCATGAGCATCTCCACGCAGTCGGTTCCCGTGCACACGCCGCCCGTCCCTATGATCGGGATGGCCACCGCCTGCGCGATTTCCGCCACGCAGCGCAGGGCGATGGGCTTGAGCGCGGGGCCCGAGATGCCGCCCGACCTGTTGGCGAGGACCGGCGCGCCCGCCTCGGCATCGATGAGCATGCCGGGCATCGTGTTCACCGCGCAGATCGCGTCGGCGCCCGCCGCTTCGACCGCCTTCGCGATCGCGCCAATGGCGGGCACATTGGGGGCGAGCTTCACGATGACCGGGATCCGCGTGGCCGCCTTCACCTGCCGGGTGACATCGGCGGCCGCGGAGGCGGAGGCGGCGAAGGGCTCGCCGCACTCGGACGCCACGTTCGGGCAGGAGATGTTCACCTCGAGCAGGTCGGGCTCCGCCTCGCTCACGATGGCCGCGGCCTCGGCGAACCCGTCGCCGTGTCTGCCGAGATGCTGGCGATGAGAGGCACGCCGAGCGGCGCCAGGCGGCGGCGTGCCTCGCGCAGGAGGCTGACCTCTTCGCGGGCGCCGGGATTGGGAAGCCCCATGGCGTTGAGCAGGCCGTGCCCCCAGTCGATCGCCGTGGGGTTGCGGTGACCCCGCCGCGGTGCGGGCGTGCACGTCTTGGCCGTGACGGCGCCGGCGCCCGCCCGGGCCGCGCGCTCGAGGAGCGCAGGCGAGGTTCCCCAGATGCCCGATGCGAGGACGAGCGGGTTGCCAGCCGCACGCCGGCGAAGGAGGCGGGAGAGCGTCAGGCGATCCCAAGGGCACGGCGCACGTCCGTGCGCACCGCGTCGGTGATCCGCCCGTTCCGGACGAGCACGTCGAGCAGCGTCGAGAGGGTGAGCACCGCGTGCAGGGCGAGGCCGTGGGCCGCGAGCTCCTGCATGCCTCCCTGCTCCCGGTCCACGAGGACCACGACGTCGGATGCGCGCAGACCCGCGTCGGTGAGCGGCGCGATCGCTTCGAGCTTGCTCCCGCCCGTGGTGACGAGGTCGTCAGCACGATCACGACGGTCTCGCCGGGCTCGAAGGCCCCCTCGATCGGCCTTCTTCGTGCCGTAGTCCTTGCTCTCGCGCCGGGGATAGATGAGCGGCAGCCCGGCCGCGAGGGCAGCCGCCTGGCCGATGGGCAGGCCGCCGTAGGGGATGGCCGCGATCCTGTCGAAGCGCAGGCCCCGCGAGCAGCCCCGCCATGGCCCTGGCCACAGCGCCATGAGGCGGGATCGCTCACCAGCAGGCGCAGGTCGACGTAGATCGGGGAGGTCCTGCCCGACTTGAGCGTGAACTCGCCGAAGCGCACGGCCCCGAGGTCGTGCAGGCCCGACCGCGATTCTCTCGACGAGCGGGGTCGGCTGCGACGCCGCCGCGGGGAGGGCTTGCCCGGACCTCCGCGCGGCCCGGACCGCCTCGATGCCGTCCCGCAGGTCCCGCGCGGCCGCTCGCGGGGTCGGCGGCCCCTGCGATGGCGCGCGACACGTTCACGATCACTCCGCCCGCGCGGCTGTCGAGGCCGGCAGCCACGCTCGCCTCGAGGTCGCCGCCCTGCGAGCCGACCCCGGGAAGCAGGAACCACATGTCCGGTGCGATCGCGCGCACCTCGGCGAGCACCTCGGGGTAGGTGGCGCCGATCACGAGGCCGATGTTGCCGCCTCGGTTCCACGCGCGCGCGAGCGACGGCGATCCGCTCGTAGAACGGCACGCCGCCAGCGTCCAGCTCCTGCAGGTCGCGCGCGCCGGGGTTCGAGGTGTGGCAGAGCAGGAAGAGGCCCCGGTCCTCGTGCGCGGTAAACGGCTCGACGCTGTCGGCGCCCAGCAGGGGGTTGAGCGTGACCGCGTCCGCTTCCAACAGGTCGAAGGCCGCAGCGGCATAGGCTGCGGCGGTCGAGGCGATGTCGCCTCGCTTGACGTCGAGGAGCACGGGCACGCCTTTCGCGTGCGCGTGGTCGATCGTCTTCTTCAGCGCCTCCATGCCCTCCCTGCCGCGGGCCTCGTAGAAGGCGGCGTTGGGCTTGTACAGGCACGCGAGGGCCGCGGTGGCGTCGATCACGGCGCGGTTGCGGGGAAACACGTCGGCTGCCGCGATCCCGTCGAGCTGGGGGTCGAGACCCACGCACAACAGGGAACCCGCCCTCTGGGAAGACTCCTGGAGAAGCTCGAAGAATGGGGCTCGTCTCATGGCGTTCCCCCGAGGATACGGGCGGCGGCGCCGCTGATCAAGGGCAGCGCAGTAACAGCAGGATTTTACAAAAGCTGGGCCCCGGGTACAATACGCCGGGGAGCGCGCCCGGCAACCGTTCTCCCCATGCTCGACCCCAAGACGATGAAGGACTGGCAGATCGCGGAAGCCGCGGAAGCCACGATGAAGCCCGTGAAGCAGCTGGCGCAGGAGCTGGGTCTCCAGGAGAAGGAGCTCCTGCCCTACGGTCACTACGTGGCCAAGCTGGACTACATGACCATCCTGAACCGGCTGAAGGACAGGCCCGACGGCAAGTACGTCGAGGTGACGGCCATCACCCCCACGCCTCTCGGCGAGGGCAAGTCCACCACGACCATGGGCCTCGTCGAAGGTCTCGGGAAGCTGGGGAAGAAGGTGATCGGCGCCATCCGCCAGCCGTCCGGCGGGCCGACGTTCAACATCAAGGGCTCGGCCGCGGGCGGGGGCCTGGCCCAGTGCATCCCCCTCACCGACTTCTCCCTCGGGCTGACCGGCGACATCGACGCGATCACCAACGCGCACAACCTCGTCCATGGTCGCCCTCACCTCGCGGCTGCAGCACGAGTTCAACTACGACGATGCCACGCTGGCGAAGAAGAACCTGAAGCGCCTGGACATCGACCCCCGCAACCTCGCGCAGGGCTGGTGCATGGACTTCTGCGCGCAGGCGCTGCGCGAGATCATCATCGGGCTCGGCTCGCGACATGGACGGGTTCATGATGAGGAGCGGCTTCCAGATCACCGTCTCCTCCGAGATCATGGCGATCCTCGCCGTCGCCTCCGACCTTGAAGGACATGCGCGAGCGGATGGGCAGGATCGTCGTGGCCTACAGCAAGAGCGGCGCGCCGGTCACCACGCACGACCTGGGCTGCGACGGCGCCATGACCGCGCTCATGATCAAGGCCATCAACCCCAACCTGCTGCAGACCCTCGAGGGCCAGCCCGTGCTCGTGCACGCCGGGCCCTTCGCCAACATCGCCATCGGGCAGTCCTCGATCATCGCCGACCGGGTGGGCCTGAAGCTGGCGGACTACCACGTCACCGAGAGCGGGTTCGCCGCGGACATCGGCTTCGAGAAGTTCTGGAACCTGAAGTGCCGGTTCAGCGGCCTCACGCCCCACGCCTCGGTCCTCGTCTGCACGATCCGGGCGCTGAAGATGCACGGCGGCGGGCCCCGGGTCGCCCCGGGCAAGCCGCTGGACAAGGCCTACACCGAGAAGAACGTGCCGCCTGGTGGAGAAGGGCATCGAGAACCTGCTCGCTCACATCGAGACGATCAAGCAGTCGGGCATCGAGCCGGTGGTCTGCATCAACCACTTCTACACCGACACCGACGAGGAGGTGGCAGCCGTGCGCAAGGCCGCCGCAGGCAGCCGGGGCTCGCGTGGCCCTGTCGAAGCACTGGGAGCAGGGCGGCGAGGGGGCGAAGGAGCTGGCCGAGGTGGTCATCGACGCCTGCAAGGCGAAGCCGAAGTTCCGCTTCCTGTACGAGCTTTCCACGCCGCTGCGCGAGCGGGTCGACCTCATCGCCACGAAGGTGTACGGCGCCGACGGGGTGTCCTACGTCGCCGGCGGCCACGGAGAAGGCGAAGACCATCGAGGCCGACCCCGAGCTGTCGAAGCTGGGCACCTGCATGGTGAAGACGCACCTGTCCCTGTCGCACGACCCGACGATCAAGGGCCGGCCGAAGGGCTGGACGCTGCCCATCCGCGACGTGCTGCTGTACAGGGGCGCTGGCTTCGTGGTGCCCGTGGCGGGAGACATCAAGCTCATGCCCGGGCACGGCCTCGGACCCCGCCTTCCGCAACATCGACGTGGACGTGGCCACGGGCAGGGTGAAGGGGCTTTTCTAAGGCTCCCTTCCGGAGAAACGGCATCCAGGGGTCGCGGCACGCGCCGCGGCCCTTTCTTTTGTGCCGCTGACAGCTTGCTCACCCCCTGCCCGCGAGAGTATGTTCGGGCCGATGCGAAACCAGCCCGCGTGGAAGGCCACCACCGCCATCTTCCTCGGCAGCCAGGTGCTGTCGATGCTCGGGACCTCCCTCGTGCAGTACGCGCTGATGTGGTACGTCACGCTCGAGACCCGCTCGGGCACGATGATGACCCTGTTCATCATCTGCGGGTTCCTGCCCACGCTGCTGCTGTCGCCATTCGCCGGTGTGTGGGCCGACCGCCACGACCGCAAGCGCCTCATCGTGCTCTCCGACGGCCTGATCGCGCTCATCACGCTGGCCCTGGCCCTGGCCTTCGCTGGCGGGGGAAAGGCGCTGTGGCTGGTCTTTCTCGCCTCTGCTCTGCGAGCCGTCGGTACGGCCGTGCAGGGACCCGCGGTCGGCGCAATCGTGCCCCAGTTCGTGCCCCCCGACCAGCTCATGCGGGTGAACGGCATCTCGACCAGCCTGCAGTCGGCGATCATGCTCGTGTCGCCGGTGGCGAGCGGCGCGCTGGTCTCGCTTGTGCCGATGCACGTGGTGTTCCTCATCGACCTCGGCACGGCGGCCGTGGCCATCGGCATCCTGGTGCTCTTCCTGCGCGTGCCGCCCCACGCGGGGGCGGGGGCCGCCGTTCGGCCGTCCCCGCTCGCGGACCTGCCGGCTCGGGTTCCGCTACGTGCGCGACCACCGCTACCTGGTGCCGTTCTTCGTCTACATGGCCGCTCTGCTGTTTCTCGTGTCACCCGCCGCCTTCCTCACGCCGCTGCAGGTGACGCGCACCTACGGCGCCGACGTCTGGCGGCTCACCGCGATCGAGGTCGCCTTCTCCGCGGGGATGATGGCCGGCGGCGCGGTGCTGTCCGCCTGGGGCGGGTTCGCCAACCGCATCCGCACCATGGTGCTCGCGAATGCCGTGATGGCCGGCCTCACGGTCGTGCTGGGGCTCGCCCCCTCGTTCTGGCTGTACCTCGCGGCCATGGTGGCCTTCGGCCTTGCCCTGCCGTTCTTCAACACACCCAGCGCGGTGCTGCTCCAGGACCACGTGGAAGCGGGCTTCCTGGGCAGGGTCTTCAGCATCCTCACGATGATCTCCACCTCGGTCATGCCGCTGGGCATGCTGCTGTTCGGCCCCCTGGCCGAGGCGGTCAGGATCGAGTGGATCCTGCTTGCCACCGGCGCGCTGATGGCCGGCCTCGCGGCCGCGGTGCTGGCAAACCGACGGCTGGTGGAGGCGGGGCGCAGGCCGGCCCCTGAAGCCCCGGGCGACGAGGCGACGCCTCACCGGTGAGACAGGGGCGCCGCCCTTCCTGGGGTCCGCCCGCCTCTTTGTCCTGGAGAGACGGTCTGCTATGATGGGGCGCCTGGATTTCCAGGGCGCGCGCCTGGCGGCAGAAGGGGGAATCGATGAAGCTGCAGAACCACGCGGTCAAGAGCGAGAAGATCCGCGGCGCCTTTCTCGAGCTGAAGAAGCGGCACCCCGAGCGGGTCGAGCGCAGGCTCGCCCTCTCGTGGAGCAACTGGGGCTTCGGCATCGAGCCGCTGGAGGTCTCGGCGGCCCGCCTGAAGAAGGCCGGCATCTCCTGGATCGAGCTGCACGGCAACCACTACGGGCCCGATCTCGGATACGAGCCGAAGAAGACGCTGAAGGTGCTCGCCGATCACGGCATCCGCGTGGCCGGCATCTGCGGGATGTTCTCCGCTGACAACGACCTTTCCAGCAACAGGGCAGTGCACCGCCAGGCCGCGGTCGACTACATCCGCCGCGAGCTCGCTTTCGGCGCCGAGGTCGGCGCGGGCTACATGCTCGTCGTGCCGGGGGCCGTGGGCAGGCCGCAGGCCTACGATGCGGTGGAGTTCGAGCGGAGCGTCGAGACCCTGAGGCTCGTGGCCGACCTGTTCGTGCAGCATCGCGTGAAAGCGGCAGTCGAGCCGATCCGGTCGGCCGAGGTGAGCTTCGTGCACACGATCAGCGACGCGAAGCGCTACATCCAGGCGGTCGGGCACCCGGGGGTTCGTCACATAAACGGCGACGTCTACCACATGCAGGCCGAGGAGATCCACCTCGGCGATGCGCTGCTCGAGGCGGGCGAGATGCTCGTGAACCTGCACATGGCGGATTCCCACAGGGGAGCCCTCGGGCTGGGATCGCTCGACCTGGACACCATCATCCGCGCCCTCTACCTCGTCGGGTACAACGCCGAGGGGCGGTTCGTGACGCCCGAGCCCCTGGGCCCGGGCGGCGACCCCTACCCCGCGATGTACGGCAGGACCGACCCTGCGCAGCTGGATGCGCTGGTGCTGCAGACTGCCGCGTATTTCCGCGAACGCGAGGACGAGGTGCGCGCCGAGGCCTGACACGGGGCCCGCGGCCGTCGGATTCTGCCTGGCAGGAAAGGAGAGATGACCATGTCAGCACGGACAATCGCTGAGAAGGCGCTGGAGCAGGGGAAGGGGATCCTGCGGTTGTCGCCCACGTGGGTGCCCCGCTCGTTCTGCGTGCCCGGGCGCAGGATCAAGCTGCACCCCGACGACTACTACGCCCTGGGAGGGGACAGGGGCGGCATCGACGAGAGGTGGTTTTCCTCCACGACCCCCGCAGACAACGGTCCGAAGACGAGCAGGGACGAGGGGCTGAGCTTCGTGATCGTGGAAGACGGGGGCCGCACGGAGAAGGTGACGCTGCGGGATGCCATCGCGGAGCTGAAGGCCGAGGTGATCGGGGAGCGGCTGTGGAACGGGTACACGTGCTGGCCGATGTACTCGAAGTTCTTCGACAACAAGGGACCGCTTCCTCACCACGTGCACCATCGGGAGGCGCACGCGAAGCTGGTCGGGCAGATGGGCAAGCCCGAGAGCTACTACTTCCCCGTGCAGAACAACAACTACGGGGCGGATTTCCCCTACACCTTCTTCGGGCTGCGGCCGGGCACGACAAAGGACCAGCTTCGGGACTGCCTTCTCGACTTTCACGAAGGGCGACAACAAGATCACGAACCTCTCCACGGCCTATCGGCTCGAGCCGGGGACGGGGTGGGATGTGCCCGCGGGTATCCTGCACGCTCCCGGCAGCATGTGCACCTATGAGCCGCAGAAGGCATCGGACGTGTTCGCCATGTACCAGTCGCTGACGGGGGATGCGATCATTCCCGAGGAGCTCCTGTGGAAGAACAGCCCCGAAGGAGAAGCTGGGCAACGTGGACTACCTGGTGGAGGTGCTGGACTGGGAAGCGAACGTCGACCCCGACTTTGCCGCCCATCACTTCATGGCCCCCCGGCCTGTCCGACCCCGGACCCAGATGGAGGCGGAGGGGTACGTGGAGAACTGGATCACGTACAAGTCGCCCGAGTACAGCGCGAAGGAGCTCACGGTGCTTCCGGGAAGGACCGTGACGGTGAAGGACGGCGGGGCCTACGGGATGATCCTGCTGCAGGGCCACGGGAAGATGGGCGTGTGGGACATCGACTGCCCGGCGATCATCCGTTTCGGCCAGCTGACCATGGATGAGTTCTTCGTCACAGAGAAGGCGGCACGGGCAGGGGTGGTGATCACCAACCCGTCGCGCACGGACCCCATCGTGATGCTCAAGCACTTCGGCCCGGGCAACCCTGACCTGGTATTGTCGTAGAGAGGCGCTTGGAATGGCCGTGCGCGCCTGGTGTGCGGGTGCGCGCGGTCACCAGGGCGCCGTCTGAGTGCTCGAAGAAAAAGTTTGACAGCTCGTTCCGGCCATGGTAACGTTCCCGAAATCGATCTCGGTAACGTTTCCACGACGGAATCGGGAGGATAGAGTGATGAAGTACAAGGACAAGACGACTCGTGTCGGTCTCATCGTCACCATGTCCCAGGACATGACATGGCCCGACAGCATCGTGAACAGGGTCAAGGCGTACCTGCCCGAGGTCCGCGGCGCCATCGAGGGACTCGGCGTCAAGGTCATCGATTGCGGCGGGATCGCGCGCACCGCCGAGCAGATGACCGACCAGGCCGAGCAGCTGCGGCGGCAGTCCATACACGCCCTCGTCATCTACGTCGGAACGTGGACGTACTCGAACACCGCCGTCATGGCCGCGCTCCGCGCGGAGGTCCCTGTCGTGGTCTGGGCGAGCTCGAGGCTGGAGACCTTCGGGATCGTGGGCGGATCCATCGTGCGGGGAGCCCTCGAGGAGGTCGGGGTCAGGAACTTCATCCTGTACGGAGACGCCGGCGATCCGACGACCCTCGCGAAGCTCAGGCACTACCTCCTGGGCATCGCGGGGGCTACCAAGCTGCGGGGCATGACCTACGGCGAGGGCGGCGGCCGGTCGCTCGGCATGTACACGGCACGCATCGATCCCTCGGAATGGATGAGCAGGTTCGGGATCGACGTGGACAACTTCGACCAGGTCGACGTGCTGCGGCGGGCGGAAGCCTTCCCGAAGGACGAGGTGGAGAAGTTCCTCGGCTGGATGCGCAGGGAGTTCGGGGGGATCGAGGTCACCGACGAGGTGATGCGCGCACAGATCCGGATGTACTTCGCCCTGCGGGATGTCATCCGGGAGAAGGACTACGACTTCGTTGCCGTCAAGTGCCTGCCCGAGCTGCCCTCCTGCTACACCACCTTCTGCGTGGCGCATGCCCTCCTGAACGATACCGCCGACGACGGCTTTGGCGCGTGCTCCTCCTACGTCGCCGCCTGCGAGGCGGACGCAAACGGCGCCCTCACCATGCAGATCCTCAACAACATTTCGGGCGGGACCACGATGTTCACCGACGTCCTGTACTACGACTACGCGGACAACATGGTCCGCATGTGCAACTGCGGCTCCCAGCCCACTGACTTCGCCGCCTCACGCAAGGAGGTCACCTGGGTGACGGAAGGCCTGCGGGAGTTCGACTGGGTCATGGGGGGAGCGTGTCCCCGGTACGTCGGGAAGCCGGGTCCGCTCACCCTGGCGCGGCTCTCGCGGGTGAAGGGCCGCTACGTCATGCTCATCGCCACGGGCAACGCCATCGCGATGCCCCTGGAGAAGCTCAAGGAGACCAACTCCCAGCAGCCCCACGTGTTCGTGAAGCTGGACTGCCCGCAGGACCGGTTCGTGGAGTCGCTGCGCTCGAACCACATCCATGTCACGCAGGGGGACTGGAAGGAAGAGCTGCTGATCACCTGCAAGGTCCTCGACATCGAGCCCATCGTACCCTGAGGCACGGAAGGAGCATGCGGGCAGGCGTGCCATGACGGGGATCAAGGACATCGCGCAGGTGGTCGGCTGCTCGATCTCGACGGTGTCCCGGGTTATCAACGACCGCGATGGTGTGGACCCGCGCACGCGCACGAAGGTCCTCGAGGCCATCGACAGGATGGATTTCACCCCGAACCTCACAGCGCGGGGCCTGCGGGTCAAGAGGGGCCGGTCTGATCGGGGTGGCCATCCCGACCAGCACGGTGGGGGCGTTCAGCGTCGTGGTGCAGTACGCCCTGGAGGCAGCCTCCAGCCACGGCTACAATGTCGTGCTGGTGAACTCGCACGAGGACCCCGACCTCGAGGAGACGCTCATCAACAGCCTCCTGCGCAGGGAGATCAACGGGGTCATGCTCACCCGGGTATCCGACGAGAGCAAGATCGTCACCAAGATCGTCAATCGCAACATCCCCATCGTGGTGATCGACAGGGCTTTCGCGCACGAGAAGGTCTCCAACGTGGTGCTGGACAACTACAGGGCCGGCTGCATGGCGGCAGAGCATCTGCTCTCACTCGGGCACAGGCGGATAGCCTGCATCACGGGGCCGCTGAAGATCGGTTTGTCCCGCGAGAGACTGAAGGGTTTCCAGGCCACGCTGGCCCAGGGGGGTGTCACGCTCCCCGCGACGCACATCATCGAGGGGAACTTCCTCTATGACGCCGGGATGCGGGGGGTACAAGCGCTGGCCGACCGGGGCGCTCTGTGCACGGCTGTGTGGGCCATGAACGACCTCATGGGATTCGGGGCCATCCGCGCCCTGCAGGAGCGGGGTCTGCGGGTGCCCGATGACGTCTCCGTGCTGGGGATGGATGACCTGGAACTCGCGGAGATGGTCAGCCCGCCGCTCACGACGATCCACTACCCCCTCAAGGAGCTGGTGGAGAGGGCGATGGAGCTTCTCATTTCCCAGATCAGCAGCAGGGAGTCCCGCTCGGAAACGATCATTCTCGATCCCAGCCTGACGATCCGAAGGTCGACCGCGCGGTGTCCTTCGGAGGAAGCAAAAGCAGGGAGGCCGTAAGTGGCGGAGCATGAGAAGATCCTCGAGATGTCGCACATCTCAAAGACGTTCCCCGGCGTGCAGGCGCTGCAGGATGTGAGCCTGTCCCTGTTCGCCGGAGAGGTTCTGGCCGTGGTGGGGGAGAACGGAGCCGGCAAGTCCACCCTCATCAAGATCCTGTCCGGCGTGTACGGTCCGGACACCGGCGAGGTCAGCCTCCAGGGCAGGAAGGTGTCGCTGCGCGGGCCGAAGGACGCGATGGACAGGGGGATCAACACGATCTACCAGGAAACCTCGCTGGTCCAGGAAATCACGGTGGCGGAGAACATCTTCCTGGGCCGCCAGCCCGCGGCTCGCGGGGGAAGGATCGACTGGAAGAGCATGCTCGCCTCCGCGCGCGAGATCATGGAGCGCCTGTCCATCCCCCTCGCGCCGAGTGCCCTGGTCTCCGCTCTCTCCGCTGCCCAGCAGCAGCTCGTGGAGATCGCCAAGGCGTTCTCCCGTGACGCGAAGATCATCATCATGGACGAGCCGACTGCATCCCTCACCGCGGAAGACACGGAGAACCTCTTCGGCATCATCCGCACGATCACGCAGGCGGGCACCGCGGTCATCTACATCTCCCACCGGCTGAAGGAGATCTTCCAGATCGCGGACAGGGTGATGGTGCTGCGCGATGGCAGGACCGTGACCGTCTCCGGCGTGAAGGAGACGACGGAAGGGGAGATCGTCAGAAACATGGTGGGACGGGACATCGGGAACCTTTTCGGCGAGGCGAGCTACAAGGCCGGCGAGAAGGTCATCCTGGAGGTCAAGGGCCTGACACGACGCGGTGCCTACCGGGACATCAGCTTCGAGCTGCACGAGGGGGAGATCCTCGGGCTGTCGGGGCTCGTCGGCGCGGGGCGAAGCGAGATCGTGCGGGGCATCTTCGGCCTGGACCCCGCTGACTCGGGGGACGTGATGCTGGACGGCGGGCGGCTCGCCCTTGGCAAGCCGGGGGCGGCGCTCAGGAGGGGGATCGCCTTCGTGTCGGAGGACCGCCGCCTGGAGAGCATCATCCAGGGGTTCTCCGTGCGGGCGAACGTCACAATTCTCCTCCTCGCCAGGGTGCTGTCGCGCCTGGGGCTGATCAACAGGAGGCGGGAGAATGCGCTCGCCGCGCGCTACGTGAAGGAGTTCAATGTCAAGACGCCGTCCCTCGAACAGCTCGTGATGAACCTGAGTGGAGGGAATCAGCAGAAGGTGGCCCTGGCAAAATGCCTTTCCACCGCGCCGAGGGTCCTGATCCTCGACGAGCCGACAAAAGGGATCGACGTGGGAGCCAAGAAGGAGATCCACACCCTGGTCAAGGAGCTGGCCAACAAGGGGGTGTCCATCCTCCTGGTCTCCTCCGAGCTGCCCGAGATCATCGGGATGTGCCACCGCGCGGCGGTCATCAGGGAAGGTGCGCTGGTGCGGGTGTTCGGCAAGGACGAGCTGACCGAGGAGGGGCTGATCGCCGCAGCGGTCGGTCACGCGGGGTGAGGGAGGGGCTATGAGTGACGCGACGGTGAGAACTGCCGAGAGCAGCCGCAAGAAGCGGGTCCTGGACCTGCTCTACGGACAGACCATGCTCATCATCCTGATCCTCCTGGTCGTGGTCATGAGCTTCGCGTCAAAGGGTTTCCTGTCCGCGAACAATCTCTTCAACATCCTGCGGCAGTTCGCCGTGCACGGGATCATGGCGTGCGGGATGACCATCGTCATCATCGGCAAGGGGATGGACCTCTCCGCGGCCTCGATCCTCGCCCTTTCCGCGGTCGCCAACGTCATGCTCCAGCCCTACGGCTACCCCGCCGCGGTCGCGGGGGCCGTTGTGACGGGCTTCCTCTGCGGGCTGGTGAATGGCTACCTCATCGCCCGGGTCAAGGCGAACTTCATGATCGTCACCCTCGGGACCCAGATCATCTTCACGGGGATCGCGCTCAT
>CAVTER010000002.1:0-289365 GCA_963733835.1 uncultured Spirochaetota bacterium
GGCCATGGTGATCTTCAACGTGGACACCAACTACCAGCTCCTCGTGCGGGGGACGATCATCCTTGTCGTCATCGTCACCGACGCGCTCACGGCGCGGCGCAGGGAGAGGGCAGTCGGGCTGGCGAGATAGGGAAGCAGCCGCGGTCCGGGGCAGGGGAGGAGAGGAGGTGATGAGAGGCCGCAGAGAATGTCGCGACAGTCGTTCGCACGAGTGAGAGAGTTGCATGGAAGAAGAAGCAAGGAGGTTCGAATGGGCAAGTTCGGCAGGGCATTGCTGATCGCTGCGCTGGCCTTGGTTCTGGTTGCAGGATTCGCCGGGGCGCAGAAGAAGATCACGGTCGGGTTCTCCCTCCCCTTCATCGAGGACAGCCCGTATACCTTCCCGTACGCGGAAGCTCTGAAGAAGGAAGCGGCGGCGCGGGGCTGGACGCTGATCATGACCGACGCAAAGGGGGACCTGAACCAGCAGGTGAACCAGATCGAGGACCTCGTGAGCAAGGGCGTGAAGGGCCTCATGATCATGCCCCTCGACGCGGCGGGCATCGTGCCTGTCATTGACAAGATGTACGCCCAGACCAAGGGCAAGCTTCCCATCATCACCTCGAACGTCATGACTGATCCCCCCAAGCTGAAGAGCCTGATCGGCTTCGCCGGCCCGAACAGCTACCTCGAGGGCAAGGCCATGGGCGAGTACTACGTGAACTACTTCAAGAAGAAGGGCCTGACCAAGGTCAACTTCTGCGAAGTGACGGGAACCGCGGGGTACTCGGCCGCCATCGACAGGCGCAAGGGATTCGATGACAGGGTCCGGGAGCTGGGGTGGTCCGACAAGTTCGTCCTGTTCGACCTGCAGCCCGGCGACTGGTCGCCTGACAAGGCCCAGAAGATCACCGAGAACTGGCTCACGACCTATGGCGACAAGATCCAGTTCATCTACTCCCACAACGACGGGATGGGCACCGGCGTCGTGAAGGCCATGCAGGATGCCGGGCTGAACCCCGGCGACATCCTAACCAACGGGTGCGACGGCCAGATCGATGCGGTGGAGATGGTGCAGTCGGGCTGGATGCTGTTCACCGTGTTCCAGTCCCCCGCCACCGACGCGCAGACCGCGATGAAGACCATGGAGAAGATCCTGAAGGGGCAGAAGGTGGATTACTTCACCTACATGGAGACCCCGATCATCGACAAGTCCAACGCGGACAAGTACCTGCCCATCGTGACCGAGATCTGGGGCATGAAGTAGAGCCTGGGACCGCAGGCTCTCGCTCGGGCGCACTCCGGCATCGAGAGGAGCGGGGCGCGCCCCTTTCGGCGGAGGACACGTGAACACCCGGGAACGCTTCAGGGAAGTGATGGCCTTCACGCCGGGCGTGCGGGCGGCGAAGTGGGAGTTCGGCTACTGGGGAGAGACCCTCGACAACTGGTACGCCGAGGGGATGCCGAAGCGGGCGTACCCCGAAATCCCCCTCACCATCACCACACCAACCGCGAGCCTGTACACGCGGGCCTGGTCCCGCATGCGGGGGGAGCGCCTGCCCCGGGGGATGCCCGTCATGGCAGGGGGGCTGTACTGGCCGACGCAGGGTTTTCCCCTGGACAGCGACGTGCGGGAGAGGTTCGGACTGGACGCCTCCCAGAGGCTCGTTGACGTGAACCTCCTGTTCTGCCCGATGTTCGAGGAGCGGATTTTCGAGAACGACGAGAATCGCCTCGTGTACCTGGACGTGGATGGCGTTACCCGGATCCTGCTCAAGGAGCAGGCCACCATGCCATCAGGTGCCGAGTGGCCGGTGACCGACTGGACGAGCTGGCGGAAGCTCAAGGACGAGCGGCTGTCGCTTTCGAACATCCGCGCGCGGTTTCCCGCGAACTGGGACGCCCTTGTCCGGGAGTACCGCAGCAGGGACTATCCCCTCGCCCTCGGCGGCTACCCCCAGGGGTTCTTCGGCACACCCGCCCATCTCATGGGCTACGAGAACCTCTTCGTGAGCTACCTCCAGGAACCAGCCCTCGTGCATGACATCCTGGACACCTTCACGAACCTCTGGATCGCCGTGTACTCCGAGGTGCTCTCGGAAGTCGACATTGACCACGTGCAGATCTGGGAGGACATCTCCTACGGATCGGGCTCCATGGTCGCGCCGGCAATGATCAGGGAGTTCCTGCTTCCGTACATGCGGCGCCTCACTGACTTCTTCAAGGGCAGGGGCATCACCACGATTTTCCTGGATACGGACGGAGACTGCTACGATCTCATCCCCCTTTTCATGGAAGCCGGGGTGACGGGGATGTACCCCTTCGAGGCCAACTGCGGGATGGACATCGTGAAGGTGCGCAAGAACTTTCCCACGCTGCGCATGATGGGGGGGATCCCGAAATCAGAGATCGCGCGCGGCCGGGGGCGGATCGACGAAATCCTCGAGCCCGTCCGCCAGGTGCTGGGCACGGGAGGCTACATTCCCTTCGGGGATCACTTCATCCCCCCGGAGGTGCACTTCGACGGGTTCACGCACTACAGGGAACGCCTCAATGAGTTGATCGACGCCGCGGGGAGCCGCTGAGGGGGGCACGCATGGGGAACGCGAAATCAATCAGGAACGCATTCGAGAAGGGCAAGGGCGTGCTGCGCCTGGCCCCGAACTTCGTTCCGCGCAGGTTCAGCCAGGCGGGCCGGGGCTTCGCCTCCATCCCGATGACTATTACGCCCTGGGCACGGCGCGAGGGTCGATCAAGGAGAGGTGGTTCTCCTCGGTCATCCCCGCGATGAACGGCCCGCTCGCTCCCGAGGACGAGGGGATGAGCTACGTCGCGCCGACCGAGCGCAGGGAGGATATGTTCCTGTTTCGGGACGCGGTGGACGAGCTGGGGGCCGCGATCATCGGAGATGAGCTGAAGAAGACCTATGGGACCTGGCCCATGTACTCGAAGTTCTTCGACTATGAGCTGCCCCTCTTCCACCACCTCCACCTCGACGACATGGCTGCCGGCAGGGTCGGGAGGAAGGGGAAGCCCGAGGCGTACTACTTCCCCCCCCAGCTCAACAATCACCTCGGCACTTTCCCCGCCACTTATTTCGGCTTCGACCCCGACGTGACCCGGGAGCAGGTGCGCGAGAGGCTCCTTGGCTACCTGAAGGGCGACAACAGGATCACCGAGCTCTCCCGGGCGTACAGGATCGAGCTGGGGACGGGCTGGTACACACCACCGGGGGTCGTGCACGCGCCGGGCTCCGTGCTCACCTATGAGCCCCAGTGGAACTCCGACGTGAACTCCGTCCAGGAGAACGTCACCTCCGGCGAGGTGTACCCCCGGGACTTCCTCGTCGAGAACGTGCCGGAGGACAGGAAGCAGGACATCGACTACATCGTGAGCCTCATGGACTGGGAGAAAAACGTGGACCCCCACTACAAGGCCCACTTCTTCCGCCCGCCCGTGGCCTGTGCGCAGGGGGAGGAGGGACTCTCGGCCCGCTGGGTCGTCTACGCCAACCCGTACATCGGAGGGAAGGAGACGACGATCCTCCCCGGCAGGTCCGCCAGGCTGAGAGAGGCGGCTGCGTTCGGCTGCATCATCGTCCAGGGCTTCGGCAGGTTTGGTCCGTTCGAGGCGGAGGCAGCCGGCATGCTGCGCTTCGGTCAGCTCTCCGGGGACGAGTACTTTGTGAGCGAGGCCGCTGCCCGCGAGGGGGTCACCGTGTCCAACGCGAGCAGGTGGGAGCCGATGGTGATCCTCCAGCATTTCGGTCCGAACAACCCCGAGATGCCCCGGGAGGTCCCGGCCTGAGCCTGCTGGGCATCGACGTCGGCACCAGCGGGTGCAAGGCCATCGCTTTCGACGAGGGCGGCGCGATCCTCTCCTCCGCGTTCCGCGAGTACCCGCTCCTGCAGCCGCGGGCGGACTGGGTGGAGATCGACCCGCACGCGATCTGGCAGGCGGTGAAGGACACCCTCCGGGAGGCCGGGTCCCGCCTCGCCGCGGACCCCGTGCGGGCGATCGGGGTCTCCTCCCAGGGCGAGACGACCACGGCCGTGGACAGGGACGGGGAGAGCCTGTGCAACTTCATCGTCACCTTCGACAACAGGACGGTGGAGCAGGTGAGGTTCTGGCAGCGGAGGCTCTCGCGGGAGGCGATCTACCGCGCCACGGGCATGCCCCTGCACCCCATGTACGCGATCAACAAGATCCTCTGGATCAGGGAGCACCTGCCGGAGGTCTCCCGACGGACGCACAAGTTCACGCTGGTCGAGGACTTCGTCATCGCCCGGCTGTGCGGCGAGTTCGGCATCGATTACTCGCTGGCCGCCCGCAGCATGGCGTTCGACGTGGAGAAGAAGGCCTGGTCGCGGGAGATGCTCGCCGCGGCGGGCGTGGAGGAATCCCTGCTGTCCCCGGCGTACCCGTCGGGGACGGTGGTCGGGACGCTGAAGAGAGACCTCGCTGAGGAGCTCGGGCTGCCGCGGGGAACGGCCGTCGTCACGGGAGGACACGACCAGCCCGCGGGTGCGCTGGGAGCCGGGGTCTCGGAAAGCGGGACGGCGATGAACGCGACCGGTACCGTGGACGCCCTGTGTCCGGTGTTCACGACCGCCACGTTCTCCGAGTCCATGCTGGCCGACAACTACGCCGTGTACCCGTACACCCGGCAGGGGCTGTACTGCACCATCGGCTTCAACCTCACGGGCGGGCTGCTCCTGAAGTGGTACCGCGACACCCTCTGCGCGGAGGAGATGCGGGCCGCGCGGGAGGCAGGCGAAGATCCCTACGACATCATCCTGTCGACGATGTCGGACAGCCCCCGGGACCTGTTTGTCCTCCCCCACTTCGTCGGCTCCGGCACCCCCTCGCTCGACCCCTTCTCCAAAGGGGCCGTGGTGGGTTTGAAGATCTCCACCACGAAGGCGGACCTGAGCCGGGCGATCGTGGACAGCATCAACCTCGAGATGAAGCTGAACATCGAGCGCATGGAGGCGAACGGAATCCCCATCCGGGAGATCCGTGCGGTCGGGGGAGGGGCGAAGTCGGACGCGTGGCTCAGGCTCAAGGCGAGCTGCTTCGGTGTCACGGTGCGCAGGCCCCGCGTGCAGGAGGCAGTCGCCCTGGGCAGCGCGATCCTGGCGGGGGCCGCGACAGGAGTGTTTGAGGGGGTCGCGGATGCCGCAAGGGCCATGGTCGGGCCCGGGGACGTCTTCGATCCCGACCCCCGTCTGTGTGCCGTGTACCGTGAGAAGTTCGGCAAGTACCGTGAGCTGTACGGACGGCTCGCCGAGTTCAACAGGTCACTCGAGTGAGGGACCGGACTGAAAGGAGACACCCGTGCTGAAGACCCGACTGCTCCACCCCGAGATCCTGGCGGCGCTGGCCGGTGCCGGCCACGGTTCGCGCGTGCTCATCGCGGACGGGAACTATCCCTTCTCCACTGGCAGCAACCCCCACACGCCTGTCGTGTACCTGAACGTCCGGCCTGGACTCGTGTCGGTGCCGGACGTCCTCGAGGCGCTTCTGAGCGCCATTCCCGTCGAGTCGGCCATGGTCATGGTACCCTCGGACGGCCCTGCACCGGAGATCCACGGTGAGTTTCGAAAGTCGCTCCCCGCGGACGTTCCTGTCGTCAAGCGGGGACGCATGGAGTTCTATACCGAGGCGAAGTCAGAGGACACTGCCCTGGTCATCGCGACGGGCGAGCAGCGGGTGTGGGCCAACCTCCTGCTGACCATCGGGGTGGTCAGGCCGGGCTGAGTGTGGAGAGCGGGCCGGCGGTCCCTGGTCAGCGGCTTCGGATCAGCTGGCCGGGCAGGGCGCGATTCAGGCGGCCGTTTTCGATGACCGGCGTACCGTTGATGAGCAGGTGCTCGACGCCGCTGGCGTGGCGGGGCTCCTCCGCGAAGAGCGCGGGGTGGTCACAGTAGGCGGCGGGATCGAACACGACGATGTCGGCGAAGCAGCCCTTTCGCAGGAAACCCCTGTCGGGGAGGCCGATCCTCTCGGCCGCCTTTGCCGTGAACCGCTCGATCACCGCCTGCAGGGAGAGTGACTTCTTCTCCCTGACGTAGCGGCGCACGATGCGGGGGAACGATCCCCAGGCCTCCAGCCACGACCTGCCGCTCCTGTCGAAGATCTCGTCGACCGAGTTGATGCACAGGGGGTGCTCGATCATCGCGTCGAAGGCGGGCTGCGAGGGGCTCGCGTACAGCTCGCCCCCGATGCCGTCGATGAAGATCTTGAAGTCCGCGCGCTCGGCCAGGACCACGCGGCGCAGGGCCTCGAAGGGATCGACGCCCCACTGCTCGCCCAGGGCCACGAAGCTCTTCCCGATGAACGACGGGTCGCGGGCGCCCAGGACGTGGATGTTCTCGATGCCGCAGCACTCCACGAAATTGTCCGTCCAGCCGTTTCCCTCCCACGAGGGCCAGCGGGGAACGGTGGTCTTCATCTGCCGCACCACATCGTTCCAGAACGAGTCGACGCGGATGTCCGCGAGGAACCTGTCCAGCCCTCCCGCGTAGGAGGACGGCGGGAACAGCGCGATTGCGAGGGTATCGCTGCCGCAGTAGGCCAGCGAGTCGTAGGCAACGTCGACGCCCTCCCAGCGGGCCCTTTCCATCAGCTCGATGGCCAGGGCGATCTTGTGCGCGTTCTTCACCCCGAAGGGGCCGAGGTGCGAGACCTGCACGGGCAGCCCCGTGCTTCTGCCGACCGCGATGAGCTCCTCGACCGCCTCCAGGAACGTCGCGCTGTAGCCGCGCAGGTGCGAGGCATAGAGCATGCCGCGGGCGGCTCGCCACCGAGCGCAGCAGGGTCACCAGCTCGGTCGTATCCGCGAAGGTGCCCGGCATGTACATCAGACCGGAGGACAGGCCGAAGCACCCCGCCTCGAGGGACTCCTCGAGAAGGCGGGCCATGTCCCGCGCCTGCTCCGCCGTCAGCTTCTCCGCCATGCCCGCGGCGTTGACGCGCAGAGTGCCGTGACCCGCCAGCTGCGCGTAGTTGAAGGCCATGCGTCCCTCGACGGCGTCGAAGTACCGGGCGCAGTCCGCCCACGTCGGCTCGATGTCCCGGTACTGCAGGAAGCCCTGGTAGTCGTCCAGCTCCCGGCGCCGCTCGCGGCGGAAAGGGAAGAAGGAGAATCCGCACTGGCCGCCCACGCATGTCGTGATGCCCTGCCACAGCAGCCGCTCGTAGAGCTGCGCGTGCTCGGGGATGGGAAGGTGGAAGTCGGCATGCGAGTGGATGTTGATGAACCCCGGGGCCACGACCCTGTCGGCGGCGTCGATGATCGTCCAACCGGCCCTCGCCGGGATACACGGCGCGACGGCCTCGATCCTGTCGCCGTTCACCAGGACGTCGCCCCGCTCTCCCGGGTGGTCCCGGCTCACGAGGGTTGCATTCGCGATGAGGATGCGGTCTCCTGCCTGCACTGCGGGCCCCTCCCTACTTCACCGCCCCTGCCGTGAGCCCCTTGATCAGCTGCTTCTGGCCGACGAGGTAGGCGACGAGCACGGGCAGCATGGCGACGAAGAGCCCTGCGCACAGCAGGGGCACGCTCAGGTCGTTCTGCCCGCGGAAGAGCATGATGTGGACCATCATCGTCGTCCTGCGGGAGCTGGGCAGGATGAGCATGGGCAGGAGCAGGTCGTTGAAGAAGTGCAGCGTGTCGATGACCGACACCGTCGCGACCGCCGGCATGGCGAGCGGCACCATCAGCCGCCCGACGATCTGCCCGTGGCTGAGGCCGTCCACGCGCGCCGCGTCCAGCAGCTCGTCCGGCACTCCCTTGAAGTACGCGGCCAGCAGGTACACGGTCAGGGGCAGGCCGAAGGTGGCGAAGGCCAGCATGAGGCCCCAGTACTTCCCCACGAAGCGCAGGTCGATCAGGGTCTGGTACAGGGGGAACAGGATGGTCTGCACGGGGAGCACGAGAGTGCCGATCACCACGATGAAGATGGTGTTGCGCAGCGGCAGGCGCATCTTGGTGACCGCGTACGCCAGCACCAGGGCGAGCACCACGCAGATCAGCACCCCGCCGGCGGTCGTGAGGATGGAGTTGAGCAGGGCCCGCCAGAGGTTGAACCTGTCGAGGACCTCGGCGTAGTTGACAAGGCTCCACTGCTGCGGCAGCCCGAACATGTTCGACACGTACTCGCGCCGGCTCTTGAGCGACGAGACGATCACGAAGTACACGGGGTACAGCGCAACGAACCCGAAGACGGCGAGCAGGAGCGTGATCCATGCCTCGTTGATCCGACGCCGCAGGCGGTCCCGTGTCATGTCTTCCTCCCTCGTCGCGCCTGCCCGCGGCCGGCGGTCGCCTTCCCCGAGCCGGAAAGGTACATGTAGCGGACCTGGAAGCCCGAGATGATGGCCACGAAGACGAAGAGCACCAGGCCGATCGCGGTGCCGTACGCCGGGCTCCATGAACGTGAACGCCACGGTGTAGACGAGGTAGTCGGGAAGCATCGAGGAGAACCCCGGGCCCCCCTGCGTCATCGCGTGGATGTAGGGGAACATCCAGACCAGCATGCCCGCCGTGCAGATGATCGCCCAGTAGCCCATCACGGGCTTCAGCATGGGCACCACGATGCGGCGCAGCCTGGTCCAGAAGCTCGCCCCGTCGATTGCTGCCGCGTCGAAGATCTCCTCGTCGATCGTGGCCATGCCGGCGAGGTAGGTGACGATGCCGAACCCGAAGATGCTCCACAGGACCACACCGTCGATCGTCCACAGGACGATATTCTTATCTCCCAGCCAGCTGGGCAGGAGCGTTCCCCCGCTGAGGGCGCCCAGCAGCCCGTTCACGGGCCCCTGGACATGCAGGATCTGCCGCCAGATCAGGCCGACGATGACCGGCGAGATGGTGTAGGGGAGGAAGAACACCACCCGGAAGAACTGCCAGCCCGGGGTGCGCTGGTACACGAGGAAAGAGACGACCATGGGCAGGAAGATCCAGATCGGCAGGGTCACCGCGATCTTCAGGGCGTTGAGGAACGTCCGCTGCACCATGGGGTCACCGGCGAGCCGAACGAAGTTCGCCAGGCCCACGTACCGCGACTCGGTGCCCGACCACTGCCGCAGGCTGTTCAGCACGCCCAGCACGAGCGGGTAGTACTTGAGCGCCAGGATGAGGAGGAGGCTCGGGATGACGAACAGCGCCCCCCACAGATAGTCGCCGCGGCGCTGGGAACCCATGGTTCCCTTCCGCCCCAGGCCTGGCGGGGTCATGGGTGCGTTGTGCAGGATCGTTCCTCCTCTCTCTCCACCGCGTCGCCCGGCGCGGGGAGCGGGTGCACCCCCGCCGCGCCCGGCGCGGCGAAGTGCACCCGCGAAACCCCGGTCACCGGGACGCCTACTTCAGCTTCCCGTCCCTCGACTGCTCGAGGGCATCCTGCAGCTGCTTCGCCCACTCCTCGACGGTGATGTCGCCCGTGCCGTACTGGGTCCATCCCCGATGCATCGCCTCGGTCTCGCGCGCGGTCATGAGGAGCACCGGCTGGACCGCGTTGTTCTGGATGATCTCCTGGATCTTCGCGAAGTTCGCCGATGTGCCCGCGAGGCTCTTGTCGAACTTCTTGTTGATCGGCTGGCCGCCGGCGTGCTTGAGGAACAGGTTCCCGCCCTCTGCGCTGGCGAGGAACTTGATGTACTCCCAGGCCATCTTCTGGTTCTTCGACCACTTCGTGATGCCGTGCTGGAAGCCCTGGAAGCCGCTGAACTTCTTCGACATCGCGGCGTTCGGGTCGATGGTCGGCCACATCATGACGCCGACCTTGTCCTGCCCCATCGTGCCCTCGAACTGTTTCCAGTTGGCCACGTCGGAGATGATGCCGCCGATGAACGCGGCCCCGCCGCTGGAGAAGAAGTCCAGGGAGTCAGGGATGCCGTTGATCGTCGGCCAGCCCTTCTGGAACCAGCCCTTGTCGGCCATCGAAGCGAGGAGCTTCAGGCCGTTCATCATCTTGGGATCCGTCCAGGGGATGTTGCCCCGGCCGAACTCCAGCATGTCCTTCTCGTCCTTCCAGTAGCTCTTCTGCGTCTCGGGCCAGTTCCAGAACAGGGGAACGGGGCCGCCGGCCTGGGCCACGGGGGCCTTGCCGATCCGCTTCACCGCCTCGCAGGCCTTGGCGAAGTCGTCCCACGACTTCGGGGGGTTGTTGGGATCGAGCCCCGCCTGCTTCAGGATGTCCTTGTTGTAGTACATGAGGCAGCCGTTGTAGCTCATGGGCAGCGACAGCAGCGGGCCCGTGGGGTCCATGTACCTGTACATCATGTTGTACGCCAGCAGGTCCTCGAAGACCTTGGGCTCGCTCTTGACCTTGTCGTTGAGCGGGACGAAGGCGTCCGCCGTGGCGTACACGTAGAACAGCTCGTTCATCATGACGTCGGGACCGCTCTTGGTGGCGATCACGGCGCCGTACTTCTGCTGGTAGCTGTCGTACGGGGTCGGCTCGTAGTCGATGCCGACGTTCGGGTGCGCCTTCGTGAACTCCTGGTTGATCACCACGAACGCCTTCTCCACCTGGGCATAGTTCATCACCTTCAGCGTGATCTTCTCCGCCTTGCCCTCGGCCAGGCCCGCGAGGGCCGGCAGCGCAAGCAGGAGCACGAGCACGCCAAGGACGAGGAACAGTTTCTCACGTCTCATCGAGATGTCTCCTTCCCTCTTCTTCCGTCTCTTCCGCGGGGGCATCCCCCGCGGATCATACCCCCCGGCACGTCCCGGTGAAACGGGCCGAGCCAGCCGCACCTGTTCCCCGCATCACCTCCTTCCCTATCCCCGTATCAGTTCGCCCGCCATGGACCGTCTCTCCCCGCGCCGCGGTCAGGCCAGGAAGCCTTCGCGCAGCCCGCTGATGAGCGGCGAGAGGGTGAGGAGGCCGGAGTCCGTGACGATGAAGCCCTCCTCGATCCTGTTCGAACCAGCCACGGGGTGGCCGAACAGGCTGACGTCGAAGTTGAAGCCGATCCCGGGGACGAATGCGGCGGTCGCGTTCTCGTCCGGGTACGGCGACTCGGCCTCGGCGAGGCCGTTGCCGTGGATGGGCGGGTACAGGTCGTACTTCTCGAGCCCCTGCGCGCGGAAGAAGTCGCGGATCTTCCGCACCACCTCTCCCTGCGGCACGCCGGGCCGGATGGCCTTCGCGCCCATGCCCTCCGCCGCCACGAGGGCGCGGATGAATGACTCCTGCTCCCGGTTCGCCTTGCCACCGGCCACGTAGGGCCACTCGTCGGAGGCGATGTAGCCCTCGTACTGCACGGCCAGGGCGTACATGATCATGTCGCCCTTCCTGATCACGCGCTGCGAGGGGCGTCCGACCACGGTGTTGGTCCTCTCCCCCGCGCAGAAGATCGTGAACACCACGTGCTCGGCCCCCGCGTCCCGGGCTGCCTTCTCGCCGATGGCGGCAGCCTGGCCCTCGGTCAGGCCCACGATGTCGGAGTCGAGCACCGCCTTGTAGCCGGCATCGCAGACCCGCCAGGCTTCCCTCAGCATCTCCACCTCGGCCGGCGTCTTCAGGAGGCGAAGGCCGTACAGGATACTGTCGCCGTTCTCGATCGTGGCCTCGCCCAGCATCCCCTTCAGCCTCTCGTGCAGGACGACCGACATCGCGTCGATGCCGCAGATCTTCACCTTCAGGCTCTTCCTGCTCCCCCGCAGCTCTGCCACCACGTCGCGCACCGTGGTGAAGCGGATGTTTGTGAACTCCACCTCCTCGGGAACGTAGGACATGCCCACCTCGCGCACCAGGCGGATGTCCTGCCAGGCGGACATGTCGCGGGCAAGGTGCTCGCACTCGGGAGAGGCGAGGAGGATGGGGTCGCGGTCCATGCCCACGAAGAGCATGCCCCGCTCGAATATGGGCCAGTAGTTGGAGACGTAGCGCAGGTTCTCGCGCCTGTACTCGTCCCCGTAGATGATGAAGATGTCCGTCCCGTCGCGGCTCATCACCTCCCGCAGCCTCGCGATGCGGGCCTGGAACTCCCCGTGGGGGAGCTTTCTGGGTGAGCTCACTGTGTCCTCCTTCTGCCGGCGCGCGCTCATATGCAGCTCTTCCTGATTCCCATGAGGTCGGCCACCTGCCCCAGCTCGCGGGTCGCATCCCCGTAGCAGATGATCGCGTGGTGGTCGAAGCCAGCGAGCAGGATGGTGCGGATATACTCGGCGATCGGCGTCTCGGTGCGCAGGACCAGGGTCACGTCTTCGCAGGGGATGCTCGGTTCCACGTCCAGCGCTTCCCCGCGCGAGATGAGCATGCGCCAGCCCTGCTCGCGGTCGTCGATGAAGTGGCCCACCGTCACGACGCCGGGCTTCGCCGTGAACTCCATGCTGAACCCCTTCCCCGTGAAGCCCCAGTTCTCGGGGGTCGGGGTGATCTTCACCAGGCGGGGATCCTTTGCCAGGTCGGGGTCGGCGTAGCCGTGCATCATGATCTGCATGGCGTTCTCGTGAAGGCCGAACTCGCCCCACTCGCCGAACAGGGGGGTCTGCCCGGTGAGCATGTTCATGATGCACATCATGATGAGGCCGTTCACGTCGCCCTCGGTGTTGGTCATGACGCGCTTTTCCCTGCCGAAGAACATGTTGGACAGGTACCCCGTGCAGCCTGTCTTCACTTCGACGAAGTGCTGCCCGAGGTAGCAGCAGCCGTCGAGGCGGAAGCGCTCGATGAGCCTGCGGTAGGCGATGGCGAACCGGCACTCCCGAAGGAAGTCCTCTTCCGTGACCCTGCTGAACTCGTACTGCCGGATCCAGGACACCGACTCGCGGAACTCCCGCACGTCCTTCTCGGTCACCTTCTCCCACATGTCCAGCAGGTGCGAAACCTGGATGTCGATGACCTGCGGCCCGAGGGCGCCGGCGATGCGCGTCCTGTCGAACTCGTGGTCGTACATGCCGCGAAACACGTGGCCGATGATGCCGAGGGTCATCTCGCGCAGGTCGCGCCGCACCCGCACGGCCGCGGCGTAGCCGCGGATGCGGGCGTAGGCCTCCGCGTCGTCGTCGGCGCCGACCACCACTTCGTAGGTGGGGAACATGCCCATCTTGCGAAACGTGCCGGTGAGCTGGGCGGCGCTGATCATGGCGCTGTTGCGCAGCGTCTGCTCGTAGTTTCCCTTGACGTCGATGTCCCTGTGGCTCTGGCGCAGGAACACGAGAAGCGGCGTGTTCTCGACGTAGCGCAGGCACTGGATGGAGATGACGTCCACCGTGTAGGTGAACATGATGAACACGACGAGGTCCACCTGCTCGTCGCGGAATCGTCGGCCCGCGGCGTCGGCCTGGTCCATGGTCGTCACCGTCCCCGGCCAGACCAGCTCGGCGTCGGCTCCCAGGGTCCGGCGGAGGCTCTCCATGACCGTGGCCACGTCGGAGTTCACGTACCCCTCCAGCGTGCCCGGGTACATCCGGTAGTACTCGAAGTAGGCGCTGGTGTAGACGCCGACCTTCAGCGGCCGTTTCTGCCGGGGCCTGTTGAGCAGGTCGCCGTACTCGTCCCGCTGGGAGACCTCGAACGATTCCACTGCCATGTCCCTTCCTTCCCTAGACGTATGCCGCGCTCACGTCGAGGAGGGTGCGCGGGTTGTCCTGCATGATCGTGCGCACCGCGTCCTTCGAGACGCCCCTGGCGATCATCATCGGCACGACCGTCTCCACGATGTGCGCGTAGCCGTGCCCGCCCCGCGAGACCAGGTCGGTCTTGAGGCAGATGTCCTGGCTCACCAGGAGCCGCCGCGCGAAGCCGGCGTCGACCAGCTCCTTCACGGCCATCACCCTGTCCATGTCCCTGTCCATGAGGAAGTCGGTGGCCGCGAAGTACAGGTCCTTGCCGAAGTGGTCCATCTCCGCGAAGGCGCCCGCCCCCATGATCCGGCGCAGGTACGCCGCGTCGGTTTTTGCGTCGGTGTGGCCGATGATCACCCGCTCGAGGTCGGCGCCGGCCTTCTCGAGGATGGCGAGGGCCTCCATGCCGTTGAGCTCTCCCGAGAACTCCTTCAGCGTGGGCACCGCCTGGATGTGCACGGAGATGGCACGCCCGGTTTCCTTCTGCGCGCGCGCGGCGGCCCGCAGGGACTTCCTGTCCCAGTCCCCGATCCCGGCGCTCACGCCGATCTCCCCGATGATACCGGGCCGAATGCCGGTCCGGCCGATGCCTCCCTGCATCTCCGCGATGATGCGCCGGGCCAGCTCATCCTCCGACGCCTGCAGGACCTCCGCGGGCAGGCTTTCACGGATGTAGAAGCCCGACCCTGCAACGACGTGCACGCCGGTCCTCCGCGACACCGCGCGGAACAGCTCTGCGCGACGCCCCGCGCCGATGGACGACACCTCCACGATCGTGCCCCCGCCCGCCGCCCCGAAGCGGGAAAGCTCGCGAGCCGCGACCGCCGGGTCGTCCAGCACGAGGTTGGCCCGCACGGCCCCGAGGTCGTTCTTCAGCAGGTGCAGGTGCTCGGGCTTCACGTCGGAAAGACCGACCTTCCTCCGCGCGGGGTCGGGCGGCTCCTTCCACGTGAAGCGCAGGTCGACGAACAGGTGCTCGTGGGGAAGGGTGATACCCAGCTCCTTCGCCTCGATCGGCCCGTTCACCGTCATGACAGGCATGGCTGCCTCCTCGCCGTGCGGCCCGTGTCAGTACGCACGGACCTTCTCCATGATCCGGTTCGCCTCGGCCACGGACTGCACCCCGGAGTCTACCCAGTACATGACGCCCCGGGGAAGCGTGCCGTCCTCCAGCCCGGCCAGCAGCTCGCCCTTCGTGCAGTTGACCTGCAGCGGGATCCCGCCCACGACCTCGCGGATGCGATCCAGCCTCCCGAAGCAGCGCTCGTGGTTGGGGTCGTCAAGGATGCCGATCCCGATCAATCCCCTGATCGAGGCCACCTCCTCGAGGAGGTGCAGGTGAGCGCTGTGCATGTGCAGCCAGCCAGTCCCGAAGCGCCCGATCATCTTCTCGAGGTGCCCGCGGCCCAGCCTGCGGAAGGCGTCGACGCCGCAGCCCCCCCACGCGTCGACGGACAGCCACACGCAGTCGCCCGGGAGCCACTCCTCATGCAGGTCCGCGTACCCACCGTCGAGGCGGCGGATGTGGCGGCGCTGCATCTCGACCAGGAACACGTTCAGCTCGAAGGCGAAGTCGAACAGGTCGAGCAATTCCCGGGGATGGTCGTACAGCTCGAGGAACACCCCGGACCCGAAGGCGTTCTCGGCGAAGTTGAGGCTGTCGCAGGTCTCGATGAGGGAGGTCGCGCACAGGCCCTCGGACTGGGCGGCGAAGTACCGGGTCGCCTCCTCGAGGAGTTGGATCCACCGATTGGCGCTGTCCACGTGCAGGTCCTTCACGCGGCCCAGGTCTGCGAGGAACGGTTTCGCGCAGGCCCCTCCCTGGCCGAAGACGACCTCGGCACCGGCGTAGGCGCCGAACCCGTAGTCGCCGAAGTTCGGCCGGGCCGCGGGTATTGCGTCGTCGAGCAGCTCGGCGCGGCCCTCGAAGTCCTCGCGGAAGACCTCGAACATTCGGCGGTAGTCGGGGCAGACGCCCGGCTCGAGGGCCCGCTCCCACATCCGCATCGTCCGCCCCTCTCCCACGTCGATTTTCGCCAGGACCATGCGGGGGTCTTCGCGCGACCAGAGCCTCCTGTTGCGGGTGATGACCTCGTCCAGGTTCCTCTTGTACCGCATCGCGGTGGTCAGCCGGCGTGCCCCATCATCCCGATGTAGGCGAGGTTGGGCTGCGCCACGTCCATGCGGCCGTACTGCACGATCACCTCCACGTCGGAGCGGAAACGCAGCGCGTACTGCTCCAGCCTGCGGATCTCCAGGCCGCCGAGCTCGGCGGGGTGGTCCATGCGGAAGCACTTGATCCTGCGGGCCGGCACGGCGAGCGCGATGCCCAGCACCGGCTCGCGGTCCTCGTAGTAGACATCCATCAGGACGCGCGCATCGCTCTCCCCGCAGTTGAGGATCATGATGGCCTCGTGCCCCTCGAATCCCGCGTTCTCCGTCCGCGACTTGAGGGGGAGGTACCCGTCGGCAACGAACCACGTCCTCGCCCCGCCCGTCCCCGCGCCGTGTGTCATGGTCGCCTCCAGGTTCGACGTCAAACTCTCCGTGCTGAAAAAACCCGCGCAAGGCGGTTTGACGTCCAACTGAATACCTGATACCATACCCGCGAAGCGCTGTCAAGCCTTCGAGCCGACATGACGAGGAAACCGACAATCCGCGACATCGCGCGCGAGGCTGGGGTCTCGGACACCGCCGTGTCTCTCGCCTTCCAGCAGAACTCCCGCGTGAGCGCGGCCACCCGTGCCCGCATCCTCGCCATCGCCCGCAGGCTGCATTACTTTCCCAACCGCTCCGCCCGCAACCTCCGCTACGGCGACTCGCGCACCATCGGCTTCGTGGTGATCGAGATCACCAACCCCTTCTACGCCCGCATGATCCGCAGCGCCGAGCGCATCGCTCTGGAGCTGGGCTACGGCGTTCTGTTCGCGGAGAGCTACTGGGACCCCGCGCGGGAAGTGCGCATCGTGTCGAACATGATCGAGAACAGGGTGGCCGGCATGCTCATGTGCTTCTGCGAGAAGACCGTCGAGAGCCTTGCGCTGATCGAGCAGGGCCGCCTGCCCCTCATCGCCGTGGACACCTACCCGCTGCACTACACGGGAGCCTACGTGGCGAACGCGCTGGCCAGCGCGGGCCGCATGGCCGCCGAGCACCTGTCGGCTGCCGGCTGCCGCAGCCCGGTGTTCTTCACCGCGAGCGCGGCGATGAGCGGGTTCAGCTCCTTCCAGCAACTCCTGAAGGGATTCCGCGAGGGGCTGCACGCCGCCGGCAGGGACCTCCCCGAGAGGGCCGTGGTGAACGCCGACTGGACGATCGAGGGAGGGATCGCCGGCTACGAGGACCTGCGCGGGCGCGGGCAGCCCTTTGACGGCATCTTCTGCGTGAACGACCTGTGCGCCCTGGGCGCGATCGAGGCGGCCGAGAAGCACGGGCGCAGGGCGGGTCGGGACCTTGCCGTGGTGGGCATCGACAACCTCGAGATGGCGGGTGTGTCGCGGATCTCGCTCACCTCGATCGACCAGCCCTACGACCGCATCATCGAGCTGGCTGCCCGCACCCTCATCGAGAGCATCGAGCGGGGGGAGCAGCCCACGATCAGGAAGCACCTGAAGCCGTCGCTGGTCGTGCGGCAGAGCAGCAGGCTGCGCGGCCCCGCGGCAGGAGCCTGACGAAAAAGAAGGCCGCCCCAGCACAGGGATGTGCGAGGGCGGCCGAGCCACGGACGGCGCAAGGCCGCCCCAGCGCATGGACGCAGGAAGGCCGCCCACGCACAGGGATGTGCGGGGGCGGCCGAGCCACGGATGGCGGAAGGCCGCCCAGCACAGGGATGTGCGAGGGCGGCCGAGCCACGGACGGTGATGAGCCCTACGCGCTCACCTTCACCTTGCTCCGCCCGATCACCATGATCACGAAGTAGACAACCGCGGCAACGATGATCGCGTCCACCGCCGTGATGGACGTCAGCTTCACCAGGTTGTACTTCACGAGAAACCCGAACCCCGTTCCAACCATCCACGCGACGAAGGGGATGACACGGAACCGGGAGATCTTTTCGACCTTGTCAGAGTCGTAGCCCTGGTTCCTCTCGCCCTTGAAGAAGTAGTAGTCCACGATCATGACTGCGACGGCGGGCGGGATGATGATGGCGACGAAGCTGAGGAAGGTCTGGAAACCCGCGGCCGTGTTGATGCCCAGCAGCGCCAGTCCCGTGCCCACGACACCCGACACGACGGTGATCAGGACCTTGTTCAGCTTCGGGAACAGCGCGTTGATCGACAGCGCTCCCGAGTAGAGGTTCACGTCGTTGGTGGTCCACGAGGCCAGCACGATCGTGACGACGGCCAGGATGGCCCAGATGACCGAGCCGCCCTGCAGCATGATCTTGGAGAAGTCGAACTCGCCGCCCGCGCCCTTGATCATGATCGCGCCCAGGGTGAGCACGACGACGAAGCCACCGGTCATGCCGAAGAGCATGCCCCAGCCCGCGGCCCCCCTGGTCTTCGCGTAGCGGGTCACGTCGGGGGTGACCATGGCGCCGATGATGTAGGAGCCGATCAGCACCGAGACGGCCACGCCGAAGGGCATCGCGTTGGGTCCCGTCTTGGCGGCGGCCGCCGCGAAGCTCTGCCCGCCCGCGTACTCACGGATGATCGTGGCCACGAGGATGATGATGATGAGCGGCATGGCCACGACGCTGATCTTCTCGATCGCCTTGTAGCCGACCACGGCGGTCACCGTGATGAGGGCGCCGCCGAGGATGGTCCAGAACCAGGCGGGCAGGGTCTTGCCCAGCACCAGCATGAGGCCGCCGTCACCGAACCCCGTGACCATGAAGCCCAGCTGCACGCCGAACCAGCCCCACAGTGCGAAGAACATCAGCACCTGCAGGACCGCCGCGCCGATCTGCCCGAAGGTGAACTTCGCCGAGAGTCCCGAGGACAGCCGGGTCTTCGCGCCCAGCATGCCCGTCAGGATGGACAGGCCGCCCAGGACGAGCGATGCGACGACGTAGATGAGGATCGACGACCCGAGGGTCTTGGGCCCGGCCACGAGGCCGGCGATGAAGAACGAGGGAAGGCACATGGCGCTCCCCCAGTAGACCATGCCGATGCCGAACCAGCCCTTTCCCTCGCCGCTGGGGACGGGCTTTGCCCCGTAGTCTTCCACGAGCGAGGACTTCTCGACCGCCTGCTTGCTCTTTGCCATACACGCTCCTTTCGCTGGTATCTTCCCGCCGCCTCGTCGCGCGCGCTGGGTGCTCACTCACGCCCTCTTCAGGTCGCCGACCGCCTTGATCTTGAACCGCACCGTGTTGGCAGGGAGGTAGGCAAGGGGGATCTCCTCGACCTCGACGACCGTCGTCGTGGCAGGGTCCGCTCCGGCCTTCACCGCCTCGGCGACCGCCGCCGCCTTGGCGTCCTCCAGCACCTTCTCGCGTCCCCTGCCCGCCGTGTCGAAGACCGCGTCCACCGCGCCCGACACCTGCGCGATCGCCGCGCCGATCGCGTTGGCCACCTCGAAGTGGTCCGGCCGCGCGACGGTGCTCGCCCCCTGCAGGCGGTCGGGGAGGAGAATGCTGCCGCCTCCCACGAGGACCACGGGGAGCCCCTCCGCGGAGGTCTTCATCCTGTCGATCTGCTCCTCGACCATGCCCTTCATGACCGCCAGGGCGGCGCTGGCGAGCTGTCTGTCCACGCCCCGCACCAGCGCGGCATCTCCGAGGGACGCCACGCCGCCCGCCACGGCCGCGTCGGTGGCCGTGAGCGTCCTGCCGCCGAACACGAGCGCCTCCGACGTGATGCGGAAGCCCACGGAGCGCGGTCCCACGAGGGGCGGGGTCTTCGACAGGTCGACGAGAGACCCGCCGCCCAGTCCGATCGAGATGAGGTCGGGCATGCGGAAGTTGGTCCGCACGCCGCCCATCTGCACCGCGGAGCTGGACTCCCGGGGGAACCCGTTGATGAGCACGCCCACGTCCGTCGTCGTGCCTCCCACGTCCACGACGATGGCGTTCTTCAGGCCCGACAGGAACGCCGCTCCCCGCAGCGAGTTGGTCGGCCCCGACGCGATTGTGAGCACGGGGTAACGCCTGGCGTACTCGATGGACATCAGCGTGCCGTCGTTCTGGGTGATGAACAGCTCGGCCCTGATCCCATGGCCCGCGAGCACGTTCTGGAACGCTCCGTAGGCCTTCTCGGCGAGGCTGCGGATCGCGGCGTTGAGCACCGCCGCGTTCTCCCTCTCGATCAGGCCGATGCTCCCGATGTCGCGCGAGCGGGTGACGGGGAAGCCCTTGCCCAGCACCTCGTGCGCCAGCTCCTCCACGAGCATCTCCTGCTCCTCCGAGATGGGGGAGAAGGCGCCCGAGACCGCCAGCGCATCGATCCTCTTCTTCGCGATCGTCTCGAGGGCGGCGCGGATCTCGTCCCTGTCGGGCCGCGAGATCGGCGCCCCGTTGTACTCGTAGCCGCCCTTCACGATGGCCCAGGGGCATCCCAGCACATCCAGCAGGTCCCGCGGCCACTCGATGAACGGCGGGATGGCGTGACCCGAGGGTCCGGACAGCCGGATGGCCCCCACCCGGGACAGGCCCTTGCGCTCGACGATCGCGTTGGTCGCGTGCGTGGTGCCCAGCATGGCGTTGGTGATGCCGGCGGGCGGGAGCTTCGACAGGGCGAGCACCCTGCCCACCGCCTCGCCGATGCCCGAGGACACGTCGGCCGTGGTTGCGGCCTTGGTCTTCGCGATGACGCGGTGCGCCTCGTCGAGGATCGCCGCGTCGGTGTTGGTCCCCCCGACGTCGATTCCCAGCCTGTAGGTCATGCGCGTCCTCCCGCCAGCGTCTCGATGGGCTGGTAGTCAAGATCGTACCTGAAGTAGCGCGGGCCCACCTGCCGCAGTCCCGCCTCGGTGCGCCAGAAGGGATCGCAGGGCATGCCGATGACCACCGTCCTCTGGCCGTACTTGAGGTTCTCCGTCGTGATGGGCATTCCTGTTTCCTTGTCCAGCACGGTGATGAGGTCGGGTGTCATCGCCGCGGGTGTCCCGTCGCGTCGGCCGACGAGGTTCTCGTTCTGGAAGTCCATCTCGAAGCGCCTGCCCTTGAAGGAATCGATGCCCTCGAAGGAGACCTTTCCCCGGACGAACCCGCTGGACAGGTCCCGCGTGATGTCCACGATCTTGCCTTCGAACAGGCGGAAACCCTTCGTGATTTCGAGGATGGACTCCACCGCGCTGAGCCGTGACTTTGCCGCGTTCAGGATCCTGTCGCCGATCGCGGCGGCGAGCGAGATGGTTCCACGGATCGCGAGTCTCTTCACGGTCTCGCCGTCCATGGGATAGATGCCGAGCATCGAGGACAGGCCCATGGCCACCGTCGCCGTGCGCGAGAGTGTTTCGCTCCAGGGGTTGTCGATCGTCTCGAGCACCATCTTGTTGCCCTTCTCGTCGCAGAGGACCATGGGCGTCGCCGGCACGCCGCCCACGCTGAAGCTGACCTGCGGCAGCTCGGGGAACGCGCGGCCCATGCCGTCGCCGTCCACGAGGGGGAGTCCCGTGCACGCCGCGGTGTAGATGGGGATGCAGGAGTTCAGCCCCCCCGCCTCGATGGGGATGACCGCGTAGGCCTTCTTCCCGAGGTAGTTCTCCAGGGCACGGAAGGCCATCTCGGGCTCTCGGCCGTTGGGCAGCTTCTCCAGCATGACCACCGGCGCCCCCATCATCGCCGACGGGATGACCAGCACCCCGTCGGGCAGCTCCTCCGCGTCGATGAGACGCACCGGCCCGTGGGCCGCAATTGCCTGCTTGGCCATGAGCTTGCCGATGTGGGGATCGCCCCCGCCGCCGGATCCGAGGATCGCGGCGCCGACCGCGATGCGGTCTATGTCCGCTTCATTCAGGTACCGCATGAGGACTCCTCAGGCTCTGGATGGGGACCTCACAGCACGTAGCGCAGCTGGAAGGTGTCTCCCCCGATGACGAAGAAGGTCTCCGAGCTCAGCAGCCCCTCCACCTTCTTCAGCTCTTCCTCGAGGAAGCGCTGGTACGAGTGCTCCCTGTTGAACATGACGATGGCCATGATGTCGAACCTGCCGCTGACCGTGGAGGCACCGACAACGCCCTTCAGCCCGCTGATGGCCTTCAGCGCCCTGTTCCCGTTCTGGGGCAGGACCTTGAACCCGATCCACGCGGACTGGTGATCCTCGAGGGCGGAGGGGTTCACCAGGCTGATGATCTGCAGGGCTCCGCTCTCGAGCATCCGGTTGACCCGCGTGCGCACCGTGTTCGTCGTGAGGCCGACCTTCTTGGCAACGTCCCGGTACGGGGTGCGGCCGTTCCAGAGGTTCTGGATGATCCGTATGTCGTGCTCGTCCAGATCGTGGCCCAAGAGGATTGTGCTCCTGCACAGATTGTGAACATCAGATTGCGCATTTGTCAATATGGCATTGACAAAATTTAGCGAAAGCGCAAATGCGTTGAGAAGAACTGTGCGCCCGGACAGGGCCGTTGCCCCGTGGGGACCGGTGGGCTCCCCGGGGCTGCCTCGCCAGGTCACGGGTGACTGCCAGGCCGAGCAGAAGCTATACTTCAATCATGGAGAAGAGCCGAACGCGCCACCTGTCCCGGCATCCGCGTGCCGTCCTGCTGGCGGCAGCGTGTGCTGCTGCCGCCCTGCTCGCGGGCTGCGTGAGCGCCGGCTCTCCGGCGGAGAGGGCCGTCGCTGCGGTGCCCGAACCGGCTGCCCGCGCAATCCCAGTAGAGAAGCCCCCCGCGCGCGTGCCCGACCTCGCATCGTGGAACCCCGCGGCAGTCTCGGGGAAGGGCTTCACCGTGGGTCCGGACGTCCGCATCTTCGCCCTTTTCGCCTGGCTGAACGCGGTGGGTGGATACGACAGCGAGCCGAACCCACCGATGGACCCGCTTCGCCTGCGCGTGCGCGCGGACATGGCTGAAGCGCTGAAGGCGGTCGAGCCCGCGCGGATCTCGCGGTGGAAGGACTTCGCAGCCGCGCACAGCCTCCCCGCCGACCGGTCCGTGTCCTACGCCCTTGGTCTCGGGGTGCCCCCGGCATTCCGCCCTCCAAAGGAGGCGGCGGCGGGGGCACGCGGCACGACGCTCGAGGGTTTCGACAGATTCCTCGCCGAGTTCTGGGCGGAGGCGGGACTGGAGAAGCTGTACAACGGGTCCTACCGCGGCGAGGTCGCCCGCCTGGCAGCCCGGTACGATCCGCGGGCCCTGGAGTCCGACCTCGGCTTGGTGCAGCGCTACCTTCGGCTGTCCGACGGGGAGGTCTCGCGCGTGCGGGTGCACATCGTCCCCAACCCGTTCGACATCCGGGGAGGTTCGTACTGGTCTGCCCGGGGCGGCGTGCTGACGGTCGTCGAGGCACCGGACGAGAGACCTGCCCGGATCGACGCCGCGGCGTACGCGCACATGGTCGTCGACCCGATCGCCGAAGGGGCCCCGGGAACGCGGTCCGCGGTGGTGCGGGGCCTGGCCGCAGCCAGCAGGGAGAAGCCGCTCGTGAAGGGGGTCTGCGAAGAGCCGGCGGACTTCGTGGCGGAGTGCCTCGCCCGCGCCCTCGCATACCGCATCGCCCAGGCGCGCGACAAGGGCCGCGATCCCGGCCTGCTCGATACTCTATGGAAGAAAGCGCAGCAGGACAGTGAGGGCGGGCTCACCCTCGTGCCCTGGTTCTTCGCCGAGCTGGCGCGGTTCGAGGCGGACGAGTCCATGAGCCTCGCCGACTTCCTTGGCTCGGCTCTTGCCCGCCTGGCGAGGTAGCCCTGCGCGGCGAGCTGTCGGCCCGGCGGGGCACCGGGGAGGTACCGGGGTCTTGGGCGGGCTTGCGGGAGGGGGTATACTGCGAACGGGCGGCCCACGGCGGGTGACGGCAGATGAGCGGTCAGCGGCTGCCCGGTAGGGGGACCTCATGCGAAAGCGCGTCCTGCTCGCGATCGCTGCCCTGTTCATCGCCGCCTCTGGAGGGAACTGCCAGACCCCGGGCGCTGTCGCCGCGGCGGCAGCGCCCCCGCCGCCATTCTCGCTGACGGTCACCCCGAGCTTCGACATCCCCCTCTTCGCCGATGCCGGACTGTACAACGTGGGCTTCGGCGCGCGGCTGCAGGCAGACTACCGCCTGCCGTCTCTCCCGCTCCTGTACCTGGGGGCGAACCTCGGCTACTCCTTCGTCCCTTTGGAGTTGACGTACATCCCCGCCAGCCTTTCGCTCGTCAACGCAGGCGCGAACGTCGGGGTGCGGTTCGATCCCATGCCCCGGCTGATCCTGCGCCTGCAGGCGACGGGAGGGTACTTCTACGGCTTCATGCACGACGGCAGCGGCACGGGCGGCTTCAACCCGTTCCTGACCGGCGGGGTCGATGCGTCGTGGGCGGTCATCCCGCCCCTCAGCCTCGGGCTGGGCGCTGCCTACAGGCACTTTTTTGGCCTGTATAACGACCTTGCGATGACACTGGGAGCGACATGGACATTCGGGACGGTCCCTCCCGCCGCCGCCGTGCAGCCGAAGGAGAAAAAGCCCGTGCAGCCGAAACCGGCTCCCCTGACGAAGGGGCCGGCGCAGGAGGAGCCTGTCACGGCGCCCGGGCAAGGGCCTGGAGCTGTCAGCCGTCCGGCTCGCGGGCGTCTTCCCCGCGTTCTACAAGTTCTACAACACCAACCCCGTTGGCACGGCCGTCCTGCACAACTGGGAGAAGGACGATGCGCGCGACATCCGGGTGAGCCTCCTGGTCAAGCAGTACATGGACAACCCCAAGCAGGCACGTGCGCCCTCGAGCCTCGCCCCCGGGAAGGAAGCGGCTGTCGACCTGTTCGGCCTCTTCCGCAGCACCATCCTGGAGGTCTCGGAGCCGACCCTCGTATCGGCGAACGTGTTCGTCGAGTACACGGTCGCAGGAGCGCAGCGCAGGCAGGAATACACCGAGACCCTGCGCATCAACAACAGGAACGCGATGAACTGGGAGGACGACCAGAGGGCCGCGGCCTTCGTGACTGCCCGCGACCCGACCGTCCTGAAGTTCTCACGCAACGTCACCGCCATGCTCAAGGGAAAGGCGAGCAGCGCCCTCAACGCGAAGCTGCTCCTGGCACATGGGCATGCACGAAGCCCTGTGCCTGTACGGGCTGGAGTACGTTGTCGACCCGACCACGCCGTTCACCGAGTTCTCGCAGAAGACGGACGCGGTGGATTTCCTGCAGTTCCCGCAGCAGACCCTGGAGTACAAGGCGGGGGACTGCGACGACCTGTCCATCCTGTACTGCGCCATCCTGGAGTCGGTCGGCGTGGACACGGCCTTCATCACTGTGCCCGGGCACATCTTCATGGCCGTGTCGCTGGACATGCAGCCCGAGGAGGCACGGAAGGTCTTCGTGCGGCCCGACGACCTGGTCTTCCGCGGCAGCAGGACGTGGCTCCCGCTCGAGGTCACGCTGCGTGACGGCGACTTTCTCAAGGCGTGGGACACGGGAGCCCGGCAGTGGCGGGAGAGCCTGGCGAAGGGAACTGCGGAGCTGCTGCCCATGAGGGCCTGCTGGGAGAGGTACGAGCCGGTGGGATTCTCCAGCGCGGTGGTCCCCCTCACCATGCCCGCAGACGAGAGGGTGGTGAAGGCGTACACGGACCAGGTGTCGCGGTTTGTCCGGCGCGAGATCTCGGGGCGTGAGGGCGCCCTCCAGGCGGAGGCGAAGCGGGCGCAGGACCCCGCGAAGGCGACAAACCGGCTGGGGATCCTGTACGCGCAGTACGGCCAGTACGACCAGGCGGAGAGAGAGTTCCAGAAGCTCGTGGACCGCGAGTACGTGCCCGCCCTTCTGAACATGGGCACCCTGAGCTTCGCAAGGGGGGACGCGAGGAAGGCGCTTGGCTTCTACCAGCGGGCGGAGAGGAAGGATCCGTCGAACCCTGCCGTGCTGCTCGGCATCGCGCGCGTGAACCACGACCTGGAGAACTACGGCGAGGCGCGCGCAGCCTTCGCCCGGCTGAAGGACCTGGATCCGGACCTTGCCGAGAGGTTCGCGTTCATCGACCTGCGCGGCGAGGAGGCCGCCCGTGCGGCCGCTGCCAGCCAGGCAAAGGGGGAAATGCTGTGGGCCGAGGCAAAGTGATGAAACGGATCGCCGCCCGCGCGACCGTGGGGGTGTTCTTGCTGCTGCTGGTGAGCTGCCCGCTCGACTTGCGCAGCTACGTGGAGTGGCTCAAGACCAGGGACACGCTCATCCCGATAGAGGAAATCCCGATCGCCTCGTCCGGGGATTCCTTCGGGATGGGAACGAGTCCAACCGAGACCACGCAGAGGTTCACCTACGACTGCCTCATGTCGAAGTACGAGATCACGAATGCCCAGTTCCAGAAGTTCATCGACGACGGGGGCTACGCCGATTCGTACTACTGGACAGACCGCGGGTGGACGTACATCACGGGGATGATCCCGGATCCGGCCAACCGGGTCCCGGCCCGCTGGGCGGATGCCGACTTCAGTGAGCCGCAGAAGCCGGTCGTGGGCATCTCCTGGTACGAGGCGGTGGCGTACTGCAACTGGCGGTCGGTCCGGGAGGCCCTCGGCAAGGCCTACGATGCGAGCGGCAGGCTCGACCTGACGGCGCAGGGGTACAGGCTCCCCACCGAGGTGGAGTGGGAGTACGCGGCCTCGAAGGGAGAGCCGAATGTGGTGGAGTGGGACTATGCATACGGTCCCACGGCGGACGGCACAAAGTCGGTCTGCTCAGACGTGATCCGGCCGGCTCCTGAAATCGTCGGCAGCAGGAGCGCGGCGGGCGGCGACACCCGCCAGGGCCTCTGCGACATGAGCGGCAACGTGTTCGAGTGGTGCGGCGACCATGCCCAGGCACCAACAGGGGCGACGGACAGGTACGTGTTCTTTCTCGGGGGCGATGACCCGCTGCTGCCCGTGGTGAGAAGAGGAGGCGGCTACCTGAGCCTGTACAACTACAATGTGACATCCAGCGACTCGAGTACCCCCGACACCAGGAGCGACGACATCGGCTTCCGCACGGTGCGGCGGCAGTAGCTTCGCAGGGCGCCCGACATCTGGTACCTTCTCCCCATGGCGCAGTGGTACGAGGAGCTGTTCGCGGACTATGCCCGCACCTACGACGGGGAGAGCTTCACCCAGGGCACACAGGGCGAGGTCGATTTCATCGAGGGGGAGCTGGCCGGCGACAGGTCGAAGAGAATCCTCGACGTGGGCTGCGGCACGGGCCGGCACGCCATCGAGCTTGCCCGGCGCGGGTACGCAGTGACGGGGATCGACCTCTCCGGGTCGCAGCTTGCGCGTGCCCGCGAGAAGGCGCGCGAGGCAGGGGTCAGTGTGGAGTTCCTGCAGCGCGACGCGCGTGACTTCCGCTTCGATACGGCCTTCGACCTCGTGCTGATGATCTGTGAGGGCGCCTTCCCCCTCATGGAAACCGACGAGATGAACTTTGCGATCCTCCGCAACGCCTCGGCCGCCCTGGCCGAGGGTGGAAAGCTCATTCTCACCACGCTGAGCGCGCTGTATCCCCTGTACCACTCCGTGAAGGACTTCCTCGCGCAGGGAGAGGCTGCCGGTGGAACGCGGACGGGCGAGCTTTCCTTCGACCTCATGAGCTTCCGCGAGCAGGCGACCGTGACGGTGCGCGACGACCACGGCCGGGAGCGGGTCATCCAGTCCAGCGAGCGCTACTACGCGCCCCCCGAGATGAGCTGGCTGCTGCGACAGGCCGGGTTCCGCGGGGTCGGCATCTACGGCTGCGACCTGGGTGCGTTCTCACGCGACCGCGCTCTCTCGACTGACGATTTCGAGATGCTCGTCGTTGCCGGGAAGTGACCACGGGGAGCTGGCGCACGTGAAAGAATCTATCAGCGCGGAGATCGCGCGCTTCGTGGATGGATACGCGGAAGAGCGGAAGACAGAGACCCGGTGGCGGCGTCCTCTGGTCGGCTTCGCCTCCGCGGCGGATCGGCTGTTCGAGAGGTTCCGCGATGTCGTGTCACCCACGCACCGCGTGCCCACCGACCTGCTTCCTGCTGCGCGCACCGTGGTGGCTTTCTTCATCCCGTTCGAGCGTTCCGTGGCCCGCAGCAACCTCGCGGGCAGCGCTGCCTCCCGCGCGTGGGCCGTGGCGTACATCGAGACCAACAGGCTGGTGGCAGCGGTCGGCGCGCACATGACGGGGTTCCTGGAATCCCGCGGCTTCCCGGTCGCCCTCACCCCGGCCACCCACAATTTCGATGAGAAGAGGCTGGTGAGCGACTGGTCGCACAGGCACGTGGCATACGCCGCGGGGCTGGGCACCTTCGGCCTGAACAACATGCTCATCACGCGCGAGGGCTGCTGCGGGAGGCTCGGGAGCTTCGTCACGACCGCGGAGGTGCAGCCCGACCGCCGCCCATCGACCGAGGCGTGCCTTCGGAAGCGGGGGTTCGCGTGCGCCCGGTGCGCGGCGCGGTGCGTGAATGAAGCCCTCTTTGTCGACCGGTTCGACCGGCACCGCTGCTACGCGAAATGCCTGGAGAACGGCCGCGCGTTCGCTCTCCTGGGCAAGGCCGATGTGTGCGGAAAGTGCGTCGTGGGATTGCCGTGTTCGTTCCGTGTCCCGCCCGACACCAGTCGGGCTGAGGACTTTCGGGAGATATAAAAGAAAATAAATAGATTTGACAAATTGGCATTTCGAAACTACAATGTACCGAAGTGGGTGCCTTCCAGGAAGCCTACTTCAACAGCGTCTATAACCCCATCTACGATGTGACCACGGCGCGGTTCAGCCGCTACAGGGACCTGCAGCGGCGCTGCCTGGATGTCCTTGAGCTCCACCGGGCCCAGGACATGCTCTGCGTGGGGCTGGGCACGGGCAATGAAGCGGCCGCTGCCCTCGGGGCCGCTCCCCACCTGTCACTGACAGGCGTCGACCTGTCCTCGACGGCCCTCTCGGCAAGCCGCAGGAAGCTGCGCAGGATGCGCAGGAAGGCCGAGCTTCGGCTCATGAACGCCGAGTCCCTTGCCTTCCGGGACCACAGCTTCGACACGGTGATGTGCATGCACGTCCTGGACTTCGTCGACAGCGCCGAGCGCGCGATCGGAGAGGTCGTTCGGGTACTGCGCCCGGGAGGACGGTTTGTCGCGACGTTTCCGTCCCGACCTGAAGGCACGGCGCTGGGGCTCGCCCTGGCCACGGACCACGTCCGCACCGCGCTGCGGGCCGGCCGCCACCCACTGGCCGTGGTCGCGGAGCTCGTCGCGAAGTTCACGATCGGGCTGCTGTACGTGCCGCTGCTCGCGCGGGGGGGTCAGCGGTCGTTCTCGCAGGAGCAGATCCGCAGGCTCATGGGCCGGCTGCCCGTGCGCGGGCTGCACATCCAGGAGGAACGCGCATACCAGGACTTCATCGTCGCCGGCGAACGGGAGTAGCGGCGGCTGCTGCACCAGGAGGAACACACCAGTGCTGCCAGAGGACGTCTTCTTCAGAACTCTCACGACCGAGGAGCTGTGGAAGCGCTACTGCGGCTTCCTCGACCTCGGCATCGAGGAGTTCATGCAGATCCAGCGCTCGCTGCTGTCGGAGCAGGTCGCCCTCGTTGCCGACAGCGTGCTCGGCCGCAAGATCATGGGTCCGCGCCCCCCGCGCACGATCGAGGAGTTCCGCCAGTCCGTGCCTCTGACCACCTACGACGACTACGAGCCGTACCTGAGCGAGAAGAGGGACGACGCCCTCGCCCAGAAGCCCGGGCGCGTGGTGCCACTCCTCGGGGCGGGGCGGGAAGTTCAAATGGGTGCCCCACAGCGAAGCACTGCTGGACAAGACGGCTCGCGACGGGATCGGCCTGTTCAACCTGACGGCGGCCACCCGGCGGGGCGAGATCGCGATCGGCCCGGGGATGCGCATGCTGGTCACCGTGCCCCTCGCGCCGTACACATCGGGCACGATCTTCAGCCAGCTGCGGAAGCGCTTCACCTTCCTGCCCATGCCCGAGCTGGAGGCGGTGGGCGACCTGCCGTTCAAGGAGCAGGTGGCCCGCGGGTTCGCGATGGCGATGCGGGACGGCTTCGATGTGGCGGGTGCGCTGGCCAGCGTCCTGGTGCGCATGGGGCAGCAGATGGCGGGTGCGTCCGGCACAAGGTCGAAGCTCTCGAAGAGCATGCTGCACCCGAAAACGCTTGCGCGCCTGGCGCGGGGGTACCTTCGCAGCCGGGCGCAGAAGCGGCCGCTGTACCCCCGGGACCTCTGGAACCCCCGGGGCATCATGGCAGGCGGGGTGGACACGGGCATCTACAAGGCGGACATCGAGAAGTACTGGGGCGTCACCCCCCTGGACGTCTACGCCAGCACCGAGACGATGTTCCTCGCGATGCAGAGCTGGACACGGAACCACATGACTTTCCTGCCCGACTCGGTATTCCTCGAGTTCCTTCCCCACGAGCGCACCGCCGCGGGCACGACGGGCGGCTCGGCGACCCTGCTGCTGGACCAGCTGCAGCCGGGCCGGCTGTACGAGCTCATCGTGACCCAGTTCCACGGCATGCCCCTGCTGCGCTGCCGGCTGGGCGACGTCATCCGCGTGGTGACCACGCGGGACGACAAGGCCGGTGTGAACCTGCCGCAGATCGAGGTCCGGCGCAAGGTGGGCGAGGAGATCCTCCTTGCAGCGTTGTGCAGCCTCGATGAGCGCACGATCTGGTCGGCGCTGGCAGCCTCGGGGCTTCCCTACGCCGAGTGGACAGCGACAAAGGAGTTCGCCGGCGGGCAGAGCTTCATGCGCCTCCTGATCGAGCTGAAGGAGCCCCGCCCGGCGGAAGAGGTGAGCAGGCTGGTGGACGAGCAGCTGAAGGTGCTGGACACCGACTACATCGACGTGCACCGCTACCTCGGGATGAACCCCGTGAGGACCACGGTGCTCGCCGAGGGCAGCTTCACGCGCTACACGGAGTCGAAGGTCCGCGAGGGGGCCGTGCTCTCGCACTACAAGCCGTCGCACGTGAACCCGCCGCCCGAGGTCGTCCAACGGCTGCTGGCGCTGGGCGGCGTCGCCGACAGGGAGCCGTGACACTGTGGGAAGCCAGGGCTACCTGCTTGCCCCGGTGGTCGTTGCCACGGCCGCCCTGATCCTTGTCGTCCTCGTCGTCCAGGGGGGCTACCGCGACGCGAGCCGGCGGGTCTTCCTCGTCGTGCTGGGCTCCCTCTTCCTGTGGGCGGCCTCCACCTTCTTCATGCGCGCCAGCCAGGCCGAGCGGGCCGCCACGATCTGGAACCGCGTGGTTGCGGTCAGCCTGCTGGGCCTGTTCGTCACGTTTTCTCACTTCTGCCACCGCTACATCGGCCGCACGAGCAGGTGGCCGGTGGCGCTGGGCTACTCGCTCGCGGCAGCCTTTGCCGCAGTGGTGCTTTTCACAAACCTGGCCGTCCCCGGGGTGGAACGGGCGTCCTATGGCTGGAGCCCCCGGGTCGGACCTGCCGGGGTCGGCATGTTCGCCTCCGTGGCGCTCCTGATCGTGCTGAGCGTCGTGCGGCTCCTGCGGGCGTGGCGGAGGGAGCTGTCAGCCGAGAAGCGCAGGAGGCTGTTCTCGCTGTCCATCACCGGCATCCTGCCGCTCCTGGGGATCTTCGCAGACGGCTTCACCGACCTGCCGCCCGTGCTCATCTGGGCCAACCTCGCCCTGTGCGCCGTGTGCGCCGTGGCCATCATCCGCTACCGGCTGCTCGACCTGCGGGTGATCGCCCGCAGGGGCCTGGTGCGCCTGCTGGTGGGGACGCTGATCGCCATCCCGTTCGTCGCGGGGACCCTGGCGGCGAGCTGGTACCTGCGCGACCGCGAGAGTACACTCGTTGTCTTCGCCGTCGCGATGCTCGCCTACATCCTTGTCATGTGGCCGGCCTACGAGTGGGCGCGCTGGCGCGTGGAGCGGCTGCTCGCGAGCGAGCGCTTCGACCACCTGCAGGAGCTGCGGGAGCTTGCCCGCAGCGCGGACTCGCTGGGCGGATCGCGCCAGACGGCCTGCAGGCTCACCAGCCTCGTCCAGCGGGCGCTCAACGCCTCCAGCGTCGCGCTGCTGGAGCCCCAGGGGGACGCGCACGCGCTGTGCCTCGCCGCCCGAAACGGCACGGCAGGCGTCGCGGCCGAGCCGGTGATCGGCGCCGCGAGTCCCGTGGTGCAATGGCTGCAGCGCAGGCGAACCACGCTGTCGACGCGGGCACTTGCCGTGGAGCCGCTCCTGCAGAACATCCCCCAGTCCGAGAAGGCCGCCCTCTCGGAGATGCACGCGGAGCATCCTCGCGCCGCTGCTCACGACGCAGGGGCAGCTCTCGGGGATCCTCGTGCTCGGCCCCAGGGTCTCGCGCCGGCAATACTCCATCGACGACATCGAGTTGCTCGAGGCCCTCGGGGGCGAGGCGGCCATGGCCCTGGAGAACGCACGCCTGTACCGCGACGCCGTGCGGGCCCGGGAAACCCTGGAGGCGTGGCTGAACAGCCTGCCCGACGTGGTCGCCATCGTGGACAGGGACGATGTCATCCGCTTCCTCAACAGGGAGGGCACCGAGCGGCTCGGCGCCGGCCCGGGCAGCGCTCATTCCTGCGCACGGCTCCGCCATCCGAGGCCGGGCAGCCGCAGAGATTCACAGAGACCATCCGGGGCCGGGAGTACGAGATCGCCTCAGCGCCCCTCGTGGAGCCGGGCGGGGAGCTGTCGTCGGTGTTCGTCATGCGCGACGTCACCGAACGCCGCCAGGAGCAGGAGAGGCGCGAGCAGCTCGAGGCCCGGGCCCGGCTGGCCAGCCACCTCGCCTCCATCGGCGAGATGGCCTCGGGCATCGCCCACGAGATCAACAACCCTCTCACCGCGGTGATCGGCTACAGCCAGCTGCTGGGTGCGCTGCCCCTCCCCGACGAGGCGCTGGATGCGGCCCGCCAGATCCAGCAGGGCTCGCAGCGCGTGGCGGGGATCGTGCAGCGCCTGCTCACATTCGCCCGGCAGCGAAAGCCGCAGCGCACCGAGGTGGACATGAACGAGGTTGTCCGCTCTACCGTTGCGCTGCGCGACTACGCCCTGCGCACGGGGAACATCCACGTGACGATGACGCTGGACCCCGCGCTTCCCCGCACGGTCGCCGACGGGCAGCAGATGCAGCAGGTCCTTCTCAACCTCATCGTGAACGCCGAGGCAGCCATGAGCGGGGCACGGGGCAGGGGGGACCTCTCGATCTCGACAGAGACGCGGGGGTCGGTCATCCTCGTCTCGGTGCGGGACGACGGTCCCGGCATCCCCCCCGAGATCCAGGAGCGGATTTTCGACCCCTTCTTCACAACGCGCGAGGTGGGGCAGGGCACGGGACTCGGCCTGAGCATCTGTCATGGCATCGTGAGCGAGCACGGGGGGAGGATCTGGGTGCAAAGCGAACCGGGACAGGGGGCGGCTTTCCACGTGCGCATTCCCATCGTCGCGGCCGGACAGGCGGCGCCGGCCGCCGAAGCAGCCCGGCCCGGGTCGTCAGGTCCCCGCACACGCGTTCTCGTGGTCGATGACGAGCCGTCCATCCGTGCGCTCCTGACCGTCCTGCTGCAGAAGCAGGGGCACGAGGTGGACGCGGTCTCCGAGGGGGAGGCTGCGGTCAAGTCGGTTGCAAGCCGCCGCTACGGTGTGATACTGCTTGACGTGCGCATGCCCGACATGAGCGGGCTGGAGGTCTTCCTGCGGATCAAGGAGATCGCCGAAAGCATCGCCTCGCGGGTGATCTTCATCACGGGTGACGTGATGGCCGACGAGACGCGCGGGCTCCTGGCCAAGACCGGGGCGCCGGCCATCGCCAAGCCATTCCAGGCCGACGAGTTGCTGGCGGCGATCGAGAAGATCCTGAAAGGCCGGGCGGACTGACCTGCGCGGACGGGGAGGGGACATGGAGACCGCGCGGCGGATCGTGATCACCGGGTCGACCCGGGGGCTGGGGCTGTGCCTGGCCCGGGAGTTTCTCGCGCGGGGCTGCGCTGTCACCGTGTCGGGACGCGCGCGCGAGGCAGTCGACGGGGCGGTTGCCCGCCTGCGCACGGATTTCCCGGGCGCCGCGGTGCACGGCTTTCCCTGTGACACGGGGCGCGCGAGCCAGGTGGATGCCCTCTGGGCCGGCGCCGCGCAGGCAGTGGGCGGCGTGGACCACTGGATCAACAACGCCGGCATCAGCCAGCCCCTGGCGCCGATCTGGGACCTCGACCCGTCGGACATGGAGGCCGTCGTCCGCACGGACCTCCTGGGCGTGCTGTACGGGGCACGTGCCGCGATGCGGGGCATGGCCGGCCAGGGCTCGGGGGCGATCTGGTTCATGGAAGGCCACGGCTCGGACGGCAGGATCATGAAGGGCCTCTCCGTCTACGGGGCGGCAAAGCGGGCGCTGCGCTACGTTGCCCGGGCGCTTGCCGTGGAGGCGAGGGGCACGGGAGTGCTCGTCGGAGCGCTGAGCCCCGGGCATCATGATCACCGACTTCACCATGTCCCGGCTGGACGACACGACCGCGAGTCCTGGGAGCGCACCACGGAAGGTGTTCAACATCCTGGCTGACCGGCCCGAGACGGTCGCGCTCGTTCCTGGCCCCGCGGATCCTCTCGGCGAGGAAGAGCGGGACTCTCATCGCGTGGCTCACGGGCCCGAAGATCATGTTCCGTTTCATGACCGCCGGCCTCGTCAAGCGCAAGGTGATGGAGGACTGAGGCCGCCGTGATCCCGAGGCGCCGCTCACCGCGGAGACCGCGTGCCGCGCCCCCTCACTTGCACATCGTCCGCCCCCCCGGGTAGGGTGGCGGCATGGCACGCGACCAGGAACCGAACACGATCATCTATTCGATGGTCGGGGTCAGCAAGACCTACGACCAGAAGACCGTCATCAAGGATATCTCCCTCTCGTATTTCTACGGCGCCAAGATCGGCGTCATCGGCTTGAACGGATCCGGCAAGAGCACCCTCCTGCGGATCCTGGCGGGAGTCGAACAGGAGTTTCGCGGGGAGACCATCCTGGAGCCCCGGCTACACGGTCGGGTACCTCGAGCAGGAACCGCTCGCTCGATCCCGAGATGCACGGTGCGTGAGGTCGTCGAGGAAGGGGTCGCGGAGGTCGTCGGCCTGCTGAAGGAGTTCGAGCAGATCAACGCGAGGTTCGCCGAGCCCATGGACGAGGAGCAGATGAACGCCCTGCTCGAGCGGCAGGGCACGGTGCAGGAGAGCCTGGAGCGGCTGGGCGGGTGGGACCTGGACAGCAGGCTCGAGATGGCCATGGACGCCCTGCGCTGCCCGACGCCGGACATGAAGATCGGCGTCCTCTCGGGCGGCGAGAAGCGGCGCGTGGCCCTGTGCCGGCTGCTGCTGCAGAAGCCGGACATCCTCCTGCTCGACGAGCCGACGAATCACCTGGATGCCGAGACTGTCGCGTGGCTCGAGCATCACCTCGTCCAGTACGAGGGCACCGTCATCGCGGTGACCCATGACCGCTACTTCCTGGACAACGTGGCGGGGTGGATCCTCGAGCTCGACCGGGGCGAGGGCATCCCCTGGAAGGGCAACTACTCGGGATGGCTGGAGCAGAAGCAGGAGCGGCTGCGCCGCGAGGAGAAGCAGGAATCGGACCGGCAGAAGACACTGCAGCGGGAGCTGGAGTGGATCCGCGAGTCACCCCGGGCCCGGCAGGCCAAGAGCAAGGCGCGCGATCGCCTCGTACGAGACGCTGCTCGCCGAGGACAACGCCCGGCGCGAGAAGGAGCTGCAGATCTACATCCCGCCCGGGCCGCGCCTCGGGGAGGTGGTCATCGAGGCCGAGGGGCTGCGCAAGGCCTACGGCGAGAACATCCTCTTCGACGACGTGAGCTTCTCGGTCCCGCCGGGGGCCACGGTGGGCATCATCGGGCCCAACGGCGCGGGCAAGACGACGCTCTTCCGCATCATCACCGGCCAGGAGAAGCCCGACGCGGGGGCACTGCGCGTCGGCGAGACGGTCGACCTCACCTGCGTGGACCAGCTGCGCGAGAGGCTGGACCCCGCGAAGAGCGTCTGGGAGCTGGTCTCCGACGGCCAGGACCTGATCCACGTCGGCCGGCAGGAGGTGAACTCCCGCTCCTACCTTGCCCGCTACGCGTTCAGCGGGGCGGACCAGCAGAAGAAGGTGGGGTCGCTCTCGGGCGGCGAGCGGAACCGGGTGCACCTGGCCCTCATGCTCAAGGAGGGCGCCAACGTCATCCTGCTGGACGAGCCGACCAACGACCTGGACGTGAACACGCTGCGCGCGCTGGAGGAAGGCATTCTCAACTTCGCCGGCTGCGTGCTGGTGATCAGCCACGACAGGTGGTTCCTCGACAGGGTGGCCACGCACATCCTGTCCTTCGAGGGCGACAGCTCCACCTTCTGGTTCGAGGGCAACTTCTCGGAGTACGAGGAGGACAAGCGCCGGCGCCTGGGCGACGCGGCGGTCGAGCCTCACCGGATCAAGTACAGGCACCTCACCCGGGGCTGAGTCGGGGCGGAAGGCACTCCACGATTTCCAGCCCCGAGTCCGACCGCAGCACCGTCTCGCGCGCCGCGGCGGCTTCTGCCTCTCTGCATCTCAGTATGCCGCGCGGTGAACACTCCAACAGTCGGGCAAACCTCTGCCCGCCATGGGGTCCGCGCGAAAGCGGGAACCCGAAAGGGCGGCCTATGGGGAGCTACGGCTGGATGCGCCGGCTCCTCAACCAGAAGGAGCAGCCTCCGTCGCCATGTTTCCCACGGCAAGGCAGAGGAAGGCGAAAGCAAGCAGGAGACCGCTTGTGGATTGAGAGGCGCCATGCTCGATCGCGTACAGAGGAATCGGTGGAAGCGTCCCGTTCCCGGCGGTCCACGTGGCAAGGAAGCAGAGAAAAGGCCCGACCAGGTACTTCCTGCGCATTGAGGCTTCGTGTCTCCAACCCGGCGAACGCTCCCATGACGTGCGAGCCGGGTCAATCGCAGGGGCCACCAGCAACGGTGTTACCGGGAGCGGTTGCGACGATAGCTTTCCCGGGGTCAGTGCACACTCCAACCTTTGTTCCCATCGATTCCTCCTCTCCAGGGGCAGCGCAGCACACAATCTGATCGTACGGCCAGAGGGGAGACGAGGTCCGTCAAAAAAGGCTATCTTCGACAGGACGGTGCCGAGAGCCTGGGTGCAGGGCTCCGCAAAAGGAAAAAAGGTGAAGGCGGGCATTCTCACGGCGTACTTCGTGAAACGGGACGAGGCTCGGCGGGCCCTCCGGAAGCTGGGGAGGAGGGGATTCCGCCGCGCCGCGCTGATTCACAGAGGCGCAGACGCGCGCGTGCACATCTTGGACCCCTTCCTCTGGCGACGCGCCCTCGTGGTGACCCTTTCGGCCATCCTGCCCGGCGGGCTCACGGGAGCCGGGCGTGCTGGTTTTCCGCGGGTCATGGCCGGGGCCGAGCGTCGCTCCTTCCCTCGCGGCCCTGACTCTCCCGGCCTTGACCCTCGCGGCCGCTGCCCTTGGAGCGCTCGTCGGCCTGGTCGGGATGCGGAGGTCGAAGAGCGGAGTCGAGCGTGGGCTCCTCGCGGATCACTCGCGTTGGCTTGCAGCAAACGAGACCGCCCTGATTCTCCAGGCTCCCATCGCTCTCATGCGGATTCCGGTGGCCGTCCTTCGCGACAGCGCCGAGGTACCTCCCGTGGTCTCTGTCCTGAACCCTCGGCGCGCTGGCCCGATCGAAGACACGGGGAGTCTCGACGCCCCGCTTTCCCGGCCCAGATGCAGGAGCATGCCTGTCGTCTGGCTCTGGAGAGCCGCTCGCCGCACGGTCGTCTCGGAACACACGGCTGCTCGACAGGCTGAAGCAAACCCGACAATGGATCCGCCTGGTGTGCTCGGATCTCTCCGAGGCGGCCCTGCTTGAACAGCGCACGACGCCGATCGCCGAGTGGGTGCTCGACAACGAGTACATCATCGAGGGCAACGTCCGGGACGTCCAGCAGAACTTGTCCCGGCGCTTCTACAGGTCACTGCCCGCCCTCGAGAGCCGGCCCTACCGGGATCTGCCGCGCGTCTACGCGCTGGCCAGGGAGCTTGTGAGACACACGGGTTTGCGGATCGACAGTGAGGCCATCGTCGCCTTTGTCGAGGCCTACCAGTCCGTGCGCACCCTGAGGATCGGCGAGCTGTGGGCGATCCCCCAGATGCTGCGCATCGCGCTGCTCGAGGGCATCGAGGATCTCGCCGCCCGGGGCCTCGCGGAGCTGCGAGACCGCGAGATCGCCGATTTCTGGGCGAACAGGCTTATCACCGCCAACAGGAGGGACCCCACCTCCCTGTTCTCGGTCATGGCGGAGCTGACGGAAAACCAGCCCGGGCCGAGCCCGTATTTTGCCTTTCAGCTGATCGACCACCTCTACGATGAAGAGGCTGCCCGTGCGCCGGTTCAGAGCTGGCTGGAACGGGTCCTTCACGCGCCTCTCGGCGAGCTGAGCTCGCGCGAGCAGGACCGCCAGACAAAGGACCAGATCTCGATCGGCAACGCCTTCGCGAGCCTCCGGCAGCTCGCCCTGATGGACTGGAAGCAGATCGTCGAGCGGGCGAGTCGTGTGGAACAGGCGCTGCGCCATGATCCATCCGGCGTTTTTGCCGCAATGGATTTCGCAACACGCGATCGCTATCGCCGCGCCGTCGAGGAGATTGCCCGCCGCTCGGGTCAGGCCGAGGAGAAAATCGCCCAGGCGGCCGTCGAGCTGGCCGCGAGTGCGGGAGGCAAAGCGGCCCGGGACAGGCGGTGGGTCCACGTGGGAACGTACCTGATCGGCGAGGGCAGGGGCGAGCTCGACAAGCTCGTCGGCTGTCGCGAGGCTCCTTTCTTCCGAATGCTGCGGTGGGCATACCGCCACCATTCCCTGGTGTACTTCCTCGGGCTCGCACTGTTCTCCGCGCTGTTCGTCTCCCTGATCGTCCTGCTCGGGCTGCGGGGGCAGCAGCTTCCCGCCCGGCTCCTCATTTCACTTCTCTCGCTGATCCCCGCCAGCCAGGTCGCCGTCGAGGTCGTGAACTACCTCGTCATGCGTGTGTTTCCGCCTCGAACCCTCGCCAAGATGGATTTCGAGGCGCCGGGAGTTCCTGACGCGTGTCGGACCCTCGTGGTCGTTCCGATGCTGCTCGAGGACCTCGCGACAATCAGGGCGGAGGTGGAGAAGCTGGAAATCCGCTTCCTGGCGAACAGGGAAGACAACCTGCTGTTCAGCCTTTTCACGGACTACACCGACTCGGACGACGCTCACCGTGAAGAAGACGACCGGCTGCTCGGGGCTGCAATATCCGGGCTGCAGACCCTCAACAAGCGCTACGGTGGTGCGCGCTTCTTCCTGTTCCACCGGGAAAGGATATGGAGTGAATCCGAGCAGAAATACATCGGGTGGGAGCGAAAGCGCGGGAAGCTGGAAGAGCTCAACCGCCTGATTGACGGGACGAGGCCCGACAGCGCCGGTCGGCTCGTCCACGTCGGAGAGGCAAAGCACCTGGCGGATGTCCGGTTCATCATCACGCTGGACACCGATACCCAGCTTCCCTCGGGGACCGCCCGCAGAATCATCGAGACCCTGGCGCACCCTCTCAACCAGCCCCGCCTCGACGGGGAAGGCCGGGTGCTCCCCGGGTCGTACACGATCATCCAGCCCCGCGTGAGCCCCTCTCTGCCCAGCACGAGCGCCTCGCCGTTCAGCCGGCTGTTCGCCTACGCGGTGGGAATCGACCCCTACACACGGGCCGTGTCCGACGTCAACCAGGACCTCACGGGCGAAGGCTCCTACCACGGCAAGGGCATCTACGACGTGAGGGCCTTCAGCCGCGTGCTGGCAGGTCGATTCCCCGAAGAGCGGCTGCTCAGCCACGACCTGATCGAGGGCGCGCACGTGCGAGTGGGCCTGGCGAGCGATATCGAGCTCCTCGACGAGTTCCCCCAGGACTACCTGACCTACGCGCGGCGCCAGCACCGCTGGATCCGGGGGGACTGGCAGATTGCCGACTGGATCCGCCGCGTATCCCCCAACCGGGGGCGGCCGGGGGTCGAACCAGCTCTCCTGGTTCAACAAGTGGAAGATCCTGGACAACCTGCGGCGGAGCCTGATTCCCGCGGCAAGCCTGGCCCTGCTGGCGGCCTCCTGGTTGACGTCGGTCCGGACGGGGTGGATCTGCACCCTGGTCGTCGTCACGCAGCTGTTCTTCCAGACCCTGGCGCTGCCTTTCGCCACGGCGACCACCCGTCGGGGACTGAAGGGACTGTCGCCCTCGAAGATCGCCCACGACCTTCTGCGGACGGTCGCGGAGGCCTCCCTGATCCCGCACCAGGCCGTGGCTGGCCGCGAACGCCATTCTGCGGGTGTGGTACCGCCGGCTCATCTCGCACAGGCACCTGCTGCAGTGGACAACGGCTCCGGGCAAGGAGTTGGCAGCTCCCTGACTCACCTCCCGGCCTTCCTTCTTTCCTCGGGCCTGATCAGCCTTCTCAGCGGGGCCGCGGGCTGGGCTCTGCATCGATGGGCGCCTACGACACTTCGCTGATCGCAGTCCCCTGGCTCGGGTCGTGGGTGCTTTCCCCGCTGATCGGGTGGCTCCTGAACCTTCGGCCGCGGGCAAAGGCCGCAGAGGGTCCAGCTCCCCGCCACGGACGTGATGTTCCTGCGGAAGATCGCGCGGAGGACCTGGCGCTTCTTCTCCGAGTTCGTCTCCGACGAGACCTCCTGGCTCCCACCCGACAACTACCAGGTCTTCCACCAGGATCGGCTGGCGATGCGCACGAGCCCGACGAATATCGGTCTCTGGATGCTGAGCGCGCTGGCGGCGCGGGATTTCGGGTACATGACGGTGGACCAGGTCGTGCAGTCGCTGCGGCGGACCATGGAGACCATCGCAAGGCTGGAGCGCCACGAGGGTCATCTCCTGAACTGGTACGACATGCAGACCCTGAAGCCCCTGGAGCCTCGCTACGTCTCGACGGTGGACAGCGGGAACCTGCTCGGCGCCCTCTGGTCGCTGGAGCATGGGCTGGAGGAGCTGATCAGGAGACCCGTCCTGGACTGCAGCGTGTTCGAGGGTCTGCGGGACTCGGCGGAAGTGCTCAAGGAAGCGGCCGACAGGGAAGGTGCCCCTCTCCCGGACGCAGGGGCCTTTGAAGAGCTTGTGCGGGCCGCGAGAGACCGGTCGGAAGGCGTGGTCGCTGCCCTTCAGCTGCTGCGGCAGGTGGAGGGCAGCGCCGCGGCCCTGGCCGGACCGGCGGGCGACACGGAGGCGAATGGGGAAGGGCCGGCTTCCTGGGCGCAGCAGGTGCGGCGACAAGTGTCGGCCTGGCAGGGCATTCGGGATCGGTACCTGGCCTGGGTCGAGATCATCGGCGAGAAGACCGAAGAAGAGCTCAGCCCCCTTGGGACGGATACCCTCCTCGCCATCCGCCGGGACCTGGGGCACGCCCCTTCCCTCGACGAGCTGGCTGGCGGATGCGTCGGGTGCATCGCGATCCTCCGATCGATCAGGGACGAGCCCTCTGCCGCCGCACGCCCCCTGCACGAGTGGCTCGATCGCGTCATCCGGGCATTCGACACCTCGAAATGGCTCGCCGGTGAAGTGCTGGGCCAGGCCTCGGAACTCATCAAGGGCGTCCGGGAGCTGGCCGATTCCATCGACATGCGCTTCCTCTATGACGCCAAGCGCAAGCTGTTCGCCATCGGCTACAACGTGTCCGACCGCCGCGTGGACAGCGCCTTTTACGATCTCCTTGCCAGCGAGGCGCGCATCGGAAGCTACGTCGCGATCGCTCGGGGGGACGTCCCGATGGAGCATTGGTTCTCCATGGGCCGTCCGTACCGTGCGATCGGTCGGCGTCGCGTGCTGCTGAGCTGGACCGGGACCATGTTCGAATACCTGATGCCGCTGCTGTTCCAGCGATCCTTCGGCAGGTCGCTCCTCGACAGGGCTGCCCGGGACGCGGTGGCAGTCCAGATCGCCTACGGCCGCAGGCGCCGGGTGCCCTGGGGCATCTCGGAATCCGCCTTCACCGACCTGGACATCAACAAGACCTACCAGTACAAGGCCTTCGGCGTGCCGGCGCTGGGGCTGAAGCGCAGCCAGGAGGAGGAGCTCGTCGTCGCCCCGTATGCCACCCTCCTCGCGGTCGCAGTCGCGCCGAGGAAGACCGTGCGCAACCTGAAACGCCTCGTGTCGCTGGGGCTCCTGGGTGAGTACGGCTTCTACGAGGCAATGGACTTCAGCCGCCAGGCGCAGCCGCGAGGGCGGCGCGCGGGGTGATCGTGCGGGCGTACCTGGCCCATCACCAGGGCATGGGCTTGCTCGCGCTGGACAACTTCCTCCACGGACAACCCCGTCCAACGACACTTCCATGCCGACTGCGCGCGTGCGCGCCGTCGAGCCGCTCCTCCACGAAAGCGTCCCCACGCTTCCGCTCGCTCTACCACATCTCCGCCCGCCAGAGGGTGCCGTCAGCGGAGGGCGTCGGCGACATCGCCCCCTCGGTGAGCAGGTTCGACGTCTCCCCACACCAGCAAGCCCAAGACGCAGCTGCTCGGCAACGGTCGCTATTCTCTCATGGTCACCAACTCGGGCGGCGGATACAGCCAGTGGGGAGATGTCGAGATCACCCGGTGGAGGTCCGATCGCACGCGGGATTCGTGGGGGACGTTCTGCTACGTCCGACGAGGCCGCCGCGGACCGCCTGTGGTCCGCCACCTATCATCCCACCGGCGGAAAGGTCGAGACGTGCTCGGCCAGCTTCGCCCTCGACCGCGCGGTATTCCGCCGCGTCGACAGCGGCATCGAGACCGAAACCGAGATCGTCGTCTCCTCCGAAGACGACGTGGAGATCCGGCGGATCACTCTTATCAACCGGTCCGTTCGCACGCGCCACCTCGATCTCACGAGCTACATCGAGCTGTCACTCGCGCCGCACAGGGCCGACCTCCAGCACCCGGCTTTCAACACGCTGTTTATCCGGACCGAGGCAGTGCAGGATCACCGCGCGCTGCTCGCCTCCCGCCGGCCGCGCGGAGAAGCCGACCCGCCCGTCTTCGTCGCGCATCGCTTCACCCCGGAGCCAGGCGGGGGAGGAGGCCGTTGCGGTACGAGACCGACAGGCGATCGTTCATCGGGCGCGGGCGGACCCTCGAGAACCCGATGGGCGTCACCCGCGAGCCCAACGGCAGCCAGGGGTACGTCCTGGATCCGATTCTCAGTCTCCGCCACGAGTCTCGCGCTCGCGCCCGGCGAGCGCGCGCAGGTTTCCCTCGTCATCGCCGCGGGCGCTTCGCGGGAGCGGTCCTGGGCCTGATGGACAAGTACGGCGATCCCCACGCGATCGACCGGGCCATGGATTTCGCCTGGGCCTCCGCCCAGCTCGAGCTGCGGCGTGCTCCGCATCCAGCCCGACGAGGCTCGCCGCTTCCAGGAGATCGCCAGCCACCTCCTCTTCCCCAACCCCCTCCTCCGCCCTCCGGCGGAACGCATCGAGGAGAACCGCAAGGGGCAGGCCGGCCTGTGGCCGTACGGGATATCGGGGGACCTGCCCGATCGTCCTCGTCACCATCGGCGAGGCGCGCGACATCGGCCTGGTCGCGGCAGGTGCTCCAGGCGCATTCCTACTGGCGGATGCACGGGTTGAAGGCGGACCTCGTGATCCTCGAACGAGGAGGCGAGCGGCTACGAGCAGCCGCTGCGCGAGAAGCTGGAGGCGCTGATCCAGGCGCACTCCACGAGCACGGCAGCGGGACAGGCCGGGCGGTGTGTTCCTGCGGAGCGCGGACCAGATCCCGGAGGAGGACCTGTCGCTCCTCATGGCCGCGGCGCGCGTGGTGCTCGTGGCGGCCCGCGGCCCCCTTGCCCCAGCAGATCGGCGTGGCGGCCGAGGTTCCGGAGCCGCCGGAGTTCCTGGCCAGGAAACGCGCTCCCCGGGACCCGTCGGCCCCGCTGCCTTTCATGGAGCTGCCCTACTTCAACGGCCTCGGCGGCTTCACCCCCGACGGGCGCGAGTACGCGATCTACCTCGGCCCCGGCACCCACACGCCGGCGCCCTGGGTCAACGTCATGGCCAACCCGACGTTCGGGACCCTGGTCAGCGAAACGGGCTCGCGGCTTCACCTGGTACGGAAACAGCCAGCGCAACCGCCTGACGGCGTGGTCGAACGATCCCGTGGTGGACCCGCCATCCGAGGCGCTGTACATCCGCGACGAGGAAACCGGCGTCTACTGGACGGCCACACCGCTCGCCGATCCGCGAGCAGACCGCCTACCGGGCACGGCACGGGGCCGGGTACACGGTCTTCGAGCACAACAGCCACGGGATCGAGCAGGAGCTGACCGTCTTCGTGCCGGTGGACGAGAACGGCGGCGAGCCGATCAAGCTGCAGAGGCTGCGGTTGAGGAATGACTCTTCCCGGGCGCGCACGCTCTCCGTCACCTCCTACGTGGAGTGGACGCTGGGCGAGAACCGCGAATCCTCCCAGATGCACGTCGTCACCGCATGGGATGACGGAGCGCGGCTCTGATCGGCCGCAACCGCTACCACCCCGAGTACGGGGGTCGGGTCGCCTTCGCCGCCATCAGCCCGCCTCGCAGAGTCATTCGGCGGCGACCGCACCTCCTTCGTCGGGCGAAACCGCTCGCCTGGCGCACCCGCGGCAATGGAGCGGATCGGGCTCTCGTCGCGGACAGGGGCGGGGTTCGACCCGTGCGCGGCACTGCAGACCATCATCGAGATAGCTCCCGGTGAGAAGGCGGAGGTCACCTGCATGCTGGGCCAGGCGGGATCGACCGGGGAGGCGCAGCGGCTCGTGCTCGCCTACCGCGACGAGACGGCGTCGAGGCAGCCTTCGAGGCGAACCAGGGCGTGGTGGGATGATCTGCTGGGAACGGTCGAAGTGCATACCCCCGAGCTCGCGGCGGACTTCCTGATCAACCGCTGGCTTCTGTACCAGAGCCTGAGCTGCCGCATCTGGGGCCGGTCCGCCTCCTACCAGTCGGGCGGCGCGTTCGGCTTCCGCGACCAGCTGCAGGACGTGATGGCGCTTCTCTACGCCCGTCCCGACGCGGCCCGGGAACACATCCTCCTGGCCGCAAGCCGCCAGTTCAGGGAAGGGGACGTCCAGCACTGGTGGCATCCGCCCAGCGGGGCGGGGATCCGGTCGCGCATTTCCGACGACCTGCTCTGGCTTCCCTACGTCGTCGCTCACTACGTGCGGATCACCGGCGACAGGACCATCCTGGAGGCGGAGGTGCCGTTCCTCGAGTGCGCCCGCTGCTCGAAGGGGATCAGCACGAGGCCTTCTCCACACCGGAGGTGAGCGGCGAGGCCGCCACGCTCTTCGATCACTGCCGGCGGGCGGTCGCCCGCGGCCTGACTGCCGGGCCCCACGGGCTGCCCCTGATCGGGACGGGCGACTGGAACGACGGAATGAACCTTGTCGGGGCGGGGGGCAGGGGAGAAAGCGTCTGGCTGGCCTGGTTTCTCGTGGACGTGCTTCAAGGGCATGAGCGAGCTTTCCGACGTCCTGGGCCGGCTCGGAGCTGAGCCGGACCTTCGACGGGGAAAGGGCAGCGCTGATCACACGCATCGAGGAGGCGGCCTGGGATGGGGAATGGTACCTCCGGGCGATTCTTCGATGACGGCACGCCGCTCGGCTCTTCCGCCAACCGGGAAGCGAGGATCGATTCCCTGCCGCAGTCCTGGGCGTGGCTGAGCGGCGCTGCTCGCCGCGGATCGCGCGGGCAGCGCCTGGAAGTCCGCGTGGCAGCATCTCGTGCGCGAGGAGGAAGGGCTGGTGCTGCTCTTCGCGCCGCCCTTCGACACCATGGAGCCGTCGCCCGGATACATCAGGGGATATCCTCCCGGTGTGCGGGAGAACGGGGGCCAGTACACGCACGCCGCGCTGTGGCTCGCCATGGCGCTGGCGCGCCGCGGGGACGGTGAGCGCGCGGCGAGGGTGCTGCGCCTGCTCAACCCGATCGAGCACGCGCGCGATCCCGAGGCGGTCTGGCGCTACGGGGTCGAGCCCTACGTGGTCGCGGCGGACGTGTACCGGTTGCCGGGCCGCGTCGGCCAGGGCGGCTGGTCGTGGTACACGGGCTCGGCGGCGTGGATGTACCGGGCCTGGATCGAAGAGGTCCTCGGATTGAAGGTGCGCGGGGACACGCTGCGACTGGATCCGGTCATTCCCGGATGGTGGCAGGGCTTCCGCATGCGCTATCGTCACGGCGAGGCGATCTACGAGATCCAGGTCGAGAATCCGGAAGGCTGCCAGCGAGGCGTCGCATGGGTCGAGATGGATGGCCGGCGCCTGTCCGATGGGATGATCCCGCTGGAGCGGTCCCTCGTCAAGCACCGGGTTCTCGTGCGCATGGGGGACAGCGCGCCTCCACTCCCGGAGCGCCAGCCCTGACGCGCGCGCCACGCGCGCTGCGTCGGGTGGGCGAGGGCGAGTTCCGGGTGGCAGTGGGGCCGGAGGACTCCAGGGAGCCCGTCGACCGCCTGAGGGTGGAAAGCAGGGAATGAAGCAGGGGTCCCGGCCGCGGCGGACCCCTGCTTCGGGAAGTAGCTGCAGGATGGTGCGGATGGGCCTGCCGGAAGCAGCCGTTGCGAAGTCGTGTACCAAGCGGTAGATGAGGCGACTGATCTCGCCGTGCAGCTTCTTGTCGTGGCGGAAGACGACCCGCAGGACCTTGGGCAGGGTGAAGACGAATTGCCTGTGCGGCAGCCGCAGCTGAAGGGCCGAAAGTACTCCAGTCCACAGTCGGGGTTGGTGCACTTGATTCTGGCGATACCACTCCGGGAGTCCCCGCAGGCCAGGAACCGCTCCACCGCCTTGGTGATCCGCTCGAGGCGGAACTTCCCGAGTCGCTTGGCGAACTCATCCTCGTAGCGGGCGACGAGCTCCGCAAAGTGGGCATGGAAGAGCCGCTGAAGCGAGCTGCTTCCCCGCTGGCGGCAGGTGCCCGGGGCGTCGCCTCCAGGGCAAGGCGAGCTGGTCTGCCACGCATTGATAGACGGTCCCCGATGCGCGCCGCATGATCATCATGAGCCCCGGCTGCGCACCTTGCGGGAACGACCGGCATCCCAGCAGGGTGGAGGTGAACCCTTGCGGCTATTGGGACCATCGCAAGAGTCGGCCTTGCTCAACGCGCCTCTCCCTGCTGACGAAGCTCATCGAGTGACGTGTACGAGAACCCGCCCGCGGGCAGCACGAGTTCGCACTCCCACGCGGCAGACGCCGCGGGGAACTCCTGGCTGTTCAGAAGGCTCGATGTCAAGTCGCCTGAGGCAATCCCCGAGAGCCTGCCTCTGAAGGCTAGTTGCCGGAGCAGGTCGTCGGGCTTTCGCCGCATGCCGGGCGGAGGCACCTCAACTTGCTCCCTCTTGTCCGTCCGTGCCTTCAGGCGCTGCCCAGTTGCTGGGCGCCTTCTTCAGCATCGCGAGGGCGACCGTGCGACATTGCGACACCACCGCACGCCAGTCATTCCAAGGGGCGATGATGCCCTTGTACTCGCCCAGATCGACGTCGATGAGATCGTACGGATCAGGATCCGAGAGCTCACCCGGACGGAGATCAGAATGTCGCCCGCCTCACCTGCGAACTCGACGTAGAGGTTTCTCATCGGCTTCTATCGCCGCAACACTTCTCGGGTTGCCCAAGTGATAGGACAAGGCAGCGACATCGAGGTCGTCGCGCATCGCATAGCGCTCGACGATCAGAAAGGCCTTGATCCGCAGCATTTCTCAATCGCAGGGATCTTCAGTGTCCGCCCGCCAGCGCCTTGACCGACGTGGTCTCCAACGGAGCAGCCCGCCTCTGATTCGCAGCCCGGGCATAGATGCCTTCAACTTCTCCCAGCAGGAGTTTTCTCCGATTCGCCGCTGTGTGCGCCAGCCGACGATGGACTCTCGCGCGCGTTCGCCTCATCGGATGCCTCCCCAAGTCTCTTATGACATGGTCGTGATTGAAAGAAATGCGATGCCCCGCATGCGCCGTAGCTTCTGCCAATCGGGGGATTTCGAAGGCCCAGTGTCCTGTAAGCGACATAAAACTCAATTCTCCCCGCATTGCACACGCGGAGGAGAATCTGCTGCGCACTCTTGGTCCACACAAACCGTCGGCCGGCAGGAGGTGAACTCCCGGTCCTACCTCGCCCGCTACGCGTTCAGCGGGGCGGACCAGCAGAAGAAGGTGGGGTCGCTCTCGGGCGGCGAGCGGAACCGGGTGCACCTGGCCCTCATGCTCAAGGAGGGCGCCAACGTCATCCTGCTGGACGAGCCGACCAACGACCTGGACGTGAACACCCTGCGCGCGCTGGAGGAAGGCATTCTCAACTTCGCCGGCTGCGTGCTGGTGATCAGCCACGACAGGTGGTTTCTCGACAGGGTGGCCACGCACATCCTGTCATTCGAGGGCGACAGCTCCACCTTCTGGTTCGAGGGCAACTTCTCGGAGTACGAGGAAGACAAGCGGCGGCGGCTGGGCGACGCGGCGGTCGAGCCTCACCGGATCAAGTACAGGCACCTCACCCGGGGCTGAGTCGGGGCGGAAGGCACTCCACGATTTCCAGCCCCGAGTCCGACCGCAGCACCGCCTCACCCGCTGCCGCGGGCAGGAAGAAGCTGCTGCCCTTTGCGATTCCGTGGGCGGACCGGGATGCCTCGATGCGGCCGGCCCCCGCCGTGACCACCCAGACCGACGGCCCCGGCGCGAGCGCGAGCGACCCCCCGCCAATGTGATAGCGGTTGACGGCGAAGTCCGGGGTGTCCTCCCACGTGAGCAGGTGCTCGCCCGTGACTCCCGCGGGCGTCGCGAAGGTCCGCGGCAGCTTGCGTCCCGCCGCTGCCGCCCGTGCTCCCACCAGGTCGGTGAGGTCGAAGCAGTCGAGCGCGGCCTGCTCGTCCAGGCCGAGGAACATCTCGAAGCTGCTCAGGTGGTAATCGCCGCACCACGCCTCGGGCTGGATGGTGAAGTCGGTCGGCTCCTGCACCTCGAGGATGAGGCAGCCGGCGCCGATCGCGTGGGCAACGCGCGCGGGGATCAGGTAGACATCGCCGGCCGAGGCAGGGTACTCGTTCAGGAGGGACGGGAGGGCGGTCCTGTCCGTCTCGCTTGCGCGCGCCGCGCGGGCAAGGTCGTCGCGGCTCACGCCGTCGCGGAACCCGAAGAGAATCGTCGCCCCCGGCCGGGTCGCAAGCACGATCCACATCTCCGTCTTGCCGTGCGCGCTGCCGAAGTGCCGACGGGCAAAGGGCTTGTCCGGATGGGCCTGCACGGGGAGCCGGATTGCGCTGTCCAGGAGCTTCACCAGCAGCTCGAGGCCGGGCCTGTCACCGACCAGCTCCTGCCTGCGCCCCCGCACCAGCTCATCGAAGCCGATCCCCGTTCCCCGCACGACCGAGACTCCCTCCTGCCCCGCGCCCTCCTTCTTCCTGAACGCGCTCACGGTGGAGGCGATCCACTCCTCGGGATACAGGCTGTCCTCGGCAGGGTCGCCGAAGAAGTCGTGGAACAGCAGCCCGCCCCTGTAGACGCGCGAGACACGGTTGCGCTCGAAGAAGAGGGGCTGGCGGACGTCGACAGACTCGATGCTGCTCATGGCGTTTCTCCCTTGCCGCAGCGACGGCCATGATGCTCGTCGCTGAAAGTATATCGGAGTTTCTCGCCTCTCGCTCGGGTGGGCTCATCCAACCTGGACGAGCACTTCGGCGCCTTCCCCGTCGCAGGGCGAAGGGACTGTTGCTGTCGGGAAGCCCCAGGGGAGCGGAATCCAGGCCAGCGTGACCGTGTTCATCGTGCGTCCTCGCCGAAGGCCCGGGGGAGACAGAAAGGGCTCCCCCGGCCGGGGAGCCCTTCTGTTCGCGGCCGGGACGCTCTCAGAGGAAAGAGCCCACGTACTCCAGCATCTCGCGCGTGGCGCCCACGAACTCGGCCTCGTTCTCGATGAGCGAGGTGATCTCGTTGAACTGCTCCACGGCGAACCCGTCCTCCTCGAGCGCCTGGGTGAAGTACTTCACCTGGGAGAGCTTCGCGAGGACCCCGGGGTCCGGGGCGTCGTTCCACCGCGCCACGGGCGCGCGATCCTTGTAGAACAGCATGCACTGGCCGAAGACCTTCGGAGGAACGGTGTTCACGTAGTCGCCGCCGGCGAACATCTCGACGTGGGGGTACCCCCAGGCCCCGTCCTGGTAGCGGTGCAGGCGCGCCGAGCACAGGAGCATCTTGATCGGGTAGTTCCTTTCCCTGTAGATGCGGGCGCACTTCTTGACCACGGCCTCGGAGGCCACGCGCAGCTCCAGGGCGTCGATGGCGAGGTTGTCCTTGTCGATCACTCCCCGGAAGGCCTTCGAGTCTTCGAGCCGGCCCGCCATGTGCGTGCACACTGCGCGCCACCCGTGGCGGGGCGTCTTGTTTTCCTTGAGGTGGATGGCCCTCCCCTCGGCGACCGACTTCCCGACCGCGAGGATCTGCGGCACCGTGAACACGCACGTGGCGTTGGTGGCGATGCCCTTCGAGGCGAGGTGTCGGAACACAGGGATGCCCTGCGTGGAGCCGGGGATCTTCACCATGACGTTCGGCGAGAGGCTGGCGAGCTTCTCGCCCATCTCCTTCATCACCGACTCGTTTCGCATGAACTGCATGTCGACCTGGCCCGAAATGTGGCCGTGCTTCCCTCCCGACGCCTCGAACAGGGGAAGCAGCTTCTCGGCGCCCCGCTTCACGACCTCGTAGTACACTTCGAGGAACAGGCCGTACTTCGAGCGGCCCTTGTACGCCTTTCTCTTCTCCCGGATGACACCCGCCCACTCCTCCTTGCGCGTCTTCAGCACGTCCCAGGAGAGGGGGGGATTGGTGGTGCAGCCGCGGAAGAGCCACTCGCCGACCGGGCCGTCGTACAGCATGCTCTCGACTTCCCCGCGGAACCAGGGCCTGTCCGCCTCGGGGACCTGCTTGACGAAGTCTTCCTTGAAGTTCGGCCACACCAGGGTGGACGAGTCCCACCAGATCTCCGTCTCGGGGTTGAGTGCAACGTAGTCGCGCCAGAAATTGCCCATCGAGAGAGTCCTCCTCCTGCGGTGTCGCGGGCGCGCCCCGGGCTGTGCTGCCGCCCACGGAAGCCTCCGGCCGGATGCCCGAAAGCGCGGAGAGCGTGTGCGGCGACGGCCTGGAAGGGATCGCGCGGTATTCCGCGAGCCCCATTCTACATGAAACCGACGGACGTGTCAGCGCCGAGGGTCGGCGGCAGCGTCCCTGGCCGCCTCGGCAAGGCGGGCGGCGAGGTTGCGCGGGTCGACCCTGTTCCTGCCCCTGCCGTCGTTCAGGAAGGCCGCGATCTCATCTGCCTCGGACAGCCCGAGGGCCACCATCCTCGCCAGCTGCGGCTTGCTCGCCACCGCCTCGGGCGAGAGGTCGTGCGCGCGCGCGTAGTATTCCCGCGCGTACCACAGGGTCTTGGCCCTGCGCCGGGCCGCTCCCGGGTAGCGCTGGAAGCCCGGTATCCGTGTGAAGTTCCCCAGGGGATCCCAGGACCGCTCCTTTGCTGCCGCCTCCAGGTTGAGCCTCTCGAACTCCGCGGCCAGCCCGCGCGCCTGGAGCTCCGCCGTCATCTGGTCGGCGAGCGAGAGCAGGTCGGTGACGTCGGACAGGGCGTACTCCAGCATGGCCGGGGCGAGCGGCCTGCGCAGCCAGTTCGCCTTCTGGAACCGGTCCTTGGCGCGGGCCGACAGGGGAGCGGCCCCCGGGGTGCGGCTTTCCACGTGGGAGCGAAGGCCCCCCTTCAGGCCCAGCAGCCGGGCGGCCACGGCGAGGTCGCACAGCGGCGCAAGCCGGATCCCGAGGTCATGGCGCAGGGCGAGCAGGTCGTTGGCGGAGTCGAACATCACCTTTGTCCAGCCCGACTCCTGCAGCAGCTGCCGCAGCAGGGACCTGTCGCGGATGGCGAGGGGGTCGACGAGGTATCCCCTCTTCCCGTCGAACAGTTGCACGAGGCAGACGCGGATCCCGTAGGAGTGGAGGTTGTTCTCGCCCTCGATGTCCACGGCGACGCGACGGCTGCCGGCAAGCTGGCCGATCAGCCGCGCGAGGTCCGCATCGATGTTGATGAGATCAAGGGAAGCCATGCGGCCGGAGTGTACACGGATCGGGCGAGGTGGTCAGCGCCCGCCGGACAGATCGTCCGCCGACGCTGCTGGCTGCCCGGGGGGCCGCCGGAATGCGATCCACGCGGGCACGATCGCAAGCACCACCAGGGCCCCGCTCACGAGCAGGGGCAGGGCGGGGAAGTACCGCTTCCAGAGTATGCCGCCGACGGCGGGGGCGAAGAACGAGAAGACCCCGAGGCTGGAGGACAGGAAACCGAAGGCCATGCCGCGCAGCCGCTCGGGCACCGACTTCGAGACCAGCGACTGCAGCGAGGGCATGAAGCAGCTCGCGCTGATGCCGAGCACGGCAAAGGCGGCGGCGAACGGGAGCATACCTCTCCCGAACGCGAAGATGGCCGCCGAGGCGCCGACCAGGGCGCACCCCAGGACAATGGGGTAGCGCTCACCCTTGTGGTCCGCGAGCCAGCCCATGGGGACCATTGCCGCGGACGTGCAGACTGCCGAGAAACCGCGCAGCAGCCCGATGCGGGACTCGGTGAGGCCTCCCACCTCCTTCAGGAACAGGGGCAGGAAGCTGTCGTTGATCCTGCCCGAGATGTCCAGGGCGCCGTCGACGAGGAGGATCCAGGTGAAGAGGCCCCCGGACACGGCCAGGCCTCCCATCAGCGCCAGGCTCCGGCCGAAGCCCTGCCGCGGGGAGGCCTCGCCGACGGCGGCCCGGGAGGCGGACCTGTCGAGGCGGCCTGCCGCGCGCTTCGCCCGCAGCGCCATCGTCACCCGCACGGCGGTGGCTGCCCAGTACAGTCCCCCGGCAGCCCAGAGCAGCGCGCCGAAGGAGAGGCGTTCCGCGATGAGGCCCCCGAGGGGAGGGCCCGCGATCTCGACCACCATGAACAGCGCCTGCACCACGGCGAAGACACGGGCGCGCTTCTCCGCGGACGACTGCTCGGCCACGAAGGCGTCGAAGCTCGGGCCCACCAGGGAGCGTGTCACGGCGCTGAACGCCTCGGAGGCGAGCAGCCAGACCAGCGGGGCGGCCATGGAGGGCGCCAGCACGACGGCGACCCACCCCACGGACCCCGCGATCGAGCCGAAGGCGATACTGCGCACCCGCCCGATGCGGTCGGAGATCCAGCCGCCGATGACCTGGAAGAGGAGGGGGAGGATGCTTGCCAGGGTGAAGTACAGGCCGATCGTCTCGACCGGGAACCCCAGAGACTTCAGGAAGATGGCGAAGAAGGGGTAGAACATGGCCCCGCCGAGGTTGGCGAGGATCATGCCCGCGAGCAGGGCGAGGAGGGCCCTGCTCAGCAGGGGGCGGCCGCGGTCTCCCATGGGGATGGGCTCTGCGATCAGGCCCGCTGCCTGGCCGGCGAGGAGCTCCCCGACCCGGTGCAGGAGGTCGCCGGGGTGGAAGGGCTTGGCGAGGAAGTCCAGGCGCCTGTCCGACATGCCCATGCGCATGGCCTCCTCGTTGGTGTAGCCGGACATGTGCAGCACGGCGAGCCCCGGCAGGCCGCGGACCAGCTCCCGTCCCAGCTGGATGCCGTTCATGCCGCCGGGCATCACCACGTCTGTGAGGAGCAGGTCCAGGCGGGTCATGCCCTCGGCGATGTGCAGCGCCTCCTGGGGCGAGGAGGCCGTGAGCACGCGGTAGCCTCCCTGCTCGAGGACCCTGCGGGCGAGCTCGCGGACGGTCTGCTCGTCCTCGACGACGAGCACCGTGCCCGAGCCGCTCGTGCGCGCCGCCGGACTCTCCTCGGCGGAGGCGTGCTCCGCCCCCGCACGCGCGAGGGGAAGGGAGACGGCGAAGGAGCTGCCCATGTTCGGAGCGCTTTTCACCTCGATGTGCCCGCCCGTCTGCGTCACGATGCCGTACACGGTGGACAGGCCCAGGCCGGTCCCCTTGCCGTTCTCCTTGGTCGTGAAAAACGGCTCGAACAGGTGCTCCTTCACCTTGTCGGACATGCCCGTCCCCGAGTCGGTCACGGTGAGAACGACCCACGTTCCCGGCCGTGTCCCGGGGCCGCTGCCCCTGCCCGTCGACACCTCCGCGGAGATGGACAGGCGGCCGCCGTGGGGCATTGCATCGCGGGCGTTCACGGCAAGGTTCACGATGACCTGCTCTATCTGGTACGGGTCGGCCTTCACCAGGGCGGGTTCCCGGGCAAGGCTCACGGCGAGCTCGATGTCCTCGCCGATCAGGGGCCGCAGCAGGGTCATCGACCCGCCGATCACCTTGTTCATATCCAGGACGGCCGGCTGCAGGACCTGCTTCCTGCTGAAGGCGAGCAGCCGACCGGTGAGCGCCGCGGCCCTCTTGATCGCGTTCCTGATCTCCCCCAGGTCTCCCTGGGCCCCGCTGTTGCCCTCCAGCGAGTCGGTGAGGAGATTCGTGTAGCCCGAGATGACGGTGAGCAGGTTGTTGAAGTCGTGCGCGATGCCCCCGGCCAGCCTGCCGATGGCCTCCATCTTCTGCGCGTGCAGGAGCTGCTCCTGTGCCTTCCTCAGCTGGGCGAGGCTGCCTTCCAGGTCCTGCATCAGGGTGGTCTTGCGCCACGCGGCGGCCGCCTGGTGCGCGAAGGCGGTGATGAGCTGCCGGTGCTCGTCACCGAGGGAGCTGCCCGCCACGGCGAGAACCCCGAAGCTGTCATCGGCAACGCTGAGCGGGGCAGCGATCGCGCGCACCTGCTCGCCGAGCGCGGCGTCGATGCGCACCCCCCCGCGCGCGCAGAGATCGGCAAGCCTGTCGGACTCGAGCACGGCGATCCCCGTGCGGCGCGAGGCGAGGGCCTCCGCGAGAAGCGGGACCTCCCCCGCGTCGATCCACGCGCCGTCGGACTCGGGCACCGTCACGGCGCCGTCGCGGAGGCTCCCGTACCACGACAGGCGCAGCCTGCCCTTCGAGGCGTCGGAAAAGAACACGAGGGACAGGTAGCCCACGCTGCCCAGCCTGCGGGCGAGGATGGGGAAGATCTCGTTCGGTCCCATCGCCCGGGCCATGTCCAGGCCGGCGCCGTTCAGCGTCTGCAGCAGCTCCTCGGAGCGCTTGCGCTCGGTGATGTCCGTGACGATCCCGAGGATGGCGGGGTTGCCCGAGTAGCGCAGGAGCTTCGAGGTGATGATGATCTGCAGCCGCTCCCCCCTGCGGTCGCGCGCGCTGTATTCGCACGGTGCGACCTCCTCGCCCCGCAGGTGGCGCGCGTGGTTCTCGGCCATGAGCCCCCGGTCCTCCGGCGCGATGAGCGAGAGGAAGTCGAAGCTGGCGTCGTAGAACTCCTCCCGCGAGAAGCCCAGCGTGAGCTCGCACTGCCTGTTTGCGTAGGCAATGCGGGTGGGGCTCCAGATGAAGATCATGTTGGGAGACTGCTCGGCGAGGTTCCTGAACTTCTCCTCCGACTCGCGCAGGGTCCTGCCCGTCCGGTCCCGCTCAGCCAGCTCGCGGCGCACCTCCTCGTACAGGCGGGCATTCTCGAGGGCCACGGCCACCTGGTCGGCGATCGTGGCGGCAAGCTGCGTGTCCTCCTCCGTGTACAGGTGGGGGCTGTAGGTCTGGACGTTCATCACGCCGATCAGCCTGTCGCGGATGAGGATCGGCACCCCCATCCACGAGGAGGGCATCTTCTCCGTCCCCCACATCTCGGGGGAGGGAAGGTCGCCGGCGGGGCTGGCGGCGTCGTTCACCAGCAGCGGCCGCCTGTCGCGGATGACCCGCGAGGTGAGTCCCGTGCCGACCGGCTCCCGCGTGGGCGGGTAGCGGCGCCCCTCGTCCTCCTGGATGCGGAAGTCCAGCTCGTTGGACGAGGGGTCGTACAGCGCGATGAAGAAGGCGTCGGCCTCGAAGACGGGCACCACCTCGCGGCGCACCGCCTCCAGGAGGTCGGGAAGGTTGAGCACGGCGCCCACCGCGGCGGAGATCCTGTTGATGAGGGCGAGCCGCTCCGCCCTGCGACGGGCCTCGCTGTACAGCCGCGCGTTCTCGACCGCGGCGGACAGCTGGTCGGCGATGGTCTGCTGGGTCGCCAGGTCGGCAGCGGAGAACCCGTCCACGCGCGTGCTCTGGATGTCCAGCACGCCGATGACCTTCTCCCCCCGCAGGATGGGGATGGCGAGCTCGGAGTTCGTCTTCACCTCGCTGGTGAGCGTGACGTAGCGGGGATCGCCGTGCACGTTCGGCGCATAGACCGGCTGCCCCGTTGCCGCGGCCGTGCCCGTGATCCCCTGGCCGAGGCGCAGGCGCAGCCTTCCGGGCTGCTCGCGCAGGGCCGACAGCGTCGAGGCACGCAGCACGATCTCCCCGCCCTCCACGAGGAAGATCCCGACGCTGAAGTACGAGAAGGTGACCTGGATCAGGTCGACGGCCTGCCGAAGCAGCTCGGAGAGCTCCAGCAGCGCGGTGGTCCTGCGCCCGACCTGCGAGATGAGCTCGAGCCGCTCGGCCCGGGCCTGCAGGTCGGCGGCCTTCTGCCGCAGCGGGTTGAACAGCTGCCGACGGGCGATGCCCCAGCCGAGGATCCCGACGCTCACCGTGTTGGTGATGGAGAGGATGGGGAAGCGCAGGCGGGAGAGCCCGCCCGCGGCGAAGCCTGCCAGGGTGAGGAATGCGCTCAGTGCCACGAAAGGCTCGCGGACCTCGGACCTGCGCGCCGCGAACAGGACGATCGAGAGCACGAAACAGGCGCCGGGCAGCGCGCTCACGGCCATTCCCAGCGGGGAGATCGCGTACAGCGTCGCGCCTGCAGGGTCCAGGGCGGGCTGGGAGACGAGGGCGCCGGAGAACAGCGGGAGGGAGAATACCGCGATGAGGGCGAGGACCGCGGCGGCGACCCAGGACGGCCACCGCCGGGGCATCGCCACGTACGCCTCGACGAACAGGAGGAAGAGGGGCCCCGTGACGGAGAAGGCGAGGGTTGCCATCTCGAGGAGCAGCTGCGGGTTTCCCGCGGCAAACCACAGCGCGATGCGCAGGATGAGCGACAGGATCGCCCACGCCGCCTCGGCGAGGGTGAAGAGCATGAAGAACCTGTTGAGGGGTCGGCGGATTCCCGATCCCCCGACGGTGATCATCAGGGCGAAGGCGAGGACGATGGAGAGACTCAGCGCAGCGAGGTCGATCCGCAGAAGACCGGGCATACCTTTTCCGCTTCCCTCTCCCAGTATCGGCAGGTCCCCCCCGCCTGCTCAGCCGAGGCGCTTGCCGGCCAGGCTGTCCACGGCGATTGCGATGAGGGCGGTGCGGGCAAGGACCTCGGGCCTGTAGACGGGCCGCTCCTGGCCGTAGTGGCGCATGATCGCGTCCAGGCCGCGCAGCTTCTCGCCCGGTTCTGTGACCAGGCGCGCAACGCCGGTTCCCGCCGCACTCGCCCCCCGCGCGCTGCAGTCGCATGCCGTCGTCCCGGTCACGAGGGCGTCGTCGACCCAGGCGCAGAAGCCGACCCTGCCGTCCCGCGCGAGGAGGTCCATCTTGGTCCCCTCCGGCGCGCCATGGACGTACAGGGTTCCTTCCTCCCAGCCGAAGTTCACCGGGACGACGTAGGGGGCAGGCTCGTCACGCAGGGCGATGCAGAGGACCGTGGCGCGGCGCAGGACGTCGTCGATGCCCGCAGGGTCGGCGATCTCACCTGCGGCCCGGCGCATCGGGCGCGCGGGACGCGGGACGGGCCGGGGCTCCTGATGTGCGCTGCTGTCAGGGATCATGACCGGTCCCTCCCGAACCGCTCGACACGGAGGCGGGCCGTGATGCCGTGGGCGAGCATGTTCTCCCGGATGCACTGGCGCTCGGTCACCTCGCCGACCTCGCGGCTGGCCGCCGGGGTCATGCGCTGGTAGGTGCAGGTCTTCAGGAACTTGCCCACCCACAGCCCACCGGTGTAGCGGGCTGCCCGGCTGGTGGGCAGGATGTGGTTGGTGCCGATGGTCTTGTCGCCATAGGCGACGGTGGTCTCCTCCCCGATGAACAGCGACCCGTAGCTGGTGAGCCGCTCCGCGAAGAAGGCGCGTGTCCGCGCACGTGCAGCTCGAGGTGCTCGGGGGCGTAGTCGTCGGAGATCCGCACGGCCTCCTCGGCGTCGGAGGCGACCACGACGATGCCGTTGTCGCGCCACGAGAGCGGCGGCCACCTCCCGCGTGGGAAGCACCGCGAGCTGGCGCTCGACCTCGACGATGGCTGCGCGGGCGAAGGCCTCGCTCATGCAGACAAGGCACACGCCGCTCGCCGGGTCGTGCTCGGCCTGGCCCAGCAGGTCGCAGGCCACGAGCGCGGGGTCGGCCGAATCGTCGGCGATCACGAGGATCTCCGTCGGGCCCTGCCAGCAGGTCGATGCCGCACCGTGCCGAAAAGCTGCCGCTTTGCCTCGGCCACGTACTTGTTTCCCGCTCCGCACAGCATGTCCACGGGCGACACGTCGCCCAGGCCGAAGGCCATCAGCGCCAGGGCAGGAACCCCGCCGAGGATGAAGATCCTGTCGGCGCCCGCGGCGGCCATGGCGTGGATCGTCGCCGGGTAGAAGCCGCGGCCCTTCACGGGGGGCGTGCAGGCAACGATGGTTTTCACGCCGGCCACGCGGGCGGGGATGATGCTCATCTGGGCGGAGCCGAACATGGGGTAGCGTCCGCCGGGGATGTAGCTGCCCACGCTGCCGACAGGGATGTGCCTGTGGCCGAGCACGACGCCCGGCCGGATCTCGACCTCGAGGGGCTGGAGGGTCGCAAGCTGCGCCCGGGCAAAGCTCCGCACGTTGCCCTGGCAGTACGCCGTGTCGGCGACGGCCTGGCTGTCCAGCTGCTCCGTGGCCTCGCTGACCTCGGCGGCCGTGAGCTCGAATCGGGGCGGGTCCCAGCCGTCCAGCTTCCCGCTGTACTCGCGCACCGCGTCCATGCCCCGCCTCTCCAGGTCGAGGAGCATCCGCGAGACGACCTCGACGGTCTCGGGGTCGCGCTCGAACAGCCGGTGCCCGCCCTGCTTGACCACTGTCATGCGACGACTGTAGCGGCCGGCCGCGTTCCTGTCGAGACGAAAACGGCCGCCCCCGGGGAGGAGGCGGCCGCGGAGCGGGGCCGGGAGCGGGCGCTCCCCCGCCGTCAGGTCTGCCAGTCCAGGACGAACTTTCCTTCCTTGTCCGTGAAGGACCCCACCACGATCATGATGAAGTCGACGAGATTCCAGATGCCGAAGCCGCCGGCCGTGAACAGCATCAGGAGCCCGGTGCCGGTCTTGCCGACGTAGAACCTGTGGATGCCCAGCCAGCCCAGGAAGAAACAGAACAGCAGCGCCGCGAGCCTGCTCTTCGGGCTCACGGACTTCTGGGACGAGTAGCCGGGGTTCATGGCTCCCGCCTTCAGGGGGTGGCCGCAGACCGGGGCAGCTCACCGCCTGGCTGGAGACTTCCTTGCCGCAGTTGGGACAGTACATTGCGACCTCCTTCGCACCCATTGAACACCGGCGGGAGGCGGGAACGTCCCCGGTCGCGCCGGCCAGGCGCCCGTCAGTAGGAGTACTTCTTCTCGATCGCCCGAAGGACGTCGTCCATCTTGAGGAAGAGATTGACAAGCTCGGGGTCGAACTTCTTGCCCGCCTGGTAGCGGATGTAGCGCAGGGCGTGCTCCTGGCGCCACTCCTTCTTGTACGCGCGCTGCGAGATCAGCGCGTCGTACACGTCGGCGATCGCCACGACCCGGGCCGACAGCGGGATCTCCGTTTCCTTCTTGCCCGGGGCCGAGGTAGATCTTCTCGGCGAAGAGGTTGTCGATCCGTCCCGGGTAGCCGCTGCCGTCCCAGTCTCGTGGTGGTTCAGGGCGACCTCGGCGGCCATGTAGTCCCAGAAGGAGTTGGTCCGCTGGAACAGGCGCGCGCCGAGCACGGTGTGCAGGCGCATCTGCATCTTCTCGTCGTAGCTCAGCTCGCTGGGCTTCTTCAGTATGACGTCGCTCACCGCCACCTTGCCCACGTCGTGCAGGATGGCCGCGGTGCGCAGCACGTCGCTCACCTTGCGGACCTCGCGGGGGGAGACGTCCGCGTCGTGCCCGCCCACTTCTCGTACAGCTCCACCGAGTAGGCGCCCACCCGCTTGGCGTGCTGGCTGGTCTCGAAGGGGTCGCGCAGCTCGGCCAGCTCGACCATGCGCAGGACCATCTCGCGCGACAGGCGGGCCTTCTCGATGGCGTCGGCGGCGTTCAGCGCGAACTGCGAGATGAAGAGGCGGTCCTGCATCGAGAAGGCGACGACCTCGCCCGACTCGTTCTTCGCGTTGATGAGCTGCAGCACGCCGACGATCTCGTTGTCGCGCGTCTTCAGGGGCACCCCGAGGATGGACTGGGTGCGGTAGTTCGTGCTCTGGTCGAAGGCGGGGTTGAACGAGAAGGAGACGTCGCTCTGGATGTGGTACACGTCGTCGATCAGGATGGGCTCGCCCGTCTTGGCCACGTAGCCGGCGATGGACTTCTTGTCGATGGGCAGGCGCGGCGCCGCTGGGGATGTACTTGTCCTTGGTCTCGCCCCGGAACAGCGTGTCGTTCTGCACGAAGCTGAAGTACAGGTATCCCTTGGCGCAGAGGTAGATGGTGCCGGCGTCGGCGTTCGACGAACCGGCGGGCCTCGGTGAGGACCTTCTCGAGCAGGGAGTCGAGGTCCTTGATCGTGAACAGGCGTTTCGATCGTGCGAAACAGCTTCAGGGTGTCGCGTTTCATTCGCGTGCACGGCCGTCGGTACTGCCGTGGGCAGGCCCGGCGCGCAGTATAGCACGGAACCTCAGCGCAGGAGGAAACGCGCGGAAATCCTCGACCCGCCGGAAGTACGCCCAGGCTGTTGGCGCGCATGTACTGCTCGATCTCGGGGCACCGCGGTGGCCCCAGCCCGCCGCGGCGACGGCGACGCCCGTCGCCTGCGACATCAGCACCCCGGGCTTGCAGGTCGTCGAGGATGAGCGCCTCCGCGCGGCGCGCAGCCGAAGCGCGCGCAGCGCCTCCCGGACCGGCCAGGGGCTGGGCTTGCGCCGGGCGGCATCGTGCGTCCCAGCCGAAGACGAGGTCCGGGTCGAAGCCGGGGACGCCCGGCTGCCGCGTAGTGACCCTCGATCACGTCCCTCTCCGAGTGCGAGATCACCGCGACCTGCCCGCCCGCCGCGCGGAAGTCGCGCAGCAGCTCGCGGAAGCCGGGGAAGAACGGGCGGACGCGGGCGCGTCGTGAAGCTGCGCCAGATCTCGAACTCCCGCTCGCAGCTCCGCGGCCGTCATCGCCGAGCTCGTCCACGAGGTACTCCATGATGCCGGGTGGAAGTTGCCACTGCAGCCACTGCTCCATGGTGGGCGGGGTCCTGCTCGGGACGCAGGCTGGCGCAGGGCCTCGAGGTGGGCGGGGTAGTGGACGGCGGCCGTGCTGTCGACGGCGGTGTCGTCGTGGTCGATGAGGAGGCAGCGGTAGCGCAGGTGCATCGGCGGGCTGACTCTACGGGGCGCCGCGCCACGTGTCAAGCGCGCATACCCGCATGCGCGGAAGCCAATGGCGCGCGCGCGAGCTTTCCGTATAGTGGCGCATGAAGAAGGTGCCGCCTCGGCTGCGCTGCTGCTCCTGTCCGTGCTGCTGCTCTCCTCGCTGCTCGATCAACCGGCTTGCCGTGCGCGCGGTGGCGGGCATGCTCGCCGGCGGCGGCGGGGACAGCGACCGTGTTCACCGGCGAGGACGATCCCGAGCTGGTGGGCGACGCCCTGCCCTTCGCCATGAAGATCTACGAGTCGCTGCTCGCGGCCGACCCCGACCAACGCCGCCCTGCTGCTGGCCACCGGGCCGGCGTTCTGCATGTACGCCTTCGCGTTCGTGCAGGCGCCCGCGGACCTGCTCCCGGCGACCGAGGTGGAGCTGCAGAGCGGCCATGCGCGCCCGGGCCAAGAAGCTGTTCCTGCGCGGCCGGGAGTACGTGCTGCGCGGCCTCGAGCTGCGGCGGCCCGGGTTCCGCGCCGACGCTGGACAAGGACGGGCCGGCGCGGCGCTGCGCCTCGCGCGCGAAGCCGACGACGCCGACTACCTGTACTGGGCGGGCGCGTCATGGCTGGCCGCGTTCTCCGTCGACCCCTTCGACATGGCGCTGCTGGTGACCGTGCCGCAGCCGCAGCGCTGCTGCGAGCAGGTGCGACGCGTGGGACGACGCCTACGGCGGCGGCGCGCGTGCACGACATCTTCATCTCGTTCTACGGCTCGGCGCCCGCGGACATCGGCGGCAGCGAGGCAGAGGCGCGCGCGAGCACTTCGCCCGCGCGCGTCGAGCTGTCGAAGGGCCTGAGCGCCGGGCCCGTACCTCGCGCTCGCCACGTCGGTGAGCGTGAAGAACCAGGACGCCGCCGAGTTCCGCGACCTGCTGCGGCAAGGCGCTCGCGATCGACGTCGAACGCGGACCCGCCGAGCCGGCTGCAGAACGTGCATCAGCCCAGCGCAAGGCGCGCTGGCTGCTCGACGCACATCGAGCGATTTCTTCCTGTCCGAGAGGGAGCAGTGACGATGAAACGGCATGCTGTGTGCTCGCTCGCGCGCCGTCTGCGCGCTCCTCGCGGCCGCCGGCGCCTCCGCGCTCACCATCAAGATGGGAAGCCTCGCGCCCGCGCGGCTCGCCCTGGGAGGCGGGGCTCGAAGCGCATCGCGGCGGAGTGGGCGCGGCTCTCCGGCGGCACGGTCACGCTGAAGCTCTACGCCGGCGGGATCGCCGGCGACGAGCCCGACATGATCCGCAAGATCCGCATCGGCCAGCTGCAACGCGGCGGCCATCACGGTGAGCGGCCTGCAGGGCATCTTCAACGGCGTGAAGACCCTCTCCTATCCCCTGCTCGTGCAGCACCGACGACGAGCTGCGTACGTGCTGGACAAGATGAAGCCCTTCTTCGAGACGGAGCTGGAGAAGCGCGGGTTCAAGGTCGTGATGTGGTCGCCCGGCGGGCTGGGTCTACTTCTTCTCGCGCCAGCCCGGTCGTGACGCCCGACGACCTGCGCCGGCAGAAGCTGTGGGTGTGGAGCGGCGACCCCGACGAGATCCAGGCCTACCAGAGCGTCGGGCTTCCAGACCGTGGTGCCCCGCCGTCCACGGACCTCATGACCTCCCTGCAGGGCGGCATGGTCGACGCGCTGGTCACCAGCCCCCTGGTGGCCGCCTCCAACCAGTGGTTCGGCATCGCGGGGAACATGTGCGCGCTGCGCCTCGGCCCGCTGTGGGGCGCGGCGATCGTCTCGACATGAAGACGTGGGACGCAGGTGCCGGCCGACCTGCAGCCGAAGCTGATCGACGCGGCGCAGAAGACCGCCGACTCCCTCGGCCCCGACCTCGTGAAGGCGGACGAGCGACGCCATCGCGGTCATGAAGAAGTACGGGCTGAAGATCAACCAGGTGCCCCCGCCGGTGCGAGGGAGTGGGAAGAGCTGATGGACGAGGGTCTTCCGCGTGCTGATCGGGAAGATGTACGACCGCGAGTCCTTCGAGATGGCCACGGCGTACCTCGACGAGTACCTTGCGACCATCCCCGGAAATAGATCTCCGGCCCGGTCCCGCCGAGGCGGAGGCTCCCGCGCGGCCTGCGACTATCCTCGTGCGGGTGGAGAACTGGGTCTCCTTCGTGCTGCTTGCGCTGGTCGCGCTGCTGTCCCTCGTCGGGGTGCTCTCGCGCCTGCTCTCCCTGGCGGGCATCCGCGGCCTGGCGGACTACATCCAGCACATCGTGATCTGGATCGCCTTCGCCGGCGGCGCCGTCACCTCGCGCGAGGGCAAGCACCTCGCCCTGACCTACGGCCTCGACTTCTTCGGCCGGGGTGTGAAAGCGTGGGTGAGAACCTTCACGTCGCTCGTCGACGTGTTCTTCCTGACCGTCCTCACGCTCTCGAGCCTCTCTTTCGCGGTGATCGGGTTCGACCCGGCGCCCGCGTCGGCGTGATCCCCATCTGGATCCTCGCGCTCGCCCTGCCGGTCGGCTTCCTGCTCATGACCGTCCGGGCGCTCGCCCGGTCGAGCGAGGTGCCGGCGCGGAGGGTGATCCCCGTCGTCGGGCTGCTGGCGGGGCTCGTGTACGGCATGCCGTCCCTCGCGGCGATCCTGGCCGCCGCGGCCGGACCCGCCGCGGGGAGCGGGATCTTCGAGTGGGCCGCGCGCTTCGGCGAGGCGGTGGCGCCCGTCCAGAACGTGCTGCACGTCCCGCTCGTCGTCATCCTCATCGTCTCGACGCTCGTGGGCACCCCGATCTTCGTGCTGCTGGGGGGGCTCGCCGTGCTGTTCTTCACGCACTCGGGCGGCTCGCTCGAGGTGATCCCGAACGAGGCCTACACGATGCTCTCGGGACCCATCATCCCCGCGCTGCCCCTGTTCACGCTCGCGGGGTTCATCATCTCGGAGAGCAAGGCCGGCGAGCGGCTCGTGCGCCTGTTCCGGGCGCTGTTCGGCTGGCTGCCCGGCGGGCCTCACGATCATGGGCATGCTGATCTGCGCGTTCCTCACCACCTTCACCGGCGCCTCGGGGGTGACGATCCTCGCGGTGGGCGGGCTGCTGTTCTACATCCTCACGACCGCAGGGTACAAGAAGCGGTTCTCGACGGGCCTGCTCACCGCGTCGGGCAGCATCGGGCTGCTGTTCCCGCCCAGCCTGCCCGTGATCCTCTACGGGGTCGTGGCGCAGGTGAACATCAAGGAGATGTTCGTCGGCGGCATCCTGCCGGGCGTCTTCATGGTGCTGGCCCTCTCCGCCATGGGCATCGTCGCCTCGCTGCGTCAGAAGGTCCCCCGGACGCCGTTCCGTCCGCAGGAAGTCCGCGGGCGCTCCTCTTCGCGGGCCTCGAGATCCTCCTGCCGTTCTTCGTGCTGCTGCTTTTCCTGACGGGGTGATGACCCTCGTGGAGACCGCCGCCTTCTCGGTGGTGTACGCTTTCCTCGTCGAGGTGGTCGTCCACCGGGACATCAAGTGGCGCGACGTGCCCGAGGTGTTCTTCAAGAGCGCGCTGATCATGGGCGGCGTGCTCGTCATCCTCTCGGTGGCCAAGGGCCTGTCGTACTACATCGTGGACGTCGAGATCCCGATGCGCATGTCGGACTGGATGCGCGCCGTGGTGCACTCGAAGTTCGTGTTCCTGATCCTGCTCAACGTCGCCCTGCTCGTCGTGGGCTGCTTCATGGACATCTTCTCGGCCATCACCGTCGTGGTGCCGCTCATCATCCCGCTGGGGATCGCCTACGGGGTGCACCCCGTGCACCTCGGGATCATCTTCCTCGCCAACCTCGAGCTGGGCTACCTGACCCCGCCGGTCGGCATGAACCTGTTCCTCGCCTCCTACAGGTTCAACGAGCCGCTGGCCAGGATCTACAGGGTCGTGATGCCGTTCCTGCTCGTGCTGCTGGCAGCGGTGCTCGTCATCACCTACGTGCCCTGGATCACCACCGGCCTGCTGAAGGTGATCAAGCTCTGAGAACGGACGCTCCCGCCCCTTCTCCCCCTCCCGCGGTCTCCCCGCTCCTCGCGGTGCTCCTGGCTGTCTCCATGGTGATCTGGGGCGGCACCTGGCCGTCGGCCAAGGCTATCGCAGGGGTGGCCCCCGAGGTGAACGTGTTCTGGCGGTTCCTGCTGACCAGCATTGCGTTCGTCCCCATCCTGCTCTTCACCCGCTCGTCGCTGCGCGTGGGCCTGCGCGGGCTGCTCACCACCGCGGCGGCGGCGGCGCTGCTGGTGGGGTACAACCTCGCCTTCTTCGGCGGTCTGCGCCTCGGCCTCGCCGGGGTGGGCGGCGAGCTCGTCCCGACGCTGAGCCCCGTGCTCACGGTGCTGCTCGGCCTCGCCTTCCGCCGCCGCGGACGGCGAGGCCGAGCAGCGGGCACCCCGATGACCCCGGCGGGTGCCGGCAGGCTCGGCTTGAGGCCGATCCAGGTCGCGGGCATCGCGCTGGGATTCGTCGGGGGAATGATCATCCTCCAGGTCTGGCGGATCAGCGGCAGCGACCTGCTGCGGTCGGGGAACCTGTTCTTCCTCGCCGCTGCGCTCGGCTGGGCCGGCATCACGCTCCTCAGCGCCCGAGCGCAGGAGCACATGCCGTTCCTGCCCTTCAGCTTCCTGATGTACGCGCTTGCCGCGCTGTTCGACCTCCCGCTGGCCCTGGCAGGGGACATCGGCGCGGTCTTCCGCGAGGGAACGGTCTACTGGCTGAACCTCGTGTACCTGTCGGTTGTGGCCACCGCGTTCGCCACCACGACCTACTTCCTCTGCTCGGCCCGGCTCGGGGCCGGCCCGGCCAGCGCCTTCATGTTCATCGTGCCCACGGCCGCCGTGCTGCTGAGCTGGCTGTTCCTCGGTGAGGTTCCCACGCCCGTGGCGCTCGCGGGCGGGGCTTTGTCCATCGGGGCCGTCTACCTCGTGAACAGCAGGGCACGGCCCTGAGGGAGGAGGCCCGCGCGGTGTGCGGCAGCCACGGGCTACGTGTCTGCGGCCGATCCGCGCAGGCCCAGGGGGTCGCGCAGGTCGGCGAGATACGTGAAGCTGGAGCGGATGTTCGTGCCGTTCCTGAGCGAGACACGGCCTCCCCGCATCCAGGCGTCGATCGGCCGCCCGCCGGGTTGGAACATGCGCGCGAGGGCGCACGGCGGCAGGTCGCAGGTCCGGGATATCCTCTTCGGCATCGAACGGGGGGTCTTCTGGTGCATCGCACGCTCCTCCGGGTCTTCCCGCTTCCATTGTCGGAGCGAACCACGGGGGAGCTGAGGGGAGAGTGACTCCCCTGGCGGGCTACTTCTCCCTCAGGACCACCGTGCCGTTCCAGTTGGCGGGCGGCGGCCTGTGGACAAGCTTGCGGCAGCGCTCGAAGAAGAGCTGCGAGAGCTCGTCGCCGGGAAGGAGAGACCGCACCTGGGTGAACAGATCCGCGGCCTTCTCGAACTCCGATTTGAAGTACAGGCCGAGGGCCCGATCGTGCATCTCCCAGGCCTCCTTCTCCCGAGGGCTGATCGACGCCCGGGCGGTGTACACCTCGACGCTGAGGTTTTTCCCCTTCACCGAGACCCTGTCGACATGTCGGCAGGGCACGTGCTCGGCCACCTTCCTGTGGACCGACCCGTCGAACAAGAGCGGCTCACGGTAGGTCTTGGTCAGCTCCTGCAGGCGGGCGGCGAGGTTCACCTTGTCACCGATCACCGTGTAGTCCATCTTCTTGTCCGAGCCGATATTCCCCACGGTGACCATCCCGTAGGTGATCCCGATCCCGACCTTGAAGTGCGGCCGGCGCCTCTTCTGCTGCTCCTCGTTGAACCGGGGCAGACGGTCGAGCATCTCCATCGCGGTGCGCACGGCGCGCAGCGCGTCGTCGTCGTGGCGCACGGGGGCACCGTAGAGGGCCATGATGCAGTCGCCCATGTACTTGTCCACGGTCCCGCCGCTCGCCACGATGATGTCCACCATGGTCCCGAAGTAGTCGTTCAGCGACTCCACGATCTCCTCGGGCAACATGTGCTCGGAGATCGTGGTGAACCCCCGGATGTCGGAGAACATCACCGCGAGCACCTCGGTTCTCGCCCTTCAGCATGCTCTCGGGGTTGCGGATGTACATGTCGATGACTTCCTTGGGCACGTACTTCTGGAAGACGGTGCGGATCTTCTGCTCGTTGCGCCTGGCGATGGCCGACTCGAGGGCGTAGCCCTTGATCGCGCTGTAGGCCTGCTCCAGCTCCCCGGTCATGAGGTTGAAGGCGTGGCGCGAGGTCGCCGGTCTCGTCGCGGTAGGTCAGGTGCACCCGCCGCGAGAGGTCGCCCGAAGGCGATGACCCCCCGCATGGCCGCGCGCCACCGAGCGCAGCGGGCCGGGTGAGGTAGCCCGAGAACAGGAGCAGCAGGAGCACGGACGCCAGGAGCGCGGCCGCGGCGAGGATGACCACGCTCTGCTCGAGGATCTGGTTCGTGGCCTGGTAGAACGCGTCCCGCTCGACCGTGATGAGCGACGTACCAGCCGAACGAATCGATCGGGCACCGCCTGGGCCACGCGCGCGACCCCGCCGATGCGGACCTCGCTGCCAGCCCGCGGCCCTGCGCCCGGCCAGGGCGGCGAGCGCGTGCCAGCTCCTCGGGGCGAGGGGCGACCTCCCCGGTGGACATGGCCACGCGCGCCGTCTGCTGTCGAGGGCGAGGATCAGCTCGTTGTCGCTGCGGATCATGCTCCGCGCGAAGCTTGCGACGGCACTGGCGGGAGATCTCGACGAACTCGGCCCGGCCCGCGAGGCCGTTCTCCTCGAGCAGCGCCCACTGGCTGTCGGCGTACGTGGCCAGCTCGTCGGCCTTGAAGCGCGAGGAACTCGGTGGCCACGCGGGTGATGCCGTTGCGCGCGGCGAAGAACGAGGCGATGCGCGATGAGCACCAGCGGGGTGATGATGAGGGGGAGCACGACGAGGATGATCTTCGCTCGGATTCTCACTGTGCACTCGACTATAGAGCAACTGTGCTCCCCCGTCAATTCGATGCGCGGTCTGGCGCACGAATCGGCGCCGGCAGCGGTACCATGCCGACATGAGCAGCCCCGTGCAGAAGGCCGACGCCGCCCGCGGCCGCGGCGCCGATCCCGCTGCCGCGCGCCCTCCCGAGCCCGATGTCTCCCTGAAAGAGCGCGAGCAAATCCTCGCCCAGATCGAGCAGACCGTGGCGCGCTCGCGCGCGGCCCTCGGCCCCGAGGGGCTTCGCTACAAGAGCGAACGCTCGGGTGTCATGCTCCCGCTCCTCGTCAACGTCGCGGCCATCCTTCTCATCGCCGCGGCGGCCATCCTCTTCTGGCGGTACTCCGAGAGGGAAGAGCAGGTCCTCACGGCCCCGCGCACGACGGGCCTCATCGCGGGGGAAGGCAGGATCGTCGGCACGATCAAGCGGGAATCCGAGGAGCGGCTGGCCGGGCAAGGACCAGGAGATCTCGGGCATCCAGGGCCGGCTGTCGCAGATCGACGCACAGCTCAGGTCCCTGAAGGCGGAGAGCGCGGGAAAGATCCAGAGGCGGGAGGAGGAGCTGCGCGCCGCCCTGGCCGCGGAGCTGGAGGCGGAGAGGGCGAAGCTCGCCCGCCAGGGGGCGTCCTCCGCGTCGATCGACAGGCAGGTGAAGTCGCTGGAAGAGAACAGGAGCAGGGAGCTGGAGACCGCCCTGGCCGCCTTCCGTCGGCAGGCCGACACCGAGCGTGCCGCGAAAGAGTCGGAAATCAATGCCCTGTTCAACGAGTACCAGGAGAGCCTCGGGGAGGCGAGGGCCGAGAAGAGCCGCCTGGAGAAGGAGCTGGCCGACCAGCGCGCCGAGCTCCTCCAGAAGGCCGAGGGCGACACTGCCCAGCTCACCGCGGCCCTGGGAAGCCTGCGCGAGCAGACCCGCCGGGAGCAGCTCGTTGCCGACCAGATCGCGGACTCCTACCGCGGCGTCGAGGCCCAGGTGCGGGCGGGGAAGTGGGACGAGGCCGTCGCCGGCCTGGACGCGCTCTCGGCATACCTGGACGCGCCGGCCGTCTCCGCGCTTCCCGGCGTGCAGAGGCGCAAGCCGGTGGAGCTGTTCATCGTCGACTCCCTGAAGGACCTCATCACCGCCCGGCGGGGCGGGGCGGCGGTTGCCGCGGGCGGCGCGCCGGCTGCCGCGCTGGTCGACAGGGCCGAGGCGAGCTACAGGGCCGGGGACCTCGCGGGGGCCCGCCAGTCCTACGCGGCTGCCGTGCGCACCGTCCCCGAGCTCAAAACCGTTCCCGACAGGCTGGCCGCCATCGAGGACGCCGACTGGGCGGCCACGAGGAAGGCGGTGACCGATGCCATCGCCGGCGGCGATGCCGCCTGGACGGGCGGGAGCTGGAAGACGGCGCTGGACAGGTACGCCGGTGCCTTCGAGGCGCTGCGGGGCATCTCCACGGCGCTGCCGCGCGCCGGGGTGCGCGTGGCCGACGCGGGCTGGAAGCAGGGCTTCGCGGACCTGGTCGCCCGGGAGGACCGCGCGGCGAAGCCGCTGGTCGACAAGGCCAACGGCCTTTCGAAGGCGGGCAGGCACGCCGAGGCGTTTTCCGCGTACGCGGCCGTGCTGCGCGCCTACCCCCAGTCCACAGTCAGGGCCCCAGGCCGTCGCGGGCGTCGAAAGATCCCTCGACAGCCTCCTGAAGGCGAGGGACGCGCAGGCGGCCGAGAAGGAGCGCGACCTCACCCTCGCGCAGAAGCAGGCTGCCGAGAAGCAGAAGGCGGCCGCGGAGGAAAGGCTGCGCATCGTGAGCGACGGCCTGGCCGCGAGCCTGCGCAGGGCCAGCGCCTCCGCGGCGGCGTCGCAGAAGGAGCTGATCGAGCTGCTGGAGGCCAAGGTCAAGATGAAGGAGGTGCTGGGCTCGGAGAGCGTGGAGGCCCAGTACCCGGGCCTCGCTGTCAAGCTGGACAGGTTCCTGGACCTGTTCGGCGAGGAAAAGCGGGCCGAGGCGCGCGCATCGACCCTGCGTGACGTCGGTGCCGTGGTCGACTACCTCGGCGCGAAGAGGCCGAAGGAAGAGGTGCTGCCGCTGCTGGACCGCTACGCGAGTGACGCAGGCCGCTCGGCGTTCCAGCAGCTGCTGGAACGCCTGCGGGGCCTGTTCGACTGACAGGACCAGAGGGAGGCGTTCGGCGCCGCTCAGAGCCTCTCGGCGTACTTCAGGTCCAGGGCCGTCGCGTTGTAGTACGCGATGCGCGGCTTCTTCGTCATCGGGTCCAGCTTCAGGGACGCGAACTTCCCGACATCGCCCTGGCTGTCCACGGTCTCGATCGTCCAGCTCCCGGCCCACGTGGCAAGCTTCAGGTCCCTGTTCGTCACGTCGTAGTAGGCGATGCGGGGATGGTTCGATCCCGGCTCCAGGACGAGGGAGGCGAACTGCCCCACGTCACCGGCGCTGTCCACGGGCGCCCCGATCACCCAGCTCGCGCCGTCCCACGCCGCGTATTTCAGGTTCCCGTTGGTCGCGTCGTAGTAGGCGATGCGGGGATGGTTCGATCCCGGCTCCAGGACGAGGGAGGCGAACTGCCCCACGTCACCGGCGCAGTCCACGGGCGCCCCGATCACCCAGCTCGCGCCGTCCCACGCCGCGTACTTCAGGTTCCCGTTGGTCGCGTCGTAGTAGGCGATGCGGGGATGGTTCGATCCCGGCTCCAGGACGAGGGAGGCGAACTGCCCCACGTCGCCGACGCTGTCCACAGTCTCGACCGTCCACGCTGTCCCGTTCCAGGCGGCATACTTGAGGTCCCCGCTGCCGCCGGCGACGTAGGCGATCCGGGGGTGCTCTGTCGAGGGCTCAAGCGCCAGGGAAGCGAACTCTCCCACGTCTCCGGCGCTGTCCACGATGTCGGGTGCGCCCCACGTGGAGCCTGAGCGGCTGACGAAGCGAAGGTTCTTGTCCGAGACATCGTAGTACGCGATGCGCGGGTTCCCGGCCGCCGTAAGGGCGAGAGTGGCGTGGTGGCCGACCGTCTTGTCGGAATCGACGGTGAGCGTGCTCCACGGGCCGCCGTCGCTCTGCGTGAAGCGCAGCTCCTTCCTGACCGACTCGTAGTATGCAACCCGGGGCAGGCCGCCGCCGTCCAGCGCCAGCGAGGCGAAGAAGCCGCTCTTGGCCGCCTGGTCGATGGAGACGATGTTCCAGAGGACGGGCAGCCGAGACGGTGACCGTTGCGGTGCTCTCGTTGCCGATCGAGTCGATCGACCCCGACGTGGAAGGTGCCGGCCGACGTGCCGGGTGCCGTGTACAGACCCGAGGTATCGACGGTCCGCCCGACGGCGCCCTCGACCACGAGGTAGGTGTACCCCGGCCGGAACCCCGCCCGACGCGGCAAAGGGATACGAATCCCCGACCTGGACCAGGCGGTGGTCGGGACGATCGTGAGCGGGTAGTACGACGTCACCGTCGCATCCCGCGTGCCCGCGGTGACGAGATCGGTCAGGCGCAGGACGGCAGTCTCCTCACCGGCCGTTGTGTAGGAGTAGCCGACGAGGCTGCCTGTCCCGGACGCGAGGGTGAAGGCGTAGCTGCCGGATCCACCGCCCGGTGAAGCTCACCGCGCCGCCGGAGAGGACGTTCGCCGCCGCGGGACTGAGCGTCAGCGCCGGTGGAGGATTGACGGTGACCGTGGCGTCGCTGGTCTGCGATGTGAGAGCGTCGGTCAGGCGGATGACCGCGGTGGTTGCGGAGCCCGGGGCCGTGTAGACGGCGCCGGCGAGCGATCCGCCGCCGGAGATCTTCGCGTACGTGTAGTTCAGCGGATTGCCCGAGCCGCCGCTCCCGCTGAATGTGACGGACTGCCCGACGTTCAGGGTCGCCGTCGCGGGGGCGATGGACAGCGCGGGCGGCGGGTTGACGGTGACCGTGGCGTCATCTGTGGCAGGGGTCGTGTCGGAGTCGGTGACCCGGATCACGACGGTTGTCGCCGACCAGGGGGCAGTATAGGTCTGTCCCGCGAGGCTGCCGCCGCCCGAGATCTTCGAGTAGATGTACGGAGGCACCCCGGCGCTGGCCGAGAAGGTGATGCTGTCGCCCGCGTTCACGGTGGTGACCTTCGGGCTGATGGAGAGGAGCACGGGGACTGTCACCGTCACGGTTGCCTCGGCAAAGCCGCCCGTGTTCAGGTCGTCGACCCTGACCGTGGCCGCCTCGGCGGACCCCGTTGAGATGTAGGTGGTGCCTGCGAGGCTGCCGAGGCCCGTCTCGCTCCAGGTGTACGATCCTGACCCTCCCCCCGCGGTGAAGCTGATGGAGTCGCCCGCGTTGATCGTGATCGCCGTGGGCGCGATCGTGACTGCCGGCGCAGCGCTGATGCTGACGGGGGCGGAGGCAGTCAGGCTCGTGTTCGTGTCCGTGACAGTGACCGTCGCGGTGCCCGACGCCCAGGGGGCCGTGTAGGTGGCTCCCGCCATGGAACCGACGCCCGTTCGCGCGTAGCTGTACGACCCTGACCCGCCGGTCGCGCTGAAGGTGAGAGACCCGCCCGCGGCAAGGTTGGCAGATGACGGGTTGATCTGCGGCGCGGTCGGCGCGCGGACCGTGACGACGGCCGTGCGCTGTTCGGTCGTGACGGTGTCTGTCAGCTGGACCGTCGCGGCGGTTGCCGCCCAGGGGGCGTTGTACGTGGACCCGGCCATGCCTCCCAGGCCGGCGATGACCGCCCACGTGTAGTTGAGGGGATTGCCCGACCCGCCGTTCCCGGAAAAGGCGGCCGAGGCCCCCGCGTCGATCGTCAGGGAGGTGGGGCTGATCGTCAGCGGGATGAGCGATGAGGCAATGACGGTGGCGTCCAGCGAGGATCCCTCGGAGTCGGTCACCGTGACTGTGTAGGTTCCGACGGCTGACGGCACGGTGTACATGCCGCTGCCGTTGATCAGGCCCGAGTCGGTGTCTTCGGACCAGGCATAGGGAGGCAGGCCGCCCTGCGCCGTGAACTGGACCGTCGTGCCGGTCGTGGCATTCACCGTGTCGGGGGCAACCGTGAGCACCACGGGCCCTGTCGGGCCGCCCGGAGGTCCATCGAGGATGCTCGACAGGCTGAAGTTGCCGCACCCGATGAGAGCAGCGAGGATCCCGATTGCGAAGATGACGAGCCGAACGCCGCGCGTCCACATTCTGTCACTCCTCACAGTCTGACAGTGATCGAGATGCCGGGAGTGTAGGCCATGATGGGCTCGGGGGAATCGAAGTACGCGCTGTAGCTTCCTTCCGCCGAGATCGCGATTGCCCGTCCGAGCGACATGGTCATTCCGACTCCACCCGACACATAAGGTACTACCTTGGCGAGGGTATTTCCGCCCGACGGCATTGCAACGAATGCGGCGGCGCCGCCGTTCAGACGGGAAAAGAAATCGAAGGGCGATCCCGTCAGCGTCCCGTACCACACGTCGGGGCCGATCGGGATCAGGAGGAAGTCCGCGGTCGCGTACGTTCCTTTCCCATGGAACGAGTGCACGCCGGTCGTCCCGCCGAAGCCGAGAAACCCTCCCGGCGCCCGTATCCTGTACTGGCCAGCCAGCGTCGCGGACAGGCCCATCTCGAAGTACCTCGCCGCCGCGAATGTCGAGATGAAGGGCGCGGTGCCTGCCGTGAAGACGACCTTTCTCAGCACGGGGACCGCACCCACGGGCTGCGCGGCCGGCAGCGCGGCTGCGGCAGCCTCGCCCGCCGGCAGGGGCAGGGGAGCCGGTGACTGTGCCGCTTCCTGCAGGGATGCCGGTAGTGTTTCCTCTTTCGGCGAAACGTCGGGAAGCGCCAGGCTGGCGATCTTCTCCTCCATTGCACCGGCGGTCAACGGCGCCGCGGGATGCGCCTCGGGCCGCGCCTGCCGGGGCGGGAGACTCGCGAGCCGGGCTGCCTGGCTGTCGAGGATCTCGCGCACCGCGTCGGCCACGATCGCGTCGAAGGAGAGGTCGAGAGGGCCCCGGCGCGAGGCCTGGGCCGCAAGGCGGGATTCCCCCACGTCGATCCACTGTATCTCGAGGTGGACCTGCCGCTCCTGGAGGGCATACGTGCCGACCAGGACGAAGTCCGCCTCCACGGTCGCGGCCTGCCGGACGGCCTCGGCGACGCTGCGCGGGAAGCCCTGGCCGGCGATCACGGCCATGCGCCGGTCGGACAGCTCGAGGGTAATCGAATCAACGAGAAGGGAGCGCAGCACCTGCTCGTCCAGGGCGTTTGCGGATTTCATGAAGACGATGACCACCGCGGGGCGGGGGGCTGCCGCGTCCGCCGCATGCCCCGCGATCGGGGCGAGGGCAAGGAGGAGGGTGAGCGTGAAGACTGTCGCTCTCATAGGGGCCTGCGTTCTCCCCCCCTCCCTGATAGAGAGTGTAGCACTTTCGCCGACGACTTGCCAGACGACGGGTCAGCGTTCCGCCCGTCTCCTCAGGCCGGCGAGCATTGCCGGCTGCTGCAGCATGGCGCCGCCGATCTCGTTGATGATGCCCCAGCCCAGGACGGAGGCGAAGTCGCCGGGAGACGAGCTGCGGAAGCGGACGACGAGTCTGCACGAGCCTTCGCCCAGCGGCGAAATGGCATAGGTCCACGAGGAGTTGTTCTCGGAATCGGGGTGGGCCGGGTCGCCCACGAGCACCAGGAGCCGAGCGGGCTCGAGGCGCGTCACCTGCATGCCCAGGGCAGGCACGAGGAAGATGGAATCACCGACGCGAAGGTCCTGCAGCTCCGGATGGATGCGCACGGAAGAGCGCAGGCCGTCGATGAAGTAGTCGGGCGCGGCAAGCCTGTTGACGGCATCGATGTTGTACCAGCCGGCCCTCCTGTAGCCCACCTGGACGAGCCACTTCCACACTTCGTGGGCCGGGGCCCTGATCGTGACCGCCTGCGTGTAGCGGAACCGGGGACGGCTCACCGCCTCGTCGCCCGGCAGCGCGGCGGCAAGCTCCGCCCTGCTCGCGCCGAGGCGCAGGATGACGGGCCGCACGGCAGCGAAAAACACTCCGAGGGCGAACACGGCCAGCAGCGCCAGTCCGCCGAGGGCCTTCCGCCAGCGTCGGAGGGTGAACGGCCGCAGGAGGGGAACGGGAAGGGTCGGCCTGCGCTTCACCTCCCAGGCACAGTAGGGCGTGCCGAAGCGTTCGGCCAGCTCCTGCTCCTCCCGCTCCAGCAGGGGCCGGGCAGCGATCCAGGACGCGAGCGCGGCGGCCAGGAAGAGCCACGAGTCCAGCATGAGGGCGAGTGACGGCAGCACCGACCAGGTCCACCCGCCGTGCAGGGGGTGCCGGCACAGGCCGTAAGCCCCGCGCGTGGCGAGGCCGCCTCTCCTCCACGCGCGCACGAGACCGACCGCCGCCGCGCACCAGAGGACCAGGCCCGCTGCCGCCAGTTCCATGCCGGCCGCGGCTGCAACGCCCCAGAGCCTGCCGGTGAACCGGAAGCGGCCGGGGAACACGACAGTGAGGGCAAGCGCGGCGGCGAACACGGGCAGCACGCGCATGGCGAGCTTGAGCGCTTCTCCCACGAGCGAGGGACGGGAGGGCCCGACGGGGGTGGGGGTCATGACGCCCACCCCCGCGCGGACTCCAGCAGGAGGCCGCATGCCGTGGGGGCGAACATGGTGCTGACCGTCTCGTAGCGCTCGGCTGCCTCCGGCTCCTCGAAGTTGGCGGCGTGGGGAAGGTAGCCGATCCAGCCGCCGACGAGCCCCGACAGGAGCGCGATGCGGCCGGGCAGGAGATGCTGGAATTCGAACGCCGCCTCGACGAGGATCTCGGCGGGCGCGCACAGGATGCACAGGAGACCGAAGTCGAGCAGCCGGCAGGGAAGCCGCACGACCCCGCGCCCGGGCTGGGCGGCGCCGGCCGTCCCGGCCGGGGCAGGCCCGCCGTGCCCCGCGTAGGCAACCAGGAAGCTCCCGTAGGCGAACTGGGAGGCGACCTGCCTGCGCACCTCCGCCGGGGGAAGGGAGAGCGCCCTGCTCCTCTCCTTCACCAGGGCGTTGATGCTCCTGCCCTCGGGAACCTCCGCCGGCGGCACGCCGAGGAACCGGGCGAACTGCCCCTTCCACGCCTCGATGCGCTCGCGCACCGCCTGCTGCGACAGCGCGCCGTACCGCATCGGCAGCTCCTGGTCCCATGCCTGCAGGCGGACCGTGTCCAGCACGCCGACGGGCGCGGTGCGGAGGCCGGCGCGAAGCTCGGCGCCCAGGGTGTGGGCAAGCTGGTCGAGCACTCCGAAAGAGCTGCCGCGTGCCTGGTCGGGATCGGCCATGTCGAGGAAGCCGCGCGTGTGCGGATCGACGTTCCCCTCCGCCCCCTGCAGGAATGCGGCCGGCACGCCCAGCTCCCTCTCGAGGGAGTCGCGCACGGGACCCGCCCAGTCGGCGCTCACGAGGTCATTGTCCACGCCGAGCACGGTCAGGTGGCAGGAGTAGTGAAAGAGGATGCCGCGCAGGCTCCCTGCCCCGTCGACGAGCGACAGGATGACCACGCGCGGATCGACGGGCTTCGCCGTGTCGCGGCGGTTCACCCCGAGGGAGCCCTGGGCCAGCCGCACCTCGATGCGACAGGGGGCCGCGCGGTCGTGAGCCGCGCGAAGCGCGTCGGCGATGCGCCGCACGAGAAGCTCGCGGTACGCCGGCGCCCACGGCCGGGCGTCGTCGTGGATCGCCAGGGTGTCCGGGCCCGAGTGCGTGTGCGTCGTGGAGAGCACAATGCGATCGGGAGAGAGCTCCGGGAGGGCGGCGCGCGCGCAGGCGGCGCGCGCGATGTCCGCGGCCGCCTCGATGCCGATCACGCAGAGGTCGAGCGTCACCCACGCCAGCGCAGGGGCGCCGTCCGGTTGGAGCCACCACGCGTACACGGACAGCGGGTCGTGCACTCCCGTCGAGTCGTGCGTCCTGTCGCCGTAGCCGAACAGCGGCACGCTTCCCACAGGCGTGATGTCCCCTCGGGCAAGTCCCGTGCGGATCATGAGATCTCTCCTTCCGACGCGCGGGCCGCGAGAAGCGAGTACGCGGCCGTGACGTCCTTGCAGCGCTCCAGTCCCGACGGGTTCACGTCGGGGTGGTAGCGCATGATGAGCTCGCGATAACGTCGGCGCAGGGTCTCGAAGCCGATGGCGCCCGCGGCCAGGCCCATGACGGAGCGGGCCCAGGCGAGGCGGCCCCGGTCTCCCCCCTGCCGCTCCTCCTCGCCCGTGGAGCCGCCGCCCCGCGTTGCGCGGCCGGCGCTCTCCTGCTCCCCCGTCTCCTGCCGCGCGGGATCATCGAACCCGAGTCTCCTCGCGGCCTCGCGCAGGCGCCTTTCGAGCCCCGCGAACAGCGCGCCTTTCTCCATGATGTGCCGGGAGAACAGCTGCCGCAGGAAGCGCGCCGCGGTCAGGCCCCCCGCGACGGGCATGCCGCAGGACTCGGCGAAGGCGCGGGCGGTCTCGCCTATCGTGGCCGCGAGGTCCGCGTGCTCGTCGAGGTACAGGTCGACGGCGCGCCGCACGCTTCCCGTGAACCTGAGCATGGCGGCCAGCTCCTCGGCAGCCACCGCGTGGCCGGCCGAGAACTGCCCGGCCCGACGCAGGAGATCCTCCGCAAGGTCCTCCCTCAGGCGGTGGGGGAGGAACAGCCCCGCACGGACCAGCCATTCCTCGGCCTGCGGGCCCGCGAGGAGCTCGCACAGCGTCACCAGCTCGCCGACGGAGTCCTCGCTGAACCCGTCGACGGCGTCGAAGAGATGGATCTTCGTCCTCAAGGAGTGGACCGCGCGCCAGTAGTCGACGGGAGGGAGGCCAAGGGCGCTGATCACCTCGTCCGAGGAGATGCGCCAGTCGCCCTGTTCTCCCATGCGGGAGGCAATGATGGCTGTCAGGGGCTCGAGCCCCGCCGGACGGACGCTCATAGGCAGGCCCACCATACACGAGACAGGGACACGAGAGAAGACGATGCTGATCCCTGCGGCGCCGCTTGCGGTGTGCCATGCCCGCGGGTATAGTCGCGGCTGAGAAATGGAGAAGCCGCATGAACACGAAGCAGGACATCGAGGGGTTCCTCGCAGAGAAGACACTCGCGGTCGCGGGCGCCTCGCGCGACCCACGCTCTTTCAGCGCCGCCGCGATGAGGGAGCTGACGGCGAAGGGCTACACCGTGATCCCCGTGAACCCCAACGCCGAGAGCATCGAAGGGCAGACGTGCTACCCCAGCCTCGCGAAGCTGCCCCGGAAGGTCGGTGGGGTGATCGTCTTCACGCCGCCGGCACAGACGGAGAAGGTCGTCCGCGAGGCCGTGGCCGCGGGGATCAGGAGGATCTGGATCCAGCAGGGCGCACAGAGCGAGGAGGCGCTCGCGTTCTGCAGGGACAAGGACCTTCCCGCGGTTTCCCGGCAGTGCATTCTCATGTACGCCGAGCCCGTGGCGTCCATCCACGGGTTTCACAGGTGGGTGAAGAGGCTCTTCGGCGGGATGCCGGCCTAGCGCGGGCTGCGTCCCCCTAGGGGGATGTCGGCGCTGCCGCCGCTGCTGCCGCCACGGCGTTCAGAAGGACCATGCTGGAGGCGGTCGCACCCGACACCGCGTCGACCGAGACCGACTGGGCCAGGATCACCGACTCGAAGATCTGGGCTGCGAGCGACGCTTCCACGTTTTTCGCGTCGACAAGGCGCAGGTCGTTGATCTTCCCAGCCAGAACGTCCATCTCGACCGTCGCGGAGATGTCCCCCTCGACCGCCGAGGCCGTGTGCACGCCGTCAGCAAGCGAGCCGAAGGACGCGGGCAGCGAGCCCGCCGCTGGGGCGGACTTCTCGATCACGGCGACGAACCGGGACTGGACCCTGGCGAACCGGACCCCGAAGACCACGGCGATCACCACCAGCACGAGCGAGACCCCGATCGGCGCGAAGGGAGGGGCGTAGCGGGCGGTCCCCCTTCTGCGGGACACGAAGCGGTTTCTCAAGGTGCACGTGATGCCCGCAGCCAGGCCGCACAGGGCGCTCGCGGAGGGGGCAAAACTGCAGATGGAGCGGTACCCGAGCACGTTCGGCTTCGAAGCCCCCTGGCTGGGCAGGAGCGTGACAACGGCGAGGATCGTCAGCACGATCGTGAGGGCCAGCAGCGCGACGTACGCGGGGGGTTGTTTTTCTTCCATTGCGGTGTTGAAGGATAGGGTGATCGCGGCGCTTGGTCAATCTCGCCGGGGGCGAGTCGCGCGGCGCACCCTGCCCGACACCGACACGGAGGTGCAGCCGATGAGCTCGCCGGATCCTTCCACAGAACAGAAGCCTTCTCCCGACCAGGGGTCCTCCCCCCCGCAGCCGAAGCGGCCCGCCTGGATCGCAGGGGCCGGGCTCATCCTCGTCGGGCTCGTGTTCCTGCTGCAGAATGTCGCCGGGTTCTCGCTCCAGAACTGGTGGGCGCTGTTCATCCTGATCCCCGCGGTCGGGTCGTTGTGGACGGCGTGGAGCCTCTACAGCAGGAACGGGCGCAGGTTCAGTCCCGCTGCCCGCGGGCCCCTGACGGGCGGCATCGTGCTGCTCACCGTTGCCGCGTTCTTCCTCTTCAACGTGGACTGGGGCACCGCGTGGCCGGTGTTCCTGATCATCGCGGGAGCCGCGGTGCTGGTCGGGGTGATCGTGCGCTGATCAGCCGTCCGGGTCCGTGCCCGCCGGTGCCGCCTCCGGCGCCGCGGGCACGCCCAGCGGCGTGGGCACGCAGAGGTAGCGCTCGGGGATCTCCCAGATCACGACGTGCGGCCTCGGGTCGTCGACGGCGGGACTGTCGAGGTAGCGCTGCAGGGGCGCGAACGGTCCATGGCCTTCCTCGGCCACCGTGAGCACGTCCGCCTCGAGGACGCTCCTGAGCGCGCCGTCGAAGTCCCAATCACCTGCCGTGCTGTAGCTCGTGCCGACGAGGGCCACGGGGATCTCCAGGGTCCCGAAGAGGCCTGCTTCCTCCCCGGCCACGGCGGCCGTGGTCACCGGCCGCACCGCGTCTGGTGCCGGGCCCACCGCTCCGGCGAGGAACCCGAGGGGAAGGAATGCGAGCAGGTCCCCCCTGCGGAGGCGCACGTCGCCGACCGTCCGCTCGAAGCGCTGGCGGGGGCTTCCGCGCCGCTCGAGGATGGGCCTGACCGTCGCCGCGAGCGCTTCCGCCGCAGCCGCCGCGCCCTGGGAGGTCCAGTGCGTGTCTGTCCGCAGGAATACCTCCGTGTCGCGCGAGGCCGCGGCCAGGGCAGCGCGCAGGTCCGGCGCGCGTACCCCGCGCGCTGCCAGGGCGTCGAGCACCAGGGCGTACCGGGCGCGCAGACCCTGCGACAACGCGCGGCGGCCGAGGTGCTGGGGATAGATGCCCGCCTTGGTCGGCACGAGCGCCACGACGAGGGCGATGTCCCGCTGCTCCAGAAAGTCCCTGGCCTCGACGATCCGGTCGATGGCTGCGGAGAGGAGCCTCCCCGACTCGTCGACGGGGACCAACTCCTCGCTCGAATACAGCCACCCGCCCGTGCCGACCACGACTCCCGGCTCGCCCTCACGGAAGAGCGCATAGCGGATGGCAGTCCAGGCGGCGAGCGCAGCCCGTCGTCCCGGGATGCCGCCTTCGAAGCGCTCCTGCGCCGCGGCCTGCCAGGTTCCCCGGCCGACAGACCCTGCGGCGAGCGGCTCGATGCGGAAGAGGCTCGCGGCGCTCAGCGCGAGACCAGCGGCGAGCACCGCGACGAGGAACGGGCCGAAGACCCTGCGCATCAGAACTTCCCGTACAGGAACACGGCGGGGGTGCCGCCGGCGATCCGGATGATCGCGAGGAGAAAGAGCGGCAGCAGCAGCACGCGCGCCCCGGCAGCCGCGATCCTCCAGCCGCGGGCGGCCTCCAGCCGGGCCGCTGCCAGGGGTCCCGCGTAGAGGCAGGCAGCCCCGATGCCGAGGGCGGCGATCGAGAGGGCCTCGACCTGCCACCGCAGTGCCTCGCTCATCCCCGCTCCGTTCAGGCCGACCATGCCGGCGAACATGGCCGCGGCCGCGGCCATACCGGGCGCGCGGAAGAGCACCCAGCCCGCGTTCACGAGAAGCATCGTGAGGGCGACCCCCAGCGGCCGTGGAAGCCTCTGCACCAGCGCCTTCTGGCCCCGGACCCGCTCGATGACCAGGAGGGCGCCGTGCCACGCACCCCACGCGAGGAAGGTGAGGGCGGCCCCGTGCCACAGCCCGCCGATCACCATGACGAGTGCGAGGTTCAGGAGCGTCCGCGCCCGGCCCCGCCGGCTGCCGCCCAGCGGAATGTACAGGTAGTCCCGCAGCCACGAGGAAAGACTGATGTGCCAGCGCTTCCAGAACTCGGTGATGCCGGCGGAGAGGTACGGCGCGCGGAAGTTCTCGCCGAAGGAAAGCCCCATCATCAGGCCCAGCCCGATCGCCATGTCCGAGTAGCCGGAGAAATCGTAGTACAGCTGCACCGTGTAGGCCGCCGAGCCCAGCCACGCGTCGGCGAGTGCCGGCCTCGCCAGGGCGAAGGAGGCGTCGGCCAGGGGCGCGACAAGGTCGGCGACGAGGACCTTCTTGCAGACCCCCAGCATGAACCTCCCGGCGCCCCTGCCGAACGCCTCCCAGGAGCGGGCCCCTGCCCGCAGCTGGGGAGCGAGGGCGGGGAACCTGTCGATGGGCCCCGAGATGACCTGGGGAAAGAGAAACACGTACAGGACCACGTCCCCGGCGCTTCCGGCCGGGGCCACGGCTCCCCGGTACACGTCGACCATGTAGCTGATCGCCTTGAAGGTCGAAAACGAGATGCCCACGGGCAGGGCGACGCGCAGCAGGGGCAGCGGCTGCAGGCCCTTCCCCCCGAACGCTCCCAGCGCCCCGACAAGGGCGTTCAGCCCCGTGGCCGCGAAGCCCGCGTACTTGAACCACGCGAGCGCGCCCAGGCACAGGACAATGCCAGCCGCCAGGATGGCCCGCGCCCCAGCCCTGCTCCTGGCGCGGCGAGGGGCGATGAGCGCGCCCGCGAGCCACGCGGCGGCAGCGATCGCCGCGAGGAGCGCGAGGAAGTCCAGCCGCCACCACGCGTAGAACATGATGCTGGCCGCCAGGAGCCACCAGCGCCGGGCAGGGCCGGGGAGAGCGTGAAAGAGGGCGAGGAAGACGGGGAGGAACAGGAGCAGGAACGCCCCGGAGGAGAGGCTCATGCCTGCGGGGCTACTCCACCTGCACGGCCGCCCTGAGCGTGAGCACGACCGGGGACGACGGGGTGCCCAGCACGAAGACGCTGAACGAGGAGCCGCGGGACAGCCCCAGGTCCCCGACCGCCCTGAGCTGTGCGCCCCCGCTGCGCACAGCAAGCCGGGCAGCCACGGCGTTGACAACGGCGAGGCCGGAGGACCGGGGCTTCACCCCTGCGACCACGGCTGTCTTCCCGTCCGCCGTGGCAAGGTCGACCCGGGGAAGCGTCGAGAGGTTGTACAGGAAAAGCTGCGCGCGCGCCGGGTCCGTGTGCGCCGGGTCCTCGAGCACGACCACGGCATCGGGCAGCGCCGCGATGGTGTAGTAGCGGCCGGCGCCGGGGATGAGCTCCTGCTCCAGGCTGCCGGCCGCGAAGACATAGATATCCGGGGTCACGGGACGGTACGGCGAGGCCTGCCCATAGGCGAGAGCGCCGAACCGTGTCGAGCCGAGCTCCGCCTCAAGCGGCGGGGAGCCGGGGACGGCGTTGACGACGCGGACGAAGGCCGAGTCGCCCGGCGCCTCCGGGCCGTAGACGGAGCGGTTGGCGGCGGCGAGAGGCGGCACGGCGAGGGCGGCCGCGAGCGCGGCTGCCAGGAGAGCGGCGGCGGTTGTGAAGCGCATGCGATACCTTCTGCGCGGATCATACCCGTTTGGCGGGGGCCAGTCCATGCGCCGTTCCTTGACGCTGCGGCAGGCGTGGGGTTCAATGGCGCCAGGTCAGCCATCCATGACGCACAGCATTCACCGTTCCCTGCTCGCCGTCCTCCTCGGTCTCGCCTGCGCGGGCGGCCTCGCCGCGGCGCCGGGCGCGATCCTCAAGGTGACCGCGGTCGAGTCCCTCTCGACCGCCGCCGTCAACGCCCTGCAGCCGAAGCTGTTCACGGACATTCCCGCCCCGAAGGCGAAGTACCCCGTGGACTGCTTCCTCCTGCAGATCGAGAGCACGTACCTCGACGGCACGCCCACGCCCGTCACCGTCCAGGTGTTCCTCCCCCGCCTGCCCGACCGGGCGCGCCGCTCGGTGTATGTCTTCGCGCCCGGCTCCACGGGGCTGCGCGACGCCTGCCGTCCTTCCCGCGAGCATATCGCCGGCATCCACTGGGGCCTGTACCGCACCCACGTGCTCGGCCACGCGGGCCAGGGGTCGATCGGCGTGCTTCCCGACTACATGGGTTTCGGGGACCCGGACCCGGCGCACCTGCAGCCCTACATGGTCGCCGTTGCCGAGGGGCGCATGCTGCTGGACGTTGCCCGCGCAATGGACGCTTTCCTCGAGAAGAACGCCGCCGCGACCGTCGCGGGGACGGCGATCTTCTTCTCGGGCTTCTCCCAGGGAGGGCACGCGGCCTTCGCCGCGGCCGACATGCGCACCCGCTATGCCCGCGACGTGCGGGTTGCCGGCATCATCGGTTACGGTCCCTCGACGGACATCCCTGCCCTGTTCCGCGAGTTTCCCATGGTCGCGCCGATGGCCATCTACTCGTATTCGAAGGTGTACGGGAAGGAGGTCTTCGACCCGGACCTCCTGCTCGCCCCCCGATGGGCGAAGACCCTCGAGAAGGACGTGACCCGTCAGTGCGTGGGGGGCATGCAGTCGTACTACCCGGCCAGCCCGCGGGAGCTCTTCCGGCCCGAGTTTGCCGAGGCCCTGTTCACGGGCACCCTCCGGGAAAAGTTCCCCGGCATCGCGAAGGTCCTGGAGGAGAACAGCACGGGGCTGTCGGGGCACAGGATCCCCGCGCTCATCCTGGAGGGCTCGGACGACATCGTCGTGTCGCCCGCCTCGCAGGAGGCATTCGCGCGCGGCCTGTGCCGCACGGGCTGTCCCGTCACGTACTCTCTGTACAAGGGCAGGCGCCACGATACCCGTCAGGTCGGCTTTGCCGAGGCGCGGGAATGGATGGACAGGCTCACCCGGGGGGAGAGGGCCGAGTCCAGCTGCGGGGACCTGAGATGAACAGCCGGGCCGGCCGTGCGGCCGTCGCTGCCATCATCTTCTGCCTGGCCCCCGCGGCCGCTTCGACCGCGCAGGGCCGGCTCCCGGGCGACGTGATCTCCGTCTCCCCGGCCGGCACGGCGCGCCCGGGCCAGATCCGGCAGATCTGCGGCCCCCTCTTCGCGGACTACGCGGTCCCTCCCGTGCGCCACGCGGTGGACTCCTACATCCTGCGCTTCGCCAGCACCGATGCCGACGGCTCCGCCATCGAGATCAGGGCGATGCTCTTCGTTCCCCAGTACGCGCGCCCGGCCACCCGGCCCGTGCTCGTCTTCGGGTCCGGAACCACGGGGCTGGCAGATGAGTGCGCCCCGTCGCTGGAGGAGCCCGAGAAGAGGTACCTCGGGTACTACCGGGAGAACATGCTCGCCTATGCCGGCATGGGCTTCATCACGGTCCTCCCCGACTACGCCGGGTTCAACGATGCCTCCCGTCCCCAGAGGTACTTCAGCAAGGCCGCCGAGGGGCACGTGATGCTCGATGCTGCCCGCGCCGTGCTGCGGTACATGGCGGCTTCTGCGCACGTTGTGCGCGTCCTGCCCGCTGTCTTCACGGCGGGCTACTCGCAGGGCGGTCACGCCGCCTTCGCCGCGGCCGATATCCGCGACGCGTACGCGCCGGAGGTGCCCCTGGCGGGGGCGATCGGGTTCGGTTCGACCAACGACGTGGAGGCCCTGGTGCGCGAAGGCACCTGCTACGCGCCGCTCATCTTCTATACCTACCAGGTGCTCTACGGCACGGCCGACATCGACCCCTCCGCCTACCTGCTGGAGAAGTGGGCGGCCACGCTGGAGGCTGACGTGACCGGCATGTGCGTGGACAGGTTCCAGAAGTACTACGGGTTCGACCCCGCGAAGGTCTACAGGCCGGAGTTCCGCGATGCGCTGGACGGCGGGTCGCTGGCCGAGAGCTACCCGGGGCTGGCCGCGCGGCTGGCCGAGAACAGGAGCGGGCTGGACGGCCACGGCCTGCCGGCCCTGGTGGTCCAGGGAGGCGCGGACTTCATCGTCACGCCGAAGACCCAGAGGCTCTTCGTCGAGGCCCTCCGTGGGGCGGGCAGCACCGTGCTGTACAGGGAGTACAAGGGGGTTCCGCACAAGGGGACCCGGCAGGCGGGCTTCCTCGCGTCGGTGGAATGGATGGAGACCGTCGCGCGGGCAGACGTGCCGCCGACCGATTGAGGGGAGGCACCCGCGGTGATCGGGATCCGGGGTTCCGCCTTCGTGGACGAGCACGGCCGCATGCTCATGCTGCGCGGGGTGAACCTCGGGGGCTCGAGCAAGGTGCCGGCAGTCCCCGATGGGGCGACGCACCTGCGCGAAGGCTTCCTCGACCACCGGAAAGTCTCGTTCGTCGGCAGGCCTTTCCCCCTTCACGAGGCGGCGGAGCACTTCGGCAGGCTCTCGCGCTGGGGGCTCTCCTTCCTCCGTCTCCTGGTGCCGTGGGAGGCGGTCGAGCACGAGGGCCCGGGGCGCTACGACGAGGAGTACCTCGACTTCCTGGAGGCGCTCGCCGCGCGCGCGGGTGAGCACGGGATCTCGCTGCTCATCGACCCGCACCAGGACGCGTGGAGCAGGTTCTCCGGCGGGGACGGGGCGCCGGGCTGGACCCTGGAGGCTGCCGGGTTCGATCTCGCCCGGCTGGACGAGACCGGCGCGGCCATCACCCACCAGTGCCACGGAGACCCGTTCCCGCGGATGATCTGGCCGACAAATGGCGCGAAGCTCGCCGCTGCCACGATGTTCACGCTCTTTTTCGGGGCAGACCTGTTCGCGCCGCGGACCACGATGGACGGGGAGCCCGCGCAGGAGTACCTCCAGGGGCACTATGTCGGCGCGCTGCGCCGGGTCGCGAAGAAGCTCGCCCGCCTGCCGAACGTGGTCGGCTATGACACCATGAACGAGCCGCTGCCGGGATACATCGGCTGCGGCGACCTCGCCGGGACGTGGGGGCAGATCACCCTGGGCGACGGGCCCACGCCCCTGCAGGGCATGGCGCTCGGGGCCGGTGTCCCGCAGCAGGTCGGCGTGTGGGAGTTCGGCGCCTTCCGCGTCAGGCGGCGCGGCACGCGGCTGCTCAACCCGCGCGGGGCGCGGGCGTGGAGGGAGGGCAGGCCGTGCATCTGGCGGGAGCACGGCGTGTGGGACATCGACACCGCGGGAAGACCCGTGGTGCTCGCCCCTGATCACTTCAGCATGCACGGCGGCAGGCGCGTGGACTTCACCGAGGACTGCTGCAGGCCGTTTGTCCTGCGTGTCGCGCGCGAGATCAGGTCCGTCGACCCGAAGGCCCTGGTCTTCGTCGAGGCGGAGTCCTCCCGCTGGCCCCCGGCGCTGGCGCCCGGGGACCTCCCGCGGGCCGTGTTTGCCCCGCACTGGTACGACGGCCTGCTCCTCGTCACCAGGCGATATGTCCCCTTCCTGGCATACGACGGCCGTCGCGGCAGGATCGTCGTCGGCAGGGGCGCGGTGCGGCGGTCCATGGCCGCCGAGCTGGCGCACCTGCGGCGCGGGGCCCTCGAGCGCATGGGCGGAGCCCCCGTCCTGCTGGGCGAGTTCGGCATCCCCTTCGACATGGACGGTGCGCGCGCGTACAGGACGGGGGACGGCCGGGCGCACCGGGAGGCCCTCGACCGCAGCTTCCGCGCCATCGAGGCGAACCTCCTGGACTGCACTGCCTGGAACTATGCCGCCGACAACACCCACGCACACGGTGACGGGTGGAACGGCGAAGACCTCTCGGTGTTCAGCAGGGACGACAGGGCAGACCCGGCAGACCCCGACTCGGGCGGCCGGGGGCTCGCCGCCCTGGTGCGGCCGTATCCCCGGGCCACGGCGGGCAGGCCGCAGGAGGTGAGCTTCGACCCGGGGACGCGGGTCTTCCTCTTCCGGTTCGTCCACGATCCCGAGGTGCGTGAACCAACGGAAATCTTCGTCCCGGCCCTCCAGTACCCGGGGGGGCCGCGGGTGCAGGTGAGCGACGGGACCTGGGAGTACAGCCGGGATCGCCAGCTGCTGCTCTACAGGCACGGGGCGGACCGCCGCGAGCACCTGGTGCGGTTGACGCCGGCGCGAGCGGGCGCGTAGAATCCCGACAGTGACCAGCCAGAGCGCCCCGACAGCCGCACGGCCGTCCCGCGAGTGGGGGCTGTGGATCCTCTACTACATGCCCCCCGCGTCGGTGGTCATCCGGTTCTCGATCACGGTCATGCCGCAGATCGGCTTTCCTCCCCTGCCCCTGGGGCTGCTCGCGGGCTTCCTCGTGCTCAGCCTCAGCGTTCCCGCCATCGCGGCCCGGTACCCCGTCCTGATCCAGCCCTGGCTCACGCTGCAGACGGCCCTGGTCTCGGTGCTCATCCTGACCCCGCCCCTGCAGGACTACCACGCGGTGCTGTTCCTCCCGCTCGTGCTGGTCTGCACGAAGTACCTGCGGCCGCGAACCTCCCTGGCCTGGCTGATCGTCTTCTGCGCCGCCGCCACTGCCTCGCTGATGCTCGCCTTCGGGCCGGCCGAAGGACTGAGCTACCTTCCCAGCTACCTGATGGGTATCCTCTTCCTCGGCCTGTACGGCAGGGCCCGCCGCAGGGCGGAGGAAGCGCGCGCCCAGAGCGACGCGCTGGTGGCCGAGCTGCAGGGGGCCAACGAGAAGCTGCGCGCCTTCGCGGCGCAGGCCGAGGAGGTGGCGGCGGCCCAGGAGAGGAACAGGCTGGCCCGCGAGCTGCACGACGCCGCCACGCAGACCGTCTTCAGCATCACCCTGACGGCGCAGGCCGCGCGCATGGCCTGCGACTCGGACCCCGCGCGCCTGCCCGAGCTCCTGGGCAGGATCCAGGAGGCGGGGGCGGACGCGCTGGCCGAGATGCGGGGCCTGGTGAGCGAGCTGCGGCCGCGCAGCGTGGCCGGCGACGGACTGGTTCCCACGCTGCGCCAGCACCTGGCGCTGCGCGAGCGCCGCGAGAGGCTGCGCACGGTCCTCTCCATCGAGGGGGAGGAGACCGGCAGCGTGGAGGAGAAGGAGACTCTCCTCGGCGTGGCGCAGGAGGCGCTCAACAACGTGGTCAAGCACGCGGGGGTGAGCGAGGCAGAGCTCGCCCTCGCCTTCGGCGCGGGCGAGGCGGTGCTGCGCGTGCGCGACGCGGGGCGGGGCTTCGACCCGGCCGCGGCAGCCGGCGGCTTCGGCCTGGCCAGCATGCGGCAGCGCGTGCAATCGCGCGGCGGGAGCTGGGAGCTCGCCTCGCGGCCCGGCGGGGGACGCAGATCACTGTGCGCGTGCCGCTCGCGGCGGGGAGGGAGCACGATGGGCAAGAGCCAGCGAACCAGGGTCCTGATCGTTGACGACCACGCCGTGGTCCGCCAGGGACTGCGGACATTCCTGGGAATGCTTCCCGACATCCAGGTCGTGGGCGAGGCCGCGAGCGGCGTCGAGGCGCTGGCTGCCCACGAGTCGAGCAGGCCCGACGTGACCCTCATGGACCTCGTCATGCCGGACATGGACGGCGTGGAGGCGACCCGCCGCATCCGCGCGGCCCGGCCCGACGCGAAGATCATCGTGCTCACCAGCTTTGCCGAGGAAGACAAGATCTTCCCCGCCATCCGGGCAGGCGCTGCCGGCTACCTGTTGAAGGACGTGAAGCCCGCGGAGCTGGCCGACACGATCAGGGCCGTGGCCCGGGGCGAGTCGCGGCTTGCCCCCGACGTGACGCGCAAGCTCATGTCCGGCATCGCGGGGGTGCCGCCCGGCCAGCCATCCGCGGAGGCACTCACCGGGCGCGAGGCCGAGGTGCTGGGCTGCCTCGCAGGGGGCCTTTCCAACAAGGAGATCGCCGCGCGCCTGTTCATCGCGGAAAAGACCGTCAAGACCCACATCAGCAACATCCTCGCCAAGCTCGGGTGTGCCGACCGCACGCAGGCTGCCGTGTATGCCGTGAAGCATGGCTACAAGTAGCCGCGCGCTGCCCGCCGTCGGGATATCCCTGGCGGGCTTTCACGCGGCTTCCGCGGTTCGATCGTTCCAGGATGCAGCGCGCACCCGGCTGGGCCGCGAGCCGCTCTTCGAGCTCTCCTACACCCTCGACGAGCCATTCCTGCGCGACATCTCCTTTCTGCGCGGCAGCGTGCTGTCTGTCCACGCGCCCTGCCCCGGCGGTGAGTTCTTCCCCAACCTGGGAAGCCGGGACCCCGCGGTGCGCCGCGACGGGCTGGAGGCGGTCCGTCGCAGCGCCGCCACGGCAGCACGCTTCGGCGCGCGCCTGGTCGTCCTGCACCCGGGGTACACCCTCGACACAGCCGTGCCCGTGGACCCGGGCCGGCGGCTCGCCGGCCTCGCGGCGCTCCCCGAGGAAGAGCGGCAGCAGGTGTGGCTTGCCGACGGCTCCATCTGCCGCAGGGGGTACTGCGGGACCGCGTCCTACCGGGCGCACCTGGAGCAGGCCTTCGACGGGCTGGGGGCAGCCGATGCCGCCTGCAGGGAGGCGGGTGTCGAGCTCGCAGTGGAGAACCTGAACCCCCGCCTCACCTACATCTTCCAGCTGCCTTCCGAGCTTGGCGAGCTCACCCGCGCCCTCCCGTCCATCAGCCTGTGCGTGGACATCGGGCACCTGTGGATTTCGTCGCTCGCGCACGGCTTCGTCTTTGCCGACGGGCTTGCCGAGATCCTGGCAACGGGCCGCGTGCGCTCGGCCCACGTGCACGACAACGCCTCCAGGCTGGAACCCGCGCCGGTGCTGGCCGACGACCACGCCCTGGTCGGCTCGGGCACCGTGCCCGTCCGCGAGGCGGTGAGCGCCCTCGTGCAGTCCGGCGTTCCGTCGATTGTCGTCGAGACGACGACACTCCCCCTGGAGAACACGGCCCGGGTGTTCGCGCTGCTTGCAGGCCATTCCCCGGGATAGGTCTTCGGACCTAGTCCCGCATCCGACCATCGTCCCTCGAAAAAGCCACCCTCCGCCCGATGCGGATCCGCCCCCGATCGGCGATTCTATAGACATGAAGAACACGCTGAAGACGAAGGGGGATGTCATGAAGAGCCTGCAGGTTTCCGGTACAACGATCGCGAGGGACGTATCCTCCGGGGCGCCTGCCCTGGGCGCTTTCCGCGGCATGATCGCCGGCAATTCCGCCGACATGGACACCCAGGAGAGATTCGTGCAGGAGCTCCTGGCCACCTTCAGCGACCGCTGGGAGTGGTAGGCCGGGCGAGGCAGGGGCGCGGGGGAAGCGGGTATGGCCACGGAGGCGCGCGCAGGGGAGGGCAGGCCGGCGGCAGCAGCGCGGCGCGCCGACCTGGATTGGATGCGTCTTGCCCTGGTGAGCGCTGCCTTTCCGCTGGGCCTGGCCAGGGCCCTGGCAGCCGGCGCGTGGCAGGTCGGCTGGACCGCGTGTGTCACCGCTGCAGGGCAGGAGGGAATCCTCTGGCTCGTGCCCCTCTTCCTCGCGGTGTCGGGCGCCTCCGCCTGGCATGCCCTCCAGGTGCACGGCACCGGGGGATTCCTCGTGGCCCGGGTGCTGCGGCTGTTCGTGCCCCTCGCGGCGGCCGCCCTCGTGCTCGCCGGGCTTTCCGCTGCGGATCTGGCGGGACTGGAGCTGCTTGACGAGAGCCGGGGGTGGTACCCCTGGTACCTCGCCGGCGTGTTCGCTCTCTCCTTCCTCCTGCCGCCGCTGCGGCTCGCCCTTCGCACGCGGGCCGGGCGGCTGCTCCTGGCGAGTCTCTCATCCACGGCACGGTTGGCAGGTGTCCTTCAGCTGACGGGCGTCCTGGCTGCTGCCGCGGCGGTCGTGCCCGTCCTGCCGGGAGTCCCGGCGCCCCTGGCCGCGGGCAGGTGGGGCGCGTGCTTCTTCGCGATCGTGTTCCTCCTCGGGTTTCTCCTGCACGCGGAACCCCGGCTGCTCGCGCGCGCCGCGCGCCAGCGGTGGGTGTCCGTCGGGTGCGCCGTGATCTTCCTTGCGGCGGCAGCAGCATGCAGCCACTTCCTGCCTGCCCGAGCCGCGGCCGGGGCTGCCGCCCGCGGGCTGGCGTCCTGGTGTCTCTGCCTGGCGCTCCTGGGCTTCGGATCCGCCCGGCTCTCGGCGGCGAGGCCGGTGGCGCCGCTGCTGCGCGAGGCCTCGCTGCCGTTCTCGGTGCTCTCCCAGCCCTGCGCGGGGCTGCTGGCAGCCGCGGCCTCGCGCAGGGGGCTTCCCGCCGGCACCGCGCTCGCCGTCCTGGTTCCCGCAGCCTTCATCACCGTTGTTGCTTTGTACGCGGCCGTCCGCCGCGTGACCGTCCTCAGGTTCTGCTTTGGACTTGCCCCGCGGGGCACACAGGGAGGTTCGTCATGAGTGGTTCATCGTCCGGCCGCATCGAGTTCCTGGCCCGGTACAAGGGATTCCTCGCGGTGCTCGTTGTGCTGATCCACACGGGCATCAGCTACGGTGCCGCGGGCGGCTGGCTGTTCACCGAGCAGCACGACGTGACATGGCTCAAGGTGTTCACCACGTGCATCGGCACGCTCTCGCAGTCCTTTGTCCTGGGCGCGTTCTTCTTCGTGTCGGCGTACTTCCTGCCCCGGTCGTTGGAGAAGAAGGGTCCGGGCCGTTTCCTCCTCGACCGGGTGCTGAAGCTGGGAATCCCCTACCTGCTGTACTACTTCCTCGTCATGCCGGCCCTCATCACCATGGCCCAGCGCGCACAGGGTCGCCCGGTGCCCTTCGGTCCATACTTCGAGTCGGGGCCGCTGTGGTTCATCGAGGCCCTCTTCCTCTTCAGCCTCGTCTACCTCGTCGTGCGGCTCATCCGCGGCTCGTCGCGGGCCCCGCTCTTCCGCCAGGGACTCCCCGCGTCCCCCGCCACGGTCGGTGTACATCGCAGTCGCCGCCGCATCGGGATTCGCGGTCCGTCTTGCCTTTCCCGTCGGGTCGAGCGTGCATAATCTCCAGCTCGGGTACTTCCCGATGTACATCATCCTTTTCGCCGCCGGGATCAAGGCGGGAAACGAGAAGTGGCTCGAGAAACTCCCCGAAATGCGCATTGGCCCCTGGGTCGCCGTTGCCGCGGCTTTCGTGGTCCTCCTCGTCCCGATGCTGGTCCTCGGCGGCGCACTCGAGGGCGGGGTCGGGGCGTTCCTCGGCGGTGTCACCTGGCAGGCGGCGGCGTACGCGGGGTGGGAGGCGGTGACGGGCACGGCGCTGCTCATCGTGAGCTTCGTGCTCTTCTCCCGGGGCAGGTGGAAACCCCGCGGCATCGGCGCCTCGTTCGGCAGCGCCTCGTTCGGCATCTATCTCCTGCACGCCGTCACGATCGTGCCGCTGGCCATCGCGATGGTGGCGCTGCCTGTGCACCCGGCGCTGAAGTACATCATCCTCTCGGTGTGCGGGGTGTGCGTGCCCTGGGCAGTCACGCTGCTGCTGCGCAGGATCCCGTTCGTGTCGCAGGCCCTGTAGCCCGGTGCCGCCCCCCCGCACCCCCGGGGAAAGCTCCCGGCAGCCCTTTCCTCGCGACGAACGTCCTGGTCTCGTCGAGGAGGAACGCCCTGCCGTTTCCCTGCGGGCGCGGGCAGCCGGCGCATGATCCCGAGTGCCTCCTCCCCTCACCACCTGTGCGTCGAGGCGAAAAGCGTCCCGCGCAGGCCGCCCACGAGGAAGCGGAAGTTGTTGAGGAACATGTTCGGCGCGTCGGCGGGCTGGTACCACCAGACCCGGCTGGCCAGGAAGAAAGCGGGGTTGAAGTACAGACGGGCTCCGTCCAGGACCACGCGGCGCGAGAGCTCCGCATCAGACATGCTGCGCGTGCGCACGTTGGCGATGAAGCCGTTGTACCGGGAGAAGTCGTCGGCGTTCGTCACGAGCCCCTCGGCCAGCAGTTGTTCGCGGGCCTCGGTTCCGGATACGGGCGTGAGGACCTGCACGATGGCATGGTCCAGCCGCAGCTCCCGGGCGTAGCGGTAGGTGGCCCGGATATCCGCGCGGGTGTCGTCGGGGTCGCCGACGATGAAGCCGCCGATCGCGCAGATCCTGTGCGCACGCAGCCCTTCGACGGCCGCGCGGGTGTGGGCGAGCACCCCGCCCTTCCGCATGTGGCCGAGGTTCCTGCGCGATGCCGCTCTCGATGCCGAGGAAGACCCAGCGGAAGTTCGCCGGGCGAGCAGCCCCGGCAGCTCGGGGTCGGAGGCGATGCCGGGCACGCTGGCCTGGATCACGTAGTACAGGGAGTCGAGGCCTTCGGCGGACGATCCGCCGGCACAGCTCCTTCAGCCGCGGCACGTCGAGGGTGATGTTGTCGTCGACGAAGAACACCCCGCGCGTGCCGCGCGCTTTCAGGATGCCGCAGGTCTTCGAGGACCCGGTCGAGGGGGAAGAACCGGACCGACCTGCCGTACATCTTCCGGATCGAGCAGAAGGTGCAGCCCATGGTGCAGCCCCGCGAGGTCTCGACGCAGTCGAAGGGCATCTTCATGAACCGGGACCTGTCCAGGACCCGGCAGCCCCTGTCGGGGAGCGGCAGGTCGTCGAGGTCGCGCAGGGCTGCCGGGGGATTGTGCACCCAGGCCTCGCCGCGCCGCAGCGACAGCCCCGGGATTTCCCCCATCCCGCCCCCGCCGGCAGCGATCCCGCGCGCGAGCGCGGCGAGGGCTGCCTCGCCCTCGCCGCGGACCAGGGCGTCGAAGTCGGCGCCGTCGCTGCCCGCGGCCAGCTCCTTGAACAGGAGCGTTGCGTGGTAGCCCCCCAGGACGAGGAACGCGCCCGGGCAGGCGTCCCTGCAGATGCGTGCCACCCTGCGCGCGCTCTCGTACTGGAAGCTCATTGCGCTGATGCCCACGAGATCCGGCTGGAACTCCCTCAGCATCCCCTCGAGGAGGGGCGTGATCCTCCCGCGCACGAAGGAGAGGTCGAGCGCGCGCACCTCGCACCCGCCGAGGCTTCCCGCGAGTGAACAGATGCCGAGGTTGGGGATGCGCATGACCGCGGCAAGGGAGCTCACCGTGTCAGGCATCGCGGCCAGCAGGACGCGCACCTTGCGGCCGGGCGTTTGCATGCGCTACTATACCCTTCCATCCCGCTCCTGTGGAGGTCCCGATGGCCGATCTCGTGCGGTGCAAGTCCTGCGGCTACGTCATCGAGGCGAACAAGCTGGGCGACGTGTGCCCGGCCTGCGGGGTACCCCGCACGATGCTCGAGACGTGGACAGACCCCGTCTCGCCGAAGAGGAGGAGGGCGTTGGACCTCGACCTCCACCCCATCGTCGTGCACTTCCCCGTCGCCTTCGCGGCATCGGCGCTCGTGGTGGCCGTCTTCGTGCTCGCCTTCCCCGCCGTCCTCGCCGTGGTCGCGCAGAGCCTGCACTACGTCTTCGTGGCCGTCCTGCCCCTCATGGTGATCGCGGGCCTCGCCAGCGGCCTGTACGACGGGAAGCTGCGCTTCCGACGCGTGACCACGCCCCTGCTGAAGCGAAAGATCAGGCTGGCCTCGATCTTCCTCGCCTTTTCCCTGGCCGCGGCCGTGATTACATTTGTCGTGCCCATGCTGCCGACGTGGGTGCGGGCGCTGGACGTGTTCTTCCTGGCCAACTGCCTCGTGTGCGCGGTCGGCCTGGGGAAGGTCGGCACCCGGCTGGTCATGGCTCTGTTCCCCGGGTAGGGGTTCTGGATACGGGTGCGACGCCCCGCCGAGGGGCAGGGGCAATCGCGGGCGGGCAGATTCGCAGAAGGAGGCGCACGTGGATCTTTCCAAGTTCCGAATTGAAGAGGCCTACCAGTTCGCGGCCACGATCGAGCAGGGCGGATTCGACTTCTACGACAAGCTCATCGACGCGACGGCCAACCAGCGCGTGAAAAATGAGCTGAAGGCCCTGCGCGACGACGAGGCCAAGCACAAGGCCTTCTTCCTCGGCGAGCTGCGGAAGAAGGGCGGGGGCGAGGTCGTCCTGGGCCCGGGCCTGGCAGCCTACATCGAGAGCGAGTTCCTCAAGCCGATGGAGGAGTTCTACAAGGCGGGGAAGATCGCCACCAACGACGAGGCCCTGCGCTTCGGCGCGGCCGTGGAACAGAAGACGATCGACTTCTACGGCGACCTGCGCCGCCAGTCCTCCGACGCCGCCTTCCAGAAGGACCTCGATGCGATCATCGAGGAAGAGAAGCGGCACAAGCACAGGCTGGGACTGATCCGCGCCTTCTAGGCTTTCGGTTCAGCCCTCGCCAGAGGATCCTGCCGCGTACCCGCGGGCACGCACGACGAGGACCACCGCCATGACCAGGAGCGGCAGGGCGGTCAGGAGCACCAGGAGCCACGCGGAGGGCATCCCGTTCACGACGCGGATCTGCCGCTCGCTGCCGCGAAGGACCTCACCTTTCCCGTCCAGGGCATGGAAGCGCATGGCCGGCGCCTTCCTGTCGATGGGAACGCGGAAGGCGATCAGGTTGGGCTCCTTGTCCTTGTGGGCGCCCGCCGGGTCGAAGGGCTGGATCGTGTAGCCCAGGCCCGAGCCCCTGGACTGCTCCACGAAGAAGCGCTGCTCGTCCAGGCGCGCGGCCGGGGCGCCCGGCCGCTCCAGGACGATCGAGGCGTGGGGCACCTGCTGGATGCGGACCCACTTCGAGATGGTCGGGTTGCCGCGGGCCGAGGTGTTGAGAGTCTTCTCGTAGGCGAGGTCGTTGAACTCCGACTCGAAGTACGGACGCAGGTACAGGTCCGCGCCCGCGTTCACGTACAGGACGGACGAGGGGGTCACCGACGCCTCGGGCCTCGTCCACTTGTCGCTGGGGATGACCTCGAAGCCGATCCCGTCCGACCTGCTCCTGTCATGCACGACCAGCGCCTTCTCGGATCCCTCCATCACCGAGCCGTCGGGATTCACCAGGCGGATCCAGTACCGGCCCGGGGCGAGGTTGAGGATGAAGGCCTGCTGCATCTCCGAGGGCGGCACCACGTAGTACGTGGGCGCCGGCGGCGCCTCGGGCTTGCGGAGGGCCTGCATCTGCGCGAGAAGCCCGGCGAAGTCCCCTCCCTGCTCGCGCAGCTTCATGATGCGCATGCTCAGGCTCTGCATTTCCTCGTCGAACCGGGCGCTCCTCTGCTGGTAGTCCCGCATGGCCTTGAAGTACGACTCGTACAGGGCGGCGTACTTGTCCAGCTCGCGACGGGCGGCCTCGCCCGTCACGACGTTCCAGTTCAGCTCGTACTCGCCCTTCACGTTGAAGTACGTGTACTGCTCGAGCTGCCTCTTCGTGACGGTGCCCCGCGCACTGCGAAGCTCGAGGGTCCCCGGGAACTGCACGTTCAGCGAGTCGGTGTCCGTCCTCCACTCGGAGGTGATGGGCCACCAGTACACGAGGGTCTTGCGGGCGCTCAGGAAGTTGTCGGCGCCGGCCAGGAGGTAGATCGTGTCGGAGGACTCCGCCGCGAATGCGGGAGAGTAGTCCCTGCCGTTGAAGGCGAGCGCCGACCAGATCAGCTGCTCGGTGCGCACGGGGACCTCGGCCGTGGCGGCAGAGAGGGGCAGCAGGACGACGAGGAGGGTCGCGGCGATGCCTCTCATGCCCGCACCCCCCTGCGGCTGATGGCGAGGTGCCCCGCGGAGAGCAGGAGGGCGGTCAGCACCGCGAGCAGGCCCAGCCCGCCCAGGACGCCGCCCGCGCTCGCGGCCTGGGCAGCGCGCACGCACAGCGAGGCGTAGAAGAATGGCGACACCCACTGCACGATCGCCGCGGCGATCGAGGCGACGGTGCGCACGGAGCCGCTGGCGATGGACAGCGACCCTGCCAGGATGAGCAGGAACACGAGCAGGATCCCGAGGAAGGCGGCCAGGGCCGAGGAGGCGTTGGCAGAGAGCACGGAGCACAGGACGCCGTATGCCGAGACGGCCAGGGACAGCACGAAGAGCACCGGCAGCAGGGTGAGGAACATCGGCCCCAGCACGAGGTTGCCCAGGGCCGCGGCCGCCCAGAGAAAGGCGGCGATCACCAGCAGCGCCGCGGCGGTGAACGCGACATCCCTGAGGAACGAGGCGATGATATACGAGGTGCCGTCGGCCGGGCCGTAGGTCAGGAGCTCGATCGCCCCGGACGTCTTCTCCTGGCCGAAGCGGAACACGGAGCTGATGGCGAGGAAGAGGAACACGGGGAGGAAGGCGACCACCAGCGCGAGGAGGAACGGCCCCTCGGCGAAGAGCTTCCCCACGAAGGCCGCGCCGAAGGAGCCGGCGAGGAACCGCCCCAGCAGGTCGTACAGCGGCGTGAGCGTCGGGTTGAAGCCGGCCGTGTCGATCGAGGCGGCGAAGCCCGCCACGAGGAAGAACCCCAGGAGCAGGCCGAGTGCGAGTGTCACGTACAGCCCGGGGGCGAGCAGGGTCTCGAAGGCCTGTCGGCGCGCGATGACCACTGCGGCGTGGAACCTTCGCCTCATTGACGGCCTCCCCGCGCGAGCGAGTCGATGTTCTCCTGGGTGATGGTGATGAACGCCTCCTCCAGCGACGGGATCTTCTCCGCGATGCGCAGCGGCACGAGGTCCATGCCGATGAGCTGCTCGGACAGCGCCCTGCGGAAGTCTCCCTGCCGGGACAGCTTCACGACCAGGGTCTGCCCCTGCGCCACGGCATCGCGGACGAAGGGCAGGCCGCGCAGGCGCTCGGGCAGCCCGTCGGGAACCGCGTCGAGCTCGACGTGGATCTCGCGGTCCACCGTCATGCGCGAGAGGAGGTTCGCCATCGTGTCCTCCACCATGAGCCTCCCGCGGAAGAGCATGGCCACGCGGTGGCAGATCTTCTCCATCTCCGACAGCTGGTGGCTGGAGATGAAGATCGTGCGGCCCTCCCTGTTCTCGGAGAGGATGAGGTCGCGCACCTGCTTGATCCCGATCGGGTCCAGGCCCGAGATGGGCTCGTCGAGGAACAGGATGTCGGGGTCGTGCAGCAGCGCCCGCACGATGCTCAGCTTCTGCAGCATGCCGCGGGAGAACTCGCGGACCCGCTTCGACCCGAACCGCGCGAGGTCGACCTTCTCGAGCAGCGTGTCGATGCGCGCGGCCGCGGCGGGCACCTCGAACAGGTCGGCGAACAGGTCGAGGTACTCGCGGGCGGTCATCCACGGCCAGACGCCGCGGGGGTGCTTCTCGGGCACCACGCCGATCCTGCGGCGCAGGTCCAGGCGCCGCGGGGTCGCCCGCTCGCCGAACAGCCAGATCTCACCGGCGGTCGGGCGGCTGATGCCCAGCAGCATCATGATCGTGGAGGTCTTGCCCGCGCCGTTGGGACCGAGGAAACCGTAGATCTCCCCGCGGGGGATGTTGAGGTCGATGCCGTCGACGGCGGTGAAGGAGCCGTAGCGCTTCACCAGGCCCTTGGTCCGGATCATTCCTGCCTCGCCTTCACGTTCCAGGAGGTGTCGAGGAAGTACCGCAGGCGGCCCTTCTCCGCGTCCAGCGCCGCGGCCACGGCGGCCGGGTCGCTCATGGCGTAGACCCGGGCCATGAGATCGTCCAGCTCCGCTCGCGTGATCGCCAGCGGATCGGGCTCGACGATGAGGTAGTCGATGACCCTGTAGGCCGAGGGGTGCTCGCGGATCTTCGCCAGGGGGATGCGGGCGCTGTAGCGGAACTGCGTCTCGGGGGCGGGGTCCCACGTCCAGGGGATCTGGCCGCGGAACAGCTCCTCGCCCCGGGCAGCTCCTTCCTCTGTCTCCCCGCTGACGGGCACGCCGTCCTTCACCTGCACGCTGACCCTGCAGCCGATCCACAGGTCCATGCAGGGATGGTTCAGGATGGCCGTGCCCTGCGGAGTTCACGGGCCGGATCTCGGCGCGGATGTCGCCGCCGTCGCGGCTCTCGAAGATGTAGAACGTCGTGAGGTCAGGGATGGCGAGGCCGACCATGTCGACGGGCTTCTCCAGCCTGTTGACGCCCCTCTTCAGTGTGACGGGGACGCGGACGGGCTGGTAGCCGTCGGCCTCCACGGTCAGGGTGGCGGCCCCGGGCTTGAGCCGGGTGAACCGGTAGCTGATCGGTGCCGCGTCGGACTGGTAGTAGCCGACGATCGTGCGGCCCTGCAGCCGCATGGCCGCGTCCCAGACCCACCTGCCGCTCACCGCGTCGCGCACGCGGAACTCGAGGGTCGTGTCCGCGCTGAGCCACAGCACGGCGAGCACGGTGACTGCCGCGGCCGCGACGAGGACGGCGGCGACGAGAAGCGCGATCCGTGTCGTCTCTTCATTGGTAGTGCGTCATGGAATACCCGATTTTGAATGGCAGATCAAGCGAGGGGCTGCCTGCTCCCGGCGCGAAAAAAGTTGACACCGCCGAGCGGCTGTGCCAGACTCTCCGGCGTCCCGCCCCGCGGTCGGCGCGGGTGAGGGAAGCGGAAATCTCTGGTGTCCCGTCCGACAAGCGTTGCTGAGAAGGAGGTGCGTATGAGGTTTCTCAAGAGGGCCATGGTGGTGGTCCTTCTGCTCGTCCTGTGCTTCGCCGCCTGGGGCGCGGGGAAGAACATCCCCGAGCCGAAGTCCAGGGTGAAGATCGACTGGTGGTACCAGGACTGGTCGGGCGGCATCAACTGGGTGCGCGACTACATCGTCGTGTTCCAGAAGAACCACCCGACCATCGAGGTCAACCTGATCCCCGTCCCGTTCGACGACCTGTACGCCAAGTTCATCCCCTCCATCGCGCAGGGGAACGAGGCGGACATCCTGTTCGGGTACGACGAGTGGCTGGTCGGCAAGGACGTGTCCAAGCTGTTCACCCCGCTCACCCCGACCATCTTCACCAAGGAAGAGTTCAAGGACTACATCTACACGCCGCCGCTCAAGAACGTCACCGCGAAGACGGGCGAGATCTACGGCGTGCCCGGCCTGACAGGCGCGAACGCCTTCGGGTTCGTCTACCACAAGGACCTGTTCAAGGCCGCGGGGGTCGATGCGTCGAAGATCAAGAGCTGGGACGACCTGAAAGCCGCCGCCAAGAAGCTCACTGTCCTGAACTCCGACGGCACCATCAAGAGGAGCGGCATCCTCTTCACGTACACCGAGGCCGCCAACGCGCTGCTGGACATGATCCAGATGCAGGGCGCGCGCGACAAGCTGTTCAACAAGGCGACAAACACCTGGAACTTCAACATCCCCGAGGCGAAGAAGGCCCTGGAGACGTTCAAGTGGTTCGTCGACAACAAGTGCTTCGATCCCCAGTCGGGTGACTACGCCACCTCGTTCCCCAACAAGCTGGGCGCGATGCTCCTCATCGGCCCCTGGAACGTCGGCGGTGTCATGACCCAGTTCCCCGAGCTCGACGTGGGCTACCTGCTCATGCCCCCGTTCCCCACCGCAAAGGACAAGCTGGTGCTCGGCTCGGTGGTCAGCTACGGCAGCTACTTCGTGTCGCGGCGGCTGAAGGGCGACAAGCTCAACGCCGCCCTCATCCTGATGAAGGACCTGCTCACCAAGCCCTCCGAGTTCTGCGACATCCCCTTCGACCACAAGCCGCCGTACTGGGTGGGCGCGATCTGCTTCAAGAAGTACGTCGAGGATCTGGAAAAGAGGCCCGCAGCGTCGCTCACCGAGTTCCACAGGACCGCCCTCACTGCGACCAAGCAGGGGTTGCCCGCCATCAACACGCTGGAGACCCGGATCTCCGAGCCCATCCTCATCCGCCAGGCCATCCATCCCGAGATGACGAACGTCTTCCTGGGCAAGAAGACCGTGGACGAGGTGCTGGCGTACCTCAGCGATTTCCTGACAAAGCAGGAAAAGCAGCTGGCCCAGTAGGAATCTGTCGCGCGTGCAGCAGGCCCCCGGGCCTGCTGCACTCCCTTCCGCATCCGCCAGGAGGACGGTGACCCGATGTCCAGTCAAGCCCTTCCTGCACTCCACCGGCGCCGAAAGCCGCTGAACTCCTTCGTCCTCCTGGTGGCGACCGTCGTCCTGGTCTACTACGGCCTGGTCGCCCTGTGGCCCTTCCTGTTCAACATCTTCCTGTCCTTCCGCAAGACCGACCTGATCACGGAAGACAAGTTCATCGGCTTCTCGAACTACCTGTACCTCGTGGGCGACCCCATCTTCTGGAAATCTCTCTGGCACAACGCGTACTACCTCCTGGTGATGGTGTCCGTCGGCATGATCACCTCGCTCATCCTGGCGGCCCTCATCTACCGGACGCGGGGAGTGATGCGCAAGGTCTACACGGCCATGATCTTCGCCCCCGTGGTCACCTCGGTCATCGCGACCTCGCTGGTGTGGATGCTCCTGTACTTCCCGAAGATCGGCCTGTTCGCGGGGCTGATCTCGTCGGTCTTCGGGATCAGCAGGAACAAGCTGGCGTTCCTCCAGGACCCGGCCGTCGCCCTGCTGTGCATCATGGTCATGGACATCTGGCGCGACACGGGGATCAGGACCGTGATCTTCCTGACAGGCATGGACGAGATCCCCGACTCCCTGTTCGAATCCTCCCGCATCGACGGGGCCGGCACGCTGAAGCAGTTCTTCCGCATCACGCTGCCTCTGCTGCGGCCGCAGATGGTGTTCATCGCGGCGGTGTACTCGATCAACGCGATCCGGGTCTACGCCCCGATCTACATGATGACGGGAAGCCCCCGGGCGAGACCGGCCAACTCGACGATGGTCCTGACCCTCCACATGTACCTGTCCGCCTTCTACGGGCAGAGGTTCGGCTACGGCGCTTCGATCTCCATGGTCATGTTCGCGCTTCTCTTCGGCCTGGTGATCCTCGAGATCCGCGCCTTCCAGCAGAAATGGGAGTACTGACGATGGGAGCACCGCTCGCCCGGGTGCGCGGCCGCTACAGGGCGCGCAGGCTCACGGCACGCTTCTTCCTCCACCTCGTGCTGATCGTGATCGGCGTGGCAATGGTATTCCCGCTGGTGTGGATGCTGTTCTCGTCGTTCAAGCCGTCGCTGGAGATCATCAGCGTCGAGTTCCACCTCCTGCCCCGCACGTGGACGCTGCGCAACTACCAGTCCGTGTTCAACGACCTGAAGATGGGGCGGGGGTACCTGAACAGCCTCGTGGTCGCCGCGTGCGTCACCTTCTTCGTGCTGCTGTCGGCCACGGCCTCGGGGTACCTGTTCTCCAAGCTGAAGTTCAAGGGCCGCGAGGCTCTGTTCTTCCTCGTGCTGGGCTCCGTGATGGTCCCGCCGCAGATCGTCCTGATCCCGCTGTATTTCCTCATCAGCAAGTTCCACTGGGTCAACACGTACCAGGGCCTCATCTTCCCGTTCATGATGAACGCCTTCGGCATCTTCCTCATGCGTCAGACCCTGTACGGCATCCCCAACGACCTCCTGGAGGCGGCGCGCATCGACGGCGCCACGGACTTCCGCATCTACTACTCGATCATCCTGCCCCTGGTCCGCTCGTCCATCGCGGTGCTGGGCATCCTGATCTTCCTGTGGACGTGGGACGAGTTCCTCTGGCCCCTTGTCACGACGGTCGACAACGAGATGAAGACCCTGCCCCTGCTGCTCGCCCACTTCAGCCAGGCGGAGCAGAAGTACCCGGGCGAGTCCCTCGCGGGGGCGACCCTCGTGATCGGGCCGGTGCTCGTCGTCTACGCCTTCTTCCAGAGGCACTTCGTGCGGGGCCTGAGCATGACGGGCATGAAGGCATAGGCGCACGATGAGCGCGAACGCCCCCGGCGGAGCTGCCACCCTCCCGTCCCTGCCCGGGCGGCCCAGCCTGTGCTTTTCCCGGCGAGGTCGGCCGCACCTACCCCTCGGGTTCCTTCCCCGCGGACGACCGCGGCTTCGACACCCGCCGCTTCCCCTCCGAGGGGTGCTGGGCGTTCTGCGCCTTCGACAACGACGAGATCCTCGCCGTGCGGATGGGGTTCCAGAGGGGGTCGTTCAACATCACCCCCGTGGACAGGCCCGGCGACCCCGGCCTGCTGCAGCTGCACCTGGAGGTGATGACGGCCGACGGGGCGGTCCTCTGGCTGCCGACCGGACGCTTCCCCGGGGGCGAGGCAGCGGTCGAGGCGGGGAGCCCCGCGGCAGCGCTCGTCCAGGGAGGGCGGGAGATCTTCCGCATCGCCGGGTGGCCCGAGGTGCGGTGGGCCTTCGCCTCGGACGACGGCGACCTGGAGGTCGAGCTCACGACCAGCGTGAAGAGCGTTTCCATCCTCCCTGACTGCGTGCTGCCGTGGAGCGTTTTCGCCATGTGGGAGTCCCTGGGCGAGACGCGGGGGACCGTGCGTCACCGCGGCCGGACCGTGCCCGTGTCCGGCGCCATGTTCATGGACCATCCCCGGGTCATCCGCAGGCACAGCGACGTGGTGCCGCGCACCATGTACCTGTACACCACCCTCGCGCTGGAGGGCGGGGGCGGCCTGTACGGCTACCACGCCGTGGACGCGGGCGGGTCGCCCATCGACTCCTACTGCTTCGGCATCTTCATCGACCCCTCGGGCAGGGGCACGTTCCTTCCCCGCGCATCAATCATGGGACCGGACCGTGACGCGCACGGTCTTCCCCGCTCGTGGGTCGTGCTGTGGCGGGGGGAGGGCGCGGAGGTGCGGGCCGAGATCACGGCGAGGGAATCGTCGATCCTCAGGAGCTGGGGAACCTCCCGCGCGCCGAAGACGGTCGAGGAGTTCAGCATCATTCCCCTCGTGCTCGACGGGAAAGCCTCGATCAGCGACGCCGGGGGCGGGACGCGCACGGCGCGCGGACGGGGGCTCGCGGAATACTACGACGCACGCCTGTGGCCGTCCTGACCCGGGCGTCCACCGGCGCCTGGAGCTTCTTTCCTACAGCGCCCCGTGTCTCCTGCCTGACTGCGCGAATGCCCTGATCCCGGCTGCCGGCGTGTTCTCGTTGAAGTAGTCGGTGGTGCCCAGGATGAAGTGGCATCGCCCCTTCACGGTCTGGAGCACCTGCCGCACCGCGCGGTCGATGTCCTCGCGCGAGCCTTTTCGCAGCAGGTCCAGCTGGTCGATTCCCCCGAGGAGCGTCGTCTCCCGGCCGAAAGCCGCAACGGCCTCGCCGAGCACGGTGTCCCCGTAGGGCGGGGGGGTGAGCGACTCGTAGGCCTTCATGCCGAGGCTGGGGTAGAGGGGGATGAGCCTGCGCGCGTACCCGCAGTTGTGGTACAGGAGCACCGCGCCCCGAGACTGCACGAAGTCGATGAGGCTCTTCTCGTACGGCCAGATGTGCTCGCGGAAGAACCCGGGGCTCACCATCTTGCCGTTGGCGATATTTCCCCCGGCGCTCAGCACGTCGGCTCCGGCGTCGATGAGGGCGCCCACGAACAGCTTGTAGCGGGCAAGGAAGTGCTCCATCATTTCCCTGTAGAACGCGGTGTCGGTGAGCGCATCCACGAGCAGGTCGTCCACCTTGCGGTAGTGCACGGCCACGAGGTTGAACGCCCCCTGGATCCACGGCGCGATGATGCCGTCCTGGCCGACTGCGTCCCTGCCCCGGCGGATGTCCCCGGTGTCCACGGGGCCCGGGGCGGGCTGGTACCTTCTGAAGAGGTCGAAGTCCGCCTTCTCCCGGATGGGAAAACCGACTACCGAGGATTCCGCGTCCCACTCGTAGACCCAGCGCAGCTCCTCCACCCGGCGCAGCGCGCCCCGCGGCGTGCGGATCACCGCCTCGGTCGTCGAGTCCCGGCCGGCCGTGGTGGTGCGCGTATCGATCGACCAGTCCGCCCCCGCGGGGCCGTACGCGTCCCAGGCGACGGAGCAGTTCCTGTGCATGCAGTCCAGGCCGTAGGCTGCGTAGACCTCGGGGGTCTTCTCCACGCAGTCCACCTCGTGCGAGCCGAAGAACTCCTTGACGTGGTTGACGTGGATGAAAGGAGAGACCGGCACCCGGTCCACGGCCTGCTGGTGCAGCGTGCGAAGGAGGGTCTCCCGGATCGTCGTGGTGCTCATCGCCTGTTCCCCCGTGCCCCCACGGTACGGGGGCGCACAGCCGCTGTCAACGGATGACGAGAACGTCCCAGCCGGCAAGCCGGCCGAACGCCTCCAGCTGCCCGAGGTCGGCGCCGTACGAAAGGCCGAGGTGGTGTGTCCCGCCCGCCCTGCTGTAGGCGGCCAGGAAGTCGGCGAGCGGGAGGGGCGGGCGACACCAGCCGCGCACCGAGTCGACGAACCTGTCTCCCTGCCCGTCCCGCATCTCCGCGGGGGCCAGGATCAGCCTGTAGCCCTGCGCCGTCGGGGCGAGGTTGGCAAGCACGATCGGCCCGGGCCTGAACCGTCCGACCAGGAGGGCGGGGTTGTCGGTCCTGCTGTACCTGTAGTCCATCTCGCGCAGCCGCGGCTTGCCCTGCGCGAGCCTCCAGTTCAGCTCTCCCATGTGGCTGAGGAACACGGACCCGCTCTCCCAGTCCGGGCAGAACATCTCCGTGAAGCTGGAGTCGGGGTATGCCGAGAGCAGGCCAGCCACGAGCAGCGCGGTCAGGGTGTCGCCCTCCCCCGCGTAGCCGATGCCCCGGGCCATGGCCTTGCTCGCCTCGAGGAAGGGAACCGAGACATGACCCGCCGCCCTGCGCATGTCGAGGAAGTTGAAAGAGAACGCGCACAGGTCCTCGTCCCGCATCCAGCGGCGCAGGGCAAGCCCCAGCCGGGCAGACCGCACGTGCGCGGCCTCGCAGCCGGGGTCGACCTGGAACCGGGCCCCATCCTCCGCCGTCTCCGCGGCGACCTCCCCGCTCTTCACTCTGGCGAGCAGCCCCTTCAGCGTCTCGGCCTCCAGCGGCTTCACCACCGCGCCGATCGTGGACTTCAGCGCCGACGGTGACACGGAGAAATCTCCCATGCCCTTGAAGGGCGTGCCGACAAGGCCCACCCTGCCGAACCGCATGGTCGCCGCCATGCGCGCGGGAACCGCCAGGGCCGCGACCCTGTCCAGGACGTCCGAGCGCTGCCAGTGGCCGGCCTCGAGCGCGAAGGGTTTGCCGCGTCGCAGCAGGAGGTTGCACATGTCCTGCACGCCGTGGATGCCGTGGTTGAACATGATCTCGGCCGGGTCCTGCGAGGGGCCGAACGACCAGGCAGGCGTGGTGTCGAGGACGATCACGGGGAGCTTCGTGCGGGCCAGGGCCTTCACGGACTCGAGCGAGGGAGAATAGGCGAGGTGCAGCGTCACGATGGCGGACACCCGCGCGGCCTCGAAGCTCCTGACCGCCGCGGCGAACTCCTTCTCGATCCGGCACACCGGCGCGGCAACGACCTCGAGGTTCCTGCGTCCCAGCTCCGCGGCGATCGTGCGGGTGAACTCTTCCACGCGGGGGCGGGCTTCGCCAGCCGTGTCGTCGTACAGCGCGAGGTACAGGGGCAGGAGCCCCACGCGGATGCTTTCCATCTCAGCGACCCTCCTTCCGTCCGCGGGGTCCCGGGGACCTCCGCCGAGCCGTCAGCGAAGCGGCGTACCGGTCACTCCTCGAGCGGGCCTCTGCCTGCCCGGGGCCGGGGGCGACCCGTCGCATGGGAGGTTTCATCCCGTCCGCCAGTGCCGCCAGGGGCAGATCGGGGCTGAGCATGTGCCGGGCAAGGACGGCGGCCCCCAGCGAGCTGGTCTCGGCGAGCGAGGCGCAGTCGACAGGCAGTCCCGTGGTGTCGGCGATGACCCGGGGTGTGACGGTGCTCGCCGCGGCCTTTCCGCACATGATGAGCCGCTGGACCTCCACTCCCCCCGCGGCCAGCATGCGCAGGTAACGGTCCAGCTCGCAGGCCAGCCCCTCGACCAGCGAGCGCACGATATGCGCGGCGGTGTGCCCGAGCCGAAGCCCGTCGAGGGACCCGGTGGTCCCGGGAAGGAGTCCCCCGCCGCCGATGTCCGACAGAAGCGGTCGGAAGCGCAGGCCCTCGCTGCCGGGCGGGACCCGGGCCATCAGGGCGTCCAGCTCCGCGATGCCGGGTGCGCCGAGGCCCAGCGTGCGCACTGCCCACGAGATGCAGGAGCCGCCGTTCACCATGGAGAGCATCTGCCCGAACAGGCCGGGCACGGGGTGACGGCCCACCAGCGCGACCCCCGCGATGGGCGCGGCCAGCCTGCCGGTGACGGCGAGGAGGACCCAGGCGGTCCCCGCGCCCATCATCGTGTCTCCCGCGCGCACTGCCCCGCAGCCCGTCGCGGCAGCGTACTGGTCGTGCACGGCAGGGCCGACAGGGATCCCCGCGGGCAGCCCGAGCCGGGCGGCGATCCCGGCGAGCAGCCCGCCGGCCGGTCTCGACCGGCAGCAGGTCGGGAAGCTGTGAGGGCTCGATGCCCATGAGGCCGAGCACCTCGGGATCCTCGGCACCCGTGCCCGGGTTCAGAAGGGCAGCCTCGGAAAGGCTGGTCGCGTCGTGGGCGCGCCTGCCGCACAGGCGGCCGACGATCACGTCGCCGACGAACCCGAGGCGGAACCCGGGAGCAAGCGCGGCGTGCTCCCGCAGCCGCAGAACCTGGCCCACCGCGCTCGCGCACTGCGCGTAGCCCGTGTGATCGGCGAACCACGCGCTCCCCCGCGAGGCGGTCTGCTCGTCGTTCCATCGCTTCGCGCGCGAATCCTGCCAGCCGATCACCCGGCCCACCGGACTTTCGGTCGCGTCCAGGAGCTGGATCGCGCCCCCCTGGCTCGAGACGCCGATCGCGCGCACCCGCGACCCGGCCGTGCCGGCCGCGGTCAGCCCCGCGACGGCCTGGGACAGGGCCGTGCACGTCGCCTCCCAGATCTCCTCGATGTCCTGCTCCGCCGCCCCGTCGCTGCCGTACTGCACGGCGACCGGCGCGGATCCCGCGGACACGATCGTGCCGTCCTCACCGACCGCGACGGCCTTGACATTCGTCGTGCCGAGATCGAGGCCGATGCACAGGGGCATGCCCGTCACGGCGCCCACGCCTGCTGCACGCGGCGCACGCCGCTGCCGCCGTCCACCCCGGCGAGGAGGCGCATGCCGTTGTCGAAGAACACGCCGTGGACCTGCTCCCGGGTCAGGCCGGCGCGCGTTGCGGCGCCGAGGATCGCCGCCGCGATCTCCACTGCCATGAACGTCGAGCGGATCCCCGGGGCGGGGACGCGCCAGGCGCTTGCGGGGTTGCCCGGCTCGACCACGTCGACCCAGTGGTCCATCACGCGCACCCGCCGGCCGCGCATCGCGGCCACGGGGTAGTCGGTCGCGAAGAGCACGCGGTCGGGGCCCAGGGTCTCGAACGCGGCCTGCAGCACGGTCTCGTCCATGACCATGGCGGTGTCCATCCACACGTTGGGAAGATCCCGCACCGCGTGCACCGCCTTCTCCATCTCGGCGGGAAGGTAGCAGCGGCCGCAGTGGGCGAGCACGATTCTCGCGCCCGGCCAGGAGCCGGCCAGCCACCGGACCCCGCGCTGGATATCGGGATCCGCGAGCCTCCCCGACCGGGGAACGTGCAGGAGCACGACCAGCCCGAGACGGTCTGCCAGGTCCATCTCGTTCGCGCCCAGCATGTCCTCGACTTTCTTGTCCCCGTAGTCGTCGCCCAGCCAGTTCAGGAAGACCTTGTAGCCCAGGAAGCCGTGCTCCTCGATCCGGCGGCGGAGGATCTCCTGCGGCACGCGCAGCTCGGCCCCGGCGACCATGAGGGGGTAGATGCCGCGGGTCCGGCCCGCGGCGGCAGCGACCGCGGTGTCCTTCTCATTGTCGATCTGCGGCCCGGGGTGGCCGAAGCAGACGGCGCGGTATTCCCGGCCGGGAAACGCGCGCTGCGCGTCGGCGAGCAGGCTCTCGACGGGGTAGTCCACGTCCGTGACCATGTAGGAGGAGCCCTTCGCGCTCCCCTCCCAGGGCACCGTGCGCCAGCTCGACCTCTGCCAGACATGCGCGTGGAAGTCGAGGAGCCGGGGGGGAAGCCGCGGGGCGATCTCGGCGTCGTAGAAGGCAGTCTCTGCGGGTGGATTCACGACGGGATGCTAATCCGCCCCTTCCACGCGGGTCAAGGATGCGGGGGCAGCGCACGTTGACAGCCGCACCCTGCCGTGGTCCAATGCCCGGCCCATGCAGGTTGCCGTGCGCGCCGCAGCTGCACTTCTCCTCGTCTCCCTGTCCGTCGGCCGCCTGCCCGCGGCACAGAAAAAGACGGTCACCTTCATGTGCGCCGAGGCCGAGCTCCCACGGGAATCTGTCCAGAGGTTTTCCGCCGCCAACCCCGACATCAACCTGGTCCGGGTCGACGAGAACTGGACGACGTGGACGACGGAGGCGGCGACGGGCGGCGCGGCCGACCTTGCCCGCATGGGCGTGGGCACCGACACGGGATACTACGCGAAACGCGGCTTCCTGTACGACATGACAGCCATGATCCGCTCGAGTGCGGTCGTGCGCCCGTCCGACATCGACAGGCCTGCCAGCGCGGCGTACAGGTTCGACGGCAGGGACTACGGGAAGGGCGCGTGGTACGGGCTTGCCGAGGCGGCGAGCAACATCGGCTGCATCACCTACAACCGCGAGATGTTCGAGGCGGCGGGCATCCCGTTCCCCAGCGAGACACGCCCGATGAGCTACGACGAGCTTTTCTCGCTGGCGAAGCGGCTCACCCGCCGCGATTCGTCGGGCACGGTGACCGTCTGGGGCTACGACGTGGACAGTGCCTGGGTGCCGTTCCTCGTGTCCGACATGGCCACTGCGCGGGGCATCGGGTTCTACGCCGGCCCCGAGAAGGACGTCCTGAACGCCGACCCGCGGCTGAAGGACCTGTGGAAGTACTGGGCCCGGTTCCCGGCCCAGGACGTCTCGAGCAACTCGCGCAATCCCAACCCCGGCTGGCAGGGCAGCGCGTTCCAGTCCGACCGGGCCGCCATCGCCCAGCTGGGATACTGGTACGGCGCGCAGCTCGCGTCGGACAGGGGAGACCTCCAGAAGTACGGCTGGGCGCCCACGCCGGTGGTGCGGGCGGGCGCGCGGAGGGTCACCAGCACCATGGGCGCCACCGGGGTGGTCATGGAGGCGAGGACGCGGGTGCCGAGGGAGGCCTTCCGCGTGTGGGAGTGGTACGTGGGCGGCGAGCGCGGCGCCGAGCGCGCGAGGGCGGGATGGGGAATCCCGCCCCTCCTGTCGATGCGCGGCCTCATGCCGGGCGCCACGTCGTTTGACCGCAGCCGCAGGGCTGTCGCCCTCGACGACGCGAAGTACTTCACCGTCTGGCAGGCCAGCCCCTGCATCACCTGGACGCCTTTCGCGGCGGCCTACGCCCGGCACATCGACAGCCTCGTCAGGGGCATCGTCTCCGAGGACGAGTTCGCCAACCTCGTGTGTGCCGACATCAACGCCGACCTGGCGGCCGGCAGGGCGGAGCTGGGCGAGTAGGGCAGGCCCGCGCCGGAGGGATCACCGGCCTGCTCAGTGCGGCCGGCAGCGCATCTGCGCGCACACCTCGCGGACCCTTGCCTCGACGTGGGCGGCAGCCTCGACGCTGTCCACCTCGGCGACGATGAAGAGGCGCAGGGGATCGAGCTCCCGGCAGAGAGCCTCGACCTCGCGGCCGATCGTGTCCGTGCCCCGCATGCCCATGTACATCACCTGGACGCTCTTCCCCCCGGCCTGGATCCTCCTGAGCAGCCCCGTCCACTGGGAGGGGAGAGGCTTGCCCGCTCCCTGGATCCACTGGATGCAGTGGAGGTTCCCGATCTGCAGAAGCCGGGGCAGGTGCTGCAGCGCCGTGGGCCCGTCGAGGTGGTAGATGGTCCGGTCGACGGCACGGCAGCACTCCACGTTGTCGGCCAGGCAGAACTCGTCGAACATGGCGGGGCTGATGAGGCAGGTGAAGTCGTTCTGGCCGACGCAGACGAAGCGCTTCGCGCTCCAGCCATACGTCCAGTTCGTCGTGCCCTGGCCGCCGGGCATCACGAGGTCGGAGACGGTGTCGACAACCTGTTTCCAGAGGGACGTCATCTGGCCCATCGCACTCCTGATCGTGTCGGGAACGGTGAGGAGGTCGATCATGAGCCTCTCGGGGTTTCGCATGGCGCCCAGGGCGTCGATGCCGGTGTGCAGGTCGGGGTAGCCCGTCACCCACTTCTCCCGGCCGGCCTGCACGGAGGCGCGCAGGATCTCGAGGTAGGTCTTCCACCACCGGTTGTCGGCATCGATGCGGAACTCGGGATGATCGCTCCAGTCCTCGATGAACGGGGCGGCCCAGGACGTGTTGTCCCGGGTGCTGAAGGTGAGGTCGGCTCCGAGCCACGCGGAGAACTGGTCCGGGCCCAGCCACGGCGTGTAGATCGGCAGCGCGTCTGCCGCGTAGTGCGTCCGCGCGAGGGAATCCTCGGCCTTCGCCATCAGGTAGTCGACGTCGGTCCACTGCCTCTCGTCCGTCGCGGGCGGGGCGGGCGGGCGGCCGGGCCGGGCATCGGGGACCGTCAGCCACAGCAGGGGATGCTCGTCCAGCTCCCCGGTCCAGAACGCCTCGTTGCGGACCAGCGCCCGCGCGAGCTGCTTCTCCGGGATCCACGGTGTGTGCATGCCCGACCCTTCCTTTCCGCTCAGAGCCCCAGCACCCGCTTCGCCGTGCCGAAGAAGATGGACTCCACTCCCCTGCGGTCCACGCCGGCCCGCTCGCAGGCGCGGCGGATCGCGAGGATCTCCTCGTACAGGAAGAAGGTGAGCCTGTCGGCGTCGGGCGGGTCGACCTCGCGCATGTTCGTGTCGCCCGAGACATCGCCGTACAGCCCCCGGGGCACGATGTTCACGTACGCGCCGCCCTCGCAGGTGCGGCGCATGCGCATCCGGGTGATGGGAAGGTCGCTGCCGAACAGGCACCGCTCGGGCCCGAAGGCGCGGATGGCCTGCTCGAAGACCGCCGCGTTGGTGTTCGCCGTGAAGTCGAAGACCATGGTCTTCGTCGAGCCGAGCACCGTGAAGGCGTCGCCCACGTCCTCGTCGCAGTAGGCACGGCCCACGTGGGCGATGATCAGCCGCACGCCCGGCCAGTTCTTCTCTATCTCGAGCATCTGCGCGAGGTTGACGGGGTCGCGCAGTCGGCCGTCGCGCGGGATGTGCAGCATCACCACCCTGCGGTTCTCGTGCAGGAGCTCGAGCTGGTGCGGCGGCAGGAAGTCGAAGATGCGGATCTCCTTGCGGGGGATGTAGGAGGGGCTCAGGTTCAGGTAGACCTTGGCGCCGATGAACCTGCCGGCGCGGATCTTCCTCTCCAGCTCCGCGCCGCTCCAGGACGGGTGCGCGAAGATGAGGGCGGGGAAGCGATGCTTCTCGGCACAGGCGCTGACGTAGCCGTTCAGGAGGTCGATGTCGTCGCCTTCCTCGACCAGGGAGAACAGCAGGGGGACGACCGTCTTGCCCGGGAACAGGAGGCGGTATGATTCGACGAGATCCTCGACGGAGTTGTCGCGGGCCACCCGCGAGGGCCAGCTCACGGTGCGCTCGTGCGCCTTCGGGTTGTGGCAGGAGTGCGCATCGAGCCAGACGTGGGTGTGGACGTCGATGAGCCGGTCGGGCAGGAACTCGCGGACCTGCTCCTCGTACACCCGGCGGTCCACCTCATTCACCCTGAAGAGCTCACTCATGCAGCCGCCTCCCTCCTGCCCCGTGTACCCGCACGCGATAGTAGGGTGCGCGATTTGAACGGTCAAGGCCCGGATGTCGTCAATTCGAGCAGATCCATGCATCAGGGAGAGGCAGGGGCCGAGCTGCCGGGGCGGAGGCGCAAGGATTGCTGGCCGCCGGGTTCTTCTGTAGAATGCGAAGGCGGGCCGGCGGTGCCCTGCAGCATGCGGCAGCCGGCCCCCAGGATCGACCCGCCCAAGGAGGATCTCATGCCAATCACGCCCAGGGAGTTCAAGATTGGGCTCCTGGTCACCGCGCTGCTGGAGGACCGGTTCAACAAGACAGGGCACATGCGCGACGAGGCCCGCAGGGTCGCCAGCCGCTACGCGGAGAAGCTCTCCCGGTTCGGCACCGTTGTGAACCCCGGGTTTTTCGAGTCCGAGGCCGAGGCGGCGCGGGCGGCCGACCTGCTCACGGGGGAGGGGGTCGGCTGCGTGGTCGTGGTCGAGATCGCCTACCAGAAAGGCCTCGTGCCCATGCGCGCGCTGCGCGAGCTGGACGTTCCCCTCATCATCTGGAACGCGCAGCTCGTGGACGAGTTCCCCGAGGGGGCCGACTTCGACCTCATCATGGTCAACTCGGGAATGTGCGGCCTTCCCGAGCTCACCAGCGCGCTCCTGCGTTCCAGCAGGGAGTTCTTCCTCGTCACGGGTCCCGTGGACGACGAGAAGGCCATGGACAGGATGGGCGAGCTGATCCGCGCCGCGCGTGCGCGCGCGCGGCTTGCAAACGCGAAGGTCGGCCTCATCGGCACCTCGTACGAGGGCATGACCGACATGATGCAGGACAACTACGCGGTCATGGAAACCTTCGGCGCAACCTGCTGGCCCATCGGGCACGACGAGGTGATCGACGCGTTCCAGCACGTGACCGACGCGCAGGCGAAGGCGATCATCGAGGCCGAGAGGGCGAAGGGCAGGAAGGTCGAGGTCGACCCGGCCACGATGCTGCGCTCGGCGCGCCTTGCCGCGGCGCTGGAGTCCGTGGTGAGGGCGGGGGGCTTCGACGCGGTTGCCGAGTGGGACCAGGTCTGGCTCTCGGACGAGAGGATCGGCGTGATCCCCTTCTTCGGCAGCTCCCGCATGGTGGAATCGCACGTGCCGTTCACCTGCGAGGGAGACGTGATGCGTGCCCTCGCCATGCTCGTGCTGGAGGAGGTGGCGGGCCACGCGACGTTCCTCGAGCACTACATCCTCGACTACCGGCGCGACCTCATGTTCAACTCGCACGACGGCCACGGAAACCCCGGCCTCGCCGACCCTGCCCACGGCGTGCGCGTCGTTCCCACGATCTACTACAAGGGCGTGCACGGCTTCGGCGCCTCCTACAACTACGCCTACAGGCCCGGCGAGGTGACACTGTTCTCGATCGGGAACACCGGCAGCGGCAGGTTTCACTTCGTCTCGTCGCAGGGCGAGTTCCAGCCCATGCACCCGCGCGACATCTCGGCCCCGCAGACCTTCTTCCGCTGGGAAGGGGGCAGCGTTGCCGACTTCTCCGAGAGGTGGCTGTCCGGCGCGCCGTCGCACCACCACGCGGCGGCCTACGGCAGGCTGGGGAGCGTTCTCGCAGCAGCGGGGCGCATGCTCGGCGTGGGGGCCGTGCAGATCTGAAGGCCGCGCTTTTCCCGGAGCGCTGCCGTGTGTACATTCTCTGTATGAAGCGGAAGAAACTGTCCGGTTCTCGTCTGATCCAGGCGGCCCTCGTGGCCGCCTTTCTGTTCTTCGGGGTGTCGGGTTCCCTGGGTGCCCAGATGCACGGGCACGCGTCAGCGGGCGGGCCGGCAGGGTCCGCCACGGACGGCTTTGCCCGCGGCGTCGCCGGGCTTCCGGCAGCGGCGGCCTCCCGCGAGGTCGCACTCGCCGACGGCGCGGTCTACGACCTGGAAGCCGCCGCCGTGAGCGGGCAGGTGGCGGGGCGGACCCTGCGCCTGTACGCCTACAACGGCTCGGTCCCGGGGCCGCTCCTGCGGGTGAGGCAGGGCAGCAGCATCACCGTCAGGTTCGCGAACCGCCTGGACCTGGATTCGTCGGTGCACTGGCACGGCGTACGGGTGGAGAACTCCTCCGACGGTGTACCCGGTGTGACGCAGCAGGCCGTGGCCCCGAACGGGATGCACACCTACAGCCTGCGTTTCCCCGACGCCGGCCTGTTCTGGTACCATCCCCACGTGCGGGAAGACGTGGCGCAGGAGCTGGGCCTTTACGGGGGGATCCTGGTCGAGCCGGCCGGGAAGCCGAACGCCCCGGGCGGCTGGCCGCCCGCGGACCGCGAGGTCGTTCTCTTCCTCGACGACATCCTGCTGCGCGGCGGGGACGTGGAGCCGTTCTCGCGCGACGTCGTGACACACGCAATGAGCGGTCGGTACGGCAACACCTTCCTCGCCAACGGCAGGACCGACTGGACCCTCGAGGTGCGCACGGGCGAGCGGGTGCGGTTCTTCGTCGCCAACGCCGCCAGTACGCGCGTGTTCTCCGTCGGGATCGAGGAGCAGGTGCTGAAGGTGATCGGGGGCGACGCGGGGCGGGCGGCGCGCGAGGTGCTCGCCTCGTCGGTGGTGCTGGGCCCCTCCGAGCGTGCGGTCGCCGACGTCCTGTTCCAGGCAGCGGGAACCTTCCGCCTGCTGCACAGGAGCCCTGCGCGGACGGTGGCGCTCGGCACGATCCGTGTCGCGGGCGCGCCGTCCGCAGAGGCAGGATCCCGCGCGGCAGGGTTCTTCTCCCCCGGCGGGGACGCGGCCATGGCACGGGATGCGGCCGCGCTCCTGGCGCGCGCGCCGGCACAGCCCGACCACGTGCTCGCCCTTCGCGCGCAGGGCGGGATGGGGGCAATGGGCGGCATGATGGACATGGGTGGGGCCCCTTCTGCCATCGAGTGGGAAGAGGATGGCCACATGGCCATGATGAACGCCATGTCCACCACCCGCACCATGCGCTGGGCCATCCGCGACAGGGCGAGCGGCAGGGAGGGCATGGACATCCCCCTCCAGGCCGCCGTGGGACAGGTGAAGATGATCCGCATCGTGAACGAGCCGGACGGCGAGCACCCCATGCAGCATCCCATCCACCTGCACGGCCAGCGCTTCCTCGTCGCTGCCCGGGACGGCGTCGCGGAGACCAACGCGGCGTGGAAGGACACGGTGCTCGTGCCCGCCGGCTCGACCGTCGACCTGCTGGTCGCCTTCGAGACCCCCGGCACGTGGCTGCTGCACTGCCACATCCCCGAGCACATGGAGGCCGGGATGATGGCAGCCTTCCAGGTGAAGGACAGGGGCTGAGAGGCGGGCTATACTGGCCCCATGGACAGGCACTTCGCGCGGTTCATCCAGCGCATCCCGGTCGTGGATGTGCACGAGCACCACATGCCCGATGAGGGTGCCGGCCGGCAGGTCGGGCTTCGCCAGCTTCTCGAGGAGAGCTACGCGGGATGGACGCAGGCCCGGCCGTACCCGCTGCCGGGCGAGGCTCCCGTCACCCTGGGTGCCTCCGACGGCGGCCCGGGAACGTGGGCCGACATCGCCCGGTACGTGGAGGGGAGCGGCACCAACGCTGCCGTCCGCAACATGGTGCAGGCCCTGTGCGAGCTGTACAGCGTGAAGGGCGGCGAGGTCACCGAGGCGAACTGGCAGGCGCTGGACTCTGAGATCAGGAAGCGGCACACCGACCCCACATGGAGCGGCCGGGTCATGGACAGGGCGGGGATCGAGAAGGCGATCTCGGACCCCTACCGGGACCCGCTCATGGACGCGCGAAAGCAGCTGGGCGAGCGCTACCGCTCGGTCCTGCGCATCAACGCGTTCGCCTCGGGATGGCACCCCGACGCGCTGGACCACAACGGCAACAACGGCAGGGCCATGATGAAGAGGCTGGGCATCGAGCCGTCCAGCTTCGACGGGTACCTCGAGGGCCTTGCAGTAGTCCTGGACAGGATGCCCTCGCTCAACAAGGTGGGACTGAAGAACGCCCTGGCCTACGACAGGCCGGTGGACTTCGACACGCTGGACGCTGCGGCGGCGCGCGCCGCGTGGGGAAAGACCGATCCCTCGCCGCACGAGAGGAAGGCCTTTGGCGACTGCGTCGTGGACAGGCTGTGCACGCTGGCTGGCGAGCGCGACATTCCCTTCCAGATGCACCTCGGCTCCGCGCAGATCCGGGGCTCGCGGCCGCTGGCCGCCGCCGGGTTGATCGAGCGCCACCCCCGCACGCGGTTCCTTCTCATGCACCTGGGCTACCCGTGGACGGGAGAGCTCCTGGGCATGGCTTTCGTGTACCGCAACACCTGGATCGACCTGACCTGGTCGTGGCTGCTGAGCCCGACACGGTTTCGCGGCGCCTTCCGCGAGGCCATCGAGGTGCTGCCCGACGAATCGCGCATGATGCTGGGCGGCGACACGTGGCACGCCGAGGAGGCATACGGCGCCATCGGCGGCGCCCGCCGGCTCGATCGCGGGGATCCTGGACGACATGGTGCGCGACGGCGCCTTCGGCAGGAACGCCGCGGAGCGCCTGGCCCGCAAGGTGCTGCACGACAACGCGGCGGCCTTCTTCAGGCTTTAGGCCGCGAAGCTGCTCAGCGAAATGCAGGGGGGCTGCCTTTCGGCAGCCCCCCTGTCTTTCTCAATGGGCGGTCAGGAGGGCTTCCGCCCTCCTGCCGTCGCCACTTTCTTCTCTTCCTCGTGCCGCTACTTCACGTTGAAGGACCAGGTTTTTGACCAGGGCCCGGGGAAGCCTTCAGAATTGATCGGGCGGATGCGCCAGTACCAGGTCTCCCCTACGTTCAATGTCGTCGGGACCTGGTAGCTGTTGGTCGGGCAGGCCCGCGCAGGGCTCCCGTCAGACGGGGGAGAGTCGAGGTTCACCTGCAGCTCGTAGGAGGATGCGCCGCTGATGGTGCTCCATCCCAGCTCTGGAGTCCTGTCCGTGGTATCGCCGCCGTCGACCGGGGCAACGGTCGGCTCGGCGTACGTCCACGTCACTCCCACTGAGCGGGTTTCGGACCACGCGCTGCCTGTGCCGCTGTCGTTCCTTGCCTGCACACGCCAGTACCGGTAGCTGCCGACAGGGATCGAGGCGAAGGTGTAGGGGCTTGTCCTGCTGGCCGCCGTCGCACCCGACACGGCTGCCTCGCTGTTGGCAACCTGCATCCAGTAGGAGGCGGCGCCGCTGACCGCGGCCCATGACACGTCCGGTGTCTGGTCGGCGGAGACAAAGGACGCCGTGGGATTGAGGGTGACCGTGGCGCTCGGAGTGAACTGGAAGGTGCTGCTCCAGTCGCCGACCACGCCGTCGAGGTTGAACGGACGCACGCGCCAGTACCGGACAGCCTCCATGGGCAGCGCGGCAGTCAGCTGCAGCTTCGACAGGGTGTCCGTGGTCACGTACTTGGACGAGGTGCTCGGGATGATGGGGAAACTGTCGCAGACCCACACCTCGTACGTGTGCGAGAAGCTCACGTCGCTCCAGTCGAGGAGCGGGGTCTGGTCGAAGATGGTGGAGGCGTTGGCCGGGGCCGTGACGGAGATCGTGTAGGTCCAGCGCACCGTGAAGCAGAAGGTGGCGCTCCACTCCGTCTTGTCGTCGTCCTCGCTGTTGCAGGCACGCACGCGCCAGTAGCGGCTGCTGCCGTAGTTCACGGAATTGATGACGGGGTAGGTGTTCGTGCTCGGACCGGCCGTCTCCGTGAGGTCATGGAAATCGGGGTCCCGCGCGATCTCCACCTCGTAGTTGTCAGTCCCCAGGAGCCTGGTCCAGCCCAGCGTGGGAGCCGTGGGACTCGTCAGGCCGTTGGGAGTGCCCACGGGACTGAAGGCGTTGGAGATCACGAAATCGAAGTCCGCGCTCGTCGCGATGAGCACGTTCGAGGCGTTGTATGCCTTGATCCGCCAGTACTTGTGCGTTCCGAACGCCGACGGGAGCGGGATTTCGTAGTTCGTCACGGTGACGTTCGCGGCCATGGCTGCATCCAGCTCCACGGCCGAGTCGGCGATGGAGACCTCGTACCGGGTTGCCCCGCTCACGGCGTTCCAGCTCAGCTCGGGGGTCTTGTCCAGCGTGGCAACTCCATTGCGCAGGTTGCCCACCGGAACATCGGTCGTCTGCACGGTGAACGTGTAGCCCATGGTCCATTCCCCGTACAGCCCGTCCTCGTTGCGTGCGCGGACGAACCAGTAGTACGTCGTGCCGGGAGTGAGCAGCTGCGGGGCGACACCACTGAGCGTGTATTCGGAGCCCGGGAGAGCCGTCACGGTGAAGATCTCGTAGAAATCCCTGTCGTTGCCGCTGGCCACGGTCATGTCGTAGCTCACGGCACCCGTGACGTCGTTCCAGTCCAGGGTGGGGGTCGTGTCGTCGGTGATGCCGTTGTTGGCGGGGAACATGGTGAAGGTGGGAAGCTGGCTCGGCACGAACTGGAACGGCATCGTCCACCTGCTCGCAGTCCCATCTGCCTTGAACGCGCGCACGCGCCAGAACCATGAGCCCTCCCAGGCGCACGCGGCCGTGACCTGGTAGCTGGAGGTCGAGCAGTCGATGATGGGCACGGCGCCCGTGAGGTCGGGGGCGACGATGAGGCTGCGGTCCTGGGATACCTGCAGCTGCCAGGTCACCCCGTCGGTGACATCGGTCCAGTCGAGGTACGGCGTCTGGTCGAGGGTGTAGAACCACCAGTCGTAGTCGGCGATGGGGGACAGCTCCCGGACAGCTATGGTCCACGACGAGTCGTCATCATCGCCGTCGCCTGGAATCTCGGGCCCGGCGCCTCCGCACCCTGCAAGGGCAAGACCGAGCAGGACGCCCAAGATCAGCCAGAAGCGTGTTCTCCTCGCCATGTGCCGAATCTCCTTTCGCGCGCAGTTGGTTGAAAGGAGTGTACCCGCGCGGCGCGACAGCCACGAAGGACAGTGGTCACCGTGCCGGTGACGAAAGTCATTGCCGCTGCACCCGGGCATGACGAAAGTCATCGCGGCAGGTCGATTGCGCAGCCGTCGGCCACGGAGATATACTCCGCCACCAAGGAGACTCGACTGGATCCCCGCCTGGGCGCGCTGCTCGCAGAGAACTACTGGATCCTCCTGACCCACCTTTTCTCCGCCGCGATGTTCACCTGGATGATGATCGCCGTGTTCCTGCGCGCCCGCCGCTCGCCCCTCACGTACTCGTACCTCGCCTTCCAGGCCACGTTCCTGCTGTGGCTGCTCGCCAAGCTGGCCGCGGCAGCGACACTGGATCCACGGGCAAAGTGGCTGATCCTCCTGGTGCAGTACGTCGGGTTCTGCGGGCTCATGCCGTCCTTCTTCGTCTTCGCCTACGCCTACGCACGGGGACGGCTGCCGCCTGTGCTGATGATTGGCCTGCTTTCCGCACCCTCGGCCCTCTTCCTCGCGGCGGTTGTCACCAACCCCCTGCACCACCTGTTTTTTGCGGCATGGGACATCTACGGGTTCTCCCCGGGCGTGCTGTTCTACCCGCACAGGGCGTATGAGTACAGCCTCGGCCTCCTGGCCGCCGGTCTCTGGGTTCGCGCCTACGTTCGGGCCGGCCGCAGGAGGCCGGTCATGATCTGGCTCTTCGCCGCCGCGATCATCGCCCCTCTGCTCTCGAACGTCGCCTTCCTCGTGCACCCGCGGGTCTTTCCCTTCGACGTCACGCCGCTGGGCTTCGCGTTGTCCCTGTCGCTTCTGTCGATCGGGGTCTTCCAGAACTACCTCCTGGACATCACTCCCGTGGCGCGCCGGGCAGCGCTGCTGCACTCGCCCGAAGGGCTGATGCTCTTCGACAGCCTCGGGAAACCTCTCGCCTGGAACGAGGGGCTGCGGGCGGCGTTCCGTGACGGCAGGCTTCGCACGCCCTCTGCGAAAGGGCCGCTGGAGAGGTTCCTCAACAGGGCGACCATCGCGGCCGTGCGGACCCGCGGCGTCGGTGCCCTGCCCCGGCTGGCCGTAGGCCTGCGGCGCGGGGGCCCGGGGATCGAGCACATCGTGGAAACCGTCCACGACGGTCACTGGAGGATGCTCCTCGTGCCGGTGCGGCGCTGGGGCAGGCGGGAGGCCACCGTCCTGAGGGCGATCGACGTCACGTCGCAGGTCCGCCTGCACAGGGAGCTTGCGCTGCGGATGCGGGACCTCGACCTCGCGGGCGGGGAGCTGCGGCGCCTGGCCTCGATCGCCCGCCAGGCAGCCGAGGTGCGCGCCCGCAACACCCTTGCGCGGGACGTGCACGACATCCTCGGGCACAGCCTGGTGCTGGTCATCTCCCTGCTGGAGGTCGCGCGGCTTTCGACGGGTCCGTCGACCCGGGCACCGGCGCTCGAGTCGGCGGCACGGATCCTGCGCGGCTGCCTGGAGGACCTGCGCTCGGTTTCCCGCGAGAGCCGCGGCCGGGCCGGGCACGAGCTGCCGGCCTTCCTGGAGGCAGCGGCGGAAGACCTGCGCCGGGCCGGGGTCGAGGTGGACCTTGTCGTCCAGGGCAGGCAGGTGCGCCTCGATGCGGCCCGCCTCGACGCGCTCACCCGGGTCTGCCAGGAGGCCATCACCAATGCGCTGCGCCACGGCAGGGCGACGCGCATCGGGATTGCGCTGCGCTACCACGTCTCGGGCTGCGAGCTGTACGTCGAGAACAACGGCCGCGGCGCGCCGACGATCACGAAGGGGTTCGGCCTGTCGGGCATCGAGGCGCGCCTGGCCGAGCTGGGCGGGGAGGCGCGCTTCCTCTCCGACGGCGAGTCGGGGTTCCTCGTGCGGGCCTTCGTGCCCCTTGCCGGCGAGGCTACAGCAGCCCGTTCCTGAGGGCGAACATCACGATGTGCGTCCGGTCCTTGCACCCCGAGGCGGCGAGCATCCGGGAGATCCGGTTCTTCACGGTCCCCTCCGCGTAGTGGAGGGAGTCGCCGATCTCCTTGTTGGCCTTCCCCTCGGCGATCATGCGGATGATGGACCTGTCCACGGCGTCGAAGACAGCCTCGTCCCCGCAGTCCGGCACGGACACCTCGCTGCCCACCGACACCAGGAACTGGCGGGCGATGAACTCGTAGACCGGCTTGTGGATCACGCACAGGTCGTTCACGGCGCACTTCACGGCCATGACGAGGCTCTCGGGCTTCACGTCCTTGAGGACGTACCCGTCCGCCCCGGAGGCGAAGGCGTCCACGATGTCCGTGTCTTCGTGGAACGTCGTGAGCATGAGCACGCGGATGGCCGGCCACCGTTCCTTGATCCTCGCGAGGGCGCTGAACCCGTCGGCGGTCGGCATGCGGATGTCGAGAAGGACCACCTGTGGGCGGCGGGCCTCGCAGATGCGCAGGATCTCGGCTCCGTCGCCGGCGCTCCCGACCAGCTCGATCTCGGGATCTTTCGACAGGATGGTTTTCAGCATCTCGCGCAGCAGCACCTGGTCGTCGGCGATGGCAACCCTGATCATGCGCGTGTTCCCCTGCGTGCGCCCTGCGAGAACAGCGCGGCGACCGTCGACCTGACATCGGCCATGACGGCCCTGCAGCCCTCCACCACGTCTTCCACCGCTGCCCCGCCCCCGATCGAGGCGACCAGGCCTTCGATGCGAAGGCCGAGGGTCCGGTGGACCTCCTCGGCGGCAGCCTGTCGCGCGCGCTCCGACTCCAGCCGCTCCGCCGCGGTGAGCGAGCCGGCCAGGCGCGCGTTGAGGTCTGTCAGCTCCGCCGTGCGCGCGATGAGCTCGGCCTCGAGGCTCTTCTGCGGGGTGATGTCGTAGAACCCGCACACGCAGCCCAGCCGCGATCGCGGCCGGGGCCGCACGGGGTTGGCGAGCACGAGGTAGTGGCGCGCCCCGTCGGGACCGGCGAGGGAGATCTCGCGGGTCATGCGTCGGTGGTCCCTGCAGGCAAGCTCCTCCAGCGTGAAGAACTGACCCGAGACCAGCGAACGCTGGACACGGCGCAGGAACTCGCCCATGTCGGTCATCCCCTCGAAGGAGACCGCGCCGGCAAGGCCTGCGGTGCCCGAGTCGATGTACGCGCCGTTGCGGTCGAAAACGACCACCGCGTCGCGGGAGTCGAAGACCGCCGCGTCCAGGACGTTGGCGGTCAGCTCGGGGAACAGCCGCCGCCGGGCGAGGAACACGTACAGCGCCGAGGCCATGTACAGGAGGGCGGGGGCAGACGGCAGCGCCGGCAGGGACGTGCGCACTGCGGTCCCGGAACCGGCGGCCAGGGCGGCCGCGACCAGCAGGGCGAAGCCCGCGGCCAGCCAGGCCTCCCGCTGCCGGAAGGCGAGGAGCCCCGCGAAGAGGACTCCCCCGACCGACGCGGTGACGAGTCCAACCCTCTCCAGCGAGGCGTGGAACGCCGTCTGCGCCGCGGTGACCGCAACGAGCCCCATGCAGCGGGCGAGGAGCAGCAGGAAGAACCCGACCTGGGAGGTGAGCGCGGCTGCCACGGCAATCCTGCGGTCACACCGCGTGACGATGTACGCGCTGAGGGCGGTGCAGGTGAGTGCACCGGCGGCGAGCAGCAGGATGTGCGGCGGCAGGGGCTCGCTCAGGCCCGGACCTCCCGCGTGATCTCCCCCTCGTAGATCACGAACTCCTCGCCGTGCAGGGTCACGGTGAGGCCCGCCTCCAGGGAGGAGACAGCGTTGGGAACCGCGGAGATGAGGACGAGCCCGGGCTCGACGCCAAGGATCGTCTCCGTGTCGAGGTAGGAGGACTCCTCGAGGATCACTCCCCGCAGGCCCGTGAGAAGGGGCAGGAAGTCTGTCGTGAGAAACCGGGTGAGCAGGATCTCGGTGTCGTCGTGTCTCAGGGCGAGCTCCGCGGCCAGCGCGTCCTCGGCCTTCACGATCCGCCCCGAGGCATACCCGCCGAACCCGCGCGTGCCCTTGTTGAGCACGTTGCCGACGAAGTGCACCCGGATCATGTTCAGCATGATGGGCGAGTTGACGGGAACCCCGGCAAGGATCACGACCCTGTCGAAGTTGCGGATCAGCCCCCGGGCGAGTGCCAGGCGAAGCGCGTCGTTCAGCATCGCATCCGAGTCCTCGGCGAGGCACCCGATCAGCGGGACCACGCCCCAGTACAGCAGGAGCTTGCGCGCCACGCTCTCCGAGGGGGTCACGGCGAGGATGACCTGCCGGGGCCTGTAGCGGCTGATCAGCTTCGGGGTGGAGCCGCGCAGCGTCGGGGCGAGGATCGCAGTGGCCTTGATGTCGCGCGCCACCAGGAACGCGCTGCGCGTGACAGCCTGCGCGATGTCGTCGCGGATGTCGTCGATGCGCAGGAACCGCCGCACGCGCGACTCGTACTCGGGGGAATCCTCGGCAGCGCGCGCGATCCTGTCCATGGTCTGGACCGCCTGCACGGGGTACTTCCCGCTCGCTGTCTCGCCCGAGAGCATGACCGCGTCCGTGCCGTCGAAGATGGCGTTGGCCACGTCCGTGGCTTCCGCCCGGGTCGGCTTGGGGTTGGAGATCATCGAGTCCAGCATCTGCGTGGCCGTGATGACAGCCTTGCCCTGCTCGTGGCACTTCAGGATGATCCGCTTCTGGGCCAGCGGGATCTCCTCGGTGGGAAGCTGCACGCCCAGGTCGCCGCGGGCGATCATGATCCCGTCTGCCACGCGGATGATCTCGTCGATGTTCGCCAGCCCTTCCCCGTCCTCGATCTTCGCGACGATGTGCATCGAGGCGCCCTGCGGCGATCATGGTCTGGCGCAGGTCCAGGATGTCCTGGGCCTTGCGGACGAAAGAGGCGGCCACGTAGTCCATGTCCTGGGCCGCGCCGAAGCGGATGTCGGCGATGTCCTTCTCGGTGACCGCGGGCAGGCTGCTCCTGATGCCGGGGATGTTCACGTTCTTTCGCGAGCCGAGGCTGCCGCCGGTGCGCACCACGCACCGGATCACCTGGCCAGCCACGGACACGACCTCCAGGTCGATCGTCCCGTCGGCGATCAGGATGTGCGTCCCGGGGGCGGCCTGTCGGGGGAGGTCCCCGTAGGTCAGGCTGATGCGGCCGGGCACGCAGGGCTCGCCGGCCACGGTGACGTCGATCCGGCTGCCGGCCGCAAGCTCGATGGCGCCTCCGCCCTCGACGAGGCCCGTGCGGATCTCGGGCCCCTTCACGTCGAGGAGCAGCGCCACGGGGATGCCGGTCTTCCGGCTGGCATCGCGCAGGCGCGCGATGGAGGCGGCGTGCGACTCGTGGGTGCCGTGCGCCATGTTGAACCGGGCCACGTTCATGCCCGCCCGCAGCAGCTCTGCCAGCACCTCCACGGTGTCTGTCGACGGTCCCAGCGTGCAGACGATCTTGGTCTTCCGCATGGCCCGGATCATATCAGGATGCGCGGCCCCCGGCGAGACAGACCCGCATGGCTCTTGACCCGCGAGGCCGAGCGGCGGTATACAGCGGTCTTCATGCTCCCAGGAGGTCTCTCGCTTTGACAATTCCCGCACGGGCCCTGATCTGGACCGTTGTCGCCGTCCTTGTTCTTGTCGGCCTCGGCGTTGTCCTTGCCGCCTATGCGCGCAGCCTGCGCAGTGGCCGCGATCACCTCGCCGCGATCCACGCGCAGGTGGCGCAGGTTCCCCGCGGCACCATCGAGTACATGCTGGACGGGGAGGGCCCCACCGTCCTGGTGTCGCACGGCATTACCGGCGGGGTGGACCAGGGGCAGGGACTGGCCTCCACGTACCTGGGGCCTGGCTACCGTCTGGTGCTTCCCTCGCGCTTCGGGTACCTGGGCTCCTCTCTGCCTGCCGACGCGACCCCCGAGATGCAGGCAGAGGCGTTCGTCCAGCTCCTGGACACACTCGGAATCGCGCGCGTGTTCGTGCTGGGCAATTCCGCCGGGGGGACCGCGGCCCTGCACTTTGCAATCAACCACCCCGAGCGCTGCCGGGGCCTGGTGCTGATCTCCTCCAACGTCCCCGGCGGCACGGCAGCCCTGCCGCCGAAGCCCGCGATGCGCGTGGTCTTCGGCTCGGACTTCGTCTACTGGGCCGCGGTGCGCCTGTTCTCGAAGGGGATGCTGGGCATGTTCGTGCCGTGGGAAATCCTGCGGGACCTGGGCAAGGAGAAGACGACGGCACTTGCGAAGCAGATCATGCTGGGAAGCCTGCCCATCAGCAGACGGACCCGGGGAGTGCTCTTCGACATGTACACCTCCAACCCCTCGATCAACGAGGGGCTGGGCTACGGCCGCATCACCTCTCCCACGCTGCTCGTGCACGCCGTGGATGACCCGGCGCCGCCCATCGAAGGTGCGCGCCTGGTGGCCCGCAGCATCGCGGGGGCCCAGCTTGCGGAGTTCGACAGCGGAGGCCACCTGCTCCTGGGGCGCGAGAAGGAGGTCCAGGAGCGCATCCAGGCCTTCATCGCGGCCGCTCCCCGCTGAGCGCGGGCGGGCCGGCGGGGGGGGGAGACGATGGCGAGGGAGATGTGCCTGGCGTGCATGCGGCCGCGCTCCTGCTGCCTGTGCCCCTCGGAGCCTCCCCTGCAGACGCGCACGCGCATCGTGCTGCTCATGCACCCCAAGGAGCACCACCGGCAGAAATGCACCACGGGCAGGCTCACATGCCTGAACCTCGCCAACAGCGAGATCATCACGGGTATCCGTTTCGACGCTCACCCCCGGGTGCGCGAGCTGATCGACGACCCCGGCACCCTCGCGCTGCTCCTGTACCCGGGATCCACGGCCATGCGCCTGCGCGGCGGCAGGATCGAAGGCCTGGAGCCGCGCGGCCGCAGGATCGTGGTGTTCATCGTCGACGGCACCTGGCACTGTGCCCGGACCGTCGTGCGGCAGAGCCCCTCGCTGCTCTCGCTGCCGCGCATCGCGATCGAGCCCACCACTCCGAGCAGGTTCACGATCAAGCGCCAGCCCGCCCCCTGGTGCCTGTCGACCATCGAAGCGGCGCACGAGCTGCTCTCTGCGCTGGAAGCTGGGGGCCTCGACGAGTACCCCGACAAGGGGAGGCTGCTTGCCGCGTTCGATGCAATGCAGGACTTCCAGGTCCGGCAGATCGCGCGGGCAGCGGTGCGCACGACCCACCGGGTCCGCGGCGTGCGGGAGAGCCTCTGATGGCGCACGAGTTCTATGCGAGGATCTACTCCCCGGGGGAGTGCTACCGAATCCTGCAGGAGGGCATCCGCAGCATGCCGTCTCTCCTGGCAGCCCGCGGGCGGGGTCTGCCGGGTCGGGCCTTCAGCGAGAGACTGATGCTCGCCGTGACCGAGGTGAACGGCTGCGAGGTCTGCTCGTGGGCCCACGCGCGCATGGCGCTCGCCCAGGGCATGAGCCCCGAGGAGATCCAGGCCATGCTGGGGGGAGACGCGAGTGCGGTCCCGGCCGACGAGGCGCGGGCGATCGCCTTCGCGCAGCACTACGCCGATGCGCGGGGAAGACCCGCGCGGGAGGCATGGCAGCAGCTCCTCGACACCTACGGCCCGGCGCCGGCCCGCGGCATCCTCGGCGCGATCCGCGTGATGATGATCGCAAATGCTTACGGGATCGCGTGGGGCGCCTTTGCGCGACGGCTGGCAGGCCGGCCCGTGGAGAGGTCGAGCCTTCTGTTCGAGCTGACCATGCTCGTCAGCATCGTCGTGTTCTTGCCACCTGCCCTGCTTCATGCGATCATGGACCGCGTTCTGGGGCTGCCGCTCGTCCGCTTCTCCTGAGGGCTGCCCTGCCGAAGGGTGCGCACGGAAACCCGCCACGAGGAGGCCCCTCAATGGAGAAGATCCGGGAGATACGGCTCGAGGACCTGAAGCCCGCGACGTTCATCCGCGACCAGGTCGCGCGCGATCGCGGAGAGCGGTCGGCGACGGCGTGGCCGTGAACGCGCTCTCGGGCGGCGTGGACTCCTCGGTGGTCACCCTGCTCGGCCACCGGGCGCTCGGCAGGCGGCTGAAGACCTACTTCATCGAGAACGGGATCATGCGCGAGGGCGAGGCCAAGCGCATCGCGTCGCTGTTCCGGCGCCTCGGCGTGAAGGTCGAGGTGATCGACGCCCGGCGGCAGTTCTTCGCGGCCCTGGCCGGCATCGACGATCCCGAGCAGAAGCGCGAGGCGATCACCCAGACCTTCTACAAGACCGTGTTCGGCCCGCTCGTGAAGAAGAGCGGCGCGCGGTTCCTGCTGCAGGGCACCAACTACACCGACGTCGAGGAGACGGTGGCCGGCGTGAAGCGCCAGCACAACATCCTCGCCCAGCTCGGCATCGACACGGTGAAGGCCTTCGGCTACACGGTGCTCGAGCCGATCATCCAGCTGCGGAAGACCGGCGTGCGCAAGGTGGCCCGGGCGCTCGACCTGCCGAAGGAGATCTGGGACCGGCCGCCGTTCCCCGGGCCCGCGCTGGCCGCGCGGGTGATCGGCCCGGTCACCCCCGAGCGCGTCGCCGTCGTGCGCGCGGCGACGGCCATCGTCGAGGAGGAGCTGGCCGCGAGCGGCGCCTTCCAGTACCTGGCCATCCTGCACCAGGACCGGGTGACCGGCGTGCGCGGCGGGCAAGCGCGCGTTCGGCCTGCAGATCGAGGTGCGCTGCTGGGAGAGCACGGACGCGGTCACCGCGACGCCGACCCCGCTGCCGTTCGCGACGCTCGAGCGGCTCGCCGACCGCATCACCGCGCGAGGTGGACGGCGTGGTGAGCGTCACCTACAACGTGACGCCGAAGCCGCCCTCGACGATCGAGGCGATCTGATCCCGCTACGGCTCAGGGTGAGTGGCAGAGCAGGCCGTCGATTTCCCGACAATACGCATCCAGCGTGATGAGCGTGAGACCGCGCTCCATCGCGGAGGCCGCGATCCACATGTCGTTCGTGGGGATGGGCCTGGCTTTCCTGCGCAGAGCCGCGAAAACCCGTGAATAGAACCAGGCTGTCCTTTCAGTCACCGTGAGGACCCTGACCCGGGGGCGGGAGCGGAAACTCTCCAGCTCAGAGACCCTCATCGACCTTCCCGAGGGGGGCCACAGCATCCTCGAAATCCCTGGCTTCCTCTGGTGTCCAGGTACCTGCCAGGGAGTCGAGATCGCAATACGGCCTGCGGGGGCGCCGGCAGGGAGCCGGGGAAAAGGGAGCTCCTCAAGAGCTCGAGGATCAGGGAGTTGATGCTCTTTCTCCGGGCGAGGCTTTCCTTCCTCAGCGCGTCTGCCAAGTCTGCGTCGATGTTGCGGACGGGGCGGTCCGACCGGACATCGCCAGGAGCAGAATGACGTCTGCCACGGGGGACGTTTCCGCGGAAACGCGACCGCGGGAACTGCGGGCCGACGCTATGCAGGGCCGCCGGTTCCTGCTACCCTCGATCCTTCACCCATTTCTTTCGGGTCATGCGCAAGGCCTCGGCCATCCCGACCCGCGGGAGGAAGCATGACCGCGAGCCTTGCCATCGTCCTCGCCTATCTCGTCCTCATGGTCGTCATCGGGATCATCGTGCGCCGTCGCGCGGCCGCGAGCAGCGTGCAGTACCTTCTTGCCGACAGGAGCCTGGGCCGGGTGCTGCTGTTCATCACCATGGCCTCCACCAACTTCAGCGCCTACACCGTCTTCGGGCTCTCCGGCGCCGGCTACCGGATCGGCTACGCGTACTACCCCATCATGAGCTTCGGCACGGGCTTCATGGCCCTCGGCCTTTTCGTGATCGGCAGGCGCATCGTGGCCCTGTCGCGCGAGCGGGGCTACGTGACGCCCACGGACTTCATCGCCGACCGATACGGCTCCCCGCTTCTCAGGAAGATGTTCTCCGCGGTGCTGATCCTCTTCACGCTGCCGTACATCGCCATCCAGGCCATCTCGAGCGGCAGGTCGCTCGAGTCGCTTGTGGGCATCCCGTACGCCGCAGGGGCGGCGCTGGTCACGGGGTGCATCGTGATCTACGTGGTCCTGGGCGGCATGCGTTCCATCGCGTGGACCGACGTGGTGCAGTCGGTCATGATCCTCGCCTTCGCCGCCGCGGGGTTCGCGCTCATCGCGCAGCGAAGCGGCGGGTTCGTACGGGTGAACGAAGAGGTGCGCACGGCGTTCCCCGCCCTGTACAGTCGCCCGGGCCAGGACGGCTCGATGAGTCCCGGCGCCTGGTTCGGGTTTCTCTTTCTCTGGTTCTTCGCCGACCCCATGTTCCCGCAGCTGTTCCAGAAGCTCATCGCCTCCCGCGACCAGCGCGCGCTGAAGACGACCGTGGTGCTGTACCCTGTCATCACCACCGTGCTCTTCTTCCTGACCGTCTCGATCGGCGTCATGGGAAGGCACGCTTTCCCTGCCCTGTCGGCAGCGCAGTCGGAATCGGTGTACCCGATGCTCCTGGCGCGGTACGCGAGCCCCGTGCTCGCGACGATCCTCCTGACCGGCGGCCTCGCAGCCCTCATGTCCACGATGGACTCGCAGCTGCTCACGGTGGGCTCGCTCGTGACAGGCGACTTCTTCCCGGCCCGGGCGCGTGGGGTCTGGGTGCAGCGTGCTGTCGTGCTCGGGGTCGGCATCGCGGGCATGCTCCTCGCGCTGCGTCCTCCGCGGACGATCCTCGATTTCATCAACAGGTCTTCGTTTACCGGACTGGCAGTGCTTGCGCCGACCGTCCTGGGCGGGCTGTACTGGACGAGGGCGAACCGGCAGGGCGCTGCCGCGAGCATCGTGGCGGGCGAAACGCTCGTGGCGCTCTTCTACTTCGACGTGATCCGGATCCCGGGCATCCAGCCCGTGGTGCCAGCGGTCGCCGCGGCGGCGGCAGTCTTCGTCGCCGTGAGCCTGCTGTTCCCCTCGGCCGCGGGGAAGCCTGAGCTCGTCGAGCGCGTTCCCCGCCGCGTCGCCTGGAAAGCGGTTCCCTTCGTCGTGCTGTTCATCCTGGCCAACGACTTCTGGGCATGGGGAAGGGCCCCGATCATATTGCTGGGAATACCGCTGTGGACGTGGTACTCCTTCGTCCTCGGGTTCGCCCTCGCTGCGGCCTACGGGGTCTTCCTGCGTCCGCAGGCCGCGGAGATGCGGGACGTCAGCGGCGGCCAGCCTCGATCATGGCGAGGAAGTTCGCGGGCCGGACGGCCGAGGTGATCGTGTTGCCCGACGAGAGTATGTAGCCGCCCCCGGCAGAGGCGGCGTCGACCACAGTCTTCGTGGCAGACCGGACCTCCTGCGGCGTGCCCCTGCACAGCAGGTCGACGTCCACGTTTCCCACCACGGCGACACGGCCGCCGAACCGGCGTTTCACCTGGGCAAGGTCCATGCCCGCGCCCGGCTCGAGCGGCCCCACGGCGTCCACGCCGGCCTCGACGATGGGCTCGAGCAGGTCCCACACGTTGCCGTCGGTGTGCTTCACGCACAGCGCCCCCGCCTCGTGCACCGCCGCGACCGCTGCGCGCAGAAGGGGAAAGACGAACTGGCGGAACTGCGCGGGCGACATGAGCGGCCCCGACTTGAAGGCGTAGTCGTCGGAGAGCACCACCGCGTCGGCACCCTCCCGCACGGCATGGCGGCAGAGGGCGGCGCTGTAGTCCAGGACAATCGAGCCCAGCCGGCGGGCGAAGGCGGGCTCCTCGATGTAGCTCGTGAGAAGCCTTTCCATCCCGCAGAGGTTCCAGGAGGCGGAGAAGTCGGCAGTGGTCACGAGCAGCACTGCCCGCCTGCCGCCCACCCTGCGGGCCGTCTCGCGCACGGCGGCCAGGAGCGGGTCGCGCCGGGGATCCGGAGGCCGAAGCCTGTCCAGGTCGCGCATGGTCTGCACGGGATGGCTGACGGCATAGGGGAGGAGCTCCTGCATCAGGCGCTTTCGCACGCCCCAGGGGTCCGTGTAGAACCGGGCATGGCGCAGGAACAGGCCGCGGATGCCCAGCAGGTATGCGACCTGGTTTGCCGGCACCCCGTCGAGGTCGATCCGCTCGACCATGTCGAAGTAGCCCGATGCGCCGGTGCCCCGGACTACCCTCCAATCGATGGCCATCTCCATGACAGGGACCCTGTCTGGAGTCCCGCGGCGCAGAGCGGTGAGGAGCCTGTCGCGCGGGGTCACCGCTCGCCCCCGCCCCGTGTCATTTCCTGCCCTTCACGCCCTGTCCCGCGGGCTTCTCCTTCTCGGGCACAGGCTCCACCTTCTCCAGCGGTTTGGCCGCGAGCTTGGTGCCGCGCGCGGCAAGGCCGCACGGGGCGAGCGAGTTCAGGTTGACAGTGACCGACCTCACCTTCTGGCGCTTGGCCGGGACCATGTGCAGGATCGACCGGGCCGGGGCTCTTCCTGTCGGTGAGGAACTCGATGCCCTGCGAGCCTTCCTTGACCAGCGAGTAGACCTTGTTGGTGATGAACCGCTCGATGCTGCACCCTTCTTGCCCCACGGCGAACCTCGCGGCATCCCGGTAGACCAGGGTGAGGTGCGCGCCCTTTTTCGGGTCGAAGACCGCCGCGTACAGCAGCGGGCCCGGGCATCCACAGCCTTCTCCGGCGGGGCCATGATCCGGTAGGTGCCGTCGGCGGTCACCATGAGGATCCTGTCGTACTCGGTGACGTTCATCACGAACTCGGCCGCCGCGCACGCGACGAGCCGAAGAAGCTCGGCGTCCCGGTCGTAGCGACAGGCGGATGTTCGCCTTCGCCACGGCGATCTTGTCCACCGTGTGGAAGGTCTCGATCTCGGTCCGGCGGGGGTAGCGCTGCGCCGTACTTCTCGACGAGGCCCGTGAGCCAGCGCGATGGTGGTCTTCGTGAGGTTCTTCAGCTTCGCGTTGCACTGCCTGATGGCGGCCACGATGTCGTTGATCTCGCCCCGGTTCTTCCTGATGTCGTAGGCGCGAGATGCGGCGGATCTTCAGGTCGAGCAGGCGCGTGACGTCCTCGTCGGTCATGGCGCCGCACGAACAGCTTCTTGAACGGCTTCATGCCCGTCGTACGACCTGCGTGCGCACCGCCTCCTCGGTGGCCGCCTTCTCGATGCGCTTGTAGACCCGGTTCTCGATGAAGATCTGCTCCAGGGTCAGCCAGTGCCGGCGGTCCTCGAGTCGCGCCAGCTCGTGCTCCAGCTCCGCCTTGATCTGCCGCTTGAGGATGCCCGTGAACTCCTTCAGGTACTCGGAGACGGTGACCTCGACGGGGCGGTCGTCCCGGATGACGACCATGTTGGAGTTGATCGAGACCTCGCAGTCGGTGTGGGCGTAGAGCTGGTCGATGCACCTTCTCGGCGTCGCGCCCGCGCGACAGCTGCAGCTCGATCTCCACCTTGTCGGTGGTGAAGTCGCTGATCGTCGCTGACGCTCACCTTGCCCTTCTGCACGGCGCCTCGATCGAGGCGATGAGGCGACGTGGTGGTGGTGCGAGAAGGGGACCTCGCGGATGACGAGCTTCTGCGCGCCGCTCACCTTCTCGATCTTCGCGCGCACGCGGATCTTGCCCGCCCCGTCGTCGTACTCGGCGACGTCGATCAGCCCGCCCTGGGGGAAGTCGGGGAACAGCTCGACGCTTCTCGTCCTTCAGGATCGCGATCTGCGGCCTCGAGCAGCTCGACGAAGTTGTGCGGCAGGATGGTGGTGGACATGCCGACCGCGATGCCCTCGGCGCCGAGCATCAGGAGCACGGGCACCTTGGCGGGCAGCTCCATCGGCTCCTGGCGCCGGCCGTCGTAGCTGGGCGCGTACTCGGTGAGCGCCGGGTTGAAGAGCGTCTCCAGGGCGAGCGGGGTCAGCCGGCACTCGATGTAGCGGGGCGCGGCCGCCTCGTGGCCGGTGAGGATGTTGCCGAAGTTGCCCTGCCGCTCGATGAAGTAGTCCTTGTTGGCCAGCACCACCAGCGCGTCGCCGATGGAGGCGTCGCCGTGGGGGTGCAGCTTCATGCGTCTCGCCGATGACGTTGGCGACCTTGTGGAACTTGCCGTCGTGCATCTCGGACAGGGTGTGCAGGATGCGGCGCTGCACGGGCTTGCACCCGTCGCGGAGGTCCGGGATGGCCCGGTCCATGATGACGTAGCTCGCGTACTCGAGGAAGTTCCTCTCCATCAGGGGCTTGAGCTGCCCGACGTCGCGCATCTCAGGCCCCCTCCAGCACGTCGGCCACGAGGTTGTTCACGATGAACTCTCCTGCGCTCGGGGGTGTTCTTGCCCATGAGGAACTCGAGCGTCTTGCGCACCCCGCCCATGGACTGGACCTGCACGGGGGTCAGGCGGATGTCGGCGCCGATGAACTGCTTGAACTCGCCCGGGCTGATCTCGCCCAGGCCCTTGAACCGGGTGACCTCGGCGCCCTTCAGCCGCGCCATGGCCGCGTCGCGCTCGGCCTCGCTGTAGCAGTAGACGGTCTCGCTCTTCGTGCGCACCCGGAACAGCGGCGTCTCCAGGATGTAGCACGTGGCCCTTGAGCACCAGCTCCTCGAAGTAGTGCAGGAAGATAGGTGAGCAGGAGGTTGCGGATGTGCATGCCGTCGACGTCCGCGTCCGTGGCGATGACGACCCTGTTGTAGCGCAGCCCCTCGAGGTCGTCCTCGATGCCGAGGGCCCGCATGATGTTGTACAGCTCCTCGTTCTTGTAGACCGTGTCGCGCTTCAGGCCGTACACGTTCAGCGGCTTGCCCTTGAGCGAGAAGATGGCCTGCGTGTACACGTCGCGGGCCTGGATCATGGCCCCGCCCGCCGAGTCGCCCTCGGTGAGGAAGATGCTCGTCTCCTCGCGCCGCTCGTCCTTCTGGTCGTCGTAGTGGATCTTGCAGTCGGTGAGCTTGGGGATGTGGATCTCGACCTTGCGCGCCATCTCCCGGGCCTGCTTCTTGATGCGTGGACAGCTCCTTGCGGATGCGCTCGTTGGCCTTGATCTTCTCGACGAGCTTCTTCGCCTCGGCCTCGTTCCTGGTGCAGCCACATCGAGGGTCTCGCGCTTCACCTCGTCGGCGACCCAGCCCCGGATCTCGTTGTTGCCGAGCTTGTGCTTGGTCTGGCTCTCGAAGACGGGGTCCTTCACCTTGATGGCCACCGCCCCGATCATGCCCTCGCGCACGTCCTCGGCCGCGAAGGTGGTGCCCGCGTAGTCGTCGATGGCCTTCAGCACCCCCAGGCGGAAGGCGGTCTGGTGCGTGCCGCCGTCGACGGTGAACTGGCCGTTGACGAAGCTGAAGTAGCTCTCGCCGTAGGTGCCCGTGTGCGTGAAGGCGAACTCGAGGCGCTGGCCCCTGGAAGTGCACGATCTCGTAGAGGGTCGGCTCCTCGCCGATCTCCTCCAGCCAGCAGGTCCCGCAGGCCGTCGCTGGCTGATCACCTTCTCGCCGTTGTAGTCGAGCGTCAGGCCGCTGTTGAGGTACGCGTAGTAGCGCAGGCGCTTCACGATGAACTCGTCGTTCCACGCGTAGGTCGAGAAGATCTCCGGGTCGGGCGCGAAGCGGATCGAGGGTGCCCGTGCCGCGCCTTCGGGTCCTTGCCCTCCTTCTTCGCGACCAGCTTGCCCTGCTTGAAGAGCCGCGTGGACGAACTTGCCGTCGCGGTAGCTCACCACCTCGAACTCGCGCGACAGCGCGTTGACCGCCTTGGTGCCGACGCCGTTCAGGCCGACCGAGAACTGGAACACGTCGTCGTTGAACTTGCCGCCCGTGTTGACCTTGCTGACGCAGTCGATGACCTTGCCGAGGGGGATGCCGCGGCCGTAGTCGCGCACGACCACGACGTCCTTCTTGCGGCCGATGTCGATGACCTTGCCCTGCGCCCATGATGAACTCGTCGACGCTGTTGTCGATGACTTCCTTCAGTAGTATGTAGATGCCGTCCATCGGGTTGGAGCCGTCGCCGAGCCGGCCGATGTACATGCCGGTGCGCAGGCGGATGTGCTCGAGCGCGTCGAGGGTCTGGATGGTCTTTCTCGTCGTAGGCGACCTTCGCTTTAGCCATTGCGTGTCCCTGGAGGTGGAACGGGGCATTGCGCCCCGCTGCTTGTGCGTTGGTGGAGGATCATCTTCCCAGTTCGCCGGAGAGGGTAGCCCCGGGGGCGGCACAGCGTCAAGGCCGCGCACCGGCCTACTCACACGGTTTGCGCACCTGTATACTCGCCGCTGAGCCGGTGTCGGATCGGACAGGGGAGGGACGGGCCCGCCATGTATGTCCAGTTGATAAAGGATGTCGCGCTGCTGGTTGCCCTGACCAGCCTCCACACGCTCCTCGCGCGGGTGCGCGGGCGAGGCAGGGTGTGGCCGCAGCTGCTCTCGGGCATCCTCTTCGGCGGTGTCGCGGTCGTCGGCATGGCCGTTCCCTTCCAGTACCAGCCCGGCGTCTTCTACGACGGCCGCTCGATCGTCCTCGCTCTCTCGGGGCTCTTCGGCGGCTGGATCACGACCTGCGTCTCGGTGGCAGCCGCGGGGGTCTTCCGGGCGCTGCGGGGCGGTGCCGGTGTGTGGGCGGGACTCGCCTCTATCGTCGGCCCTGCCCTCCTGGGGCTTGTGCTCCGCCGCATGGCCAGGGGACGGGTCGAGAGGCTCACGGTGCTGCACCTCTACGGGCTGGGCCTCGCCGCGCACCTGCTCATGCTCGCCTCGCAGCTCCTGCTCATCCCGTGGCCTCGGGGGGTCGAGGTCATCGGGGTCATCTGGCTGCCCATCCTGCTGATCTATCCTGTCGGCACCGCCCTGATCGGATTCCTCCTGAGGACGGCCGAGAGCCGGGTGCGCGCCGAGGACGAGCTGCGCGAGCGCGAGACGCGCTACCGCACCCTCTTCGGGGAATCGCCCGTTGCGATCTGGGAGGAGGACTTCTCCGCGGTCAAGGCGCGCTTCGAGGAGCTTCGCCGCGCGGGGGTGACCGACCTCCGTGCCCACCTGGATGCGCACACCGAGGAGGTCGTGCGCCTTGCAGGCCTGGTGCGCATCGTCGAGGTGAACGCGCACAGCGTGCGCCTCTTCGGCGCCGAGAGCGCGGAGCAGCTCGTTCGCGACGTGGGACAGTATCTCCCGGCCGAGGCGATTCCCCTGTTCCGGGAGGAGCTGCTTGCCCTTGCCGCGGGACAGACGGAGCTTCCGCGCGGAGGTGCCCAACGTCCGGCTCACGGGCGAGAAGCTGCTTCTGCAGGTCACGCTGTCGGTGCCGCCAGGGGCATGCCGACGACCTCGCGAGCGTGCTGGTGAGCTTCGTCGACATCACCGAGCAGCGCGCGGCGGAGAAGGCGCTCTCCCTGTCGCAGGCCAACCTGCAGTCGCTCATCGCGAGCAGCGACGATGTCATTGTCTCGCGCGACCGGGAGGGCCGGGTTGTGGCGTTCAACGAGGCCTTCGCGCGGATCCTGCGGGAGCTGTTCGGCGTGGAGGCCCGGGCCGGCATGCTCACATCCCAGCTGATGGAGCCACCGCGCAGGGCGTCGTGGGAGGGGCTGATTTCCAGGACGCTGGCCGGTGAAAGCCTGCGCCAGGAGTTCTCCCTGCAGATTGCCGGCCGGGCACGGTCCTTCGAGCAGACCCTCACCCCGATACGGTCGGCGGGAGAGATCGTCGGCTGCGCCGAGTTCACGCGCGACATCACCGAGCGCAGGCGCACCGAGGAGCAGCTGCGCCAGGCGCAGAAGATGGAGACGGTGGGGAAGCTGGCAGGCGGGGTGGCCCACGACTTCAACAACATGCTCCAGGTCATCCTGAGCTATGTGGACCTCTCGCTCGCGCAGCTGCAACCGGGCGGACAGGTGGCGCGGAACCTGCTCGAGGTGCGCCGCGCAGCCGAGCGCTCTGCCGAGCTGACAGGTCAGCTGCTGGCGTTCGCCCGGCGGCAGACCATGAGCCCGAGGGTCCTTGACCTGAACGAGGCGGTGTCCGTCACGCGCACGATGATCCAGCGGCTGATCGGCGAGGACATCGAGCTGGCCTGGATCCCGGGCAGCGGCCTGTGGAGGGTGAAGATCGACCCCGTCCAGCTGGACCAGGTGCTGGCGAACCTGGCCGTGAACGCGCGCGACGCCATCGGCGGAGTGGGCAGACTCACCCTGGCCACGGCCAACGCGGTCCTGGACGAGGAGTTCTGCCGCGGGCACCCCGGCTGCATTCCCGGCGATTTCGTGCTGCTCTCCGTGAGCGACACGGGCAGGGGCATGGACCGCGAGACCATGTCGCACCTGTTCGAGCCGTTCTATCACCACGAAGGAGATGGGCAAGGGCACCGGGCTCGGCCTTGCCACGATCTACGGCATCGTGAAGCAGAACGGGGGATTCATCACCGTCGAGAGCCAGCCGGGCCGGGGGAGCAGTTTCCGGGTGTACCTGCCCCGGGTCGAGGCAGCCGGGCGAGGCGGAGGCCACGCAGGAGCCCGTGACCGCGGCGGGGGGAACGGAAACGCTGCTCGTGGTCGAGGACGAGGCCGCGGTCCTGCGCCTCGTGCGGGAAGGGCTCGGGAGGATGGGCTACACGGTGCTCGCCGCGGCGTCGCCCGCGGAGGCAATGCAGAGAAGCGCCGAACACGGCGGACCGATCCACCTGCTGATCACCGACGTGGTCATGCCGCAGATGAACGGGAGGGAGCTCGCCGAGCGGATCGGCTCGGAGCGCCGGGGGCTGAAGAGCCTCTTCATGTCCGGCTACACGGCGAACGTGATCGCCCACCGGGGGGTGCTGGACGAGGGGGTGAGCTTCATCGCGAAGCCCTTCACCCTCAACGCACTCGCGGCAAAGATCCGCGAGGCGCTGGAGGCCTGACCGCCGGGTCGGCTACCCGAGGATCTCCTTCACTCTGCCCACCTCGCCGGTCTCTATGCGCACCTTGATCCCGTGGGGATGATCGGGCGAGCGGGTGAGGATGTCGCGGACGACGCCCTCGGTCAGCCTGCCCGTGGACTGGTCCTGCTTCTGCACGATCCGCACCCTGGCGCCCGCCCGGACGTCGCCCCGTTGCCTTCCGTCCATTGCTCGTCCTTTCTGTACACAACCGTACAGTGGAGCACTCGCGAAGACAACCTGGTCACCCCCCCTCCCACGCGGTGTCCGTTGCGGAGCTTCCGCCGCCCCGGCGATCGGCCGGCTTGCCAGTCGGGCACCGCCGCGGTAGCATTGGCTTCGGTTCGGATGGAGGTTCTGGCATGAGAAATGTGGCTGTGCTTCTCTTCGCAGTCGTGCTCGCCCGTCTTCTTCCCGCGCAGGCCGAGGATTCGCGGGGGCTGAACGCTGCCGTGAAGCAGCTGGCCGGGGACACGGCGGCGGTCGGTACCCAGTACGCGGTGTTCATCGCGATCAACAGGTACAAGGACTGGAATGCCCTGCGCTACCCCGTGGCCGACGCCCGGGAGATCACGGAGATTCTCTCCCGGCGCTACTACGTGGACCGGTTCATCGAGCTGTATGACGAGGAAGCGACCAAGGCGGGCATCGTCAGGTTGTTCAACCAGCTCATCATCACCACCAGGCCCGAGGACGGGGTTTTCATCTTCTACGCAGGCCACGGCCACCTCGACCAGATGTCGGACACGGGGTTCTGGATCCCCGCCGACGGAGGGCTGGACACGTTCGAGCAGGACAACTGGCTTCCCAACGCCCAGATCCGGGGGTTCATCTCGAAGATGAAGGCGCGCCACATCGTGCTGATGTCCGACTCGTGCTTTTCGGGCGATATCCTCAACCCGACTCGCGCGATCACGCCCGAGATTACGAGCGAGTACTTCCGCAGGGCCTATTCACGGGTTTCGCGGCAGGTGCTGACGTCGGGCGCATCTGAGACCGTGCCCGATTCCTCTGAGTTCGCCCGGGGGCTGAAGATGGCGCTGGAAGGGAACACGGCGCCCCAGCTCGACCCGATCATGCTGTACAGCCAGATCAGGCTGGGGATGAAGGACACGACGCCGCTGCTGGGCGACTTGAAGAACAGCGGGCACCAGGAGGGAGGAAGTTTTCTCTTCTTCCTCAAAGACGCCGGCGTGCAGGCTCCAGGGGGAGAGGCGGCGCTTTCGGGTCCGGACGTTGCCGTTCGCATCGACACACCAACGGGTACACTCATTGTCGCCGCGGGAACGGAAGGCCGGCTGCTCGTGGATGGCAGCGAGATTGCGACCATTCCCGAAGGAGGCACCGCGACGCTCGAGCGGCTGGGGGCAGGCAGCCACTTTGTTGCCATGCTTTCTGAGGATGGCACGGTGGAAGGGAAGACCATCCACTTGAGAGCGAGAGAGAGCCTCTCTCTTGCGTTCGGCATGCTTGCGCACGATGGGGGATCGATCCCCTCGGCCGCAATCACGATTGACGGCAACTTCGACGACTGGAAGGGCGTTCGACCGCTGTTCGTCAATGAGCTGCCCGAGAACGCAGCCGAGAAGCCCGCCCTGAGAATATCCAGCGTGTCCCTGGCGAAGGACTCGGAATTCCTGTACATGCGATACGACATCGCTGACCCGACGAAGCCGACGTTCCTCCGCCCCCACAACTTCAGCGAGGCAGGTGCCGTGGAATACAGCGTCTCCATTGGTGAGGGCCGGCAGTACATGGTCTCAGCCTCTTCTTCGAGCCGCGGAAGAGGAAGAATGTGGGCGGGTGGTCCGCGTTCGTCACACAGCACGGCGACACCTGGAAGCGCCTGGGTTTCGGGACTTACCACATGAAAGGCTCGTCCCTGGAGGCCAAATTCCCGCTTGCTCTCTGTCGGACGCTCATCCGGGGCGGTGAGACGTACAGGGTGGCGGCGAAGGTCGCCTATGTCCGCGATGCGAGCGCCTCCCACTGGAAATGGCAGGAGACGGACCATACGAAGACAAAGCAACTCGTCTTCTGACGTCCGACCGGTGTTGACTTCGGCAGGACCCGACGCCATATTCCCGGGATGAGCAAGGACAGGATTGGTGTGCGCAGGCCGATGGCGGCGTCCGTGGAGGCGGCGGCAGCACAGGACTCGGCGACTCCCCGGCAGTGGCTGGGGCTCCTGGTGCTGGGGCTGGGCCTGGCCATCGTCATCATCGACGGGACGATCGTCAACGTCGCCCTGCCCGCCATCAGCAGGGACTTCGGCGCGGGGCTGCGCGACCTGCAGTGGGTGAACTCGATCTACTCCCTGGTCTACGCTGCCCTCATCGTGACTTTCGGGAGGATCGGCGACCAGCTCGGCAGGCGGTTGCTGTTCGTGGTGGGCGTCGGCGTGTTCCTGGCAGGATCGGCGCTCTCGGGAGCTGCCGCGTCGGTGGGCATGCTGATCGGCGCCCGGGCCCTGCAGGGGCTGGGCGCGGCCATGACCTCGCCGTCGACCCTCTCGATCATCTCGGGGACATTCACTGGAAAGATGCGCGGGGTCGCCTTCGGCGTGTGGGGCGCCATCGCCGGCGCTGCCGCGGCGCTCGGGCCGCTCCTGGGCGGCTGGCTCACCACGGCCGCGAGCTGGCGATGGGCATTCTACATCAACGTGCCCATCGGCATTGTCGCGGTGGTCGGCGCGCTGCTCCTGGTCGACGAGTCGAAGGCGGGCGGGAAGCGGGCGGGGACCGACGTCCTGGGAATTCTCCTCATTTCCCTGGGCGTCGGCGCGCTGGTTCTCGGGCTGATCGAGGGTCAGACCTACGGGTGGCTCTGGCCGAAGAACGGGTTTGCCGTCGGCGCCTGGTCGTGGCCCGCGACCGGCATCTCCGTGTCACTCGCAGCTTTCATCGTCACCGTGATCGCCTTCGTCGGCTTCGTCCTGTGGGAGCTGCGCGTGCAGGCGAAAGGGAAGGAACCGCTGTTCGACCTCGCGCTGCTCGGGTTTCGCAGCTTCCGATACGGCCTCATCACGGTCTCCATAGTGGCGCTGGGCGAGTTCGGGGTGATCTTTGTCCTCTCGCTGTTCCTGCAGGGCGTCCTCGGCTTCACCGCGCTTGCCACGGGTCTCACGTTCCTGCCCTTCGCCGTTCTCACCCTCTTCGTGGCGCCCTCTGCAGGCCTGCTCACGGCGCGCTTCGGGCCGAAGTGGGTCGTGACGGCGGGGATGATCATCGAGGCGGTCTTCATCTTCGTGCTGAGCAGGGTCCTGGGTCCCGCAACGACGCAGTCCACCATCATCCTTGTCCTGCTCGGCTACGGCGTGGGGGTCGGCCTCGCCATCGCACAGCTCACGAACGTCGTGTTGAGCGAGGTGCCTTCCCCGCGGCTGGGCGCCGCCTCGGGAGCGAACAACACGCTGCGCCAGGTCGGCTCTGCACTGGGCATCGCGGTGATCGGGGCGGTTCTGGCCACGACGCTGTCCACCTCGGCGAAGACCCGGCTTGCCGCCGAGACCGGGGTCCCGGACTTCGTGAAGACGCTGATCGCGAAATCACTCGACGAAGGGGTCGGGGTGGGGGAGGGTTCCTTCCGCGTGTCCGGCGCGCGGCGGGGATGGAACAGGCACCGGAGTTCCAGCGCATCGGCCTCATCATCAAGGACTCGTTCACCGACGCGACCCGGGCCTCGGGCCTCGCGGCAAGCCTGTTCGTCCTGCTCGGCGCGGTCAGCTCTCTGTTCATCCCGAACACGGTGCGCCGCGGGGCTCCCGCCAGGGCACCGCGGGCGGCGAAGCGGGCCCGGGGAGGCTACAGGCGCATTGTCGTCCCCCTGGACGGCTCGCCCGCCGCGGAGAACGTGCTGCCGCGCGTGGCGGAGCTGGCAGGCAAGGGCGCGGAGATCGTGCTGGTGCGGGTGGCGACGGAGCCGGGGTTCGACTACCTCCTGCGCGACGCCGAGCTTTCGGCATGCCTGGACGAGGAGCTGACAGGCGAGGCGGGGAGCTACCTCGCCGGGGTGGCCCGTGCGCTGGCCGCCTCGGGCGTGGAGGTCTCCACCTGCGTGCTCGCCGCAAAGGGGCCGGTATCCCACATCATCCAGCAGTATGCCCGCGAGGTGAAAGCTGACCTCATCGCCATGTCCGCCCACGGGAAGGCGGGCGGGGTGGGGCGCCTGTTCGGCGCTCCTGCCGAGAGGATCAGCCACGGGTCGGGCATCCCGGTCCTGCTGGTGCACCCCGAACAGGGGTGAGGGGTGCGGTGGATCACCGCCCCGGAGATCAGCGGTTCTTCAGCGCGCTGCCGCCGAGGTAGGCCTCGCGGATGCGGGGGTTGGACTCGAGCTCCGCGGCCGTGCCCTCGACGGTGATCCGTCCCGTCTCCAGGACGTAGCCCCGGCCGGCGAGCGCGAGGGCCTGGTGCGCGTTCTGCTCGACCAGGAGGATCGCCACCCCCTGGCGGTTGATTTCCCTGATGATGTCGAAGATCAGGCGGACCAGGATGGGGGCCAGGCCCAGAGACGGCTCGTCGAGCAGCAGGACTCGCGGGGTGCTCATCAGCGCCCTGCCGATGGCGAGCATCTGCTGCTCTCCGCCCGAGAGCGTTCCCGCGAGCTGGCGGCGGCGCTCCTTCAGCAGGGGGAAGAGCCCGAAGACACGCTCGCGCGCCTGCTCGACCTCTGTCCTGCGTCCGCGCCGCGTGAAGGCGCCCAGGGCGAGGTTCTCCTCGGTGGTCAGCGTGGCGAAAACCTTCCTGCCCTCGGGGGCGTGCGAGATTCCCCGCAGGACGATGTCGTAGGCAGGGACCTTCCGCAGGGAGGAATCCTGGAAGCGGATCTCGCCGGACTGGGTCGGGAGCAGCCCCGAGACCGCCCGCAGCAGCGTGCTCTTGCCGGCGCCGTTGGCGCCGAGCACGGTGACGATCTCCCCCTCCTCGAGGCGAAGGCTCACCCCCTTCAGGGCTTCGTTGGCGCCGTAGCGGATGTGCAGGTCGTCCACGCGGAGCACGGGGGCGGCAGCCATGCTCAGGAGCCTCCCCCGAGGTATGCCTCGATGACCCGCGGGTCGTGGTAGATCTGATCGGGCAGCCCCTCGGCGATCTTTCTGCCGTCGTCCATCACCGTCACCCAGTCCGAGATCCCCATGACAACGTTCATGTCGTGCTCGATCAGGAGAATAGTGAGGTCCTCCTCGCGGATGATTGCGCGGATGAACTCCATCAAGTCCTCGGTCTCCCGCGGGTTCAGGCCGCTGGACGGTTCGTCCAGCACCAGGAGGCGCGGGCCGGTGGCCAGGGCCCGGGCGATCTCGAGCATACGCTGTCGGCCGTAGGCGATGTTGCGGGCGAGCTCGCCACGCGACTCCCACAGGCCGACCTGGCGCAGGCGTCCCTCGGCTGTCTCGCGGATGGTCCGCTCCTCCCGCACCTGCCGCCCGGAGCGCAGGAGCGAGGAGGCAAGCCCGGCCGTCGTGCGGCAGTGCCGCCCGGCCATCACGTTCTCGAGGCAGCTCATGTTGGAGAAGAGGCGGATGTTCTGGAAGGTGCGGGCGATCCCCTTCTCCACGACGCGGTGCGGCCGCAGGGCCGTGATGTCCTCGCCCATGAACAGCACCCTGCCCCGGACGGGACGGTAGATGCCCGTGACGACATTGAACACGGTGGTCTTGCCGGCCCCGTTGGGCCCGATGAGGCTGGAGACCTGCCCCTTGTGTACAGCCAGGTCCAGGGTGTTCACGGCGGTGAGGCCGCCGAAGCTCATGGTGAGGGCTTCGGTCTCGAGGACGATCCCCCCGTCGCTGCCGCGTCCCCGCGGGGCGAGCCCCTGCTCACCCATTGCGCCTCCACAGCCTGCGCACGAGGTCGCGGGCCTCGGTCCCGCCCCTGCGCCGGGGCCAGAAGCCTCCCGGGCGGAACATCATCATGAGGATCATCACCACGCCGAAGACGACCATGCGGTACATCGCGAACCCACGGAAGATCTCGGGGAACAGGCTGATGGCTGCCGCGCCGATGATGACGCCGGGCACCGAGCCCATCCCCCCGATCAGCACGATGCAGAACATGAGGCACGATTCCCAGAACGAGAAGCTCTCGGGCGAGACGACCATGAGCTTTCCCGCGTAGAGGTTTCCCGCCACGCCGGCGAGCACCGCTCCCAGGACGAAGGCGAGAAGCTTGTACCGTCGCACGTCGATCCCCGTCGCGCGGGCGGCCACCTCGTCCTCGCGGATGCAGTTCCAGGCCCTGCCGATGCGCGAGCGCTGCAGCCGCCACAGCGCCGCCGCGGCGAGGGCGACGATGATCCACACGAGGAAGAAGTACCTGCGGGGCGTGTCGATGGCGAGGAAGCCGAGTGTCGGGGAGGCGATGCCGTACACGCCGTTGGGTCCGCCCGTCAGGCCGAAAGGGTTGTTGACAAGGGCGAGGCGCACGATCTCGCCCATGCCGATCGTGACGATGCACAGGTAGTCGCCGCGCAGGTGGATGACCGGCGAGGTGACAAGGTACGCGAACAGGCCCGCCGCGAGCGCGCTCACGGGCAGCAGCACGAGGACGGGGACGGCGAACCGGGTGTTGAGGATCGCCGTCACGTAGGCGCCGATGGCATAGAAGCCGGCGTGGCCCAGGTCGTACAGGCCCACCTCGCCCAGCACGATGTTCAGGCTCAGGCCCAGGAGGGCGTAGATGCCGAAGAATACGCCGATGTCCACCCAGTAGGCGCCGACGACGAAGGGGTACGCGAGGAACAGGACGAGCGCCAGCGGCAGGCCTGCCCGGCGCACCAGGGGGGGCACGCGCGCGGCCACTGTCAGACCTTCTCCGCGACTTTCTCGCCGAACAGGCCGTTGGGCCGCACGATGAGAACAATGATGAGGATGAGGAACACGAACACGTCCTTCCAGGCGGTGGAGATGTAGGCGCTGGCCAGCATCTCCACGACGCCGAGGATCAGTCCCCCGAACATGGCCCCGGGGATGTTGCCGATTCCGCCGAGGATCGTCGCGGTGAACGCCTTCAGGCCGTAGCTCCAGCCCATCGTGAAGCTGATCTGCCTGTAGTACAGGCCCACCATCACACCCGTGAGCGCGCCGAGCGCCGGACCGAGGGTGAAGACGAAGCGGATGACCCTCTTGAAGTTGATGCCCATCAGGGCCGCCGTGTCGCGGTCGAGCGCGGTGGCCCGCACGGCCGCGCCCCACGTGGTGCTCTGGATCACGATGTACAGCACCGCCATGAGGAGGAAGGAGATCCCGAGGATGGCCAGCTGCAGCACCGTGAAGTTGATGCCGGCGATGGCCAGGCGCAGGTTGGGGACCTGCTCGGCGGGATAGGCCTGGTAGCGCGGTCCCCAGATGATCATGATGAGGTTCTGGATGATGATGGAGGCGCCGAGGGCGGACACGACCGCCGGCAGGCGGCCGGCCGGGTAGATGGGCCTGTAGGCCGCCCGCTCGACGAGGACGCCCACCAGGGCCAGGCAGGCTCCCGCCGCGATCATCACGACGGCGAGCCCTGCCCAGGGCCCCAGGTGGGTCGTCACGAATCCCGATGCGAAGACCAGGAACGTGTAGCCCAGGTACGAGCCCAGGGCGAAGAAGTCGCCGTGGGCGAAGTTGATCAGCTTGAGCACGCCGTACACCATCGAGTACCCCAGGGCGATCAGCCCGTAGAAGCTCCCGATGGTGAGGCCGTTGACAAGCTGCTCGACGACGACGCGCATTGCTACTTCGAGATCACGATCCTTCCCTGCTCGTCCACGACGTACAGGTAGAAGGGGACCCCTTCGCGATCGCCCTTGTCGGTGAAACCGATCGTGCCGGTGATGCCCTGCACGCCGTTCACCTGCGTGCGCAGGTACTCGGCCAGCTTCGTGCCGTCGGTGGATCCCAGCTTGTTGACCGCGTAGGCGATGATGTTCACCGCGTCGGCCGCGTAGACGGGCCATGGGCTGGACGGGATCTCGCCGTACTTGTCCCTGTAGGCCTTGAGGAACTCTGCCGCCTCGGCGCTGGGAAGGTCGCCGGGCAGGGGCTCGTTGGTCATGTAGCAGCCCTTCGCCACCTTCAGGCCCGCGATCTTCACGAACTCGTCGTTGATCGCGGCGTTTCCGCCGACGAAGGGGCAGGTGATGCCGATCTCGCGCGCCTGGGTCACCAGCAGTGCGGCCTCGGCGTAGTAGGCGGTGTAGTACCAGATGTCGGGCTTCGCCTCGCGCATCTTCGTGAGGGGAACGCGGAAGTCCTTCTCGCCAGGGGTGATCGCGTCGTAATAGACGATCTCGACCTTCTTCGCGTCGATCAGCGGCTTCAGCGCGTCGCGGGTGTTCTCCGCCAGGCCTTTGCCGAAGGCGGTGTTGTCGTGCATGATGGCGATGCGCTTTGCGCCGAACTTCTGCGGCACGTATTCCGCGAAGAACAGGCCCTGCGAGTCGTCGCGGCCGCAGGTGCGGAAGAAGTACTTCAGGCCGCGCTCGGTCAGGCGCACGGCGGTGACCCCGTAGCCGATGTTCACCATCTTCGCCTTCTCGTAGATGTTGGAGGCCGGCTCGCAGATGGAGGAGCCGTAGGTGGACACCGAGGCGACGACGCCCTTCTGCCCCGTCATCTTCGTGGCCGCCAGGGCGCCGGTCTTGGGCTCGCCGGCATCATCCTCGGCCACGATCTGGACCTGCCTGCCGCCCAGGATGCCGCCCTTCTGGTTGATGAGCATGGCGGCGATCTCGCAGGACTGCTTCGCCATCTGGCCCTCGTAGGCCCAGGGGCCGGTGATCGGGCCCTGCATGCCGATGAGGACAGGTCCCTTACCCTGCTCCTGGCCGCCGCCGGCGAAGCCGGCCGCCGCGATCAGGCAGAGGGCCGCGGTCAACACGAGTAGACGTTTCACCTCTTTCCTCCTTGGTAGTGGTTGCAGACGAGACGGATGCACCAGTTATAGTGGAGGGGGGAGGGGGTGTCAAGAAACGCGGCCCGGGGACCACGGCCGCGGCGGGAGTTCGGCGGCCCCGCGGGATCCGACGCTGCCGGGCCTGTCAGCGGAACAGATCGGCCCCCGCCTTCGCCAGGGCGGTGTCCTGGTCTTCGTCCAGCCCGCTCACCCCGATCGCGCCGACGACCCTCTCCTTGTGCAGGATGGGCAGGCCGCCCCCCCACCCCGTGTAGCGCGGATCGCCGAAGTTGGTCATCGGGAATGGGGCGGTCCGCGAGGAGCGGCCGACCTCGCCCGAGGGACGGCGTTCCCGCGCGGCCGTGAAGGCCTTGTTGATCGCAATCTGCAGCGGCGGCAGGTGGCAGCCGTCCATGCGGAGGAACGCGATGAGCTCGCCGTGCGAGTCGGTCACGGCCACGCAGACCGCCTTGCCGCCGGCCTCCGCGGCAGTGCGGACCGCGCCGATCATCTCCAGCGCCTCGGCGTGGGACAGGTTCATCGTCTCGTACATCGGACCTCCTTCGCTTTCGCGGCTGCGCTGCTCACGGGCGGCACGCGGGCAGCCCGGCGACGATCCCGTTCAATTCCGCCAGGTCCCGGGGCGAGAGCGACAGCTCTCCCCCGCGGGCGTTCTCCCGCGCCTGCGCCGCGTCCCGCGCTCCCACCAGCACGTGCGTGATTCCCCGCTGGGATGCGGTGAGCGCGATGACCAGCTGCGACACGGTGGCGCCGAACTTCTCGGCGCAGGGGCCGAGCCGGGCGAGGATCCCGTTGACCGCCCGGATGTTCGAGGGGCTGAACCGCGGGTTGGTGCGCCGCGTGTCTCCGTCGGGGAAGCTCCTGTCGGGGGGCATCGTGCCGGTGAGGAGCCCCTGCTCCAGCGTGAAGTAGCTGAGGATCGCGATGCCGGACGACACGCACGCGTCGACCAGGCCCTTCGCCTCGATTCCCCGGTCCAGGAGGCTGAACTTCTCCTGCGCAGAGGCGACGGGGCCGTAGCGCCTCAGCTGCTCGACGCTGACGTTGGACACCCCGATCGCACGGATCTTCCCCTCCGTCTTCAGGGACAGGAGGGTCTCCATCGTGTCCTCGATGGGGGTGGTCGACTCCTGCCAGTGGGTCTGGTAGAGGTCGATGTAGTCGGTGCCCAGGCGCCGCAGGCTCTGCTCGACCTCGAGGCGGATCGACTCGGGGCCGAGGTACCTGTGGATCCTGTAGGTGGACGGCGAGGAGCGCGGCGATTTCTCGTCCGCGTAGCCGTCGAACTCGCCCTTGTCGGTGTCCCACCGCAGCCCGCACTTGGTCGCGAGAACGACCGCGTCGCGCCTGCCCTTGATGGCGGCGCCGACAATGCGCTCGGCTCGGCCGAAGCCGTAGATCGGCGCCGTGTCGACCAGGGTGATCCCCAGGTCAAGGCTCGCCCTGATCGCCTCGACTGCCTTCTTCTCGTCGGTGCCGCCCCAGAACCACCCGCCCATCGCAAACGTCCCCAGGCCGACGACCGATGCACTGATGCCCGACGCGCCCAGTGGCCGCATCTTCATCGCACCGCCTCCCTTCTGACGGCCCGGCGCTCACGCGTGGGCCGGGGTCGCGGCGCCTGACCGCGGGCCGCCTCCCCGTGCAGGCTACCACATTCCACCCCTGCGTCAAGGCTGGCGCGTCCCGCGCGGCCGTTTCCTTGCCACGCGGCATGCTTTCGAATAGACTGGAGCCGTGGAATACCGGGACGTCTTTCCTTACTGGGACCAGTTCGTGGCCAAGGGAAAGGAGATACCGCCCGAGGCGGTTCGCCCTGTCGTGCTGGACTCGTGGAAGCGCTCCCGTGGCTTCGGCGCGGACCCCTACCGCAACCGGGCCGGGAAGGTCTCCGACGAAGAGCTCAAGCGCCGCCGCGAGCGTCGCGGCGACCTGCTGGAAGTCGCGCGCCCCTACATCCAGAACCTCTTCAACATACTCGCCGGCACGGGCTCGCTGATCTCGCTGGGTGACGAGGACAGCGTGATCCTCGACCTGGAAACCGACGAGAGCATCCGCAGCACCCGCAACTTCCCGTACCCCGGCACCATCCACTCCGAGGACACGATCGGCACCAGCGGCATGGGGACGGCGCTGATGACCGACCAGCCTGTCCAGATCCAGGGCGCCGAGCATTGGATGGAGGAGAACCACTGCTGGTCGTGCAACTCCGTGCCTATCCACCACGGGGGGAAGGTGATCGGCTGCATGACCCTCTCCTGCCCGGCCGCGCGGGCCCACGAGCACTCCCTTGGCCTGGTCGTCGCCGCGGTGAAGGCGATCGAGCGCGAGCTGGACCTGACCGCGAGCCTGAAGGAGAAGCAGACCCTGGTGCGCCAGCAGGACGCCATCCTGGAGCTTGTCGATACGGGCATCGCGCTGATCGACAGCGAGGGGCGCGTCCTGCGGACGAACAAGGTCCTGAACGACATCCTCGAGAAGAATGACGGGTGCGTCGGGACGCGGATCGGGGATCTCCTCCCTGTCGACATTGACTTCACCGGCCTCATCGCCAGGGACGTGTCACTCACCGACCACGAGATCTCGCTGCGGCTGGCGAACACGCACACGCACCTGCGCGTGTCCACCACGCTGATCAGGGATGGCGGGTCGCCCGTGTCGATGATCATCCGCGTGCGCGAGTCCAGCGACGTCCTGCGGATGGTCAACAGGGTCGCCGGTTCGAAGGCGAGCTACACCTTCCAGGACATCCTCGGCAAGTCCCCTGCCCTGCTGCAGTGCATCAAGCTGGCCCAGAACGCCAGCAGGGGCAACGCCAGCGTGCTGCTGCTCGGGGAGAGCGGGACGGGCAAGGAGCTGTTCGCCCAGGCCATTCACAACCACAGCACCCGTCGCCCCGGGCCCTTCGTGGCCATCAACTGCGGCGCCCTCTCGCGCGAGCTCATCCAGAGTGAGCTGTTCGGCTACGAAGGGGGCGCGTTCACGGGGGCGAAAAAGGAGGGGAGCCCCGGCCGCTTCGAGCTTGCCGACGGTGGCACCCTCTTCCTCGACGAGATCGGGGAGCTGCCGCTGGAGGCGCAGGCCAACCTGCTGCGGGTCCTGCAGACGGGCGAGGTCTACCGCATCGGCGCGAAGTACGCGAAGCCCAGCGACGTGCGCCTCGTGGCGGCGACCAACAAGGACCTGTACCGGGCGGTGAAGGAGAAGACCTTCCGCGACGACCTCTTCTACCGGATCAACATCTTCTCGATCAGCCTGCCGGCGCTGCGCGACAGGCCCGAGGACATCCGGATGCTCGCGGACACGATGCTGCAGCGGTACTCCCGCGCATCGCCGCAGAAGTTCCAGGGCATCACGGAGGAAGTCTACACCGTTTTCGAAAAACACCCCTGGCCCGGCAACATCCGGGAGCTCGAGAACGTGGTCGATCGCGCGGTGGCGGTCGCGGAGACTGCCTGGATCACGGGAGCCGACCTTCCCTCCTACCTGCAGGACCACGGGGCATCGCTTTCGGCGGACCCCCTGCAGGCCGTGGCAGGCGATCGGCGCAGCCTGAAGGAAATGGAGTACGAGCAGCTCAGCCGGCTCCTGCGGGACACGGGCGGCAACCTTCGGGAGGTGGCAAAGCGGCTCGGCGTTGCCCGCAGCACTGTCTACAACAAGATCAAGGACTACCGGATTCCGGTGGGAGACTACCGGGGACGAGCGGAATGATCCACTTCATGGACATGTCCGCGGGCATGTCCATTTGTTGGACATGTATCCTCTTGCTCGTCCCCACAAAAACACGCTTTTCGGGTGTGAAACCGTGTTGGAGTGCCGGTTTTCGGGACCCAAGGGGACGGCACGATTCTTGCTGAAAGCAGGGGTGTGCCCTTGGCCTCACTCGTGCGAAGGCACAGGGTCTTCGTGCAGGGGAGGTTCAAAGGCGGGCACAAGATTTGCGCAAGGAGGCAGCAGGAATGGTCAGGAAGGCATCTGTCATCGTGGTCTGTCTGCTCGTCGGACTGCTCGTCGCGGGGGCAGCCTTCGCGGGCGGCCAGGGGGACAAGAAGGGCGGCAAGCCGGTCACGCTTGTCGTGTCGATCCGCGGACTGGACAACCCCTATCACGCCAACTACAAGAACGGGGCTGACGCGCTGGGCAAGCAGCTGGGCCTGCCTGTCGACACGCTGTCCACCGAGGCGAACAGCGAGAAGGGAATCGCGGACATCAAGGCCGAGGTGGCCAAGACGGGCGGCAACATGGTCCTGAACCTCGACCCGAACCAGGCTCCCGACGTCGTTCCCATCGCGAAGATCCTCGAGACCGCGGGCGTGTACTGGGTCAACTGGTGGAACAAGCCGGACGACGTCAAGGTCTGGGACTATCCTCACTGGGTCGCCCACATCACCTTCGACAGCGTCGGCACCGGGCTACTTCAACGCGAAGGAGCTGTTCAAGACGTTCAAGACCCCGAACAAGGGCAAGATCGTCGCCCTCCAGGGCATGCTGGCCAACACTCCGGCGATCGAGCGCTTCCAGGGTCTGCAGAAGGCCCTCGCCGAGTTCCCGGACGTGAAGCTGCTGCAGTGGGAAGGCTGCGACTGGGACAGGACCAAGGCCTACAACGCCACCAAGGCCATGCTGGTCGCGCACCCGGACGTCGACGGCATCTGGTCCGCGAACGACGAGATGGCCATGGGCGCCATCCAGGCGCTCAAGGAAGCGGGGCTGGCCGGCAAGGTGCTGGTGAACGGCACCGACGGCAATCCCCGAGATCTTCGACGCGATCAAGGCCGGCCTGGCCTGCTCGACCGTGTACCAGGACTCCAAGTACCAGGCCCAGCTCGGTCTCATGATGTCGAAGGCCGCCAAGGAAGGGAAGCTCGACGTCGCGAAGCTGCCGCACAAGTACCGCTCCTTCAAGATCTCCGGCGTCGAGGTGAACAAGAGCAATATCGACGCGGTGATGAAGGACTACGCGAACCTGTCGCCGAGCTACGACTTCACCGACTTCTTCGCCAAGTGGGCCGCCGAGGCTCCCTGAGTAGCGGCACTGGCCTGATTCCCCCGAGGGAATCCGAATCTGAAGGGCGGCCGCGGATTCGTCCGCGGCCGCCCATTTCCAGAGGAGAACCCTGCACTTCCATGGCAACGAACCAACAGGCATCCCCCCCGACCAGGCCGACCCCCTCGCTGCCCGCCGCCCTCGGCGCGGCGTGGCGGTGGGTGCGCAGGGCCGGGATCGGCGGCCAGATCGTGATCCTCGCCATCGTCGTCGCCATCTTCGCGATCGGCACGCGCGGAAAGTACCTCGAGTGGCCCAACATCCAGGTCATCCTCAGCCTCGCCGGCATCCCCGTCATCCTCGCGATCGGCCTGCACCAGTCGCTCATCCTGGGAGAGATCGACCTCTCGGTGGAGGGCATCGCGGGGCTGGCGATCATCTTCGTCGGCATGCTCGTGCGCAACAAGTACAACTCCAACGACATCGGGCTGTGGATCATCCCCATCGTCCTCGTCATCGGCGGCGCGGCGGGCATGGTCAACGGCCTCGTCCACACGAAGCTGAGGATCCCGTCCTTCATCAGCACCCTCGGGATGAGCTGGACCCTGTACGGCATCGCGGTGTACATCAACAAGGCGACGACGATCCCGCTGCTGGACACCCGCATCCAGAACGTGGTGAACGGCAAGGTTCTGGACGTTCCCCTCATCGCCTCATCGCGGTCGCCGTCCTTGCCCTCGTCCAGGTGATCCAGGATCGCACCCGGTTCGGGCGCTACATCTACGCGATCGGAGGAGACGAGGCCCTCGCCCGGCAGGCGGGCATCAAGGTGGACAGGGTGAAGATCCTCGTCTTCACAATGGCAGGCGTGCTGTACGGCCTGGCGGCGCTGTTCCTGTCGACGCGGCTGGGCAGCGCGCACCCGCGCACCGGGGCGAACACCCTGTTCCCGGCCATCACGGCCGCCGCCGTCGGCGGGGTCGCCCTCACCGGGGGAATCGGCGGGGCGAAGAACGCGGCGCTGGGCGCGCTGATCGTCACGGCGCTGAACGACGGGCTGATCCTGATGCACGTGAACCCGTACGTGCAGCAGGCGGTGAACGGGGCCATCCTGGTGGCCGCGGTCGCCCTCACCATCGACCGCCGCAAGCTTGGCTTCATCAAGTAGAGCGAGGCAGCACGACGTCATGACAGAGTCGAACAGAGCAGCCGCCGAGCGGGACCGTCCTGGACCTGCGGCGCATCACCAAGGTGTTCCCCGGAGTCGTCGCCCTGGATGCCGTGTCCCTCGAGGTCCACGCGCAGCGAGGTGCTCGGGCTGGTCGGGGAGAACGGCGCCGGCAAGTCCACGCTGATGAAGATCATGGTCGGCCTGCAGCAGCCGGACGGAGGCGAGATCGTCACCGCGGGGGGCGAGCGCATCCTTCTGCAGGAGCCCGGACACGGCGATCCGCTACGGAATCGGCATGGTGTTCCAGGAAGGGCTCCCTGATGCCGAACCTGTCGGTGATGGAGAACCTCTTCCTGTGCCACGAGCACGGCTTCTCCCGCGGCGGCTTCCTGTCTCGCCGCGCGATGAAGGAGAAGGCCAGGGGCGTCCTGGAGCAGGTCAACGTCCACCTCGACGTGGACGCCCTGGCCGGCGACGTGAGTCCCTCGTCGCGCCAGATGATCGAGATCGCGCGCCTCCTGTGGCTGTCGACGCTGTACGGGCGGGAGAACCCCGTCCTCATCCTCGACGAGCCGACCACGGTGCTCACGGACAGCGAGCGGGAGACGCTGTTCTCCACGCTGAAGAAGCTCAAGGAGAACGCATCGGTGATCCTGATCTCCCACCGCCTGCAGGAGATCGTGGACAACGCCGACCGGATCGTGGTCCTGCGGGACGGGCGCACCGTCACGGAAATGCCCTCCTCGGAGGCGAGGATCGCGGACATCGAGCGGCTCATGGTCGGTCACGCGATCTCCGAGGACCGGTTCTGGGAGTCTGACCGCGCCGTCCCCGGCGACGAGACCGTCCTGGAGGTGCGCGAGCTCGGCCGCCGGGGCCAGTTCGAGCCGATCAGCTTCTCGGTGCGCGACGGGGGAGATCGTCAGCCTCGTCGGTCTGGTGGGATCGGGCAAGGAGGCGATCTGCCGGTGCATCACCGGGCAGGACAAGCCGGATATCGGCAGGATGGAGATCATGGGCAAGCGGCTGCCCGGCGGCTCCCCGGGCATCGCGGTCCGCCTGGGGGTGGGGCATATCCCCATCGACAGGCGAAACGAGGGGCTGGCGATCACGATGAGCGTGGCGGAGAACGTCAACCTTCTCGTCCTGAAAGCGCTGCGATTCGCCGGGCTTCATGAGCCCGGCCAGGGAGAAGCAGAACGCCCAGCGGTGGGTGGAGGAGTGCCTTATCAAGACCCCCTCCATCGGCGCGATGTGCGGCAATCTGAGCGGCGGCAACCAGCAGAAGACGGTGCTCGCCAAGTGGCTGAGCTCGAAGGTGCGCCTGCTGGTGCTCGACCACCCCACCCGCGGTGTCGACGTGGGAGCCAAGGCGGAGATCTACAGGCTGATGCGCAGGCTGGCCGGCGAGGGGATCGCCATGCTGCATCATGTGCGACACCCTGGAAGAGGACATCGGTCTCTGCGACCGGATGCTGGTCATGAAGGACAGCCGCCTGGTCAGGATCCTTGAGTGTCGGCCCGACAGCAGGCCGACCCCGCACGACATCATCAGCCTGATCGTCTAGGTCCGATCAGCGGCGAGAAGGAGAACAGCCGTGTCGTCTACTGGAGAGGAAAGCCCCCGCACCCCGCCGGCCGCCCGGGAACGGCCCGCCGCGGGCAGGAAAGGACTGAGGATCCCGACCGTCCTGTACTCGGTCGCGCTCCTGCTGGTGACGGCAGTGGTGTTCTGGATCGGGAACCCCAACTTCCTCACCGCCTACAACCTGAACACGATCTTCAGCTACACCGTCCTGCTGCTGATGGTCGGCCTGGGCCAGATGTGCGCCATCCTCGTGGGCGGCATCGACCTGTCTGTCGGCGGCATCATGTCCTTCGTCTCCGTGGTGTTCGTCACGCTGATCGGCCGCATCGGCTACTGGGCCTACCCGCTGGGGATCCTGATCGGGATCGGCGTCGGCTATGTCAACGGCAACATCCTCACCCGCATCCGCATTCCCTCGTTCATCGCCACCCTCGGGATCGGCGGGGTGCTGATGAGCCTTGCCATGCTCGTCGCCCCGGTTCCCGTGAACGTCCCCACCGCCTCGTGGCACTACCTCGACATCTTCAACGGGTCGCTCCTGACGGTGAGCAACGTCCTGCTCATCGGGTTGCTCACCCTGCTGGTGTTCGTCATCCTGCTGCGCTTCCGCCCGGCCGGGCGCCAGATGTACTACGTGGGCAGCAACATCAAGATGTCGTGGATGTCGGGGATCAACATCGTGAAGACGCGCAACGTCGCCTTCATGATGTCAGGCTTCGGCGCGGCCATGGCGGGGATCCTCGTCTCGGCCGTGCAGCTGGGCTGCAACCCCGCCCTCGGCGCCCCGTACGTGACCAACTCCATCGCGGCGGTCGTGGTGGGGGGAACGGCCCTGACCGGGGGCATCGGCGGGCCGTTGAACACGCTGTTCGGGGCCCTCACCGTGAGCGTGCTGCAGAACGGGATGACGGTGGTGGGGGTCGACCAGTACTTCCAGCAGAGCATCCTGGGGATCATGATCATCGTGAGCGTCACGCTCACCTTCGACCGAAGCAAGGTCACGGTGATCAAGTAGGGCCCGGCGCCGCGGGGCCGGGGGAGAAGACACCGTGGAGTACCGCTTCCTGGGGAAGACAGGGCTCAGGATTTCCTCGATCTGCCTGGGGGCGCAGACCTTCGGGTGGGGCACGTCGGCGGCGGACGCCGAGGCCATCCTCGACAGCTACCGCGAGCGCGGCGGCAACTACATCGACGTGGCCGACTCGTACAACAGGGGCGAGTCCGAACGGATCGTCGGCGCCTGGATGGAGAAGAGGGGCGCCCGCGCCGACATGCTGGTGGGGACGAAGGTCTTCTTTCCCACCGGGGACGGACCGAACGACACGGGGCTGAGCAGGCGGCACATCCTGCAGTCGATCGAGGAGAGCCTGCGGCGGCTGCGGACCGACTGGATCGACCTGTACCAGGTCCACTGCTTCGATCGCATGACCCCCCTGGAGGAGACCCTGCGGTCTCTCGATGCCTGCGTGCGCGGCGGCAGGGCGCGCTGCGTGGGGGCGTCCAACTTCCCCCCCTCACAGCTCGAGAAGGGGCTGCTCCTGGCCCGCCACGGCGGGCTCGCCGGCTTCGCCACGCTGCAGCTGGAGTACAGCCTCCTCGTGCGGAGCCCCGAATGGGAGCTGCTGCCCCTGTGCAGCGAGGAGGGGCTCGGGACCCTTGCCTGGTCGCCGCTCGCGGGCGGGTGGCTCTCGGGCAAGTACCACAGGGGCCGACCGCTGCCTGCCGACAGCAGGGCGGGGCGGGGCGATCGATGGGATGACGCGGCTGAACAGAGGGCCGGGGAGCGGACATGGGGGATCGTTGACGAGCTGGACCGTATCGCCACGGAGCGGGGCCGACGGCCCGCCCAGGTGGCCCTCAACTGGATCCTGGGCCGCGGGGATGTCACCTGCCCCGTCACAGGCGCGCGCACAGTGGCCCAGCTGGACGAGAACCTCGGAGCACTCGACTGGGTGCTCTCGGCGGAGGAGACAGCGAGGCTGGACGAGGTCAGCGCTGTTCCCGAACCGTCCCCCTACAACTTCATCAGGCGGTACACGCGCCGCGACGACGGGCCGCGCGCGCGGAGGAGGGACGGGACATGACCACGATCCGAACGACTGCCGTGGAATCGACCGGTGGCTACGCACGGCTGGTCATCCCGTCGGGGTGTGCTGCGCCGGAGGGGCGCGGCGACGATTACACCTACCACCAGGTTCTCAGCCCGGGGGAGCTGGGCGAGGGGAGCATCATGGCGGAGCTGGTCTGCAGGAACCGGCCCCTCGTCCTGCGCACGCTGGAGAGGCATCTCGACACGCCGGAGATCCTCTGCGCCATGGATGGGGATGTCATCGTCTGCGCGGCAGCTCCCGGCGTGGACCCGGCGCGCTGCACGAGCGCGGGAGTCCGCGCGTTCCTGGTGCGGCGGGGACAGGCGCTGTGGATGGACACGGGGACCTGGCACTGGCTTCCCTTCCCGCTCGGGGCGGAGCCTGTGACGATGCTGCTGGTGTTCCGGGAGGGGACGGGCGACAGGGACATCGAGTTCCGCGACCTGGAGCAGCCCATCGCCATCGACGCCGTCCCGGCTCAGACCCTGTAGCGCCGCCCCTCGTCGAGCATGGCCAGGTAGCTGTCCAGCGGCACGTAGTTCGCCACGGTGTTCCCCGTGCCCAGGCAGTACCCGCCGCCCTTCATGCACGCGTCCAGCGTGTCCCGCACGCGTTTCCTGATCTCCGCCTCCCCCGACCTGCAGAGGAAGTCCATGTCGATCCCGCCGAGGATCGAGACCCTGTCCCCGTACAGCCGCTTGGCCTCGGTGACGGGCTGGATCGCATCCTCGAAGGAGTGCCTGCCGTCGATGCGCACCGTGTCGAGGAGGTCCGGCATGATCGCGTCGATCTTTCCGCAGGAGTGCAGCAGGTAGGGCTTGCCCTTCGCGTGGGCAGTCTCCGCGCAGCGGGCGTGCCAGGGCAGGATCTTCTCGCGCAGGAAACCGGGCGACATCATGGTGCCCGAGCGGAACCCCAGGTCATCGGAGCCCCAGATCACCGCTGCCTTCGGGAAATCCGCCAGCAACCGGGTGAAGTCGACGTAGAAGGCGCCGACCTTCCCGAGGATCGCGTCGACCAGGTCCGGCATGTCCACCACGGCGTAGCACAGTGTCTCGTAGCCGAGGAGGAACGAGAGGATCTCGAACACGTGCGCGGTGAGCTCGAACCACCCCATGCCGTCGGGGAGATTCTTCTCCAGCCACTCCACCGCCGACAGGTCCAGGTCGGCCACGGTCGGCCAGGGGTAGGATTCGAAGTCCTTCCAGCCCTGGATGGGGCCCGCGTGCTCCTCCTGCCACTCCCTCTCGGGCCGCTTCTGCCCGACGACCGCGGAGGTGTCGCGGCGCGGCCACCGTCGCGGTCGGGAAGACCGTCTTCCGGGCCACCCCGACGCGGAACATGTCGTAGCCGAGCAGCGCGTGCAGCTCGACGTCGCGTCGGGCCGCGCCGACGGGGTCGGAGGCGTCGATGCCCGTTGCCAGGCCGAAGCGGCGGCAGACGGCGTCTTTCATCTCCGCGTCGAGGAACAGCTCGATGTGGTGGACCCGCCGGGGCGCGCGGCGGCGCAGGAGGACGTCGATCATCCCGCCCACGTCGGGCTGGACATGGGTGGCAAAGGCTTTCATTACCTGGCCCCTGCTGCCTCGCCCCTCTTGACGAAGCTCACCACGATGGCCGCTGCCACGAACAGCGCGCCCGCGAAGACCATGAGCGAGGCGTAGCCGAACCTGTCGATGAAGGCGCCGGCAACGGGAGGCGAGATGATGTTGGCCGCCTGCGAGAACAGGTAATACAGGCCGGTGTACCCGCCCACCTTCGCGGGGGTGGTCATGTCCACGACCATGGGAAGCGAGTTCACGTTCACCAGGGCCCAGCCGAACCCGCCGATCACGAACAGGATCGTGAGCGGGACGAAGCTCTTCACGAACAGGGACGCGACGAGGATGGCGAGCAGCACCAGCAGGCCGAGGCGGATGGTGAGCCGCCGCCCCAGCGTGCTGCCGATGAAGCCCGAGGCGATCGCGGTGATCATGAAGGTGACCGAGAAGAACCCGAGGATGAGGGCGCCCGTGCTCTCCTTCATGCCGAGGTGGTACTTGGCGTAGCTGGTGAAGAATGTCTCGATCGCGTTGAAGCCGATGAACCAGCAGCAGGATGGACACGAGGATGAGCAGGAGGCTCTTCTCCCCGGCGAACACGTCCTTCAGGTTCGCGGCGAGCTCCTTCCACGTGTCGCGGAAGGGCGTCTGCTTCTTGGCGGAGAGCGGCTCGGGTTCGGGCTCACGGACGAAGATGACGACGACGATGGATGCGGCCAGCATGACAAGGCCGCCCACGTAGAAGGGCAGGGCGATGTTCGCGTCGTACAGGGGCTTGCCGCCGAAGTACACCAGCAGGGAGCCCAGGCCCCCCATGAAGTTGATGATGCCGTTTGCCTGGCTCCGGTGCTGCGACGGGGTCATGTCGGGCATGAGCGCGATGACGGGCGAGCGGAACAGGGCCATGGAGAGGTTCATGAGGATGACGGTCACCATCATGAGCGCGAGGATTTCCTTCGCCATGGAGAAGGGGATGAGGATGAAGAAGACCGCGGCCAGGATCGAGCCGACCAGGATGTAGGGCCTGCGCCTGCCCAGGGGCGTGCGCGTCCTGTCGCTCAGGGCGCCCAGGAAGGGCAGCAGCACGATCGCGAAGATGTTGTCCACCGTCATGATGAGGCCGATCACCGTCGACCTCAGGTGGAAGGTCTCCTTCAGGAACACCGGCACGTAGGCGTTGTACAGCGACCAGATCACAGACACGCCCAGGAAGCCGAAGCCCAGGAGGAAGGTGCGCGGCCACGAGAACCCTTCAGCGGCTGTCTTTCTCATGCCGGGCATTCTCGCAGGTGCGGCCGCCGAGGTCAACCTTGGGCGCGGGCCCGGGTCTCGGCGCGGCCTCTCAGGGACTCGTGAAGAGGTTCGCGTGCCCCCATGGGCCGGCAATCGCGCGTGTCCCGTCCGCGGAACAGGCGAAGGCTCGCCAGTTGCGGAGCCCCGCCCCTGTGCGTTCGGTCCACGTGACACCGCTGTCTGCCGAGGTGAGGATGGGCTCGGTACCGCCGGCGCCGGCGTACAGGAAGGTGCCGTCGGCCGAGCAGGTGACGGCCCTCCAGTTTCTCAGCCCTGCCGCGGTCCGTGCGTTCCAGCTCGCCCCGCTGTCCGAGGAGACATAGATGTACCCGTCGTAGGCCGCGGCGGCGATGATGGTCCCATCCTGCGAGCAGGTCACCGAGCGCCAGTAGCGCGACCCGGCGCTTGAACGCTGGCTCCAGGAACTGCCCCCGTTGGTGGAGGTGTAGACGGGGCCGGACACCGTGGAGCTTCCCGCGACGGCGACCAGCTTCAGCCCGTCGGCCGAGGAAGCGATGGCCTGCCACGACTGGGTGCCGGTGGCCGTTCTCTCGGTCCAGGTTCCCCCGCCATCGGTCGATGTGTAGATGTAGCCGCTGCTCACACAGGCCGCCAGCCGCAGACCGTCTGCCGAGGAGGCGATGCCGCTCCAGCTGCGTATGTCGGATGCCGCACGCTCGACCCATGTCGCACCGGTGTCGGCAGAGGTGTAGATGTAGTCCCCCATGGCAGCTGCGGCAAGACGGGTGCCGTCGGCCGAGGTGCCGATGCTCCTCCAGTCCCGTGCGCCCGCACCGGCCCGCTCCGTCCAGGTGACTCCGCTGTCTGCCGAGGTGTAGAGGTATGCCAGCTGCACCGCTGCCGCCAGATGCGTGCCGTCGGTGGAGGATGCGACCGCCCACCAGTTGCGCGTGCCCACGGAGGTGCGCTCTGTCCAGGAGCTGCCGCTGTCGGACGACGTGTACAAGAACCCCCTCCAGGGGATTGCAGCCAGTCGGGCACCGTCCGCGGATGAGGCGATGCACTGCCAATCGCGGCTGTCGGATCCTGTCCGCTCCGTCCAGGAGACGCCGACACTGCGGCGCGTCCCCGGTAGCACAGGGATCATGGCGGCACGGAAGGCAGGGCCCCTCGTGCTGGGGCACAGGGGCTACAGGGCGAGGTACCCCGAGAACACGCTGCTCGCGTTCACGAAGGCGCTGGAGTGCGGGGCCGACGGCATCGAGTGTGATATACAGAAGAGCGCCGACAGCCGCTACGTCGTGATCCACGACCCCCGCGTGGACAGGACCTCCGACGGGCAGGGCGAGGTCGCGCAGATGCGCTTCGACGAGCTGCGCCGCCTGGACTTCGGGGGCGGGGAGCGGATCCTCGACCTGCCCGGGCTGCTCTCGATGCTCCCCCGGGACTGCTGCCTCGACCTGGAGCTGAAGGCCGAGACCCTCGCTCCCTCGGACTGCGCCGCGATCGAGTCGATCCTCGCGCCCCGCATCGGCAAGGCCGGCTCATGGTCTCGTCGTTCGAGGCGTCGCTGCTGGGACATTTCCGCAGGAAGGGGTACACCGTCGGGTTCCTGGTCGGAGACGAGATCGCGGCCCAGGGGGCCGGGGCCCTCCTGGGGGTGATTCTCCGGCTGCGCCCGCAGTACGTGAACATGCCCGTGCAGGTCATCGAGAGGGTCGGGTCGCGGAAGGCCCGGCTGCTGCTGCGCCTTCTGCGCTTCCTCGGCTGCTCGATCCTCCTGTGGACGGTGAACGACATGAAGGCCGCCGCGGGCATCCTCCGCTTCGCCCGCATCCTCGTGACCGACGAGGTGGAGGAGATCCTGCGGGCGTGCAGAAAGGAGAACAGGTGATGACAGGGCTGACGAAGGGTTCGCGGGCGCCGGCATTCAGCCTGCTCGACCAGGACGGGAAGACGGTGACGCTGGCGGATTTCAAGGGCAGGAAGCTCCTGCTGTACTTCTACCCGAAGGCGGACACGCCGGGATGCACGGCCCAGGCGTGCAGCATCCGCGACGCCATGCCGGACCTCTCGGGGCTGGGCATCGCTGCCGCGGGAATCAGTCCCGACCAGCCGGCAGCGCAGAAGAGGTTCGCGGAGAAATACTCCCTCGGGTTCCCGCTGCTCTCCGACCCCGAGCATGCCGTCGCCGAGGCCTACGGGGTGTGGGGCGAGAAGTCGATGTACGGGAAGACTTACATGGGCATTGTGCGCTCGTCCTTCCTCATCGACGAGAGCGGGAAGGTCATCCAGGCATGGTACAAGGTGAGCCCGCAGGACACGGTGCCCCTTCGCGCGCGAGGCGCTGCACGGCGGCCGGGAAGAAAGGGGACGTCATGACACAGCTCACGGTTCACGCGGGGGTGTGCGGGTTCGTCACGAAGATCTCGGCATCCTCCGACGACCAGCAGACGGTGCGCATCGAGTACGAGACCACCTGCCCGCACGCCGTCAAGGCGCGGGGGGAGCTCACGAGCATCGACGCGTACACGGAGCTCTTCCGAAAGCCGCACGAGACGGCGGTCTACGCCGCCCTTTCGAAGCACCTGCCGCACACCGCCTGTCCGCTGTACTCGGGCTTCCTGAAGGCGATCGAGGCCGCCGCCGGCCTCGCACTCCCGCGCGACGTGAGCATGACCTTCTCCCCGGGCTGAAGGCACCGGTCGTGAGTGCGGAGGCGGGCGGAAGTCCCCCGTGAGCTCAATGGCAGGGGCATTCCCGTTCCTGAAAGCCCTTCCGCGGCAGGCGCTGCAGCCGTTCGTGGCCAACGCGGCGAGAAAGAGCCTGGCGTCGGGGGAGGTGCTCGTCCGCGAGGGCAGGGAGTGCGCATACCTGCCGTTCGTGCTCGACGGTGCGCTGCGCGTGTACAAGAGGAGCGAGAGCGGCCGGGAGTTGACCCTGTACCGCATCGCACGGGGTGAGAGCTGCGTGCTGACCGCCACGTGCATCCTGAACGGAGGATCGTTCCCCGCGGTCGCCGAGGCGGAGAGGCCGACGCAGGTCGTGCTCATCCCCGCGCCGCTCCTCGTGCGCCTGGTCGATGAGCACCCGCAGTGGCGCAGGTTCGTCTTCGGCTTGTACTCGAAGAGGTTGGAATCGGTGATCACCCTTGTCGAGGAGGTGGCCTTCCAGAGGATGGACACCCGCCTGGCCGGGTGGCTCCTGGCACGGGCGGAGGGCTCCCCGCCCTCCGCCGGCGCGACCCACGCCGGGATGGCGGCGGAGCTGGGCACCTCGCGCGAGGTGGTCAGCCGGATCCTCCAGGACTTCGAGGCGCAGGGGATTGTCGAGACCCTCAGGGCACGGGTGAGGATCCTCGATCCGCAGGCACTGCGGGACAGGGCAGGCACCTCCTCCGCTCTGTGACCAGGGTCACAGTCCCCGATCGCGTTCTCCCGTACATTCGTCGCAGCTGATGAATGAGGGAGGAATGAAATGACAATCACGAAGAACATGGGTCTCGCCGACAGGCTGATCCGCGCCGCCCTGGCGGTCGCTGTGGCCGTCCTGATTCTCACGGGCGTGCTGGCGGGGACCGCCGCAATCGTCCTGGGCATCGTGGGCGGGGTCTTCCTGCTCACGGCGATCGTGGGCGTCTGTCCCCTGTACCTGCTTGTCAGGATTTCCACGCGCCGCCGCGCGGCGTGAGCGGGGAGGAGGACACCGATGAACTCCAGGACACAGTTCCGCTGGATCCAGCGCGGGCAGGCGCCCTGGGCGGCCCTCCTCGCGGCACTCCTGCTTCGCCGGCGCCTCGTCGGCGGCCTTCGGCCAGCAGCCCGCGGCAGGAGGCTCGACAGAGGACCTCGTGGCAGGGATGGTCGCCTTCGACAGGGCCTACATCCCCGCTCTCGCCCTGTCCAACCAGAACAAGCCTGAGGCGGCACGGAAGGCCATGACAATCCTCGATGAGCAGTGGGCGGCGTTTTCGCGGTCGTTTGGCGCCCGCTTCCCGGAGCCGGACTGGCGGCAGGGGGTCGAGAGGACGGGGGCAGTGTTTGCGGAGGCGGGAGCGTTGCTGCAGAAGGGTGACCTGCCCGCCGCGCACGAGGCGCTGGAGGAGGTGCGCGACATCTGGGTCCACCTGCGCGAGGGCAGGTCCATCCCCTCCTACGTCGACTACCTGAACCGCTACCACGAGAGCATGGAGGAGGTTGCCGCCGTCACGTCGGGCCGCACGCCTGCCACGCTCGGGGATGCACAGATCGCCCAGATCCGCTCGCTCCTGCCAAAGGCCCGTGAGCGCTGGGAGGCAGCAGTGGGTGCGAGCTTCGACCCCGCGCTGCACGGATTCTCCGCGGCGAAGACAGCAAGCCTGCGCGCAGCCGAACAGGCAGTGCTGGACGGCATCGTCCAGGTGGAGCTGGCGCTGCAGAAGGCTGACCGCGGGGCGATCATCCGGGCGGTGGATGCCATGAAGCCCGCCTTCACGAAGACCTTCCTGATGTTCGGGAACTTCGACGGACTGGGCGGGTAACCGAACCTGCTTGCGCCTTCGGGGGCCGTTTCCCTGGCTTCCCGCGTGCCCCCCGCCTCATCAGGGTTGACCGGATCGGCTACAATGGAGGGGGTAAATATTGCCGAGCGGGAGGCGCCGCGTGGCACGTGAAGAAAGACTGCTCTACGGTCTGCTCGTCCTGGTGCTCGCCGGGTGCATCGCCGCGGGTCTCGCCGCGCAGGGGGTCGAGGGGACCCTGCGGGGGGTGTGGCAGCTGCAGGTGCGCCCCGGCCGGCTCCTCGTGGACTTCACCGCGGCTGCGGGTGAGGGGGCTGCGCTCGTGAACGCGGCCCTCGCCGCGGCGATCGGCCTGGCGCTGGTGCCGATCAGCCGGGTGCGCCTGTCCGGGTCCGACAGTGGCGGGTGTCCTGACCATCCTCGGCTTCGGCCTTTTCGGCAAGACCCCGCTGAACATCCTGCCCATCATCCTCGGGGTCTTCATCTCGGCGCGCATCGCCCGGCGCAGGTTCAACGAGTACCTCCTGATGGCCATGTTCGGGACCGCCCTTGGCCCCCTGGTCACCATGCTGGCGGTGGAGACCGTCGCCTCCCCCGTGCTGGGGGCGCTCCTGGGCGCCGCCGGCGGCGTGGCAGCGGGCATCCTCCTGCCGCCGCTCGCCCTGGTGATGCTGCGCCTGCACCAGGGCTTCAGCCTGTACAACATCGGGCTCACGGCCGGGTTCCTCGGCCTTCTGGTCGCGGCGGTCATCACCGGCGCGAAGGGCGCCCTGGACATCCAGGAGCTGTGGAACGCGCACCCGTCGCTCGTCATGAAGCTCGTCGTGCCCGTGCTGTGCGCGGTGCTGGTTGCCTGCGGGACCGCGATGGGGCCCCGGGCCGCGTGGGCCGGGCAGCTCAAGATCATGAAGCTCTCGGGCCGCCTGCCCACGGACTTCATGTCCATGGTGGGGGTGCCGGCGGCGCTCGTGAACATGGGCCTGCTGGGAATGGCCGCCTGGCTGTACGTCCTCGTCGTCGGCGGGCCGTTCAACGGTCCCGTGCTGGGCGGGATCCTGACCGTGATGGGATTCGCGGGTTTCGGCAAGCACCCCAGGAACACGGTGCCCGTTCTGGCCGGCGTCGTGGGAGCCACGCTGCTGTTCGGAAAGGGTCTCGCCGCGCCGGGACCCCTGCTGGCGGCCCTCTTCGGCACGACCCTGGCGCCGCTGGCAGGCGAGTTCGGTCCCGTTGCCGGCCTGATTGCCGGGTTCCTGCACCTCGCCCTGGTGGAACGCACGAACGCCTGGCACCTGGGGATGAACCTCTACAACAACGGGTTTGCAGGAGGGCTCACCGCCACGTCCCTCGTTGCCGTCATCGAGTGGTTCCGCAGCAGCCGGGCGGGCCGCAGGGCAGGGCCGCCGGGACGGCCTCCGCGGAAGGAGGGGGAATCACCATGAACCGCAAGGAATACGTCCTGCACCTCATCGGCGAGGTGGCCCACTACATCCTGGACGGCGAGCCGTCCCGGATGGTCATCTCGCTCCACCAGGAGCAGGACGGCCTGCACCTGGTGGCCCTCGACGACACGCCGCGCACCGACGAGGAGATCAGGAACATCGAGCTCGCCCTGCACGCGGGGAGCAGGCCCGAGCTGGCCGGGTACTATGGAGGGATGGCGGGGCTCGACCTGCTGGGGGCGGGGAGGCTGAACCTGATCGGCTGGCAGGTGAAGCAGGCCGACGTGAGCCGGGTCGGGACCACGACGCGCATCAACCTGTGGCTGGGTGCCGAGGGATACTCGCCGCCGGCGAAGAAGGAGAAGCCCGGGAGGCGCCGCTAGGCGGCGCCCCCGCTGCACGCCCTATTTTCCGTAGAGGGGACCGAGGGCCGCGCAGGCCCTGTAGTCCGCCCCCTCGGTCTCGGCATCGCCGAACGCCGACCAGTACTTCGGCCGGAACACGCTCTCGGCGGGCACGTTGTGCATGGCCACCGGGATGCGCAGCAGCGCGGCCAGCGCGAGGAGGTCGGCCCCGATGTGGCCGTACGACACGGCCCCGTGGTTGGCGCCCCACGCGTTCATGACCGAGTACACGTCTCGGAAGGCGCCGCTGCCGGTGACCCTCGGGACGAACCACGTCGTCGGCCACGTGGGATTGGTGCGCGCCACCAGGGGTTTCGACGCCCCACCCTCCAGCTGCGCTGTCCAGCCCTCGGCCACCTGGAGGATCGGCCCCAGCCCGGCGACCATGTTGACCCGCGACATGGTGACGGGCATGTCTCCCAGGGTTTCGAACTCGGTGGAGAACCCTCCGCCGCGGAAGTACCCCACCTCGGCGGGACAGAATGTCGTGGCCTCGAGGCAGCGCGCCGCCTCCTCGGCGGTGATGTCCCAGTACTGCTTCATGGCCGGCTTCCCGTCCCGCGACTGGCGCCCGGTGCCGTCGAGGCAGGTGGAGCCGGAGTTGATGAGGTGGATCATCCCGCCTTCCAGCCTGCCCGACAGTGCCGTGCCAGTGACCCTCTTCACCGCCTCGGGGCTCCAGTAGGTGCGCACGTCGGAGAAGATCTGGGCCGTGCCGGTGAGCAGGTGCCCGAAGAGCATCGCGATGCCGTTCAGGTAGTCGTTCTCGGTGGCCATCACGAAGGCCTCGCGGATGCCGTTCCAGTCGAAGGAGGTGTTGAGGACGGTCTCCATGAAGTCGCCGTTGGGGAAGTGGTCGGTCCACTGGCGCTGGCCCTGGAAGCCCGCCGCGATGGCGTTGTGTCCCAGCGCCTCCTCGCCGAAGCCCAGCTCTGCCAGGCGCGGGTTGCCGACCATGAGGTCGCGCGCGATCATCGCCATCTTGACCACGAACTCCCAGTCGGCGTCCTTGCGCGCGGCGCTCATCGTGTCGGCGGCCGGGTTGACGTCTGCCCCTTCCCTGCAGTTGGCCTTCACCCAGGCCAGGGCGCGCTCGAACTCCTCGGGGTCGTAGATCTTCTCGTCGATGCGCCGGGTGAACTCCGACATGTCCACCATCTCGTAGCGCATGCCCAGCCAGCTCTCCAGGAAGCGGGGGTCCACGATGGAGCCCGCGATGCCCATGGACATGCCGCCCATGGCGAGGTAGGAGGTGCCGCGCAGCGAGGCAGCGGCGAGGCCGGCCCGGGCAAAGCGCAGGATCTTCTCCTGCACGTCGGAGGGGATGGAGGAGTCGGTGGCATCCTGGACGTGGCGTCCGTAGATGCTGAAGGCGGGAAGGCCCTTCTGCGAGTGCGCGGCGAGCACCGAGGCGAGGTAGACGGCCCCCGGCCGCTCGGTCCCGTTGAAGCCCCACACCGCCTTGGGCATGAGGGGATCCATGTCCATGGTCTCGGCGCCGTAGCACCAGCACGGGGTGACGGTGATCGTGAGCCCGACCCCCGCCCGCTTGAACTTCTCGGCTGCCCGCGCCGACTCGGCCGCCCCGCCGATGCAGGTGTCGGCGATCACGCATTCCACCGGCAGCCCGCAGGGGTGGCGCAGGCTCCTGCCGACGAGGTCGGCGACCGTCCGGGCCATGGCCATGGTCTGGCCTTCCAGTCCCTCGCGCACGCCCCGCCTCCTGCCGTCGACGGTGGGCCGGATGCCCACCGTCGGGAGGCTCCCCTGCAGCCGGTAGGCCGGGGAAACCGTTTTCAGTGCCTGCTGTTTCGCCATGTCATCGACTCCTTCCGCCTGTCCTTCTCGAACGCGGCCTGCCCCCGCGCCCCGGGGCGGGCCGCGGGTGTGTCACGATGCCGCCTCTTCGACGACCTCCATCGCGATGCGCGCCCAGTCCCAGAGGTTCTGCGGCCTGTAGCGCACCGTGGAGATGTCCTTCATGATCACCTCGACGTGGCAGACGGCCGCGCGTCCTGTCCAGCACGTCCGCGAGGTATGCACGGGCCTTCTCGGGGTTCCACGCCTCGTCGACGAAGATGGCGGGGCTGGGCTTGAAGCTGAACACGTAGTCCCCGCCGGATCTCCTCGCGACCACGCGGGCGAAATCGTTCCAGGGGCTCACGGAGATCTTGCGCAGGTTCGGGATCCGGCGCAGGAGGTGGATCTTGCTGTCCAGCGGCTCGCAGCAGCCGTAGTAGGTGAGGCCCCAGCGCTCCAGCCACCGCATGTCGTGGCGCAGCGCGAACTCCCAGTGCATGTCCGGCGACACCTCGGAGAAGATCTGCGCGTTGGAGCAGCCCCACATGTTGGCGGGCGTGACGCGCGCGGGGTCGAACTTCGCCCCGGGGAGGTCCCACGTGTAGCCGTAGCCGCCGGAGCCGATGCGGGTGTTGTTGCAGTCCAGCGAGAGGAGGTTCTGCTCGACGAACTGGTCCAGCTCCACCATCCAGGCGTCCACCATGCGCTCCACGGCCGCGTTCACCATGTCGGGCCGCTCGACGAGGTCGATCATCGCCTCCTCGAGGCCCCACCACCGGATGAGGTAGTCCCAGGGGGTGAACCAGATGTGGGTCTGGCCGACCTTGCGCACGGGGATGATGTCCCGGAACAGATCCTCCATGGCAGCGAGGGAGGCTGCCGTGGTCTGGGCGTCGTGGCTGACCCGGGGCATGCGGATCTTCTCGATGTCCGCGGGCTCGCGGATCTGCACGTGGAAGTGCCGGGAGAAGATGTCGCTTGTCGCGTCGGTCCGGGCCACCGTCGACGTCCTCGTGGATGCCGAAGTCGGTGCTGTGGATGGCGAGGGGGCACTCGAGCGAACTCGCTCACGATCATGTCGCCGGGCATGTGGCGCCACTGGTACAGGGTCCGCCGCAGCCGCGTCTCCAGCTCCTGCGCCCAGGGGTGGACGGTTGCGCAGCGTCAGTTCGCCGTCCACGTCCATCTCGTGCCAGGGGATCTCGTTGATCCAGACCATGGGCCGGGCGGACTGCAGGTCGTTGAGCTTCCGCCAGAGGCCGGCCTTCTCGCGGTGCACGGGCAGGGCGGCGATGTCGGCGATGTCGGCGCCCAGCCGCTTCAGGATGTCCTTCTCGGCCTGCGAGAGGGTGATGTCCGTGAACCGCTGCGGGGGACTGTAGCTTCCCGGATCGTGCAGCATGGCCCTGTCAGCTCCTCCTGTACTCCCGGATCGCGTCGAACATGGCCAGCACGTTCTGGAGGGGCGTCTCCTCCAGGATGTAGTCGTGGCTCGCCCCGGCCACGTAGCCGCCGCCCGGGCTCATGATGTCGAGCACCCGCCGGGTCTGCTCCCGCACCAGGTCCGGGGTCCCGTCGATGAGCACGTGCTGCGAGTCGATGGCACCGTTCAGCAGCATGCGGCCTCCGAAGTCCCGCTTCAGCCCGGCGGGCTCCATGCCCTCGCAGAACGGCTGCAGCGCGTGCACGCCGTCCAGCCCCGCCCGGATCATCGACGGGATGAGGGGGCGGAACCCGCCGCAGCAGTGCAGCAGGACCTTCTTCCCGTGGCGGTGGCCCAGGTCGATGAGCCGCGAGAGAGAAGGCAGCGCGAACCTGTCGAACAGGTCCACCCCGAGCAGCGGCCCGGTCTGCGAGCCGAAGTCGTTGCCGATGAAGAAGATGTCGATGGAGGCGCCGGCCGCCTCGAAGATGTTCCTGCTCACCGTCCAGTAGAAGTCGGTGACCTTGCCGAAGATGAGCGCGGCGACCTCGGGAAGGTCGTACATCATGTAGTACAGCCCTTCCATGCCGACGAGGTCGATCACGTCGTGCCAGTACGGCGACCAGTCGCCCCCGAGGATGGCGTACTGGCCGCCGTGGCTGTCCGCCTCCGCCTTCACGCCGGAGACGTCCATCCAGTCGGGGTCGGGCCACGGGTAGTCCTCCACCGCGCGCGTGCTCGCGGCGTCGGCGAGGGGGTGGGAGAGGGGCTGGCCGTAGCCGATGCCCGTGCGCTCCACCCCGAAGGGGCTCTTCCACGTGGCCCCGGTCGACAGGCCGAGGTCGGGGCCGCGGTACGCGGCGTACACCCTGCGGAAGTCGTCTCCCAGGCGCCTCTTCAGCCCCTCGTCGTCCAGGCCGAGGGTGCTCTTCGCCCGCGCCCAGAACTCGGGCGACGAGCCGCACCAGGCAGGCACCCTGTCGGGCTCGCGATGGTCGAAGGCAGCGAGGACCCTCTCGCGCGAGGTCATCGACCAGCACCGCCGAGGTCGGGAAGGTCGCACTCCGCCAGCGAGAGAGGGTAGGTGCCGTGCGTGCGCACGAGGTCGATCACGAACTGGTAGCGCTCCGCGGAGACGTTGCTGGGCACCGAGTGATCGGACTGGAAGATGTAGCCGCCGCCCTTTGCCGCGTTGAGCTTTGTCAGGACGATCCTGCGCAGCTCGTCCATCGGGGCGTTCGCCCAGGCCAGGACGTCCATGTTGCCGCAGAACCCCAGGCGGTGACCCCAGCGCCGGCGCAGGTCCACCACGTCCATTCCCGCCTTGGCCTCCAGGGGGTTGTAGGCGTCGAGGCCCATCTCGACGAAGTCCCCGAGGATGGCTGTCGCCTTCCCGCAGCCGTGGTAGATCACCGGCAGCCCCGCCTCGTGGCACACGCGGATCATCTCGCGCACGACGGGCTTGAAGTGGGCCCTCCAGTACTCGGGGGAGAAGAGCATCCCGTTCACGTAGGCCACGTCGCCCCAGATCACCATCCCGTCCAGCAGGCCCGAGGCGGCCCTGATCTGGGCCTTCGTCATTTCGACGAGGAACGTGCCCAGCCTCTCGACGAACCGGGCAAGCTCCTCGGGGTACAGCCCGATCCAGAGCATCACGTTCTCGCTGCCGATGATGCGCCACAACTGCTCGTGCGCCTCACAGATGCTGCCGTACACGGGGAAGTCGGGGTGCAGGCTCTTCACCGTGTCGATCCAGGGCGGGAGGTTCCGCGCGAAGCCGTCCCCGACGCCGCCGATCTGGTTGTCGCCGCCCGAGAGGTAGCGCCTGTCGTCCCAGGGATCGTCGAAGCCGAGCGCGGCCATCTTCTCCAGCGTGTCGGTGTCGAAGGAGAGGAAGTCGGGCATGGGATCGGCGAACTTCTTGCGGATCACGGCACCGTAGCCCGTGCGGACCACGACCTCCTCGGAGGACTCGCGCAGGACCTCGAAGCTGCGGATGCGGGGATCCATGTTGGGCACCGTGACGATCCAGTCCAGGTCGTAGTGCCTGTAGATGTCCGCGGTCGCCGGAAGGCCCAGCTCCTTCTTCCAGCGTGCGAGGAAGCTCCCCCAGAAGAAGTCGCTGACGGGCACCCTGTCGGCCTCCCGGTGGTGCAGGGCGGCGTCCATGCGCGCGAGCTTTCTCCGGCAGTTCTCGGTGCGTGTCATGAGAGTTGGCCCCCCCGGCCTAGTCGAGGTGGAAGACCTCGTCCATTCCCGCCCACCACTCGTCGGGCCCGCGCGTGGGCAGCGGCTTCTGCATGGGCTTCATGATCGCCCACCACTCCTGCGTCCGGGGATCCGCGGCCATCCGTGCCATGTCGGCGGCGAAGTCCGTCCCGACGTACTCGAAGTATGCGAACAGAAGCCCGTCCTTGTGGTAGATGGAGTAGTTGCGGATGTTGCACTCGGTGATCTTCGCGAGCACCTCGGGCCACGCGCGGGCGTGGTAGCGCTTGTACTCGGCGAGCTTCTCCGCCTGCACCCCGATGACCTGTCCGTAGCGGACCATGCGTTCCTCCCTGCCCTTCCTGCCGCCCCGATCCTACGCCTGCGCTGCCGGCGGCCGCAACACCAAAAACTGTCACTTTCGCTTCAAAGAATGCGCTCCCGCAAAAAGCGGGGGCCGTCCCCCGCCGCACCGGCGGCGAGGGCGGCCCCCTTCGGTCAGAGAGTCCCGCTTACCACTGCGGGGGATAGAAGCCGTCCACGTCGGCCTTCGTGATGACGTGCTGGGCCAGGTTCTTGCGCATCGCATAGCCCTTGCCGTTGAACCAGTCTGCGGCTGCCTGGGCGGAGAGGGCGCCGTCGCCCTCGGCCGTCTGGTAGGTGATGCCGAAGAGCTTGCCTTCCTTCACGAGGTCCATGCCCTGCTTGGAGTTCCCTGCTGCCACGACGACGATGTCGGTGCGGCCGGCCTTCTCGAGGGCCTGGAAGATGCCGAGGGACTGGGCCGAGTCGTCGGAGGCGCAGATTCCCTTGAGGTCCTTGCCGTACTTCGTGAGCCAGTCGGACACCAGCTGCATCGTGGTGTTGGCGTCGAAGGTTGCGGGGGTGGGCGATGCGGCCACGAGGGTCTTGACCTCGGGGGCGTAGCCTGCCAGCTCGGAGATGGGGCCGAAGGAGCGGGCGAAGTAGGGCGAGCCGCCGGGCGCGTGCTGCACGTACGCCACGCCGATGCTCTTTGCGCCCGGGTTCCTCTTGCGCAGCTCGTCCGCCCAGGCGCGCGCGAGCAGGCGGAACTGGCCGAAGTCGTCCGGCCCGGTCCAGCCGAGGGAGTAGTTGAGCGCCGCGTTGTCGGGCAGGGTGTTGAACATGTGCAGGGGCACGCCGGCCGCGTTGATCTTGCGGGCCTGCTGGACCGCGCCCTTGGCGTCGAGCGGGATGAGCAGGATCATGTCCGGCTTCTCGTTGATGGCCTGGTCGATCATCTGGTCCTGGACGTCCTTGCTCCAGTTGGGCGACAGGGCCTTGAAGTTCCACTTGTACATGTCGGCGACCTTCTTGGCCCCGAGGATGCACGCGGTGGTCCAGGGGTGGTCGCCGTGGACGATCATGATGACCTTCTTGCCGATGGCGCCGTCACCGGGCGACTTCGGGATGTTGGTCGGCTTCACGTTCCAGCCCGCCCACTCCATGTCGTACCAGTGCAGCGGATCGGTCTCGGGGAGCTTGTTGGGGTCCGCGGGCCGCCCGGGAACCTTGCGGTTGTCCTTCGAGGGGGCCAGCAGCTGCTGGCCGTCGGCCGACTTCAGCACGCTGGTGTCGACGGCGAGCGAGGCCTTCAGGTTGGCCTGCTGGGCCGCCGTCAGCTTCTGGCCGAAGGCCGGCGCGAGCACGAGCGCCATGAGGACCAGCGCTCCGACGATGATCGCGTGTCTCTTCATCAGATTTCCTCCTTCACATATGCCAATCCGGTCGTCGCCCCGACGGGGCATTCCGGAAATGGTCGCACCTGCCGCGCGCCTACCTGCCCGCGGCCCTGCCGGCCTGGGCCGCAGCCCTGCGGTCGGCCAGCTCCTTCACCAGCTCGGGCCTCTGCCCGAGGGACTTCTCGTGGCGGTACACCGCGTAGGCCTCGTAGAGAACGACGTAGGCGAGGATGAGGCCCGCGAAGAAGATCTTCACCTCGTTTCCCAGCCCGAAGAGGATGATCCCCGTGTACAGCATCTCGAGTGTCAGGATCGCGATGATGCTCTGCACGACGCCGCCCTTGCCTCCCGACATGGCCGTGCCGCCGATGATGGTGGCCGAGATCACGTACATGAGGGAGTTCTCGCCCAGCTTCAGGGTGGCGGCGGTCGAGACGAGCACGGAGATGACCCCCCCGATCGCGGCCATCAGGCCCGAGAGCATGAAGGCAGCCACCAGGTGGCGGTCGGTGTCGAGGCCGGCGAGCCATGCCGTGGTGCGGTTCCCGCCCACGATGTAGAAGTTGCGGCCCATCCGCGTGCGCCGCAGCAGGAACTCCACGACCACCACGAGCACCAGGGTGATGAGGATGCGCGGGGTGATGAGCGGCAGCAGGCTCTTCTGGAGGAAGTCGGAGATCGCGAATGCCTGGTCGGTGGTCACGCTGATCGAGTTGCCGCCCGAAAACTCGTAGATCGAGCCCTGGAGGATGGTCATCGTGCCCAGGGTGACGATGAACGAGTTGATCTTCGCCCGGGTGACGAGCAGCCCATTGAACAGGCCCACCAGGGCGCCGGCGACCACGGCTACCGCGATCGAGCCCGCGAACCCCAGGGTGGGCTGGAGCCCCAGGGTGAGGACGCCCGCGAAGGTGATCACCGTGCCGATGGACAGGTCGAGGTGACCGCAGATCATCACCACGGTGAATCCGATGGCCACCGTCGCGTTCATTGCGATGGCGTTGAGGATGGTTGTGAAATTGAAGGCGTTGAAGAACTTCGGGGCGAACAGGGACATGACGGCGAAGACCAGGACGAAGAGGATGTAGATCCTGTACTTGTCCCCGAGGGCGAGCAGGCTGTTGCGTCCGGACCTACGCATCGTCCCTCCCCTGCCTGCGCAGCGACAGCGCGTTGACGCCCACGACCACGATGAAGATCGCGCCGCGGATGATGTCCTGGGAGAATGTCCCGATGCCGAACAGGGTCATGATGTTGTTGAGGATCCCGATGATGAGCGAGCCTCCCAGAACGCCGAGGATCGTGCCGCGGCCGCCGGCGAGGGTCATGCCGCCGATGACGATGGCCGTGACAGCCTTGAAGTCGTAGCCCGCCCCGTTGTACCAGGCGCCGACCCGCGACAGCGAGGTGACCGCCAGGCCGCCGATGGTCGCCGTGAAGGCGGCCAGGACGAAGGCGAGCATCACCACCCGCTCGACGGCAATTCCCGAGAGCCGCGCCGCGCGGGACGAGGAGCCCGTGAGCTTGAGCTTCACCCCGAAGGAGGTCTTCGCCAGGACGAATTGTCCCACGATGACGAGCACGGCGAGGATCACGAGGGGCAGGCCGATGAGGTTGAAGAAGCGCAGCCTGTAGATGCCGTCGAACAGAGACACGGCGTGCTGCTGGGAGCCGACCATGTCGGGGTAGATCTGCCTGTTGACCCAGACCAGGCGGATGATGCCCATGGTCACGTAGTTGACGGCGAGGGTCCAGATGATGGGGTTTGCCTTGAACTTCCCCACGACGAAGCCGTTCAGCAGCCCGATGCAGATTCCCACGGCGAGCGCCCCGAGCAGGGCGACAACGAAGCCGTAGCGCAGCAGCTCGATGCACACGTAGCCCGTGAGGCCCATGGTCGTCGGGACCGACATGTCGGCGAAGTGCCCCGAGTAGGTGACGAAGGACATGCCCACGGCGACGATGCCCACGAGCGCCACCGCGTCGACGATGTTGAGCATGTTCATCGGCGAGAGGAAGTTGCCGATGACGCCGGTGGCCTGCAGGAGAGCACCGAGGGCGAGGAACAGGACGGCGATGGCGTAGACGCCCGCCGTGCTGTAGATGCGCGAGAAGGAGGTGGCCCGCAGGGAGCGGGCGTCGGCGGCGGCCTGGTCTGCCGCGGGCACGGGACCCGCCCGACGGGGTTCAGTCATTCGGTGTTCCTTCCGGGTCCGGGCAGGAGGAGGGCTGGCCGGTGTCGCCGTTGGCCGCGAGGAGCAGGCTCTCCTCGCTGCACTCGCTGTACTGCATCTCGCGGATGAAGTGGCCCTTGCGCATGACCGTGACCCGGTCGCACAGGCCGACCAGCTCGGGCAGGTCCGAGGAGATGAGGAGAACCGTGCAGCCCGCGCGCGCCAGCTTCTCGATGGAGGAGTGGATCGTCATCTTGGCCCCGATGTCCACGCCCCGGGTCGGCTCGTCGAGGATGAGGACCTTCGGCTCGGTCGCCAGCCACTTGGCAAGCAGCACCTTCTGCTGGTTCCCGCCGGAGAGGTTGCCCACCGTGCGCGACGGGTCGGGCGGGTAGATCGAGAGCTCCCCGATCAGCCTGTCCACAGTCGGCCTGCCGCGCGCCTTCGAGAAGACCCCGGCAGAGGACAGCCTGTCGACCATCGCCGAGAGCACGTTGTCGTCCACGGGGAGGCGCAGCGCGAGCCCCTCGACCTTCCTGTCCTCCGTGAGGTACGAGATGCCCTGCTCGAGGAAGTCGGCCATCGAGGAGCCGCGCACGGGCCTGCCGTCCAGCTCGATGGTGCCCTCGTCCCTGCGGTCCAGGCCGCTCAGCACCCGGGCCAGCTCCGTGCGCCCGGCGCCGGACAGGCCGCAGATGCCGAGGATCTCGCCGCGGCGGGCCTCGAGGTCGACCTGGTGGAAGAAGCCGAACCGGGACAGCCCCTTCACGCGGAAGCGAGCCTCGCCGATCACCCGCTCGTCGCGCCTGTAGAACTCCTTCACGGACCGCCCCACCATCATCTGGACGATCTCCTCGTGGCTGGCCTCGGCCACCAGGCGCGTGCCGATCTTCTTCCCGTCGCGCATGACGGTGACACGGTCGGCCACGCGGAAGATCTCGGGAAGGTGGTGAGAGATGTAGACGATCGCGATGCCGCGGGCCTTCAGCTCGCCGATGATGCAGAACAGGCGCTCCACCTCCTCGTGGGAGAGGGCGCTTGTCGGCTCGTCCATCACGAGGATGGAGGGCTTGTTCCCGAGCACCTTGGCGATCTCGACGAGCTGGGCCTCGTGCTGGCTGATGTCCTCGATGGGCAGGCTCGGGTCCAGGGCGAGGCCCACGGAGGCGAGCAGCTCCTTCGCCTGGTCCTTCGCTCGGGCCTTGTCGAGGAAAGGCCCCCGCCGGGGCAGCCTGCCGGCCAGGAGGTTCTCGGTGATGCTGATGGGCCGCGCGAGGCTCAGCTCCTGGTAGATCATGCCGATGCCGTGGCGCTTGGCAAGCGTGGGGGAGTGCAGCAGGGCCGTGCGGCCCCCGATGACGATGTCGCCCGTGTAGTCGTCGAAGGAACCGGCGAGCATCTTCATCAGGGTCGACTTGCCCGCCCCGTTTTCCCCGACCAGGGCGTGGACCTCGCCGGCCCGCACCTCGAAGCTCACGTCGTCGACGGCGATCGTGCCGGGGAAGCGCTTTCCCACGTGCCTCATCTCCAGCGCGTACCCGGGTGCCGGTTCCCTCACTGTGCTCTCCTGTCGATCGTGGACGTTTCCCGCGATCCTACGCCCGCCCGGGCGGCGGCCGCAACATCAAAAACTGTCACTTTTCCTCCAAAGAATGCACCGCCGCGCCCTCCTCCCCGCAGGTCCGTGTCTTGGACTTGGACGGGTAGCGGCCGGTATGCCTGCGGTACAGGGTATAGAAGTAGTTCGCGTTTGCATACCCGACCCGGGCGGCAATCTCGCTCGCCTTGAGCTGCGTGAAGGCGAGCAGGTCATCGGCCTTGCGCAGCCGCAGCTCGTTGAGGTAGGTGGTGAATGACTTCCCGACCGCCTTGTGGAACAGCCGGCCAAGGTACGGGGCAGACACACCGAAGGCAACCGAGAGCACCTTCAGCGAGAGCGGCTCGGCATAGTTCCTGTTCACGTAGCGCACGATCCGGTCCACCAGGCTTTCCGTCGGCCGCTCCCGGGAGAGCGTGCGGATGACGTCCTTGGCCAGGCGCGTCATCCACTCCATGGTGTTGCGGGGCGTCTTCTGGTTGAACAGGTTCCTGTACAGCGTCTCGTAGTCGCTGAAGACCGTGCGCTCGTCCACGTCGTTGGTCTTCAGGATGTGGATGATCGTCGAGAGCACCTCGATGGAGAAGCCGCGGAAGAAGTCCGGGCTCATGAGCTCGGAGGCGAGCAGGCTCTGGTAGGCGTCCTCGAAGAACCTGTCCACCTGCGCGTCGCTCGCCTCCATGATCGCGCGGGTGAGGAGGTCCAGCGACACAGAGGTGAACTCGGGTTTCTTGCACAGGAAGTCGTCGACCGTGTCGCGGGTGATCACGTACTTGGGAAGGTAGTTGATGGGCTGGATCGCGAGGCCCCCGAACCAGTCGGTGGCGATCTTCAGGGGCAGCGCCCCGTCGGCCTGGGCGGACTGGAACGTGATGGCTCGCAGCGCGCCCGCCTTCACCAGCTCCATGCCCTTGTGGGTGCTGCCCGCGCCCACCCGCACGATGTCCTCGCGCCCGGCCGCGCGCACCGCCGCGTTGATCCCGTCGACGGCGATGTCGTCGTCGGGGCCGACGATGCCCCGCAGCTCCCGGCCGAACCTGTCGATCCAGCCCGCCACGATCTGGCGGGCGCGCTCGGGGTCGAAGACCCCTTCCCGCACGGCGTCGCCCATGGCCAGGCATTTCATCCGCGGGGCGACCTCGGCCAGCTCCGTGACCGCGGCCCACGTGCGCGCCTCGTAGCAGGAAGAGCCGGGGATGTGCCGGATGACCGCGTACCCGCCCTCGCGGCCGAGGGCGTCGGCGAAATGCCGGGCGAGCATGCGGAACTGCCCCCAGTCGTCCGGGCCGCACCACGCGAGGATGTAGCGGTAGGCCTCGACCTCGGGGATGTAGTTGCTCGCGATGACCGGGATGCCGCGCGCGTGCAGGGCCTTCACCCACGGCGTGCAGGCCTGCGAGCTGATGGGGACGAGGATCGCGAGGTCCGGCCGGTCGGCGATGACGCGCTCGACCTCCCGCGCCTGGCTTTCCTCGGTCATCTGGCCGGTGTACGTCGACAGCTGCACACCGGCCTGCGCCGCGACCCTGCGAAGGCCTTCGGCGAAGGCGAGGTGGTAGGGGTGCGTGCCGGGCTGGAGGTAGGCCACGCGCTTACCCCGCGGCCCGTCGCCCGGGGACTCCGGCATGGCAACCTTCTGGATCCCCCACCCCGCGTATTCCTTGTCGTACCAGTGCCGGGCATCCTCCCGGGGGTACCTGTCGGGGCGATGCGGGCGGAGGGGGATTTCCTTGGGGACGGGGTTCCAGAATATGAGCAGCCGGTCTTCGCTGAAGAGCATGGCGTCGGCGGGCGAGCACTCGCCGCACCCCATCATAGCCCGCGGGCGGGCATTCGACAAGGACGGCGGCATCCGGATCCGTTTTGACAGCTCCCCGCCGCGGACCTATACTCGGCCGCGGGGGGTCCGCATGAAAGACATGGCAGCCATGCTGCTCTCGCGCGATCCGTTCTCTGAGATCGTGATCGGCAACACGGCGCTCGTGCGCGCTTTCCTCGAGGCGGGCACCCGTGTGGTCACCGCGTACCCCGGCTCGCCGACTCCCGAGATCGCCGAGGCGATCCGCGCCATCCCCGTCGCTGACAGGCCCTTCCACTTCGAGTTCTCCGTGAACGAGAAGGTGGCCACCGAGGTCGCCTGCGGGGCGGCGATGAACGGGAGGCTTGCCACCGTGTTCTTCAAGAGCGTGGGCCTCAACGTGGCCTGCGACGCTTTCGTGCAGCTGGGGCTCCTGGAGCTGGCCGGCGGCATGGTCGTGGTGCTGGGCGACGATCCCGGGGCCAACTCCTCGCAGAACGAGCAGGACAACCGGCACATCGCGGCCATGAGCTACATCCCGGTGCTCGAGCCCGCGGACCCGCAGGAGACGCACGCCATGTACCTCGAGGCGGCGCGCCAGTCCCGCGCGCGGGCCATGCCGGTGGTGCTGCGCATGACCACGCACGTGTGCCACCAGAAGCAGAAGGTGCGCTTTGGAGGATGGTCGCCCCGGCCGCACGACGACACCCCGCGCTTCGATCCCCGCGCGGGCGTGCACATTCCCCTCACCTCCACCGTGCACCCGCTGAAGCGCAAGGCGCTGGCCCGGCTGGCGGACTTCGAGAAGTGGGCGGACTCCTCGCCCGTCAACCGGTTGCACGACAACGGCAACCGGGCACGGGGAATCATCACGGCAGGCCTTCCGTCCCTTTCGCTCCTCGACGCCATGGACGGCGCCGCATCCCGGCCCGACATCCTGAAGCTGGGCGTGGTGCACCCCCTGCCGCGCGGCCTGGTGAAGAGCTTCCTCGAAACCCACGCGGAGGTGCTGGTGATCGAAGAGCTGGACCCGGTCCTCGAGCAGGGGATCAAGTCCCTCGCCTACGACGCCGGGATTTCCGCACGGATCGTGGGAAAGAGGGGTCCCGAAGACCTGGTCGGCGAGTGCACCCCGGGCAGGGCGCGCGCGGCCCTCGCGGCGATGTGGCCCGACGCCGTGCCGCCCCGGCGGCCGTCCGCCCGGGCGGCGGGGGCAGCGCCAGCCCTGCGGGACCTGCAGGCCCGGCCCGCGCAGATGTGCCCCGGCTGCGGTCACAGGAGCGCGTTCCACGCGGTGAAGAAGGCACTGGCGGCCGACGACATCACCGTCGCGGACATCGGCTGCCACACCCTCGGGCACCTGCCGCCCTACGAGATGGGGCAGCTTCTCCTGTGCATGGGCGCCTCGCCGGGGCTCGCCTCGGGCATGCGCCTGTTCAACGCGACGCGGAAGGTCGTGTGCTTCCTCGGGGACTCGACATTCTTCCACGCGGGCATCCCCGGCATCGTGAACGCCCTGTTCAACCGCCACCCCGTGGTGCTCGTGCTCATGGAGAACGGCACCACCGCCATGACCGGTCACCAGGAGCTGCCCTCCTCGGGCAGGAACTTCGACGCAGCCACCGAGGCGATCCCCGTGCGCCGGGTCCTGGAAGGGCTGGGCGTGAAGAACATCGCGGAGGTGGACGCCTACCAGCAGGCCGAGCTCACGGCCCTGGTGAAAGAGGCCCTCGGCCGGGACGAGCTCTCGGTGGTGATCGCCCGTCACCCCTGCATGCTCAAGATGACCCGGGAGCAGAGGAGGAAACCGGGGTACAGGCGGCGCCGGGTCGAGGTGGACCAGGAAGCCTGCCGACGGATCCACGAGTGCGTCGAGGTCTTCGCGTGCCCCACCTTCACCCGGGGCGCTGACGGCTCGGTGACCGTGAACCCGGATTTGTGCATCGGAGACGGGTCGTGCATCCAGACCTGCCCCGCGAAAGCCATCCGCCCGGTCGCGGGTCCCGGCACCGGCCCTGGGACGGAAGGAGGCCGGGCATGAGCGCCTTCAACGTCTTCATGATCGGCGTGGGCGGTCAGGGCATCGGCCTGCTCTCCGAGGTCCTCCTGAGGGCCGCGGACGCCGCGGGGCTTCCCGTGGTGGGGTGCGACACACACGGCCTCGCCCAGAGGGGCGGCACCGTGGTGTCTCACCTGCGGGTGGGTGCGGGGGCGCACTCTCCCCTTGTCGAGGAGGGAACAGCCGATCTCGCCCTCGCCCTGGAGCGTCACGAGGCCCTGCGCGCGCTGCACTCGATGCTGAGGGACGGGGGGACCCTGGCGTGGTACGACGCCTCCTGGCAGCCCCTCGACGTGCGGCTGGGCATCGGGGCGGAGGTGAGCCGGGCAGACATCGAGGCGGAGGCAGCGGCGCGCGGGGTGTCATCGCACCGCGTGGCCGAGCCCGGGCTCGGCGACCCCCGCATGCAGAACGTCGCCCTCCTCGCCGCGGTGTGCCGGCTCGGCCTGGTCCCCGGCGTCGAGCCCCGGCACTACGAGCAGGCCATGGGCGACCTGATGGACGGGCCGATGCTCGCGGCCAACAGGGAGCTTTTCCGCAGGCTGTCAGCGGGCTGACCGCCTGTCAGGTCCGCCGGCAGCCACATTTCACTTCACTCTCCCCCGATATATGAGTATTTTCGTCATGATTCCGTTGGCTTGAAATCATTCTCGGACACGCCCCCGGGGCACCCGCGGGCGGCACTTAAAGGAGGTTTCTGATGAAGCGTGCGTTGCTGGTTGCTCTTCTTCTCTCACTCGCGTTCACCGGCGTGGCATTCGGCCAGGTGAAGGCGAGGGATGGCGTGTACTTTGCTCAGGACAGCGAGTTCGCCCAAGAGCGGCTGGAAGGAGCAGGTCGTGGTGACCGTCTCCGGCGGCAAGGTCACGGCCGTGAACTGGAACGGCGTGTCCAACCTCGGCGTGGCCGACAAGAAGACCGTTGCCGCGGCCGGCGGCTACGGCATGAAGAAGGCCTCGAAGCTGGGCCTGGAGTGGGACCAGCAGGCAGCCGCGGTCGAGGCCTACCTCGTGAAGACCCAGGACGTCGGGCTTCAACAAGTTCAAGCCCGACGGCACCACCGACGCGATCACCGGCGCCTCCATCCACGTGAAGAGCTTCTTCGACCTGGTGAACAAGGCCCTCGCGGCCGCGTCCCGTGGCGAAGGGCATCTACAGGAAGGACGGCTGGTACTTCAAGGAGCAGGCCGACTTCGACGCGAAGACGGGCTGGAAGGACTCCGTGCTCCTCACCGTGGTGAACGGCACCATCGTGGACGTGCTGTGGAACGGAACCAGCAGGGACGCGAAGCGAAGAAGTCCAAGCTGGTCGAGGCGACCGAAGGCCGCTACGGCATGGCCAAGGCCGCCAAGAAGGGCGAGTGGAACGTGCAGGCCGCGGCGGTCGAGGCCGCCATCGTGAAGGCGCAGGACCCCGCGAAGATCGCCCTGAAGCCCGACACGACCACCGACGCGATCTCGGGCGCCTCCATCCACGCCACCGCCGTCGTGCTGGCCGTCGAGGCGCTGAAGCCGGCGCGCTAGGCGTCCTGTTCCCGTCCTGGAAACGAGCCCCGCTTCGGCGGGGCTTTTTTCATTGCCCCGGGGGCCGGGCGCCGGGCAGCGCACGGGGGAGGGCTATCGTGAACCGGCAGCCCCGCCCGGGCAGGTTCTCCGCCGAGAGCCTGCCGCCGCAGCGCTCCATGATCGCGTAGCTCACCGACAGCCCCAGCCCCATGTTCTCGCCCCGGGCCTTCTTCGTCGTATAGAAAGGAAGGAAGACGTCGTTCAGGTTGGCGGCGGAGATGCCGGGGCCGTCGTCCTCCACGCGGATGCAGGCCGTCGGCACGCCGTCCGCCTCGGAGGCCTCGGTCCTCACGATGATCGTGCCTCCGTCCGGGCATGGCGTCGAAGCTGTTCTTCACCAGGTTGAGGATGACCTGCTTCAGCTCGTTCGCGTTCACCGTGGCGCGCAGCTCCGCGGCGCCCGGGAGGAACACGATGCGGATCCGGCGGGCCCGGGCGCTCTGGCGCAGCAGGTCGAGGATCCGGGCGATGACGTCGTTGAGGTCGATCTCCTCGCGGGCGACTCGCTGCGTATCGCCGAGGTCGACGAGGTTTCCCACGATCGCGGAGATGTAGGAGATCTCCTCGCCCAGCTTGCGCACCGTCTCCCTCTCGTCGTCCGTGCGCACCCGTCGGCGCAGCGCGGTGAGGTAGTTGGAGATGATCTCCAGGGGGTTGTTGATCTCGTGCGCCACCCCGGCGGCGAGCAGCCCCACGGATGCCAGCTTCTCTGTCAGGATGAACCTCTTCTGCATCCTGTCGTAGTCGGTGATGTCCTCCATGAGGAGGATGCTGCCGATGTGGGAGCCGGCATCGAAGACGGGGAGCGTGCGCAGGTTGAACAGGGTGGACCTGTCGCGGGCCCGGATGGTCACGTTGAAGAACTCCCTCTCCTCGCCGGCCCCGAGTGCGCCGGCGATGTCGACCGGCCCCGCTGCGCCGGCCTCGGGCAGCAGCCCGCCCAGCGGCCGGTCCAGGCATTCCGCCGTGGACAGGCCGAAGGCCTGCTGGAAGTGCTCGTTCACGAGCTTCACGGTCCCCGCCGTGTCGGTGACCAGCAGGCTGAGGGGAAGGTGCTCGAGGATGGCCTCGTTGTAGCGCAGGAAGCGCGTGAACTCGGCGGGGGGCGGGGCGGCGCCGGGCCGCGCCGAGTACTGGGTGTAGGCCATGCGCACGAGGTTCATCTGGTCGATGTCCTCGGTGGGGCCGGTGAAGATGAGCTCGCCGTCGCGCATGATGCTGACCCGGTGGGCCAGGCTGTACACGTCGTCGATCCGGTGGGTGATGAACAGCACCGCCATCCCTTCCGCCGCGCGCCGCAGCAGGACCGGCGCCACGCGCGCCAGGGCGGGCGGCGTGAGCTTCTCCAGCGCCTCGTCGAGCACGAGCAGGACGGGCCGGGCGTGCACCTGCCGCACGATGTCCACCACCGCGCGGTCGGACAGGCTGAGGCTGCGCAGCCTGGTCGAGGGGTCGATGTCGAAGTCCAGGCCCTGCAGCAGCTCCGCGGCCGCCCTGTTCACCCGGCGGGTCGAGGTCCACAGGAAGCTGTTCACGCGCGGGTCGTTGGCGAAGAGGGTCTCGGCCACCGTGAGGCTGTCGTTCAGGCCGAGGTGCTGGTAGACCATGCGGATGCCGGCGCGGTGGGCCATGCGCAGGGTGAGCGAGGGGTAGCGCCTGCCGAGGACCGAGATCGTCCCGGCCCGGGGCCGCAGCATTCCACTGGCCATCATGGCCAGGGTGGTCTTGCCGGCGCCGTGCTGGCCGACCAGGGCGTGGATCTCCGAGCGGGCCAGGGCAAGCGTGACCCCCCGGACGACCTCCAGGTTGCCGTAGTCATGCGACACCCCCTGCAGGGCCAGGACGGGGTCAGCCGTGTCGAGGGAGGGCAGCGTCGATTGCATAGCGGGCGATCTTGTTGTACAGGGTCCTGCGGCTCATGGACAGGGCGTCCGCCGCCGCCTTCTTGTTGCCGGCGCACTGCTGCAGCGCCCGCACGATGAGCTCCTTCTCGGCCCTCTCGCGCACGTTGAGCTGGCCGCCCTGCACGGGCGCCGCGGCCGTGCCGAAGTACGGGGGCAGGTCCTCCAGTCCGATCTCCGCGTCGGAGGAGACCGCGCAGGCGTAGCTGACGGCGTTCTTCAGCTCGCGCACGTTCCCCGGCCACGGGTGGCCCAGGAACACATCCAGGATTCGCCGCGAGAGGCTCTTCGGCTCCATGCCGGCCTGCAGGCAGTACTCCTGCACGAAGATGCGGGCGAGCTCGGGGATGTCCTCGTGCCTGTAGCGCAGCGGGGGAACGGCGATCACTGCCCCGCTCAGGCGGTAGAAGATATCCTCGCGGAAGTGGCCGGCCCCGAGAAGGTCCTCCACGGCCCGGTTGGTGGCCGCGATGAAGCGCACGTCGACGGCGAGGGTTTCGCTGCCGCCGATGCGCCGGATCTCCCTGTTCTGCAGCGTGCGCAGGAGCTTGGCCTGGATCTGGGCGGGCATGTCGCCCACCTCGTCGAGGAACAGGGTCCCGCCCTGGGCCTGCTCGAAGACGCCCTTGGAGGCCGTGTCGGCGCCGGTGTACGAGCCCCTCTCGTGGCCGAACAGCTCGTTGTCCAGCAGGCTCTCGGGGAAGGCGGCGCAGTTCACCTTGAGGAGAGGTCGCAGGGCGCGCGGGGACCCCTCGTGCAGGGCATCGGCGACCAGCTCCTTGCCCGTGCCGTTCTCGCCGGTGACGAGGATCGGCAGCTCCGTGCCCGCGAGCTTGTCGACCTGCTGCACCACCTTCTGCATCGGGGCGCTGCGGGCGACCAGGCGGGGCGAGCGCTCGTGCAGCCGCTTCTTGAGCAGCGTGTTCTCCTGCGACAGGCGGGACAGGCGGATCGCAGAGGAGACGATCTTGTGCAGCTCGTCGAAGTCCAGGGGCTTCTTGACGTAATCGGCCGCGCCCAGCTTCAGCGCCTGCACTGCCGTCTCCACCGTCGCGTAGCCGGTGATCATGACGACCGGGATCGAGGGGTCTGCCCTGCGCAGCGCTGCCAGGATGTCGATGCCGCTTTCCTCCCCGACCAGGATGTCCAGGAGGACCGCGGAGATCCCCGGCGAGGAGAACCCCGCGAGGGCCTCGACCCGGTTTGCGGCGCAGATCGCGTGCATGCCCTCGTCCTCGAAATTGCGCGCAAGACTCTGGCAGAGACGTACGTTGTCGTCGACGATGAGCACAGCGGGCTTCATAGGCACGATGAGTGTACACGATTTTCCCACCGTGTGCAACTTCTATACACGGGGAGTGTGGTGACAAAGAGCTCAGACGGCCCATCTCCCGATGAAGTGCGCCAAACTCTTTCTCGATATGGTTTTGCACTCCGTCTCCCCATTTCTCGATTTCCAAGGCTCATGGCACGGATCCTGCCCCGCTTTCTCGGGGGGCGTGTCCCCCGGATCACACCATTCTCGTTCCGAAAAGGGAGGAATTGATGAAGAGAGTTGTCGCAATTCTGCTCGCCCTGACGCTCGTCGTGAGCCTCGGCGTGCTGACCAGCTGCAAGAAGCCCACCGAGGCGGCTGGAAAGACCGTGAGCCTCAACGGATACACCTTCAAGATGCCCAACAAGCAGCCGAAGGACATCGAGATCGCGGTCGTGTACATGAACGTGACCGTGCCCTTTGCGCAGTTCATCAAGCAGGGCGTCGACGCCGCGGCAAAGGAACTGGGCGTGAAGGCCTACATGACCGGCCCGACCAGCTGGGAGACCGAGCCCCTCATCAAGGTGGTCGAGGACCTCATCACCAAGAAGGTGGACGGCATCTCCGTGGCAGTGCTCGACATCCCCGGCATGACCCCTGTCATCCAGAAGGCCCTGAAGGCCGGCATCCCCGTGACCTGCAACAACGTGGACGCCCCCGAATCCGGCAGGCTGGGCTTCGTGGGCGAAGACCTGTTCCTCGCCGGCGCCAAGACCGCCGAGTCCGTCGTGGCCGGCATGGGCGGCAAGGGAAAGGTGATCGTCTCCTCGGTCGCCATCGGCGCGATCTGGTCGCGCAAGCGCCAGGACGGCGTCATGTCGGTGCTCGAGAAGTACCCCGACATCAAGATCGTCGACACTGTCAACGCGGAGGGCGACGAGCAGTCGGCGTACGCGGCGCTGGAGAACTCCTTCATCGCCCACCCGGACATCACGGGCCACATCAGCTTCGGCGGCACCGACTACCTGTGGGGGCGCCTGATGGAGAACAAGAAGATCGGAAACGCCGATTCCAAGAAGCCGATCTACTCCAGCGGCCACGACCTGTACGAGGAGAAGCTCATCCAGATCAAGAATGGCTGGACGACCACCGCCTACGGCCAGAACCCCTACCAGCAGGGCTACGAGGCCGTGAAGCAGCTGTACGAGCTGCTCACCAAGGGCACCCCGCCGACGGTCATCGACACCGGCGTCGTGGAGGTCAACAGGCAGAACGTGGACGAGTGGCTGCAGAAGATCAAGGACGGGGAGCCGGTCGGCTGATCGACGCCGCATCCTGTTTCGAGCTATCATGAGCGAAGGGGAGATGGGGCGGCCGCCCGGCCGCCCCGCCCCCACACACGGGCCGCCCGGCGGCCCCGACGGCAGGTGATGCAATGAGCAGCACCCCCGTGCAGACCCCGCAGCCCGCGCGCGCGGCATTCCGGCCGCTGACAGCCCTGTTCAAGGTCAGGGAGATGGGAATCTTCGCGGGACTGGTGATCCTCGTCATCGTCTTCAGCATCTCCACCCCCGTCTTCCTCACCCTCGACAACTGGATGAACATCATCCGCCAGGTGTCGATCCTCGGCATCCTCGCCGTGGGAATGACGATGGTCATCGTCTCGGGGGAGATCGACCTCTCTGTCGGCTCCGTCTACGGGCTGTCGGTGGTGGCCATGTCGGTCATGATGACGCACGGGGTTCCCATCTGGGCGTCCATCGTGGCAGGGCTGGCAATCGGGACCGCGGCGGGGCTGGTCAACGGCCTTCTGGTCACCGTGCTGCGCGTGCCTGCCCTCATCGTCACCCTCGGCATGCTCAACATGGCCCGCGGCGCGGCGATGATCATCAACCGCGGGATGGTCGTCCCCCTGATCCCCCGCCTCATCAAGGACCCGGCCCTGGAGACCTACATCTTCCTCGGCAGGGGCCAGCTGTTCGACACGATCCCGATGATGATCTTCGGTCTTCTCATCGTCCTGGTGATCGGCTACGTCGTGTTCCAGAAGAACATCATCGGCTACCGCATGCGGGCCGTGGGCGGAAACTCCGAGGCGGCGCGCGTGTCGGGGATAAACGTCCGCCTTGTCAAGATCATCGCCTTCGCAATCCTCGGGTTTCTCGCCGCCTTCGGCGGGGCCATCAACTCCGCTTTCCTCGGGAACGTCCAGTCCACCGCCGGCACGGGGCTCGAGCTGGACGTGATCGCGGCCACCATCCTCGGCGGCGCGAGCCTGAACGGTGGGGAGGGCACGATCGTCGGCACCCTGATCGGCGTGCTCCTGCTGGGCGTGCTGCGAAACGGCCTGGTGCTGCTCGGGGTGTCGCCGTTCGTGCAGATGGTCCTCATCGGCGCGGTCCTCATCGGCGCCGTTGCCCTGGACATGTGGTCCCGGAGGAAGTAGCCGTGCAGGACATCCTGGTCTTCCGGGGCATCACCAAGAGCTTCCCGGGGGTTCGGGCTCTCGACGGCGTGAGCTTCTCGGTGGCTGCCGGCGAGATCCACACCGTGGCCGGCGAGAACGGGGCGGGGAAGTCCACCCTCATGAAGATCCTCTCGGGCTGGTACCCGGCCGACGGGGGGGAGATCCTCTTCAAGGGCGGCCCCATCGCTCCCAGCGACCCCGAGGCGGCCCTCTCGCTGGGCATCTCCACAGTGTACCAGGAGCTGATGCTCTGCGAGAACCTCAGCGTCGTAGAGAACATCTACCTGGGCAGAGAGCTGCGCACCCGGGGAACGGTGGACTGGAAGCGGATGCACGCGGAGGCGGGCGGGCTGCTCTCCTCCTTCGGCGTGCCCATCCCCACGAAGGCGCTCGTGCGGAGCCTTCCCATCGCGCAGCGGCAGATCGTGGAGATCGCGAAGGCGATCAACATGAAGACCGAGGTGCTCATCCTCGACGAGCCCACCTCCTCCCTGACGGTGAACGAGACCCGGGTGCTGTTCGACAACCTGCGCAGGTTCCGCGCGCAGGGCATGTCGATCATCTTCATCTCCCACCGGCTGGAGGAGGTCTTCGAGATCACCGACAGGATCTCGGTGCTCCGCGACGGGAAGTACCTCGGGACCTACGTGGCCAGCGAGACCACTCCCCGTGCCATCGTCGGGCTCATCGCGGGGCGGGAGCTGTTCACGGAGATCGAGCGGGCAGCGGCGAGCGACGGCGCGTGCGAGGAGCCGGGAGGCCCGTCCGCCGGCGGGAGGGGTGCCCCCCCGGGCCAATCCGCCCGTGACGCCTCTCCCGGTCCCGGCGCCGAGGTGGCCCTGGAGGTGAAGGGCCTGTCGCGCGGGAAGCACTTCCGCGACGTCAGCTTCACCCTGCGCCGCGGTGAGCTGCTGGGCTTCTACGGCCTGCAGGGCGCCGGGCGCACCGAGGTCATGCAGACCCTCTTCGGCATGTACCGCGCCGAGGCGGGAACCGTCGTTCGGGACGGCACGCCGCTTCGCGTGGCAAGCCCCGGTGATGCCATCCGCCAGGGACTCGCCTACATCCCCGAGGACAGGCGCCGGCAGGGCCTGTTCTCCAACCTGGACGTGAAGGACAACGTGGCCGTGATCCACGGCAGGAAGATCACGGCCCTGACATTCGTGCAGGCGCGCAAGGTCGCCGCCATTGCGCGCGAGTACGTGGACAGGCTCTCGGTCAAGCTGACGGGGCTCGCGCAGAGGATGGCCAACCTCAGCGGCGGCAACCAGCAGAAGGTCATCATCGGGCGAAGCCTGTCCACCTCGCCGGGCATCCTCATCATGGACGAGCCCACCCGGGGCATCGACGTGGGGGCCAAGGCCGAGATCTACCGGATCCTCCGCAGGCTGCGCTGCGAGGAGGACAAGTCGATTATCATGGTCTCCTCGGAGCTCGAGGAGGTGGTCGCGGAGTGCGACAGGGTCGTGGTCATGTTCCAGGGCAGGGTCCGCGGCGAGCTCGCCGGGGGGGACATCACCAAGGAGAACGTCCTGGCCCTCGCCTTCGGCGGGAGCGCAGGCAGCAGCACGGGGAGGACGGCGGTATGACGAAGAAGGAGAGGGTGTTTCGGACGATCCGGCGGGAGCACATCGACTACCTGCCCAGCCAGATCACGCTGGCAGACAGGACGCGGGACAAGGAGCTGCACGCGGCGCTGAAGCTTCCGGCCAGCCAGACGATGGACGAGTACCTGGAGAACCACATCATCATCAGCCTGTGCAAGCAGGACTACCCGCTGTTTTTCCGTAACGACACGGCGATGATGAAGGGGCTGGAGAAGGAAGGGTTCTGCAAGGTCGACGAGGCGGGGAAGGTCGTCTACGACAGCTGGGGGATGGGCATACGGGTGGGGGAGGACGGGTTTTTCTGCTGCTTTGCGCCGCTGGAGAACCAGCTGGAGAAGAGGTTTGCCGAGAAGTGGATGCCCCCTCGGATCTGGGATGCGGTGACCGCCCCGACGCTGGAGGAGAGGATCAGGAAGTGGACGCCGCCGGACCCGAACCAGGCGGGCAACTACGAGTGGAACGCGCGGGACATTGCCAATTACGGGGATGAGTACTGGCTGATGGCCAGCGGGTACTTCGGGCTGTACGAGAGGTGCTACGGGATGCTGTCGATCCCGACGATGTTCGAGACGGTGGTGAGCGAGCCGAAGCTTGCGGCGGAGCTGTTGGAGAAGATCACTGACTACAAGATTGGCGTGGCGAAGAACTTTCTGAAGATGAAGCTGGACACGGGGCACGTGGGGGACGACCTGGGGACGCAGAACGGGCCGTTTGTGCCTCCGAAGGTGTTCCACGAGCTTCTGTTGCCGCAGTACAAGAGGCTGTTCACGGTGTACAAGGATGCGGGGTGGCTGATGTCGATGCACTCGTGCGGGTGCATCACGAAGTTTCTTCCCGAGCTGATAGAGGCGGGGCTGAACGTGCTGGAGCCCGTGCAGCCGTGCATGGACCTGCCGCTGATCAAGAAGAACTACGGGAAGGACCTGACGTTCTGGGGGGGGATCGACACGCAGCAGCTGTTGCCCTTCGGGACGCCTGCGGATGTGCGGCGGGAGGCGGGGGCGACGATCCGGCTTCTGGGCAAGGGGGGCGGGCACATCATCGCTCCGAGCCAGGAGGTGATGAAGGACGTGCCGCTCGCCAACATCGTTGCGCTTCTGGAGACCATCCAGGCCGAGCGGGCAACCGCCCACGGCCTGTAAGCCGGTATGGGAGCTGCCCTCCTGACGCTGTCCTCCGCCGAGATCGCCCGCATGATCGACGTGAGCGCCGTCAAGGCGGAGGACACCGAGGACGACGTGCGCAGGATGGTGGAGACCGCCCGCCGCTTCGGCTGCGTGGCGGTGATTCCCCTGCCGGCGATGACGCCGCTTGCAATCCGGCTGCTCGAGGGCGATCCGCGGGTGGCAGCCGGCGGCGTGGCCGGTTTCCCCTCGGGCGGCGAGACGACCGCCACGAAGATGTTCCAGGCCCGCGAGATGATCGAGGCCGGGTGCACCGAGATCGACATGGTCCTCAACGTGGGCCTGTTGCGCTCGGGCAGGCACGCGGCCGTGACGGAGGACATCCGCGCGGTGGTGCGGGCGTGCGGGCAGGTCCCTGTCAAGGTCATCCTCGAGTGCCACCACCTCGACGAGAGGCAGATGCTCGCGGGCTGCGACTGCGCGGTGGAGGCCGGGGCCGCCTGGGTGAAGACCAGCACGGGGTGGCCTCCCACCGGCGCCACGCCCGAGAACATCTCGCGCATGAAGGCCCGCGTGGGCGAGCGGATCGGCGTGAAGGCGGCGGGCGGCATCCGCGACCTGGCCACGCTGATCGAGCTGTACCGCCGGGGCGCGCGCCGCTTCGGCCTGGGCTGGCGCACCGCGACGGGCATCCTCGAGGAAGCGCAGGGGTCGCCCGGGGGGGTGCCGGTCTCCTGAGCCGGGCGCATCGGCCCCTGTCGCGGGCATGCGCGGGTGTGCTACCATGGCCCGGCAGGAGGGAGTCACCATGATTCGTGCCAGGGCACTGCCCGTTCTCGTCGTTGTGCTCGCCGCGCTGGCCTGTGTCGATGCCGCTGCGCTGGGCGCGCGGGAGGCCCGTGCCGTGCGGGATGTCGCGGGTTTCGACGGTGTGCGTTTCGCGACGGCCGGCGAGCTGGTCATCACCCAGGGCGACAGGGAGTCGCTCGAGATCACCGCCGGGGCCGACGAGCTTTCCCGTATCGTGACGGAGGTCCGCGACGGGATGCTCCTCATCGGACGGGATGGGCCGGACCGCGGCCTCGCGCTGCGCAAGCCGGTCTTCCATCTCACGGTGAAGTCCCTGGCATCCCTGGAGGTTCTCAGCTCGGGGAGCGCCACGGCAGGGACGCTGCGTGCCGACAGCCTGCAGCTCCGTGTGAGCTCCTCGGGAGGCATCACCATCGACGAGCTTTCCGCCCGGCTGCTCGACGTGCGGATCAGCTCCTCCGGCTCGATCCGCCTGCAGGGGAGTGTCGAGCAGCAGTCCGTCCTGCTGACCAGCTCGGGCTCATACGCGGCGGCGAAGCTCTCAAGCAGGGCGGCGACGGTGCGGGTGTCCAGCTCGGGCACCGCGACCCTGCGCTGCTCCGAGAGCCTCGAGGCCACCGTCACCAGCAGCGGCAGCGTTCGCTACTACGGCAGCCCCCCGGATACGAAGGGGAACGTGACCAGCTCAGGCAGGCTGGTCAGGATCGGAGACTAGTCATGGGCAGGCGACACGCACGGCTCACCGTCATCGCCGGGCTGCTTCTCGTGGTTCTCGCCGCGGGCAGGGCCGTGGGCGCGGGAAAGTCCCCCGTGACGGTCCCGGAGGGAACGACGATCATCACGGTGAAGTACGGGGACGACGGCACAGAGGCCCCGCTGAAACCGGAGGAGCAGGTCGCGTTCCTGTTCGTGTACGGCATCTGGGGCCTGGAAGGCGAGTGCATGGAGGACCCGGAGGTGGGTCGGCTGTGCCAGATCGCCGAGCTCGTGAAGGGCATGAAAGGGCAGGGCGGTCGGATCATCGGCCTGTCGCTGGACCCGCGCAAGGACACGAACTACAACTACGACATGACCATCGTCGGGGCAGACTGCCTGATCAGGGCCGTGCCCCGGATCGCGGGCCTGGGAGCCTTCGGCCTGGCCGGATCACCGCGGCGGGGTATCGGGAACTTCTACTACAACCCCGCGGGCCCGGACCTCGTGCGCGGCACGGTGAAACTGACAGAGTACGGGTTCGACGGATCGGGCTTCCGGCGCTGAGCCGGAAGCCTCAGAGCCGGGAGGCGGCGAAGGTGTCGCCCTGGCGCAGGTCGCCCGTCTCCATTCCCCTGGTGAACCAGCGGACCCGCTGGTCCGAGGTGCCGTGCGTGAAGGAGTCCGGAACAACAGCGCCGCGTGACTGCCTCTGGATCCGGTCGTCGCCCACGGCGCTCGCCGCGTTCAGCCCCTCCCGGATATCGGCCCTGTCGATGTAGCCTTCTTCCTGCAGGGCGAAGTGCGCCCACATCGCCGGCAAGGAAGTCGGCCTGCAGCTCCAGTCGGACCGACAGCCTGTTCGACTCGGTCTCGCCCGCCGCCTGCTGGCGCGTGGTGACCTCGTCCATGATTCCCAGCAGGTTCTGCACGTGGTGGCCTACTTCGTGCGCGATCACGTAGCCCAGGGCGAAGTCGCCCGGGGCGTCCAGCTCGCGCTGCATGTCGGCGAAGTAGTCGAGGTCGATGTAGACCTTCTCGTCGCCGGGGCAGTAGAAGGGCCCCACCGACGAGCCCGCGTACCCGCATGCCGACTCGGCGCCGCCGCTGAAGAGCACCAGGTGCGGCGCCCTGTACTGCCCGGCCCAGCTGCCTGAACTGCGCGGTCCAGAGATCCTCGGTGTCGGCGAGGACCACAGAGACGAACTCGCCGATCTCGGTCTGCTCCCGGCTCAGCTCCGTGCCCGCTGCCGATCCCGCGGAGGGCTGCTCGGCCTGGAGGGAACGGCTCAGGTCCGCCGGGTTGCCGCCCAGCAGGAGGTACAGCACGAGAAGGACCACGCCCCCCAGGCCCCCGCCGATCGCGATGCCCCTGCCGCCCACGCGGCGCCTGTCCTCGACATTGCCGCTCCTGCGCCGACCCTGCCAGTTCATGTGCCAGTCTCCTCGGGACAATCGTACGCGCGGCCGCTGCGCGCCGTCAATGCCCTTCTCCCCTGACCATCTTCAGGGCGTGGCCCATGACGGGGAGCAGGGTGGCGAGGCACAGCCGCACCGCCTTCAGGCGAGCCGGGAAAGTTGACCACGATGATCGTCCCGTGCATGCCGGCGTACCCGCGCGAGAGCATGGCCGACGGGGTCTCGCGAAGCGATGCGGCGCGCAGCGCCTCGGCGATGCCCGGCAGCTCGGTGTCGCAGAACGCGCGCGTGACCTGGGGGGTGAGGTCGCGCGGCGAGATGCCCGTGCCTCCCGGTGGTGAGGATGAAGTCGGCGCCGTCGGCCGCCGCGGCCTCGAGGGCGGCCCGGATCCGCTGCTGTTCGTCGGGAACGACCGCCCGCCCGACGACGACCGCGGGGAGCGCCTCGCGGAGCAGCCTCTCGATTTCGGGTCCCGAGAGGTCCTCGTACTCCCCGCGGGATGCCCGGTCAGAGATCGTGATGACAGCGACTTTCATGGCTGATCTCTCCTCCCGTGATCACGCGGGCGAAGATCCCTCGCGCGGGGCATGACGCAGTCGCCCGACGGCCGCGAAGATCGCGCAGTGCTGGTGGCATTCCTTGCCGATCTGCGTCACCTCGAGCAGCGCATCGCCCAGGCAGAGCCGGGCGCCGATGGGGAGCGCCGCCAGGTCGATGCCCGCGCGTGGTGATGTTCTCGGCGAAGTCGCCGAAGTCGATCTCGATGCCCCTGCCGCGCATGAGGGCGATGTCCTCGTCGGCGAGCAGCGAGACCTGCCGATGCCACTCACCGGCGTGTGCGTCTCCCTCGATGCCGTGGGCTTCCCTGAGCACAGCCCGGTCGACAGGGTTCTTCTGCTCGCCGGTGCGTTCCGAGATGTTGATCGAGAGGATGGAGAACTCGACCATGGCTGCCGTGCCCCGATCGCTCACGGCGAGCTCCCCTTCGTCTTTTCTATCAAGCGGATATCGGTGATGCGCATATCCTTGTCGGCGGCCTTGCACATATCGTACAGGGTGAGGGCCGCGACCGCCACGGCGGTGAGGGCCTCCATCTCGATGCCCGTGCATCGGTGCAGATCGCGCGCGAGAGGATATCCACCCGGCATCGCCCAGCGTGAAGTCCACGGTCACCTGGTCGATGCGGATCGGGTGGCACAGGGGGATGAGCTCCGCCGTGCGCTTTGCCGCCGAGATGCCGGCAACGCGGGCCACGGCCAGCGCGTCGCCTTTCTTCACGAGGTTCTCACGGATCAGCCGGATCGTGCCCGGGACCATGAGGAGCTTCCCGAGGCGGCGGCGGTGCGGCGCACGCGCGGCTTTCCCGACACGTCGACCATCACCGCCTTGCCCTGCTCGTCCAGATGGCTCAGCTCCATCGTCAGCCTCCGATCTGCGGCATCGCGCGCCGCGTGCACGCGCCGCCGCGCGCGGGCTTCGCGAGAACAGCCTCGCGTAGGCTCTCTTCCAGCCGCGAGAAGTCGAGCGCTGACTTCGAGGTCGGAATGGAGGCACGGCTTGAGCATCCCGTCCGCCATGAGCCGGATCCGGTTGCAGCTCGCGCAGGCAGGCCGGCCTGTCGAACCGGTACGCGTCGTTCTTCCTCGCGGGCGAGCGAGTAGTGGTTGATGAGCTGAAGCCGCGCCCCTTCCGCCTGGCAGAACTCGCGCATGCGCTCGATCTCCGCCTCGGTGGTGTCGTCGAGCACGACCATGTTGATCTTGACGGGAAATCCCTCGGCGAGGGCGGCGTCGCACGCCCTGCCAGGGCCCTGTCGATGTCTGCCGCCCCGCGTGAGCTCGCCGTAGCGGTCCGGGTCCAGCGTGTCGAGGGATACGTTCAGCCTGTCCAGCCCGGCGGCGCGCAGGGGCCGGGCGAGCCGGGCCAGGAGGGTGCCGTTCGTCGTCATTGCGCACTCGGCAAGGCCGTCCACTCCCGCGAGCATGCCGACAAGCTGCACGATGCCCCTCTTGACCAGTGGCTCGCCGCCGGTGAGCCGCACCTTCGTGATTCCCATGCCCGCGGCCGCGCGCACGACGTCGGTGATCTGCTCGAGGCTCAGGAACTCGCGGTGGCTGCGCCTGGGCACGCCCTCCTCGGGCATGCAGTAGCGGCAGCGCAGGTTGCACTTGTCCGTGACCGAGATCGCGCAGGTAGGTGATGGGCCTGTCAAATGAGTCGTACATCGACACTCTCCCCCGCGGGGATCGAGGAGACTCCGCGGGCAATGCGGATGAGGCCCTGCGCGGCGCCGAGGGCGTTCAGGTGCGCCGAGCCGTGGTAGGCAAGGGGCTCGGCCCTGCCGGCGGCCAGGCGCACGGGGCGAAACTCGTCGCGCTCGGTCTGCCTGCGCGAGATCTCCGCTGCCAGGGGCGCGCGCACGACCAGCGGCTCCCACGGGGAGCCCATGAGCCGCGCCAGGAGCGGCCGGGCGAAGATCTCGAACACGACGAACGTGGAGACGGGGTTTCCCGGCAGGCCCAGGACGTGCGTGCCCCCGCGCCGGGCGTACAGGGTGGGCTTGCCCGGCTTGATCGCCACACCGTGGAACAGCACCTGGGCGCCGAGAGACTGGAGGCAGGAGGGCACGTAGTCGAAGTCGCCCTCCGAGACGCCGCCGGTCAGCAGGAGAAGGTCGCACGTGTCCAGCGCTCCAGAGACGGCAGTCTCCAGCTCCTCGCGGCGATCAGCAACGGTGCCGAGGGAGCGGGACGGGCAGTGGATCGCCGCGAGCTGGGCGGCGAGCTGGCTCGCGCTGGAGTTGTAGATCTCGCCGGGGCCGAGGGGTTCGCCGGGCGCCCGGATCTCGCTCCCCGTGCAGAGGATCGCCACCCGGGGGGGCACGGCCACGGGGACCCGGGCGAGGCCGGAGGCGGCGAGCGCGCCGATGTCCTGCGCAGCCAGGACCTTCGGATGGAGGACGGGCTCGCCCGCGCGCAGGTTTTCTCCCCTGCGCACGACATTGTCGCCCGTCTCGGGACGCGCCAGGCGCACCGTCCCGTCGGTCTCCACGGTGAACTCCCTGCGGACCACGCGACGGGTGCCCTCCGGGAGCATCGCGCCGGTCATGATGCGCACGCATTCTCCTGGGCCGACGGGCGCAGTCGGCACCCTTCCGGCCGCGACGGTCTCCCGGATGCGCCAGGGCCCATCGGCCGGACCCCCCCCGGGAACCGCGAACCCGTCCATGGCCGCCTTGTCGAAGGGAGGGGAGTCGATGGGCGTGGGGACAGTGCGGGCGAGCACCCGTCCCAGAGCCGCCTCGAGCAGGACATCCTGTGCACGGCCCAGGGGCCGCGCCTGCGCGATGACCGTGAGGGCTTCTTCGATCGAGATCAGGTCCTGCTCCTTCCCGCTGCCGGGGCCTCCCGGCCCGGCTGCCGCCTCGCGCCCCATCTCAGTACAGCCTCAGCGCGGAGGCCTTGAAGGTGACGAAGAAGCGCCGTCCCTGGCCCACGCCCAGCTCCGTGCCCGCCGCGTGCGTGACGAGGGTCTGCACGGGGAAGCCGCAGGCGAGGGTCACCCGCAGGAGGTTCCCTTCCTCCTGCACGCGGGTGACCGTTCCCAGGAACCGGTTTCGCGCGCTGGAGTCCAGGGGCTCCTTCGACAGCAGCACGTCATCGAGAGGAAGAACGGCGACGGCGAAATCTCCCTCCCGCGCCGGGCAGAGCAGCTCCGCCGTGCCCGTGCGAAACCACGTGAACTGCTCGTCCGTGCGCGTCACCCGACCAGGGAGGATGTTGTCCCGGCACACGCCCACACGGCCCGCCTCCAGGGGAATGTAACGATTGCACAGCCGGAAGGCGAACTCCAGGTCGTGGGAGCACAGGAGCAGCGTCGAGCCGCCGGCCGCCTCGGAGCGGATGATCTGCTCGATGGATCGCCGGAAATCGGGATCGATGTTCGCCGTGGGCTCGTCGAGGAGAAGCACCCGGGGGGCGAGGGCGAGGGCACGGGCGATGGCGACGCGCTGCTTCTCGCCTCCCGAGAGGCTCGTCGCCCGGCGGTGGGAGGTTCCCGCCAGGCCCACCCGGTCGAGGCTCCGCGCGACCCTGCCCTCGATCTCCTCGCGCGGCATGCCGCGCAGGCGCAGGCCGTAGGCGACGTTCTGGAACACCGTGCCCCGCAGCATGAGCGGGGACTGGTGCACCATGACGCAGTCCGCGCGCACCGGGTTCGGCTCCGCGCCGCGGGAGTGCCCGGTCCGGACGGGCAGGCCGCGGTACAGCACCGTGCCGCGCGTGGGGGCGAGAAGGCCGTTCAGGACCCGCAGCAGCGTGGTTTTGCCCGAGCCGTTCTCGCCGGTCAGCACGGTGATGCCGCCCTCGTCGATGTCGAGGCTGTCGACCGCGAGGGCCGTTCTTGCCGGCGCCGAAGGCGCGCCTGTGTCGGCAAAATCGACCCCCAGGTCCCGCACCGAGAACAGCGGCGGGCGCACGGCGCGCGGAGCATCACTCATGCTTCACCGCCACGTGCAGGCCCGCGTTCACAAGGAGCGAGGTGAGCATGAGGATGATGCCCAGGGCGAGACCCAGCTCGAACTCGCCCTTGCTCGTCTCCAGGGCGATGGCCGTGGTGATCGTGCGGGTGTAGCCGCGGATATTCCCGCCCAGCATCATCGCCGCGCCGACCTCCCCGACCACCCTGCCGAAGGCGGCGAGCGATGCCGAGAGCACCGCCCCCCGGGCCTCGCGCAGGGTCATCCAGAAGATGCCGGCCCGGGAGGCGCCAAGGGTCGTGAGGACCTCGGGGAAGAGGGGATCCAGGCGGCTCAAGCCGCTGGCGATCATCGAGATCACGATGGGCAGCGCGAGGATGGCCTGGCCGATGACCACGGCCCGGGGCGTGAACAGCAGCCCCAGCCCGCCCAGCGGCCCCGAGCGGGAGATGACCGAGTAGACGACGAGACCCACGACGACCGTGGGCAGGGCCATCAGCGTGGTGAGGACGGCAAGCAGTGCACGCCTGCCCCGGAACCTCTTCAGCGCGATCAGAACGCCGAGAGGGATCCCGGGGATGCAGGCAATGACGGCCGAGGAGAGGGAGAAGCGCAGCGAGGTCCAGGTGATGAACCAGACCTCGCTGTCTCCCGAGACGAGGAGCGAAATCGCCTGTCCGAATGCTCCGCGCAGGGTGCCTGTCCCTCTCTCCCGGTCCCTAGCGGACGGCGTCCGGGAAGAACAGCTGCTTGCCTCCCAGCTTGTAGTCCCGGATGATCTTCTGCCCCTCGGCCGAGGTCACCCATGCGATGTACTGCATGGCGGCCAGGTAGTTCGTCGTGGGGTACTTCGCCGGGTTCACCGCGATGACGCCGTACGGGTTCGCCAGGTCCGCGTCGCCCTCCTCGAGGATGGCCATGCCGCCCAGCTTGCCCTCCATCGAGATCCACGTGCCGCGGTCTGCGAGGGTGTAGGCCTTCAGGTCCTTCGACATGGTGAGGACGGCTCCCATGCCCTGGCCGACCTCCTTGTACCACTTGCCGCTCGGCTTGCCGCCCGCCTTCGCCCACAGGTCCAGCTCCTTCACGTGGGTGCCCGACTTGTCGCCCCGCGAGACGAACAGGGCGCCTGCCGCGGCGATGCGCGCGAAGGCCTCGGGTGCCGACCTCGTCCCCGCCACCTTCGCGGGGTCGTCGGCGGGACACGATCACGACGAAGTCGTTGTGCATGACGTCGCGTCGGTTGACGCCGAAGCCCTGCTCGACAAAGGCGTCCTCCGCCTTCCTGTCGTGCACAAGGACGACGTCCACGTCGCCGTTCTGGCCGAGCTTGATGGCGGCCCCCGTGCCGACGGCGATCACGTCGACGGTGAGTCCCGTCAGCTTCTCGAAGGGCGGGTTGAGGATGGGAAGCAGGCCGCTGTCCTGGGTGCTCGTGGTCGTGGCCAGGCGCAGGCGGCCGGGCTGCTGGGCCCACAACGGCGCCAGCAGGGCGCACAGGACAATGAGAACGGCAAGGATCCTTTTCATGACGTGTACCTCCAAAACAGTGTTTTGAAGGCAAGAAGCAGGGGGAAACCCTTTTCTCGCCTTTCCGGGGAAAGTGGGAGGCGTGCCCGTTTCCCGGCACACCCTCCAGGGGCTCCCGCGTCGCGGGGTCCCTGTCGGCACGACGCCATTCCCCTCTGTCGGGGCGGCAGGCCGCCGTGCTCGGCGATTTCAGGATGGGATACTATGGAAGAACGCCGCCGGGTGTCAAGGACGAGCCGGGCGGGGGCCGACGTCGGCGGTCTCTACCTGCGTGCCTTCGGCCTGAGGACCAGGCGGATCTCGGCGTCGGTTTTCACTCCCTTGAGCGATCCGAGCAGGCCGACGAGGGTGTTGATGACGACGGTCTCGCTGAACGGGTTCAGCTCGATTTTCTGGCCGGCCGACACGATCTCGATCTCGCGCTCCATGTCATATCTCCTGTGCGGGAAGCATCCCTTCTCACTGCGGGCGGCCACAGGGTACACTCCGGCGCGTCCATGGCGCAAGACGACGTGCGGGGACAGGGGAAGCGGCGCGGACGCCCGCCCATCATCACCGTGGCGGGGCTCAAGAAGAGCGGCAAGACGACCGTCGCCGCCGCCCTGATCCGGGAGCTGAGGGCCCGTGGCTTCCGCGTGGGAAGCGTGAAGACGATCCGCCATCACCCGCTGGGTCTTGGCGAGGTGGGCAGCGACACGCGCAGGCACGCGGAGGCGGGCGCCGAGTTCACCGTTGCGCTCCTGGATGGAGAGCTCGCGTACTTCGAGCCCCGCGCGGCGCGCCCCGGCCTGGCGGAGGCGGCGAGGTTCTTCGCCGCGGGGATCGATTTCGTCGTGTGGGAGGGCATGTCGGAACCCGGGGCGGGCCCGGGTCACGTGGTCTGCCTGCGCGGCATGGCCGACCTCGACAGGACGCTGGAGCAAAGGCGCGTGGACCCGGGGTGGATCATCGCCGTGTCGGGCGTGGCCGCCGCGTCCGGCGGCGCGGCCGCAGGGGACGCACCGACGGGGTTCCCCGTCGTCGATGCCGTGGCGCCGGGCGGCGCCGCGAGGCTGGTCGACCTCGTCCTCGCGTGGTTCAGGGGGGAGCGGGCATGATCGCGATCTCGGGTGGAGAGCGGGAACGCTACCTGCGCCAGCTCCTCATCCCTTCCTGGGGCGAGGCGGCGCAGGGGAGGCTGAAGGCCGCGACGGTGTTCGTCGCGGGAGCCGGCGGGCTGGGCAGCTCCGCGATCCTGTACCTTGCGGCCGCGGGGGTCGGCTGCATCCGCGTGTGCGACAGGGGGCGGGTGGATCTGTCCAATCTCAACAGGCAGATCCTGCACGGCGAACATGCCATCGGCACGCGAAAGACATCGTCGGCCCGGCGGGCCGCCGCGCGGCTGAACCGGCACGTCCGCATGGTTCCCCTGTCCGTCGAGATGACGGAAGAGAACGTGGCCGAGCTCGCCGCGGGAGCCGACCTGCTGCTCGACTGCCTGGACAATGTCCATGGCCGCATGGTCCTGAACGGGCTCTCGGTGCGGGCGCGCATCCCCCTGGTGCACGCGGGGGTCCGGGCCCTGGGCGGGCAGCTCACGTTCCTGCATCCGCCTGCCACGCCGTGCCTTGCCTGCTTCCTGCGCGATGAGCCGGCAGCGGACGTCGGGGGTGCCGGGGCGCCGGGGGCGCCGCGGAGGCGCTTCCCATCCTGGGGGCGGTGGCAGGGACCATGGGGTGCCTCCAGGCGCTGGAGGCGCTGAAGCACCTGGCCGGCGTGGGCGACTGCGCCCGGGACAGGATCCTGTTCTTCGATGGCGAGGCGATGAGCTTCGAGAGTGTCCCTGTGGTCCGCGATCCCCTGTGCCCGGTCTGCGGCAGGGGCGCGCGTGCTCCGCGCTAGCCGGCCCGGGCGCCGGCCCGGGCCGCGGAGATCCTCGCGCAGCTGAGGATCGCCCGGGTTCTCATGATGATCATTGTCACCGGCGCCACGGCCTTCGGCTTCGGCGCGTCCGCCGAACGCATCGTGCTCGCGGCGGCGGCAGCGGGGTTTCTCAGCTTCGGCAGCTTTCTCCTCGACCACCTCTTCGACCTTCGCAAGGACCGGGTCGCGGGCCGGGCAGCCAACCCATTTGCCGCGGGGAGCATCGCCCCCTCGGCAGGCCGCCTGCTCGTTGCGCTGCCCCTTGCGGCAGCGGCAATCCTTGCCTCCCTTGCCTGTCGTCCCTCGTGGGGGAGCGGTCTCGCCGCGGCCTGCGGGGTCGTGGTCGTGGTCGCGGGGCTGGGCCTGGGCATCCTCGACGGCCCGATCCCGAGGGCGGTGAGCCTCGGTGCAATCCAGGGCCTGTACGCGCTGCTCGGGGGGCTCGCGGCGGGCTCACCGGGGACCGGCCTGTGGCTCACCGCGCTGTTCCTGCTCCTCGCCATGACGGGCGGGCGGGTGCTGGGCGACGTGCGCGACAGCGAGCAGGACGCGCGGGCAGGGACGCGCACCATCCCGCTTCGCTGCGGGATGCCCGGGGCGATCGCGTTCCTCTTCTGTTTCGAGGCTGCCGCCTGGGCATCCGGCGCTGCGGCGGGCTGGCTCGGCGGGCTTGGCCGGGGGTGGCTGTGGTGCCTTGCCGCGATCGCGGCGGGAGGCACCGCGATCAACGTGTTCTTTGCCCTGCGGCCGACGCCGCGCCGGGCCGACATTGCCAACCGCCTCTCCCTCGGCGTGCTCGGCGGGCTGTACTCGCTGGGCATGGTGCTGGCCCGCCTGGCGCCTTGACGCCCGGCCGGACCTGCGCAGGGCGGGCGCCCGGCTGCCGATCAACGACGTGTGGACGGGCTGAGGCTCAGGGGCACTGGATGAAGCCCTGCGCCCACAGGCAGCCGCCGCAGGCGGGCAGGGGATTGTCGAAGCAGTCCGTCTCGTTCGAGTCGGCCATCTCGCAGCTGTTGCAGTGCGTGCAGGGCGGGAAATCGAAGGCCAGGAGCCGCTCGCGCAGCGCCGCGTAGGAAGGGTCGTTCCAGGTCTCCAGGAGACCTCTCTCGGTGAGCGTGCCGACGCTGAAGGCGCGGATCGCCCGCTCCCGGTCGGCGAGCCAGCCCGTGTGCGAGTGCAGGAGGGGAAGGCAGGGGCTCACGGCCCCGTCCCAGCGCACCGCGGTGCTTCCCTTCTCGACGAAGGGGCAGCGGCTGCTGCCCTGGTGCAGGTCCTGGCCCGCGATCCGGACTGTGAACAGCCCCTTCAGCACCTCCGTGAGCGGTCCCTGGGCAAGACCGTCCATCTCCATGCGGGGAAGCTCCACCAGGGGCGTCCACTCCGAGGGCGCGACGTCGGTCTCGTAGAAGGACTTCTCGTACAGCGACTGCCCCCGCATCTCGGGGGAATGGGCGAGCACGTTGCTCACAATGAACCTGTCGGCGCCGAGGCTGCGCCCCTGGCGCAGAACCTCGGGCAGCCGTGCGACGGTGTCCCGCGTGGCGACGAAGGAGATGCCGATGCGGGGCAGGTCGGTGAGCTCCCGCTCACGTGCCCGGAAGAGCCGCCCGACATTGGCCGTGACACGCCCCGGGTCGCCGCCGGCCGCGCCTGCGGCGTCCTCGCCCGTGCCGTCGATGGAGATCCACAGCCTGTCCAGGTCGAGCTCGATGAGCGTCGCGCAGGCCGTCTCGTCGAGGAGAGTGCCGTTGGTGATCATCTCCACGCCGAGGCCGGCCGACCGGGCCTCGCCGATCCAGGAGAAGATGTGGGGGTGGAGCAAGGGTTCACCGTACCCGCCGAAGAACAGGACGGGAGGATGGGGAAGCCGGCGCGCCGCGTCGAGAACCCGGGCGAACGTGGCGGGGGTCATCGTCCCACCCGGTTCCTCCCAGCGGGTGTGCATGCACATGCGGCAATCGAGGTTGCAGGCCGTGGTCGGCTCGAGGTAAATGCGTTCGAGGGAGGAGACGGCCCGCCCGATCCGCACCCCGTCCCGCTCCTGCCGCAGGAACACCCGGGAGCCGGGCGCGATCCCCAGCTCCGCCATGATGTCGGGGGGAAGTGAAATGCGGCCGCTGTCGTCGACCGTGAGCGGGACGGGAAGCCGGCCCATGGCGTCGTGCGGGTTCAGCCGCCCGAGACGAGCGGGAAAATCGCGATCTCGTCGCCGGCGGCGAGCGGGGTGGTGAGGAGGCCGGGCAGCTGCTGCCAGCCCCTGCCGTTCAGCGTGCACAGCAGCTGCGGCCCGGGCACGGTGAGCCCGTAGGTCCGGGCCAGCCACCCGGCCACGTCGGCCAGCGTGCTTCCCTGCGGAAGGTCCAGCTCGTCCACCCGCTTCCGCGTCGTGTCGCGCAGCGCCGAGAGATACTTGACCCGGACCGCGAGCCCTGCCACTGCCATCCCTCTACAGGGCGACGATCTCCGCCAGCCCGGCCGCCTTCGCGGTTTCGGGCTTCACCACGCCGTCGGCGTCCCAGCCCCGAATGGCGTAGTACTCGTTCAGCATCTCCGCGTACATCTCCTCCGTGAGGATCCTGCCCTCGGTCGGCCCGTCGGGAATCTTCTCCTGGGTGATCCTCTCGGGCATCAGGTCGTCTGCCCTGCGGATGCCCTCGCGGTTCAGGATCACGCGCTCCAGCGTGTAGATGCGCTCGGCGATCTTCGGCAGCTCGGGGGTGAAGGCGTGCCCCGTCACCGCTTCCAGCACGTCGCCTGTCGGGCTCTCGGAGAAGCCGAAGGCGCCGCGGACGACGGTGCACATGCCGAGGCTGTCCACGTAGGCCCGGCTGTCCTGCACGCTCTTCACGAGGGCGCCCTTGCCCTTGAGCGCGTAGCGGTCGTACTTGCCGCTCTGCAGCTCCGCGCGGATCGTCCACCCGCCCACGTTGTGGCAGGCGCCCCTGTTGGAGGTGCCGTAGGTGAGGCCGTTGCCCGTGAAGCCCCGGGGATCGTAGCCGGCGAAGGGCATGCCCTTCACGTCCAGGACGTAGCGCCTCCACTCCGGCTTCGCGCGCTTCACGTGCCACATGCCCTCTGCAACCAGGTCGCCGATACCCCTGCGCTCGCCGATGAGCTGGATGAGCCCGGTGAGGGCCTCGGGGTTCCCGAAGCGCGCGTCGATGCCGTCGGTGTCCGCCTTCGTGATCAGGCCCTTCTCGTACAGCTCCATGATGAAGGCCACCGCGTTGCCGGCCGACATGGTGTCGATGCCCAGCTCGTCGCAGAGCTGGTTGCCCTTCACGATGGCGCCGAAGTCGGAGATGCCGCAGTTGGGGCCCAGCAGGGCGACGGTCTCGAACTCGGTGCGCGCGCGCGCGCCCTTGAAGGGGCCGTCCTTCACCACGCACACCTTGCCGCAGGCGACAGAGCAGCGGTAGCAGGCGTAGTTCTTCTCGAGGTACACGTCGCGCATGACGTGCGCGTCGATCTTGTCGCACTGCTCGAACTTCCCGGTCTGGAAGTTGCGGGTGGGCATGCAGCCCAGCTCGTTGATCACCTCGATGTACTGGGGCGTGCCGAACTTCGTGTGGTTGGCGCGCGTCTGCTTCAGCTCCTGGATGGCCGCCTTCCTGATCTCGTCCACCCGCTCCTTGTTTGCCAGGGGGATGGTGCCGCTGCCCTTCACCACGACGCCTTTCAGCAGCTTCGAGCCCATGACCGCCCCGGGGCCGCCCCGGCCGAACGCGCGCTCGTCCACGTTGATGTAGGCGAAGCGCACCAGCCGCTCGCCCGCGGGGCCGATGGACATGGCTCCCGCCTTCTTCTCGCCGATCGCCTCGCGCAGCGCCTCGAGTGTCCGCACGGAGTTCCATCCCTTCCAGGGCCGCGCGTCGCCGAAGCTCACAGTGCCGTCGACGATGGAGAGGTACGTCCAGTCTGCCGCCTTGCCCTCGATGAACAGGCCGTCGTAGCCCGCCTGCTTCAGCTGCGGACCGAAGTCGCCGCCGCAATTGGAGCAGAGGTACATGCGCGTCTCGGGGCTCTTGGTGGAGAGCTGGAACTTTGTCGTGGACACGAGGGGCGTTCCCGTGAGCGGCCCTGTCATGAAGAGGAGCTTGTTCGCCTCGCCCAGCGGGTCGGTGCCGGGAGGGATCTCGTTGTAATAGTACTTGGCCGCGATGCCACGGCCGCCAAGGAGCGTCTCGTAGTCCTTCTCGGGGATCGCCTCTTCCTTCACGGTGCGCGTGCTGAGATTCACGCGCAGGATCTTTCCCATGTAGCCCTTCAGCATCTGTCGTCTCCTCGATGGTTCGCCGGCGGATATCGAATGGCCGGCGGGTTGCGCCGATGGACGGATTCTACCACGGCTCGGCGAACCGCGTCAATAGCAAGTGCTAACAAACGATAGAGAACGACAGGTCCCGGGTAGACTCACGCACGTCCTGCCCCCGCCCGACGCGGGGGCACGCAGGAGGATGGCATGGCGACTGGCGCGTCCGAGATGTTCACCGCAGCGAAGAAGTAGCCAGCTCCCGCGGCAGGGCCCCCGCTCAGTCGGCGGAGACCACCTCGATCCCGCTTTCCTCCAGCCTCTTCCTGTCCCCCTCGCTGATCGTATCCGTCACGATCGTGTCGACCTTGTCCAGGGGAGCGAACAGGACGAAGGAGTTCCTCTCCATCTTGCTCGCGTCGAACAGCAGGATGATCTTCTGCGCGATGGACATCATGAGCTTCTTTGTCTCGCCGTGGGCGATGTCCGGAGTGCTCGCACCCCTCTCGATGGAGAAGCTGTTCACGCCCATGAAGGCCTTGTCCACCGTGAGCCCCGCGAGCATCCCGTTGAGCGAGGCCCCGTGCGTCACGGTGCAGTGAAAACGCTTCCGCAGCGCGCCTCCCATGAACACGACGCGCAGGGCCTCGACCTCTTCCAGGCACAGGGCGATTGTGAGGTCATTGGTCACAACGGTGAGGTCGCGCTTCTGCGCGAGAAGCCGGGCCAGCTCCAGGGTCGTGGTGCCGCTGTCCAGGATCACCGTGTCCCCGTCCTCGACCAGCCGGATCGGCCGCCTCGGCGATGCGGCGCTTGGCGGCGAGGTTCTGGACCTTGCGGGCGTTCATGTCCGTCTCGAGACCGGTCTTGCTCTTGACGATCGCCCCGCCGTGCGTGCGGATGAGCAGGTTGGAGGCCTGCAGGTCGCGCAGGTCGTTCCTGATCGTGGCGCTGGACACCTTGAAGCGCTCGCACAGCTCGGCCACGGTGGCCTTGCGGTGCTCCTCGATGTACTCGAGGATCTTCTGCTTGCGCTCTTCGACGAACAGGGTGTCTTCGCCCACGGCGCCTTCCTTCTCCCGCTACGACGCGCGCGCCGCGGCGACGATCTTCACCGCGGCCCTGCAGTTCTCGGCGATGGCCGGCCCATTTCTTGCCGGCGATCGCCTCCTTCGAGGCGATCCACGTTCCCCCGACGCAGGCCACGGCGGGAACGGCGAGATACTCGGGGAGGTTGGCGGCGCTCACCCCGCCCGTGGGCACGAACTTCACTCCCGTGTGAGCGTACGGGCCGGACAGGGCCTTGATCATCGGGATGCCGCCGCTCGCCTCGGCGGGGAAGAACTTCAGCAGCGTCGCGCCGAGCGACAGGGCCTGCTCGATTTCCGATGGAGTGACGACCCCCGGCACGAAGGGCAGGCCGCGGCGATTGGCCTCGGCGAGGATGTCGGGGTTGAGCCCCGGGGCCACGCCGAAGCGGGCTCCGGCGTCGATCGCGGCAGCGCAGGTTCTCCTTCGTGAGGATGGTGCCCGCCCCGAGCAGCGAGCTCGGGCCTGTCGCTGCGCGATGCGGGAGATCACCGCCGCGGCCGCGGCCGTGCGGAAGGTGATCTCCGCCACGGGCAGCCCGCCCTCGATCAGCGCGTCGGCAAGGGCCAGCGCGTCGTCGGCGGATCTCGATGGCGATCACGGGGATCACCACGTGCTTCTTCAGGACCGCGAGGACTTCTTCCGGCTTCATCATCCGATCCTTTCCATTGTGATGCCGACCGCGCGGGCGGCGATGTCGATCTCGACAAGCCTGTGGCCGCGCCACCAGGCAGTTGTGGTGGGAGGACCAGCTCTTCATGAGCGCGTGACCGTCGCGCACCTTCAGCAGCGCCCCGTTCCTGCAGTCTGACCCGGGGTACTGCACGTAGCCTTCCAGCTCGGCCGGCTCGACCTGGATGCGGTCCATCGCGGGGTGCATCTTGGCCAGCGTGTACGGGCCCTCGGCCATGCGCGCGTCCATCATGTGCGCGTTCTCGTCCACGATGGCGAGCACCTTGGGCCGCAGCGTCCACTGCTCGCGAGAAGGCCCGGGGCAGCACGCCGAAGTAGCCGCAGTGCACCATCAGCATGTGGTTCTCGGGCTCGGCCACGTCGGGGAACGTGTCGATCTTCTCGTGCTTGATCGCGGCGTTTCCCATGAGGAAGGAGTAGATGTTGCTCATCATCACCCGCTCCTCGAGGGTCCGGTGCAGGACGTACAGGCTCAGCATGCTCAGGGTGTCCGCCTCGCAGGCCCAGATCAGCTTCCTGTCCTCGTACAGCAAGGTCCCACGCCAGGCAGGGGGTGGTGTCGCAGTGGAAGCACTCGTTCAGGCAGTTGATCCCGGCGCCCTCGACTCCTCCCTCGGCGTCGATCTCCTCGCGGACGGCGAGGTACAGCTTCACCGCCGACAGCAGCGAGCGCTCCGCTGTTCCCGTCGAACGGGATGGGCCGCCGGGCCAGCACGTCCCGCGCGGCCGCGTCGGGCACGCGCTTCGCCTTCTCGCCCAGGGCCTTGAAGCTCTTCTTCACGACGCGCATGCCGAAGCGTTTCCGCATGGCCTCGCTGCAGGCGTCTTCCCACCAGTAGAAGCGCTTGAAGATCTCCGCCTGCATTCCCTCTCCCGGGTTGTCCTGGAAGACGAGGAACTTGGCTGAGCGCATCTCGCGCCGCAGGGCGAAGCCCCGGCAGGCGAGGCGGGTGAGCTCCATGGTGTACGGGGTGAAGACCTCCAGGCCCAGGCCCTTCATGAAGGTCACGATCTCCCAGTCCCACATGTTCACCGTGCCGAACTCGGAGGTGAGCACGAGGACGGGCAGGCCCAGGCGCTTGAGCGCCGGCGCCGAACGGAACGCCTCTCCCAGCAACTGGGGGAACAGGACCGCGTCCGCGTCGGGAAGCCGCCCTCCCAGGGGGACGGGCGCCAGGATCTCCGCGCTGTCGGCCAGCAGCGTGCGCAGCGCCGCCAGCTGCTTGTCGAAATCCGCATCGCGGCCCCTGAATGCCACGGGAACGAGAATCGCCTTCATGCCGGCTCCCCACTCCCGACGGATACCGTCTCCATGACTGCCTCCTGCCCTGCTCAGCTCAGCCTGCTCACGATGCGGCGCATCTGCTTCACGCTCTGCGCCACGGCCCTGTCCTCGTCTTCCCTGTAGTCGGGGTGGAGGAAGTCGATCTCCACGGCGAGGAACCCCTGGAAGTCCGCGTCCTTCAGCAGCTGGGCGAGCCTCTGGTTGTCGACGACCCCGTCGCCCACGGGCGTGCAGGAGAAGAAAAACCAGTCGTCCACCGAGGCGCCCTTCTGGATCTTGAGGTCCTTCAGGTGGGTGGAGAAGGTATGTTTCGCCAGCTTCTCCATGCCCTTGATGGGGTCGGAGAGCACGCGCAGGAAGTTGCCTGTGTCGAAGTTGATCCCGAAATACGGCGAGTTCACGTTCGTGATGATCTGGAGCATCTCGTCGGGATTGAAGTCGATGTGGTTCTCGTCGGCCAGCTTGATGCCTTTCTTCGCCGCGACCTTCACCGCCTCGGAGAACTGGCGCGACAGCTTCTCGATCATCGGGCCGTGAGGTTCGTGGCGGAACATGAGGCTCGCGCCAGTGACGCGCATGACCTTCGCACCGATGGCCTCTGCGTAGTCGATCGACTTCACCATGTCGTCGTATGCCTTCGCGTTCCTGCCGCCCTCCAGGCCGTCGGGATGGCCCCACGCGAAGACGCGGTCGAGCTTGTACTCGTCGAGCATGCCCTTGAGCTCTCCCAGGTAGGCCGGATCGAACCGGGGGATGAAGCAGGACTCGAGCGAGACCCCGTCCACCTTCAGCTCTTTCGCCCTCCTGATGAAGTCCTCGGGGGTCATGCTCTTCGCCGGCTTTCTCTGCTGCGGGTAGACCTCTCCGAAGAAGCGATGGTAGCAGTAGCTGTCGATCCCGATCTTCATGTCAGCGCCTCCACGCGTGCCTCCTCGCCGACAGGGCGCGCCGGCCCCGGTCGGATTCCCTCATCGCACGGTCGTCGTGCCCCATAGTAGGTCCACCAAAACCAGCTGTCAACGAATGCGGGCAGACAGCGGCACGGGCGCGGGGGGAGAGGCCCGGCCGCGCCCCGCGTTCGACGGCGACGGTCAGCCGGCCTCGGTGCTCCACCTGTTGAGCGCCTCCAGGAGGCCGCGGTAGCGCGCGAGCCTGTGCCGGGCGATCTGCCCGCGCCTGCTGTCCGGCTCGGTCACCGTGCCCGTCTTCACCCAGCGCCGTGCGCCTTCCGCGAGATCCGTCACCATCCCCACCCCGTGCGCGGCGAGAAGCGCCGCGCCCATGGGCGCGCCGCCCCCGCCCACGATCTGGACGACGGGCACGCCGAGGAGGTCGGCCTTGATGGCGTTCCACACGGCGCTCTTCTCGCCCCCGCCCGTGACGCGCACCTCCCTGACCCTTCCCGCTCCGTACAGCTTCTCCAGCGCGTCGAGGTAGATCCCGTACTCCAGGGCAACCCCTTCCAGGACGGCCCTGTACAGGTGGCCGATCCCGTGCGACCAGGCGAGGCCCGCCCAGGCGCCGCGAAGCGCGGGCCAGCCGGGGCTGACCCTGCCGCCGAGGTGCGGGACGAACACGGGGTCGTCCTCGCGCGGCTCGACGGCCGCGGCAAGGGCGTTGAGCTCGTCGAAACCCGGCGCCGCGCCGTCCTTCGCCGCCCGGCCCACCTCGGCCCGGAACCACTCGAGGTTCATGCCGCCGCCGTTGATGTAGGCATAGGGGTGCCAGAGGCCGGGCGTGGCGGAGTGGCCGCAGCTCAGGACCATCATGTCCGTGTCGGCGCGGAACTCGCCCTCGGTTCCCGCGAACACCGAGGCGGTGCCTGCCACGTCCACGCAGGTGCCCGCCTGCGCGGCGCCGCAGGAGAGGAAGCTCGCCGCCGTGTCGCCGCAGCCGGCCACGACCGGCACGCCGGCAGGGAGGCCGCAGGAGGAGGCCATGGCCGGGGTGAGCCTGCCGACCACCTCGTGGGGCTCCACGATGCGCGGGAGAACCGCGGGGTCCACCCCGAAGCGCCCGCACAGGTCCCTGTCCCACGCGGAGCGCCGCGTGTCGGAGAAGCCCGAGAAGTGCAGGTAGCTGGAATCGACGAACGCCGCGCCGCCGTCCAGGCCGCACAGGCGCATTGCAGCGTAGCCGCCGGGCTGCACGAAGGCACGGATGCGCGCGAAGACCTCGGGCCGCTCGGCCTTCCACCAGAGGATCTTGGGGCCGTGGTTGAAGCTCGGGGGCCCGCCCGCCCTGGCCGTGACCTCCCTGCCCGCGGCCTTCTGCATCTGCGTGATGTAGGGCGAGCAGCGGGTGTCCAGCCACGAGTCGTACGGGGTCACGTTCCTGCCGTCGGCACCCACGCCGATGATGCCCGCCATCTGGCCGTCGATGGCGATGCCCTTCACCCGGGCAGGGCCGGCCTTGATCGCGCACTCGGTGATGGCCGAGGCCGCGGAAGAGAGCTGGAACTCGGGATCCTCCTCCACCGTGCCCGGCTCGGGCCGGCGCAGGTCGGACTTGCGGAAGGCCTCCGCGAGGCAGGCGCCCTCCTCGTCGTATGCCGCAGCCTTGACCCCCTGGGTGCCGATGTCCACACCGATGACGACGCGCCCGCTCTCCATGGCCGCCTCCCCTGTCGCTTAGAACGTCACGACCTGCTTCAGGCCTCTTCCCGCCATGACCTCGTCGAAGGCTGCCCGGGTCTCGCCGACAGGGCGCCGGCCCGAGATGATCCCCTCCATCGAGACCAGGCCCGCGCCGATCAGCGCGAGGGTCTTCCTGTACTGCGACAGGCTCTGGCGGGTGGTGCCGGAGATGGTGATCTGCTTGTAGTGAACGAGGTTGGTGTCCAGCGCGACCTTGTTCTTCCCCTCGGGAAGGCCGCCGAAGAACATGACCCTGCCGTTCAGCGCGGCAAGCTCGAGGGCCATCACCTGGGCCTCGGGGGCGGGGTTGGCCGTGATGACCACGTCCAGCCCCCTGCCGCCGGTCTCGGCCCGGATGCGCTCGGCGAGCCCGGCGCTCTGCACGGGGATGACGGCCGGCTCCAGGCCGGCGCAGTACGCCAGGCGCTCCGCGTTGATGTCGTTCATGAACACCTTCGCCGCCCCGCCCATCTTCGCCAGGCGCGCGTGCATGAGGCCGATGGGGCCCGAGCCCATCACGAGCACCGTGTCGCCCGGCCTGATCGCCGCCCGCTCGAAGGCGTTGTACACGCACGACAGGGGCTCGGCCAGCGCGGCCACGGCGAAGTCCACCCCGTCGGGCATCGGCGTGAGGTTGCCCTGGCGCACGGCCTCGGCAGGAACCCGCAGCTTCTCGGCAAAGCCGCCGTCGATGTTGATGCCGAAGGCCTTGAACGACGCGCACAGCTGGGTGTTGCCGCTCACGCACTGGTCGCACACGCCGCAGCCCATGTTGGGCGCCACGGCCACGCGCTGGCCCTCCCGGTAGCCCGCCGCGCCCGGGCCGACCTTCTCGATCACGCCGGCAATCTCGTGGCCGAGCACGAGGGGGTTCGTCGGCCCCACGTTCTTCGCGCCGTTCCTGAACATGCGGATATCGGTGCCGCAGACCGCCGAGGCCTTCACCGCGAGGAGGATCTCGCCTTCCCCGATTGCAGGGGCCTTCACCTCTTCGATGCGCAGGTCTTCTTTCCCGTACAGCCGTGCCGCCGTCACTTCGCGCCTCCCTTTCCCGCCCCCTCGACCGCGACCGGCCGCCGCTCGACGATGGAGCGGTTGCCGGCATTCACCACCGCGACGGCCATCCTGCCGTCCCACCCGGTCACCCGGGGCTCGGTGCCCTTCCTGATGGCGTCGACGAAGGCCTGGTCCTCGGCGTGGTAGGCCTCGGTGAAGAGGTTTCTCCAGCTGGGAACGAACGGGCGCACGATGCCGGCCCCCGTCGAGGCGGCCACCACGCCGTCCTGCTCGATCCTGCCCACGAACATGACGCCCTTCGTGCCCACGATCTCCGTGCGCGCGTCGTAGCCGTAGCCCACGGCCACCTGGCCGTCGATGAATCCCTGCCGCCCGTCCGCGAACCTGCACACCATGGAGACGCTGTCGTAGAAGTCGGGGTAGCGCTCCCGGGCCTGGGGGCAGCGGAAGTTGCCCCCGATGGCATAGACCTCGACGATCTCGGCCCCGGCGAGCCAGCGCAGCGTGTCGATGTCGTGGCTGTTCACCTCGGCCAGGGGGCCGTTGCTCGCCTTGATGTCGTACATCCACTCCTGCGGCACGCTGGGCCCGTGGGTGAGAGATTTCACGAGCACCACGTCGCCGATCTCCCCGCCGTCCAGCCGGGCCCGGGCAGCCATGAAGCTGGCGTCGAACCTGCGCATGAAGCCGATCTGCAGCTTCACCCCGGCGGCCCTGCAGGCGCCGATCATGTCGTCGCACTCGGCGGGGTTCATGGCCATGGGCTTCTCGCACAGCACGTGCTTGCCCGCCTTCGCCGCAGCCACGACGATGTCGCGGTGCAGCACGGTCGGCACCACGACCACGACCGCGTGCACACGCGGGTCTGCCAGCGCCTCGCGGTAGTCGGTGTACGCGGTCTTCACGCCCAGCTCGCGGCAGGACTCGTCGACCGTCTCCCTGCGGGCGTCGACGAGTGCGGCAAGCTCCGCGTGGGGGACCCTGCCCGCGAAGTTGCGGGCGTGGATCATGCCGGCCCTTCCGGACCCGATCACGCAGATGCCGAGTGTCTCTGGAATCTTCGTGGACATCAGTTTTCCCTGCTCCTTCGGAAAGATCTGTCGTTTTCCCTGTTGGACTCTCTATTTTGAGCACTAGTAACCCTATTCTCATTTCATGTCAAGTGCTCTCTTTTGTTATCGTTTCAACCCAACAAAAACCCCCCGGCCGGGACCGGGGGGTAAGGAGACAGTGCCGGGCCGGGCTCTACTTCCCGAACAGACCCAGGTAGCGCGCGTAGCCCTGCTTCTCCATGTCCGCGACCGGGATGAAGCGAAGCGCTGCTGAGTTCATGCAGTAGCGCAGGCCCGTCGGCGCGGGGCCATCGTCGAAGAGGTGTCCCAGGTGCGAGTCCGCCCACCTGCTGCGCACCTCGACCCTCACCATGCCGTAGCCGGTGTCGGTGCGCTCGACGATGTTCGCCGGCACCAGGGGCCTGGTGAAGCTGGGCCACCCCGTGCCCGAGTCGAACTTGTCGGTGGAGCTGAACAGGGGCTCGCCCGACACGATGTCCACGTAGATGCCCTCGGCCTTGCTGTCGTGGTACTCGTTCGCAAAGGCGGGCTCGGTGCCCTCGGTCTGCGTGACCGCGAACTGCAGCTGCGTCAGGCCCTTGCGCAGCTCGGCGGCGGGCGGCTTCCTCCAGGTCCCGTTCTTCGCGGAGGGGGGGAGCCCCTGGTCGGCCGCGAAAGGGGAGCCCCATGTCCTGGTGAAGAACGCATCCCGTCCCGAGCCCACCCTGTAGCGCTCGTACTCCAGGGGGTTGTTCTTCGTGTAGTCCTGGTGGTACTCCTCCGCGGGGTAGAAGGGCATCTCCTTCGCGATCCCGGCAGCGATGGGCTTGGTGAACTTCCCTGAGCGCGCGAGGGCCGCCTTCGAATCTTCGGCAGCCCGGCGCTCCTGCTCGGTCTTCCAATAGACGACGGGGCGATAGCTGGGTCCCCTGTCGTAGAACTGGCCCTCGCCGTCGGTCGGGTCGATGCTCCGCCAGAACACTTCCAGCAGCCCGGCATAGCTCACGCGGCTGGGGTCGTAGGTGACCTTCACCGCCTCCACGTGGCCGGCCCGCGCGTAGGTGCCGTAGCTCGGGTTCTTCGTGCTGCCGCCGGTGTAGCCCGACACGGCGTCGATCACGCCGTAGACCTTCTCGAAGGCCGACTCCGTGCTCCAGAAGCAGCCGCCGGCGAAGACGGCCGTCGCTGCCGCCGGCACCGGGGCTGCCGCGCCCCAGGCCGACGCTCCCACGGTGACTGCCGCCGCAAGTGCCGCGAGTCTCTTCATGTCATCCTCCTCTGCGGGTCTTCCCGCCATGGTCTTTCCCTCATCCGAACGTGAACGCGAAGAGCCTCGCCTGCCCGCGCACCACGAGGCGCAGCAGGTGCCTGCCCGGTTGTTCGAGGCTCACGAGGTGGTACATCCGGCTGCCCGAGGGGGTGAGCGTGCCCGCCTTCACGTCCACGGTGTCCGACGGGACCGCCCCGTCCACCCTGACCTCGATCGTTGCTCCTTCCCGGACCTGCTCGACGACGAGGAACACGTCCCGTGCATCGAACGACAGGGCAAGGGTTGCGGCCGCCAGGGGTTCGACATACTCGGGGGCGGCAGTCCATTCCCCCTCGAGGGTCCACTCGCCGGGCCGCGGCGCGCGCTGGGGACGGTAGTCCGCTGCCGCGCCGTCCGAAAGGCCCGGGCGCGAGGCGAACCTCGCGGCCCTCGCCGTGCCGAGGTACGTTTCGGGGGTACGCGCGGCCAGGCGTGCCGCGGGCCGCGCGACCCTCGGTCCCGGCTTCGCTCCCGCCTCCTCGAGCAGCCGGCGTACGATGTCCTCGGCGCGCTCCTCGCCGCCCTCACCGAAGAGGGATGCGCGCACGGTGCCGCGCGCGTCGATGAAGAAGTGCGCCGGCCAGTACAGGTTGGACCACGCGGCCCACTGCGCGTAGTCGTTGTCCTGGACCACGGGCCAGGTGACACCGAGATCCGCGATCGCGCGGGCGACGTTGGACGAGCCCTTCTCGAATGCGAACTCGGGCGTATGTACCCCGATGATCTCCAGCCCATCGGCCCTGTAGGCGTCATACAGCCTGCGCAGGCCGGGGATGGTCCGCACGCAGTTGACGCAGCTGTAGGTCCAGAAGTCGACGATCACCACCCTGCCGCGCAGGCTCTCCAGCGTGGGGACCGCGACGCCCGGCCCCGCGGGCCCGGGAGCCCCGATGTTGAACCAGGGACCCTCGGCAACGATGCCCGGGGCAGGACCGTAGTCCCCGAGGGCGCCGTCGCCGCCGCCCTTCGGCCCGGCCCGGCCCGTGCGCTGCCGCAGCGCACGCTGCACCGGCGCCGCCTCTTCGATCGCGGTGATCCCGGCGCCGTAGCCCGGGAACGCGCGGAGCACGGCGGCCTGGAACTTCCTGTCCCAGCCCAGGCCGATGGCAACGGCCACGACGATCATGACGAGGCCGAACCCCCTCTGGATCCGGGAGGCGTTGCGGGCGAGGGCAGGCACCTTCGCGAGGAGCGCGCGGCCGCCCAGCATCACGGCGAGCATGGGCACCGAGGTCCCCAGGGTGTAGGCGAGGGTGATCGCCACTGCGCCCCCATCCACCTGCTCGGTGAGCGCAAGGCTCACCACGGATGCCATGAGGGGACCCACGCAGGGCGTCCACACGAGGCCGAGGCCGACACCGACGGCGAGCCCCGGCAGGAAGCCCGTCCCCTGCCGTGCCGCGGGGCCCCGTCCCGACGCCAGCCCCGCGACCCGCGCCGTCGCCCTCTCGTAGAGGGCGCGAGAGCCGGGGCACGAGCATCACCAGGCCGAATGCCGCCACGACGACGATCGCCGCGATGCGAAGCGCATCGGGCGGGATGCCCAGCGCAGGCGGACGATCGCCGACAGGGCCAGCGTGAAGGCTGTGAAGCTCGCCACGAACCCGGCCAGGACTCCCAGAGGACGGGCCCTGCCGGCGCCCACGCCGCCTGAGAGCACGATGGGAAGCACGGGCAGGATGCACGGCGAGAGGATCGTGACCATCCCCGCGAGGAACGCGAAACCGATCAGCACCGTCACGGCCCGGCCCTCCCCGGCTCCTGTCAGCCCTTGCGTGTGTTCTTCAGTATGGCGTCGACCCCGCCGCCGTTCCAGGCGGTGAGCCGCTCGCCCCGGGCATCGATCTGCACGAAGGTGTGCTGGGAGCTCACCCCGTAGCGCCCCTTGAGGTCCCCTGCCGTGTCGTAGTCCACCACGATCACCGCGATGCCTCCCAGCTTCGCCCCGTTCGCGTTGATGTCGCGCAGGGCCGCCATGCAGGTCGGGCACCAGTCGGCAGCAAAGAACAGGACTGCGGGACCCTGCTCCGCGAGGGCCTGCGCGTCGGGGAGCGAGGTGAAGATCACCTTCTTTCCCGTGCTCGGCGCGAACCGCGGCGACGCCGTGTCGGCTGCCCGGTCTGCTCGATCATCATGCTGCCTTCCGTCGGGCCGGCTCCCTGCTCGCGCCTGCCCCCGGCGGAGAGGTCCGCGGCAGCCAGGAGCGCGAAGGCGAGGACGGCGGCGGCAGCGGGGGCGATCGTTCGTGTCATCTGTTGTTCCTCCCGTGCAGGAAGCTACTGGGGAGAAGTCACGAAAGTGTCACGGAAGGGAGACGTTTCGGTCACCCGCAGGGTGAAGCTGAAGACGGCCCCCTGGCCGACGCTGCTCTCGACCTCCAGCCTGCTGCCGTGCAGCTCCACGATCTGCCGGGCGATCGCAAGCCCGAGGCCGGCTCCGCCGGTGGACCTGTCCCGGCTCTTGTCGGCCCTGTAGAACCGCTCGAAGATCGTGCGGCAGGTCCTCCGGGAGCGATCCCCGCGCCCGTGTCCGCGACGGACACGCGCACCTCCCCGTGCCTGCGCGGCAAGGCGCACGGACCGCGGCCCCCGGCGGGGGTGAAGCGGAGGGCGTTCTCGATGAGGTTCGTGAGCACCCGCTCGATCATGCCGATGTCCCCGGTCGACCGCGGGCAGCTCGCCAGCCGGGCGCCACGGCCAGGGCGACCCCGGCCTTCTGCGCGGCGGGGGCGAGCTTCAGCACGACGTCCTGCGCGAGCTCGGCGATCTGCAGCAGCTCTCGATGCGCGGCTGGACCTGGCGGGCTCGAGCTTTGCCAGCTCGAAGAGCTCCTCCACGAGCCTGCGCAGGCTCTCGGCGCTGTTCCGCAGGCTCACCTCCAGGTAACGCGCTCCGCTCCTCGCGGGTGAGCTGGCAGTCCTTCAGCAGCACGGTCTCCAGGTAGCCCTGCAGGGAGGCGAGGGGGCTCCGCAGGTCGTGCGAGATGTTGCCGATCAGGTCGCGCCGCATCCGCTCGGCCAGGCGGAGCTTCTCCACGTCCGCCTCGATCGTGGAGGCCATCTCGTTGAAGCTCCGCCCGAGCGCCCCAGCTCGTCGGTGCCCTGCGACCGTCCGACGCGGCGCGCGAGGTCCCCCTTCTCGAAGCCGCGCACGGCGTCGCTCGAGGGAGCTTGAGCCGGCGCGTGAGGAGAAAGAACAGGAGCGAGCCCGACGATGAGCGTGGCGGCGATGGCCAGGAAGAACGCCACGACGCCCGCGCGCAGGTAGTAGCTGTCGCGGATCATGCGCAGCGACGCGTCGTACTGCTCCCCGCCGAGGATGATGTAGACGTAGCCCTGCTCGGCGCCCATCTGCAGCGGGCGCCGCGGAAAACGGCCGCGATCGCGTCGCGCTGCGCGGGTCCTCCCCGAGGGAGAGCCGCGTGACCGGCGCTCTGCGACGAAGTCACGCACCGGCGCGAGGTCCACGGTGTCCCGCTACGATCTTCTCCGCGGGGTTGAGGAAATAGGCCATGATCCTTCCGCCGGCGTCCAGGAGGTAGATCTCCACCATGGGGTTGAGCACCATCATGTAGTGGATTGCGCCGCCCACGCGCTCCCGGGAAACCCGCCGGCCACGAGGGGACGCAGCTCGTCGGCGATGCTGCGCGCGTACTCCCTGTTGAGAAGCTGCTCGACGTCGTCGAAGAGGTGCTGGGAGGACCGGAAGGCAATCGCCACGCACCCGGCGCCCAGGAGCGAGGATGAGGAGCAGGAAGATCGTGGACAGGCGCGCGTAGAAGGAAGAGAACGGACCCGCGCCTTTCACGAATGCTCCGCGCCCTGCCCGAGCTCCGCGGGCTCGGCGAAGCGGTAGCCCACGCCCCAGACGGTCTTCAGGTAGCGCGGGTGGCCGGGGTCGGCCTCGATCTTGGCGCGCAGGCGGTTGATGTGCGAGTTCACCGTGTGCTCGTAGCCCTCGAACTGGTACCCCCAGACGAGGTTGAGGAGGTCCGTCCGGCTGTAGGTCGCGCCCGGGTGTGCGCGCGAAGAGGGCCAGGAGGTCGAACTCCTTCACGGTGAGGTCGATCGTCGTCCCCTCCCGGTCACCTTGCGCTTCTCGAAGTCCAGTGCCGAGCGCCCCGATCTCGATCCTGCCCTTCTCGGCGCTCCCGGCCGCCGCGTCCTTGTCCGCCTGCACGCGGCGCAGGAGCGCCTTGACCCGGGCAACGAGCTCGCGGACGCTGAACGGCTTGGTGACGTAGTCATCCGCGCCCATCTCCAGGCCGAGCGACCCGATCGATCTCTTCCGATTTTGCCGTGAGCATGAGGATGGGCGTGGCGGGATTCTTCTCCCGGATGCGCGTGCAGACGGCAAGGCCGTCCATCTTCGGGCAGCATCAGGTCCAGGATGACCAGGGAGTACCTGTTCTCCAGGGCCTTCTGGAGACCTGCCCGGCCGTCCACGGCGCGCTCGGCGCGTCAGGCCGATGTCGGCGAGGTTCATCGCCACCACCTCGGCAATGCGCGGGTCGTCTTCGATGAGGAGGACTCTGCCCTGCTGCTCCATCGTCGTGCCTGTCTCCAATATACGGCTCCCGCGGGCCCCTGGGAAAACGCGGCTGCCGGGGCTTCCGTGACACTTTTTGTACACTTTCGTGATGAATTGCGGCGGCCCCCGGCCGCACCATGAGGTCATCCCAGGTCACGGAGGGGTCCATGAAGCGCGTGCACGTCCTGTCCCTGTCTCTCCTTCTCGCTGCCGCGGTCGCCGGCCTGGCGGCCGGCAGGGCGGAGGCCCTTCCCCTCCCGCCGGCGGGGGATCTGGCATCCGCCGACCCTGCCACCGTGGACATCTCGACTCTCACCCTGGGAACGGTGGAGTCCCTGCACCCGACAGGATCGCCCCTTCTCCTCGACGACATCGCCCAGTGGCGCCTGCACCTGACGGGCGCCGCCCTCGAGGTTCCCCTGGACCTGTCCTATGCCGACCTGCAGGCCATGCCCATGGTGACGAGGAAGGTGCTGCTGGTCTGCCCCGGGTTCTTCGCTGACTTCGTCGAGTGGGAGGGTGTCCCGCTCTCGGCGCTATTGGAGCGGGCAGGTGCGCCGGCGACCTGGTCGCGCGTCGTCTTCACCTCGTGGGACGGCTACCCCGGCCGGTTCGAACGGGAGGAAGCGGACTCGCACCTCCTGTTCCTGGCCTTGAAGGTGAACGGCGAGACCCTGCCCGTGGCGCACGGCTTTCCCGTGCGCCTGGTGGCCGAGCACGTGTACGGGGGGCGATGGGTGAAGTGGATCACGCAGGTGACGGTGGAGTAGGACGTGGTACACTCGGCCAGGGGGTGAGCATGGTCGGTGGACGGCTCGTCGCGAGGTCGGAACTCGCCGCCTCCGAGTGGGACGGCGCGCGCGGGGAGTGGAAGAGACCGCCCCTGTCGCGCGAGGACCTGAAGGAGCTTTCGACACGCAGCACGGCGAACGGGCTGTCGCGCCTGGCGTGGCTGCTGTTCCTCCTTGCGGTTCCCGCGGCCGCGGCGGTCATTGTTTTCCGGCTGGTCAACCCGTGGCCTGCCCTCATCCCGCTGTACGCCTACTGGTTCTTCTTCGGCTTCTGGGTCTGCATCGGCCACGAGCTGCAGCACGGGGTCGTCTTCGGCGAGAAGGCGGGGTGGTTCAGCGGGATGGTGTTTTCCTTCGTGCAGTTTCTCATGTGGAACAGCCCCACGTACGCCCGGGTCTCCCACCGGCTGCACCACCGCTTCACCATGGTACGGGGCATGGATCCCGAGACGGACTGGCCCGGGGTCATCACCACGCGGTGGCTGCGGCGGTACCTCGCACGGATCGTGCTGCGCCTCGTCGTGGTCGGGGCGCTGTGGGAGCTCGCCGCTTCCGTCGTCCTGCAGGTGAAGCGCATTGCCGGGGTGAAGGATCGCATGATGCACGAGCAGTGCTCGCCGGCCGACATCCGCGCGATCCGCCTCGAATCGCTTGCGATTCTCCTGGCGCACGCTGCCGTGGCCGCGGTCGCGGTCGTGTTCCACGCGTGGGAGCTGCTCTGCCTCGTGACCATCGCGTGGCAGCTCGGAACGGGGTTCGAGACGCTGTGGCATTTCACCGAGCACGTCGGCCGGCCGTACGGTGTGAATGACCACAGGCTGAACACCCGGTCGATCCGGGTGGGCCGGTTCATCGGCTCGATCTACTGGGGCCTGGACCACCACGTGGACCACCACCTGTGGCCCGTCGTCCCCTCGCGGAACCTTCCCCGGCTGCACGCGCTCATCGCGGAGCATCTCCCCGTCCCCGACACGATCGTCGACTGCTGGGCGGAGATGTGGATGATCGCGCGGGCAAAGGATCTCGACCCGGCGCGGGAGTTCACGGCAACGGCGACTGGCGGCCGGGCGGGCCAGGCCGAAAAGGCGTAGCGCCCGCTCCTCGTGGGCGCCGCGCTTGATTCCCCGTCCCTGCCGGCGCTACGCTCACGGGCATGACGATGTTCCACCTGCCTCGTGCCTGGCATGCGGCTCTCCTCACAGCGTCCTTCGTGCTTGCGGCTGCCGGCTGCAGCAGCGCTCCCCGCACGGGCAGGAGCGACGTGGTGTCGGGCGCAAGCTCCGCGGGCGCGGGCACTCCCGCCATCTCCGGCGAGCTTCCCCCGATTGCCAACGGGCAGCGCGCCCTCGTCGTCTACTTTTCGCGCGACGGCACCACGGAGCGCGTTGCCGGGGACCTGGCAGTGCTGCTCGCGGCGGACATTGAGTGCATCGTCGAGAAGCGCCATCGCAGGTGGGGATTCTTCGGCTTCATGGGCGCCGGGGCAGCTTCGAGCTTCGGGGTGGCCAGCCCCATCGAGCCTCCCGTCCGTGATCCTGCCGATTTCGAGGTCGTAGTGGTGTGCACCCCCATCTGGGCCTGGCACATGGCGCCGCCCGTGCGTTCCTGGCTTCGGACGAACAGGGGGAGGCTCCCCGCGTCGGCTGCCTACGTCATCGTCTCGGGCGACACGGACCCATCGAAGGTCGCCGCCGCGATGGCGAAGGAGGCGGCGAGGCAACCGGCCATCTTCGCAGGTTTCGTGGACCGCGACTTCGAGCCCGAGAACCGGCTGCGCTACCTCGAGAAGATCGGGAGCGTCGTGGACCGGTTCCGCTGAGCAGGCTCGGCAGCGGGGCAGCCCCACGTCATGCTGTACACGCCCGACACTGCGTCCCTCCGTCAGCACTCCGTCCCCGCGTGGTACCGCGTGGTGATCCACGCCTCCCGGAAGGTCCGCGACAGGCGCGGGCTGAGCTCGCCATGAATGCCTTCGAAAGCCTGGTGAACCGGCTGATCGCCCGCCTCGATCCCGTCGATGCACCGCTCCTCCACGGGCGCGCGACGATCCATGCCGCGGTCGTGCTTCTCCTGCGCCCATCGGAGAATCCGCCCGAGGGGCCGGCGGAAATCCTCTTCATCAGGCGGGCGCAGCGGGACGGGGACCCGTGGTCAGGGCACATCGCATTTCCGGGAGGGCACTCGGAGGCTGGCGATGCCGACCTGCTGGCGGCCGCCCACCGCGAAGCGTCGGAAGAGGTGGGCATCGACGTGCGGCGCGGGGGTCGAACCCTCGGGAGGCTGCCGACGGTGGAGCCCGTGAGCGCCCGCCTGCCTCCCATCGACGTCACGCCGTTCGTCGCCCTGGCGCCCGATGGGGCCGCTGTCCATCCGGACCCGGCCGAGGTCGACGGTGCGTTCTGGATCCCGCTGTCTTCCCTGCTCCGTCAAGGCCCGTCCGAAAGAGTGCGGCACCTCATCGAGGGTGAGGAGCGCCAGTGGCGCGCCTACCCGTCGCCTGCCGGCCCGATATGGGGAATCACGGAGCGCATACTCACCGGGTTTCTCGCCCTCGCCGACTGAGGGCAGCCCTCGAACAGCTCTCTCCGCTGGCCTCTCTACTTCGCCACCATGAGTGACTGCATCTCGTAGAGCTGTCTGTACAGCCCCCCGCGGGCGAGAAGCTCCTCGTGGGTGCCCTCCTGGACGATTTCGCCCCGGTGCAGGACGAGGATCCTGTCCACTGCCCTGATCGTCGAAAGCCGGTGGGCGATGATGAGCGCGGTGCGGTTGGCGAGCAGCCGCTGGATGCCCTCCCCGATCAGGTGCTCGGTCTCCGAGTCGATGTTCGAGGTCGCCTCGTCGAGGATGACGACGGACGGGTTTCGCGCGAAGGCGCGCGAAAGGCCCAGCAGCTGGCGCTGGCCTTCGGACAGGCGGTGCCCCTCCTCTCCCACCTGGGCGTCGTAGCCCTTCGCCGAGCCGGGCGATGAACCTGTCGGCGCGCACCTCGCGCCCGGCGTGCTCCACCGAGCGCCCTGTCCACGGACTGGCGGTACATGGCGATGTTCTCGGCCACGGTGCCCGTGAAGAGGAACACGTCCTGGGGCACCGTGGCCACCGCGGTGCGAAGGACGTCGAGAGGGATGTCGCGCACGTCCATGCCGTCGAGGAGGACCTTCCCCGCCCGCACGTCGTAGAGCCTGGTCACGAGGCTGATGAGCGTCGTCTTGCCGCTGCCCGTGGGGCCGACGATGGCCACCTTCTCTCCCGGCGGCCACGCGGAAGGAGATTCCCCTGAGCACGGGCGCTTCCGGCGTGTAGTGGAACCGCACATCCTCGAAGACGCAGCTCCGCGGGCGAGGCGAGGGCGGTGCGGCAGCGGCACCGCGGGGCTCACGATGCTCGCCTCCTCGTCCATGAGCGCGAAGATGCGCTCGGTGGCCGCCCGCGCCGACTGCAGGAGGTTGAACTTCTCGGCGAGCTGGCGAAGCGGCCAGAACAGCATGTTGATGTAGGCGAAGAACGCGAACATCTCTCCCATCTGCAGGGACACGCCCACCCGGAAGTGCGCGTACAGGAGCGTGAGGATCATGCTCGCGTTCGAAACGATCTCGATGGCAGGGAAGAACAGGGCATAGGCGTTGACGACCTTCAGGTAGGCGTCGAGGTACCGTCGGTTCGCCCTGCCGAAGGTCCGCCTGCTCTCGCCTCTCGTCGCCGAACTGGTGGATCTCGCGGATTCCCGAGATGGTCTCACTCAGGCGCCACGTTGATCTCCCCGTTGGCTGCCCTGACCTCCCGGAAGCCCGCGCGGATGCTCGAGCGGAAGAGCAGGGTTGCGACGACGAAAAGCGGGATCGTGAGGAATGCCGCCAGGGCGAGCCCGGGGTTGATGAGGACCATGGCCCCGAGGATGAAGAGGACCTTGAGCATGTCCCCTGCCACGCTCACGATGCCCTCGGCGATGAACTCCCGCAGCGCCTCCAGGTCGTTGGAGAGGTTGGTGAGGGTGGCGCCCACGGGGGTGCGGTCGAAGTAGTCGTTGGACAGGGAGAGGACCTTGCGGAACATGTCCATGCGCAGGTCCAGGAGGAACCTCTGGCCGAGGTACTGGATGCCGTAGCCCGAGAGCACCTGGAGCACACCCAGCCGCCCAGGACGGACAGCCCCAGCAGCAGCACCGTCCTGCGCGAGGCCTGCCAGGTCCTTCTGCGCGACGTTCGCGTCGATGGCGTGCTTCACGAGCCACGGCCGCAGGACGCCCGCGGCGTCCATGATCACGATGCACGCAAGGGCTCCCACGCCCAGCCACGCGTAGCGGCGCCACGTAGGGAAGGATGCCGCCCGAGGATCCTGCCGCCGGCGTTCGTTCGTCGACGTTCATTCAGCGCTGCCTCCGGCGGCGGCCAGGCTCTACTCCATCTGCTGGTAGCGCACGAGCCTCTCGTACAGCCCCCTGTCGGCCACCAGCTCCTCGTGCGCTGCCCTGCTCGACGATCCTGCCCTCGTCCATCACGTAGATGCGGTCCGCGCCCTTCAGCGGGGAGATCCTGTGCGAGACGACGATGAGGGTCTTTCGCCCCCGCATGCCTCGCAGGTTGTCGATGATCATGCGCCTCGGTCCGCGCGTCCACGCTGGACAGCGAGTCGTCGAGGATGACCACGGGGCTGTCCTTCATCAGCGCGCGCGCGATGGCCGTCCGCTGCTTCTGGCCGCCCGAGAGGGTGACGCCCCTCTCGCCGATCAGCTGGCCGTAGCCTTCCGGGAAAGCCGGCCACGTCCGAGGCGAGGCCGGCGAGCTCCGCCGCCTCCTTCACCGCCGCGGTGTCGGCCGCGCCGTCCCTGCCCATCGCGATGTTCTCGGCCAGGGTGCGGGAGAACAGGAACGGGGACTGCGAGCACGATCCCGATCCTCCGGAAGAGCGCCGTCGGCTCGATGTCGCGGATGTCGATGCCGTTGACGAACACCGTGCCCCGCGGGGGACGCAGAAGCCCGGTGAGGACGTTCACGAGCGTCGACTTCCCGCTGCCGATCGTGCCGGTGATCCCGATGAACTCCCCGGGCCTCGATCGAGCAGGCTCACACCCGTCGAGGCAGGCGCTTGTCGCCGGCCGGGGTAGGAGAAGTCGAGGTTCTTCACCTCGAAGGACACCGTCATCGCCTTCCAGCTGCGTCCAGTCCGTCGCGCCGCTCCACCGGGCCCTCGAGGATCGCGTTGATCCGCCCCATGGCGCTGATGCCCTGCTGGATCAGGGACATGATCCAGCCGAGGGAGAGCACGGGGAAGGTGAGGGTGGTGATCATGACGTTGAACTGCAGGAGCTGGCCGAGGCTCATCGCGCCGGTGATGACCTGCCGTCCGCCCACGAAGATGACGACGAGCTGGGTGAGGGAGAAGACGAAGATGAAGGTGGGCCAGAGGAACTCCTGGATCTTGGCCGTGGCCATGTTGCGTCGCAGGAACTCCGGTTGAGCTCGGCGAACCGTCTTCTCCTCCCCCGCCTCCATGGTGTGGAGCTTCACGGTGGCGATGCCCGAGACGACCTGCCACACCCTGCTGTTGATCTTCCCCGTGGACTCCTGGATGCGCCGGAAGTACGGCTCCAGGCGCGGCAGCACGACGAAGACCAGCGCGATCACGGCGACGAGCACCGAGCACACCACGAGCATCAGCGGCCCGTTCAGCTTGAAGAGCACGGGGAAGAAGAGGGCGAACATGCTGAGGGAGTTGGGGATGTACATGATTCCCGGGCCCAGGAGCGTGCGCACGTGGTCCAGGTCGTTCGTCGTGCGGGAGACGAGGTCGCCCGTCTCGTGGGCCATGTAGAAGGAATGGTCGAGCTCGAGGAGCCGGTCGTAGATGCGCTCCGCGCAGGTCGTACTCGATGCGGCCGCGAGGCGCCGATGATGAGCAGGCGCATGAGGTACATGGCCGCCACCGTCACCGCCGCGTAGATGCCCGCCAGCGACGAGCAGGTTGACGATCACCGCGGGCCGGTTGGCGTGGGTCAGCTCGTCGAGGGTCTGCTGGAAGTACGCGGGCACCCGCACCGCGCCGTAGTTCTGCACGAGCATGAAGGCAAACCCGACGGCGAGCGCTGCCCAGCGGCTGCGGATGAACGGGAGGAGCGCCGCGAGGGAGGCGATGCCTCGCGAGCCCCTCCGGGGGGCAGTGCTCTCCGCCTGTTCAGGACTGGCCATCAGCATCGAAGATAGGGGGAGACGAGCGGGGAAGCAAGCCCGTCCTGCATTTGCTGTCCGGTGGCTTCGATCACCGGCTGATCCCGGGTCAAGCCGCGAGAAAATGCTTGCGTCTTATACTATACGGGTGTATAGTATGATCATGAAGAATACCGAAGACCTCGCAGAGGAAATCGCCTGCTTGTCCGCCCGGCTCGACGCGGCCACGCATCGGCTGCTGGAGTGCATCAGGGACTTCGACCAGTCCGGCGGCTGGAACGACCAGGGCGCTGTTTCCTGCGCGCACTGGCTGTCCTGGAGGGTGGGGTGGGACCCGGGCACTGCCCGTGAGCGCGTGCGTGTGGCGCGCGCGCTGGGCAACCTCCCCGCCATCGATGGGGCGCTGCGTACGGGCATGCTGTCGTACGCGAAGGTGCGGGCACTGACGCGGGTGGCCACCCCCGAGACCGAAGCGGTGCTGCTGGACATGGCGTTTCTCGCAACCGGGGCGCAGCTGGAGCGGCTGTGTCGCGGGTATCGGGCCGTGCTGGAGAGCGGGGAGCTTCCCGATCCCGAGGAGCGCTCGGTGCGCCGCCGACTGCTGCCCGGGGGGAAGGTCAAGCTGGAGCTGGTGCTGGAGCCCGACGAGGCAGACCTGGTGGTGCGCGCGGTAGACCGTGCCCGGGAAGTGCGCGCGGGGAAGGCGGCTGCGCCGGCGCCTGCGGCCGCGGCCGACGGCGTTTCCGAAGAAATGCGCCTGCGGCGCCGGGCGGAAACGTCCTGGCCATCGGCGGCCGACGGGATGGTCGGGATTGCCGAGTCGTTCCTGGCCGAGCACCCGGTGACGGGAAACGGGGGGGAGCGATTCCAGGTGATTGTGCACCTGGACCAGGAGGCCCTCGGCCCTGACGGCGCGCTGGCAGGGACCCTGGAGGACGGCAGCCGCGTTTCCGAAGAAATGCGCCTGCGGCGCCGGGCGGAAACGCTTCGCAGGGTGGCCTGCGACTGCGGGCTGGTGGCAGTGCGTCGCGACGGGCAGGAGCTGGACATCGGCAGGCGCACCCGCAGCATCCCGCCTGCCATCCGCCGCGCCCTGGCGCTGCGCGACCATGGCTGCGCGTTCCCCGGGTGCACCCACGGGCGGTTCCTGCACGCGCATCACGTCGAGCACTGGCTGCACGGGGGCAGCACCAGCCTGGAGAACCTGGTCATGCTGTGCACATTCCACCATCACCTGGTGCACGAGGGCGGGTGGAGGGTCACCGCTGGTGCGGATGGGGTGTTCTGCTTCCACTCGCCGTCTGGCTATCTCCTTGCACCCGTGCCGCCGCGGGAACCGGTGGGCAATGCCGGGGCGTGGCTGCGGGAGTTCACGCAGCAGAACGGCCTGGACATCGGTCCCGAGGTCAACCTTCCGCAGGGAGACGGGAAGAGCCCGAACTACGACATGGCGGTGTGTGCGCTCCTGGAAGCGGGCTGACCGCCGTGAGGCTTCCCGGCAGTTCGTGGCGACCGCGGGCCCCGGGGCCGCGCGCCTCTCGATGGGGAGCGTCCGTCAGGCGGACAAGGAGAAGCGCAGGCCGGTCGCTGCGAAGAGGACCGTGACGGCTGTGCGCAGCCCTGCCAGGCCGGCGCGGGCGGCGACGGGATCAGTGGTGTTGAAGTCGAACATGCCGTAGTGGTGGCAGAGGAGGGAGGGAATGCGGGCCTGCTCGCACAGGTCCACCGCCTCCTCGAGTGTGAAGTTGCCGGGGATGCCCGTGGAGCGGCGCGCCTGGTCTCTTCCATTGATGGGGAGCAGCGCGAGGTCGATGCCGCGACCAGCCAGCCGCTCGACAAGTCCCTCGTGGGGCACGCAATCGCCCGAGTGGTACAGCGTGACCCCGCCTGCCCGCACCACGTAGCCGAGGAACTCGTCCTCGCCCCTGTCGTTCAGCGCGCGCTGCTCGTGCGCGGAGTGGATGGCCTCGACCGTGACGCCTTCGACGGGCGCGAGCGTCTCGCCGTCGGCCATGCCGAGCGACGCTGCGCCCGGGCAGTCCGATCTCCAGCGCCCGCCACCGCACGGCGCGGGGAACGACGAACAGGCACGACGGGTTCAGCAGTGCCACGACCGGCAGCGTCTCGGGGTCCATGTGATCGGAGTGCCTGTGCGTGCACAGGACGAGGTCGATGCCCCGGGCCCGGGACGGCTCGAGCGGGGAGGGCATCATGCGGATGTGGGGGTGGAGCTTGCCCGCGTACTTGCGGGCCAGGAAGTCGGAGAGGTAGGGGTCGATCGAGGAGGCGTGCGGCCGCGGCCCGGACGAGGAAGCCGGCCTGGCCGAGCCACCAGAGATGCGCCCCGGGGCCGGGCTCGGCCCGGCCGCGAGGACCGACTCGAGGGGTGCGGCTGTCGGCGACCTCGCGGATCGGCATGGCATCGCCGCCCTGCGCCGCCTCAGAGCGCGGCGAGGAGGTTCTCGACCGCGACCCGGGTGGCCCGGGCAACGCTCTCCGCCGTGTAGCCGCCCACGTGGGCCGACATGATCACCCTGTCGTGCCCCGTCAGGGGCCCGGGCCCGGGAGGCTCCTTGTCGAAGACGTCCACGCCGTAGCCGGCGAGCCTGCCCTCGTCGAGGGCCGTGCGCACGGCCTGCGGCGTCGACCAGGCCCGCGCGCGCGGTGTTCACCAGGAACGCGCCCTTCCTCATCTTCGCGAGGGCGGCGGCGTCGATGAGCGGCGGATCGCCGGGCTTGTGCGGGCAGTGCAGGCTGAGCGCGTGCGACTGCGACAGCACCTCGTCCAGCTTCGCGAACCGGAAGCCGGCCCCGGCGCGAAGGAGGAATCGGGATAGGCGTCGAAGGCGAGCACCGTGCATGTCCAGGGCGAGGGCGAACCGGGCCACCAGCTTCCCGATCTTCCCGCAGCCGACCAGGCCGAGGGTCTTGCCCTCCAGCTCCATGCCCTGGCGCCGCTCCCAGCGCCCGGCCTTGAGCGCCGCGTCGCCGAAGGGGATCGAACGGGCCAGCGCGAGCAGCAGGCCGAAGGCGAGCTCGGCCACGCCGCGGGCATTCGCCCCCTCGGCGCGCAGCACCGCGATGCCGAGGCGTTTCGCCGCCTCCAGGTCCACGTTGTCGACCCCCGTGCCGTTCCTGCTGATGGCCTTCAGGCCCCTGCGCGGCCTCGAGCACCCGGGGGGTGATCTTCTCCACGCCGGCGAGCCACCCGAGCAGCCGGGCACGAGGCGCAGCAGCTCCTCCTCGTCGGGCTGCTTCCCCGGCGTGGAGAAGACGACCTCGTGGCCGGCCTTCCTCAGAAGCTCGAGGGCGGGGTCTCCGTCCTTGGTGAGCGATCGCGGCGTGACCAGGATTCTTCCCATTGCCTTACCCCTTCGGCTCGGCACGATCTCGATCTTTCCCGCCTTCTTGAACACGCGCACGGGGAAGCCTTCCTTCTCGATGTCGCCGTAGTTGTGCCCGGCCTCGGCCGGGAAGCAGTAGAAGGTGACGAGCGGCTCGTCGCCCGTGCACACCGAGCGGTGGCCCCAGAAGGGGGGGACGTACACCATGTTGCCGGGCAGGAAGCGCTCGACGGCGCTCTCGCCGTTGGGCAGCTTCATCAGCATGTAGCCTTCCCCGCGCAGGCCGATGTAGATCTCGCCCGTCTCGGCGACCTTGTGGTAGTGCCCCTTTGTCATGAAGCACTCCCCGCCCACGGTGCCGGGGTAGGTCTTGCTGATGCCGACCTGCAGGTTTCCGTAGGTCTGGGGCACCGTCTTCTCGAAGACCTCGTAGTGCATCGGGTCCCCCTGCGCGATGAGCTCTTCCAGCGCCTTGGCGTCGGCGTAGTGGCCGCGCATGCTCGATGCCAGCCGCACGAGCTGCGTGTCGGGCTTCCTCATGATGCCCGCCATCAGGTCGAAGTCCGCCATGAACGGCCGGAAGTCCATCCCTTTCACCTTGTCAGCACTCACTGTCCTCTCCTTTTTCGTGTCGATGGCCGGGCCGCGAGAGCCCGTGCCCTGGTTCCGTTGCCGCTAATCCCTGTCCCTGCACGCCCGGGCAAGCCGGGACAGCTCGTCGAAGGCCGGGCCCGCCGACGGGATCTCCCGGTGAAAGACGTCGGCGATCACGCTGGTCCACCCGTAGATGAAGTACAGCCAGCCGTCGACGACGCGCAGGCCCCGGCTGTTCTCCTGCGCCCGGGCCTGCGAGAGGAACACGAGCTCGCCCCTGTAGTTGAAGTCCCAGGCGAAGCCCCCCTCGGGGAAGACGGCGGCGCCGGTCAGGGGCGAGCCGGGCGCGTCCTTGCCCAGGCCCGTGCCGTTGGCCACGAGCGAGCGCGGCGCCAGGGCCGCGAGCGACCGCGTCGTTGTCCTCGGGCCGGGGGGCGAGCACGTACTGGACGGGCAGGTCCACGCCGAGCGCCCTGTGGATCTTCCGCATCTCCTCCAGGCGCCCCGGGCTCCTGTTTGTCACCACGATGCGGGCGGGCCTGTCGGCGCCGCGCTCCCGGCGCGCCAGGTGCACGCTCAGCGCCAGGCTGGAGCCTCCCGCGCCCAGGAGGCACGCGTCGGCCCGGGTGCTCTCCCAGTGGCCCCTCGGGACCAGCGCGTCCACCGCCAGCCCGCTCGTGACCGGGTCCTTGGCCGCGCCGACCAGCCTGCCTCCGTCCTTCGAGATCGAGCTCACCTCGCCCAGCGCCTGCGCGTAGGGGTCCAGCGCGTCGAAGCTGTCCCTGCACGCGGCCAGCAGGTCGATCTTGTGGGTGGTCACCAGGGCGCCGAGAGACAGGGGGTCGTTCCTGATGAAGTCGACAACGGCCCTGTAGTTCGCCGGCTCGTCGTGCAGGCCGAGGTCGATGCCGCGGATGCGGCAGGGATTCAAGTCGAGGTGCCGGGCCCAGCGGGGAAACACGCGCATGATCACGCTCCGCCGCGTGGTCACGCCGATGAAGTACATGGTCGGCCGCTGGGCCTTCTTCGGCAGCCGCACCGGGGCGCGCTGGCTCACGTGTGCTTCTCCGCCTCCCCCAGCTTCCCCTGCTCGGCCCGCATCTCCTTCAGCGCCACCGTGTACTCCCGCTCGTAGGTCGAGCAGCCGACAGGCTTCTGGCGGATGAGGAACTCGATGCAGTTGTCGCACACGGTGCACCACTTCACCTCGTCCGCCCTGCCCTCGGCGAGCCGGGACGGCAGGAAGGGGTCTGCCAGCGACTGGCGGCCGATGGCCATCATGTCGCACACCCCGTCGCGGATGTTCTTGTTGCCCCAGTGCAGGAATGAGGACTCCTCGGGCTTCACGCCCCGGAATGTGTTCTTCCCGTTCCTGTAGCCCGCGGTGTTCGAGGCGATCACGACGGTGGAGGGCTTCATCACGCTCTTCAGCATCTTCTGGAAGTAGAAGTGCAGGTACGAGGTCTCGGGCACGTTCTTGTACGACTGTACGATTGCCAGGGTGAGAGACGGGTTTCCCGCGCTCTCGATGATGAACTTTGCCCCGCGCGCCTCCAGGCCCTTCGCCAGGTCCAGCGGCTCGGTGAGGTCCATGATCGGCGTGTCGGGGCCTGCAGTGCCCTGCCCGCCGGGCACGCCTTCCCACATCGTGACCTTCGACCCCACGAGGAAGCCGGGGTCGTTCACTTCTTTTGCTACCCTCTCGTAGAACTCGTAGGCGAAGCGCGTGCGGTTGGCCCAGGAGCCTCCGTACTTCCATTTCCTGTCGTTGAACGGCCGCAGCAGCTGCGTGCCGAGGTACCCGTGGCACAGCTTGAAGTCCACCCCGTCGGCGCCGCAGTCGTGCGCCATCTTCGCGGCGAACACGAACCTGTCCAGGATCTCGTCCACCTCCGCCTCGGTGAGGAGCCTGCCCTCGTAGCCGGGGAACGGCTTCACGCAGACCCTCTCGGAGAACTCGGGGCTGGAGAGCTCCCCCGAGTGCGTGAGCTGCCAGATGATGAGCGGTTTCGGGTTCTCCGCGCGCATCGCGGCAACCAGCCGGGCCAGGTCCTTCTGGTTCTGCGGGAGCGCCGTGAGCTGGTGCAGCCGGCCGCGGTTCTCGTCGACCACGGACAGCGCCTCCACCACGATGAGCCCCGCCCCGCCCCGGGCCAGCCGCGTCGTAGCGGCGGAAGGCGCTGTCGGTGGGGTTTCCGTTCGTGTCCGCGTCGCAGCACTCCATCGCGTTGATCGCGATGCGGTTGGGCGCGGTCTTGCTCCCGATCCTGACAGGCGTCAGGAGCGGCATCGTCTCGGCCATGTCGTCTCCTCGCGTGCTACTTCTTCAGGGGCTGGCAGAACTCGAGGGTGACCCCGTTCGGGTCGAGGAACAGGATCGCCCTGCTGTTGAGGGAGGGGAGGTCGGTGGCGGTCATCGTGACAGCCACGCCCTTCGCCTTCAGCAACTTCTCCGCCTCGTCCACGTCGTCCACCGTGAAGGCGACGTGGCGCAGTCCCGCCTCGGCCTCGTCGCGCGCGTTCACGGGGTTCTTCCCGCCGTAGTCGAACAGCTCCATGCGGCCGCCGCCGGGAACCTGGAAGTACACGAGGGAGAACCCGTCGAAGGGCACGGTCTCCATCTGCGTCCACCCCAGGATGCGGCCGTAGAAATCGATCGACGCACCGATGTCGCGCGTGTTGATCGTGATATGGTTGAGCCCTTTCACCGTCATCGGCGTCTCCTTTGCGGCCCTGGCGGCCTTCCCGGCCTGGCCGCGCTACTTCGCGAGGATCTCGCGCTTCGAGATGTCCGCAGACACGAACACCTTGATGAGGCTCGCGTCGGTGCGCAGCTGCTTCAGCGCGGCCTCCAGCTCCTCCAGGGGCACGATCATCGAGAACATGGGCTTCGGGTCGATGTGGCCGTGGGCCAGCAGCTCGATGGCATCGGGCCAGTCGGGGCCCACCCGGCGCAGGAGCCGACAACGGTCATCTCTCCCAGCACCAGGTCGTAGGGCTTCACCGGGATCGTGTCGTCGGTGGCGCAGATGCCGAAGGCCGCAACCGTGCCTCCCGGCCGCACCATCTGGAATGCCTGGGCGTAGGTCTGCGGCGTGCCGACCGCTTCCACCACGAAGTCGGCGCCCCTGCCGCCGGTGAGCTTCTTCACCTCGGCAACCGGGTCCTTCCCGTCCTTGATGTTGATGGTCACGTCCACGCCGAAGCTCTTCGCGATGGCCAGGCGCTTCTCGTTGTCGCCGATCACGATGACCGGCGCGGCCCCGCGCAGGCGCGCCAGGAGGCCGTGCAGCACGCCCAGGCCGCTGCCGATCACTGCCACAGAGCTGCCGTGCGTGACCTTCGCCGCCTTGGAGGAGTGGATGACGCACGAGACAGGCTCGACGAACGCCCCCGACAGGAAGTCCAGGGAGTCGGGCAGGACATGCACCTGGTCGTACGGCGCCTTCACGTACTCGGCGTACGTGCCGTCCACGTGGATGCCCAGCTGGTGGAAGTCGCGGCACATCAGCTTCTGCCCCCGCCTGCAGTAGTAGCAGGTGCCGCAGGCCATGTTGATGTCCGCCGTGACCCTGTCGCCTTCCTTCAGGCCCTTCGCCTTCTTCCCGACCTGGGCGATGGTGCCCGAGAACTCGTGCCCCGCGATGAGCGGGAGCTTGTCGGCGGAGTACTTGCCCGGTGTAGATGCTCCAGTCGGTGCCGCAGATGCCGGTGTATGTGACCCGGATGAGGACCTCGTTGTCATCGATCTGCGGAACAGGAACCTGCGTGATCGCGATGACGTTCGGTTTCTCGACGACCGCTGCCTTCATCATCTTCGCCATGTGTGTCCTTCCTTCCCTTCTACCGGAACAGCACGTCGTTCCTGCCCTCGTAGGGCTTCTCGATCAGCAGGGGCTTCAGGTACGCGATGGTCTTCGTGATCCCGTCGTGCCTGCTCATCGTCACGTCCTCGTGCTCGTAGCTCATCACGTAGTCGTACCCGATCAGCGACAGCTCCGTGATCACCTTCTTCCAGGGCACCGAGCCCCAGCCGGGGATGCGGAAGCGGAACCCGCGGCCCAGCCTCTGCCAGTCCCCCTGCGGGATCCTGCCCGAGCGCTTCACGTTGTGCTCGACCACCTCGCCATCCTTGGCGTGCACGTGGTAGATCCTGCCCTTGAGCGCGTCTATGAAGTTCTCCACGTTCACGTCGAGGTAGATCAGGTTGGCCGGGTCGAAGTTGAACCCGAACTCCTTCCGCCCGCCCATGAGCTCGACGGCACGCAGCGCCGTGTCCACGTCGTAGGCCAACTCGTTGGGGTGCGGCTCGTGTGCGAACTTCACGCCGTACTCGCCGAACCTGTCGAGGATCTTCCCCCACCGCTCGACGAACTCCTGCTCCATGTCCGCCCAGCCCTTCGAGTACGGCCAGGGGAAGAACCTGCCGAAGTTCTCGCAGCCGATGAAGCCCGTGACCACCGGCACCCCCAGCGCGTTGGCGGCCTGGGCCGTCTTGATCATGCGCTCGGTGCCGAAGCGGATCTTCTCTTCCTTCGTGCCCTTGCAGATCGCGTCGGTGTCCTTGCCGTAGGGGCCCAGCACGACCTGGCCCTCGGGGTGGTTTGCAAGTGCGGAGATGATGAGGCCGTGGTCCGCGATCATCTTCGCCAGCGCCTTGGCGTTCGACCCCTTCAGCACCTCGTCCAGGTCGACGTGGGGGTTGCCCGAGAACGCGGGAAGCTCCACCGCCTGGTAGCCGAGCCCGGCCGCCATTGTGCACACATCCTCGAGCTTCATGTCGAGGTACGTCGCCGTGAAAAGCCCGATCTTCATTGCCCGTTCCCTCCTCGCCTCAGATCTCGATCGACCGCAGCAGGTCCCCGAGCGGGGCCTGGCTCGCGCGCAGGTGCTCGAAGGCCTGCATCAGCTTCGCATACTTGGCGGCATCTTGAGGCACGGGCTTCTCCACGCTCACGACCCTGTGCGCGTCGTTGACCCGGGAGAAGTCCTTCCACAGCCCCGCCCCCACGGCGGCCACCGCGGCCGCGCCCAGCGAGGCGGCGTCCTGGTCCACGGTGGTCTTCACGATGTCCATGCCGTACACGTCGGCGAAGATCTGCCGCCACAGCGGGCTCTTGCTGCCCCCGCCGACCATCAGCATCTCGTTCGAGAGGGGCACGTAGCGGCGCAGCACCCCGAGCACGGCGCCCAGGTTCATGGCGATGCCTTCCATGCCCGCCCGCACGATGTCCGCCCTCCCGTGGCGCAGGTCGATGCCGGCGAAAGCGCCGCGGATGTTCGGGCTGGCCTCCTGCGTGCCGCCCCCGGCGAGGCTGGGGTTGAACAGCAGCTTGTTGGCGCCGATGGGCACGGAGGCGGCCATCTCGTTCATCACCTCGTAGGCGTCCCTGCCGTTCACCGTGGGACCGCCGAAGAGCATGTCGCGGATCCAGCGGAAGGAGTTGCCGCCCGAGAAGATGCTCACCGCCGAGGTGAAAAGGCCCGGCACCACGTGCGTGAACACGTAGGGCCTGTCCTTGAAGTCGAGCACCGGCTTCTTCGACGACACGGCAATCCAGCAGGAGGAGCCCAGGGAGGTGTAGACGCTCCCCTCCACGGTGTTTCGCGCGCCGAGGGCCATGCAGGAGTTGTCGACGCCACCGCAGGCGACCCGCACCGACCGGGGAAGGCCCAGCGCCGCGGAGGCGTCGGCAGTCAGGGTGCCGAGGATCTCTGTCGAGGGGACGATATCGGTGAACAGCTCGGGAGGCAGGCCGCTCGCCGCGATCAGCTCGGGCTTGTACGCCCAGTCGAGCAGGCCGTAGGCGCCGCTGCCCGAGGCATACGAGAAGTCGGTGGCGATCCTCCCGGTGAGCTTCAGGTTGATGTAGTCCTTGGAGCCGATGATCCGGTGCGCGCGGGCGAACATGTTCGGCTCGTTGTCCCTGTACCACATGACCTTGAACAGCGCGTAGCACTCGGGCGGGAAGCCGTTTCCCGTGGTCATGTACCACGTCTCGCCGGTCCACCTTCCGGAAGAAGGCCTCGGCCTGGCGGGACGCGCGCGTGTCGGACCAGATCGGCGTGGCCTCGCGCAGGAGCCTCCCGTCCCTGTCGACAGGGACGACGCCGAGGCTCTGGCCCGATATGGCCAGGCAGGCGATGTCGGCGGGGGCCACGATCCGCTTCGCCAGCAGCTCCGTTGTGCCGCGCACGATGGCCTTCCACCAGTCCTCGGGCCTCTGCTCGTGCCAGCCCGTGTCGGGGTACAGAGTGTCGTAGGGCACGAAGGTGAAGGCGAGGCAGGCGCCGTCGGTGTCGAACAGCGACGCTTTGCTTCCGCCGGTCCCCAGGTCGTAGGCGATGATCTTCGACGGGGCGGCCGCCATTGCCGTCAGACCTCGACGGCGCCGCCGGGCAGGGCCGCGACCTGGCGGACGATCTCCATGGCGGAGTTCAGGTTGATGCCGAACCTGGCCACGCCCATGCGCCGCATGCGCACCACGGTGTCCAGGTCGCGGATGGCGCCCGCTGCTTTCACCTTGATGGCGCTTCCCACGAAGGTCGTGATGAGGCGGACCATCTCGAGGGTCGACCCGTTGGGCACCCAGCCCGTGGAAGTCTTGATGAAGGCCGCCTTCGCCCTGATGCACATCTCGCAGGCCTTGCGGATCTCGTCCTCGTCCAGGTACGGCGCCTCGATGATCACCTTCACGGGGACGGGCCCCGCGGCTGCCACCACCGCGCGGATGTCCTCCTGGACGTATCCCAGCTGGCCCGAGCGGAGCTTGCCCACGTTCAGCATCATGTCCATTTCCTGCACCCCGTCGGCGATGAGCGCCTTCGCCTCGGCCACCTTGATCTCGGTCTTGTGGGCACCGGAGGGAAAGCCGACGGGAGCGCCGATCATGATGTCCGTCTCGCCCGCGAGCAGGTCCCGCAGGAACGGGACCCACGAGGGCAGGACGTGCACCGCGACGAAACGGAACTCCTTCGCGTTTGCCACCATCTCCCTGATCTCGGTCTCGCCGTGGGGGGTGCGAACAGCGCTGATGTCGATCATCCGCGCAAGGTCCTTGGCAGACAGCTTCATGCCTGAGACTCCCTGTCGATTGTTATCGTATGCTCGTCTTTATTATTGTTTGAAGCCATGATACACGAAGACCTCGATTTGTCAACGGCGCCACTTCACCGTCGACGGCCTTCTCCTGCGCAGCCGCGGGCCGTTCAGCAGCGCGGAAAGGGAATCCGTGGCGTCGGCCGGCGCGAGGACGAACAGAAGGTCGTCGGCCCTGACAATAGTTCTCCCGTGGGGAGCCACGATCCTGCCCGCCCGCACGATCGAGCTGATGAGGATCCCCCGCGGCAGGCCCAGGTCGCGGATACGTCTCCTGTCCGCCGCGCCGCTTTCCCGCAGGCGGACCTCGTGCATGTCGAGGTCGCTGGGCCGGGTCGCGTGCAGCTCGACGGTGAACGGCGAGGCGGGCTTGCGCGGCACCGTGAGACCGAGTGCCTTCGCGGCAAGCCCGACCGTTGTGCCCTGCAGCAGGCAGGTCAGGAGGACCGCGAAGAAGATGAGCGGAAAAACGGTGCCCCCGCTGTCCAGGCCGTACACCGCCGGGTAGGTGGCGAGCACGATGGGCACTGCCCCCTTCACCCCGCCCCACGCGATGAACGCCCGCTCCGCCCAGGAGTAGCGGAAGGGCAGGGTGCACACGAGAACCGCCAGGGGCCGGGCGACGACGATGAGGACCGCGGCCAGGGCGAGGCCTTCCTTCCAGACCGCCCCGAAGGAGCGCGGGAATGCGAGCAGGCCGAGCAGGAGGAACAGGGCGAGGTTGGCGGAGGTCGCGATGCCGTCGAGGAAGTTACCCACCCCGCGCTTGCCGGCGAAGGCGGCGTTCCCCATCCAGTAGCCCATGAAGAACACGGCGATGATCCCGTTCGCCCGCGCTGTCGTGGCCAGGCCGTAGGCGAGGAGGACCGTCCCGACCATCAGCACGTCGTAGTATCCCCGCTTGTCGGACTCCAGCCTGTCGAACAGGAAGCGGGCCGCGTGGCTGAGGAGGAACCCGACGAGGATCCCTCCCCCCAGCTGCCACGCCAGGTGCGCGAGGAACAGCCAGGCCGTGCGGGCCTCGCCTGTCAGCACGTCGATGAACGCGATGGTGAGGAGGATGGCCATGGGGTCGTTCGAGGCCGACTCCACCTCCAGCGTGGTGCCCACGCGGTCCCGGATGGGGTTCTGCCGGGTGAGCAGGAGAACCGCCGCCGCGTCGGTCGAGGAGATGATCGAGCCGACGAGAAGGGAGAACACGAGGTCCCGGCGGCCCACGACATGGATGAACAGACCCAGCACGGCCGCCGTGATCGCCACCCCCGCGGTTGCCAGGGCGAGGGACGGCCCCGCGACGGCGCGCAGGGAGCTGCGTGCCATGCGGAAGCCGCCGTCGAAGAGGATGAAGATGAGAAGGATGTCCGCGACGGTCCTCGTGAGCAGCGCGTCGTCGAAGTAGATGAGGTTCAGCACGTCGCTTCCGACGACGAGCCCGAGGCCGACGAACAGCAGCAGGACGGGGATGCCGAAGCGGGAGGAGAGGCGGGTGGAAAAGACTGCGATGACGATCAGCGCGGCGACGAGGAGGATCACGGCATGGCGCCTCAGCAGGGGCTGATGACCTTGTCCGCCGTGGCCAGGACCTGGACGGTGCCGTCCATGTTCCCCACTTCCCCGATCAGCAGGCTGTCCCTGAGGCCGAGGTGCTCGAGGCACGTGCCGCAGCTTGCGATGCGGGCGCCGCGCGCACGCAACGTCTTCAGGATATTCAGGGCAGGTCCCTCGCGCGTGGTAAGCAGGACGGCGCCGTTGGCGCAGCCCACGAGGTCGACGCGCACCTCGGACTCTGCCAGCTTGCGCAGGAACAGGATCAGGAGGCGCTGGCCCAGCTCCTCGTCGGGGCCCGATCCCATGCGGTCGGAGTTCAGGTAGAGAAAGGTCATCGCCGTCACCTCCGTCTGCAAGCCTACCGCGCGGTGCCGCAGGCCGGCAACCGGCCCGGCCTTGACGCGGGCAGGGGAGCCGGCAATGCTTGTCGGTCATGGCAGGAAGCACGTCGGATCCCTTCGCGGTCAGCCTCTCCTCGGCCGCGTTCATCATCGTGGACATGCAGAACGACTTCGTCCGGGTCGGGGCCGGCATGGAGGTCCCGGACACGCGGGCCACCATCGCGCCGATCCAGGCTGTCACGCGGCTTTTCCGGGCGGCGAAACGGCCGGTGGTGTATACCCGGTTCGTGGCAGGCCCGCGGGAGACCATCCTCTGGACGTGGTCGCCGCAGATCCGGGAACCCGTGAACAGCTGCAGGATCGGCTTCCGCCGATACTACGACGACATCCGCGCGGAGCGCGAGGCGGTCGCGGTGATCGACGAGCTGGAGGTGCTGCCCGGCGACTACGTCGTGGACAAGTACTGGTACGGCGCCTTCTTCCGCACCAGCCTGCACGATATCCTGCAGGGCGAAGGGGTGGACACCGTGGTCGTTGCCGGCACGGTCACGCAGCTGTGCGTCGAGGACACCACGCGCGGCGCCTTCCACCACGGCTACAAGACCATGCGTGCTCGAGCGACTGCGTTTCTTCCTTTGTCCCGGACCTCCACGCGGCCACCCTGAAGAATCATGCGATGAAGTTCGGCATGGTCATGGACTCGGGGGAGTCTTGCCGACAGGGTCGGCGCCGGTGAAACCGACAGAGGTTCGACAGAGATCGATAAGGATTGACAGACTGGCCTATCCGCGCTACTCTTGCTCCCACTACGCTATGACTGACCATGCTCACATGCAGGGAGATCCGAAAGAGCTTTTTCGGCGTCGAGGTCCTGCACGGTGTCGATTTCGCCGTACCAGAAGGGCGAGATCATGGGACTGTGCGGCGAGAATGGCGCCGGCAAGTCGACCCTCATGAAGATCCTGGCCGGCATCCACGCCCAGGACGGCGGGGAGATCGTGTTCAAGGGCGCCCCGGTGCGGCGCGGCGCCACACCGATGGAGATGCAGAACCTCGGCGTCTCCATGATCCACCAGGAACTGAACCTCCTGGACGAGCTGACCGTCGCGCAGAACATCTTCCTCTGCCGCGAGCCGCGCTACCTCCCTGGGGCTCATCAACTTCGCCGAGATGCGCGACGGGGCGGCGGTGATCCTCGAGAGGCTGGGCGAGAAGCTCGATCCCCGGTGCAAGGTCCGCGAGCTGAAGATCGCCCAGAAGCAGATGGTGGAGATCGCCAAGGCCATCGCATTCAACGTGGAGCTCCTGATCATGGACGAGCCCACCTCGATGCTCACGGGCAAGGAGACGAAGGTCCTCTTCGACCTCATCGCCACCCTGGGAGGCCAGGGCATCGCCGTGGTGTACATCTCCCACAGGCTGAAGGAGATCATCGATATCTGTCACTCCGTCACGGTCCTGCAAGGACGGCGCCCTGGTCGGCGGTGAAGAAGGTCGCCGAGGTGACCGCGCAGGACCTCGCCGCCCTCATGGTGGGGCGCGCCGTGCAGACCACGAAGGCGACAGATTTCGCGGGGGACCCCTCGGCGGTCATGCTCGAAGTCAGAGATGTCACCGACGGGCTGCTGAAGGGCGTGAGCTTCCAGGTGCGGCGGGGCGAGATCCTCGGCTTCAGCGGCCTTGTCGGCGCGGGCGCACCGAGCTGATGGAGGTCATCTTCGGCATGCGCAAGCCCCAGTCGGGCAGCGTGCTCATCGAGGGAAAGCCCGCCACGATCAGGAGCGCGATGGACGCCATCCGCGCCGACCTCGGCTTCGTCACGGAGGACCGCAAGGAAACGGGGCTTGTCGGCTGCCGTGACGTGACGGACAACTCCAACTACGTGCGGTGGCTGAAGGGCCCGGGCTTCTTCAAGGGCCGCACCCGCTCGCTCGCCAGCGCCAGGAAGATGATCGACAGGCTGGCCATCCGGTGCAGCAGCCCGGCCCAGAACGTGAGCAACCTCTCGGGCGGCAACCAGCAGAAGGTTGCCCTCGCCAAGTGGCTGCTCTCGGGGGCCCGGGTCCTGGTCCTGGACGAACCCACCCGGGGCGTCGACGTCGGGGCGCGGCAGGAGATCTACCGCATCATCCGGGAGCTTGCCGCCGAAGGGGTGGCGATCGTCATCGTCTCCTCGGACCTGCCCGAGGTGCTCACGATCTGCGAGCGGGTCATCATCATGCACGAGGGCAGGATCACGGGGACCCTGGCCGCATCCGAGCTGAGCGAAGAGAAGATCATGTACTACGCGACGGACGTCTGAGCGGGAGTGGAGGAGTATGCAAGCCGTCGAGAAGAGGTCCGGGGGCGGGTTCGTCGATTTCGTGAAGCGGGTGTGGCGCGACTACAGCGTGGTGGTGGTGTTCTTCGTCATCGTCGGGATCTGCGGCCTCGCCGCCCCGAGGTTCCTGAACCCGGGCAACCTCCTGAACATCCTGCGCAACACCTCCATCGTGGGGTCGATCGCCCTGGGCATGACGCTGGTCATCATCGCGGGGGGGATCGACCTGTCCAGCGGCCCGGTGTTCGCCACCGCGGGGGCCGTCCTCATCTTCCTGCAGCGGATGGTGAAGCCGGACGGGACCCCGCTGGTGCCCCTGGCCGTGGCGATCCTCGTCTGCTGCGCCGTGGCGGTGACCTTCGGCTTCGTGAACGGCATCGTCATCACGAAGGCGAAGCTGCCGCCCTTCATCGTGACCCTGGCGGTGGGAATCATCGCCCGCTCGGTCACCATGTACATCTGCCGCGGCGCCACGATCATGGGCAACAACATCCCGCAGTTCACCCGCATCGGCAGCGGCTCCCTGCTGGGCATCCCCATCCCCTTCCTCGTGGTCATCGTGATGGCGGTCGTCTTGCACATCGTGCTCACGCGCACGAAGTACGGCACCTACGTCTTCGCCGTGGGCGGCAACGAGAACGCGGCGCGCTACTCGGGGATCAAGGTGGACAGGATCCGGATCATCACCTACATGCTCGTGGGGCTGTGCGCGGGCATCGCCGCCACCATGGAGATGTCGCGCATGGCGGCCGTGGCCGCCGCCACGCTCGGGAAACCAGTACGAGTTCGAGGCAATCACCGCCGTCATCGTGGGCGGCACGGCCCTCTCGGGCGGCAGGGGCCGGCTCATCGGCACCATCGTCGGGTTCATCATCCTCGGGATCGTCAACAACATGATGATCATGCTCAATATATCGCCCTATCTCTCCGGCGCCGTCAAAGGTGCGGTCATCCTCTTTGCGGTGCTCATGCAGAGACGGGAGCGGTAATGAGATACACATCTTTCTCAAGGAGGGTTCAGATGAAGAGAACAGTTCTCGTCCTGATCGCGGCCCTGCTGCTCATCCCCTGCATCGCGATGTTCGCGGAGGGATCGAAGGAGCAGGCAGGTGCAAAGAAGTTCAAGATCGCCGTGTCCCTTCCTCCCGCCAACAACGCATGGCAGGCGAAGATGCTGGACTCCGTCATCGCCGTGATCGCGACGGACACGGACAAGTTCGAGATCATCGTGAAGAACGCTGTCGACGACGCCGACCAGCTCAACCAGCTGCAGACGTTCAAGGCCGGCGGCTACGACATGATCTGCGTCCTGCCCGGCAACGGCACGCTGATGACCCCGATCTGCAGGACATCTTCAAGGTCGGGCACCAAGACCATGATCATCGACAGGCCCATCGCGAACGATGACTACACCGTGTTCTACGGCGGCGACAACGCGCAGTGCGGCAGGAACGCGGCCAAGTACGTCGGCGACAGGCTGAAGGGCAAGGGCCAGATCGCGATCCTGAGGAGCTACGTCGGGAGCCCCATCGACCTGGCGCGCTACAACGGGTTCATGGATGTCCTCAAGAAGGACTACCCGGGGATCAAGGTCCTCGTCGAGGCGGACGGTGAGTTCAACCAGGAAGCCGGGCGCAAGGCCATGTCCAACATCCTCCCCGCCTACCCCAAGATCGACGCCGTGTTCACGCACGACGACGAGGCGGCGGTCGGCGCCCTCACGGAGATCAGGAGCGCCAAGCGCACCGACATCCAGTTCGTCACCGGCATGGGCGGCTCGCGCGCCGCGTTCAAACTGATGGCAGCGAAGGATCCCCAGTACGGCGCCTCGATGTCGTACCTGCCCACGATGGGCGGACGGGCTGTCGCGCTGGCCAAGAAGATCCTGCTGGGCGAGAAGTTCGAGAAGTGGATCGTGGAGCCCTCGGTCGTCGTGACGTCGGAAAACGTCGCCAAGTACGCGAGCGAGGGGTACTAGGACCTCGTGGTCATGCAGCCTGGAAAGGCAGCGGGGGAGGGGCGTGGGCCCCTCCCCTTTTCTTTTCCGCCCTCGTCCTCGACATGGACGGCGTCCTGGCCGACACGGAGCCCCTGCACCAGAGGGCGTGGGACCTCGTGTTGGACGGGATCCCCCGGGCGGCGATGGCGGACGCCCGCGCGAAGTGGGTCGGGATGGCCAGCGTGGACATCGTGCAGGAGCTGATCCGCACGTTCGGCCTTTCCACCCCGGCCGAGGAGCTTCTCGCGCGCAAGCGGGCAGCGTACCGTTCGCTCATCCGTGTGCCCGGCAACCTCGTGCCGTTCGCCGGGGTGCGCGAGGAACTCTCCCTGTGGAAGGGCTTCCCCCTCGCACTCTCCACGTCGGGGATCCGGGACGAGGTGCTCCTCGTGCTGGAGATCCTCGGGCTTTCCGGCACATTCGATCCCGTTGTGACCTCGACCGACGTGCCGCGGGCCAAGCCCGCGCCGGACTGCTACCTGCGCGCCGCGGGCCTTCTCGGGGTGGCGCCCGGGCAGTGCGCCGTGATCGAGGACTCGCATCACGGCATCGGCGCGGCTGTCGCCGCAGGCATGCGCGTCCTGGCCGTCCAGCCGGGCACGGAGACTCCACCCCCCGGGGTCGAGAGGGTCTTCGCGTCCACGGTGGACGCGCTGCGCTGGCTGCGGCCGCCGAACCGGGCGCGGCACGGGCGCTGACTGCTGGATTTCCGACAGTCCCTTTCATCCCGTGATATACTGGACTCTCGCCGGAGGGGGGGGCCCGACGGCGGGTTCTCCGCTGACCGGCGCTCGATTCGGGCCGTGCGTCCGCCCGGTGGACGCGAAGGAGAAGTCCTATGAAGAAGGGTGAGTTCTGTCGAGGCGGGGCGCTGGCTGCCCTGCTCGTGCTGACCGTGCTCGCCGGCTGCTCGATGCCCGGCCAGCAGGCCGAGACGCCGCCGGACGAGGCGCTCTCCTGGGACCAGCTCGTCGCGAACCTCGACGCGCTGCAGGGGCCTGCCGCGAAGGACCTCGGAGCCGGGGGCCTGAGCGCGCAAGACCTCGCCGTGTACCTGAATGCGATCAAGACGGACCTTGCCGCGTTCGTGAAGAACCGAAGGAATGGCAGCCCGTACCTCGTGACGGCGAGGAAGATCTCGTGGGGCGAAGGCTCCAATCGGGAAAGCGGCCTCATGTGGGTTCCCGTGGCCTGGGGCCTGAAGGCGCCCATCATCCTGTACCAGCACGGTACGCAGGTGTACCAGGAGTGCGCTCCCTCGCGCTACAACTCCAACCCGCTCGCCGTCTTCTGGAGCCCGGACCTGACCGGCGCGCTGCAGAACTATGTCGAATGCACGGTGGGTGCCCTCATGGCGTCGGCTGGATACATCGTCGTGATGCCCGACTACGTGGGATTCGGCGACAGCTCGCTCCCCGGCGGGCCCGACCATCCCTACATCACGATGAGCCTCGGCGAATCGGTGAAGGGCGCGCTGCGGAAGGCGAGGGACTCGTTTGGCCCGTTCAGCATCGTGAAGCCCAGCGGCAGTGTCTTCATCACCGGCTACTCGGAGGGCGGCTACGCCGCGATGGCGGGAGCGATCGCGCTGCAGGCGGCGGGCGCGCTCCCCACGGGGTACAGTGTGAAAGCCGTCCTTCCCTGCGACGGGGCGTACGACCTGACAGGCACGATGCTCCCGCAGATGCTCTCGCCGGACCTGATCCCCGTCCCGTCGTACCTTCTGTACACGGCCTCGGGATACCACGCGGCGTACGGGGAGCCGGCGATCCTGTATCCCGAGCTGCTGTCAGACCCGTTCTGGACGTACGTCGCGGGAGGGCTCTTCGACGGAACGCACACCAACGCGGAGGTCGGCGCGGTCGCCCCGTCCACGACGCCCCCTGTCGCGATGTTGAACCAGGCCAACATCGGCTCGCTTCTCGGGCCCATTGGTTCCGTTCGAGCCCTGCTGGCGGCGAACAACGCGTGGGTGGGATGGACCTCGACAAGCACGCCCGTGTTCTTCATCCACTGCCCCGATGATGACGTCGTGCCGTTCCAGAATGCCGTGACCGCGCAGCTGAACATCCCGGGGTCGCAGCTCATCCCCGTGCCCGCCGTCCCGATGATCGCAACCCTGCTCGGGACGCAGCACGTTGCGGCGTTCCCGACCGCCATGTTCGCGGCTTTCGTGAAGATCGACGTGCTGAACCACTGACGGGCCGTGTGACAGGCCGCCGGCCCCGGGGCCGGCGGTTCTTTTCTCGCGGCCCCGATTTGATTACTCTTCATGGCATGGACACGCACGAGGTCCCTGGCGGGGAGAACGCCAGGGTGCGGCTGGACACGGAAACGCTCGCTGCCCTGTGGTCGAAGACCTACAACACCGAGGGAAAGCCCGACTGGTCGCACATCTACCCGTACTACCACCCCGAGGTGGTGTTCCAGGACTCGATCCAGCGGGTGGAAGGCAAGGAGGCTTTCCTGGGCGTGTGCGAGAGGCTGGCGAAGCGCTGCACGCAGCTGCACATGGACATCCACCGCGTGGCGCAGAAGGGCAGCGAGATCTTCTTCGAGTGGACCATGACGATGAGCTTCAAGAAGTTCCCGAGCACACCGCTTTTCGGGTGCACGCGGCTCACGCTCCACGAGGACGGCAGGATCATCGAGCAGCGGGACTACTACGACCTGTGGGGCGACATTTTCAACGGGATTCCCCGTTTCCGGGGTCACTACCGGAGGTTCATGAGCAGGCGCTTCGGGTAGGGGAGGGTGGAATGGCGCGAGAGATCCCGGATCAGCTGAAGTTCCTCGTGAACAGCAGGGCCGTCCAGAAGACGACGGACGTCTCGATGCGGGGAAAGCTCTGCGTGGTCACCGGCTCGACCTCGGGAGTGGGCCTGGCGGCCGTCCGCAGGCTCGCCCGGGGCGGCGCCGACATCGTCATGGTCTGCCGCGACAGGACGAAGGCCGACGCCGTGGCAGGGGAGCTCGCCGCAGCGGGCAGCGCCCGCCCGCGTATCGTGATCGCCGACTTCTGCGACCTCCCGTCCGTGCGCGCCGCCGCTGCCGCCCTTGCCGACACCTGCCCCCGCATCGACGTGCTCATCAACAGCGCGGGCATCCACTCCACCACGCGCAGCTTCACCGCGGCCGGCCTGGAGATGGTGTTCTGCGTGAACCACCTGGCCCCGTTTCTCTTCACGCACCTGCTCGCCGCACGCATGCGCGAGAGCGCGCCGTCGCGCATCATCTTCGTGAACTCGGAAGGGCACCGGTTTCCGGCTTCGATCCCGACGACCTCGGCTGGGAGAAGCGGCACTACACGGGCCTTCGCGGCTACGGCGCATCGAAGACGGCCCAGCTCCTGACAGCGTGGGAGCTGGCAGACCAGCTGCGCGACAGCGGGGTGGCCGTCAACGCCATGCACCCGGGAGACGTGCGTTCGAACATCGGGTCCAACAACGGCGTTCTGTACCGGACGTTCAAGCGCCTGGTGATCACGCCCGGGCTCAAGGACCCGGCGATCTCGGGCGAGGCGCTGTACTACCTGGCGGCAGCCCCGGAAATGGCAGGCGTGAGCGGCAGGTTCTTCCACCTGACCGTCGACGAGAAACCGGCAGCACACGCCCTGGACAGGGCGCTCGGCCGGCGGGCGTACGCTCTCAGCCTCGAGCTGGCCGGCCTCGGCCCGCGGCCCGCGAGCCCAGCTCCCTGAGCACCCTGTCGGCCGCGAGCCTGCCCGCTCACGGCAGGCACCGGCCTGTTGGTGAACGCCCACCCCGTGATGGCGCCGTCGGCTTTTCCCGTCGGCCCCTCCAGGTCGAGGGGGGTGGAACAGCGTTAGAACAGGCGGTTGTACAATAAATCACGCTAACCATGGACAGCGCCGCGTCCGTGCTGTATGATGGCCGCCGAGAGCCGCCCAGCCCCGGGCCGGCGGCCATGCAAGCCACCGAAACCACCAGGGGGAACGCATGCGCGCCGTAGCAGTGATCGAGCCGGGACGCATCGAGGTCGTCGACATCCCGAAGCCCGTCCCTGGGCCCTACGAGGCGCTGGTGAGGAACCAGGCAGCCTACATCTGCAACGCGACGGACAGGAAGGTCGTGGGCGGACACTTCCCGGGGATCGGCGCCGACAAGTACCCGCTTCTCCTGGGGCACGAGAGCGTGGGCGTGGTCGAGGAGACGGGCGCCCGTGTCACGAGCTTCGCGCCCGGCGACAGGGTCATCGGCGGCCTGCTCCTCTCGCCGACCAGCAGCCGCTACACTTCGGGGTGGGGCGCCGACAGCGACTTCGTGCTGGTCACTGACCACGCGGCCATGGTGGCCGACGGAGTGGCCGACGACGCGCACGGGTGGAGCGACGGGTTCCAGGTCATGCGGAAGGTCCCCTCCGATATCCCGCTCGAGGCCGCGGGGCTGCTGTGCACGTGGCGCGAGGTGTACGCGGGCTTCTCGGATTTCCAGCTGCGTCCGGGCGACGACATCCTCGTCTTCGGCGCGGGGCCGGTGGGCCTGAGCTTCTGCCGGATCGCCAGGCTGAAGGGACTGGGCTGGGTCGGCGTCGTGGACCCGCTTGCGCCCAAGCGGAAGAAGGCCGAGGCGATGGGCGCGGACGAGATCTTCGAGCCGGATTCCCCCGCCCTGCGCGCCCTGGTGAAGCGCCGGGGTGCGCCGCTGGACGCGGTGATCGACGCGGTGGGAAGCGAGCGCATCATCAACGCCGGCATCCCGCTCCTGAAGATGGCAGGGACGATCTGCGTCTACGGCGTGGTGGCAGCCCCGCGCATCACCATCGACAAGGAGAACGGCCCGTACAACTTCAACATCTTCATCCACCAGTGGCCGACCCGCGTGTACGAGGCGGCAGCCCAGGAGCCGCTGGTCGAGTGGATCAGGGCGGGGAAGCTGTCGCACCGGGATTTCCTCACCGCGGAGTATCCCGTCGAGGAGGCCTCCCGGGCCATGGCGGCCACGGAGGAGCCCGCCGCGATCAAGACCCTGCTGCGCTTCGAAGGGGGAGCACGACGATGAAGAACTACCTGCTGGCGCACGACCTGGGCACGTCGGGGAACAAGGCGACGCTCTTCACGACCGACGGAGCCCTGGTGAAGAGCGTGACTGCCCCGTATGGCACGCACTACTTCAACACGAACTGGGCCGAGCAGGATCCCGAGGACTGGTGGAAGGCCGTGTGCGGCTCCACGCAGGAGCTGATGCGCGGCGTGGACGGGAAGGACGTGGCGGTCATCTCCTTCAGCGGCCACATGATGGGCTGCCTCTGCGTGGACGGCCGCGGCCGTCCCCTGCGGCCGTCGATCCTGTACTGCGACCAGCGCGGGGTGAAGGAGGAAGCCGAGATCCTGTCGAAGATCCCCGCCCGGGAGTTCTACCGGATCACGGGGCACCGGGCGAGCGCCTCCTACTCCGCGGCCAAGCTGATGTGGGTGAAGAACAACGAGCCGGAGATCTACGCGCGGACCGCCCAGGATGCTCCACGCCAAGGACTACATGAACTTCCGCCTCACCGGGGTGATGGCCTCGGAGTACACCGACGCCTCGGGCACCAACCTCCTGGATCTCTCGACGCTGCGCTGGTCGGAGAAGCTGGTCGCGATCACCGGCCTCGACGGGGAGAAGCTGCCCGACCTTCACCCCTCCACCGACGTGGTGGGCGACGCTCACCACGGAAGCGGCGAAGTCCCTGGGGCTGCCCGCCGGGCATCCCCGTGGTGGCCGGCGGCGGCGACGGGATCTGCGCCGCGGTCGGCGTCGGGTCGGTGAAGCCGGGCATCACGTACAACTACCTGGGCTCCTCCTCCTGGATCGCCACCACGAGCGAGAAGCCCATCTTCGACGAGCAGATGCGCACCTTCGTCTGGGCACACGCCGTGCCCGGCTACGTGCATCCCTGCGGGACCATGCAGACAGCCGGCGGCTCCTACGCGTGGCTGAAGAACGAGATCTGTACCCTCGAGAAGGAAACGGCCGCGAGGACGGGGGCGAGCCCCTACGAGCTGATCAACGAGCAGATCGCTTCTTCTCCCCCGGGGCGAACGGGCTGGTGTTCCTGCCCTACCTGCTGGGCGAGCGGACGCCGCGCTGGAACCCCGATGCCAAGGGCGCCCTGATCGGGCTCACCCTTTCGCACAGCCGTGCCGACGTCCTGCGCGCCGTGATGGAAGGGATCACGCTGAACCTGAGCATCATCCTGGACATCTTCCGCACGCAGGTCCCCATCACCTCGATCACCGTGATCGGCGGCGGCGCCAAGGGCGCGGTGTGGCGCAGGATCATGGCCGACGTGTACCAGGCCGAGATCGTGAAGCCCAACTACCTGGAAGAGGCCACCTCCATGGGTGCCGCGATCATCGGCGGGGTGGGCTGCGGCGTGTTCAAGGACTTCGACGTGGCCGACAGGTTCGTGCAGGTGACCGACAGGGTACGGCCGGACCCGGCCTCGCGCCGGTCTACCAGAAGGCAAAGGGCCTTCTCAACGACAGCTACGACGCGCTGGAGCCGCTTTTCCCGCGCTTCGGCGCGAAGGCATGAGGGAGGAGACACTGTGAAGACACCACGACTTTTCGCCACGCTCCCCGACTTCGTGAGCACGCCCGACGGCATGGCCATCGACGGCGAGGGAAACCTCGTCCTGGCCTGCCCCAACTACGCCGAACCCGACGCAGCCCGGGTGCATCCTGCGATCGACAGGCAGAAGCGGATATCGCAAGTGGGTCGACGTGCCCGTCGAGGCGGAGACGGGACACGCCTTCCCGATGGGCATCGCCTTCGGCCCGGACGGCGACCTGTACGTCTGCGACAACCAGGGCTGGGCCGACGGGAGCGCCCCCCAGTGCCCCGGCTACCCGTTCAAGGGCAGGATCCTGCGCCTGCGCATCCGCGACGACAAGGTCGTGAAGACGACCGTCGTGGCGCGGGGCATGGAGCACCCCAACGGGATGCGCATCAACAGGGAGCAGCGTGTACGTCACGCACAGCATGCTCTCGCGGGTGAAGGACCCCTCGGGCCTGGTGACCAGCTGCGTGTACCGGTTCGGCCTGGACGACGAGGACATCGCGGTCACGAACACTCTCGCCGACCCGAACATCCTCACGACGTTCCTGACGCACAACAGGGACATCCAGTACGGCGCCGACGGCATCGAGTTCGACAAGGCGGGAAGCCTCTACGTCGGCAACTTCGGCGACGGGGCGGTGCACAGGATCACCTTCCACGACGACGGCTCGGTGAAGGCGAACAAGGTGTGGGCGAAGGATCCCGCCCAGCTGAAGTCGACCGACGGCATGATCATCGACGGGGAAGGCAACCTCTACATCGCCGACTTCTGCGCGAACGCAGTGGCGAAGGTGACCCCGAACGGGACGGTGACCCGCATCGCCCAGAGCCCGGACTCCGACGGGCTTGCAGGCGAGCTCGACCAGCCCGGGGAGCCCATCATCTGGCAGGGGAAGCTCGTGGTGACCTGCTTCGACCTCGTCGTGAGCCCCGAGATGGTGAACACGGGCCACGAGGTGCCCGCCACGCTGGCGGAGATCGACCTGCCGTAGGAGGCCGCCGCCCCTATTCGACCGTCTTCAGCCAGCCGCCGTCCACGTAGTAGGTGGACCCCACGCAGTAGCTGGCCCGGGGCGAGCACAGGAACGCGTAGAAGTGCGCAAGCTCCTCGGGGCTGGCGAACCTGCCGATGGGGGCATTGGCCTTCGCGATGCCGTCGAGGTACTGGTCCACGGTCGTCGAGGTCCCCGCGGTGAGCTGGCCCGCTGTCTTTCTCCAGTCGGGGGTGAGGATCAGCCCGGGGTTGACCGCGTTCACCCGGATGTTCAGGGGAACGAGCTCGTTGGCAAGGCACTTGGTGAACATCACGAGGGCCGCCTTGGTCGTGTTGTAGATGGGCTCGTAGCCCAGGGGCTGCTTGGCGCAGATCGAGGCCGTGGTGAGAATGACCCCGCCGCCGCGCTTCTGCATCAGCGGCACGATGCCGCGCGACATGCGCACGGCGGCCATGACGTGCAGCTCCCAGAAGTGCTGCCACTTCTCGTCGGGGGCGTCCATGATCGTCTCGTTGGTGCCCGTGCCCGCGTTGCTCACGAGGATATCGACCCCGTCGAAGAACTTCCGCACGCCGGCCAGCGCCGCCTCGCAGCCCTCAGCCGTCGAGAGGTCGGCGGGAATGCCGACCGTCTTCACCCGATGGGCGGAGGCGATGGCCGCCGCTTCCTTCTCCACGCGGGGCTTGTCGCGCGCGATGATGGCAACGTCGGCACCCTCTGCGGCCAGCGCATGCGCGACCGCGAGCCCGATCCCGATGCTGCCGCCGGTGATGACAGCCCGCTTTCCCTTGAGTTCGAGGTCCATAGTCGTCTCCCTGTCAGTTTCTGGCGAGGAATGGCAGCTCCGCGCGCAGGCCGGGGTTGGCCCGCAGGAGCTCATCCATCCGTGCGTCGATGCGTTTCGTGTCGATGGGATAGGTCCCGTAGTTGTATGCCGTGTCGAAGAGGGCGAGGATGTTCTCGGGCGGGCAGTTGACCTGGATGTTGTGGCCGCTGGAGAAGATGTACCCGCCCCCGGGGGCGAGGTGCTTGATCCGGTACAGGGCGTCGGCCTCCACGTGCGCCGCGCTCCTGTGGAACAGGCCCTGGTTGTCCGTGTTTCCGTGGAAGGTGACCCTGCCTCCGTACTCCCTCTTCAACCGCGCGGCGTCGCCGTTCCCGTCCGCGCTGGGCTGCATGGGGTGCACGATGTCCACTCCCATGTCGATGAGGTCCTGCAGGCACCACCGGGTGGCTCCGCAGGTGTGGTGGCAGATGCGGACCTTGCCGTCGGTCTTTCTCTTTATGAAGTCGAAGATCTTCTTCTCCCGCGGGACGATCTCGTCGCGGAACATGGCCGGCGAGATGAACGGCCCCTGCTGCACGCCCCAGTCGTCAGCGTACCACTGCCATTCCACGTAGTCCTTGATCTCCCCGAGGATGCCGTCGAGGTAGGCGATGATCCAGTCGACCAGGCTGTCCATGAGGTAGAAGGAGAACTCCTTGTCCGCCACGGAGTCCAGGGTGAACTGCTCGATGCCGCGCAGCTCCCAGGAGAAGTAGTAGATGGCAGGCTGCCACCCCGAGACGAGGGCGTACTCCGTGGTGTCGTGCAGGGTGCGCGCGCGCTCGCGCAGGCCGTCGAAGATCGCCCTGTCGCGGGGGTCTGGCCACGTGTACGCCTTGAGGTCGGCCAGGGTGAAGTTCTTCATGACCGGATCGGCGATCTCGCAGTACAGGCCGCAGCGGTCATAGCGCGTGCCGAACATGTCGAACCAGGACCCGTTGGGCAGCTCCTTGTACGACCAGTACGACGGCGCGTTGGGGAAGATGTAGCGCGTGTCCACGTGCAGGCGGCGCAGCACCTCCTCGGAGCTCTTCGCGATCCTCTGGCCCGTGCAGATGAGGGGGGTCTTCGAGGTATCTTCGGCGAACCCGAGGTGGGGGATGAGCTTCCTGTAGGCGTCGATGTGGATGGAGCTCACGACCGAGTTGGACTCGATCACCATCCTGTCGCCCTCCTGGTGGTCCAGGCACCTGCGGACGCGTTCCCGAGCAGTCACTGTGGCCTCCTCTACTTGACGATGTGGACCTTTGACCTGTCGAAGGTCACGGCCACCGCCAGGATTATCAGTATTCCGAGGAACATCTGCTGGGCCATCACGTCCACGCCGATGATCGTCAGGCCGTTCTTGATGATCCCCATCGTGATGGCGCCGATGAGCACGTTCACAGCGCTGCCGCTGCCACCCGTCAGCGCGATGCCGCCCACGACGACGCAGGCGATGGATTCCAGGACGTACGAGTTGCCGAAGATCGCCGACCCGCTGTACAGCCGGGTCGAGATGATCATCCCGGCCACCCCCGCCCCGATGCCGGACAGCACGAAGGAGGCCAGGCGCGTGCGGTTCACGTTGATCCCCGACATCCACGCCATCCTCTCGTTCACCCCGATGGCGTAGATCGTGCGGCCCAGGTAGGTGCGCTTCTGGACGAAGAAGAAGATCCCGAACAGCGCGAGGGCCCACAGCCAGGCGAACTTGACAGGGCCGATGCTGCCGTTGAACGCCTCGGCGTATTTCATGCAGTCCTGGGGGAAGGTCATCGGGGCCGCGTGGATCAGGAAGGTGGCGCTGGTGAAGATTCCCCCCGTGCCCAGCGTGAGCAGGAACGACGGGATGCGGCAGGTGATGGCCAGGACCCCGTTGAGCAGCCCGCACAGGGCGGCGATGGCCAGCGTGACGGGGAACGACCACCAGCCCAGGGGCGGGAGGAACAGGATGGAGATGACCGAGACCAGCGAAATGATCCCGCCGACGGACAGGTCGATCCCCCCCGTGATCACGGGGATGCTCTGGCCCAGGCCGACGGCGAGCATGCTCATCGCGATGTACACGATGGTCTTCAGGTTGAGCGGGACGACGAGGCTGTGGTCGATGAGGTAGAACACGACGAGGAAGACGACCATGACCCCGAGGGAGAGCGCGATGGGGGGAATCCTGCCGATGCGGCCCAGGATCCCTCCGCCCCGGACGGGCTGCGTCGTCTCGTCGATGGTGGTGCGCGCCATGCTGTGCCTCCCCCTCAGACCACGTGCCGGATGATGTCCACCGGCGCGGGCTTGGCCGTCGGCGGGCACGGGATCTCGGCCGTCACCCTGCCGTCGCGGAGCGTGATCATCCTGTTGCACAGTCCGATATCCTCTTCCATGGTGTCGCACATGATGATCATGGCTATCCCGTCCCGGGCCAGCGCCCGGATGCGGTGGTAGATCTCTTCCTTGGCGCCCACGTCGACGCCCCGTGTGGGGTGGTCGAGGATGAGCAGGCGCGCATCAGAGGCGAGCCACTTGGCCATCACGACCTTCTGCTGGTTTCCCCCGCTGAGAGTGCCGGCGTGCGCGGCGAGCGACCGGGTCCTGATCCGAAGCTGCTCGACCCAGTCGGCTGCGATGCGCTTCTCCCTGCCCAGCGACAGGATGCCGCCCCGGATGAGCCTGCGCAGCATGACGAGGGTGATGTTCGACTTGACGTCCATCTGCAGGCCCAGGCCCTCGTCGCGCCGGTCGGCCGGCAGGTAGCCGATCCCCGCCGCGATGGCGGCCGAGGGGCGCGAGAGGTCGACCCTGCGGCCGTCCACCGACACCGTGCCCGCGTCGGCACGCAGGACGCCGGCCAGGCACTTGCAGATCTCTTCCTTTCCCGAACCCATCACGCCGCCCAGGCAGAGGATCTCGCCCCTGCGCACGGCGAAGCTCACCGGCTCGAACTTTCCCCGCAGGCTGAGCCCGTCGACGCGCAGCACCTCGTCGGCCCCGGGCTCGACCTGCTCGTTGGTCTGGTAGTGATCGGCGGCCAGCTCGTGGCCAACCATGAGGTTCTCGATCGTTTCGACGGCGGCACCCGCGGCGGGAAGGTCCGCCACGTTCTGACCATCCTTGAAGACCACCACGCGCGTGGCGAGCGCCAGGACCTCCTCGAGCCGGTGCGAGATGAACACAATGGAGGCTTCCCTGCGCAGGCCGCGCAGCAGGTCGAACAGCTGCTGGATCTCGGCCGCGACGAGGACCGTGGTCGGCTCGTCGAGGATCAGAACGGGGTCCGCCACGCCGTACTGGCGGGACAGCCACAGCAGGCGGGCGATCTCCACCATCTGGCGCCGGGCCTGGCTCAGGTCGCCCACGATGGCCCGCGGATCCACGTCGAAGCCGCAGTCGGCGAGGATCGCTTTCGTCTCGGCGGCAATGGCCCCGACGGCAAGGAGGGGGCCGCGGCGGAAGCGCCCTTCGTGGCACAGCACCATGTTCTCGGCGACCGTCATGTTGGGAAGGAGGCTCTGCTCCTGGAAGACCATCCCTACGCCGTGGCGGATCGCGTCCTGGGGATCGCGCGGGGTGAACGGGGTGCCCCGCACGGCCATGGTGCCGGCGTCCATGCGGTGCAGGCCGACCAGGATCTTCATCAGCGTGGACTTCCCTGCGCCGTTTTCGCCCACCAGCCCGACGATCTCGCCGCGGCGCACATCGAAGTCGACGCCCTTCAGGGCGCGCGCGCCCGGGAAGTCCTTCACGACGCCCCGCAGTGCGAGGATCGAGCCGTTCTCGGGATCCCTGCTCATTTCATTATCCCTATCTTCCTGCGGTCCATGGACGCGGTGATCGCGATGATCAGCACGATCCCGTTGACGGCGGACTGGGCGTAGACGTTGACGTTCATCATGACCAGCCCGTTCTGCAGGAACTGGTAGGCCAGCGCCCCGATCACGGCGTTCACAGCGCCGCCGGCGCCGCCGGACATGCTGGTGCCGCCGAGAACGGTCGCGATCACGACGGGAAACATGTACCCCGTGCCCATCTGGGAGGTCGTCAGCTGCAGGCGCGACATGAGGAAAAACCCGACCAGCGCGTAGGTCGCCCCCGCGATGCCGAAGACGAGCGGCTTGATCGTGTTGACCCGCACCCCCGCCTGGATTGCAAGCTGCTCGTTTCCGCCCACCGCGTACACGTGCTTGCCGAACCGGGTCCGCCGCTCGAGGAGGAAGAAGAAGGCGAAGACGACCAGGGAGATGAGGGAGATCATGGGGATCCAGCCCGCGGCCTTGCCGTCGACGAGGAACTTGAGAAGGTCGCTCCTGACGGTGTACTGCTGGCCCCCGATCAGGATGACGGCGAGGCCGCGGGTGACGTACCACATGCCCAGGGTCACGAGGAACGACGGCATCTTCCACCGGGTATGGATGAGCCCGCTCACAAGGCCGCAGGCGAAGCCGATGGCCAGCACGAGCAGGATGACCGGGAGCACGAGGCCCGGTCTCCCTCGCAGGAGCAGCCCCGAGACCACTGCCGACAGGGCGATGACGCCCTCGGTGGAGAGGTCCATGCCGCCCATGAGCAGCACGAGCGTCATGCCCTGCACGGCGATGAGGAACAGCCCCGCGAGGCTCAGGATGTTCTGGAGATTCGCGGGGGACAGGTTCAGGCCCCCGGTGCCGAAGCCGAAAATCCCCAGCACCACCGCGAGCGTCAGCAGGGGACCGAAATACCTGCGGGACCGCAGGGCGTTGAACCAGCTCTTCGCCGTCCCCCCGCCCGCGGGCTGCGTCTGTCTGGCATCCATCGTGGCGTATCCTACCCCGGACGCGCCGGCGAGGTGAAGCACGGCCTCGGGCGCTGTCCCTCGAAAAAGGCGGGGGGCTCGGCGCCCCCCGCTTGGACATCGCGTCTGACGCGAAACCCTACATGCCCTTCAGGTACCTCTTCCACAAATCCTTCATCTCGTCGCCGTACCCCTGCTCGAAGGGAGGGGCTGCCTTGTAGAACTTGTTGAGGGAGTCGGCGGCGTTCTTCTTGTCGATCTGCACGCTCTTCGCGTACCAGGTCCTCTTCTCGGCGGGGAGCTTGGACACGTCCAGTTCGCCCCTCTTGGCGGCCAGGGCCATGTTCAGGCCGAAGCAGCCCTGCCAGGTGGGATCGAAGAAGGCGGTGGCAACGCAGGTGCCGTCGATGATGGCCTGGATGGTGACCTCGTCGCCGTTCATCCCGGTGACAGGCACCTTGCCGGCCAGGCCCTTCTGCTTCAGGGCCTCGATGGCGCCCATGCACATGTTGTCTGCCGCGGCCCAGATGCCCTTCACGTCGGGGTTGGCGACCAGTGCGTTGGCGGTGAGCTCGTAGGCCTTGGTCTGGTCCCACTCGCCGGGGAGGTCAGCCACGAGCTGGATGCCGGGGTACTCGGCCAGGGCCTTCTTGAAGCCCTGCACGCGGGTGATGTTGGCGCCGTTGGCGAGCATGCCCTGGATCATGAACACCTTGCCCTTGCCGCCGATGGTGTCGAACAGCGTCTTCGCGGTGAAGTAGCCGTCGGTGACCCCGTCGTAGGCGATGTGCGCGACCCAGTACTTGTAGTCGGTGACCTTCACGTCGTCCGGCTTGTTCCACCAGGAGACCCAGTACACCTTCGCCTCCTCGCAGGCCTTGGCGATGGGCACGCAGTCCGGGGACTCGTTGGGGTCGACGTTGAAGACGATGTTCCCGCCCGTCTTGGCAATGAGCGCCGCGATGTCGTCGTTCTGCTTCTGGCTGTTGCCGCCGCAGTTGACATCGGCGTGCTGCAGCCCGACCATCTTCGCGTACCCGACGCCGCCGGTGTGCCACGCGATGTGGTAGGGGTGATCGACGGACCGGATGACGGTGCACAGGGTGGGATTGGCCGCGGAGCCCTTCCCCTTGTCGCCCTGGCCGCCTGCGAATGCGCCGAACGCGACCACGCAGGCCATTAGAAGCACCAGACCAAGCACTCTGAGACCCTTGATCATGCCTTCCTCCTGTTTCGAATGCGCCCGGATACGGAGTGTCCGTGGCGCGTCGCAGCCCGCCAACGGCGAGCATCCGTGGAAAGCAGATTAGCATGCTCTCCCCAGTCTGTCAAGGAAATTATGCAATAGCGTTGTACAATACTGTTATACAACAAGTTTCTGCATTGGATTGACAAAACACCCGCTCAGGGCGTATTCTGACCAAGGCGAGGCGACGGGGAGGCCCCCGGAATGCGTGATTTCTGGCCCGAAACGCTGCACCGGTGAGACTGGCAGGGCTCGAGGAGGACAGGACGAAGACCCTGAAGCAGAACAACATCCGCACGGTCCTCCAGTTCCTGCGGGGAAACGGTGTCGTCTCGGTCGCCGATGTCTCGGCGTCGGTCGGCCTCAGCAAGACTACCTCCAAGAAGATCATCGACTACCTCGAATCGCGGGGCCTCGTGGCCTCGGCCGGCAAGGGCCTGTCCACCGAGGAGGGCGGCAAGCGGCCCGAGCTTTTCCGTTTCAACACGGCCTTCGGTTTCGTGATCAGCGTCCACATCACCCCCGACGCGATCCTGACCGGTGTCACCGACATGGCCGGGAGCATCGTGAGCTACGCGCGCGAGGAGGTGGGCGAGGACAGGAGCCTGGAGTCGATCCTGCGGCGCATCGGGTCGGGCATCCGCGCCATCGTCGCCGAGCGCTCGGGCCCCGGATCGCGCGCGGTGGCCATCGTGCTGTCGCTGCCCGGCCTGGCGGACGCCGTGCAGGGGGTTTCCCTCTACTCGCCCCACTATCCCAACTGGGGGCGCAACGTGCCCATCGCCCGGATGCTGCGCGACGAGATCGGCGGCGGGGTGGAGGCGCCGCTGTTCATCGACTGCGTGAACCGCTACCAGGCCATCGCCGAGCAGGTCCGGGGGGTCGCGGCCGGGGCGACCAACTTCATCATCATCGACGCGCTGGACGAGGGCCTCGGCGCGGGCATTGTCCTGCACGGGACGTTGCTGCAGGGAAGCCAGGCGCTGTCGGGTGAGATCGGCCACATGATGGTCGACCCCGTGCACGGTGCCCCCTGCATCTGCGGCAGCAGCGGGTGCTTCGAGGCAATGGTGTCGGCGAAGAGGATCCGTGCCCTGGCCGAGGCCGCGCGGGCGCGCGGCGAGAAGTCGATCCTCTTCGAGGCGGCTTCCCCCCACACCCTGGGCCTGGAGGAGATCTGCGAGGCCGCCTCGCGCGGCGACCGGCTGGCCAGTTCCCTGATCGACGACGTTGCACGCTGGTTCCTCGTGGGGATCGGCAACATCGTGATGGTGAATGATCCCGAGCTGATCGTGATCCAGGGCCGCTACGTGAGGGCGGGCGACTGCTTCCTGCGTCGGCTGCGGGAAGGAGTGCGCCGCATCGGCCTTCCCGACGTGGAGAAGAAGGTGCGCATCGAGTACTCGGCCCTCGGCGAGGACAGGGGGGTGCTCGGCGGCGCCGCATTCGTGCTGGAGCAGTACTTCGCCCGGCAGCTCGAGTTCTGAGCAGGGGCCGGAGACAACGCGCGGGCGCGCGGATGGAGGAGAGGCGATGAAGCAGGCAGTCATGACGTCCCCGGGGCACATCGAGTTCCACGACGTTCCCGTCCCCGAGCCGGGCAGGGGCGACGTGCTCATCCGCATGCAGCGCATCGGCGTGTGCGGGTCGGACATCCACGTCTGGCACGGCAAGCACGCCCTCACCCCGTACCCCGTCGTGCAGGGGCACGAGGTGTCGGGGACGATCGAGAAGATCGGGGCCGGGGTGAAGGGGTTCGCCGCCGGTGACCCCGTGACGCTCCAGCCCCAGGTCACCTGCGGGACCTGCTACCCGTGCCGGCACGGCGCGTACCACATCTGCGACAGCCTGAAGGTCATGGGCTTCCAGACCACGGGGGCGGGCTCGGAGTACTTCGCCGTGGACGCCTCCAAGGTCCTGAAGCTTCCCAGGGGAATGAGCCTGGACTTCGGCGCCATGGTCGAGCCTGCCGCCGTTGCCGTGCACGCGATCAGCAGGTTCGGCGACGTGAAGGGGAAGAAGGTCCTGGTCCTCGGGGCGGGGCCGATCGGCAACCTGGTGGCGCAGACCGCCAGGGGGCTGGGCGCATCGGGGGTCCTGATCACAGACGTGAGCGACTTCCGCCTGGGCAAGGCGAGGGAATGCGGCATCGAGGGCCGTGTCAACGTGTCCGGCGCGGACCTCGCTGCCGCGGTGCGCCAGCACCTGGGCGAGGACAAGGCGGACGTGATCTTCGAATGCGTCGGCGCGGGCCAGACCATCGCGCAGGCGGTGGCAACGGCGCGCAAGGGCACAGACATCATCGTGGTGGGTGTCTTCGGCAGCCCCGCCCCCGTGGACCTGGGCACCGTGCAGGACAGGGAGCTGCGCCTGATCGGCACCCTGATGTACAAGGAGCCGGACTGGAAGGTCGCCATCGACCTCATCAAGGCAGGGAAGATCAACCTCGCCCCGCTCATCACCGACCGTTTCTCTTTTGCCGACTACGTGAAGGCCTACCAGTACATCGACGCCAACCGCGAGCGGGCGATGAAGGTGATGATCGAGCTCTGAGTCGGTGGGGGCGCGCGCCGCCCGGGGGTGCTGCCCGCGGCGCGGGTCCAAAACCTGCGCTACAACAGGCAGCGCAGGTCGTTCTCGCGAAGGATCTCCGGCACGAACAGGCGCGCCGCGATGCCGGCCGCGCGGATGGCCCCGGCGACGCGCCGCTCCCCGGCGTCCGGCCGCGCGGACGGCAGGGCGGGCCGCCAGATCGTGTCTGCCCCGCACGCCACGACGAGCCGTGGTCTCACCTGGCGCAGCATGCGTGCCAGGGTGGAGCGGCGCTGCCGCTGGCTGGCGATCAGGATGTCCGCCCGGACCCCGCCCGTCCCCGCCCCCGCGCCGCAGGTGAGCATGGTGATGAGCCCCGCGCTCACCCGGAAGCCCAGCGTCCCGTCCGGGCAGGCGCCTGTCACGACCTCGACGTCGAACCCTGCCGTCGACAGCCTGCTGCCCGGACGCACCACGCGGACCTGGCGGCGGGGCAGGCCGAGCAGCTCGAGGAGCCTGCACGCGGCCCCGGACCCCGCCACAGGCGCTCCCGTGCGCTGGGCCACGCACCGCACGTCGGCCAGCCTCTCCATGCTGCTGTGCGAGACGAGGATGCAGTCGCACCATGGCAGGGCGAGCCCGAGCCGCAGCTCGTCCGGCCCAGCCTGCCCGGGCCCGGACGAGGACAGGCGGCTGAGGCAGGGGTCCAGCGCCAGCATCCTCCTGCCCACGCGCAGGGTGAATCCCCCCTCGCCCAGCCAGCGCAGCGCGACGGTCACGGATTGCCTGCCTGTTCCGCTGACGCCGGGACGGCCTGCGCGGCGGCGGAGGGCTGGCCGACCCTGTACCAGTCCACCTTCCGCGTGAGCGCCATGACGGCGCCGAGGATGAGGAACAGGCCCAGCGCGCCGATGAGCAGCGCGTAGTCCTCGGAGCGCAGCACGACGAAGAGGAACGCGTCGGCCCCCGCGAGCACGGGCAGGATGAGCATGCCCGTGCGGATGCTCCGCACGACGGCGCAGGTGTAGGCGTGATCATGGCGGTGGAGGCGCTCGCCGCGAGCCAGTAGGCGAGGTCGAAGCCCGCGTGCTCGGACAGGGACAGGACAGCAGCAGGTAGAACACGCAGTCGGCCAGCGCCCACGAACAGGTACTGCAGCGGGTGGATCCTGCGGCCCGAGAACACCTCGAAGAGGAAACAGGGTCAGGAAGGGCAGAAACACGAAGAGGATGCCGTACTTCAGTGCCCGCGTCACCTTCAGGTAGGAATCCACCGGCGTCATGAGGCTCACGCCGAACCCCGACGAGAGGATGGTGCCCGGCTCGATCTCGCCGCCCCTCCAGCGCTGGGGAAAGGGCCGCGCGAGGGAGATGACCTTCCACGACGCGTCGAAGCCCTGCTCGGAAAGCGTGCGCTCGGCGGGGAGGAAGGAGCCCTGGAAGGTCGGGCTCTTCCATGGCGAGACGACCCGCACGGTCGTCTCGTCGCCCAGGGGAAGGAAGCTCAGAGCCGCCGCCGCCGCGCAGACCGAGCTCGAAGGAGAAGGGGAGGAGCGGCCCCGGGCCGGGCAGCGGCCAGGCCGCGCACCGTCGCCCGTATCTCGCCCGCGAAGAGCCCCGCGCTTCCCTTGCCCGGGCCGGAACTCGGCCGTCCATGACCCCCATGAGAGGGAGACCCTGTCCTGGAGGGCGCGCATGTCGGGAAGCTCGACCGAGAGGTACGCGTCGGTCCACAGGATGTCGGCGGGGTCCACGCGCCAACCCGAGAAGTCCGGGGGCGGCGAAGCTCCCCTTGAGCGAGAGCTGGCTCGTGTAGAGGGTCGCCTCGTACATGCCGCGCCTGCGCTTCTCGGGCGACATCGCTTCCCCGGATCGAGAGGTCGGAGGGCAGGAAGTGCGCCCAGCCGACCCTCTCGGTCCTCTTCCCCGCGGTGTCGATCACCCTCTCGATGAACGGGACGGTGAGCATCGGGCCCCCCGACGGTCTGCTCGCCGCCCCACGAGTTGAACATCTCCGCCTCCGCCTCGGCTGCGCCGGGCCTGGCGCTCGCCCACGAGGCCCGGATCATGAACGAGGGGGATCAGGAGCAGGAGCACGAGCGCCCCGATGAATGCCGCCTTGATGAGCGAGGAGAACCTCCCCGCCTGCCTCCCGATGCGCACGCTGTTCGACATGCCGTCCTCCTTCCGTGACCGTCCGACCGTGTGTCCGCGGTGAACTGTATCGGGGCGGCGGGGAGAGACGATGGTCGAATTGTGTCTTCTTTGCGGCATCGCGGCCGCCGCGTTCTCACGACTCGCCGGCGCGTGCTACACTTCTCGTCGTGGCAGATCCAGTCCCGCCCGTGGTCGCGATCGTCGACGACGAGGAGCACCTGCGCGCGACGGTCTCGAAGGCGCTGCGCCGGGAGGGGTACCGAACCCGGCTGTACGCCGACGGCGCGGAGGCGTGGCAGGCCATCGAGGGGTCGCTGCCCGACCTGCTGATCCTCGACATCATCATGCCCCGGATGGACGGGCTGGAGCTGTGCCGCCGGGTGCGCGCCGTCTCGCGCGAGCCTGCCGGTGATGTTCCTCACCTCGCGCGACGAGGAGTTCGACAAGGTGCTGGGCCTCGAGCTGGGCGCCGACGACTACCTGTGCAAGCCCTTCTCGCTGCGGGAGCTCGTGGCCCGGGTGAAGGTGCTCTTCCGCCGCGCGGGCGCGGCGCATCGGGCAGGGAGCCGCGCGGCGAGAGGAGAGCCTCGTGGCCGGGCCCGCTCAGCCTCGATGCGCGCAGGTTCACCGCGGAGTGCAACGGGACGCCGGTGCGGCTCACGGTGACGGAGTTCCGCATCCTGGCGAGCCTCGTGCGGGAGCCCGGGCTTCGTGCGCTCCCGCGAGCAGCTCCTCGCCGAGGCTTTCCCCCAGGACTCCTACATGAGCGACAGGACCGTGGACTGCCACATCAAGCGGATCAGGAAGAAGCTCGCCGAGGCCGCCCCGGGCTTCGACGCGATCGAGACCCTCTACGGGCTGGGCTACCGCTGGCGTGCGGAGGCCTAGAGTGGCAGGCCGGCTCCGCGGCGCATTCTCACGCATCTCGGTCCGGATCCTCGCCTTCAACCTCCTTGTCGTGTTCCTCCCCATCGGCGGGCTGCTGCTCCTGCCGACCTGGGAGAAGCAGCTCCTGCGGTCCCTCGAGCACGCCCTTGTCCAGCAGGGCAGGGTGCTCGCTGCCTCCCTCGACGACACGGGCGCCGGGCTGGCCGCGGAGGCGGTGCGCGTGCTGCGCGGCCTGCGCCAGAGGCACGACGCGCGGCTGCGGGTGATCGACGCGGCAGGCACGGTTCTCGCCGACTCGAGCACGCTGGGCCCGCGCGGGAAGCAGGCGGCCGCCCCCGGAGCCGAGGGGGTCGAACCCGGGGCGGAGCAGGCCCGGCGGGCCGAGGAGACGGTGCTCTACCGGCGCGGCCTCCGCCCCGGTGCGCGCGTGGCGACGGTTCTTCCGTCCCCCCGTGCCCGCCGCGCGAGGGGGACGAGTTCTACTCGGGCGCGAAGCGGATCGCGGGGCCCGAGGTGCTGGAAGCGCTCGCGGGCCGCTACGGCGCGGCGACGCGCATCTCCGCCGGGCGGCCAGCAGTCGGTGACGCTGTACAGCGCGATCCCGGTCTGGGACGGCGGGCGGACGGCCGGCGTGGTGCTCGTCGTCGCAGTCCACCTACAGGATCCTGAGCGACCTGTACGCCCTGCGCCTGGACATCTTGCGCCTGTCTCTCGTGGCGGTCGCCACGGCCGCGGTGCTGAGCCTGCTCGTCTCGGCCACGATCACGGTGCCCGTGCTCAGGCTGCGCGACCAGGCGCGGGGCATGCTCGACCCGCGGGGCAGGCTGCGCGGCACCATCACGCCCTCGCGCAGGCGCGACGAGATCGGCGACCTGTCGCGCGGCCTCGGCGAGCTCACCCAGCGCCTGGAGAAGCACATCAGCAGCGTGGAGTCCTTCGCCTCGGACGTTTCCCACGAGTTCAAGAACCCCCTCGCCGCCATCCGCTCGGCCGCGGAGCTCGCGGCGGGAACGACCGACGAGGCACAGCGGCGCGCGCTGCTGTCCATGGTCCTCGACGACGTGGCGCGCCTGGAGCGGCTGCTGCGCGGCGTGCGGGAGATCTCGCGCATCGACGCCGGCGATCCCGGCGCCGAGGTCGTCCGCGTCGATGTGAAGGCAGCCGCCGAGCGCGTGGTGGAGGCGGCCCGACCGCGGCACGCGGGGATCGGCTTCGTGGTGACCGGCGCAGAGGCCTTCGTGGCAGCGGACCCCGAGCGCATCGCGCAGGCGCTCGCGAACCTCGTCGACAACGCTGCCAGCTTCTCACCCGCCGGCGGGACGGTGGAGGTCGCGGTGCGGCGGGACGGGCAGGCCGTGGTCGTGCGGGTGATCGACGAGGGGCCGGGCATCCCCGAGCAGAGCAGGGCACGGATCTTCGACAGGTTCTTCAGCGACAGGCCGGACAGGGACGGGGGTTCCCACGCGGGGCTGGGCCTCGCGATCGTGAAAGCGATCGTGGAAGGCAGGGGAGGCAGCGTGGAGGCCGCGAACCTGCCGGGACGGGGCGCATGCCTCCAGCTGCGCCTTCCCCGGGCCTGACGGGTCAGTCTCAGCGCCAGAGGGCGAGCAGGGGGCCATCCTTCCCGTTGACAGGATCCTGGACCGGCAGCGCAACAGCCGCGATCCTGGCATCGGCGTCGGGCCGCTCGCCCGGCCGTCCGACCAGCATGTCCGGCGACTGCCCGCGCGGGTAGGCTCCGACGATGAGGAGGTCGCGGCTGGACTCCAGAGCGCCGGTGCGCGACCCCGGCGGGAATGACGATGCAGTCGCCGGCCTTCGCATTCACCGAGATGCCCGCCTCGCCGCCCAGCTGCACGGTCATCGACCCAGCCGCGATCCCCAGCGCTTCGTGCGCGGTGGAGTGGTAGTGGTGGTACTCGAAGATCCCGTCGCGCCACGCCGGCGGCCACGCGTTCTGCGCGAAAAGGCTCTCGAAGGCGCGGGCCCGGGCCTCGAGCGAATGGCCTGCCACCTTCCCTGCCGGCGCGGACGGGAAAACCGCGAGAGGCAGGCGGCTGTTGGGGAAGGTGCCATCGTCTGCCAGGACAAGGTACAGGAGACTGCCGAGACTCTTCAGCTGCACGCGTGTCCTCCAGTCTCACCGGGGCGGCAGCAGGTAGCCCATGCCGAGGATGCGGTACAGCTGGCCTGCAAGCCACCGGGGCGGGTGCGCCTCGGCCTTCGCGGCCAGGCGCAGGGGAGAGTTGAGGATGCGGACCCTGCCCCACGCACTTCGGCTTTCCTCGTCGGGGTGGAGAAGGTTCATGCGTTCGATCACGATGCCCTTGCGCACGTTGTGGTGGATGTACTCGATCGTGCCGTCGTCGCCCGCGGCCGTGACCATGCCGACGTGGGTGAGGGCATCGTCCCACTGGCCGTTGGCGTTCGCATCGTAGGTGTCGTCCCAGAAGACGATGTCGCCGGTCAGGGGGTGGGCCGTGTCGTACAGGAGGCCCTCCCGCTCCAGCGTGCGGAAGATCCTGCTCACGCCGTTTCCCGCGTAGCGGCCGAAGTCGCGCGCGAGGTCGATGCCCGCGTACCAGTACACGGCGAGCACCACGCCCGTGCAGTCCATGGCGAAGCGCCTTCCGCGCACGACGAGCTGCGTCGCCCCGAGGATGGACCTCGCCCCTTCCGTGAGCGATTCACGAAGCGCGGCCACGGAGGGATCCTCGGTCGCCCGGGCAGGACGCGGCTGGTCGGGACCGCGGCGCGGCACGCCGGCGCAGGAGCTGAGAATCAGGGCGAAAGCGAGGGCAGCGAGGGCGGCTCCCGCGGTTGTCGCTGGCGGGCGCATCTACCTCCCTGTCGGCGCCTTGGTCGAGAAGTATTCCTTCATTGGAGAAAAATAGTACTCGGCCCATCCCTCCCGGTAGCCCCCGGCTTGCCCCTCGGGGATGCCCGTGTGCACCAGGGTCACCTTCGTGCCGCCCTTTGCCGGGGAGAGCTGCACCTCCAGCAGGGAGTCCGGTGCACCCGCGGGAAAATCGGTCGTCCGCCACGCCTGCACGATGCGGGAGTGCGGGACGAGCTCGAGGTTCTTTCCCTCGATGTAGCCCTCCCACGCGGTGAACCTCCCCCCGACCCGGGCGCGACCCGTCGCAGGGCTGCCCGTCATCGCGGCGTGGCCCTTCCCCGAGAGCCAGGCCGCGTAGATGTCGGCCGCGGGCGCCGGGATGACCGCGGACATCCTGAGGGAGCTTCCCTTCATGCCGGACGTCCCTGCGCCTGCTGCGGCGCCCGCGGCTCTTTCATCGTTGCCGCGATCACGAGGATCGCGATCGCGACGCCGGCGGCGATTCCCCCGGTGGCGAGGAACCCCGTCGAGGCCCGTGCCGCGGCCGTGCGCGCGGTTTCGAAGACGGCCTGGGAGAAGGCCGGGCTGTACCCCATGCTGCCCAGGCCCACGGACTGGATGCTGCGCAGCATCCAGCCCCCGGCGAGCGGCACGAGAGTCCCGATGCCTGTCAGGAACACGACGACGGCAGGTGCAAGGAGGCAGCCGCCCAGCCACAGGAGCCTGTCCTTCGTGTTCTCGCCCCCGATGAACGCCGCCGCGACCCAGGATCCGCACGCGAGGAGGAGCAGGATCACGTCGGCGAGGACCAGCCCGCCCAGGGCGGAGAATCCGCCCCTGTTCCACCAGGAGGCAGGCACGTAGCGCGCGCCGGGCATCTGGCTCAATCGCAGGCTGTCGGGGACGCGTGCGGCCGCTGCCGCCCTGCTCCCGCCCATGCCTGCCAGCGCCTTCTTGACCGGCGACAGGTCGATGAGAGGGTCGAAGGTCTCCGCCGGCCCGTTGACGAAGTCGAACGCCTGGCCCAGGACAGAGAGGGCCTGGGAGCGCATGTATTGCGGGGTCACGATCTTCCTGGCGATGGACGGGTCGCCGAGGGGCGCGATCCCCGTTGCACGGGCTGCTTCCTTCCAGAACCGCTGGTCGGGAGCCGCGCGGATCTCGTACAGCCTCTCGTCGTCGATGAGCGACACGTAGAAGCTGCGATCGAGCACCCACGTGCTCACCGCGATCGTGAAGAGGGCCGCGAGGAAGAGCGGCACCACGAGCAGGACGGCGATCAGGGCCGCGGGAACGCTTCTCATGGACGAACTCCTTCCGCCGGGGGGTCGCGCCAGCCTGCCGCGCCGGCGACCCTACGCCGCGCCGGCGACCCAGCTGACAGCGTAGGCGAGCCCCGGTCTTTCCACTGCCTCGGCGAGCTCCTTCCAGGAGCCGCCCAGCCCGATTTCGCGGGCAGCGAGCTCGAAGTGACACATGGCGATGCCCATGTCGACCGACTGCAGGGAACGGCCGGCCGACCGCACGCCATAGAAGTGAAACACCGCCGGTGCGGCTGCCTGCACCACGCGCCAGGGCTGGCCGTTGGCCGCGGAGGGGGCCAGGCGCACGGCCTCGAGGCACTCACGCCACGGTTCGGCATCCGTCTTGTCGAAGAGAAAGAGGTCCTCCCAGCGCCGCCTGCCGCGCGACCCTGCGACGGCGGAGGCGAGGATATCGACGGGTCCCTTGCGCATCGCGGGGAATCCGACCGGGCTGACGGCGGGCTGGATCTCGGCGGGGCCCAGGTCCACGGCCCGCGCGAAGGCCGAGCGGCGGAATGTCCCGCCCAGCCAGCAGGTGCCCAGTCCCATGGCCGTGAGGTCCAGCACGACCTTTTCCATGCACCAGCCATAGTCCTCCGGGCCGCGCCGCCCGCGGGCGACGGCGCCGGCAATGAAGGCCGGCGCGCCCTGGATGAAGCCGTAGGTGCCCAGGCGCCGCCGGCGGTCTCCCGCACCCGGCCGGGCGGGCACGAGGGCGAAGCGCACGACGCCGCCGAAGGGTCCCCGCAGGGGCTTGCGCAGCAGCTCCTCGACCGCCGCGGCCGTGTCGGGGGGGAGGGGACGAGGGTCGAAGCTGCGGCAGGACCGCCTGTCGCGTATCGTGTCAGTGATCATGTCCCTTCAATATACTACCGCCGGCCTCAGTCCTTGTACTCGATGTAGGCGGCTCCCAGCTCCGCGTCGAGCGACGTGTAGCTCGCGTAGTACCGCAGGAACCAGTAGTGGGCCCCGTCCTCCCAGAGGATCTGCTCGTGGCGCACCGTCTCGTCGCTCGTCGTGTCGATGTCGGCAACGAGGGAGCTGGCGCTGATGGTCTTCCCGTCCAGGACGACCCTCCACTCCACCGTGAAGGTCATGCGCTTCCGGTCGGAGGGGTTCTCCACGCCGCTCACCGCAAGGTCCACGGCCGCGGCGTGGTCGCTGCGGACGGACCGTGCGTCGTACAGGAAGTACGTGAACTCCTCGTGCCCCTTCACGCTGCGGGCATCCGGCGCCCAGTCGAGGCGCTTCGCGAGGTCGGGCAGCCATGCCGCGGTGAAGTCCGGCTTCACGAGGTTCTTCCCCCGCCGCACGACGAACTCCATGTAGTTCTTCACCTGCCAGTGGATGTCCTGGCGCAGCAGGTGCCTGCCGGGCGAGAGACGGGTCATGGACTTGCGCTGCGCCTGCGAGGGTTCGCCCTCCAGCTGCAGCTTCTCCTTCTGGTCCAGGACGGTCTCGACGTCGGTCGCCCACCCCTCGAACCAGACCTGGGTCCTGCGAAGCTGGGTGGCGCCCAGCGCGATCGCCGCTCCCGCGACCAGGACGGCAAGGGCGGCCCAGAGGGGCAGGAGGGACCGCTTCCTGCGGCAGGACCGGGGCGCACGAGGCGTCCCGTGGCGGGAGTCGATGACTTCGTAGATGGCCACGGGCTCGGGGATGCCCTTGAGAAGGTAGCTGCCGTGGGTCTTCCAGGTGAGTGCGCCCGCCGCCTCCGAAGCGAGCCAGCCCCGGGCGCTGTCGAAGACCGGGTAGGTCAGGTAGATCTGTCCGGCATCGGCAAGGCCCTCGACCCGCGAGGCCCTGTTCACGTGCCTGCCGAACAGGTCGAGCTGCGTCTGGTTTTCCACCGCGACCTGCCCCATGTGCAGGCCGATGCGAACCGCGAGGGGCTCTTCGTCGGGATGCTCGGCGTTGAACGCACGGATGCGCTCCTGGATGCGCAGCGCCCGCTCCACCGCCGTGGAGGGCTCCGAGAAGACGGCCATCACCGAGTCGCCGATGTGCTTCACGACCAGGCCCGCGCCGCCCTCCTCGATCGTCCCCACGAGGATCCTGTCATGGTGCTGCAGCAGCGCGAGGGCGTGCCTGTCGCCCCTGCGCTCGGTGAGGCTCGTGAAGCCCTTGATGTCGGTGAAGAGGATCACCAGGACCGAGGTCTGCCGCAGGCGCCGGTACTGCTCGATGCTGGACAGCTCCTGGTTGGTCAGCTCGACCGAACCGGATGCCGGCCCGTTTCCTCGCCCTGTTCCCGCCCCGCCGCCGTCACTCGCGTCGCTCATGCCGGGGAGTGTAGCATGCGTGCCGGGACGGCGCGAGGGGCCGTTTCTCGTTGACATTTCCCCCGGGCTCCCGCATAATCCTGCATAATCTTTCAAGGGAGGTATCTTCATGAAGCGGACTGTCCTGGTCCTCCTCGCCCTGGCCGTCGCCTGCGCGGGCGCCGCGGCCGCGGGGAAGGTGTTCCTCAATATCGCCACGGGCGGCACGGCGGGGACGTACTTCCCCCTCGGCGGCGCCATGGCAGAGATCATCAACAAGAACGTGTCCGACGTGAACGCCACCGCGGTCACCTCCGGCGCCTCCGTCGCCAACATCAACATGCTGGCCACCGACGAGGTGCAGATGGCGTTCGTCCAGAACGACATCGCGTACTACGCCTTCAACGGCGTGGAGATGTTCAAGGACAAGAAGCAGCCGAACGTCCGCGCCGTGGCGACCCTGTACAACGAGACCATCCAGGTCGTGACCCTGACGAGCTCGGGCATCAGGAGCCTGGCCGACATGAAGGGCAAGAGGATCGCCGTGGGCGCGGCGGGCAGCGGCGCCGAGGTCAACGCCCGCCAGGTCCTGGAGGCGGCAGGCCTCACCTACAAGGACATCACCCCGCAGTACCTCTCCTTTGCCGAAGGCGCCAACGGCCTTCGCGACGGCAACACCGACGTGGCGTTCCTGACCGCGGGCGCCCCGACGGCCGCCGTGCGCGACGTGGCGGCGCAGAAGGACATCCTGGTCATCCCCGTCACGAAGGTCATCGCCGACAGGCTGATCGCGAAGTACCCCTTCTACGTGCGGGTGAAGATCCCGAGGGACACCTACAGCAAGCAGACCGCCGACGTGGACACCGTGACGGTGAAGTCCATCCTCGTGGCCAGCGCGTCGCTGGACGAGGAGCTGGTCTACAACGCGACGAAGGCCATCTTCTCGAACCTCGACCGGCTCGTGCAGGCGCACGCGCAGGGCAGGAACATCCAGCGGGCCACGGCCCTCGAGGGCCTGCCCATCCCCGTGCACCCCGGTGCCGAGAGGTTCTTCAAGGAGAAGTAGGGTGACGCGCGCCGCCCGGCGCGCCGTTGCCATCGCGGCGGCAGTCGTCCTTGCGGCGGCTGCCGCCCTGCTTTTCCCGCGGCGCGACTGCCTGGTCGTGCGCACGGGTTCGGGCCGCACCGCCGCGATCTTCCCCCTGGGCCGGGGGGAGCCGGCGTTTGTCATTTCCTGGAGGCACTCGGTGACCCGCGAGCCCTGCGCCGAGTACTACCGGGGGGCAGGGGACGGTCGCATCGAGCTGTACCGGACCGTCTTCAAGGGCCTGGGGGCCGGGCTTCCCTTCGGCGACGAGGGCGGCACGGTGAGCCTGCGGGACGGCTCGATCGTGATCGACGGCATGTCGCGGGTCTTCCCGCGGATCGACTTGCTGGCGCTGCCCCTCACCGAGCACAGGCTCGCCGTCGGGGGCAGGGAGCACGACATGCTCGACCTGCTTGCAGGAGAGCATCGAGCGGGCTTTACTATAGAAAGGAAATCGCCCGGGGAGGTCATCCTCTCCCGCGCGAGAGCCCGATGACGAGGAGCCGTCCGTGAGCGAGAAGAAGAGCGTGACAGGGGGCGCTTCTGCCGCTGGCGACGCCGCGGCCGTCGATCTCGACAGCCCCGAGTTCAAGAAGGTCCTCGAGAAGGTGGACAAGGAGTCCACCCACCGTGAGCTGGGCGGCTGGCAGAAGATCGCCATCTCGATCATCGCGCTCGCCTTCTCCCTGTTCCACATCTACACGGGCCTGTTCGGCACGCTGGACGCCCACCTGCAGCGCGCGGTGCACCTCGCCTTCGTGCTCACCCTGGTGTACCTGCTGTACCCGGCCTCGAAGAAGATGCGCCGCGACAGGCTCAATCCCGTCGACCTGCTCTTCGTGGCCCTGTCGCTGGCCAGCCTGGGCTACCTCATCGTCAACTATGGGGTGCTCGTGACCCGGGCGGCAATCCTGACCCCGCTGGACATCGCGGTCGGCATCGTCGGGATCCTCCTGGTCTTCGAGGCGGGCAGGCGCATCGTCGGCCTTCCCATGATCACCATCGCGGGCGTCTTCCTCCTGTACGCCCGGTTCGGACAGTGGCTGCCCGGGGCGCTCGCGCACAGGGACGTGACAATCCCGCAGCTGGTGAACCACCTGTTCTTCACGATCGAGGGCATGTTCGGAATCCCGCTGGGGGTCTCGGCGAGCTTCGTGTTCCTGTTCCTCATCTTCGCGGCGTTCATCGAGCTCACGGGAATCGGGAAGCTGTTCATCGACATCGGCAACGCCATCGCCGGCTGGGCCTCGGGAGGCCCGGCCAAGGTCGCCGTGATCACCAGCGCCCTGGAGGGCATGGTGGAGGGAAGCTCCGTGTCCAACGTGGTGGGCTCGGGAAGCTTCACCATCCCCATGATGAAGAAGCTGGGCTACAAGGCCGAGTTCGCCGGCGCCGTGGAGGCTGCCGCCTCCACGGGAGGCCAGATCATGCCCCCGATCATGGGAGCGGCGGCGTTCCTCATGGCCGAGTACCTGAACGTGCCGTACCTCGACGTGGCAAAGGCGGCCGCGATCCCGGCGCTGCTGTACTTCTGCGGGATCTTCGCGGGCGTGCACTTCGAGGCCAAGAAGCTGGGCCTGCGCGGACTGAGCAGGAAGGAGCTTCCCAGCATCTGGAAGATCCTTGTCGAGGAGGGCGAGCTGCTCCTCCCCCTGGTCGGCATCATCTGGCTGCTCATCTCGGGCTTCTCGCTCAACAAGGTGGCGCTGGGCGCCACGGGACTGGCGATCCTCGCCGCGCTGATCCGGCCCGTCGTTATCATGCTCGTGCTCCTCACGACGGGCAGGCTCGTGCGCGCCGACGTGAGGCCGGGCAGGAACAGGATCCTCACCGCGGGGTCGCTGCTGCGGACATGGATACCGAACGGGGTGCGGGGACTGCTGGCCGCGCTGGAGAAGGGGGCGAAGAGCGCCCTCGGCGTGGCCGTGGCCTGCGCCCTCGCCGGCATCATCGTGGGGGTGGTCACAAAGACCGGCCTGGGACTGAAGCTGGCGAGCGCCCTGGTGTCTCTTGCCGGCGGCAACAGGCTGCTCACGATGTTCTTCACGATGATCACGTCGATCATCCTCGGCATGGGCGTGCCGACCACCGCGAACTACATCATCACCTCCACCATCGCGGCCCCCGCGCTCCTGTCCCTGGGCGTGATCCCCATGGCCGCGCACCTTTTCGTGTTCTACTTCGGCATCATCGCCGACCTGACCCCGCCCGTGGCGCTCGCCGCCTACGCGGGGGCGGCCATCGCGCGGGGCAACCCATTCAAGACAGGGGTGACGGCCACGCGCCTGGCGATCGGGGCGTTTATCCTGCCCTACATCTTCGTCATGTCGCCGCAGCTGCTGCTCATCAAGGCGACGCCGGGCAGCATGATCGTGGCGGTGGTCACGTCGCTCGTGGGCATGACGGCGATCAGCGCGGGGCTCACCGGGTTCCTCGTGAAGAAGCTGCACTGGGTCGAGAGGGTCCTCCTCATCGGTGCGGGGCTGTGCCTTGTCGACCCCGGCCTGGTCACGGACATCATCGGCATCGTGGTCCTGGGCGGCATCGCCGCGTTCCAGGCCCTCTCCGGCAGGAAGAAGGAGGCGGCATGAAGAGGTCGGGAAGTGACTGGCGCGGGCGGGACGCTGAGCCTGCGGACGAAGATCGGGTTCGGCGTCTGCGACATCGGCGGGAACCTCTTCGTGACAATCATGGGGTTCTACGTCTTCTGACTTCATCAAGGATGTCGCTCTCCTTGGTGCTGGGCTGGCGGGGAGCATCCTCTTTGCTGGGCAAGATCTGGGATGCGGTCGATCGACCCGGCCATCGGGTTCTTCTCCGACAGGACGAGGAGCCGGCATGGGCCGACGACGGCCATGGATGCTCGGCGGAGCGATTTCCGTCGTCTTCTTCATGATCCTCATGTACACCAATCCCCACATCCGCAGCCAGGGCTGGTTGGCAGTCTGGGTGATCATCATCTACTGCCTGCTGGTCGCTTCCTACTCGGTGATCAACATTCCCTACGGCGCGCTCACCCCCGAGCTGACCCGGCGGCTACGACGAGCAGACCTCGCTGAATGCATACCGGATGAGCTTCGCCGTCATCGGGACATTCATCGGCGTCGGGGGTCTGTTCATCGTCGACATGTTCGCCAACAAGGATACTCGGATGCCATGGTCATGGGAGCGGCGATGGGCCTGGTGATCTGCGTGACTGCGCTGATCACCTACTTCATGATCAAGGAGCCAGCGCGAGCCGCCGAGGAGGCGTCGGTGCAGGAGGGGTTCCTCAAGACCTACAGGGCGGCCCTCACGAACAGGCCGTTCGTCCTGGTGCTGGTCGCGTACGGCTGCACATATGGCAGCCACGGCGTCCTTCAGACCACCCTGTCGAGACTACTTCCAGTACATCTGTTCGGCACGATGAGGCGGCCGCGCAAGTTCGCACTGGCTCCCCTTCTTCGTCATGGCCGACTCGTGTTCATTCCCGTCTGGACGCAAGTCTCGAAACGCATCGGCAAGAAGTGGGCGTACAACCTTCGGCATGGGGCTGTTCGGGATCGTCCTTCTGCTTGTCTTCTTCTTCGCGTCGACTCGGGGCCCGATGTTCATGTACGTCCTCATGGGTCTCGCGGGGATCGGCTATTCGACCAACTACGTGATGCCGTACGCGATCATCCCCGATACGGTCGAGCTGGAGTACGCGCAGACCGGCATCCGGCGGGAAGGGGCGTTCTACGGCCTGTGGAACCTCGTCAACCAGCTCGGTGTCGGACTTCGCGTTTCCTCATCAACGGCTGGGTGCTGAAGTGGACGGGCTACGTGCCCAACGTGGAGCAGGCGCCCATGGTGAAGCTCGGGCATCCGGCTGCTGCTGGGACCGATCGCCGCGGTCCTCGTCGCCGGCGGGATCGCCCTCGCTGGCCTTCTATCCCATCACGCGCAGGTACTACGAAGAGAAGATCCTGCCCCGAGTGATGCAGAGGGACGGGGAGCCGGCGTAGTCATGCGGGCACGGGGGACTGCAGGGCCGTGGCGCACCTGGCCATGACGTTCTACGTGCTCGCCCTGGTGGCGGGGACGGCCTCTCTCAGCCAGACCCTCGTGGTCTGGCAGCGCCAGCGCAAGCCCGTGGTCCGCTCCTACGGGTGGTTCCTGCTCTCCCTGTACCTGATCCTCATCGGCTTCCTCGTGGCCATGTACGCGGAGGTCGCCATCCCCGGTCCGGGCACGGGAGCGCGGATCGCCGCGTGGATCGCGCAGGCAGCCGGCGGCATTCTCTTCATCGTCACCAGCCCCTTTTTCTACCACCGGCTTGTGGACCTGCCCGTGGGCAGGCCCAAGCGGGTGGCGTTCTTCGTGCTCGACGCGCTGGTGGGTCTTGCCGCGGTCTGGGCCCTCGCCTTTCCCCGCTGGACGCCCGCGTTCGTGTTTCTCGCGGCCGTGCTCTTCGGGATGATCGTCTTCGGCCTCGCCTTCATCGCGCTCCGCCTGGGCCGCGTCGGCGACGGGACGCTGCGGCGGGCCCTGGTGATCTTCCTCGCCCTCACAGCTGTATTCTTCCCGCTCATGCTCATCGACGCGGCTATGGGTTTCGTGCCCCTGCTCGGCGTGTTTGGCTTCATGGACAACCTCACCCAGCCGCTGTACTTCCTCGTGCTGAACTGCCTCACCGTCGCCTTCGGCCTGCAGTACCTGAACAGGCCCGCCTATGCAGAGAAGGAGGTCCTGACCGACCACTTCGTGTCCGCGTTCGGCATATCGCCAAGAGAGCGGGAGGTGATCGCCCTGCTCCTGACGGGGATGGGAGTGAAGGAGGCGGCGGCGAAGCTCTTCATCTCGGCCAAGACGGCCGACAACCACGTGGCGAACATCTATCGCAAGCTCGGCGTTGCAAGCCGCGTGCAGATGTTCCAGCTCATCAGGACCAACTCGATCGAATAGGGTGTTTTCCTCATGGCGCGGGCAGGTGCGCGCGGGTATCAATGGGACGGGCAGGGAGGTCCCATGAAAACACGCCAGAAGGTCCGTCGGGTGCTCATCTTCACGAGCTTCGCGCTGCTGCCCGTGACGCTGTACTACTTCTCCCCTGTCATGTCCCTGGGTGGAGCGGCGCAGGGCATCGTCACGGGGAGCCTGCTCGTGTTCGCCGCGCAGTTCGTCCTGTCGCTCTTCGTCGGGAGGCTCTTCTGCGGCTGGGCGTGCCCCGTGGGGGGCCTGCAGGAGGCCGTGGCCCTCCGGCGGGGACGCCCCGTGCCGAGCAGGCGCATCGGGTGGATCAAGTGGGCGATCTGGGCGCCCTGGATCGCCGGGCTGGTGTTTCTCGCCATCCGTGCGGGCGGCTTCTCCCGGGTCGACTTCTTCTACCAGACCTGGCACGGCATATCGGTTGGGGAGCCGCCGGGCCTCATCGCGTACGTGGCTGTCGTCGCCGTGTTCCTCGTGCTGTCGCTGGCAGTGGGACGCAGGGCCGGCTGCCATACCATCTGCTGGATGGCGCCCTTCATGATCGTCGGCAGGAAGGCGAGGAATGTCCTGGCGTGGCCGTCCCTCGGCCTTGCCGCGAGGAAGGAGGCGTGCACGCGCTGCGGTGCCTGCACGAAGAGCTGCCCCATGAGCATCGACGTCCAGGCGCTGGTGGCAGCGGAGGACATGGAATCGAGTGACTGCATCCTCTGCGGCTCCTGCGTGGACGGCTGTCCCCGGAAGGTGATCCGCTACAATTTCGCCGGACGGGGGCAGTCATGAAACGGGCACTGCTCGCGCCGGCACCTCGCTCCTCCTGGGGCTGTCTGCCCGCATCGACGCCGACCCCGGCTGGCAGGGTGCAGCGGAGGCGGGCGATCGGCCGCGGCTGGCCCTCGCCCTGTCCGCACGGCTGGGCATCTCTGCGGGCTTCCGCCTGCTCACCGCGCGGCCATGACGTACACGGAGTAGCTGCCGATCAGCCCGACGTACTCGCGCCTGTAGACCAGGCAGGCGGTGAGCCGGTAGCGCCGGCCCTTCTTCAACATGCCGTAGTCGCCCCCCTCGATGCCGGCCAGGTGGTAGAAGGGGCCTGACTTGCTCGTTCCCTCCACCGAGAGCAGTGCATCATCCGCCAGTGGCCCGTCCACTGTCACGACCAGCTCGCGGAGGATGGGAGGAAGGATGGGGCCCCAGCCCGGCGACTGTTCCAGGATGGAGGGGGGTTCAGGCTCCTGCCGGACGGGGGTGGGGTAGTCGGAAGGCTGCATGGCGCTGAAGGTCTCCCGCTGCTCCTCCAGTGCGGCCAGCTTCGCGCGGAACCTCTCGATGTTCTCTTTCGGCCCGGTTCCTCCCTCGGCGGCGGCAAGCTTTCGCCTGGTGGCATCTGCCTCGAAGCCTATGGCGCGCACCGTCGCGCCGAGGAGGGCCCTGTTCGCGTCCAGGCCGTCGTCGGTCCGCTGCACGGGGTTGGTGACAGACACGGTGTACGAGCCTTTCAGGCCCACGTCGCGCACGAGGTCGAGTTCGATGACCACGCCCTCCCACAGCATGGCCTTGCACTCGTCGATGCGCACCCTCTCGATAGTAAGCCTGTAGTGGGGTGATTCCGGCCCGGTTCCCTCCTCCCGTTCCGTGCGGACGCGGAAGCTGGCGGCGTCCGTGCAGCCGCCGGAGTCGACCCTGAAGACGAGCATGCCGTCGCGGACCGAAAGGTCCCGCAGCACGGCGGTGCCGGTCTCGCGCGGGCTGCGCGAGATGCGGCCGGGCAGCGCTGCAGCGGGCAACGCCAGGGCGACCAGGGCGAGGAGTGCGGGTGCAAAGAACAGAGGGCGGCGCATCGGTGAACCTCCATCTGCCAACATAGCGCGGGAGGGTGGAATTTCAAATCTGCTGGGGTGTCGCGCCCGCCCCTTGACGGCGGGCAGTCTGCATCATATATTCAAGATAAACAGGATACACAATATCCTGTTTAGGGGAGGCGGGCATGCGATTTTCGGCCAGCGTCGAATACGCGATCCACGGCCTGGTGTACTTGGCGGCGCACCAGGGACAGGGGCCTGTCCTGGTGGGCGACGTGGCCCGGGCCATCAAGGTGCCGGAGAGCTACCTGCGCAAGGTCTTCCAGGTCCTTGCCCGGGGAGGTCTCGTGCGCTCGCAGCGCGGCGTGCGAGGAGGGTTCGCGCTGGCGCGCGAGACGGCGGGGATCAGCCTGGCGGACATCGTGGAGACGATCGACGGCTCGCTGCCCCTGTACGAGTGTATGAAGGCGCGCAGGAAGTGCCCTGTCGGCGAGGCATGTCCGGTGTCGGCGGCCTTCGAGGAGGCCCGGCAGAAGATGGCGGAGGTCCTGGGCCGCACCACCCTGAAAGGGCTGGCAGGCGGTATCGCACGCAGGTCTCCGTCTTGGCTTTCCGTGACCGAGTGTGCTGCGGCGGTGCAGCGGCCCGCCCAAGGGGAGGTGTCGTGATGGACGAGCAATTCCAGGAGTTCTTCGGGGAGGTGGCGCCCTTGCGCATGCGCGAGCCGCTGGCCGAGACGCTCGGCGCGTTCACCGGCGAGCCAGTCTTCACCTACCGCTTCGGCGACCTGGTCAAGCTGGCAGGCCATGCCTGCCCGACAATGGCCGGCTCCTGGCTGGTCTGCAACGGGGCGCTTGCCGCCCTGTACGGGGAGGAGATCCCCGTGCGTGGGCAGGTGGCCGTGACCGTCTACGGGGGCCCCGACGAAGGCACCTTCGGCGTGATGGGCCAGGCCTTCATGCTCCTGACGGGCGCTGCCCCCGTGACGGGATTCAAGGGCATCGGTCCCCTCTTCAGGCGCAAGGACCTGCTCACCTTCAGCAGGGAGAAGCCGGATGGCGAGGGGATGTGCTTCGAGTTCCGGCGCACCGACACCGACGCCGTGGTCCTTGCGAGGTTTTCGCCCCGCGCCATCCCTTTCCCTGCGGAAAAAGCGCGGCGCATGGGTGAGTTGATGGAGAAGGTGGTCTGGGAGGCTGCCCGGCCCGAGGAAGCTGCCGAGTTCCGCAGCCTGTGGATGGGGAAAGTGAAGATGATGCTCGTGGACAGGACGGGCATCGAGTCGTGGCTGACAGTCGAGAGGAGGACATGAGATGACAGCAATCCAGGAGCAATCGCTGAAGGCGCTTCCCGCCCTGCACCCCGTGCTCACACTGATGGAGGAGCACAGGTTCATCCTCGCGAGCGTTGAGCAGCTTGCAGCGTTCGTCGATCGGCTCGAGCGCAGGCAGCGGAACGGCGACGGGTTCGCCGGTTTCGAGTCTGAGCTCGAGGTGCTCAAGGGCATCGCGCACCACCTCGTGGACGCAGAGAGCCATCACCAGCGCGAGGAGGACATCCTGTTCCCGCGCATGGAGGCGCACGGCGCCTCGGAGCTTCCGGCCCTCATGAAAGCCGACCACGGGGTGTTCCGCGCGAAGAAGCGGCGGCTGTACCAGCTCGCCCAGTCGGCGGGGACCGGCGACTTCTCCGCATTTGCGGCGGAGGTGGGCGAGATCGGGGCGTTCATTGTGCGGGAGCTCACGGCGCACATCGCCACCGAGGACGAGAAGGTCTACATGCAGGCCCTCGACGTGCTGGACCCTGCCGAGTGGGACGAGGTGAAGCGGGGCTGCGACGCCATCGGCTACTGCTGCTTCAAGCCGGCAGACCAGGTGGGGCCCGTCGTGGTGGACCTCGACGTGCGCGGGGTGCCCCTGTTCCAGCGGTTGGACCTGATCATGAAGCGCTGGGCAGATCTGGCCGCGGGGCAGACCCTCCGCATCACCAACGACAGGAAGCCCGAACCGCTGCGCGTGCTGTTCAAGACGCGCGAGAACGGCAGGCACGAGTGGCGCTACGAGAAGGAAGGCCCCGAGGAGTGGGTCGTGGCGGTCCGCCGGATCTGAGCCGTGCTCCCGGCGATCGCCGTGGGCCGCGAGGCTCAGGCCATCGGGACCTGCGACAGCACGACCTTCACACCGCCGCGGAAGGCGGGCAAGTATCAGGTCGATGGCGCGGACGCACCTTTCCCGCGGCATGCGGGCAGGACTTCTGGGGCACAAGGTCGTAGAACAGTCTGGTGGCACACCAGGCATTCCGCCGGGGTTCCCGGGTATCGCAGGCGACGACAAACCCTTGCATCCTTCCCCCCGGCGCGAAACAGGTCCTGCCCCCGAACTCGAGGAACCGTTCCGGGCCTCCTCCGTATGCCCTGAGGTTATTCGGCGCATAGCCGCGATGCTTCAGCTCTCGATTGAAGAAGTCACGATAGTTGATCATTTGGCGACGGCCTCTCACACCCTGCTGTGCGGTTGGGAGTCACAGTACCCTCGGTTGTGCCAGTGAGGGGAGGGGACACCTCGGAGCTGCTTGCGGGAGAGCAAGACGAAATGCGCGATGCCTGACCCCATGGCGAAACGAGAGAGTGTGCATAGCGCACAGATGCGCTGACACCGGGAAACCTAGATGCACCTCGCAGCCCACCCGGGAGGCCCTCTATTCGCATAATGGTAGTTATGTGTCATGCCCCGCTGTTCTACTTGGAATAGGGGAATTCCCACAAGCAGTGTTTGAACTCCAACTGCGATTTCGTATATTGAGGTCATATGAGAAAGGTTGTCTTCGCCATCAATACCACCGCAGACGGGTACTGTGACCACAGGGACGGGATTGCCGACGAGGAGTTGCACGACTTCTTCACCAATCTGCTGCGCAGTTCGAGCCTCCTCGTTCTTGGCCGGATCACGTATCAACTCATGGTTCCCTATTGGCCCGACATCGCGAAGAGCCAATCGGAGGCAGGCGCAACCGGAAAGTTCGCTCGCATTTTCGACTCGCTTGACAAGATCGTGTTCTCCACGACGTTGAAGCAGGTTGAGGGAAACAACACGAGGATCGTGCGGGCAAACCTTGCGGAAGAGGTGCTCACGCTAAAGCAGCAACCTGGGAATGACATTTCTGTAGGCAGTCTGAGCATCGCATCACAGCTTTCGAACCACGGTCTAATCGACGAATACTACTTCGTAGTACACCCGGTCTCGCCGGAAAAGGACCACGGCTGTTCGAAACGGTGAAACCCCAAGAGAGCCTTCGATTGGACTTTGTTGGCTCGAAGACGCTCCATTCCGGCGTGATCGCCTTCATTACCGAAAGCATACCTGAGCACAAGCGTCATGCAACAATTGACCTGTGCGAGCAGTGTTCGCGCGACAGTCTTCCGGCTCACACCCATGGCGATCCAATAATGACGCTCCCGATGCAGTGTCTTCTTCGGCGAAGCAACACAGTTTGGCTTCGGGGCACGTCACATAACAGCGCGTAGGCGCATCGGCGCCTCAGAAGGCGCCTCGGGCTTCGCGGCGCTGCGGCGCGCCGCTCCGCCACATGGCCCTTCGGCCTTGTTGGCCTCAGGGCCACGTCGCCTACCCGCGGCACGTTATGTGTCAACGGCGGGCGAAAATGGCACATTTGGGGGTGCGGACGTTTTCTTGGACGTTTCTATGCGGCTGCATTCAGGCCCAGCCGGTACTCGGCTGGACTCAGACCGCCAAGCGACAGCTTGATACGCTTCTGGTTGTACCACGTGATGTACTCATCGACTTCGTCCATGAACCCCTGTATGCCAACGTCGCTCCATGACCGGTTGTAGTACATCTCGTTCTTGAGCCGACCGAAGAAGCCTTCGCAAGCCGCGTTGTCGGAAGTGCACCCCTTTTTCGACATGGATCGTGTCAGGCAAGCCTGTTCCATTCTTGAGATCCATCCCGGCCATCGGTAGTGACTACCCCTGTCAGTGTGCACGATGGGATGCTCTCCTTCGGGCAGGCCGGCGATCGCCACGTCGAGCGTGGCATTCACCAGCTCTGCATCCGGGCTGGTCCCGAGGGTCCAGCTCACCACCATGCCGTCAAAGCAGTCGATCATGGGTGACAGGTAGACCTTGCCGAACGGGAGTTGGAACTCCGTGATGTCAGTCAGCCACTTTCTGTTCGGAGCCTCCGCATGGAAGTTGCGGTCGACGACGTTGTCGACGGCGGGACTGATCTCCCCCTTGTATGACGAGTATGGGCGGCGTTTGACTGTCACGACGATCAGGCCCTCCTCCGCCATGATCCGCCTGATGATCTTCTCCGAGACCGACAGCCCACGCCGCCGCAAGGCAGCGTGGATACGCCGGTATCCGTAGCGCCTCTTGTTGGCCTCAAAGAGCCCCGCGATCGCGTCACGCACTTCTGCGTACTTCTCGGGCGACGCGCAGACGGGCCCTGTGGTAGAAGTAGCTGCTTCGTGGCATCTGGAGCTGCTCAAGGAGCTCAGACAGCCCGTACGTAGTTCTCAGGGCATCAACCAGCAGGGTCTTTTCTCTGTTCGTCAGATCCTGCGGATCGATGCCCTGGTCTTTTTTTAGCAGTTCGTTCGCCTTCTTCAGGATGTCGTGCTCCAGTTGCAGGCGGTGAATGCGCTTGCGAAGCGACTCGACCTCGCGCATCAGTTCATCCCTGTCGTCAGACGAAGGATGGCGACCTTTCCTCTCCATGCTGCGCGGGTACCTCCTCTGCGAGCAACTTGTTCTTCCACGCGTACAGGCTCTGCCTGCTCACACCAAAGTCCCGGGAGATCGCCGCCGCGGAAACCTCTCGCGAACACAGATCGACAACTGCGCGTCGCTTCTCTTCTCGGGAGAACGATACCGCGCTTCCTCTCCGAATGGATACCTTGCGTGTACCGGGTCGCAGTTCGTCGATCCACTTCCTCAGTGTCTGGTGGTTTGGGTATCCAAGCACTGCGACGGTTCTCGAGATACAGCGGCCACTCTTGCAGTAGTGTTCCACGGCCCGCTGCTTCTGGTCGTTCGAGTACTTTTCCGCACGACGGAAGTCTTGATGAAGTTCGCCGGTTTCGATGAACTCGCGGTACCAGGCACGGAGCATACCGCGGGATGGGTACCCCAGTTCACGAATGGTTGCTGCTGGCGCCCGACCGTAGCTGACGTAGAGCCTCACGGCTCTCACCCTCGCTGAATGAGAGTACACGGACCACCTCCCTCATGGTCCAAGAAAACGTCCGCACCCCCTTTCTGGCGGATGAAAATGGCACACTCCGCCGGGGGGTGTCAGCCCTCAGGACGTTTGCTCCTCCTTCGCCTTTCTGCGTGATCTGGCTGTAGAGGAACCCTCTGAACTGGCCTTCAGTTGCTGCCAGAGCTCGGTGTGTTGGCGCATCCTATAGGAGTTGCCCCGGATATTCAGGATATGGCAGTGGTGCACGATTCGATCGATGAGGGCAGCAGCCATGACCTCGTCACCGAATACCTCACCCCATTCCTCGAAGCTCTTGTTCGAGGTCAGCACCGTGGAGGCCCGCTCGTAGCGGCGGCTCATCAGCTGGTAGAACAGCATGGCCCCCGTCTGGCTGATCGGAACGTAGCCGATCTCGTCGACCACCATCAGCGAGGGGCGGCGACCACCGAGAGGCGGTGCTTGAGGCTCCCCGAAGCACGTGCATCCTCCAGCGAGCTGACCAAGTCTGCCAGGGTGCCGTAGTACACACGGCGGCCTCTTTGGGCTGCCGTGATGGCAAGGCCGATGGCAAGATGGGTCTTGCCCACCCCGGGAGGTCCCAGCAGCACCACGTTCTCCTTGCGCTCCACGAAGCCCAGCTCGGAGAGGCTGTCGATCTGCTCGCGCTTGATCGAGGGCTGGAAGGAGAAGTCGAACTCCTGGAGAGTCTTCACTGCAGGAAGTCGTGAGGAGCGCATGGCGGCCTGCAGCCGACGGTTATTGCGAAGGGTGATCTGCGCCCCTAACAACTCCTGGATGGCCTCTGCAGCTGTGACCGCGCCGTTATCGGCTTTGGAGAGCACCCCATCGACGGCTTCCAGAGCCCCGGGCATCTTCAGGTCGGCCAGCATGAAGCGGATCGTCTCGCGACGGGAAGCGGCAGCGGCTTTCATCAGCGACTCTCCGCCAGTTGGCTGTACAGCTGCAACGGCCGGCGCTCCACCTCAAGCCATGGGGCTGCTCCAGGCACGATTGGCCGTGCCGAGGGCATCGCGAGAACCAGCGATCGATACGGAGCTGCACACACGGGGCTTAAAACGGCTCGTTCATCGCGCTGGAAGCGCTCCACAGGACGCTCCCCGGTGGTGCCGTGGGTGCGTACGTTGGCGACATTCTCCAGCCACTGATGCAGCTGGCTATCCAGATCTGCGTCGTTGAGAAATCGGCGGCCGTAGAAGAAGTTCTCCCGCACGTAGCGGATCGGCCGCTCGACCTTGCCCTTGGTTTTGGCTCGATAGGGGCGACAGGCCCGAAGGCGGAACTGCCAGTGATGAGCGAAGCGCAGGAACTCCAGATTCTCAACAAGACCGCCGCCCTGCAACCGTTGGTCAGCGACCACCACGGAGCGCATCTGGTCGAAGAGCAACTCCTGCGGCACCCCACCGAAATACCGGAATGCCTGCTCAAGACCGCTGAACAGCGTTGCCATGTCCTGGCGGCGGAAGAACTGCAGCCACATCAGCCGCGAGTAGCTCAACACGACCAGCAGCGCCCAGCGCCTGCCCCATGGCAGGCGAAAGTGTGCGAAGTCCACCTGCCCCTGATGCCCGGGAGGCGTCTCGAAGCGCACCACCGGCTCCACCACCGTGGGCCGAACCACGCGCACGTATTCCTTGACCTGCGTGTACCCGCCAGGGTCTCCGGCTGCCTGCAGCTCCTGGTACAGCCGCACCGAGCTCAGCTTGGGAAACTCCTGCACTCGATGGTCGATGATCCCACGATAGGGATCGATCTTGCGGGGCACCACAGGCCGGGCTCTGTAGCGCACCACCTCCCCATCCAGGTCCCGCTCCAGCTGGCCGCCAACGATCCATCGGTGGATCGTGCTTCGTCCAACGCCCAGCTTCCGCGCCAAGGCACTCTTGGACCAGCCCAGATTCAGATACTCGCGCAACACCACTCGCTTCTCCCTCCCGTGCATCGCCGCCTCCACTCCGGAGGTGACAGTGTGCCCTGACAACCTTCGCTCTGCCTGCTTGGACAGCTTGTGAAGGTTGGCTTCTGGAAGGGCGGAGTGTGCCATTTTCACCCGCCACATTTGTGCAATTTAATTATAGCTCGTCCATGTTGAGAGGTCCCGTTCAGTCAGGTTACCGTCGAACCGGTCCCAGATTCCGTATATCACGGTCGCGCAGCTGTCAAGTTTCATGCCCTTCTTAATACGGTTCGTGAAGACGGCTGAAACGAGGGGGCGTTCCTCTGGGGCACCCGTCTCCTTTTCAATGATCGAGGCCAGGATTAGCCGCTCATAGTCCGTCAGCGTGTTACCTGCGTTCGCCTTTTCCTTTTCTTCACTGAAGACTTCTGAAAACCGATTGACCATCAAGGTAATAATCTCCGGCTCATGCATTCCTTTCGTAACACGGTACGTATCAGGGAAGAGATATCCTTCCAGCGTTACCCCCTCCAGACCGAATGAGGCGATGAATTCCTTATCTTTAGCGAGTCTGATAAACTCGTCCCGGTCGCCAAATCCCTTCTCGGCCAGAAGGTCACTAACTTGGTGGATGTTGAGCCCCTCCGGTACGGTAACGGGGTATTCCACCACGTGTCCCTTGAGGAGCATTACCAGGATGTCTTTCGGGGACATCGTCGGGTCGATTTGGTATTCGCCGACGCGTATTAGTCTATCGACGCCGAGATAGCGGGCCGCTGTAACGAACAGCCGCTCGTTTAGGATTGCCCCCTTCTCTTCCAGCGATAGCGCGGTCTCAGAAAGTGTGTCGCCCTCATCGACGACTACAACAATCGGCTCCGTGAGCCTTCCCGTTGGCGTAAGAAACGTCCGGTATACAACGAATCCCGTACCGGCTATGGCAACGATAACCAGTAATAGGGGGAACATCGATATTTTCTTTATAAGTTTCATATCATTACTGCAGGATCTGACGTATCCGTCACGGGCGTCGCCGCTACGACCCGTCCGATCCTGTCTGTCTCTTAAGCGTTTTTCAAGGATTATGGCCGCCGCCACACTATCGATAGTCCCTTTCCTTTTTTGTCTGGATACATCCGCCGAAATCATCAATTTTTCCGCCTCTGCAGTGGTAAGGCGCTCGTCGATAAAGACCAGCGGGATGTCGACCGCATCGGCTATTTCGTGGGCGAATTCATTGACCTCATCCGCCTTAGGGCCAAAGGTCCCGTTCATGTTGACCGGAAGCCCGACGACGATTTCCCCGACTTCTTTTTCTCTCACGATCCGAGCGATAGTCTCTATAGACGCTGCGTTCCGCGGTATCGTTCCCAGGGGCTGTGCTATCGTCTCGAGAGGGTCGCTCACGGCAAGGCCGATCCGCCTTTCCCCCACGTCAAGCGCCAGTAGTCTCATATAGAATCCGCTCCCTATCGTTTAGTCTGACACGTAACCGCCGGCAGTGTTCCGTTCCATGTCTATTACAGAAGCGACCGACAATCGCGGCGACATGGTGTACCGGGATGGGTTAGCCTTTTTCCGATGAAGGCGGAACATACTGCTCCATCCACTTCTTCTCGAGCGCAGGCAGCCTGCCGTCCCCCTTCATAATTTCGATACAGTTATCTACCCAGTTCAGGAGGTCAACGTCTCCCTTGCGCATCCCGATGGCCATCGGCTCGTAGGTAAATGGATCCTCGATAGCTGTGGTCGTCCCAGGGTATTTTGCCGCGAAAATAGAGATCCGCGCCCTATCCGCTATAAACGCGTCCGCCCGTCTTTCGATTACCTCACGCACGGCTTCTTCGTCGCTCTTGAATCTGACGATGTCCGTCTCAGGGAAATAGCGTTTGAGGACCATGTCGTCGGAGAATGTCGTTACCACCACCGTCCCGTTACGGTTCAGATCGTGGTAATCCTTAATATGAAAAACGTCCCGTCTGTTAATGAGGAGGCATTTACCCGAGAGGAAGTAAGGCGTTGAAAAATTAATTGCCTTGTTACGCTCGGTGCTTATCGCCATGCCCGAGATAATGAGATCGAACTTCCCGTCTACAAGCGCGGGGATTATACCGTCCCAGTTTGTTGGAACGATTTCGAGATTAACTCCCAGCTCATCGGCCATCATCTGCGCGAGGTCAACGTCAAATCCGATTATCTGGCCGTTCTTATCCTTCATCTCAAAGGGCTGATAGCGAATGTCGGTTACGTCCATACCCACCATCAGCTTACCGCGCCCGATGATCGCTGAAAGGTCCGAACCCGCCGCTATGGCGTCGGGAGACACATCGGAGTTCGCGTTGTTTTTTTTACCGCATGCGCTCGGGAGACAACACATCAGTACGACGCATGCCCATACGATAATCGATCGATACATTTCCATGCCTTGTTGTTGGGTTTTGTAATAGTTGAGATTGCCGAAATGGCTTCGTGGGGTGCTGTATAATTCGGACAACGCGCCGATCTTGTCGGCCGCATCGGTTATTTTCGCCGACGCGCCGCCGGATGATGACGTTTTTTCCGTTTTATTTTGCCTTATCGGCACGCCGTAGAACTTCTTTTACCGTCGCTCCCTCCGGACCGCCTGTCTTCCTGCGTCCGTTACAGCACGCGCGGCCGGATTTCGATGTCTCCAGCTTAGAGTATCTGGCTGAGGAAGAGCTTCGCCCGGTCAGTCTTCGGATTGGTGAAGAACTCATCGGGTTTTCCTTCTTCAACGATCCTCCCCTCGTCCATGAAAATGACCCGGTCCCCCACCTCCCGGGCAAAGCCCATCTCGTGGGTTACGACGACCATTGTCATCCCTTCCCGGGCAAGCGACTTCATAACATCCAGCACTTCCCCGATCATCTCTGGATCAAGCGCCGAGGTCGGCTCATCAAAGAGCATTATCTTGGGCTGCATGGCCAGCGCCCGGGCGATGGCCACCCGCTGTTGTTGGCCGCCGGAGAGCTTACTCGGATACACCGCGGCCTTATCAAAGATTCCAACCTTTTCAAGCAGCTTATTTGCTATCCCCACAGATTCGTCAAACGTCCTCTTTCGCACCACCATCTGCGCGAGGATAATATTCTCCAAAACATTCTTGTTCGGAAAGAGGTTGAAGTGCTGAAACACCATCCCGATCTCTTCCCTGATCTTGTGTATCTTCACGCGCGGGTCGCAGATATCCATACCGTCGATAATGATACACCCCCGGTCGATCTCTTCCAGGCGGTTTATACAGCGCAGGAAGGTTGATTTCCCCGAGCCGGACGGACCGCACGCCACGACGACCTCGCCGGGGAATATATCGGCGCTGACATCCTGAAGGGCACGGATATGGCCGAAGTTTTTATATACGTTCTTTACTGAAATGATCGGTTCTGCCACAATCGTTCCTCGCACTTTCTATGGTTAATCATCCGTTGACATGATCTTTTCCATGTTCCACACGACCTTTGAAAGGATCAGGGTAATCACCAGATATATGAGCGCCACCAGAGTATAGGTCTGGAACGCGGTAAAATACACTGCAACAAATTCCCGGCCCCTCCGCAGCAGGTCGGCCACGGCGATGATCGAGACCAGTGACGAATCCTTGAGCAGCGCGATGAAATCGTTACCGACCGGCGGCAGTATTACCTTGACCGCCTGGGGGATAATGACCTGCCGCATCGTCTGGTAATTAGTCATTCCCAGGGACTTGGCGGCCTCCATCTGCCCCTTTGATATCGACTGAATGCCGGCCCTGAACGTCTCACCCAGGTACGCGCCGTAACACCAGGACATAGCCGTGATGGCCGATACCAGCGGAGGGAGATTGAGAATACTCCCGAGGCCGTAATGGATATAGAAGAGCTGGACGAGCAGCGGCACCCCTCTGACGACCTCAATGTATACCGAGGCAATTCCTTTTATCAGGACGTTTTTCGAGAGTTTTCCCAGTCCCGCCAGCATCCCCAGGACGAGGGCGATAAGCATGGCCGCTATCGTAACCTCGAACGTCACCACGATGCCGGACGGAAGGAACTTGAAGCATGCATAATAGGGCGTTTGGTAGAAATAGAGGAGAATTAGTATGGTAGCAATTCCCGCAAACAGCGAGATCCTCCAGGCGTTGAATGTGTCCATGTAGATGGAATACTTGAACGCATTCATCTTTACTTC
>CAVTER010000003.1:0-273441 GCA_963733835.1 uncultured Spirochaetota bacterium
CCCTCCTCACCCCCTCCACCAAGGCGGAGAAGGGCGACCACGACGTCAGCCCGTCGCGGGAGCCGAGATCGTCGCGATGGGGAAGATCTCCGGCGGGATCGTCGACGAAGGCGCGTGGCAGCAGGTGCGAAGAACCTCCCGGGCCCTCTTCCGCGGGGGAGCGAGATCGCCGCCCGAAACGGCCTCATCCTCGTCGACACGAAGTACGAGTTCGGGCTTCGCGACGGCGAGCTGCTCCTGGCCGACGAGGTCCACACCCCCGATTCCAGCCGCTACTGGTACGCCGAGAGCTACGACGAGCTGTTCCGCGACGGGAAGCCCGCAGCGGGAGCTTGACAAGGAGTACCTCCGCCAGTGGCTGCTGGCCCGGGGCTGGAAAGGCGACGGGGACCGCTCCCGACGCATCCCCGACGAGGTGCGCATCGAGGCCGCGCGCAAGTACATCACCGCGTGGCGAGACCATCACGGGCGAGACCTTTTCTCCCCGCGCTCCGGGGCGGCGGAGAGTCGCCCGGATCCGCGAGGCGCTGCGCGCGTCCCGGGCGTGAGCGGCCAGCGGCCGTGAGCTGGGGACGGGCCCTTCCCCTCCTGTTCTCGCTGATCTTCTTCCTCTTCTCTCTCTCCTGCACCAGCGGCCTCACGGTCATGAGCTACAACGTCGAGAACCTCTTCGACGACGTGAGAGCCGGCACGAGGATACCCGGACCGCGACCCGGGCCGGGGCGCGTGGGACGCCAGGAGCTTCGCGCTGCGCGTCGAGACCATCGCCGAGGTCGTGCGCGGGAGCGTGGCCGGCCGGCCCGACATCCTGCTGCTCCAGGAGATCGAGAACGGGAACGCCCTGGCCGTGCTGCGCGACAGGGGGCTCGCGGGCATGGGCTACGCGTGCGCCGTGATCGTCCCGAAAGAGGGGCTCGCCGCGAACGTCGCGGTCCTGAGCAGGCTGCCCGTCACGCGCGTGCACACGTGGCATGTCGGGCCCCTGGACGGCGCGGCCGTGCGCGACATCCTCGAGGTGGAGGTCGCGGCGGGCGGCCGCACGCTGCACCTTCTCGTCAACCACTGGAAGTCGAGGGTCGAGGGCACGCGGCAGACAGAGCCGTCCCCGACCGGGAGTCGGCGCGCGCCGTGGTGCGGCGCACGCGGGAGATCCTCGCGGCCGACCCGCTGGCCGACGTGCTCGTCGCGGGCGACTTCAACGAGGACCCCGATGGGAGGGCGCCGTCCGATCGGGGCTGGCGCTCGGCGCTGGTGAAGGCGGGCGAGGATGTCCCGGTCGAGGCGCGGGCGTGGACCATCGCGCTGTCGGGCGACTCACCGGCCGGCTCGGGGTCAGGGACGGCGCCCTCGTTCTCTACGACCCGTGGCTGGAGCTCCCCCGTCGCTGCGCGGCTCCTCCGTGTATCGAGGCGCCTGGCAGACGCCCGACCGCATCCTTCTCTCACAGGGGCTCTTCGACAGGACGGGGGCCTCCTATCGGAAGGGGAGCTTCCGCGCCGTGCGTCTGCCATTCCTTGTGCTCCCCGACGGGTCTCCCCGCCGCTGGCGGGGACTGCGCGGCCCCCGCGGGTACTCCGACCACCTCCCCCTCCTCCTCACGCTGGACACGGGAGGCTGAGCGCGGCTGGCAGAGCCGAACCCGCGCGGGCGGCCGCGTCCCGGCGGCCTTGCGCAAGCGGGGCGCCTCGTCTATACCATGCGCGTGGAAACCTACGCCTCGGAGAAAGAGTACCTGGACGACCTCGCGTCCCGCTCCGCGCTCCCGGAGGGCTTTCGGGCGGCCGCGGTGCCGATCCGCTTCTTCCCGCGAGCGCAGCGTGGCGGAACCTCTCCCCATGAACCTGTCGCTCATCGCGCTGGATGAGCCGACCCGGCCTTTGCCGGCGTGTTCACGCGCAACAGGTTTCCCGGCGCACCGGTGCTGCTTGGCCGCGAGCGCCTCTCCCGCCCCGTTACCCGCGGCGTCCTGGTGAACAACAAGATCTCCAACGTGTGCACCCCGCGGGGACAGCAGGACGCGGAGGATCTGCTGGCGGGCCTGGGCGAGGCCACAGGGGCGCCGGGCGGGCAGTGGTTCGGCGCGTCGACAGGCATCATCGGCTGGCAGCTCCCGTTGCGGAAATGCGCGCGGCGCTGCCCGCGCTGGTGTCGGGCCTGGACGGCTCCTCCATCCTGCCCGTTGCCCGGGCCATCATGACCACCGACGCGTTTCCAAAGGTGCGGCGCGCTGCCGCGGGGAAGGCCTCGGTGGCATGGAGATCGCCAAGGGCTTCGGCATGATCGAGCCGAACATGGCCACCCTGCTGTGCTTCCTGTGCGCGGACGCCGCGGTGGACCGGGACGTGCTGCGCGAGAGCCTGGCCTGGTGCGTGCAGCGCACCCTCAACTGCATCTCCGTCGACAGCGACCAGAGCACGAGCGACACTGTCCTCGCCTTCTCCTCGGGGAAGCGGGGCCGCGTGGACCCGCAGGAGCTCCGCGCCGCCCTCCTGTCCGTCCTGGCGGCACTGGCGGGAGACATCGTAGAAACGCGGAAGGCGGGTGCCACGTCATCGAGGTGGTGGTGTCGGGCGCGCGCGACGAGGCCCTCGCCGTCGGCATCGGCAAGGCGATCGTGAACTCGCCCCTCGTGAAAACGGCCGTGCACGGCAACGATCCGCAACGTCGGCCGGATCGTCTCGGCGATCGGCGACTTCGCCGTGCCAGGCGGGGATGGATTTCGATCCCGGGCGGTCACGAGTTGCCATGGGCGGTGTCGAGATCTCTCCGGTGGAATCTCCGGCTGGACGCGGACAAAAGAGGCTCTCGGCGGTACCTGTGCGCGGCTGCGGGCTCGACCGGGCGCTGAAGGGCTATCCGGCCTGCGCACGACAAGAGCGTGGCGATCGAGGTGGACATGGCGGCAGCGCGACCGCCGTGGAGGTCCTGGGATCAGACCCTCCCAGGCCAAGTACGTGAGAGAAGAACGCCGACTGACCGCGAGCAGTGAGGGCGGCGCCCGCCGTACCTTCCCGGTAGATGATCCTGCCTGGGTCAGGTTGTAGGGAGAGAGGGCGACCTTCACCCTGTCGCTGGGGACGATGCGGATGTAGTGCTTGCGCATCTCCGGACAGGTGGGCGAAATGACGTGACCGTTCTCAAGTTCGACAGGAACATTCGTGTTGGGCAGGGATTCCTTGACTTTTCCGTCGACCTCAATGGCCTCTTCTTTTGCCAAAAATGCCTCCTTGGCTGAGCGAGTGTAGTGGGAACCGACCCCGCTGTCAACGGCCGCTTTGCCGTCCGGCGAAGCGGGGGTGCCGAGCTTGACAAGCGCCGGAGAATGTGGATACAGTGGCACCCCAAGGAATCGCCATGGATGAAAACTTCCTGAAAAAGATGAAAGCCTCGCTGTTGAAGCTGAAGAACGACATCCTGCGCAACCTCGCCTCCGAGAGCGAAGACTTCCGCACGATCATCGAGAACATGGATCCCAAGGACCTCGCCGACATCGCGGCCGACGACATCGACAGGAAGACGCTGGAAGCGCTGGGCAGCCAGGAAGTCAAGAGGCTCCAGCTCATCGAGTCCGCCCTGGCGCGCATCGAGAACAGCAAGTACGGCGTCTGCGCACGCTGTTCGAAGAAGATCCCCCGCGAGCGCCTGGAGGCGATTCCCTACGCGCTTCTGTGCATCGAGTGCAAGTCGTCGGAGGAACGCCGCACGCGCTGACGGGGCACGGGCCCCGTCCCTGTCGGGCTATTTCCCTCGTCCCTTCTTCGCGGGGGGCTTTGCCGAGCCCCTCGCCGCGGGCTTTGTCACGGTCCGCTTCGCCGGGGCGGCGGTTTTCTTCTTCGACGGCGCCGCGGCGGTCTTCCTCTTCGCTGCCTTCCTGACCGGGGCCTTCTTCACGGGCTTCTTCGCCGCCGGCGACGGTTTCTCCCCGACCGGGGCCGGTCGGGGCGCTGGGCCGGGCCTGCTCGGCGGCCTGCGCGCGCAGGAAGGTGCTGCCCCGTTTCTCCCTCTCGATCGTCGTGAAGGGCCCGTGGCCCGGAAACACGCGCGTCTCGGGAGGCAGCACCATGATGGTCCGGGCGATGCTCTCCAGGAGCTTCTTCCCGTCGCCCCGGGGAGGTCCGTGCGGCCCACGCCGTCGAAGAAGATCGTGTCTCCCGAGAACAGCACCCCTTCCCGCTCGCTGTAGAAGCACACGCTGCCCGGCGTGTGGCCGGGGGTCTCGAGGACGGTGAGGTCCATCGTGAAGACCTTGTCGCCCGCCTTCAGGCGCACGTCGGGCCGGGGCAGCTCGGGGGAGTCGGGACCGAAGAACCCCGACTCGTCCATGTCGAGGAACTCGAGGCTCTCGCGGTGGATGTCCATGCCGGCCGCGCCGAGGTACACCCTGTCGGCGCCGTGGATGGCGACGGGCAGCGAGTAGCCCCTGGCCTCGTAGCTCGCCTTCAGCCTCCCCAGCGCGGCCACGTGGTCGACGTGGCCGTGCGTCAGCGCGATGCCGACCGGCACCATGTTCAGCACGTCGACCCGCGCGGCGATCTCCGCCTCGTCTCCGCCGGATCGATGATGATGCATTCCTTCTTGGCGCTGGAGTAGATGTAGCAGTTCGTCCGCCAGGGACCTACAGCAATACGTTCCACCATGGTATAGTGGAGAGTAAAGGATTCGTCCGGTTCCGCAAGACAAGAGGCCGACGCCGCCCGCCGGCCCGAAAGGCTGCCAATGAGGTTCCCCCTGGCGTGGTCCCTCCTCTCGGTGCTCGGGATCGCCGTCCTGTTCTACCTCGTCGTCCCCGGCGTGGGGCCTTCCTCGCCCGTGCCCAGTGGCGTCGGTTCCGGCGGAGGCTGCTCGCCGTATCGCTGCACCCCACCGCGAACCCCGCGCGCATGCCCCGCGAGACCACGGGCCTGCTGGGGGAGTTCAGGTTCTTCGGCACCCTCGAGGCGATCCAGGGCGACGAGAGGATCTGGATCACCAATGGGCGTCAGTCGGTCGCCGCCGACCTGAGCGGCCTTTCCGTGTACATCCTCCCCCGCCAGGGCGGGCGCGCGGAGAGACGGAGAGGGAGACCGAAGTGCGCAGCGTGCCGTGGGGCAGGATCTTCTCGCTGCCCGAGGGGACGCCCGTCCTCGTGGGGGGTGCGCTCTTTGCCGAGGACGGCCGGGGAGTGTTCCGCTCGCGAGGCAGGGATCGGCTTCTGGTGGTCATCCACGACTGCCCTCGAGAGGGCATCATCCAGAGGGCGACCTGGAGCGGCAGGCACAGGAACGAGTACGTGAATGCCTTTACGCTGCCCTCGCTCGTCACGGGTTCCGTGTCACTCGCCCTGCTCGCCTACATCCGTTGTCCGCGGTCGCCGAGAGCAGGATCGCGGCGATCGCCGCGATCATCGCGAGCATCGGCCCGCTCGTCCCGTTCCTTCCCCCGGGTTCCCGCTCTACTTCGCCTACCGGCTGTTCTGGAGAAGGGCCCGGCTCATGCGCGCCCAGAGGGACGTGGTGCGGCTGCCGCTGCGCTACTTTCCCCCGGGAGACCCGCGGCCGTCCCAGCCCCAGCGGGCCGCCCTGCTGCCCGACATGGAACCCTACGTCATGCTGCGGGGTACCGTGCACGGGCCGGGCGCCGCCGGGATCAGCGCGGGGGGGATGGACGTCGCGCTTCCGGCCGCCACGGAGCGCATCGAGATGGAGATCCCCCGGCGCGCGGCTGCCGCGGGCGGGGACCAGGTGGCCTTCGGGTGCTACCGGGAAACCGAGGAGGGGATCGAGCTGCGCGCTCCCGAGGATCCCATGGCACAGCTCATCCTGGTGCCCGGCGACCCGCAGTCACTCGCCGCTGCCTGCAGCGCCGCGGCGCGCAGGCTGGAAATCGTCTCGGCCCTCTTCATCGTCCTGGACGTGGCCGTCAATACCCCGCTGCTGTTCGTGCTCCTGTCCCTGGCCATCCGCTGATATCCTGCGCACGGCCGTGAACAGGTGGACGGGCTTCTCGCGCACCAGCGACTTGCGGGCGTAGATCGACTGCAGGACCTCGGGGGGCGCTGGCTCGGGGCTGAGGTCGAAGCCTCCGTGCAGGGCGACCAGCACCTTCGCCTGGAGGTAGTAGTCGAGGAAGTCGGTCCCGAAGTACAGCCGCCCGCCCGCGGCGAGCAACGCGTGCAGATGCAGGAGTTTCTCCATCGTGAAGAAGCGCCGCTTCCGGTGCCGGCTCTTCGGCCAGGGGTCGGGGAAGTAGATGTGGAAGGCTGTCACGCTGCCGGCCGCCATCGCGGAGAGGTACTGCTCGGCGCTCTCGTGCACGATGGTCACGTTGGCGAGACCGCGCTTGTCGACTTTCTCCCGGGCCTTGAGGCAGCGCTTCTTCTTGATGTCGATGCCCACCAGGCGCGCGCCGGGAACCGGGCGGCATACTCGGCGAGGAAGTGCCCGTTGCCGCAGCCGATCTCGATCTCGAGGCCCGCGTCAGCAGGCGTCACTGCGCCTCTTTCTCTTCCTTCTTCTTGGCGTAGTTCACTGTGATCGGCCGGCCCTTGAGGTCCGCTCCCGTCAGGCGCGCGATGGCGTCGGCTGCGCGCTCGGGGGCGATGTCCACGAAGGAGTACTTGTCGAACACGCGCACGTCGCCGATCTCCGCGGGGGACAGCTGCAGCGTGGAGGCAAAAAGCGCGCTGATGTCGGCCGCGAACACCCGGCGGTTCCTGCCGATGTTCACGAACAGCTGCGTCCATTCCGCGCCGTCGGACGGGTGCTGCGCCTCGGGCTTCGGCCGCTCCGCCCGCGGCTGCCGCTGCATCCGGGGTGCCTGGGGGCGCGGCTCGGGACGGCCCTGGGGGCGCGGCTCGGGACGGCCTTGCGGGCGCGGCTCGGGACGGCCTTGCGGGCGCGGCTCGGGACGGCCTTGCGGGCGCGGCTCGGGACGGCCTTGCGGGCGCGGCTCGGACCGCCCCAGCTGGCGCTGCCCGGCCTCGCGCGGGGCGCGACCCTGGAACGGAAGGTCCTTCCCCCCCTGTTCGGGGAGGAGCTGCGACTTCAGCAGATAGGCCGCGAACCACGACCGCATGAAGAAGGGCACGGACCTGCGGACCGCCGCGCGCACGCGCGCGAGATCCGCCTGGTCGACCTCGCCCTTCAGCCTCTCCAGGATCCGCCGCACGGTGGCGCCGAGCACCTCGTCACGGCCGGGCACCTCGCCAGTTTTCAGGGACACGCCGATCGCCTCCTGGAGCCTCGCCAGCTCCTTCTCCTGTCCGTCGGCCGCGAGCACGATGACTCCTTGCGCGGGCAGGCGCATCGCCGATGGACCGCTGCTCCCCCGGCTCGCCCCTGCTGCCGCGGGACGCTGCCCCTGCGGCTGGCGCCCCAGCGGCGGAAGGTCGTAGTACACGATATGGGTCGGTCGAAGCTCATCCAGGTCCGCCTCGGCCAGCATGCCGCCCGAGGGGATGGGCAGCACAAGGGCATCCAGCTCCCGCGCAGCGAACGCACCGACGTGCCTCCGGCGGCCTGCCGGGCCGGTGGCCACGGCGACGGCCTCGGCGCGCAGGAACGCCCTGCGCAGACCTGCCGCGAGGGCCTGGCCATCGGTGCGCGAGCCGTGCAGGACGACGGCGGAGCCGGGCCCGAGGCCGGCCACGACCTGGGCGAGGACCTCCGCGGAGCGCGGCCCCGGCACCCGCACGGCGATGTCCTGTCTCACGCTCTCCCCGCCGCTCCCGGCTTCCAGGTCTTCCGCCGACACGAGCGCGGGCCTGTGCAGCAGCGCGACCAGCTCGGCCTGCTCGTCGGGAGGCTCCCGGGTGAAGAGCACCGCCTGGGGCTGCGAAGACAGCTTGGCGAACACGAACTGGGCGTCGCGGATGAACTCGTCCCGCGCCTCCCCGGGCGTGGCCCAGGTCCCGCCGGGCGGCATGCCGGCGTCCGCGGGACCGTCGGACGGGTCGGGCCCCTGGATGAGCACCGTCTCCAGCGCGTCGAACGAGAGGCTGCCCCGGCGGATGTGGTCGATCACGCGATCGGTCGTGCCCACGACAACGGCGCCGCCCTTCTCCAGCCGGCGCTGCTCCCTGCGCACGTCCTCCGTCTCCCCGAGGGGGAGCAGGGCGGGAGCGTCGCGGACCACGCGGGCGAACCGGGTCCAGGTCCGGGAGAACTCCTCCACCTCGGCCTGCGTCGCCATGATGGCGAGGGCGGCCGGCACGGGAGAGCTGCTGCGAACGCCGACGATGAGGGAGACGACGGCCGCGGCCGTCCGGCGGAGCTGGTGGGGGCCTGGACGGCGAGGTCCCTGCCCTTCAGCACGAGGGGGATGACCCGCTCCTGCAGGGGCGTGAGTGTGCGGTATCCCGCCTTGCGGAAAACCTGGAGGATGTCGGATTGCGATGGTATTCTGTCGGGATGCATGGGTTTTTCAGGAAGATAGTCGATTGCCGATGGGGTGTCAAGGAAGGAGTGACGGGATGAGGAACGCACGGCGCGCGGCGGCCTTTGCCGCCGGCCTGGCTGTCGTCCTGGCGGCCAGCGCCGCCCAGGCCGAGGCCTTCCGATTCGGGTACACGAAGGGCGAGAAGTACCGCATCCTCTCCACCGTCCACGAGTCCGTGATCGTGAACGGCCGCTTCTCGCACGAGGCCGAGATCCTCAACAAGATCGCGGTAGAGGTGACCGACACCCGCGGCGACGCCGGCGGGCACGCGGCGCTGTTCCAGGCCTCCGAGCGGTCGTGGGGCTCCACCGGGAGCTACGCGTGGGCCGAGGACTACAGCTCCACGTTCTGGCGCGACGGCAGGGGGATCTACGACATCGATCCTTCCTTCTTCATGCCGGTTGTTCGCGACGTGCCCCTGTTCCCGGAGGGCGACGTGGCGGTGGGCGGCACCTGGTCGGCCGTCGGGCACGAAGTGCACGACCTGCGGAGAAGCTTCGGGGTGGCGGCGCCATTCCGCTACCCCATCACGGTCAGCTACACGTACCTGCGCCGCGAGGCGAGGAACGGGGTCGACTGCGCGGTCTTCCGCATCTCCTACAGCGTGTTCCACAAGGTGAGCTCCCCCCCGCGCACGACCCGCACATACCCCGTGCGGGTGACAGGCCGTTCCGAGCAGACCTACTGGTGGGACATCGCCGGCAGGAGGCCGCTGTACGACGAGGAGGAGTTCGACTTCGTGTTCACCCTGGCCTCGGGCGACGAGGTGGAATACCTCGGGACGGCGCGGGGCGAGCTCATCGAGGCAGCTCCCCTGGACAGGGTCCGGGTGGCCGAGGAGATCGGCGGCGAGCTGCGCCGCCAGGGGCTGGAGGGCACGAGCGTGACCCCCGTGCCCGAGGGTGTCATGATCGCCATCGAGGACGTGCGCTTCCCGCCCAACTCCGACCTGCTCATGGCGCGGGAGCAGGAGAAGCTGCGCCGCATCGCCGGGATCCTGGCGCGCTACCCCGAGAGAGACATCCTCATCACAGGCCACACGGCCCGCGCGCCCGGGTACACCGAGACGGACTACCAGGAGCTGTCGGAGAAGAGGGCCGGCGCCGTTGCCGACTTCCTGCTCTCCCTGCGCGCGCGGCGGCCCGAGCAGGTGACCGCGCGGGGCATGGGCGCCCGCGTGCCCGTGGGCGACAACTCCACGGAAGAGGGGATGCGGAAGAACAGGCGCGTGGAAATCACGATCCTGGAGAACTGAGCCGGGGGCGGACCACCGCACCGCTGTCCCAGAACGCCCGCACGAGGGGCGATGCGAGCCGCCGCTCGCGGGCGCACAGGCCCACCACGTAGGGGGCGAGCGGCGGGGCGACATCCAGCACCCGCACCTCGCCCTTCGCGGCGAACCTGTCGCGCACGATGCGCGGCACGATCCCCACGCCGCAGCCCAGCCTCACCATCGAGATGACCGCCTCGTGGCCGGACACCTCCGCGTACACGGTGGGCCTGACCCTTCGCGCGCGAAACCACGCCTCCGCGCGCCTGCGCGAGAGCCCCGCCGCGGTGAGGACCATGGGCACCTGCGCCCACGGCACCGACGGGCCGCGCACGAGCGCCGCGGCCTCGCAGTCGACGGCCGGGGCGATGAACTCCAGCGGCGAGACGGCCACCTGCCGGAAGCGCAGGCCGCGCGGCAGGGCATCGGGCAGGGCGGCAACGGCGATGTCGGTCTGGCCGTCCTGCACCCTGGCCACCGCCTCGGCGGGGTCGCCCGTGGCCAGGCGGATGTGCACGCAGGGGTGCGCCCGCCGGAAGCCCCGCACGAGGTCAGCGAGCACCGTGTAGGAGGCGGCCACGGAGCAGTAGATGCGGATCTCGCCCTGCAGCTCCTCCTGCCCCGCGGCGAGCGACCGCTGCGTGTCCTCCCAGCCGTCCAGGACCTCGCGGGCCCAGGCGCGGAAGGCGGCGCCGGCGGAGGTGAGCGCCACGGACCTGTTGTCCCGTGTGAACAGCTTCTCCCCCGCCTCCTCCTCCAGCCTGCGGATGGTCCTGCTCAGCGCGGAGGTGGAGAGGTTGGACTCCCGCGCTGCCCTGCCGAAGTGCAGGCGCTGGGCGAGGGACAGGAACGCGGCGAGCGCGGCGAGGTCCATGGCAGCCTCCTGTGTTGCATCTGAAGCAACACAGTATTCACAAAATATCACTTTCATCAACGCCAAAGATGGTGCATACTGACCGCGGCGCGGCGGCCCGCCCCAGGGGCACCGGCGGAGGAGGACAGGCACCATGGCATCCATCGATTTCGGCGGCGTTCGGGAAGAGGTGGTCACGCGGGACGAGTTCCCGCTCGAGAAGGCGCGGCAGGTTCTGAAGGACGAGGTGATCGCGGTGATCGGCTACGGCGTGCAGGGTCCTGCCCAGTCGCTCAACATGCGCGACAACGGCTTCCCCGTGATCATCGGCCAGGACCCCGCCTTCAAGCGGGAGTGGGACAAGGCCGTCGCCGACGGCTGGGTGCCCGGCAAGACCCTGTTCCCCATCGAGGAGGCGACGAAGAAGGCCACCGTGATCCAGTACCTCGTCTCCGACGCGGCCCAGAAGATGGTGTGGCCCGCGCTGAAGAAGCTGCCTGAAGAAGGGCGACGCGCTGTACTTCTCCCACGGCTTCTCCATCGTGTACAAGGAGCAGACCGGCGTCGTGCCGCCGGCCGACGTCGACGTCATCCTGGTCGCCCCCAAGGGCTCGGGCGCCAGCGTGCGCGCCAACTTCCTCGCGAAGAGCGGCATCAACTCCAGCTACGCCGTGTTCCAGGACGCCACGGGCACGCGCCGTCGAGCGGACCCTCGCCCTCGGCATCGCCATCGGCTCGGGGTACCTCTTCCCGACCACCTTCGAGCAGGAAGTCTACAGCGACCTCACCGGCGAGCGCGGCGTGCTCATGGGCGCCCTGGCCGGCATCATGGAGGCCCAGTACGACGTGCTGCGCGAGAACGGCCACTCGCCCAGCGAGGCGTTCAACGAGACCGTGGAGGAGCTCACCCAGAGCCTCATCCGCCTGGTCGCCGAGAACGGCATGGACTGGATGTACGCCAACTGCTCCACCACGGCCCAGCGCGGCGCCCTGGACTGGAAGCCGCGCTTCAAGGCGGCCACCCTGCCCGTGTTCAAGGACCTGTACAAGTCCGTGAAGGACGGGCAAGGAGACGCGCGATCGTGCTGGCGAAGAACAGCGCGCCCGACTACCGGGAGAAGCTCGAGGCGGAGCTGAAGGTGATCCACGACTCCGAGATGTGGAAGGCCGGCGCCGCGGTGCGCTCGCTGCGGCCCGAGAACTGGAAGAAGTAGGAGGCCCGGCCATGGGAGTGCCCCTGCGAAGCGCGCTCACCACCGAGGGACGGCGCATGGCCGGCGCGCGCAGCCTCTGGCGCGCCAACGGCATGCGCGACGACCAGGTCGGAAAGCCGATCATCGCCGTCGTCAACTCGTTCACGCAGCTCGTGCCCGGCCACGTGCACCTGCACGACATCGGCCAGCAGGTGAAGGGCTGGATCGAGGCCCGCGGCTGCTTCGCCGCCGAGTTCGACACCATCGCCATCGACGACGGCATCGCCATGGGCCACGACGGCATGCTGTACTCGCTTCCCTCCCGCGAGCTCATCGCCGACAGCGTGGAGTACATGGCCAATGCCCACAGGGTCGACGCCCTGGTGTGCATATCCAACTGCGACAAGATCACCCCCGGGCATGCTCATGGCAGCGATGCGCCTGAACATCCCCGCCATGTTCGTCTCGGGCGGGCCCATGGAGGCCGGGCGTCGGGGAGAGAAGCGCTACGACCTGGTCGACGCGATGGTCGCCGCGGGCGACCCGTCCGTGACAGACGAGGAGGTGGCCGCCGTCGAGGCGGCCGCCTGTCCCACCTGCGGGTGCTGCTCGGGCATGTTTACAGCCAACTCCATGAACTGCCTCACCGAGGCGCTGGGCATGTCCCTTCCCGGAAATGGGACGATCGTGGCCACCCACGCGATGCGCGAGCGCCTCTTCGAGAAGGCGGCAGCCCGCATCGTGGACATGGCGGAGCGCTGGTACGGTGCCGGCGACGCGTCGGTCCTTCCCCGGTCCATCGCGACCCGGGCGGCGTTCATGAACGCGATGGCACTCGACATCGCGATGGGCGGGTCCACGAACACGGTGCTGCACCTGCTGGCCGTGGCCAGCGAGGCAAAGGTCGACTTCACGATGGCCGACATCGACGCGCTCTCGCGCAGGGTGCCCTGCCTGTGCAAGGTCGCGCCGAGCTCCTCCTACCACGTGGAGGACGTGAACAGGGCGGGCGGAATCCACGGCATCCTCGCCGAGCTCGACCGCGCGGGGCTCCTGGACACCTCGGTGAAGCGGGTGGACGGCCTGACCCTCGCCCAGGCGCTCGCCGCGTGGGACCTCCGGTCCCCGTCCGTCTCGGCCGACGCGATGGACACGTACAGGGCAGCTCCTGCCGGGAGGCCCAGCCTCGCCATGGGCTCCCAGGACGAGCGCCACGCCGCCCTCGACCTGGACAGGGAGAAGGGCTGCATCAGGGACCTCGCGCACTGCTACTACGCCGACGGAGGCCTGGCGGTCCTGTACGGCAACCTCGCCGAGCGGGGCTGCATCGTGAAGACGGCAGGCGTGGACGCCTCGTGCCACAGGTTCCGCGGGCCTGCCCGGGTGTTCTACTCGCAGGAGAGCGCCTGCGACGGCATCCTCGGCGGCGAGGTGCGGGCAGGCGACGTGGTCGATCATCCGCTACGAGGGCCCACGCGGCGGCCCCGGGATGCAGGAGATGCTCTACCCCACCTCGTACATCAAGAGCCGGCACCTGGGCTCCGCGTGCGCCCTCGTGACCGACGGCAGGTTCTCGGGAGGCACGTCGGGCCTGTCCATCGGCCACGTCTCGCCGGAGGCCGCCGAGGGCGGGACGATCGCCCTGGTCAGGGACGGGGACATGGTGAGCATCGACATCCCGGGGCGCTCGATCCGGTTGGAAGTGGATGCGACAGAGCTGGAAGCGCGGCGGCGCGCGGAGAAGGCGCGCGGGAAGGCCGCCTTCACGCCGGCGGCCAGGACACGCGAGGTCTCAGACGCCCTGAAGATCTATGCCATGCTCGCCTCGTCCGCGGACACGGGTGCGGTGCGCCGGTTGCCCTGAGAGCAGCGCGGTTGCCTGCCCCGGGGCCGGTCAGGAGGGCAGCCGGGTCTTCCAGAATCCCTTTCGCAGCGCCAGGGTCTCCCCGTCCCACTGGGCAGTCCCCTCGTCGCGCAGCTTCAGCAGCAGGCGGGAAAGGGTCTCGGGCAGCGCGTCGATGGCGGCGGCAACGTCGCGCTTGGTGATATCGATGCGGTACTGCTCCTGCTCCCCGAAGCTGTCGCGCAGGAAGTGGAAGAACCTCTGCTGCACGTCCAGCGCCGACAGGCGGAAGATCTGCTCGGCAAGGTAGCGCTGCTTGGCCAGGAGCATCGCGATGAAGTCGTTCCTGAATCCCTCCTCGACCAGCAGGCAGTGGAACTGCTTCTTGGGCATCATGTAGACCTGCGCGGGGGTCAGGGCCCGGGCGCTGGCGGGAAAGCTCTCCTGCTCGAACAGCACCGTCTCGCCGAAGATCTCGGCGGGCCGCAGGATCTTGATCACCACCTCCTTGCCGTCCGACGAAGTCTTGAACACCTGGACCGTGCCCTGGGCGAGGAGGAACATGGAATGGCCCGTGTCGCCTTCCATGAAGAGCATCTCGCGCCGGGCGAGGACCCGCGGGATGCAGATCGACACGATGGCCTTCTTGCTCGCGGGGGATGCGGCGCGGAAGAACTCCGACTGGTCCAGGAGCGCCCCGATGTCCATGCCCCATGACTACCCCGGCGGCTTGACCCACGTCAAGGACCGGCCAGTCCACCGGGGATACACTGTGAACCATGAGCGTCAGGAAGATCATCACCATCGACGAGGGCACGTGCAACGGCTGCGGCCTGTGCCTCCCCAACTGCCCCGAGGGAGCGCTGCAGATCATCGACGGCAAGGTGCGCCTGGTGAGCGACCTGTTCTGCGACGGGCTGGGCGCGTGCATCGGGTACTGTCCCGAGGGCGCGATCACCGTGGTCGAGCGGGAGGCCGAGCCCTACGACGAGCGGAAGGTCATGGAGAACATCGCCCGCCAGGGGGCGAATACCATCCGCGCCCACCTGGACCACCTGCGCTCTCACGGCGAGGATGTCCTTCTCGCCCAGGCCACGGCCTTCCTCCGCGAGAAGGGCATCCCCGTGCCCGCCGATCCTGCCCCCGCCGCGGCCCCCGGCTGCTGCGGTCCGAAGGGGGCTGAGATGGAGCAGACGCGACAGGCGGCGCCCGCGTCCCTCGCCTCTGCCCCTGCCCCCTCGCGCCTGACCAACTGGCCGGTGCAGCTTCACCTGCTGTCGCCCATGGCGCCTGCCCTCCACGGCCGCGACGTCCTGCTCAGCGCGGACTGCGTGGCCTTCTCCATGGGGAGCTTCCATTCCTCTCTCCTCGACGGGAAGGCCCTCGCGATCGCCTGTCCCAAGCTGGACGACGGGGCGGAGGTGTACCGCGAGAAGATCACGGCCCTGATCGACCATGCGCAGATCGCGTCTCTCACGGTTGCCATCATGGAAGTGCCCTGCTGCAGGGGACTGGTGAAGGTGGTGCAGGATGCGCGCGCGAAAGCGCACAGGAGCCTGCCCGTGCGGGTGCTCACGGTCGGGATCAAGGACGGGTCGGTTCTGTCCCAGGACGAGATCTAGGGCCTGACGGACTGCATGCGCCCGCATCATCGGCGGCGTGTACCGCCGAAATCACCGATGCACCAGATCATCCTCGGGCACATTCTTGGGCAGAGATGCCGGCAGCTGAATGGGTGTTTCGCAGTCCATGTTCACCACCCCCTCGGACATGGGGGAAGCCTGCGAGGCTGCGCGTTCATCTGAATTTAGGGGCGGGCGAGCGACCGGCAGACCCCTGGCTGCCCCGGGCGGCACACCCGGGGGACTCTCGACCGGGCATGCGGGCGAGCACGACCAGGTCGCCGGTCTTCGGCGCGCCGTAGGCGGCCCGGGAGTAGTCGCCGTACACCTCGACGGCGGAGAACCCCGCGCGGACCAGCGCCTTCTCCATGACCGCGCGGGTGATGGCGCGAAGCGGCGTGCTCGCGAGGTCCGCGCTCCAGGCACCGGCGCGCTTCCGCAGGGTGAGGATGGAGAAGTCCACCGCCCCGCCCCCGCGCGGCTCGGTCATGCGCACGAAGAGTGTCTCGCCGTCCGGCTCGTCCCGGGCGTTCAGGTGCACTGACCGGCCCGGGCTCGCCAGCACCTTGTCGTAGTTCCTGTCCTGGACCACCAGCAGCCCTCCCGGGCGCAGCAGCCGGGCGAAGTCGGACAGGGCGCCGGCCAGCGCCTCGTCGTCGGGGAGGTGGGGGAGGGAGTTCCCCAGGCAGGTCACCGCGTCGAACGGCGGCTCGAAGAGGCGGGAGAGGTCCCCGAATCCCCCCACCTTCCACTGCACGTCGACGCCTGCCCTGCGCGCGTTCGCCTGCGCCTGCGCGATCATCACGGGGCTGATGTCCGCGCCCGCCGCCGAGCGGCCCTGCCGGGCGAAGGCGACCGCGTGCATCCCCGTACCGCAGGCAGCGTCCAGCACGCGCCTGACCCCGTGCGCGTCGAAGACGGCGCGGAAGAACAGCTCTTCCCGCTCCAGGCGCCCCGCCCACGAGACCATGGTGTCGTAGCTGCTGCCCAGCTCGTCGTAGAAGTCGCGCGCATCCATCCCGTGCCTCCCCCTGCCCGGGCCTTTGACTCCCGCGGCCCGTTCATCCTATCCTCCGGACGAGGGAGGATCAATGAGCAGCCTGGTCTGGGTGGAGCTGGACGGCGGCGCACTCGAGGCACAACCTGCGCGCAGCTGCGCGCGGCGACCGCGCCCGGCGTGCTCGCCTGCGCCGTGGTGAAGTCCAACGCCTACGGCCATGGCGTGGCGCCAGGTCGCGCCGCTCCTGCCCTCGGCGGACTGGTTCGCCGTGAACTCCCTCGAGGAGGGCCTGGAGCTTCGCGGCCCTCGGCGATCACGCGGCCCGTGGTGGTCCTCGGCCACGTGCCCCTGGCCGACCTCGGGCGGCGGTCGAGGCCAGGACCTGTCCCTGACCGTCTACAACACCGAGACGATCCAGGCGTCGGGCCGGCTCGACCGGCTCTGCCCGGCCGGCCCGCGCTGCACGTGAAGGTCGAGACCGGCACGGGCCGGCAGGGCGTGCTGCTGGAGGACCTGGAAGCCTTCGTCGGCTGGTGAAGGCGGTGCCCCACGCCGTGCTGGAGGGGCTGTCCACGCACTTCGCCAACATCGAGGACACGCTGAACCACTCCTACGCGGAGGAGCAGCTCGCGCGTTTCGCCGCCGCGCTGCGCACGGTGGAGGGCCTGGGCCGGGCGACCGCCCATCGTGCACGCGGCCTGCACGGCCGCCGCGCTTCTCTTCCCGAAGACCCACTTCACGATGCTGCGCACCGGCATCGGCCTGTACGGCCTGTGGCCCTCGCGCGAGACCTACCTCTCGGCCCGCGAGCGGGGCGGGCCTCTGCCCGCGCTCACGCCGGTGCTCTCGTGGAAGACGCGCATCGTCCAGATCAAGCCACTGCCCGAGGGCAGCTTCGTCGGCTACGGCTGCTCCTACCGCACGACCCGGCGCACGACGCTCGGGGTTCTTCCCGTGGGGTACGCCGACGGCTACGACCGGGCCCTCGGCAACAGGGCCCACGTTCTCGTGCGGGGAAGGCGTGCTCCCGTCATCGGGCGCATCTGCATGAACCTGACAATGGTGGACCTCACCGACGTTCCGGGGCCGCGCCTGGAGGAAGAGGTGGTACTGCTGGGCAGCTCGGACGACGAGAGGATCAGCGCAGAGATGATGGCCGAGTGGGCCGGGACGATCAACTACGAGGTGGTGTCGAGGATCAGCCCGCTTTTGCCGAGGAAGGTGGCGAGCCCGCGCTGACCAGCTCCCCGTACAGCTTCTCGGCGCACTCGGGACAGATGCCGTGGCTGATCAGCGCCTGGGCCTCGTCCGTGACAGTACCGAGAAAACGGATGACCTTCTTGCACTCCGCGCAGATGCAGATGAGGCCTTCGTGACTGTCCACTTTCTCCACTTTCCCCTCCCCGGGTCGCCCGATTATGGGCGATGCGTACCCGATTGTCAATCTTTTTTTGTTCACGAGCCGGCCTGCCACAGGTAGCCGCACGCATTGCAGGCGTACCAGGCCAGCGAGAGGGTGCGCGAGTACTGGCTCACCCGGATGCTCGCGCAGCGCGGGCACCGGCTGGAATTGTGGCGCGGCACCCCGCGCGGCTCTCCGCAGCAGCTCATGTCCTGACCATCCCCCCGATTATCGGCAGGACCGGGGCAGGGATGGACCACTGCGGGGACGCGCGCCGCCCGGCCTCCGTCGCCGCCCTAGGGAGTGTTGCCGCGTTCGGCGACGTCGCGGAAGCTGCGGAAGATCGTGTGCGTCACCTCGGCGACCGCCCTGCGCCTGTTCTGCGTGTACTGGGTCCACAGGGGCGACACGGCGATCGGCTCGTTGACGATGATGCGCGCGGTCTTCCCGAACGGGTTGACGTGGCCCGAGATGTTCCCGCCCTCCAGCCTGGTGAGCACGTCACGGATGTTGAGGACCGACTCCACGAACCTGTCGATGCCCGAGTCGGGACGCAGGTAGTCCGTGCGGATGTACTCCAGCACGTCCACCAGCTCCATGTGGCGCAGCCGCAGCCACGCCTCGGCGGCGATCCGGTCGGCCAGCACCTTCTCCAGGGGCGGGATGCGCGCCAGGTCCTCGATGTCATCGCGGAAGATCCACGACAGCCCCGCGTAGCGGACCGCGAACACGCGCGTGACAAAGTCGCCCTTCGGGGCCACGCCGAAGTAGCTCTCTGCCGCGCCGAGCGCCGCGTCGCACAGCCTCTCGATCCGCTCCTGCAGCGCGGCCGTGCTTTCCTCCACGGCGGGCGCCGGGAAACGGGCTGCGTAGAACCGCGTGTAGAACCCCTCGGCGACCGTGACCAGATGTCGGCACAGCCGCATGAAGCGCACGTACAGCTTCTCGCGCGATGGGGCGTCGGGACGTGGGCGGCGGCCTGCGGCCCGGGGCGATGGCCAGGCCCGGAAGCTCGGGCAGCCCGCATTCCTTTTCCATGCCGCCCACGATCTGCTCCAGCCCCGCCCAGTCGCTGTCCCGGTAGTGGTAGCTCGTGCACACGGGCACGATCAGCACCTCCTCGGTGCGGCCCTGGCGGCGCAGGTCCTCCAGGCACCAGAAGGCCAGCTGCGCGGTGCCCGGCTCCAGGGCGGCGACGCGCTCGGCGTGGTAGGTGACCTGGCCCTCGGGCGCAAGGGCCAGGGGGTGCTCCTTGTCCGTCATGTGGCGGCGGAGCGTGTTGATGCTCTCGGAGTTGTGCTTCCCGGCGAACACGGAGATGCCCCCGGTCTGGGGCAGGAACCAGGCGAGGTACTTCCCGCCCCACTCCGGCACGTCGCGGCCATAGAGGAAGTGCATCCGCGGCGGGCGCCGCAGCGGGATGCCGAGGTGGCGGGCCTCCCGGGCCACGATGGAGCACAGCAGGTGCGCGACGACCCCGGGGTCCTCCGCGCCGGGATGACGGAAGGCCACGATGAGCCTTGCCGACCCGTCCTGCAGCTGCCTGTAGGCGCGCACCAGCCTGTCCACGTTGTGCGCCTCGAACCTGCGCACGCGGAGCATCCGCGTGTACAGCCACGAGACCAGGGGGGCGACGGGGTACAGCGCGGGCTTCTCGGCGGGGGGGATGAACCGCAGCGCCGGGCGCGCGCCGTCAGGTATGCGCAGCATGGATCACACTGTACCACGGCGGTCTGCCGCGGCGGTAGGCGGGGAACAGGGGGCGCTCTGGACAAAACCGGGACTTTCGACTATGGTCCGGGCGGAAGGTTCGACAGGGCGCCGTACCCAAGTGGTAAGGGGGAGGTCTGCAAAACCTTCATGCATCGGTTCAATTCCGATCGGCGCCTCTCCTGTTCCCGTCCACGTGATCCCTGTACATGGTCCACGCCACGAGCACGAGCGAGTTGACGAACTCGCCCGACCCGATGTCCCTCGCCAGCTCCGCGGCGTCGACCTCCCGCACCTCCAGCAGCTCCAGCTCGTCAGGATCGGCCCCGCCGTCGGCCGGGCCGGGCACGAACAGGTCCTCCGCGAGGAAGACGTGGCACCAGTTGGTCATGAACGCGGGGTTGGGAGCGACACGGCCCAGGAGGGTGAGCCGGCCCGCGGATCGGCCTGTCTCCTCCAGGAGCTCCCGGGCGGCCGTCCGCGGGGGATCTTCCCCGGGGTCGACCAGCCCTGCGGGGAACTCCGTGGTGACCATGCGTGCGCCCTGTCGGTACTGGCGCACCATGAGGTAGCGCTGCGACCCGCCCGGGCCGCGCAGCACGGGCACCACGGTGACCCAGTCCGGCGCCTCGATCACGCAGAACTCCCCCTCCTGGCCGGCCGCCGAGACGCGCCGCGCCGCCCAGATGTCGAAGACCGACAGCTGCGCCAGCCTCCGTCGCCCCGCCTCCGTCCAGCGCAGGTGCCCGTCCCGGTCCGCCTCCGTCACCCCGTGCCTCCCCCGCGCCGCGGCGCGCGGGCCGCGAAGCTCCTGGCCGTCTGGTGATAGATGTCCACGAGCCGCTCCGCCATCTTCTCCAGCGTGTAGCCCTGGGACAGGCGCGCCGCGGCGCGCGACTGGCGCTCCCGCCGGGCAGGGTCGCGCGCCAGCTCCCGCATGGCCGCGGCAAACGCCGCCGGCGTGCGGGGGGCGACCAGCCGGCCTGTGAGCCCGTCCCGCACGAACTCGGCGTACGCCTCGTCCTTCAGCGCGATCACGGGCAGCCCGCTGGACAGGGCCTCCAGCACGACCAGGCCCTGCGACTCGATCACCGACGGGAAGACGAAGAGGTCTGCGGCCTGGTAGACGGCGGCGATCTTCTCGTGCGCCACCAGGCCCGCGAAGAGTGTCCGTGCGCTGATGCCCAGCCGGCGCGCGCGGCGCTCCAGGTGGGCGCGGTGCGGCCCGTCCCCCGCGACGAGCAGGACTGCCGACGGCACCGTCCGCGCGACCCGGCGGAAGCTCTCGAGCAGGAAGTCGAGGTTCTTCTCGCGGACCAGCCTGCTCACGACCAGGAGCACGACGCGGTCTTCGGCGATGCCCAGCTCGCCGCGCACCCGCCTGCGGGCGGCGGCGTTCCTGTGGAAGACCGAGCGGTCCACGCCGGTCGGGAGGACGTGGACGGGAACATCCACGCCCCAGTCCGCGAGCAGGCGCTGCACCTTGGGGGTGGGGGCGAGGATGGCATCGGCCCTGCCCGCGAACCACTTCGTGTAGGTGCGCACGAGGGAGGGAACCAGCTGCGCGTCGGCCGACTGGCTTCCCGCGTAGGCGGGGTACATGGAGTGGTGCGCGTACAGCAGGGGGATGCCCTGGTGCTGCGCGATCCTGCGGGCCAGCATCCCCATCGCGCCCACAGTCTGCGCCTGGGCCACGTCGAGGCGCAGGTCCAGGACGTCGCGGTAGCTCCTGCCGACGGGCAGGAAGCTGAAGGCCAGGCGCGAGGCGGGGTTCGCGGACAGCCGCTGCGAGCGGAAGCGCAGCACCCGCCGAACCCCGTCGACGTAGCCCGGTGTCTCGGGAGCGTACACGTAGACCCTGTGGCCCATGGCCTCCAGGGTTCTGCGCACCCTCTCCGTGGCCAGCTCCGTGCCGAAGACCGAGGGGAGGTAGATGTCGGTGAAGAGGCCGATGCGCACGGGCGGCCTACTCGTGGACCGGCGGCGCACCGGCCGGGCGCGCGAACAGGCGGGACAGGAACAGGTTCACCAGCCCCACGAACACGAAGCTCATCTGGCCGATGCGCAGGATCACCGTGTAGGCAAGGCTGGCGGCCGAACCGATGCCGAGGACGGTGAAGACGAAGAGGTGCACCCCCTCCATGCCGCCGATGTTGCCGGGCAGGATGCTCACCAGCCCCTGCACCACGATGGTCGCGTAGATGACGAAGGGGTGAACGGCGCTGGTGTGGCCCAGCACGCCCAGCACGTACCAGGTCTGGAGCACCTCGGCCGCGCTGAACAGCACGCCCACGCCCATGGCGAGGAAGAACATCCAGCGCCTCTTCATGATCAGCGCGACCTCCTCCTCGAACTGGGTGGCCGCGCGCAGGGCGCGCACCGCCCAGCGGGGGCGGATGCGCACGAGGGGCCGCAGGGCCCTCTTGGCAAGGCGGCGGACCACACCCCCGCCCTTGAACAGCTGGACGGTCACGAAGACAAACAGGGCGAGGAATGCGCCGATGAGCCCCCCGGCGAGCAGGACCCATGGCACCTCGACGTGCAACAGAAGGACGATGAGGCTGAAGCCCGCCACGATGAGGGGCATCTTGCTGAACAGCTCGATGTACTTGTCCAGCACGATCGTCGCCGCGATCTTCTTGTACGACGCGCTGCCGTCCTTGAGCAGCACGGCCCGGACCGGCTCCCCGCCGAAGTACATCGAGGGGGTCAGGTAGGTGATCGCGTACCCCGACAGCCGGGCGCGGAACACGCGCAGCCAGGCAGTCCGCACGCCGGCTTCGCGAAGGATGAGCCACCACTGCAGGGCGCCCACCGTGTGCAGGATGAGGTGGATGGCGAGGACCGTGAGGATGATGCGCGCGGTGAGGTCCCGCAGATGGCTTCGGAACTGCTCCCAGTCCAGGATGCGGATGAAGAGGATGAAAAGGAGTGCGATGACCGCGATCTCGATCCCGGTCCTGAGAATCTTCCTGGCTTTCTTCGTCATCGGGCTGTGCGGGACGCGCCCTGCGTCGACTCTTCATATGTACCGCGAGCCCGTGCCGTCGTCAACAGGCCGGGCAGGGCGCAACGCCCGCCGTGAAAGCTCCGCGGACCTCCCGGGACCGCCCGGACGCTCACGCGCCCGCCGGTTTTCCCCGCCGCCGACCCCGTCGCATTGACAATCGAAAAGCCGGTCCATATACTGTTCGATGAAACGGCAGTAGATCACATGGCGAGCCCCCTGCAGCTGTCCATCGTCAATTTCAACAGGAACTCGTACATCATTGTCGAGGGCAAGCAGAAAGCCGACTACTTCTATATCATCCGCACGCGGCAAGGTCCGCATCAGCAAGGAAGTCGAGGTCGTGGAGGAGGAGGGAGGGAACATCCTCGCCCCCGGCGACTTCTTCGGCGTCATCTCCACGATGTCCTCCCACAGCCACATCGAGACGGCGCTGGCCCTCACCGACGTCTCGCTCATCTCCGTGCACCGCGAGCAGTACGGCCTGCTGATCGAGCGCAACACCCCCGTGGCGCTGAAGATCATCCAGAGCTTCTCGCGCAAGATGCGCTTCCTGGACGAGGCGCTGACCCGGCTCACCTTCAAGAACACGGCCAGCGGCGAGCCGTCGCACCTGTTCAAGGTGGCCGAGTACTACGCCCGCCAGAGCCAGTACAACCAGGCCTACTACGCCTACTTCAAGTTCCTCCAGCACTGCCCCGCCGATCCCAACGCCGACAAGGCGAAGGAGAGGATGGCCAAGATCCACCCCTACGCCAAGGCGGTGTACCTGGACAGGACGCCCGACGACTTCACGCGCACCTACCCGAAGAACACGATGATCTTCAGCGAGAACGAGCCGGGGACGGAGCTGTACATCATCCAGCGGGGCGTGGTGAAGATCACCAAGATCGTCGAGGACAACGAGGTGCTCCTCGCGATGCTCAAGCCGGGCGACATCTTCGGCGAGATGGCCCTTCTCGAGAACAAGCCCCGCTCCGCCTCCGCCATCGCCATGGAGGACTGCACCCTCATGGCCGTGAACAAGGCGAACTTCGAGCGCATGGTGGCCAGCCAGCCCCAGCTCATCACGCGCCTGACCACCCTCCTCGCCGAGAGGCTGTGGTTCATCTACAAGCAGCTTGCCAACACGCTGATCCAGGACCCCCTGGGCAGGCTGTACGACGCGCTGCTGCTGCAGCTGGAGAAAAATCGCGTGCCCGTCGTCGGGGGCGGGAAGTACACCTTCCAGCTCGGGCCGAAGGAGCTGCTCAACATGGTGGGCCTGTCCTCCGAGAAGGGCAACCCCATCATCCGCAAGATGTTCGAGAACAAGAAGATGGTTCTCGCCGACGGCCGGATCACGACCGCGGACGTCGAGGAGATCCAGAAGCAGTCGGAATACTACAAGAAGATGGAGAAGATCGAGAGGGCGCGCCGCAGGGCGGCCTCCTCGCGCTGAGCCCCGGGGCGCCCCGCGCCCCACCCCCCCGGTTCCTAGTAGGTCCCCGTCACTGTCACGTCCTGGAAGGATGTGGTGTAGCCGGTGATGTCGCCGACCGACTCCTCGTGGAACGTGAGCAGCCAGGGAAAGTCCCGCCGCCGCCGCGTCGTGCCGTCGGGGCTCGCCCGGCTCACTTCCGACAGGCCCTTGGAGAAGGTGAGGTGCCTGTTGTCCAGGCTGCCGAAGTAGTAGGCGCGATTGTCCACGTCCGCCTCCGGGGATCCCGGCACGAGGGAGCGCTCGTCTCCCAGCAGCGGGTCCACCGGTATCCAGCCCACCGTCTCGAGGTAGAACTCGTTCCAGAAGTGGCGCGCGCCGGGCCTCCCCGTCTCGTCGACGAGCACGCCCGAGACGATCCGGGCAGGGATCCCGGTGGCGCGGAGGAGCGCGCAGTACAGCGAGGCGTAGCCGAAAGCGTCGGCCCTCTTCATCCGCGAGGCGAGCACGGCGTCCCCGTCGCGCACCGTGGCAGACCAGGAGAGCTGCCCGAGCAGCCAGTCGTAGAGCCGCCGGGCACGCAGGTAGGGATTCTTCTCCGCCCCGACGGCGGCACCGGCGGCCTTGGCGATCTCGGGGTTTGTCGAGGGCACCAGCGCGTCGGCGGCGGTGAAGGTCCGGTACAGGTCGCTCGTCGTCGCGTAGGGCGGCACCTTCGACGGGGTCACCTGCGTCTCCACCGAGTAGCGGTCGAACAGCCAGCTCATCCGCACCCGGTGCACGTCGCCCTTTCGCAGGTTCGCGAAGGAGAAGAGCACCGCGCCGTTGCCCGGGTCGAACGCCGGGGCAGGCTCCTGCGCCACCAGCTGGATCTTCCGCTGCTCGGGGGTCGCGATGACGGTGGGCATCCACGCGAACAGGGTGTTCTCGCCCACCGCGGCGGCCACCCCGAGCTCCAGGCCGTACTCCACGGCGTACTTGCGCGGCGCCGAGAAGAACTTCGTGCCCGCGCCGCCCAGGACCTCGAAGTACACGGAGTTGCTGCGTCCCTTGTCGGAGGTGACAAGCACGTTTCCCGAGGAGGCCCCGTCGGGCACCCGCAGCACGATCTCCCTGTCCGACCAGGAGACGTAGTCGAGGTTGTACTGACGCGCCGGCAGCAGGCTGGCCACGTCGAAGCCGGCCTCCTCCACCCCCGCCCCGCCGGCGGCCCACGAGAAGTACACCTCGGAGGGGCCTTTCTGCAGCCCGAAGTTCATACCGGAGACGGTGATCGTCTCCCCCACCCGCGCCGCCAGGGGCGCGATGGAGTTGACCCACGGCTCGCCGGGCTTCGCCGAGCCGGGGGCGAGCACGGGGATCTGGTCCCTGTTGATGAACAGCAGCCCCCTGCTCCTGCCGTTGGGCGTGATCACGTGCACGAGGCCCGAGTTGGCCTCCTCGGGAACGGAGAGGCTGATGCGCGTGTCGCTCCACTCCCCGTACTCGGATGAGGTGGGCGCGATGCCCGAGATGCGGACCTGGGCCGTGTTCCTCCGCTGCCCGAAGTAGCGGCCGGTGATGATGAGAACGTCACCGGGCTTGGCCACCGACGGCGTGATCGAGTCGACCTGGGGCGGCCGCCCCGTGAGCCGGGAGCTGAGGAGGATCACGACGAGAAGCCCCGCCATCACGGCGGTCGGCACGAAGCCCTTGGAGCGCAGGATGCGCTGGTGGACCCGGGCGGGGTTCCCCCCTCGCCCGGCCCGCTGGCAGGGCCCTCCGGCGCCGCCGCGGGATCTCCTCCCGCCGGCTGCGCGGAATCCGCGTTCGTCACCGCGGCCCCTACTCGGCGTCCGGGTCGGGCGCCCGGTAGGGCACGACCTTGATCTCGAGCTCGATGTTGAAAGACCCATCCTCCGCCGGGGCCCCCGTCGAGGCCAGGCCGAGCGGGAAGAACAGCACGGTCTCGCCGAAGGTGACCGGTATGCTGTAGAACGTGTTGAAGTACTTCACCTCGCTCTCGGGTGTCTGCGACAGCCATACCTGCCCCTGCGCGAGGAGGAGCACCTCGCCGGAGTCCTGCATGTACGGGGTACAGATGAGGTCGATGCGCGCGTTTTCGCCGTCCAGGCGGACCTTGATCGGCCGGCCGGGCAGGGTGAGCTTCGTGCTCTCGGCATTCCAGATGGGCTGCTCGTCGGAGGGCAGCACCCGCGCCGACACGTGGACCTCCAGCGCGTTGGCGAGCAGGGCGCGCAGTGCCTCCTGCAGGTCGATCGCCCTGTCCTCGGCGGGTGAGCGGCGCGCTGCCAGCGCAAGCAGCAGGGGAACGATCATTGCGCCGCGACGGGCTACCATGCCGACTTCTCCTGCGGGGCGGCGGCAGGGGCGGGCTTGACCTCGGGAGCCGGCTTTGCGGCGGGGGCGGGGCGCCGGGTGAACTCGGCGGCCTTGCCCATGCGCGGCTCGCCCATGGGATACAGCAGGACATGCTTCGGCAGCGTGATCACGTCCTCCTGCGACGCGTCTTCCCCCCCGACCGACCGCAGCAGGGCCTCCAGGTCGCCGATCGGCGCGGAGATCTGGATCTCCGTGGCGCCGGCCGGTGCCCGGGTGATGCGCACGTGGCCCACGGGAACGCGCAGCGAGACGACCGCGAGCGCGGTGACGACGGCGATCACGGCGGCGGCCGCGGCCGCCGCGACAGGGATCGGGATGCTCAGCCGCCGCTTCCAGAACCGCGCTGCCGCGGGCCGGACGACCGCCCGCGCGAGGATGCCCCGGCGCACCCGCTCCATGGGCCCGCTCCAGTCGGGCGAACCTTCTTCCCGGATGGCCCTGCCGGTCTGGCGAAGGCCGTCGACGAATGCCCTGCAGGCAGCACAGGAGGCGACATGCGCCTCCAGCGCCTCCTTCCACGGAGCCCCCACCTCCCCATCGATGAACGCGGAAAGGATATCGCGGTCAGGACACATAGCCCTCTCCCCCGGAGGCGCCCTGCGCCTCGCCCAGCACCTTGTGAAGCCGCTCCCGCGCACGAAAGACACGCACCTTCACGTTGTTCTCCGTGATCCCCAGGATCACGCCGATCTCCCTGTAGCTGAGGCTGCCGTACTCGCGGAAGACGAGCGGGGCCCGCAGCGTGTGCGGCAGGCTGTCCAGTGCGGCCTGCACGCTGCTCTTCAGCTCGCTCTGCAGCAGCTGCTTCTCCCCCGACTCTGCGACCGTCGGCCACGCCTGCGTCAGCCTCCCCACGGCGGCCCTCTCCCTCCTCCTCTTCTTCTCGGAGTTCAGGGAAAGGTTCTGCACGACCCGCAGGAGCCAGTACTTGGACTGGTCGAGGTCGGGCAGAAGGTTCGGCCGCTCCATCAGCTTGATGAACGCCTCATGGCAGAGATCCTCAGCGATTTCCCTGCTCCCGGTTATCCGATATGCGACATGGTAGATGGTGGGGAAGAGACGTTCGTAGACGTCGTCAAAGGACGGGGGACGCGCATACTCGGTGCTACTCATTGCTAACAACTCTGCGCTTCCGACGTTACAGCTATTCGGTTCCACCGGGAACTGGGCCGCCTGCCTGCCCTGAGCTTCCACTGCTGCGGCCGGGGCAAAACGTAGCTTCGGACCCCTGGGCCCGTCCTGAACCTCGATGCCCCTGGCAAGGAGCGCGGCGCGGATCTCGTCCGCCTTCTTGAAGTCGCGCGCCCCGCGCGCCTGTTCCCTCTCGGCGAGCAGTCGGCGGCTCTCCTCGTCCAGCTGCACCTCGGCGCGGGCCGCCCCGGCCAGGTCGAGGCCGAACACCCGGTCCATGGCCAGCGCGCCGCCCAGCCTCTCGGCAGCGGGCACGGATGAATCGCGCAGGAGGGTCCACAGGTCGGCGAGGCAGTTGGGCATGTTGAGGTCGTCGCGCCGCGTGCGACTCGAAGGCCTCGAGGTACCTCCGCGCCGCGGGGCCGGGCGCCGCGGGGCCGGCCGGGCACTCCTCCTTCAGCTGCACGACGCGCTCGACCAGCCCCAGCCTGCCCGCGCGCGCGCTGTCCAGCGCCTCCCAGGTGAAGGCGAGCTGCGTGCGGTAGTGGGCCCCGAGGCAGAAGTACCTGTAGTCCAGCGGGTCGTACCCCTTCTCCGTGATCGTGGACAGCGTGACGAAGTTGCCCGGCCGACTTGGCCATCTTGTCCCTGCCCATGAGGAGGAACTCCCCGTGCAGCCAGTAGCTGACCCAGGGTCTTCCCGTGGCAGCCTCGGACTGGGCGATCTCGTTGGTGTGGTGCACGGGAACCAGGTCGATGGCCCCGCAGTGGATGTCGAAGCTCTCGCCGAGGTACTTCATCGACATGGCGCTGCACTCGATGTGCCAGCCCGGATAGCCGCGGCCCCAGGGCGAGTCCCAGAGCATGGCCTGGTCGGCGAACTTCGACTTCGTGAACCACAGGGCGAAGTCGGCAGGGTTCCTCTTGCCCTCGTCCACCACCACGCGCGCGCCCGCCCGCAGGTCCTGCTGGTCCAGCTGCGCGAGGGCGCCATAGCCCGGGAACTTCGAGATGTCGAAGTAGAGGTTGCCCCCCGCACTGTAGGTGAAGCCCTTCTCCTCGAGCCGCCGGATCAGGTCGATCATGTCGGCGACGTGATCGGTGGCCCGGCACAGGACCGTGGGGGCCTGGCAGCGCAGCGCGGCGAAGTCGCGCAGGAACGCCTGGGTGTAGAACTCGGCGATCTCCCAGACCGTGCGGCCCGCTCGCGCGAGCGTTCTCACCATCTTGTCCTCGCCGTCGTCCGCGTCGCCCGAGAGGTGGCCGACGTCGGTGACGTTCATCACGTGGCGCACCTCGTAACCGGCGTACTCCAGGGTCCGGCGCAGGACGTCCTCGAAGATGAACGTGCGCAGGTTGCCGACGTGGGCGTAGTTGTAGACCGTGAGACCGCAGGCGTACATGCCCGGCCTTCCCCTGCTGGAGGGGAACGAACGCCTCGACCCGCCTGCCCATCGTATTGAAGAGTTTCAGCTCCACTCGCGGCTCCCCCGCACACGCGCCGCCCGGCGCGTTGTAGACCTTCGCCCGCGCGCCCGGTAGTATTTTCCCCGTGACGACTGTACGGGAATTGGCCGGGAAGATCAAGGCGTTCGGCGAGGTGCGGCTCGCGGAGCCGATGAGCGGGCACACGAGCTTCCGCATCGGCGGTCCCGCGGACATCTACCTCGTGCCCGCGACGGCGGACGGCGCGGCCTCCGCTGCGGCCCTCGCGGCGGGAGAAGGAGCACCGGTCCACCTTCTCGGCGGCGGCACGAACATCCTCGTGGCCGACAGGGGCATCCGGGGGCTCGTCGTGGACCTCGGCGGGCTCGCGGGCATCGAGGAAACCGGCGGCCTCGTGAGCGCCGAGTGCGGCACGCCGGTCAGCGCGGTGGCCGAGTTCGCCCTCGCGCGCGGTCTCTCCGGCCTGGAGTTCGCCTACAGGCTGCCCGGCAGCGTCGGCGGCGCCGTGTGGATGAACGCGCGCTGCTACGAGAGGCAGGCGAGCGACGTTCTCGAGTTCGTCGAAACGGCGGACCTGGGCGGGGGCGAGGCGCGGGACCTGCGCGGGCGCACGCGGCGGATCGCCATCGCGGCTGACCAGTGGGGATACAAGCGCTCACCCCTGCAGGACGGGGGTGCGCTGATCCTGCGCGCCGGTTTCCGCCTGCACCCCGGCGACCCGGCGCGCATCGATGCCGAGATGAAGGACCACGCCGCGGACAGGGAGCGGAAGGGCCACTTCCTGTACCCCTGCGCGGGGAGCGTGTTCAAGAACGACAGGCGCCTGGGCGCGCCGACGGGGAAGATCATCGACTCCCTCGGCCTGAAGGGCCGGCGGGTCGGCGGCGCGCAGATCGCCCCGTTTCACGGGAACATCATCATCAACACGGGCGGGGCGACCGCCGCGGACGTGCTTTCCCTCATCGAGCTCGTGGAGTCGGAGGCGGAGCGGCGGCTGGGGTTCCGCCTGGAGCGCGAGGTCCTCCTGGTGGGCGACTGGGGGGCAGGGAGCTGACCGTCTCCCAGCCCGCGCGAAGCAGCAGCGTCCCTGCCGATCCCCCCGGCCCCAGGCCCAGCCCCTCGAATCCCGCCTCCAACCACGCGCTGCCGCCAAGGCGCTCAAAGCTCAGCGTGGTGCGGACGGACAGGCAGCTGCCGCCCGACCGGTTGGTCATGCGGGCATCGACCCCGACGGAAAACGGGGAGCCTGCCGGGGTCACCACGGCCGCCGCGCGCAGCGCCGCGGCGCGCCAGGACGCGCAGGCCTGCGGGCCATCGTCCCCCGTCGCCTCCGCCGCAAGGGCGCACCGCGCCCCCCACCCCCCATCGGCATCGTCGAAACTGATGGCGCACTCGGCGGTCTCGAGGCGTGGCCCGGAGATGGTCGAACGCACAGACGCGTCGGCCTCCAGCCGGAGAGTCTGACGCGCTGCACCGAGTGCCGTGCCGGTCTGCACGGCCCCGGTCAGCCGCCACTCGGCAGGGACCGTGCAGCCCGGATCGAACGACGGCAGCCCTGCCTCGAAGGACACTCCCGCCTCGGCCGCCCCTGCGCGGCCGCTCACACGGGCCTGGCCGCGCGCCGTGACAGCCGCCGCTGCGCGCCTGCCTGCCAGGCTCCTCCAGCCGGTGTCGGCCTCCCCGAAAAGCACGGCAGCCGAGACGCCCCTGCCCGCGACTGCCGCGGCAGCGTGCAGGAAATGCCCGGGCCCGCAACGCGTGCCGCTCGAAAGCCCCGCGGTCACGGCGGCGGAGAGACAGCGGCGCTTTGCGCGGAGCCGGGCAACGGTGACCCCCCGCACCCCGCCCGCGACGGATGCGCCGTACCAGTCGCCCGCCGAGAGCCCGTCCTGCACGCGGGGAACGGCGGGGCCCGGCTGTGCCGCTGCAGCGAGCAGGTCAACGGTCAGACCGCACGGCGGCTCCAGGACTGCGAAGATGCCCGCCTCCCCTCCCCCGGCCTGACCCTCCGCGAGATACAGGCCCAGCCGGTCCGCGATGGGCATGAGAAGCACCCCGAGCCGGGCAGGCGATGAGGCCGAGCCGTCCAGGCGGAGAGAGGTGTCCTCGCGGAACACGTCGCTCGCGGCCCCGAACCCGAGCGGGTTGGCCGCTTCCCGCAGGAGCCCCGAGGGTGCGAGGGTTCCCGCGCACAACCGGGGGAGCGAAATCCCGAAGGCGAGCGAGCCGTCAGCATCGACGGCGGGGGGATCCGGCCCCCGCCAGGCCGCCACGAGCCGCCCCCCGGCCCGGACAATTCGGCGCGAAACCCGCTGGGCATCGCCCACCCGGCAGCGCAGGCGAGCGAGAGGCGCGCCTGACCCGGGCAGCGCCCGGCGGCAAGGAGGATCGCGGCGATCAGCGCTGCAGCTCTCACAGGTACCGGAACGCGGGAAAAATGCGCGGCGCTTGCGACCGGAGTTTCTTTTTTTGCTTGACCTGCCACGTGTTTCGCGCTACACCGTTTTCAGCACCACGCTGGCGGGATTCCCGATCGCAAAGGAGAAATCCATGGATATCCTCACGCTCAATTGCGGCAGCTCATCGCTGAAGTACCAGCTGTACCGGTGGGACGACAAGGACGTCCTCGCCTCGGGGCATCGTCGAGCGGGTCACCGTCGGGGGATCGTTCATCAACCACTACGCGCAAGAAGAGCGGGAAGAAGGTCAAGAGCGAGCGGGAGTGCCCCAACCACAAGGTCGCCATCGAGCTCATCGTCGAGACGCTGCTCGACCCCGAGGTCGGCGCCATCGCGGACCTGCGCGACATCAAGGCGGTCGGTCACCGGGTCGTGCACGGCGGCGACAGGTTCGCCAAGTCGGTGATCATCGACGACCACGCCCTTGCCGACCTTCCGCGAGCTCTCCGACCTCGCCCCGCTGCACAACCCGCCCAACATCACCGGCATCGAGGCCGCGCGCGAGGTTCTCCCCGGCCTGCCGCACTGCGCCGTCATGGACACCGCGTGGCACCAGACCATGCCCGAAGACGGCCTACCTCTACGCCCTGCCCTACGAGTGGTACGAGAACTACCGCGTGCGCCGCTACGGCTTCCACGGCACCTCGTTCCTCTACGTCTCCAAGCGCGCCTCGGTGCTGCTGGGCAAGGACCCCTTCGCGACGAACCTCGTGTGCTTCCACATCGGCAACGGCTCCAGCGCCAACGCGGTGAAGAACGGCGTCTCGGTGGACACCTCGATGGGCTTCACCCCGCTCGAGGGGCTCGTCATGGGCACCCGGGCCGGCGACCACGACGCGGCGATCGGCTACTACGTCATGCGCAAGGAAGGCCTGCGGCCCGAGGCCATGGAGAGCATCCTCAACAGGAAGAGCGGCGTGCTGGGCATCACCGGAGAAGTACACGGACAGGCGCGACATCGAGAACGGCGGCCGCGCAGGGCGACGAGCGCTGCAGCCTCGCCATCGACATGGAGGGCTACCGGCTGAAGAAGTACCTCGGCGCCTACGCGGCGGCGCTCGGCACGGTCGACGCGATCGTGTTCACGGCGGGCGTCGGCGAGCGCGGCCCGATCACCCGGGCGAAGTGCCTCGAGGGCCTCGAGAGCCTGGGCATCGTGATGGACCCGAAGAAGAACGAGATGTCGGTGACGCGCAACGCCGAGACGGAGATCACGGGCAAGGGCTCGAAGGTGCGGATCTTCGTCATCCCGACCGACGAGGAGCTGGTGATGACCGAGGACACCTACGCCCTGCTGGAAGGGACCTACGACATCCACACCAACTTCACCTACTCCTTCCAGGACCCGCGGCTACGTGAACAAGGCCCGCGCGGAGCAGCTGGCGCACGAGCTGACGGAGAAGAAGGACCTCCTGAAGGTCGTTGCCCGGGTGCCGCGGAAGCCCGCGCCGCGAAGCCCGCGGCCGCAAAGAAGCCCGCGGCAAAGGCCGCGAAGAAGGCACAGAAGAAGGCGCCCAAGAAAATGCCCAAGAAGGCGGCCGGCAAGACCCGGGCCGCGGCGCGGAAGGCCCGATAGGCGTCGATGCACGCGTTCTTCGAGGAGTGCAAGCCTCCCATCCTCGCCGAGATGGCCAGGCAGGCGCAGGCCGCCTCCCGGGCACTCGCCAGGGTCAACGCCTGGGGTCCCGACGCCGTGCACAGGCTGACCGGGTTCGCGGCGGGCGGCAAGATGGTGCGGGGCGGCCTCGTGCTGCTGGCCGCCCGGATGCACGGCAGGCCGCGGTCGCGGCCCCTGCTCGCGGCGGCAGCGGCCGTGGAGCTGCTGCACTCCGCGCTTCTCGTGCACGACGACATCATGGACAACGACCGCCTGCGCCGTGGTGCGGCAACCCTCTTCGCGCAGTACGAGAAGCTGGCCCGGCGGGAGCGCGGCGGAGAGCTTCGGCCGCAGCATGGGCATCTGCGCCGGCGACGTGGGCTTCTTCCTCGCCTGGGACATCCTGTCGCGGCTGGAGGTCGAGCAGCGGCGCAGGTCCGAGGTGCTGGGGCTGGTGGCGCGGGAGATGTGCGCCGTCGGGGTCGCGCAGATGCAGGACATGGCCTTCGGGACATTCAGCCGCCTCCCCGATCCGGACGAGGTCCTCGACCTGTACCTGTACAAGACCGCGCGCTACACATTCTCGCTCCCCCTCGCCTGCGGCGCGGTCCTCGCCGGCGCGGGAAACGCGGCGGTGCAGCGGCTGGCGAGGTTGGGCACCTACCTCGGCGTGGTGTTCCAGATCCGCGACGACGACCTGGGGGTGTTCGGATCGCGCGCGCGCACGGGGAAGCCCGTGGGCTCAGATATCCGCGAAGGAAAGAAGACCCTGCTCGCCCTGGAGGTGCTGAGCCGGGCACGGGGCGACGAGCGCAAGAGGCTCGCCTCCCTCTACGGCAAGAAGAACCTGTCCGCGGCGGAGATCGCGTCGGTGCGGGAGGCAGCCGTGAGGCTGGGTGCCCGACGCCGCATGCAGGACGTGGCCGCGGACCTCGCCGCCGAGGCCGCCCGCATCATCGGGACCCTCGACGCGCCGCCGCGCTGCAGGGAGATCCTGCTGGCAATCTGCGCCGAAAGCCTGCGCAGGAAGTCATAGCAATCCGCCGGACTTTCGCCGGCGGGGAAGTCCCCGCACGGCTGAGCGCGTTTCCGCGGAAGCGTCAATTATCGGAAGCCGGGCTCTCGCCCACCCCCGAATCCAGAGAGGCACGTCATCCGGCAGGCTCCCACCCGTCCTGCTCACATCGCCAGGAGCGCCCGTTCCACCTCGTCCACGGCAGCATCGGGCGTCGATGCCCCGGCAGATATGCCCACCCTGTCGAACCGCCGAGCCTCCGGGGATATCCCGGCTGCCCCCTCGATGAGCCATGACGGCAGCCCCGTGCCCCGGGCAGCCTCGAACAGCCAGCGCGTGTTCGCGCTCTCGCTGCCCCCGATCACCAGGATCGCGTCGACTTCACGGGCAAGGCGCACGACGCTCTGGCGGCGCTGCTCGGTGGCCTCGCAGGTGGTCTCGAACACGACCACGGAAGGGTCGCGCGCCCGCAGGACAGCGCAGATCCCGGCGTAGGCGGAGCGCGAGAAGGTGGTCTGGCTCACGACCACGACGGGCGGATCGAGGGCCACCGTCCGGGCCTCCTCGTCCGAGGAGATGACCGTCGAGCGGCGCGCGTAGCCGCGGATGCCCTTCACCTCGCCGTGATCGGCGTCCCCCACGATCAGGACGTGGTACCCGCGGGCGTCGTGCTCCTCCACCGTACGGTGGATGCGCAGCACGTGCGGGCAGGTCGCGTCCACGCAGCGCACGCCCTCGCGGGAGCAGACGGCCCGCTCGGCCCGGCCGATGCCGTGGGCGCGGATCACCACGACCCCTGCCGGAGGCCCGCGAGGGTCCTCGATCGGCACCACGCCCCGGGCGCGGAAATCCTCCACCACGCGGCGGTTGTGGATCAGCGGCCCGAGGGTGAAAACGGGAACGCCGGGGTTCTCCCGAGCACCTCCTCCACGATGGCGAGGGCCCTGCGCACCCCCATGCACACGCCCATCGTGTCTGCCCGGCGAACGATCATCGGGATGCAATGTACTGCCGGGCAGCGTTGACTTTCCACTGCCGCCGTCCGTATCATCTTCACAGGTCTTCGACAATCCAGGGAGGAGCAGCGATGAGCGTACTGGCAACGCGTTTCATGGGAATCCCGCTCGCCAACCCCGTGATCGCGGGGGCGAGCGACCTGACGGCGAACGTGGACAGCATCCGCAGGATCGAGGAGGCGGGCGCGGGGGCGATCGTGCTGAAGAGCCTCTTCGAGGAGCAGATCCAGGTCGAGCGCTGGCGCCTGGAGGAAGACCAGAAGACCGGCGAGGCCATCTCGCCCGAGATGGCGGCGTCTTCCCGAAGCTCGAGCACGGCGGGCCGCGCGAGCACCTCGCATGGGTGAAGAAATCCAAGGCTGCCGTGAAGGTGCCGGTGATCGCCAGCCTCAACGCCGTCACCGTGGCAACGTGGGTCGAGTACGCGAAGAAGCTGGCCGACCAGGGCGTGGACGGGCTTGAGCTGAACTTCTTCGCCACCCCGCGCGACTTCGACGTCGGCGGAGCCCGGGTCGAGGAGGAGCAGCTGGAAGCGATCGCCGAGGTGCGCCGCAGCGTGCGGCTGCCCGTGGCCGTGAAAGCCAGCGTGTTCTACTCCAATCCCCTGAACTTCCTCCGCAGGCTGGACGAGGCCGGGGTCAACGGCCTGGTGCTCTTCAACAGGTTCTTCCAGCCCGACGTGGACCCCGAGTCCGAGTCCATCACCATGCCGATGAACTACAGCTCCCCGGCGGACAGCAGGCTGCCCCTGCGCTTCGCCGGCCTGCTCTACGGCCGGGTGAAGGCCGACGTGTGCGCCAGCACGGGCATCGCCACCGGAGCCGATGCCGCGAAGATGATCCTCGCCGGCGCCTCCGCCGTCCAGGTGGTCACGGCCCTGTACAGGAGCGGCGTGAAGGCAATCACGCACATGCGCGACGACCTCGAGGCGTGGATGCAGCGCAGGGGCTACTCCTCCATCGACCAGGCGCGGGGAAAGCTCAGCGCGAAGAGCGCGAAGGATCCCTGGATCTACACCCGGGCCCAGTACGCGAAGATGCTGCTCGGGACCAAGGAGTGGGCCGAGGGGAAGTAGACCCCCGTCCCCGGGATCCGCCTGCCGGGCGGCTCCCGCGCAACAGGCCGCCGCCGCTCCTGGAGGCGGGGCGGCCGTTGTGACCCGCCATGCTTCGCGCTATGATCCGCCGCGTGAAGCGCAACACCATCCTCTTCATCGCCATTGCCGTGGCCGCTCTCCTCGTGCTCGTCCTGCCGATGCGGCCGTTCCTGAACAGGAGGTCCGCCGGCTCCGTCCCCGCGGTCGACCCGGGGGTCCTCGGCCCCCTGGTGCAGTCCGCCGAGGCCGCGGCCCGTCCGCCCGAGGAGTACGTGCTCTCGTGCTTCGACAGGCACGACGTGGTCTTCCTGGGGGAGTTCTACAAGATCCGCCAGAACGCGACGCTGGTCTCGTCGCTCGTGCCGCGCCTGGCAGCGGCCGGCGTGCTGAACCTCGGCATCGAGTACGCCCTCTCGGACAGCCAGCCCGGCATCGACGCGCTCCTGGCCGCCCCGGCATGGGACGAGGCCCGGGCGCGCGGCATCATCATCGACTGGGTGCCGACCTGGGGCTACCAGGAGTACGTCGACATCCTGCGCGCCGCGTGGGATGTGAACCGGGCCCGGCCGGCAGGAGCGGCGCCCTTCCGCGTGGTGGGGCTGAACGTGCGGCAGGACTGGGACCTTCTGAAGACCGAGAAGGACGCCCAGGACCCGGCCACGGTGCGGCGCATCATGGCGCGGGGCATCCCCGACGCGCACATGGCCGAGGTGATCCTGCGCGAGTTCGGCGACAGGGGCCGCAAGGCCCTCGTGTACTGCGGCACCCAGCACGCGCTCACCCGGTTCAGGAGCAGGGAGTACGAGCGCAGCGCGACGGACATGGGCCTGCCCGAGACGCGCAGGGCAGGCAACATCGTCTTCGACAGGATCGGGGACAGGGCCTTCACGGTCCTCCTGCACGCGCCCTGGCCGGACCGCAGGTCGCGCTCGGGCCTCGCGTGGGCAGCGGGAGGCGTGATCGACGCGCTCATCGCCGCCCTGCCCGAGGCAAAGCAGCAGGCGGGCTGGGACACGGCGGGCACGGGGCTGGGAACCATCCCCATCACGTCGGGGTCGTACAAGACGGGCTACTCCCGGCTCACGCTGGCCGAGCTGTGCGACGGCTACGTCGTGCAGGGGCCGCTCGACGGCTACGCGGTGGCCACCCCCATTGCCGATTTCGTGCCGGCCGACAGGGAGGCGGAAGCAGTGAAGAACTTCCCCGGCCTCAAGCCGACGGCGCTCACCCTTGCGGAGGTGAACAGGGCCATCCTCGACGACGCGAAGACGGTCGAGTCGATGCTCGCGCAGTTCCGGGCCCGGGCGCCCCGGCAGGCAGGGACGTCCCGGCCGTGAGCGCAGACCTCGTCGTGCTGTTCGAGGACGAGCACCTCGCCGTGGTGGAGAAGCCCCCCGGGATGCACACGGCGCCGCTTCGCGCCGGAGAGACGGGAACGCTGCTCGAGTGCATCCTCGGGCGGTACCCCGAGGTGGCGGCCGTGCCCGGCATCAGGCCCGTCGAGCCCGGGCTGCTGCACAGGCTGGACGGGGGGACCTCGGGCCTCGTGGTGGTGGCGCGCACGCCGTCCGCCTTCGCGCGGCTGCGGGAGATATTCGAGTCCGGAGGGGCGCACAAGGAGTACACGGCGTGCACGGCACCCGGCGCTTTGGCGCCCGGCGCCCCCGCCCCCGCGGAGACCTCGGTGACCAGCAGGTTCGCCCCCTTCGGTGCGGGGAGAAAGATGGTGCGGGTCGTGCTGCCCGCAGAGGCACGGCGCGGCGTCCTGCGCGAGGCAACCGCCGACTCGTACACCACCAGGCTGAGGGTCCTGCGGCGCACGGCCGCGGCGGCCCTCGTGTCGGCCCGCATCGACAGGGGCTTCCGCCACCAGGTCCGGACGCACCTCGCGCATGCGGGCCTTCCCATCCTCGGAGACCCCCTGTACGGCGCACCTCTTCCCCCGGCGCCGCGCCGCGCATGTACCTGCACGCGTCCCGCATCGAGCTGCCGCACCCCGTCACGGGAGCCGCCCTCTCGGTGGTCTCGCCCCTGCCCCCGGAGTTCGAGACGCTGCTGGCCCTGGGCTGATCGGGCGAGGCGCGGGCCCGACCTTCCCGGCGTCGGCCGCTTGTCCACGGGGCGCGATCCGGGGTAGTGTAGGAAGTGTTCCCGCTGCATGCACCCCGATCCCGACAGCCCGCACGTTCCCCGGATCCCGCACGCGTGTTCCCCCCTGACCTCCCGGCCGCGCCCCCGAAAGGAGCCACCCGATGAAAACCAGCTTCCGTGACCGCGACATCATCTCCATCACCGACTTCTCCCGCGAGGAGATCCTGTACCTCTGCGAGGCGGGCAGGCGCATGTACGAGATGGAGAAGGGCGGGAAGCGGAACAGCCCTTCGCGACGCGCTGAAGTACCGCACCCTCGTCCTCACATGTTCTACGAGCCCAGCACGCGCACCCGCACCAGCTTCAACACGGGCATGCGCGAGCTGGGCGGCCGCTACGACGGGTTCTCGGGCACCGAGGGCACGTCGGTGATGAAGAACGAGACGGTGCGCGACACGGTCACGATGATGTGCGCCAACCACAACGACGTCATCGTCATGCGCCACCCCCTGGACGGGTCGCTGCAGTGGGCAGCCGACGTTGCCAACATCCCGGTCATCAACGGCGGGGACGGCAAGAACGAGCACCCCACCCAGGCGCTGCTGGACGTGCTCACGATCTACGTGCTGAAGGGGGGAAAGCTGGACGGCCTGCGCGTCGGCTTCGGCGGCGACCTGTCGCACGGACGCACCGTGCGCTCGCTGAGCCTGGCCCTGTCGCACTTCGACGACATCACGATCCGCTGGGCCGCGGAGGACTTCCTCGGCATGCCGCAGGACCTCGCGGAGCTTCTCGCCGCGAGGGGGGTGAAGGTCGTGCGCGAGGCGAGCGTGCGCGACGTGATGGCGCAGGTCGACTTCTACTACATGACCCGGCCGCAGCTGGAGCGCATGCCCGGGGTGACGCAGAAGGACATCGTGGCCATGATGAAGCAGTACCGCATCGACCGGGAGAAGGTGGACGGCATTCGGCGTGCGGGTGCTGCACCCCCTGCCGGTGAACAGCGAGATCGCCGAGATCGACTACCGGGTCTACTTCACCCCCGCGCAGGCCTTCTTCGCCCAGGCCGAGTTCGGGATCTTCCACAGGAAGGCGCTGCTGCACGAGATGCTCGGCCACGAGGGCTACCGCCGCTACGGCGGGGAGCTTCCCCCGGAGCTGGGAGCGGGCAACAACCGCCTGCCGCGCAGCATCCACGGCGCGCGGGAGAGCGCGATGTTCATCGACAAGATCCACGACGGCACGGTGATCGATCACCTCGCCGTGGGCGCCCTGCGCGCCGTGGACACGGCCCTCGACCTCGAGAACCGGGGCTACTCCTGCACGACGGCGGTCATCTCGGAGAAGCCCACCCCTTTCATCAAGACCAACATGCGCGAGCTCACCGAGCGCGACCTCAAGCGGGTCGCCCTGATCTCCCCCGAGCCCACGATCAACTGCGTGCGCGACGGGAGGATCACGGAGAAGTACGTCTACCTCCTGTGCGGGAACGCGAACTGCATCTCGCGCACGCTCAACGAGGACGTGCCCCCGCGCTTCTACGACGACAACGGCACCATCCGCTGCCGCTACTGCCGCAGGGCGTACAGCGTGCTGCACCGCAAGGTGACCGAGGAGGAAAAGGCGGCCTACAGGAAGTCCCTCCCCGGGAGGATCGAGCCCGTCCCCTACCCCGACTGACCCGATGATCGACCCCCACGTCCACCTGCGGGACTGGAACCAGGCGCACAAGGAGACCCTCCGCCACGGGCTCTCCGTGGCCTGGCGCGCGGGCCTGGACGCCGTGTTCGAGATGCCGAACACCGACCCTCCCCTCACCACGCGCGAGGCGATCCTGCGCAGGATCGACGACGCCGACGCGGCCCTCGCCGCCCTCGGCATCCCGCTGGTGCATGGCCTGTACGCGGGGCTCACCGCCGAGACGGCGCCAGGTCGCCGAGGCGGTGCGGGCCTGGCGGGAGCTGTTCCCCCGCGTCGTGGGCCTGAAGATGTTCGCCGGCCAGTCGACGGGGAACATGGGCATCGTGCGACCGGGACGCGCAGGCCGCCGTGTACCAGACGCTCGCGCAGATGGGCTTCACCGGGGTCCTCGCCGTGCACTGCGAGAAGGAGGCGCTGCTGAAGCCCGGGGCGTGGGACCCCTCGCGCCCCACCAGCCACGGCAGGGCCCGGCCGCCCGCAGCGGAGGTGGCCTCGGTGGACGACCAGGTGCAGCTCGCCGCGGCCGCCGGTTCGCCGGCACGCTGCACGTCTGCCACATCTCGACCCCGTGGGCGCTGGACGTGCTGCGGGGAACGCACGCGAAGGCGGACGGGACGCCGGCCCCCGCCGACAGGAAGGTGAGGGTGAGCTGCGGCCTGACGCCGCACCACGCCCTGCTCGACCTGGAGCTGATGGACGGGCCCGGCGGCCTTGCGCTGAAGTGCAACCCGCCGCTCAGGCCCCGGCCGCTGCCCGGGCCGCATGCTCGCGCGCCTGGAAGCAGGCGATATCGACTGGATCGAGACCGACCACGCCCCCCACGCGCCGGCCGAGAAGGCGGGCCCGTCCCCCGCGTCGGGCATCCCGGTGCTGCCCTTCTACCCCCGGTTCGTGCGCCTGCTGCGCGACGCGGGGCATGAGCGCGGCACCGGCGCGACGCGGTCACGCACGACGCGGTCTGCAGGACCTTCGGCATCGCGGTCACCAACAGACGGCGCACCCCCGACGCGGACCTCGCGGCAGAGTACCCGCTGGACGCGTTTCGCGCGCTGCGGGCAAGGCGGCCCGCTGAGCGGGCAGCCCGCCGGGCGGGCGGCGGCCTTGACGATCCGGACCGCGCCCACTATCCTTGTGCCGCCCTCACCATGACTCAACAGGCCGCAGGATCTTCCGGACGGGAGAACCCGCTCATCGTCCAGAGCGACAGGTCCATTCTCCTCGAGGTGGCGAGCCCCCGGTACGCCGAGGCCCGCGATGCCCTCGTGCGGTTCGCCGAGATCGTGAAGTCCCCCGAGCACGTGCACACCTACAGGATCACCCCGCTCTCGATCTGGAACGCCTGCGCGGCCGGCGAGAGCGCCGAGGGCATCGTCGGGACCCTGCGGGGGCTCTCCCGGTTTCCCGTGCCCGAGCATATCGAGACGGAGATCCGCGACTACGCGGGCCGCTACGGCAGCCTCACGCTGCTGCGCGACGCCGGGGGCCTCGTGCTCGCCTGCAGGGACAAGGGCCTCGCCGATCTCGCCTCGGCGGACGGGACGGCAGCCGCCGCCCTCGGCGAGAGGCTGTCGGACACGGAGTTCCGCGTGCCGGCCCGGTGCAGGGGCCAGGTCAAGCTGGCCCTCATCCGCATCGGCTACCCCACCGACGACAGGGCCGGCTACGCCGCCGGGGAGCCGTTCGCATTCTCGGTCCGCCCCCGCGCGCGTTCCACGGGAGGGGCCTTCACGGCCCGGCCCTACCAGCTCGAGGCCGCGGCGGCCTTCCACGCCGGAGGTTCCGAGCGGGGCGGCTCGGGAGTGATCGTGCTGCCCTGCGGATCGGGCAAGACCATCGTCGGCATACTCGCCATGTCGCTGCTGCAGACCTCGACGCTCGTGCTCACCACCTGCGTCACCGCGGTGCGGCAGTGGATCGCGGAGCTCCGCGAGCGCACCGACATCGCCGAGACGGACGTGGGCGAGTACACCGGGCAGTGCAAGCAGGTGCGCCCGGTGACCGTGGCCACCTACCAGATGCTGACCCATCACGGGTCGGCGGCGGCCCGCGCCGCCGCGGTCGACCTCTCGGCCCCCGAGGACGAGGCCTCCTCCTTCCCCCACCTGGCACTCTTCGGGCAGAGGGACTGGGGGCTGATCGTCTACGACGAGGTGCACCTGCTGCCCGCGCCCGTGTTCCAGGCCACGGCCTCGCTGCAGGCGCGCCGCCGGCTCGGGCTCACCGCGACGCTCGTGCGCGAGGACGGCCGGGAGGACGACGTGTTCGCCCTGATCGGGCCGAAGAAGTTCGACGTGCCGTGGAAGGAGATGGAGAGGCAGGGCTGGATCGCCAAGGCGGCCTGCACCGAGGTGCGCATCCCCCTGCCCGAGCGGCTGCGGACGAGCTACGCGCTGGCCGGCGCGCGGGCGAAGTTCCGCATCGCCTCCGAGAACCCCGACAAGGCCGCGCAGGTGCGGGCCATCCTCGATCGGCACCCCGGCGTCCCGGCCCTCGTCATCGGCATGTACCTCGACCAGCTGCGGGCGATCGCGGGGCCCCTGGGCCTGCCGGTGATCACCGGGTCCACTCCCCAGAAGGCGCGCGACAGGCTGTACGCGGACTTCCGGTCCGGGCGCGTGCGCATCCTCGCCGTCTCGAAGGTCGCCAACTTCGCCGTGGACCTGCCCGAGGCGAGCCTCGCCGTCCAGGTCTCGGGCACCTTCGGCTCCCGCCAGGAGGAGGCGCAGAGGCTGGGGAGGATCCTGCGGCCCAAGGCCGGCTCCCGCCAGGCCTTCTTCTACACGCTGGTCACGCGGGACTCCGTCGAGCAGGACTTCGCGCTCAAGCGCCAGCTCTTCCTCTGCGAGCAGGGCTACCAGTACGCGATCCGGGGGGCCGTGAGCCCCGAGCCAGGTCCCGGCGAGAGCGCGCCGGTGTGCGGGGCATGAAGCACTTCCCGTCCAGCTGGGAGACCTTCGTCGAGCAGCTCGCCAGGTGGGGCGGGCTGTCGGCCGCGGCGCGCAGGGCGTTCCTCGACGGCTTTCGGCCGGGGCTGTCGCTCCCGGTCGACACCCGCAGCCCCGCGGTGGACGAGCTGCGCGGGGCGGGGTTCCTGGCCGACGCGGAGAGGTCCACCACGGTCCGCATCGACGGGACTCTGGTCGGGTTCCACCAGCTGATGAAGGCCCTGGAGGCGCGCCCCGTGTTCGTCGGACCCCCGGGGCCCGACCAGCAGGCGCTGTGCGCCTACCTTGCCGAGCACTACTCCCAGAAGGAGCGCTCCGCGCTGCACGAGTCCATTGCGCTCCTGCCGAACGACCTCCCGCGGGTGGCCCGCCTGGTTTCGTCGGTGGAGTGGCTGGAGGAGTTTCTCGCCCGCGAGAAATCCGGACCGGCGCGCGAGCTTGTCCGCTTCTTCATGGAGCAGCGCGACAGGGTCCCCGTGCGCGACCTCGAGGAGTACTTCCCCTCGCTGGGACGGGTGGGCGTCGGCGCCGCCGTCTCGCTGGGCCTGCGGCGCGCCGTGCTGTTCCTCGGGCTGCGCGCGGAGGACCTGGAGCCCCTGGTGGGCATCTGGCCCGCGGCGGCCCGCCGGCTGCACAGGCTCGCCGTGGTGCTCGCGCCCCAGCCTGTTGCCGCCGCGCGCAGCTTCGGCCACCCCTGGCTTGTGGAAGACATGACCACGGTCCTCCTCGAAGCCGCGGCCGAGCCCATCCGTGTGCGGCGGGGCGACGAGCGGCCCTTCTCGCGCTCCGCGGAGGAGACAGCCGCGCGCCTGCTCAGCTTCCCGTCGTGGCTGGAGTCCTTCACCGGGATCACGCTGGAGACGCGGGTCGGCCTCGCCCTGCACGGCCTTTCGGCCGCGGGGCTTCTCGGCCCTTCCGCGCGCGGCGAGGGCAGCGCGAGCCTGCGGCCCCGCACGGGGTGGCGCGAGTGGGCGCTCGCCCCGCTCGCCCGGCGGGTGCAGATACTCACCCGCAGGCTCTCGCAGGGCGGCAGGGGGCCGGACGGCATTTTCGACCTCCTCGACGAGAACAGGGGCGCCGACGAGGAAGCCCCGCCGCCGGGGATGCTGCGCACTGTCCTGCAGGCCTTCTCCTCGGTCCCGACGGCGTCGTTCATCCGCTTCGCGGACTTTGCCGAGTACCAGGCGGCCATCGGCGGGCCGTCGGGGGGCCCCGCGGCAGGCAGGCCGCGCGCGCCGGGGGCGCGGCCCAACGCCAGGACGCCGCGCGAGCGCGGCGCCGTCCAGGGGCGCGCGGCGCGTCCCGAGCCGGTGGAGGAGAGCCTGCCCGTCGTGTCCACCGACGAGGCGCTGGAGGAGCTGTGGAAGTTCGTCCTGCACCGGGTGCTCGCCCGCGTGATCCTCGGCCTGGGCGGGGCCGAGGCAGGCGTGACAGACGACGGACGGCCCTGCTTTCGGCTCCTCGAGACGGGCAGGCAGCTGCTCTCGCGGGCGGAGCTTTCCGCGGCCGAGCGGCGCGCCCCCGCTGACATCCTGGTGCAGCCCACCTTCGAGGTCGTCTTCCTCTCCCCCTCGCCCGAGGCGGAGGCCGTGGTGGGCAGGTTCGGGGAGCGGGCGGGACGGGAGGTCGGGATGCTGTTCCGCCTCACCAAGGCGTCGATCGTCCGCGCGGCAGCCGCGGGCATGGGCCCGGACGACGTCCTGGGCGCCCTGGACAGGTTCTCGCGCAGCCCCGTGCCGCCCAACGTCGCCCACGAGGTGGCGGGGTGGCTCGCCGACGGCGGCGGCGAACTGCGCGCGGACCCCTTCGCGAGCCTTCGGGCGGAGGACGACGAGCCTTGACATCGCTGACCGCTCCCCGCAGCATCAGGCTGCGGGGCTCTGGAAGGGGACACGGATGAGGATCGCGATAACGGGGGGGACGGGGTTCATCGGCAGCCATCTCGCCGAGTGCCTGTCCGGGCGCGGCCACGAGGTCACCTGCCTCGTGCGCGACCCCGCACGGACCCGGTGGCTCGACACCGCGGCAGTGCGCTGCGTGCGGGGCGACCTCGATTCCCCCCCGGCCCTTGCCGCCCTCGCGGCCGGCCAGGACGTCATCGTGCACGCGGCCGGCCTGACCAAGGCCCGCTCGATGGAGGAGTTCGTCCGGGTCAACGTGGGCGGCACCGAGAGGCTCCTGGCAGCCGCGCGTGCCCACGCCCCGCGGCTGCACAGGTTCGTCTTCTTCAGCAGCCAGGCCGCGATGGGCCCCTCGACAGCTGAGGGCCCGCTCTGCGAGGACGCGCCGCAGCGGCCCGTGTCGCAGTACGGCAGGAGCAAGTCCCTCGCGGAGAGGCGCCTCCAGGACGACAGCGGGTCTATTCCCGTCACCATCATCCGCCCCCCCGTCGTCTTCGGCCCCCGCGAGAGGGACGTGCTCGCGTACTTCCGACTGGTGAACTTCGGGATCATGCCGTACCTCGGCGGCCGGCGGATGCTGAGCATCGTGTACGTGGAGAACCTCGTGCAGGGAGTGGCGCTGGCCATCGAGAGGCCCCTGGGCAGCTTCCGCAGCTACTTCTTCACCGACGGCCCTGACCTGCCCTGGACCGAGCTGCTGCAGGTCATGGCCCGCGCCCTGGGGAAGAAGCCCCTGCGCGTCCGGGTGCCCATGCCGATCGCGGTGGCCGTGGCCGGCATCTCGTACGCCGCAGCCGGGCTTGCCGGCAAGCCCGCCCTGCTCAACCCCGACATGATCGCGGAGATGCGCCATCCCTTCAACACCATCTGCGACCAGAGGGCCCGCACCGAGCTGGGCTACAAGCCGCGATTCACGACCGAGCAGGGCTTCGAGCGGACGGCGAGGTGGTACAGGGACAACGGCTGGCTGCGGGGATAGCAGCGGGGCGCGGCGGCCGCGGGTTGGACAGGGCTCAGCGCGGCCGCAGGCTTTCGATCTGAGAAGGCCCGCCGGCCCGGCGCGCGAACCTGTGCACGTCCCCGCCCAGCGCCGAGAGCTTCGTGCCGGGGCCGACAACGAGGGCGGCGCCCGACACGATTCCGTGGCACACGGCGCGCGGGGGGGCCAGGCGCACCAGCGCCTTCAGCTCCTCCCACCCGTCGGCCTCGCCGTGCGTGTCGCAGAAGACCGACGCGATGCCCAGGCAGGGAAAGAGCTCCGCCGTGGAATCGTCAGCGGGGTCCCGCCAGCGCACCCACTGCCGGGCCAGCATGATGCTTCCCGCCGAGACCCCGAAGAAGGGCCTGCCCGCGGCGGCGAGCTCGCGGAGAAACCCCGACATGTTCGTCTCCTCGAGCACGCGCATGCCCTCCTCGACGTCCCCGCCGCTCACGAACACCACGTCGGCCGACTCGAGGACCTCGCGCGCCCGCCCCGGGTTTGCCCGTCTCCCGCACAGCGGGGCGAGAGTCACGGCCCCTGCCCCGGCTTTCTGCAGCATCTTCGCGATCCAGACCCGGAAGACAGCGTTGTCGCCCGAGGCGGCCCCGACGTACGCGACGGACGGGCGTTCCCGGCCGGTGCCGTCGCCCGGGCCGGTGCCATCGCCCAGGCCGAGGGCGGCGCGCAGGAGCGGGTCCGGCCCCTTGCGCCTGTCCATGCCGCGGCCGCCGGCCAGGAGGTACACGGGACGCTGCCTGTCACGCATGGTCTGTCTCGTCCTTTTCCAGGAGGCTCTCGGGGGGGAGGGGGAACTCCCTGCGCACGAGGAGAAACTTGCCGGACGCCGTCGGGGGGATCTCCGCCACCTCCTCGACCGTCACGGCCACGCCGCTGCCGAACAGCTCCCGCAGGGCGTCGCGGCAGCCATGGGCAGCCGCTGCCGCGCCGTGGTCCTCGGCGACCAGCGCGAGGCGCACGTCGGTGGGGGACTTCTGCAGGAGCCGGTACTGCACGACACCTTCCTGTCGGGCGATCGCCTCGTCGACCTGGCCGTGGGTGACCAGCCTGCCCGCCTCCCCGACGCACACGCTCACCAACCGTCCCTCGATGGCCTCGAGGGTGAGGCCGAGGGTCCTGCCGCAGGCACACGGCTCCGCAGCCGGGCGGCCGATATCGCCGATCTCGAAACGCACCAGGGGAAACCAGGGGTTGGCGAATGTCGACACGAGAAGCCGCCCCACCCCACGGCAGCCGGGGCCGTCGGCCAGCGGCTGCAGGTCCACCCTGCAGAAGGCCGCGTTCTGGTGCAGCCGGCCGTGCTCGCACTCCATGAATACGTAGCCCGCCTCGGTGGACCCGTACGAACTGGCCACTGGCGAGTGAAAGACCCTGCGGATCGCGGCGAGCTGCACCCGTGAAGGAAACTCGTAGGTCAGGGTGATGAGCAGGGGCTGGTACACCTCCGCGCCCGTGCGTGCCGCGTACAGGGCGAGCCGGGCCAGGAGCGAGGGATTGGCCTCCAGCACGGAGGGCCTGAGGTCGGCCAGCTCCGCGAGGATGCGCTGCTCGTGCCCCGGGGGCCACTCCGTGGTGAATGCATACTCGTTCAGGAACAGGAATCGCCCCAGCGCGCGCTCGGACCGCGCCAGGGGCGCGCCCTGGCTGCGGGGCCCCACGGAGAGAGCGCTGGCAAGGATGGCCTCCGCGCCGGTCCCCGTTGCCACGCGGGAGGCAACGGCGTTCAGCGACCAGGACGCCCGCTCCGAGGCGTCCCACCAGGCCTGGTTCCAGATGTTCGTGAGCGCCTCGTCAGCCGTGCCGCTCGTGCGCACGTAGCTCACCTCGCCGCGGGCCAGCCCGGCCGCCAGGTCCATGCCCTCGGGCACCAGGCCGTCGGGGAAATGGGCGCGGATGTCGTCTTTTGTCAGGATGGGGAGGGCGCGGTAGCGCGCGTCGACAGGCACGCCGGGGCCGGGGTCGCGCCGCCGCCACGCCTCGTAGATGGGCGTGGCGCCCAGGGCGGTCTCGAGGGTGGCGAGGCACCTGGCCTCGTAGGCGCGCTGCTCAACGTCGGGGCGCGGCACCTCTCGTGAGCCTTCCTCACGGAGAGGTGCGGAAACATGTCTGTCTTTCACGTGCATGGCATCCGATCCCCGCCAATGTACCGCCGCGGGGGGCCCGGGGCAAACCAGGGACCGCAGCCCACCAGGGACCGCAGCCCACCAGGGACCGCGGCCCGCCAGGGACCGCGAAGGCCCCTATCCCACGCGGAAGGCCATGAGGAGGATGCGGATGAAGATCAGGGCCCACCCCGCGAGGAGGATGATCAGCGCCACCTTGCGAGCGGCCGCGGCCAGAATCACGAATATCGTAAGCAGGGCGAGCACCCCGATGGGCTCGGCCAGCGCGTCCAACGTAGTGACCGAGGGGAGGATGAGCCGGATGACGCGCACGATTCCCAGCCCGATGTAGCGGGCGATGGAGGACAGGAACGCCAGGATCTGCGTGAGGAGATCGGGCTTCGGGTTCATGGCCGTGGCGAGTATAGCCGCTTGCCCCCCCGCGGGCAACCAGTGCGGGCCGCACGGCAGCTTCCCCTCGAGGCGCCTTCCTGCGGGGCTGCGAATGGGGTACAATCCACGGCTGCCGTGGACGCCGATACCCGACCGCCCAGCCCCCCGCGCACCCCGAGCCCCGACATCCTCGCACAGTTGGGCCGTGCGCGGACCGACAGCGCCCTCGTGCCCCTGCTCGACGCTGCCGAGGACATGGCCGCGATCCTGAACGGGAAGCGGCAGGTGGTGTTTGCCAACCGGCGCCTGCGCGAGTTTGCAGGCTCGGTGAGCGTGGAGCAGCTGTGCGGCCTGCGCCCCGGGGACGTGTTGGGATGCGTGAACGCGGCGGCAAACCCGAAGGGCTGCGGCGGGGCGGACGGGTGCGCGTTCTGCGGCGCGGCCGCCGCCTTCGAGGAGACCGTCCGCACGGGTGCCGCCGCCGAGCGCGAGTGCCGCATCACGTCGGGCGCCGGCGGGCACGCGGTGGCCCTCGACATCCTCGCGCGCACCACTGCATTCAGCGTGGACGGCACGCGGTTCATCCTGCTGGTGCTCTCCGACATCAGCCAGGGGAAGCGCAGGGCAGCCCTGGAGCGGATCTTCTTCCACGACATCCTGAACACGGTCTCCAGCTTCACCGTCTACCTCGACCTGCTGAAGGCCCGGGTGCGCGACGCGGACGGCGGGCGGCTGGTGGCGCGGCTGGAGTCCATCGCCGCTGCCCTCGTCGAGGAGATCAGAGGCCAGAAGATCCTGGTATCGGCGGAGAACCGCACCCTGTCCGTGCAGCGGGAGCTGATCGAATCACGCGACCTTGCCGAGAGGCTGATCCACCAGTTCGAGGGCCAGGACGCGGCCCGGGGGAGAACCATTTCCGTGGCCGGGTTTTCCGAGAGCTTCACCTTCGTGAGCGACGACTCCCTCGTGCGAAGGGTCCTCGGGAACATGGTGAAGAACGCGCTGGAGGCCTCCCCCGAGGGGGCGGCTGTCACCGTGGGATTCCGTCCTGACACGGAGAGCAGGGTGCGCTTCGACGTGCACAACGACGCGGTGATCCCGCCGCACATCGCGGCCCAGGTGTTCCAGCGCAGCTTCTCGACGAAGGGGACCGGCAGGGGCCTGGGCACGTGGAGCATGAAGCTCCTGGCCGAGGACTACCTCGGGGGGTCAGTGAGCTTCCGCTCCGACCCGGGAACGGGCACGACCTTCAGCCTCGTGCTCCCCCGGATGCCGAGGCAGTCCGCGTCGGCAGGGATCCGTTCGCCGTGAACCAGGCGCAGGTATCGCGCACCGTCTGTTCGAGGCTGCGCGGCGCGTAGCCCAGATCCCGGGCGGCCTTTGCGTGGCTCACCCTGCGCTCGCCCGAGATGGTGCGCAGCGTGTAGGAGGTGTACAACGCAGGCGTGCCGGTGACGCGCGCGGCGGCCGCGGCCACCGGCGCCCACGCGTGGGCGAGCACCGTGGGGACGACCAGCCGCGGGGGCCGGGCACCGGTGACACTGCACACCTGCGCCGCCAGCTCGACCAGCGTCGTCCACGCCCCTCCCGCCACGTAGCGGGAGCAGCCGGCGGGTGCGCGCTGTGCGGCCTCGGCCGCAGCCCAGGCAACGTCGCGCACGTCCACCCAGTCGAACCCGCCGGGCACGAGCGCGGGAAAACCGCCGCGCGCGATCGCGATCACTGCCCTTCCCATCATCGAAGGCTTGAAATCGTAGGGCCCGATCACGCCGGTCGGGTAGATGATGACGGTGTCCAGGCCGTCGGCTGCTGCCTTCCGCACCTCGCGCTCGGCCGCGGCCTTGGTCGACGCGTACGGGTCACCCTCCCCGTCCGCGAGCAAGGGCCGGTCCTCGTCCACCGGGGCGTCGCGCGGCTCGGGGCCCAGCACCTCCACGGAACTGACGTGAACGAGCCTGCGCACGCCGCAGGCCCTGCAGGCGTCGATGACCCTGCGGGTGCCCTCGGTATTGACCCGCGCGAGCTTCCGCACCCCCGACCCGGCGCCTCTGCTGGAGAGAGAGATGAGCGCGGCAGCGTGGAAGACGGCTTCCGCACCCTCGAACGCCCTGCGCAGGGACTTCTCGCTGTCCAGGTCGCCCGAGACAGTCTCTACGGCCAGGCCGTCCAGACTGCGGGTGTCCTTCCGCACCAGGGCGCGCACGGAGTGCCCCCGCGCGAGGAGCTCCCGCACCAGTGCCGAGCCGACGTGGCCTGTTGCGCCTGTGACCGCTGTCTTCACCGCGAGGTCCTCGATGGACGATGCATAGAGAGGCGGAGTATAGCGGAAGCCCGGGAGGGAAGCAATCGCCCGCCGCATGTCAGCCGACGGGCCCTGCGTTCAGGCGCTCTTCACGATCCGCTGGCCCGAGTCCCCCGCGATGAAGGCGCGCAGCCGCTCGACCCCCTCCTCGATCCCCTCGAGGCCGATGCCCGAGTAGGACAGGCGGATGTAGCGCTCGCGCTCGCCGGGCAGCGGGGTGCCGAAATGCAGCCGCGTGCAGAAGGAGACGCCCGTGGCCTCGAGGGCTGCCCTGCGGAAATCCTCGTAGGTCCCGAAGCCCATGCGGTCCATCACCGCCGTGACGTTGGGGAACAGGTAGAAGGTGCCGTCCGGCTTGTGGCAGCGCACGCCCGGGATCGCGGCTGAGCAGCTCGTGGCAGCGATCGCGGCGTTCCCGCAGCGTGCCGATGATGGCGAGCGCCCCGTCCTGCGGACCCGTGAGAGCCTCGAGCGCCGCGTACTGCACGAAGTGATTCGAGCACGACTCGTCGTTGACGTTGAGCTTGGCGATCGCAGTCCACGAGGTCCTGCGGACCGATCGCGGCACCCAGGCGCCACCCCGTCATCGCGTACTTCTTGGAGAAGGTGTACAGGATCAGGCAGCGATCCGCATGCCCGGGGAAGGAGGCAAGGGAGCAGGACGTCCCGCTGTAGCGCATGTCGAAGTAGGCCTCGTCGCAGAGAACAAGCAGGTCGTGGCTGAGCACGATGCGGCTCAGGGCGGCCAGTCCCCGCTCGTCCTCCTCTGCGCCCGTGGGGTTCTGCAGGTTGTTGAGGACCAGGAAGCGCGTGGCGGGCGTGATGCGCCCCTCCAGGTCGTCGAGGTCGAGGCTGAAGCCGCGGGGGCCCTCCCGGTACGGATAGAGCACCGGCTTTCCGCCGTGGAACGCCACGATGGACTCGTAGATCGGGTACCCCGGGGCGGGGATCAGCACCTCGTCGCCCGGGTTCATCAGGGACAGGAAGAACTTCTGGATCACCGGCTTGCCGCCGGGCTGGATTGCCACGTTGGCGCCGCCGTAGGAGGTGCCGCGCGACCGGTTGACGTCGGCCGCCAGCGCATCACGCAGCTCCGTGATGCCGTAGTTCGAGCAGTAGCCCTGTCTTTCCTGCCCGCATGGCCCGGGTGGCTGCCTCGATGATGTTCTCGGGGGTCTTGAGGTCGATGTCACCGAGGTGGAAAGGGAACACCCGCGCGCCCCGCTCCGCGTGGCACCGCGCCTCTGCTGCCACCGCGAATGCGGTTTCGGACCCAAGGAGCGAAAACCGATCAGCCAGCTGCATGGCCATCCTCCCCCGGCGGAGACGTCAGACACGCTGCGTTTCAGGCACCGGATCCTGCGTTCAGCATACAATACCGGCTGATCCCTTGTCAATATCGTAATCCGGGGTTAAAAAACTGCGAAATCCACAAAAGGGGGCCCTGCGGGGTCAGACGAACTTGTTCACACAGTGCAGGGCGATGAAGCTCTCCACCGACACGATCGCGTCGATCTTGGCCAGCTCCGTGCTGAGGAACCTGATGATGTTGTAGGGTTCCACGTAGACTTCGACAAGCAGGTCGTAGCGGCCCGTGACCACTGCCACGGATTTCACGCAGGCGAGCCTCGAGACCGCATCCGACACCTTCATGCTGTCGCGGTTCACCGAGATCTTGATCCCCATGTAGACCAGCGCCTCGTCGGTGCGGTCGTTCGGGTTTGTCAGCCCGCGGACGCGGAGGAACCTGTTGTCCATGAGCTTCTTGATCCGGTTGCGGACGGTGCCTTCCGACACCCCGACCTGCTCCGCGATCTCCTTGTTCTGTGCCCGGCCGTTCTTCTCGAGGATCCTGATGATCTGCCAGTCGACCTCGTCGACCTGCAGGCTTGTGGGAGTGGTCTTCATCGCCGGCAATGGTAGCCGAAGGCCGGCCCCGTGACAACAGCCGAGGGGCCCGGCCCGGGCGTTGCCGGGGCCGGCCGGATTGCGTATCGTCGTGCCGATGACGACCCTCCTGCGCGCGGCAGCCGCCGCTTCCGCTGCCCTGCTCCTCTGCCACCGCCTCCCGGCCGCGGGGCCCGGTTTTGCCGACGCCCTGGCTTCCCGCGGCAGGCTGGCCGTTTCCCTGGAAGAAGCCCGGGGCCTGGAGGCGAAGCTGGGCCAGATGCTCGTCGTGAACGTGGACGGGTTCGGCTACAACGGGCCCCTCGCGCTCGAGCCGGGATTTGTGCCCATGGTCGAGAGGCTCCAGGTCGGCGGGGTCATCCCGCACTACGGCTCCACCGACTGGCAGAAGATCCGCCGCACCAACCGCGCCCTGGCGGGCATGACGGGCCAGCCCCTCCTCATCTGCTGCGACATCGTGAGGATCGCCCTGCCGGCGGCAAAAGGCGCTGCCGCGACGACGGCGAGGTTCGGCGACGGGTACGTCGGGGGGTTCATCGGCAGGTTCCGGGGCCTGCCCGACGAGGACTTCCGCCGGCTGGCCGGGCTCAACGCGTTCGCCCTGGCGGGCCTCGGCGTGAACGTCGCCCTGGGCCCGACGGTGGACGACAGCACCGGCGACTCCCGCACGGACGACAGGGCACGCGCCGTGACGGCCGGGCTGCGGCGCTTCGGCATCATCCCCGTACTGAAGCACTACCCCTTCCTGCCCCGGGGAGCCAACCTTCACCGAGAGTCGCCCGACACGAGGATCGCCCTGCGGGACGTGGAGAAACGGGCGGCCGTCTTCCGCAGGCTCTCCTCCGAGGCACCGATTCTCATGACCACGCACCTGGTGGACAGCCTCGTGGACCCCGACCTCGTCACCTTCTCGGCCGCGTGGAACCGCACCCTGCGCACGCACACCGGGTTCGGGGGCCTGCTGATGAGCGACGGCCTGCTCATGCTCGGCAACTACACAGGCGCCTCGGCCGCGCTGCTCGACAGGCCGGGCGCCGGCATCTCGGCGGAGGGGCCCGCCGCGTGGGCGGCGCGCGCGGTGCTTGCAGGCCACGACCTGCTCATCGTCGAGGGGACCGCTGCCGTGACCTACAAGGTGTTCGAGGGTCTGCTCGCCGAGGCATGCGGGGACACACCCGTCGCAAGGCAGCTGAGAAGCCGCATCACCGAGGCGACGGCCCGGATCGCCCGGTTCAAGAAGCAGAACGCGGCGCTCCTCCGCCGCCGGGTCGAGGTGCCCGACGCGGCGATGGCCCTGCTGGGCTCACTCGTTCCCGGCGACCAGGACAGCGCGTCGGCGTTCCGGATCGACGGGGTCCGGTTCGACATCCTGGAAGCAGACATGCGGAAGGCCGCGATCCGCTGAGGCGGGGCCTTCCGCTCAGGACCTGTCCACGACCGAGAGGCGCGAGATCGCCGCGCCGGCGACGAGCAGAACGCACGCCGCCCAGAACCGCGGGCCCGGGGCCACCCCCAGGACCACGGCGATGCAGGCGGTGGAAAGAAGCGGCGTGAAGAACGAGGCTGCAGCGGTGAGGATCTGGTTCCCCCGTCGCATGGCAGCGTCCCAGCACACGTAGGACACGAGGTCCGCGACCAGCGCCCTCCAGGCGAGGGCGACGATCGTCGCCGTTCCCCATGCCGCGGCCGGCCGCGGGGGCCTGCCCAGCGCGCGCGCCGCCCCTGTCGCGAGGAGGACCCCGTAGACGAGGGCGACGCAGAGGAAGAGAACCGGGACCGGGTTCGCATCGCTGCCGCCCGCCAGCCGCCGGCCCAGCGCGGAGTACAGGCCCCACGACACGCCGCACACCAGCCCGAGAAGGTAAACCACGGGATTTGACCGGAGGTCGGCGAGGAAGCCCTGGAGGCCCGGGCGTCCCGCCTCCTGGCGGGAGAGCATGGCGAGCACGATGCCCGCGACCGCGAGCAGGATGCCGGCGGCGAGCCACGGCCGCACGCGATGCCGGGAGACCGCGGCCGAGAACACCAGGGTCAGCACCGGCCAGAGGTAGTTCAGGATTCCGAACGCCAGCACCTGGCGCCTGTCGGCGGCAAGCGCGACTCCGAGGTTGTAGCTGAGCATGTACAGCACGAACAGGCCGCCGCAGACGATCCAGTAGCGCCGGGGAAGGGCTGCCAGCCGAGCCCTGCCCCCGGGCGTCGCAAGGGCGATCGTCGTCCCGATTGTGCCGCTGGACAGGGTCAGGATGAAGGGGCCCAGGAACATGCCCACGTCGGTCATCACGATCCTGCCCACGGCGATGGAGGTGCTCCACAGGAGGATGGCGAGCAGCCCGAGACCAGTGGACAGGCGCGTGGAGGCCGGCATGGCGCGGGATTGTAGCACACCCGGTGCCGTGGTAGAATCCCGCACCGCCCGGCAGGTGCCGACGGCGGGTCCACCCATGCAGCCTGCGACACTGTGGATCGTTCTCTCCGTCTCCTTCGTCATGGCATTGAGCGGTGCCCTCATGCCGGGGCCCCTCCTCACCTACACGATCGCCCGGACCATGCAGACCCCCCGCCGCGGGTACCTCGTGGGCGCGTGGGTGATTGCCGGGCACGCCCTTCTCGAGGCCGCCCTGGTGACCGGGCTTGCCCTGGGCGTGGCGCAGTTCCTGCGCGTCCCGCTGGCACGCAGGATCATCGGGACCGTGGGCGCGCTCTTTCTGGGGTACATGGGCGTGGGGCTCGTCCTCGAGGCTGTGCGCGCGCGGCGCAGGGCCGACCCCGCCGCGGCTGCCGCGGTGCAGCCGGTGCAGCCGGTGCAGCCGGTGCAGTCCAGCCCGGCGGCGCGCATGCACCCCGTGCTCGCCGGCGTCCTGGTGTCGCTCAGCAACCCCTACTGGTGGGTCTGGTGGGTGACTGTCGGGGCGGCCACGCTCATCCGCTTCGATGCCTCCCTGGCCAACTGGTGGGTGCTGCTCGCGTTCTTCGTCGGGCACGAGGCAGGCGACCTCGCCTGGTACCTCCTGGTGTCCACCGCCGTGCACGTGGGACGCCGTTCGCTCTCGGGCAGGGTCGTTGACGTCCTGCTCGCCGGCTGCGGGGTCTTCCTCGTCGGGTTCGGCGCGTACCTCGGGATCTCGCAGTACGTGACGCCCTGACCGGCTCCTCAGGGCGCAGCGGGCCCCGGCGCCTCCGCGGCCACGTACGGCCCCTCGGGGATGACGGCGATTCTCCTTTCGGGATCGCGCTCGACGCAGGCCGCCAGGCCGGCGGGAAGGTCCGCACAGCCCTGCACGCAGGCGAGGGAGCGCTCCTCGGCGGAGAGGCCGGCGCTGTACAGGTGCACGTTCCCCTTCTCAAGCGCCGACAGGAGCATCACCGTCTCCCACTCGTCCACCTCGGCCCGCTGCCTGCCGAATGCCTCGGCCCGAAAGCGCTCCCTGCCCAGGTCGCGGAGCCGACGCTGCGAAAGGCGGAACGCCTCGGAGCCGAATCCCTCGGCGCATTCGGACACGACGAACAGGTCGCCGCCCGGCTCCAGGATCTCCGCCCCTGCGCAGATGCCTTTCACCGCCTGGTAGTACGTCGCGTCGAGCGGGAACCCGGCGCCGCTGGCGAGCACCGTGCGGAAACGCCCGGGAGCGCGCACCCGGAAGTGAGGCTCGGCCGCCCGCACGGCCGCCGCGTGGCTCTCGAGGATCCCGCCGAAACAGGCGAAGGACAGCCTGCGCTCCTCGTCGATCACCACGTTCACCGCCAGCACGCGTCCCAGGAGGGAGACCAGCTCCATCTGTGCCCCGTGCAGGGGATTCCCGTCCAGCCTGAGCGTGCCGGCCCCGGGGTGCCCGATCATCCGGGCAGCGTGAAAGGCGGCGATTGTGTCCGCGTGCGCGATCCCGGGAAGGATGAGCTTCCTCCCTCCCGACCACCCGGCCATGAAGTGCGGCTCCACGAGGCCCACCGCGATGCGCACCTCGGCCGCGACGAACCTCCTGTCCAGGCGGACGGGAAAGGCGCCCCCGTCGCCGGCAGCGCCCGCGGCGCCGGCTGCAGCGCCTGCGCGGACGATCCCCACCTCGACGTGCATGCCGTCGTCACGGGCGACGTGGTTCTCCACGCGGACCGTCCGCCGCACCCACGGGTCGCCGACCAGCCCGTCCAGCTCCCCGCCCTCGTTGGGCCTGTGCAGTCCCGTGGCAACGAGGATCGTGATCCCCTCGGGGCGGAGACCCGCGGCGAGAAGCCGCTCGACCAGCGGCCGCAGCAGCAGGGCGTTGGGAACGGGCCGGGTCACGTCGCACACGAGGATGCAGGCGGTGGTTCGGCCCCGCGCCTCCTGCTCCAGCCTGCCGCTGCCGACAGGCGCATCGAGGGCGGCAGCCACCGCGGCGGCGGGATCGGGGACCACGGGCATCGGCGGCTTGGCCAGCACGGTGACGTTCCAGTGGTCGGGCAGGTCCACGGGCAGGCCCTGCCGTCCGTAGTGCATGAGCAGGCGCATGGCCGCTCCACTATACGGGCAGGCAGCGCCGGTCGCAAGACAGGCCGCGCGTTGACAGCGGTCGGCTTTCCTGATAGCACGGTTCGCGGCCGCTGGGCGGCCGAGGAGGCAGCAATGGCGAAGCGCTCTGGTCGGTGGCTGATCGCGGCGATGGGAACCGTTCTCATGCTCTGCCTGGGGACCGTGTACGCCTGGAGCTTCTTCCAGGACCTGCTCGTGCGGCAGTACCACGACCTGTACGGGTGGTCGAACAGCCAGGTCGCCTGGGTGTTCTCCCTCGCCATCGCCTTTCTCGGCGCGACGGCCGCGTGGGGAGGCGTGCAGCTGCCGAAGATCGGCCCCCGGAAGATGGCCATCCTGGGCGGCGTGCTGTTCGCCGCCGGCTACGCCGTGGCCGCCCTCGCCCTGCAGATCCGCTCCCTCGTGCTGCTGTACATCGGCTACGGCCTCCTGGGAGGCATCGGGCTGGGCCTGGGCTACGTCACCCCGGTGGCCACCGTGGCGAAGTGGTTCCCCGACAGGAAGGGCCTGGCCACGGGCATGGTGATCATGGGCTTCGGGCTGGGCGCCCTGCTGATGAGCAAGGTGCTGGCGCCGCTGTTCCTCGGCTGGACAGGGAGCCTGGTCACCACCTTCCTCGTGCTCGCCGCCGTGTTCTTCGTGTTCACCGTGGGCCCCGCCGCCTTCATGCGCAATCCGCCCCAGGGCTGGAAGCCCGAGGGGTGGGTGGCGAAGGCCGCTGGGGCAGCCCGGCCGGCTCGAAGGGGGCGGCCCCGGCAGCCGCGCAGCTCACGGCCCGGCAGGCCGTCTTCTCGGGAAGGTTCCTGCTCATGTGGCTGGTCTTCTTCTGCAACATCACGGCGGGAATCGCGATCATCAGCTTCCAGTCCCCGCTGCTGCAGTCCCTCTGGAAGAAGGCTGACCCCTCCCTCTCCGCCGCCGTCCTCGCCGGCTTCGGCGCCACCCTCATCGCGGTGAGCTCGCTGTTCAACGGCGGGGGCCGCTTCTTCTGGGGTATGGTCTCCGACCGCCTCGGCCGGGTCCAGACCTTCCGGCTCATGCTCGGCACCGAGATCGTCGTGTTCGCCGGCCTGGTCCTGACGGGAAGCCCGTGGCTGTTCGCCGTGCTTGTCTGCTGGGTGCTGCTGTGCTACGGGGGCGGCTTCGGCACGATGCCCGCCTTCGTGAGCGACACCTTCGGCGCGGGGATCATGGGCCCGGTCTACGGGGCCGTGCTCACCGCCTGGGCGGCGGCGGGCGTCGTCGGCCCGCAGATCGTGGCCGTGCTGAAGGACAGGGTGCCCGACAGGGCCTCGTTCCTGTCCTTCCTCATCGGCGGCTGCTTCGTGGTGGCCGGCTTCGTGCTGGCCCTGCTCATCCCGAAGAAGTCGTTCGCGCCTCCGGCGCCGAGGGCGCATCCGGCGCCGAGGTAGGCCCGGACCCGCACTTCTCCGCGAGGCGGCTGGCTGCCCGGTCGCCCGGGTGCGCCTTGAGCACCGCGCGGAAGTAGCGGGAGGCCTCGTCGGTCCTGCCCTTCAGGAAAAGGCGCACGCCGGACTCGAAGTACCGCTTCGTGCGCCTTTTCATCCTCAAGTCCGCGGGCGGGTCGGCCGCGAAGACCTCGTAGATCGGCACGTCGCCCGACTTGCCCTTCACCTTTGCGTGGCCGAGGTAGCGGTGGTCAGGGGCCTCGCCGCCCAGTGCGGCGACGATGCGCTCGCTCACGATGATCCGCGCCCCGTACTCCTTGGTCATGCCCTCGAGGCGCGAGGCCAGGTTGACCGCGTCGGCGATCACCGTCCCCTCCATGCGCTCGCTCTCGCCGATGATGCCCAGCATCATCCTGCCGGCGTGCACGCCCACCCCGATCGCGATGGGGGCGTAGCCGCTTTTCGCCCGGTGGCCGTTGTAGGTCACCAGGGTGCGCTGCAGGCCCACGGCGGCGCGCACGGCGTCCGCCTCTCCCCGCGGGAAGAGGGCCATGATCGCATCGCCCATGTACTTGTCGACGAATCCCCCGGCCTCCCGGATCACCGGTCCCATCCTGCTCAGGAACGAGTTCAGGAAACGGAAGGTGTCCTCGGGGGTCATCTGCTCCGACAGCGTCGTGAAGTCGCGGATGTCGCAGAACAGCACGGCGAGGTTCAGCTCGACCTGGTTTCCCAGGTCGATGTCCTGGACCTTCTCCTTGTGGAGGAAGTCGAGAAACTCCTGCGGCACGAACCTCTTGTAGGCGTCCTTCATCGAGGTGACCTCGGTGACCGTCGCCTTGAGCTTCCCGCTCATCGAGTTGAAGCCCCTGCCCAGCTCGCCGATCTCGTCTCGCGAGCGGATGCGGACCTCGGTGCCCAGGTCGCCTGCCTCCATGCGGCCCACCCCCTGGCGCAGCTTGTTGATCGACAGCAGCAGCGCCACCGACACGGCCACGACCACGGCGAGGAACACGGCCGTCGCGACCGCCGTCTCCCGGGTCACCTCCGAGCGGAAGACCTTCCGCAGCAGCAGCAGGTCGTCTTTCGACGAGCCCACGTACAGGACGGCAATCGTCTCGCCCGTCGAGGTCCTGATCGGCGCCGCTGCCTCGAGGTATGTGCCGTCCGCGTCGGTGTACTCGAAGCTCTGCGTCTTCCCGGAGTCCAGGGCCGCCTTGTAGCTGTCGAACGGGCCCAGCGGCACGGGGTACAGCACCCCGTAGCTGGCCGCGTTGTCGTCCATGATGTAGAACATGCCGTTGTACAGCTTCACCACGTTCGCGTAGACCCGCTGGTTCCAGGGATCGTCCCCGCTGTTCACCAGTGCCTTCAGCTGGCCGGCCACCTTTGTGTAGTCCTCCCCGTCGTAGTCGGGCGGCCTGCGGATCCTGTCCACGGCGTCCCCGTCGACCAGGAGCGAGCCCGCCTGCGCGAGGGCCGCCAGGCGGAACCGCATCTCCTCCTCCACCTTGCGGAAGGTCAGCTCGAACAGCCGGCCGGTGATGAACACGATCGACACGATGACCACGGGCACGAACGCGGCGACCAGCTTCACCGCCAGCGCGACCCGGCGGCCAAGAACCACGAAGTAGACAAGCAGCACCGCGGCGAGCGCCGAGACCACCAGGGCTGCCAGCGCCCCCCAGGGGGCGAGCATCCGGGCCCAGAGGCCGAGGGACGGGACCCCGCCCGTCACCTCGCGCACGACGTGCCTGTCCCGGTCGAACACGACGATCCGCCCCGACCCGCCGCCGATCGAATCCACGACGGCGAGGGAGCCGTCGGCCGCGGGGGAGATGTCCTTGAACAGCGCCCTGCCGGGCCGGTCGGGCAGGTCGGCCTTCGTCAGCCACAGCTCGAGGCTGCCGTCCGGCCGGGCCCTGTAGACGCACTGGTTGAAGAGGTCGGTGACCAGCAGCCCCCCCGAGGCGTCGATCGCAACCTTGTCGGCCAGCACGATGGGCGGCACGGGGGGCTGTCCCTGCCCCGCGGGGGCCGGCCGCAGGCGGGCATCGACGAGGGTCCCGTCGGTCCCCAGACGGAGAACCCTGTCGCCGCTGTAGCTGGTCACCCAGAGGCCTCCCGGCCCGGTCCCGGCCAGGTTGTACACGTCGTCCCGGGAGGCGGGGAGGTCCAGCACGTGCTCGGCCTTCCCGCCGGCGAGCGCCACGCGCCAGAACCCCACCTTCTCGTCCCCGCGCACGTCGAAGTACAGCCAGCTGCCGCGGACCTGCAGGCCCAGCAGCCGGGTGTCGTACGTGTCCTCGTCGGCCTGGTGGTCCTGGGTGTACAGGACCTGTGGGGCTCCCCGCGGCGGATAGCGGACGATCTCCTCGTAGTCGACCAGCTCGTTCTCCACGAGGTACACGACGTTGATCGCGTACAGGTCGCCTCCGGAGTCCACGGCGGTCTCGGTCCAGTACTCGTAGTGCGCCCTGTCGTGGGGCTGCACGGAGAGGCTGCGCACGACACGGCCGTCCCTGTCGATCTGCAGGATGCGGAAGTACTTGTCGTCCAGGATGGAGAGCGTGCCCCGCCCGTCCAGCGAGACGGACACGGGATTGCGCAGCGCGATGTGCCTGCGGAAGGCCGACGCCTGCAGGCCCGCGCGCTGGGTCCACGTGAGCCAGGCGCAGGCGGCGACCAGCACGAGCAGGGGCAGCGCCAGGAGGCGGCGCAGCCAGGCGCGGCTCGCCCTGCCGTCCCGCGGGGTGCGGTGGTCTGAATCCATGGCAGCGAGGATACCAGCGCGGGCTGGACATGTCGAGCGAGGCCGTGGTGTACTGGCCCTGCCATGCCCTGGACGCAGCTGTACGCGCCCCTGGCGAGCCCGCTCGCGTCGGTGCTCCTCGCCGCCGCGCCGCTCGTCGTCCTGTTCGCCCTGCTCGCGTGGGGCAGGTTCCCGGCGTGGGTCCCCGGACTGGCCTCCACCGCGTGCGCCCTCGCCGTGGCGCTCGTCGTGTGGCGCATGCCAGTCGGCCCCGCGGTCTCCTCGGCCCTCTTCGGGGCGGCTTTCGCCCTCTTCCCCATCCTGTGGATCGTCGTCTCCGCGCTGTGGGTCTACTCGCTGAGCGTCGAGTCCGGCAGCTTCGCCGTGATCCGGCAGACCCTGTCCTCTGTCAGCGGCGACGGGAGGCTCCTGGCGCTGTTCATCGCCTTTGCCTTCGGCGCATTTCTCGAGGGAGCTGCCGGGTTCGGAACCCCGGTGGCGATCACGACCGCCATGCTCGTGGGCCTCGGCTTCCAACCCGCCGCAGCCGCCGCGGTGTGCCTCCTCGCCAACAGCTCGCCCGTCGCGTTCGCCGCCGCGGGGGTGCCCGTGGAGGTGGCGGCGCAGGTGAGCGGCCTGGACGTCATGGCGATCAGCAGGATCATCGGCCGCCAGCTCCCCCTGCTCTCGCTCGTCGTGCCGCTGTGGATGTGCGTCGTCCTGTGCGGCTGGAAGCGCAGCATGGAGGTGCTCCCCGCCATCCTCGTGGCCGGTGTCACGCTGGCGGCGACGCAGTTCCTCGTTGCGAACCTCGCGGGCCCCTGGATGACCGGCGTGGTGTCGGGCCTGGCAACCATGGCCGTCCTCGCCCTCTTCCTGCGGGTATGGAAGCCCCGCGCCTCCTGGGGACCCGCAGCAGCCCCCGGTCCCCGGGTCTCCGCGGCCGCCGCTGTGCGGGCGTGGACGCCGTTTCTCGTCATGTCCGCGATGGTGCTGGCCTGGGGAACCTCCCCGGTGAAGCGGCTGCTGGCGCCCCTGGCGCTGTCCATCCGGTGGCCCCTGCTGGACGGCCTCGTCCTGAAAGCGCCTCCCGTGGCAGCCTCGGTGCAGCCCTCCCCCGCCGTGCTCGGCCTCTCGCTTCTGGCGGCGCCCGGCACGGCGATTTTCCTCTCCGGGCTGCTGTCGATCCCGCTGCTCCCGGGGCTTGGGTTTCGCCGGGCGCTGGCCTGCTTCGGCAGGACGGTGAAGACCCTCCGGTTCACCATCCTCACGGTCTGCCTGGTGCTCTCCACGGCATATGTCATGAACTTCTCGGGCATGAGCTCCACCCTCGGGCTGGCCCTCGCCGGGACGGGGGTCCTTTTCCCCCTGTTTTCCCCCCTCCTGGGCTGGTTCGGCGTGCTGCTGACCGGCTCCGATACCTCCTCCAACGCACTGTTCTGCTCGCTGCAGCGGGCAACGGCAGAACGGCTGGGCATGGACCCTGCCCTGATGGCAGCGGCCAACACCTCGGGGGGCGTGGCAGGGAAGATGGTGTCGCCCCAGAGCCTCTCCGTGGCGGCGGCCTCCGCCGGCCTGCCGAGGGGCGAGGGGCGGCTCTTTCGAGCCCTGGTCGGCCACAGCATCGCCATGGCCCTGCTCGTGAGCCTCCTCACGTTCCTCCAGGCCACGGTGCTGCGGGGCATGGTCTCCCGGTAGCGCGCCGCGGAAGGGCGCGTGACCCTCCCGCGGTTTCTTGACTTTCGCGGCGGGCGGAACTATCGTGGCCGCTGCATCCACCATCGACTGGAAAAAGGAGCGACACATGACCACTCTCGGGGTAATCGTTGGAAACCGGGGTTTCTTTCCCGCGGAGCTGTGCGAGCAGGGCCGGAAGACCATCCTCTCGGTCCTGAAAGAGGAAGGATTCGAGGCCGTGGCCCTCTCCCCGAAGGACACCAAGTATGGCTCCGTCGAGACCTTGGCCGACTCGAAGAAGTGCGCCGAGCTGTTCAAGGCGAACCGGGAGAAGATCGACGGCATCCTCGTGACGCTGCCCAACTTCGGCGAGGAGCGCGGCATCGCGGACGCCATCCGCCTGGCCGGCCTCGACGTGCCGGTGCTGGTGCACGCCTTCCCCGACGAGCCCGGGCGCATGACGCATCGCGAACCGGCGCGACAGCTTCTGCGGCAAGATGTCGGCCTGCAACAACCTGACGCAGTACGGCATCCGCTACACCCTCACCCGCAGCACACGGTGGATCCCGAGAGCGAGAGCTTCCGCCAGGATCTGCGCGACTTCGGCGGCGTCTGCCGCGTGGTGAAGGGCCTGCGCGGAGCCCGCTTCGGCCAGGTCGGCGCCCGGCCGGCGGCGTTCATCACGGTGCGCTACAGCGAGAAGCTGCTGGAGCGGGCGGGCATCTCGGTCGAGAGCATCGACCTCTCGGAGATCTTCGGCAGGGCCTGCAACCTGAAGGACAAGGACTCCGCGGTGGTGGCCAAGCTGGACGAGATCACCGCGTACGTCAAGGCCGACGAAGATCCCGAAGGAGGCGCTGCTCAAGATGGCCAAGTTCGCCGTGGTGCTGGACGCGCTTCATCGCCGAGCACGAGCTGGCGGGCACGGCCGTGCAGTGCTGGACCTCGATGGAGGAGTACTTCGGCGTGGTGCCCTGCACGGTGATGAGCATGCTGAGCAACACGCTCTCGCCCAGCGCCTGCGAGACCGACATCACCGGCCTCGTCGGCATGTACGCCATGGTGCTCGCCTCCGGCAGGCCCAGCGCGCTGCTGGACTGGAACAACAACTACGCCGACGACCCCGACAAGTGCGTGCTGTTCCACTGCAGCAACCTGCCCCAGGACTTCTTCGGGAAGAAGGGCGTGATGGACTACCAGGAGATCATCGCCGGCACGGTGGGCAAGGAGAACACCTACGGCACCTGGTGGGCCGGATCCGGCCCACGGACTTCACCTACTGCCGCGTCTCCACCGACGACCAGCAGCGGGACCATCCGCGCCTACCTCGGCGAGGGCGAGATCACCGAAGGACCCGCTCGACACCTTCGGCGGCTACGGCGTGGCGAGGATCCCCGAGCTCAGAAGCTCTGCTGCGCCACATCTGCGAGAACGGCTTCGAGCACCACGTGGCGATCAACCCCTCCCGCGTCGGCCGCGATCGTCGAGGAGGCCATCGACGAAGTACCTCGGGTGGGACGTGTACAACCACGACGAGGCGGCGGCCGAAGGGCCGGCGCCGCGGGCACGCGCGTAGGGGAGGCGGCATGGAGCAGGCGCTATCCTCGGCGTGGACTTCGGCACCGACTCGGTGCGCACCGTGGTCATCGACGCCGACAACGGGCAAGGAGCGAGGCGAGCGAGGTCGCGCTCTACCCGCGCTGGGCGAAGGGCCAGTACTGCGACCCGGCGAAGAACCGGTTCCGCCAGCATCCGCTCGACTACGTCGAGGGCCATGGAGGCGGCCGTCCGCGGCGCCCTGGCCCGGCTGGGCAAGAAGGCCGGCGAGCAGCGTCGTCGGCGATCGGCATCGACACCACCGGCTCCACGCCGTGCGCGGTGGACAGGGACGGGCACGCCGCTCGCCCTCACGAAGGGCTTCGAGGACAATCCCGAACGCCATGTTCGTGCTGTGGAAGGACCACACCGCGGTGCAGGAGGCGGAGCAGATCAACCAGGTCGCGCGCACCTGGGGCGGCACCGACTTCACGAAGTACGAGGGCGGGGTCTACTCCTCGGAGTGGTTCTGGTCGAAGATCCTCCACGTCCTGCGCGACGGACCCCGCGGTGCGCAAGGCCGCCTTCTCCTGGGTCGAGCACTGCGACTGGATGCCGGCGCTGCTCACCGGGACCACCGATCCCGCTGACGCATGAAGCGCAGCCGCTGCGCGGCCGGGCACAAGGCGATGTGGCACGCCGAGTGGGAGGGACTGCCCCCCGAGAGAGTTCCTCGTCCGGGTGGACCGCCTGCTGCGCGGCCTGCGCGAGCGGCTGTACCGCGAGACCTTCACCTCCGACGTGACGGCCGGGAGCCTGACCGCCGAGTGGGCGAAGCGCCTGGGCCTCACCCGGGGTCGCCGTGGCCGTGGGCGCCTTCGACGCGCACATGGGCGCGGTGGGCGGCGGGATCTCCGGACCGGACCCTGGTGAAGATCATGGGCACCTCGACCTGCGACATGCTCGTGGCCCCCCGCGCGCCAGGTGGGAAAGCGCACGTGGCCGGCATCTGCGGCCAGGTCGACGGCTCGATCGTCCCCGGCATGATCGGCCTGGAGGCCGGGCAGTCAGCGTTCGGCGACGTGTACGCCTGGTTCCGCGACCTGCTCTCGTGGCCGCTCGACGACGCCGTGCGGCGGGCGCGCGGGGCGAAAGCCGCGGCGCTGGCGAAGCTGGCCGCCGAGGTGCGCCAGGACATGCTGGACAGGCTGGCCGAGGAAGCCGCGAAGGTCGATCCCGCCGAGTCGACGGTGATCGCCCTGGACTGGCTGAACGGCCGGCGCACGCCGTTCGCGGACCAGACTCTCAAGGGGGCGATCGCCGGGCTCACCCTGGGCAGCACGGCGCCGCGGGTCTTCCGGGCGCTCGTCGAGGCCACGGCCTTCGGCTCGCGCGCGATCGTGGAGCAGTTCCGGAAGGAAGGGGTGACGATCGGCTCGGTGATCGCCCTGGGCGGCATCGCGCGCAGGAGCCCGTTCGTCATGCAGATCACCGCCGACGTGCTCGGCATGCCGATCAAGGTGGTCGCCTCCGAGCAGGCCTGCGCCCTCGGGGCGGGGATGTTCGCCGCGGTGGCCGCGGGCATCTACCCGTCGGTCACCGAGGCGCAGAAGAGGATGGGGAGCGGCTTCGACATGACCTTCACGCCGGACAGGAAGCGCGCGGCCGTGTACGACGGCCTGTACCGGAAGTACCTCGCGCTGGGCGACAGCCTCGAAGCCGCTGCTGAAGACGCTGTAGGAAGGCCCGGGGGACCGCATGAAGGACCGCGAGAGGATCGGGAGGCTGCGCGAGGCGGTCTACCGGGCCAACCTCGAGCTGGTGGACAGGGGCCTGGTGATCGACACCTTCGGCAACGTGTCGGGCATCGACCGGGAGCTGGGCCTGCTCGCCATCAAGCCCAGCGGCGTCGACTACGACGACCTCGCTCCCGAGGCCATGGTCGTGCTCGACCTCGATGGCAGGAAGGTCGAGGGGACCTGAACCCGTCCTCGGACACGAAGACCCACCTGCGCCTCTACCGGGCGTTCCCCGGAATCGGCGGGGTCGTGCACACGCACTCGCGCTTCGCCACCGCCTGGGCCCAGGCGCGGCGCCCCCTGCCCTGCCTCGGCACCACGCACGCCGACTACTTCCACGGCGCGGTGCCCTGCACCGCGGTGATCTCCGACGCGCAGATCGACCGGGACTACGAGGAGGAGACGGCCGTCCAGATCGTCGAGGCGTTCAAGGCGCTCGACTACCGCGCGATGCCGGCCGTGCTGGTCGCCTCCCACGGCCCCTTCACGTGGGGACGGGACGCCGCGGACGCCGTGCACCACAGCGTGATGCTGGAGTACGTCGCGGAGATGGCGGCGATCGCCTTCGCGCTGAACCCGGGCCTCGCCGGGATCAGGCAGCGCCTCCTGGACAAGCACTACCTGCGCAAGCACGGCAGCGACGCCTACTACGGCCAGGCAGGCGAAAAGGCTCGGGGCTGACCGGGCCTACACGTAGGGTTCGCCCAGCTCGCGGGCAACCCTCTCCTGGAGCTTCTTCACGTCCTCGGCCCTGTCCCGTCGGCAGACCAGGGTGGCGCTTGGCGTGTGCACGATGAGGAGGTCCTCGCAGCCCAGGGCGGCGACAAGGTGCTCCGGGTCGCTCGAGGTCGCCATGGTCCCCTTCGAATCCACGAAGAGCTGGTGCCCTGCTCCCCGCGCGTTTCCCGCCTCGTCGGTCGGGCAGATCTCGGCGAAGCTCTGCCAGGAGCCCACGTCCTTCCAGTCCAGCCGCATGGGCAGGGCTGCCACACGCACCTGGGGGTCGACCGAGGCTGGCTCCATCACCCCGTAGTCGACGCTGATTCTCTTCAAGCCGGGGTAGACGTCGGCAAGCGCCTGCGCGCGGCGGGGCGTTGCCCACGCGGCGGCAATCCGGGAAATCCCCGCCGCGAGCTCGGGCTGGTAGTTCCTCACACACGCCAGGAACGTCGATGCCTTCCAGACGAACATGCCGCTGTTCCAGAGGTACCGGTCAGGTCCGGCTGCGAGGAAGCGCCCCGCGCTCTCCGCGTCGGGCTTCTCCCGGAATCTCGCGACAGTCCGCGCACCCGCGGCCAGAGGCCGGCCAAGCTCCAGGTACCCGTACCCCGTGGCGGGCCGGGTGGGAGTGATCCCGAAGGTGAGGAGCAACCGCGGATCCGACTCGACAAGCCCGTAGCCCGCGTCCAGCGTCCGGCGAAACTCCTCGACCGGCTCAATCACGTGGTCAGCGGGAAAGACCCCGATCACCCCTTCGGGATCGCGCAGGCGGATCACCTCGGCACTCAGGGTGAGCGCGGCAAGGGTGTCCCGGCCCGTAGGTTCGCCGATGTACTGCCCGTCCGGGACTCCGCGACCCATCGCGCGTACGGCCGGCCGCATCTGCTCGGCCGCGCAGAGGTAGCGCAGGCCGGGATCGACAATGCCGTCCAGCCGGTCGAGGGTCAGCTCGAGCAGGCCCCTGCCGCCGACCAGGGGAATGAGCTGCTTGGGCAGGCCTTTCCTGCTCATCGGCCATAGCCGCGTGCCCGAACCCCCGGCAAGCACGAGCGCGAACCGCACGGGGTCCTCCTTTGCGGGGCAGGGGACATCTTCCCCGGTCCCCGCCGCAGTGTAGCACCGACATCCTGCCCGGTCAAAGCTCGCGAATCGCCGCGCCCCCGCGCCCCCGGAAACCTTGATTCCGGGGGACGGCAGCCCTATGCTGTGGGCATGAAGGCGGTCGTGGTCGAAAGGTTCGGCGGACCGGAGGTGCTCGAGCTGCGCGAGGGCGAGCTGCCGGCAGCGGGGCCGGGCCAGGTCCTGGTGCGGCAGAAGGCCGTCGGGGTGAACTTCATCGACGTGTACAGGCGCACCGGCCTGTACCGCGTAGACCTTCCCATGGTGCCGGGCATGGAAGGCGCGGGGGTCGTGGAGGCGGCGGGGCCCGGCGTGCGCGGCGTGAAGCCGGGCGACAGGGTCGCCTACGCGAACGTGCCGGGCACGTACGCCGAGGCCGTGTCCGTCCCCGCGGACAGGGCCGTGCGGCTGCCTCCGCGGGTCACCTTCGAGCAGGGCGCCGCGGCCATGCTCCAGGGAATGACCGCACACTACCTGGCGGTCGACACCTTCCCGATCGGCAGGGGAGACACGGTCCTCGTGCACGCGGCTGCCGGCGGCGTGGGCCTGCTCCTCGTGCAGGTCGCCCGCATGCGCGGCGCCCGGGTCATCGCCACCGTCTCGACCCCCGCAAAGGCCGAGCTGGCGCGGGCTGCGGGCGCCGACCACGTGATCCTGTACGGGGAGGCGGATTTCGCCGCCGAGGTGAAGCGCATCACGGACGGCCGCGGCGTGCAGGCGGTCTACGACTCGGTGGGCAGGACCACCTTCCTGAAGAGCCTCGACTGCCTCGCTCCGCGGGGCATGATGGTCTCGTTCGGCCAGTCCTCGGGTCCTGTCGAGCCGATCGCACCCGCGCTGCTCAGCGCGAAGGGCTCGCTCTTCCTGACCCGGCCCACCCTCGGGCACTACGTGGCGGAGGCGGCCTCCCTGCAGCGCAGGGCGGGGGAGGTTCTGCGGTGGGTCGCCGGCGGAAGGCTCTCGATCCGCATCGGGGCTACGCTCCCCCTCGCGCGGGCGGCGGAGGCGCACAGGCTCCTGGAAAGCAGGGCCACGACGGGCAAGGTTCTTCTCAGCCTGGGCTGAGCGGGAAGGAGGCGGACGCGGATGCACTATCTTCTCTTCTATGATGTGGGACCCGACTACGTGCAGAGGCGGGCGGAGTTCCGCTCCGATCACCTCCAGCTTGCCTGGGCCGCCCACGACAGGGGCGAGCTGGTCCTCGGGGGCGCGCTCGCCGATCCCGTCGACGGCGCGATCCTTCTGTTCGAGTCGGACAGCCCGCGGACCGCGGAGCAGTTCGCCCGGGAGGATCCCTACGTGAAGAACGGCCTTGTGCGCGCGTGGCGGGTCAGGCCCTGGACCACCGTCGTGGGATCCGGCGCCTCGGCACCCTCCCGGGCAGTAGCCCAGGGCTCCCGGCGCTCCGCCGCCTCAGTCCGGCGCATACTCCGACCGGGCGGGCGAGAAGCACTCGATCGCTTCCGTGTCCTCCAGCACCTCCGCGCCGTGGGGCTCGCCGGAGGCGAAGCAGTACCCTGTCCCCGCGTCGGCAACGAAGGCCTCTCCCGCTCCCCTCTGGAAGCGCACCCTGCCGCTGACGATGTACCCGTTCTGCGCTGCCGGGTGGTCGTGCAGCGGGACGCGCGCGCCCCGGGTCATGCGGAAGTGGCACAGCATGGACTGCTCGTTCCATGCCAGCGTGGTGCGGAAGATACCCGGCGGGTTTTCCACGACCGGGCGGGTCTCCCTCTGTGCAACCGCAACCGGCTTCTTGCTGCTCATGCCCCGCGCGTCCTTTCCTTCCGCCTTGACCTTCCTGCAAGCCGCACGACCAGGAGGACGATGCCGGCCGCGATGAGGAGCGCGAGCGCGCCGACGCCGATCGCGATGCCGGTCGTGAGGCCCGGTCGCGCGAGCAGGCTCACGGGGTTCCCGCTCGGCGCGGACACGTTCCTGCCCAGCGGCGCCAGGTACTTCGCGGGAATGTCGGGGATGCCGTTTCCGTCGGTGTCAGGGAATCGGCGCACGTACTGCAGGAACCCGACCCACTCCTTCAGCTCCTGGATGCCGGGCGCCGTCCTGTCCGCGTCGACCCGGGCGGTCGCGAGGTCCTCGATCGGCTTCCCGCTCCTGTCCTTGGGCACGATGTCGAGGATCCCGTAGGTGAACCCGCCGATCAGCTTCAGGAAGGTGGAGTTGTACATGTTGGCAGCCACCCGGTAGAGCGTCCCGTTCCTTCGAGAGTAGTCGAGCGGCTCGTACCCCTCCTCCTCGCTGCCCATCCAGATGCCGGTGACCCTGTCGAAGAGCATGCGGCGGGGGTTGTAGGTGAACTTCACCCCCGACACCTGCAGGAAGTAGTCGCTGCCCTTCATGGGGTACACGCTGGTGAGGATCTCGAGGGCCTTCTTGATCTCGGCGCCGGTCAGCTACACCGTGATCAGCGGGTAGGCCATGGTGCCGTCCATGCCCACGCCGAGGGGCAGCACGCGGAAGAGGTCGGCGGTCGACAGCCGCCCCGTCGTTCCTTTCGCGACAGGGTCGCGCATCACGCCGTTGGACTCGACGGCGAAGGCGACCCTGCTCGAGGGATCGGCGGGGTCGGAATCGACCGCGTCCACGTACCAGCGGATGCTGTCGGCGACCATGTTGCCCAGGCCGGACTCGGCGAGGGGAAGGTCATGTCGGCGCCGGTCTCGGCGAGGACCTGCCGGTAGGCGAGGCCGTGCGGTGCCAGCACGTCCCTGTCGATCTCCGCGATCGCTGACTCGACCTGCCTCTGCACGGCGAGTCCCCGGCGACCGCGTCGGTCACCTTCACGGTCGTGTACGTCCGCAGCGCGGCCTTCCCGTCCATCCAGGCGAAGTCCAGCACGCCGACCTGGCTTGCCGTGCTCCCACGCCTGCACGATGATCGTGCCGTTCACCACGAGCGGGACGTCCAGCTTCGTGTGGGTGTGCCCGCTGACGATCACGTCGATGCCGGGCACCGTCTTCGCGAGCAGCTGGTCCTCGGACTCTTCCGGGTCGGCCCACAGGCCGCTGTGGGAGAGGCAGATCACCATGTCCGCCTTCTCCGTCTCCCGCAGGACCTTCACCATCTCGCTTCGCCGCCTCGACCGCGGGACGGAAATCGACCGGCGAGGCGAAGGGTGCCACCTCGGCCGCTTCCTTGCCCATGAGGGCGAAGATCCCGATGCGCACGCCGTTCACAGTCATGAGCTTGTAGGGCCTGACAAGGCCGTCTGCAAAGGCCCTTTCGAGTGAATCGTCGTCAGGGCTCGTCGAGCCGAACACGGCGTTGGAGAAGCAGCACCAGCGGCATGCCGCCCCGCGCGCGGCGGTGAGGATCCGGGCCAGGCCGTCGGGCTCCAGGTCGAACTCGTGGTTGCCCAGGCCCACCGCGTCGTAGCCCATGGCCTTCATCAGCCGCAGCTCCACGGCCTTCTCGCGGCTCACCATGTGGAACAGGCTGCCCATGAGGAAGTCGCCCGCGTCGAGGACGAGCACGGGGTTGCCCCTGCCGGCCTTCACGCTCCTGATGACCGTGGCGATCCGCGCCCAGCCGCCGACGGTCGCATCGTCGCCGGCGTGACGAGCGGCGTGTAGTCGCAGCTCGGGCGGGAAGCCCTGCAGGTGCGAGTGCATGTCGTTGGTGTGCACGATGGTGAAGAGCGTCTCCTGCGCGAAGCCGGGGCCGGCGAGCGCGGCCAGAAGCACGGGGAGCGCGAACCACGGGATCCTCATGACGGACCTCCTGCCGCGGCCACCGTAGCCCGGAAGACCGGACCGCATCAAGCCGCGCCACGAGCGCCGTGGGGCGCCACGAGCGCCGTGTTGACGCGGGGGCGCCACCTGAACTACCTTGAAGCTCCATGATCTACCGCGAATACGGGAAGACGGGGAAGAAGATCTCGGCCATCGGCTTCGGCGGCATGCGGTTCGCCGACATCGACAACAGGGAGACCTGCGTCGCCATGATGGTCGAGGCCGCCCGGGCGGGGATCAACTACTTCGACACCGCACCCGCGTACTTCGGCAAGAAGGGCGAGGAAGCCTTCGGTGACGGCTTTCGCGGAGCTGAAGCGCAGCAAGCTGCCGTTCTACTCCGCGACCAAGACCTTCAAGACGACCGAGGCGGACATCCGCAGGCAGATCGACGGCCAGCTCAAGAGCCTGGGCCTCGAGGCCGTCGATTTCTACCACGTCTGGTGCGTGACCACCCTGCAGGACTGGAAGGAGCAGGAAGCGCGACGGGGTGCTCGCCGCCTTCCGCAAGCTGAAGGACGAGCACCTCATCCGGCACATCTGCGTGTCGAGCCACCTCATCGGCGACGAGATCCGCGAGCTGCTCATGGAGGGGGTCTTCGAGGGGGTGCTCTTCGGCTACTCGGCCTACAACTTCAACGCGCGCGAGAAGGCCTTCGAGGCGATCACTGCGCGGCACCTGGGGTGCCGTGGTCATGAACCCCCTCGGCGGCGGCCTCATCCCGCAGAACCCCGGCGTCTTCGACTTCATCCGCACGCGGAAGGACGAGACCGTGGTGCAGGCGGCCCTGCGGTTCGTGCTCTCGCACCAGGAGATCACCTGCGCCCTGGTGGGATTTGCCACGACCGAAGAGATCGGCAGCGCCGTCTCCGCCGTCGACGGCTTCTCGCCCCTCCCGGGCGCGGAGATCGCGCGGATCAAGGCCAGCCTCGGGCCGGCCTTCGAAGACCTGTGCACGGGCTGCCGCTACTGCGACAGCTGCCCGAGGGAATCCAGATCCCGAAGCTGATGGACGCGTACAACCACCTCAAGCTCGAGGGAACGGAGAAGGCGCTGCGGGAGCGCCTGGACATGCACTGGGGCGTCTCGCCCTCGACGGCGGAGGCCTGCACGGAGTGCGGGCAGTGCGAGAAGCTGTGCACGCAGCACCTGCCCATCATCCGGCGCCTGGCGGAGATCGCGGCATTGGGGCGGAGCGGCAGCCCGCCCAATGGCAAGAAGGGGTAGCACCCCGGAGGGACGGCATGCAGTTGTTTCGCAGGGGGAAGGACCTCGACCCGCAGGATTTCTGGCGCCAGACCGGCGAGAAGCGGGGCGGCGAGGTCGGCTTTCGGTCGTTTGCCACGTTCATCGGCGTGTCGGGGGAGAAGCCTCTCGGGCTGTCGGGCCTGCTCTACAGGGTCGGCGACGTGTTCTGGTTCGAGGATTTCGAGCGGGACAACTGGCTGCTCGGATCCTGTCCTCGAAGTCGAGCCGTTCGCGAAGACGGAGCTGAGCTTCCAGGCGGCCGCGGTGGAGTTACCCGGGTCGTCTCGCGCGCAACGCCGTTCGCTGCCTCCGCGGGAAGGTGGATCCGAAGAGCCTGCGCCCGATGCCCGGCTTCGCCCGCCTCTTCTCGGCCGCGGTCATGCAGGTCGGGCTCGCCGACGGCACCTCGCTGTTCTTCGAGGTCATGCTGGAGCGCGAGCTGGCCGCGAGCTCGCAAAAGAGTAGGGGCGGCCCAGGCCGCCCCTTTCGCTCGCTCGGTTTCCAGTCCCGGCCCCGCTCAGCCCTTCCTCAGCTTCCGGGCAGCCTGCTCGGCGATGATCTCGGCTGACCCGGGCGGTCGAAGGAGTCCCCGCCGCCCTCCGCCGCCAGCCGCTTCTGCTCCTTCTCGATCCACGCCGCGCGCTGCCGGGCCAGCTCCTCCATGCGCGCGTTCAGCGCGTCCCGCTCCGCCCTGCGCGCCTGCACGTACGGCCTGCTGCTCGGCGGACATCTTCTGCATCTCGGCCGGCAGCTCGTCCTTCGCGACCTTCGCCAGGTCGACGGCGCCCGAGCGGATGTCCTCGACGAGGTCGCCGGCTCCCTGGATGGCCTTGCCGCCGCTGGCGAGGTTGTACGCCGCCCGGTCGGCGGCCACCGACGCGGGCGCCGCCGCGGCCTTCGCCGTCTTGGACTCGCGGACCTCCTCCTGCGCTCCGCTCTCGCCGTACACGACCACCGTGCGGCCGAGCCTGCCGCTCACCTTCGCGATCTCCTCGTCGTAGGGCGTGGCGATCGTCGCCATGTCCCCGTTCTGCTCCAGGGCGACGTAGGCGCCCTCCGCCAGGCGGGCGATCTGCTGCCAGACGGGCGTCGTCTCGGCCTCTGCCGCCGCACTGGACCGTGTTGATGATGATGTCGCTCTTCACCGCGTCGCCGGCAGGTCTCGGGGTACTTCACGTCGTCGGCGGTAGTCCATGTGGGGCGGGTAGTCGCCCGACGAGGAAGACGATCTTGAGCACGTCCCGGTCCCTCGCTCCAGCCCATCCGGGTGACGGCCTCGTGCAGGGCCTGGTTCACGCTCTCCTGGTCGTCCCCGCCGCCGTCGGCCGCGAACGACTGCAGGTTCCTGAACACGGTGTCGATGTCGTCGGTCAGGTCGAACATCCGCGTCACGTACTCGTCGCCCCGGTCCCGGTACGAGAGCAGGCCGATGCGCACCTCGGGGGTCGGCTTCCTGGCGATGACGCTGTTGGCGATCGACCAGATCTTCTGCTTCGCGCCCTCGATCAGCCCGCCCATGGAGCCCGTGGAGTCGAGCACGAACGCCACCTCGACCCGCGGCTTGGCCGGCGGCGGCGTTGGCGCTGGCGCCGACAGCGGCGATGGCGAGCCGCCGCGAGCAGCGCCACGATGCCGCGATGCCCTGTCATGCACTGTCCTTCTTCATGGCTTCACCTCCGGACCTGGAGAGCGTGTCGTCGACGACGACGTCGACGTTGTCCCCGAGGGCGAGCCACGCGGCAGCCTCGGGGATGATTCTTCGAGCAGCGCGAAGTACTCCTCGCTGCCGAACCGCACCGTGCGGTTCTTGAGCCCCGCGTCCGCCTGCGCGGTGGAGTCGGTCCACGCGGTCCCGTTCTGGTAGAACGCCCGGCCGTTCACCACCCGCACCTGCTGTGGCGTAGTTCTGCGCCTGCGCGGCCCGGTAGCCTGCCGCTGCCGCCGGGAGCAGGCGGGCGCCGACTTGGCCAGCCCTCGGCCGCTGGCCGCCCGGCTCTCGGCGGCGCCGAGCTTCAGCTCCTGGACGGCCTGCGCGTTCGCCACCGGCGCCCGCGCCGCTGCTGGCGTCCGGGGCCGCGGCCTCCCTGCGCACCGAGTCCATCAGGTCCTTCGCCCGGCCCGAGCACCTCGCGGTCGTCCTCCAGCTCCTGGAAGCTGCGCAGCGTCCCGCGGCACGCTCCGGCGCTCCTCGTCCTCGAGCACGAGGTACGCGGTGTAGGGGGTGACGATGCCGAACTCGCGCGCGAGGCGCGTCACCTCGTCGCGCAGCTCGGCCGACTCGCCGCGCAGGCGGATCTCGTCGAGCAGCCACGCCCACCCGGCGCGCGGCCCAGAGGCGCGGCGACGAACGCGTTGTCCGTGCTCCGCGGCGGGGAAGCTCACGTCGGCGACGAACTCGCGGCGCTTCCCGGCGAAGGTGCCGGTCACCTCGACCGCCGCGGCCCCCGAGCCGGTGTAGCGGCCGAAGACCACCAGCACGTCGCCGTTGAAGAGGTCCGGCAGCTCCTGCGGGGTGCAGCTGCCGTCACCCGGATCGACGGGTTGGTGAACGCGAGCGAGAGGTCGGAGAGCACCGGGTCGCGGATCTTCGAGTAGAAGCTGCTCACCTTCACCTCGATGTCCTCGGCCGGCAGCACGTACTGGCTCAGGCCCCGGGTGTCGCGCGCTGATCCGGTCGAGCAGGTGGGTGTTCACGTCGGTGCCGATGCCGAAGGAGAAGATCCGGGTCGGCCGCGCCGGCGTTCTTCACCCGCGCGACGATCGCGTCCTCGCCGGGTCTCGCCGACCGTCGGCAGGCCGTCGGTGAGGAACACGACCAGGTACGGCCGCGCCGCGTCGCGGCCCGGCCCTTGCCGCGCAGCGCGAGGGCCGCGGTCCAGGGCGTCGTCGATCGCGGTGCCGCCGATGGGCTTGAGGCCGGCCACGAAGCTCCCGGCCCGCGTCGAGCGATTCGCGGCGCTGACCGGCCACGAGGCCGTCCGAACAGCGGCTCCGCCTCGGTGGAGAAGCGCACGATCTCGAACCGGTCCTCCGCGCCGAGGTTGGCCAGGCAGAAGGCAGCGCCTGGCGCGCCTGCTCCAGCTTGCCGCCCGCCATGGAGCCCGAGGTGTCGAGCACGAAGCAGATGTCCTTGGGCTGCACGGCGGCCTTCTCGGCGGTGATGCCCGGGGAGGCTCAGGAGCAGGAAGTACCCCGCCTCGCCGGCGGGCCGGTGCTGGCCACGAGGTCGATGCCCAGCGGGTTCGGCGGTCCGGCGAGAAGACGACCTTGAAGTCCGTGTCGGGCCAGGCGTCGCGCGCCTCCCAGCCCACCACGGCCCTGCCGCTCGCCGTCCCGGCGGACCTCGGCGTCGTGGCTCGGGCAGTACACGGTCTTCAGGCGGCTGCCTGCCGTCGAGGGTCACGATCACCGAGACGTCGTCGAGCGGCGCGGCGCTGAACTTCTCGGTGTTGAGCGGGTAGACGTACTCGACCAGCCCGCCGTCGTCGCTTCAGCAGCTGCGGTGTAGCGTGATGCGCACGCGCTTGCGCGAGCGCGGCTCGATCGGGAAGATCCGGACCTTGAACGCGTCCCTGCCCGCGTACTCCAGCAGCGCCGGGTCCTTCGCCCTCCGCACGATGTCCTCGTAGATCGCGCGGGCCTTGTCCGCGGGCAGCAGCTCCGCCTCCATCATCTTCCCGTTGATGTCCATGGAGAACCGGTCGATGTGCGCGCCCTCGGGCAGCGGGAAGAGGTAGGTGCCCTCGAGCTGCGCGTCGTTGGGGTTGAAGAACTCCTGGTCCACCGTGGTGACGGCCACGCAGGTCCGTCATCGTCGACGCGTCACCTTGTGGAACGCTCACCTCGAGCGGCGCGAAGCCGAAGTGCCCGGGCACAGGGCGCGGCGGGTCGGGGACCACGATGAACCCGTCCGCGCGAGCCGCGAGCGGGGGGATCACCATCGCGCAGAAGACCGCGACGATGAGGAGCGCCCGCCGACGCTCGCCGCTGGATCCATTCCTGTTCATCTGTTCCCTCCTGTCGTCACGGCGCCCGGGGCGCATGTACGATGTGCGACGCTCCAAGTGTGGACCGCCGGGCGCGGGGAGGTGTCAGGACGGGGAAAAAGGATTGTAAAAGAATTGTGCGGCGGGAAAGGGTGTCAGGATGCCCAGTCGAACCCGACGAGAATCGTGGCCAGGTCGTTGCTCCGGTCCAGGCCGTGCAGCCCGCGCAGGTACATGTCGACGCCGAGGGAGGGGCTCACGGACACAATCCGCGCAATGCCCAACTCCCCCTGCCTGCGCTCCAGCTCGGGAAATGGAATCGGGGGAAGGAGAAAGAAGCAGGGAACCCGGGCGCCCGTGCGGCGCTCGGGGAACATGGCGAAGGTGTCCGCGAGGTACACGGCGTCGCCGGGCCGCGGCCTGCCCGGGGCTTGCCCGGGGCCGCCAGCCTCCGCCTGCAGCTCCTCGCCGATCACCCTGTAGAGCCTTCCCTCCACGAGGAGCTGGAAGGGAACCGTGGGCTGCCCGGGGCCGGGGGGCAGGCCGTCGGCAGCCTCCTCGACGAGGTACACGGTGGGCATTCCCGGCGGGCGGAAGCTCGCGTCCTTGAGGATGACGAAGGCCTCCGCGCGCGAGGCGGCGCACCGCACGCCGATGTTCTGCACGGGCACCGCGGCGGCGGCCTCGTGCTCCGCCTCGATGCGGGCCGCCTCCCGGCGCGCCTCGGGCCCCAGCCGGCCCAGGCCCCGCACGCCGCGCAGGCCCTTCAGAATGTCCTCGATTGCCGCGATCGTCGCCTCTGCCACGGGACGGGATGCTACCACGGATGGCGGGGGCGCATCGACTGGGCGGTGCAGCGGCCCGCCCCTGCTTGCCGAACGGGCCGTCCCCCGCTACAGTGGGCGGTCATGAATACCGGCAAACTCGTCAGGTTGAACAGGATCTTTTCGCACTCCTCTGGCAGGCTGTGCTCGGTCGCCGTCGACCACTTCGCCATCTACGACCACGGGCTGCCCGCGGGGCTGCGCTCCATGAAGGAGACGCTGAAGGCGATCGTGAAGGCAAAGCCTGACGCGCTCACCATGCAGGTCGGCGTGGCTGCTTCCTTCTGGAAAGACCACGCGGGCGCGGTCCCCCTGATCCTCCAGAGCTCGATGCTGCGGTTCGACGACAGCTCACTCGCCCAGGCCGCGGTCCCCGAGGACGCGGTGCGCCTCGGCGCCGACGCCATCGCGATCGTCGCCTTCATGCGGGGAAAGACGGAGGGGCACTACCTCCAGGCCGTTGCCGAGTGCGTCCGCCAGGCCGCCCGCTGGGAGATGCCCGTCATCCTGCACATCTACCCCCGCATCTTCTCCGACAGCGGGGTCTCCGTCTCCTTCGCCCCCGAGGACATCGCCTGGGCCGCGCACTGCGGCACGGAGCTTGGCGCGGACGTGATCAAGGTGCCCTACTGCGGTGACGTGGCAGCCTACGCGCAGATCGTCGCCGACAGCCCCGTGCCCGTGGTCGCGGCGGGAGGCCCGAAGGCGGCCGACCTGCGCTCGGCGCTGGCAATGATGGCCGACGTGGTGAAAAGCGGGGCTGCGGGGGCCACGATCGGGCGCAACGTCTGGGGCTTCGACCCCATCGGCGCGTCGGTCAAGGCATTCAAGGCCGTGCTGCACGACGGGCTGGGACCCGACGATGCCCTCAAGAAAGCAGGGCTCTGAGAGGCTCACCACCCGCTGGAGGTTCCCCCACCCGGGCACAGCCGACGAGGAGGGACTCCTCGCCGTGGGAGGCGACCTTCGAGCCGGGCACGCTCGTGCACGCCTACACCAACGGTATCTTCCCCTGGACCTCGGACCCTGTCACGTGGTGGTCGCCCGACCCCCGCGCCGTGATCGAGATGGACAGGGTGCACGTCTCGCGCAGCCTGCGCAGGGTCCTGGCCCGGGGGAGCTTCGAGGTCACCTTCGACAGGGCGTTCCGCGAGGTCATGGAGGGCTGCGCGGCCGCCCGCCCCGGGCGGGAGGAGACGTGGATCAGCCCCCGGTTCATCGCGGCGTACACACGCCTTTTCGCCATGGGCCTGGCGCACAGCGTGGAGTGCTGGCAGGGCGGGGTGCTCGCGGGGGGGCTGTACGGGGTCTCGCTGGGCGCCTTCTTCGCCGGCGAGTCGATGTTCTCCGCGGTGGAGAATGCCTCCAAGGTCGCGCTCGTGAGCATTGCCGAGAGGCTGCGGCAGGGGGGATGGATGCTGTTCGACGTGCAGATCCTGACTTCCCACCTCGCCTCGATGGGCGCCGTGGAGATCCCGCGCGCCACGTACCTGCGCCGACTCGGCGAAGCGGTCGCGGCGGAAGGACGTTGGATCAGATCTTCTGGTCCAGGTTGATCTTGACGATGCCCTGCACGGAGCCCAGCGACTTATAGAGCTCTGTCCAGTCGATCTCCTCGGGAACCTGGACGGTGAGCTTCATGCGGATCTGCTTGTCCTCGAAGGACTGCGACACATCCATCACCTTCACCTCGATGCCGTGGCGCTCGAGGATGGGGAACACGTTGTCCGTCTTCACCTTCTCACCGGTCATCGCGATCTCCAGGTTGCGCAGCGACCTGCCGGGGAAGAGCTTCTTCTCGAAGGGAACCATGACAAACAGCGTCACGAGCACGAGCCCGGTGCCGACCAGGGCGATCACGTACATGCCCGCCCCGACCACCATTCCCAGCCCCGCAACCACCCAGATAGAGGCGGCTGTGGTGAGGCCGCGCACGTTCACGCCCATGCGGAAGATCGCCCCGCCGCCGAGGAAGCCGATGCCCGAGACGACCTGGGCCGCTATCCGCGCCGGGTCGCCGGCCTGGAAGTGGGTGAACGTTTGCGGGAGGTAGATGGACATCAGCGTCAGGAGCGTGGAGCCCAGGCAGATGACCATGTGGGTCCGCAGTCCCGCCGACTGGCGGTGCCACTCCCTCTCGATGCCGATCGCCGCACCGACGACGAAGCTGAAACCCAGCCGGAACACCATGACGGGCAGGTCGACCGTCGTCCTGCCGAGGAAAGCCATGACAGCGTCCATGATCGGCGCGCACCTCCGGGAGAAGACCTAGCCCTCCATAGTATCGGCAGGAGGCCGGCGTCCCGAGAGGACAAGCGCACCGGCCGCCGCGACGACGAGCAGGACGGTGGTGGCGAAGAAGGCGGAGGAATAGCCCAGGCCCGCGGCAACGGAGGCCCCGATCATGGGGCCCACGGCTGCGCCGGTGTTGTTGATGCTGGAGCTCAATCCGAAGACGGTCCCCTGCCGGTTGCTGTCGGCACGCTGGGCGATCAGCGCGTTCACCGCGGGCGCCGATCCGCCGAGGAATGCCCCGCCGGCCGCCCGCAGGAGGAGGAGCTGCAGGGGCGTGCGCACGAAGGCCTGCGGCGCGAAGGCGAGCACGCTCCCCCAGAGGCACAGCCGCAGTGTTCGCTCGTACCCGATGCGCGCGGCCACGCGGCCCAGCCCTGCCGCGGCAAGGGCAGCCGACAGGGCGCTCAGGCCGAGCACCAGGCCTGTCATCGTGGACACCATGGACGCGTGCGGGGTGAGCGACTGGATGAACAGGGGCAGGATGTGCGAGACGACGGTGGTTGCGGTCTGCACGAGTCCCGACACGAGCAGGACCACCAGCAGCGGCCGCGAGCGGGCGAGGGGGGAGAGGTCGGGCATCATGTGGGCCCAGAACTTTCCCACCGGCGGCCGGGGCGCTTCCTCCTCCACGAAGCGAAGGACGATCAGCGCCGCGGCGAGGAGCAGGCCGCCGGTCAGGAAGAAGGTGACCCGGTGGCCGAGAAGATCAGAGATCACCCCGCCCACGGCGGGGCCGAGGGAGCTGCCGATGTAGATGCCCGTCTGCAGGAGGCCGAGTGTCCAGCCCACCCTTTCGCGCGGGGTGATCGTGGCCACCAGGACCGTCGCCGCCGCCACGGTGCCGGTAAGCGCGCCCTGGGCGCCGCGAAGGACGAAGAGCTGCCACGGCTCGCTCACCACTCCCATCAGGGTCATGACCACGGCGCCGCCCAGCATGGCGCGCAGGAGCATGGGCCGCTTGCCGTAGGAATCTGCCAGGCGCCCCCAGATCGGGGCGAAGACGGCCAGCGAGACGGCCACCACCGTGGCGCACGCGCCCACCCAGAGCTTGAGCGCCGTCGGGTCGGCGACGCCGAGGTCCTGCAGGTAGAACGGGAGGATGGGGACGGAGGTGTTGAACCCCATCACAGCCAGGAACTCCGCGGCCAGGATGGCACGGAAGCTCCGCTGCCAGCGCTCCGCCACCGCCTAGTCGAGCACGGCGAGGACGACCCTGTCCTGCTCCACGTCCGCCCGGGCCCTGCCGCCCGCGGTGAGCCTGCCGAAGAGAACCTCCTCCACGAAGAAGTCCTTCAGCGACGAGGCCACCAGACGGGCGACCTCGCGCGCGCCGAACTCGGGCGAGTACCCCTTGTCGGCCAGCCATCCCCGGCACCGGTCGGTCACCTCGAGGGTCACGCCTTTCGCGGCCAGCTCCTGCTGGAACTCGCTGATCGCCTTGTCCACGACCATCAGGACGACATCCCTGTCCAGGCCGCCGAACTTCACCACCGCGTCCAGCCTGTTGCGGAACTCGGGCGAGAAGGTCCGCTCCACGGCATCGAAGACCGCCTCGTCGTGCACGGCGCGCTCGCCGAACCCGACCAGGGACCTGCCCATCTCGCGGGCCCCGGCGTTCGAGGTCATGATCAGGACCGTGTTGCGGAAGTCGGCCTTCTTCCCCGTATTGTCGGTGAGTGTGGCGTAGTCCATGATCTGGAGGAGCATGTTGTAGATATCCTGGTGCGCCTTCTCCACCTCGTCCAGGAGCAGCACGGCGTGGGGGGTCCTGCGGACGGCCTCGGTCAGGAGCCCGCCCTCGTCGTAGCCCACGTAGCCGGGAGGAGCGCCGACCAGGCGCGACACGGTGTGCTTCTCCTGGTACTCGCTCATGTCGAAGCGCAGCAGGGTCACGCCCAGCGCCTCGGCGAGCTGGCGGGCCAGCTCTGTCTTTCCGACCCCCGTGGGGCCCACGAAGAGCAGGGACGCGACGGGCTTTCCCCTCTCGCCGAAGCCGGCCCGCGACTTGCGGATGGCCTTCACCACCGTGTCCACCGCGTGGTCCTGGCCGAATATCCGTCTCTTGAGAGCGGCCTCCAGGCCCTTGAGCTTCTCCCTCTCGTTGGAGGAGACGCTCGCCTCGGGCACTTTCGCGATGCGGGCCACCACTTGCTCGACCACCGTCGCATCGACTGTGCGCGGACCCGGCGGATCGCCCGCGGGGAGGGGGTCACTCCCGTAGATCCGCACCCAGGCACCCGCCTCGTCCATCACGTCGATCGCCTTGTCGGGCAGGTGCCTGTCGGCAATGAACTTGGCCGACAGCTCGGCCGCGGCCCGCAGGGCGTCGTCCGTGAAGCGCACCTCGTGGTAGCTCTCGTACCGCTCGCGCAGCCCCTCGAGAATTTTCCGCGTCTCCTCGACGGTGGGCTCGGGAACCTCGATCTTCTGGAACCTGCGCGAGAGGGCACGGTCCTTGTCGAAGTGCTTCCTGTAGTCCTCGAAGGTCGTGGAGCCGATGCAGCGGATCTTCCCCGCCGTCAGGACCGGCTTGAGGATGTTGGACGCATCCAGCGATCCCCCCGACACGGACCCCGCTCCCACGATGGTGTGGATCTCGTCGATGAAGAGGATGGCCTTGTCCTGCTTCTCCAGCTCCGCGATCACGCGCTTCATGCGCTCCTCGAAATCGCCGCGGAACTTGGTGCCCGCCAGGAGCGCGCCCATGTCCAGCGCGTAGATGCGGAACCCGCGCAGCGCCCGCGGGACCTTCTCGTCCGCGACGCGCTGGGCCAGGCCCTCGATGATCGCCGTCTTGCCCACGCCCGGTTCGCCCACGTGGATGGGGTTGTTCTTCAGCCGCCGGCAGAGCACCTGGATCGTGCGCTCGAGGATGTCGTCCCTGCCGATGAGCGGATCGATGCGGCCCTCCCGGGCCTTCTCGGTCAGCTCGGTCGTGAAGGCATCCAGCGCCCTGGTCGCCCGGGGCCGGGCCCGCCGGCGCGGTTCGGCAGCTGGCTCACCCACGGCGCCCTCAGCGCCCTCGGCGCCCTCAGCGCCCTCGTCCTGGTCCTCGCTATCCCCCTCGCCGTCGTACTCCAGGAGGTCGGTCTCGTCCTGCTCCTCGTCCTCCTCCCCGTCCTCCGCGGGGTAGGCGGTGACACCGTGGGAGATGTACGAGAGCAGCCCGAGCCTGTCGATTCCCTGCCGCGCCAGGAAGTGCACGGCAAAGGAATCCTTCTCCTCCAGGATCGCGGCGAGGATGTCGTCGACCCGCACCGTGTCCTTCTGGGCCGATGCCGTGTGGAGGATGGCCCGCTCCATGACCGACTGGAAACCCGTGGACTGGACGGGCTCCTGTTTCTCCACGACCGGCACGTACCGGGAGAAGAACCCCTCGAGGTCCCGGCTGAGAGCGTCGGGGTCCCCGCCGCAGGAGCTGACGACCTGCCTTCCCCTGTCGAAGAACAGGGCGGCGAACAGCACGTGCTCGGGGATCAGGTACTCGTGGCTGCGCGACTCCGCCTCCCGGTAGGCGGCAACGAGCACCTCGTTGAGCTCGGTGGAGATCTCCACTGTCAGGCCTCTTCGCAGCTCGCCCGCAGGGGGAACTCGCCCTGGCGCGCCATCTGGTGGACCTGCGACACCTTTGTCAGCGCGATGTCGCGGGTGTAGATGCCCACGACGCCGCGGCCCTTCCTGTGCACGTCGAGCATGATCTTCGCTGCCTCGGCGGCCGGCTTGTGAAACACCACCATGACCACTTTCACCACGAAGTCCGTGGTCGTGTAGTCGTCGTTGTGCAGGATGACGCGGTACAACCGGGGCTCCTGGAGCCGCGGCTTCTCGCGCACGCCGGTCTGCTCCTGGAGGTCGCCGGCAGGGTCGCGGGGGCTGGACATGGGGACTGTCTCTCCTTCGCCAATAATACTATCGCGGCGGCGGGATGAACAGGACCGTCGGCCGCCCGTGCCTCAGCGCATCGGGATCTGGCGGAACTGGTACAGCCGGCCCGAGCGGGGCTCCCGCACCAGCAGGCCGAAGCCGAGCAGCGCGATCACCGCCACCGTGGCGCCGATGAAGAACACGGACTGGTAGCTGCCGGTCAGGTCGATGACGGTGCCCGAGAGGGGCGAGACCACGGCCACCAGGGGAAGGATGAGGGTGGCGCCCAGCGCGGCAAGGTCGGTCGGGTCGAGGGTCGGGCACAGCTCCACGCTCATGTTCACCAGGACGAAGGCGAGGGTCTGGTTGACCGTCGTGTACAGCGCGTAGGCGGCGCACACGGCGGCGAAGCTGCGCGCGCTCACGGCGATGAGGAAGAAGGCGAGCAGGAGCGCCGACTGGATGAACCCGACCAGCCTGTAGCCGAACCTGTCGGCGATCCTGCCCAGGACGAGGCCCAGGGCCCCGCCTGCCGCGAGGAATATGATGCTGAGGAAGGCGAGCCTGCTGTCGGCCACGCCCAGCTTCTCCCGGGCGAAGGGCACGATGAACGTGGCCAGGGCATTGCCCATCGCGTTCAGCAGGTGCGAGAAGAGGAAGATGCGGTAGTTGGGATTGGCCACGAGCACGCGCACCTTGCCGCGGAGCGAGAGGAGAAAGCCCGCGGCCTTCTTCCGCCGCGGAGCCGGCCAGGCGCTGTCGCGGATGAGCAGCAGGGTGAGGCAGGAGAGCAGCCAGATGCTGTCCCCGATGAGGAAGCTGACCCGGTAGTTCACGGGGCTGGCCCAGTGGTGCAGGACCCAGGAGGCACCCGCCCCCGTGGCGATGCCGCCCACGCCCAGGGCGAGCATGCGCATGCCGAAGACCCATCCCCGCCTCTTCCTGGGGATGTTGTCCGTGAGGACCCCCGTGTAGAGCACCTGCGCCAGCGTGAGCAGGCCGACATAGCCGATGTTGGCCAGGACCAGCCCGCCGACCAGCCCGGCAGGGCTCCACAGGCCCGGCACGAACAGCGCCAGGGCGTCGTACACCAGGCGCAGGGCGACTGCCGTCATGTACGAGATCACGACCACCCGCATCCGGCGCGGGCCGTTCAGGTAGTGGCCGCTCAGGAGCTGCAGGGGCACCAGGACCGTCCACAGCGACATCACGAAGCCCAGCAGGGCCTTGCTCGTGCCCAGGGCAGTGAGGTAGGCGGGGAGCGCGGAGATGTACAGCACGAACGGCACGGCCAGGCCCCAGACCAGCTCGAAAAGGGCGATGCCCGTCACCGTGCGCCGCAGGTCCTTTTTCGACGCTGCCTCGGGCCCCCGGGCAGCCTTCGGCCGATGCGACTCTTTCATAGAAGGTTTCGCCCACACTACGCCCGCCGGCAGGGAAGGTCAAGCGGCGGGGGGCCGGGCTTTCGGTGGCCGACGCGGCCGACGCGGCCGACGCGGCGCGCCCTTTCCCGCCGGAGACATCCGCTGTATACTGGCCGCCGGCCATGCAGTTGCTGCCGAAATACCTGACCCCGGAGCGGATCGTGTCGCTGCGCAGCCGCTCGAAGGAAGGGGCGATCCGCGAGCTTGCCCGCGCGCTCGCCCTGTCGGTGAGGGGCCTGGATCCCGAGGCGGCCGTGCGCGCCATCCAGGAGCGCGAGAAGATCGTGAGCTCCTGGGTCGGTTCGGGAATCGCGATCCCCCACGCGCGCCTGGCCCGGTGGGACGGCATCGTGGTCGCCGTGGGCAGGAGCCGCAGGGGCATCTCGTACGACTCCAGCGACGGCAACCCCGTGCACCTCCTCATTCTCATCGTGAGCGACGAGACAGACCCCGACACGCACATCATGCTCCTCGCCGAAATCGCCCGCACGCTGCGCGACCCGGCCCTGCGCCAGCTCATCACCACGGCCAGGAACGGCGAGGAGGTCTTCCGCCTGCTCACCACCCACGGCTACGGCGAGGCGGAGAAGAAGCCCCGGGCGCCGGCGAAGGTGCGCCTCTCGCGGCTGCTGTTCGCCCACGCGCTGTCGGTGGCCGAGGAGGTGAAGGCAACGGCGATCCTGCTGCATGCCGACGCGGTCGGGAGCCTGCGCTTCCTGGAGGACATCCCGTCGGAGGTGAAGAGCATCCTGGTGAGCTCGCGCGAGCTTCCGCCGCGCGAGCCGCACGAGCCGTCCCCCCTGGTGCTGCGCGTCCCGTTTCCCGCTCTGCGCAGGTCGGACCAGGTGGAGCTGGCGCTGCTGTTCGCCGTCTCGCGCGGGCTGCTCTCCCGGGGCGACACGGTGGTGAGCCTCTCGGGCGCCCCGAACTCGGGGTCGCTGGACTCGCTCCTCGTCATCGACATCAGCAGGGAGTTCCCCACCATCCTCGCCAACCCGTCGGCAACGCCGCTGGGCGACGTGGAGCCGCAGGTGCTGGAGAAGGTCCTGCAGAGCGCCACGGACCTCGCCCGCGAGGGCCGGGAGGGCAGGCCGGTCGGCACCACCTTCGTGATCGGCGACTACGAGCGGGTCCTTCCCTACTGCAGGCAGATGGTGATCAACCCGTTCCGCGGGTACAGGGACGAGGAGAAGAACATCCTCGACCCCAGCCTGGGCGAGACGGTGAAGGAGTTCTCGACGATCGACGGCGCCTTCATCCTGCGCGGCGACGGGGTGATCATGTCGGCGGGAACGTTCCTGCGGCCCGAGAAGGGAGCCGTGAGCCTTCCCTCCGGGCTGGGAGCCCGTCACGCTGCCGCGGCGGCTCTCACGGCCTTCACGGCGAGCATCGCTGTCGTGGTGTCGCAGTCCACGGGCGCCGTGACGCTGTTCAAGGGCGGGGGCCTTCTCATGAGCGTGGAGAAGCCGCGCTCCGTGGAGGGCTGACCCCCGCCCCGCCTGCCGTCTCCCGCCCCGGTTCGCCTACGCCTTGCCGTCCGCCCTGCACGCCCGGATCCACCTCTTCACGACCTCGGCCACTGCCGGGCGGACCGGCTTCATGACCTCGATCGTGTAGGCGTTCTCGCCGCGGCGGGCCAGCTCGGCCCGCACGGTGTTCATGTAGGTGCAGTGGATGATCGTCCCGACGTTGACCTTGGTGATCCCGCCGTCGATCGCGCGGCGCACGTCGTCCTCGGGAATGCCCGTGCCGCCGTGCAGCACCAGGGGAGTCGGGACCGCCGCGGCGATGGCGGCCAGCCTGTCGAAGCGGATCTCGGGCTTCCCTTCGTAGAACCCGTGCGCGGTGCCGATGCCCACGGCAAGGGAGTCGACGGCGGTTTCGGCCACCAGGCGCCGCACGTCCTCGACCCGGGCCAGGTAATCGTCGCCGGCGTAGCCGCCCTCGAACCCCACCCCCTTGATCCGCCCGACCTCGCCCTCCACGTGCACGCCCCGTGCGTGCGCGTAGTCGACAACCCGCCGCACGGCGGCGATGTTCTGCTCCAGCGGGAGCATGGAGGCGTCGATCATCACCGAGGGGTAGCCGTTATCTGCCGCGGCCAGGCACACGTCGATGCTCCTCGAGTGGTCCAGGTGGTGGATGAGCGGCACACGGGCCTTCGCGGCCGCAGCTCCGCCCATCGCGCCGCAGATCTCCACCCCGATCGCCTCGACGACCATCTGGTGCGACGAGACGAAGACGGGCGCCGAGAGCTCCTCGGCCGCCTCCACGATGGCCAGGAAATCCCAGACATCGGAATAGTTGAACGCGGGCACGGCGAAGCCCTGCCTGCGCGCGCGCGCGAGCAGCTGCCGCACGCCGTCCCTGTCCATCCGCGCATCTTTCACTGTCCGCCCCTTTCCATGAATCGCACTGCCTCGTCGAAGGTGGGAATCCCGCCCGTCGCGCCGAGCTTCCTGATGTTCTGGGCCGCCACCGCGCAGGCGAACGCCGCCGCGCGCCGCAGGTCCCAGTGCCGCAGTATCGCCGTCAGGAAGCCGGCGACAAACGAGTCACCCGCCCCCGTCGTGTCCACCACATCCGTGGGGAAGGCGGGCACGGTGAAGCCCGGCTCCCCCCGCCCCTTCACGTAGCAGCCCTTCTCCCCCAGCTTGACCACGGTGGTCCCGACCCCCTTCTCCTCGAACACCCGGGCGATCGCGGGCGGATCCCCGGTGCCCGCGATCATCTCCGCTTCGCGGATGCTGGGCATGAAGAAGCTGAGGTGGGGAAGGCAGGGCTCGATCACCGACAGCCACCTCCCCGTGACGTCCCAGGTCACGTCCATGGCGGTGAGCCTGCCCGCCTCCCGCGCGCGTCGGAAGACCCGCGCGGCCCCCTCCCCGTCGAAGCGGGGAAGCAGGTAGGTGCCTCCCGCGTACACGAGGGAGGCAGAGGCGAGCATGCCCTCGTCCACGTCGGCCGCCGAGAAAAGCTCGTTGGCTCCCCCGTGGTAGAAGAACGACCTGTCGCCCTTCGCATTGATCAGCACCAGGCAGGCGCAGGTGCCTGACCCGGAGGTCCGCTGCAGGCCCCTGTCGTCGATGCCCGCCGCGCGGATCGCCCCGGCCAGGTAGTCTCCCAGCTGGTCCTGTCCCACGAGGCCGCAGAAACCCACGCTGTTTCCCAGCTTCGCGAGGCCGACTGCGACGTTCAGGGCGTCGCCGCCGTTCCTGATGTCTATCCCGTCGACCCGACGGGTATCCACCCCGAAGTCGACCCGCTCGACGGGCCGCACCAGGATGTCGGCCGCCAGCTGGCCCACGCACAGCACGTCCATCGTGCCTCCTTACCGCGGCGCGGGGCGCCCGCCCCGCAGGATGATCTGGCCGGTCGTGAAGACCTCCTGGAGCACCAGGGCGGCGGCGCCGCGCACCGCCCCGCGCTCGATCGTGGAGAGGCGGATGTCGCGCCGCGACGCGTGCCACGCCCTCTTCTCCACGGCCCGCACGCACGCGGGCAGGAAGAAGTCGCCGGCCCGGGACACCCGGCCGCCGACCACGATCCTCTCGGGGTTGAACAGGCTCACCAGGTTGGCCAGTCCGATGCCGAGGGACGCGCCCATGCGGCTGAAGATCTCGCGGGCCTGGGCATCGCCTTCCCGCGCGGCCCTGCACAGGACCTCCGCGTCCGCGGAGACCCCGGCGGCGGCCGCCAGCGCGGCGATGCGGCCGCCCGGCCGCCGCCGCACGGCCTCGGAGGCCATGCCCGCCAGCGCGATCCCCGAGGCGTACACCTCCAGGCACCCCGCGTTGCCGCATGCGCAGGCAGGTCCATTCTCGTCGATGCACATGTGGCCGAACTCGCCTGCCACGCCGTCGGCCCCCCGGTAGACCTCGCCGTTGACGACCAGGGCGGCGCTCACCCCCGAGCCGAGAAGCACGCAGGCGAGGCTGGACAGGCCGCGCCCGGCCCCGAACAGCATCTCGCTCAGCGCGAAGCAGTTGTACCCGTGGTCCACGAAGCAGGGGACGCGGAAGCGCGCCTCCAGCATGCGCCGCAGCGGCACGTCGGTCCAGTGCGGGTGGTGCGGGGCGAAGCGGCAGATGCCCGAGCGGAAGTCCACCGCGCCGGGGGCGGCAACGCCGATGCCGGCCAGGGCAGCCGGTGCCACCCGGTGGGCCGCGAGGATCCGCCGCGCAGTCGTGACCAGGGCCTGCACGAGCTCGCCGCGGGTGCCCCGCGCGTCCACCGGCGCATCCAGGTCGCCCACCACGCTGCCCTTCGCGTCCACGAGGGTGGAGCGGATCGACGCGGTCCCCAGCTGCAGCCCCAGCGCGAAGTTGCGCCGCGTGTCCAGGTCGACCTCGACGGGACGGCGCCCCGCGGTGGTGCGCACCGCCCCGGTCTCGCGCAGGATGCCGCGACCCAGCAGCTCCTTCACCGCCGAGGTGATGGTGCCCCAGCCCAGGCGCGTACGCTCCTGGAGGTCCACGCGGCTGATGGGGCCCGTGTCGCGGATGGTGCGCAGGATTGTGAGCTGGTTGGCCAGCTTCATCGACTCGTGGCCGGAGATCCGCTTCACGGCTCCCCCGCCCCGCCTGCGCCGGCCGCCCCGCCCGATTTATCACGGATCACGAGAGAATGAAGGTACATCCCCGCGGGGCATCTGTCAAGGCGCCCTGCCGCGTTCCCGCTTGCCCGCCGTCGGCGGCCGTGGTACGGTTCTGCCATGATGAGCCTGGGACACATCGTCGGGCGGCTCACCACGCGGGAGCCGCCCGGCGCGATCGGCGCATTCAACGTGAACGACATGACTGACATGCACGGCGTGATGCGGGCCGCGATGGCAACGGGCAGGCCGTGCATCATGATGGCAAGCCCGTCCGCCGTCGCGTACTTCGGGATCCACTTCGTGCGCGAGATGTACAGGGCCGCGGTGATGACCTCGCCGGTCCCCCTGTACCTCATGCTCGACCACGCGGAGAAGCTGGACATCTGCATGACCTGCATCGACAATGGCTTCTCCATGGTCATGTACGACGGCTCCGCCCTGCGCTTCGAGGAGAACGTGCGCAATACCCGCGAGGTGGTGAAGGCCGCCCACGCGAAGGGGGTGCTCGTGGAGGGAGAGATCGGCAGACTCCCCGGCCGCGAGGAGGCGATCGACGTGGCGGCCAGCCAGGCCCTGCTGACCGATCCCGAGGAGGCGCGTGCGTTCCACGCGCAGACGGGGGTCGACCTGCTTGCAATCTCCTTCGGCACGGCGCACGGGTTCTACAAGGCGAGGCCGAAGCTCGACTTCGGGCTGATCGAGAAGACACGGGCGCTCACCGGCGCGCCCCTCGTGATGCACGGGGGCACGGGCGTCCCCGACGAGGACGTGCGACGGGCAGTGTCCCTGGGCGTGCGCAAGGTGAATATCGGCACGGAGCTCAAGGCGGCCTACACATCCGCGATGCGGGAGACGGCCATGAGGCTGGACAGGGAGATCGACCCGCGCAAGATCCTCGTCAAGGCGAAGGAGGCGGTGCAGAAGGCGGTGGAGGGCAGGCTCGCCGTGATCGGCACGCCGCGGGCCGAGGAGCTCGCGTAGGGGTGGCCGCGGTGCTCGTCGTCTTTCGCGGGCTGCCGGGGACCGGCAAGTCGCACCTCGTGCGCATGCTCCTCGCGCGCAGGCCCGAACTCCTGGTCCTGAGCCGGGACGCGCTGCGCGCCGCGATCGTCCCGCGGCCCACCTTCGGACCGGACGAGAAGGCGCTGGTCGACGACGTTGTCGTGGGCATCGCGTCCCTTCTCCTGGCCCGGGGACGCAGCGTGGTGATCGACGGCATGGCTCTGTCCTCGGCAGCCCGGGTACGGCAGTTCGCCGCGGCGGCCGCGGCGGCAGGGGCGGGCTTCCGCCTCGTGGAATGCACCTGCTCCGAGAAGACGGCCCTCGAGCGCATCGCCGCCGACGGCGCCGCACACCCCGCAGGCGACAGGGGAGAAGCCCTGTACCGCGAGGTGAAAAGACGCTTCGAGCCGGCAGGCATGCCCTGCCTTGTCCTGGACACCGACGCCGGCGCGGAGGAGAACCTCCGCGCCGTCCTGGCGTCCATGGACGGCGGGGGCTGACCCGGTCCCCAATTCAGCGGGAGAGGAAGGCGCTGACCAGGCCGGCCACCCCCTGCGGGTCCTCCAGCATCAGCTCGTGGCCGCACCCTTCCAGCATGGCCAGCTCGCACCGGGGGAGGAGCCGGAGGAACTTCTGTGCCCACCGCGGCCGCAGGAGCCTGTCATCGGCGCCCCACAGCAGGAGGGTCTCCTGGCCGATCCGGGGGAGCACCTCGTCCACGGGGTCGTGGCCGATCACGTCGCGCGTGATGGCCGCGAGCGCCCGGATGCCCTGCGGCGTTTCAAACTGCTCGGCGAAGCTGTCCACGACATCCGGCCGCACGGCTGCCGTGTCGCCGAAGATCACGGTGCGCAGCGCGATCTCGACCATCGACCTGTTGGTCCGCGAGAAGCCCGCCTCGAGCAGCGAACCCAGCTCGGTGGCCGCCAGCCACACCCCTTCCTCCCCTTCCAGTCCGTCCGGCGCCAGGAGCACGAGCCTGTCCACCCGGCCCGGGAAGCGGTCCGCGAAGTGCACGGCGATCTGGCCTCCCATCGAGTGGCCGACCAGCGCCACGCGCGTCAGCCCGAGGGTCCGGCAGAACGAATCGAGGAACTCCACGAAGTAATCGACGCTGTAGGGCGCATCGGGCTTGTCCGAACCGGCGCAGCCGGGCAGGTCGACCGCAATGCAGCGGCCCACCCCCGAGAGCAGGGGGAACAACGGCTCGAAGTGCGCGCCGGCGCCGCAGAAGCCGTGCACAAACAGCAGGGTCCGCCCGTGCGTGCCCGCCAGGTGCGGGGCCGTGTCGAGGTAGCGGACAGCGACGCCATCCACGACCGCGCGGTGAATGAGCGGGTTGCCGGACGCCTCCGAGGGCCGCGCCGGAAGCCGCGCACACCACAGGCCGAGGAAGGCTGCGACGAGGAGGATTCGGCTGCGGGACCGGGCATACGGTGCGGTCATGGATCGGCGCCTCCTCCAATGGTAACACCGCCGGGCTCCCTCTTCACCCCTCCCCCGCTCCGCCGCGGCGTGCTACAGTCGGCCCATGGCAGGCCCGACCGACAGGGGCTACATCGTGCAGGCGGCCGAGAGGACCGTCGACGGGCGCACCGAGATCGACCTGTTCGGCAGGCTCGAGACGGGCGAGACATTCGCGGTTGTCGAGCGCAGGCACGCGCCCCGCTTCCACGTGCGCGAGAGCGATCTCGCCTCGGCGCGCCAGGTTCTGGCAAGCTACACGACGGAGGTCGGCCTGTCGGCTGACGGGACCCGGACGATGGACGGGGAGACCACCATCCGGGTCGAGATGGCCTCGCTGCCCAGCCTGCAGAGGATGCGCGACGCCCTGCACAGGGCCGGCGTGCGCACGTACGAGGCCGACGTGAAGCCCTCCGCCCGCCTGCTCATCGACAGGCGGATCCACGGTTCCCTCGCCATCACGGGAGCGTGGCGGAAGGGCCGACGGGTGAACCGCGTATACGAGGACCCCGACCTGTCGCCGGACGACCACTCCCCCGCGCTCACGCTGCTGTCGCTGGACATCGAGACCGACCCCACGGCGAAGACCGTCTACGCCGTGGGCCTTGCCTTCGAGGATCCACGCGCGGGGGCGACCGTGCGGGAGGTGCTCCTGAACGCGGCCGGGACCACGGCGCCACAAGCGCCCTCGGCGCCGCAAGCGCCCACGGCGCTTCAGGCGCCCTCGGCGCCGCTGCGAAGCTTCCCCGGCGAGCGGGAGATGCTGCTCGAGGCCCGACGCAGGATCCTCGAGCTCGATCCCGACATCATCACGGGCTGGAACGTCGTGGACTTCGACATCCGCGTGCTGCCCCGGCGGTTCGGCGACCTCGGGCTGCCGTTCGACATCGGCCGCTCCGACGCGCCGGCCTCCTTCCTCGACCGCGAGGACGACGACGGCGTCACCCGCTGGAAGCGGAGCAGGGCCATCGTGCCCGGGCGCCAGGTGGTGGACGGGCTGTGGCTGGTGCGGCTGGCCGGCATGGGCCTCGAGGACTACCGGCTGGAGACGGTGGCCCAGGCCCTGCTGGGCCGGGGCAAGAGGCCGATCGACGGAAAATGCGCACGAGAGCGGGAAGCCAGGCCATCGAGCGGCTGTACCGCAAGGACCCCGCGGCGCTGTGCGCCTACTGTCTGCAGGACGCGCGCCTGGTGCTCGACATCCTGCGCCAGCGAGGGGCTCGTCGACCTCGCCGTTGCGAAGTCGCTGCTGATCGGCACCTCCCTCGAGCAGACGTGGATGAGCGTGGCCTCGTTCGAGTTCCTCTACATCGAGCACCTGCACGAGCGGGGCATCGTCGCCCCGACCCTGGGCATCGACCAGGACCCCCTGGACAGGGCCCCGGGCGGCGGCATCATCACGCCGCGGGCCGGGCTGTACGACAACGTGCATCGCCTTCGACTTCCGCAGCCTGTACCCGTCGCATCATGCGGACCTTCAACATCGATCCGCTCACCTGGCGTCGCGGGCCGGCGCGCATGCCGAGGCCGCGGGGCGACGGCGCCGATCACCGCGCCCAACGGCGCCCGGTTCGGCAGGGAGCCCGGGCATCCTGCCCGGCATCCTCGAGCGGTTCTTCGCCAGCCGCGACGAGGCCAAGCGCCGGGGAAACGCGCGCGCCTCGTACGCCTACAAGATCGTGATGAACTCCTTCTACGGCGTGCTGGGCACCCCGGGGTGCAGGTTCGCCGCATCCGCGCTGGCGGGGGCCATCACCACCTTCGGCCAGCACATCCTGTACTGGGCCCGGGATCTCGTCACGGCCGAAGGCCACGAGGTGATCTACGGCGACACGGACTCCCTGTTCGTCATCTCGGGCTCGGCCGCCGCGGGCCCGGCCTCCGCGGAGGGCGCCGCCGACCGGCGGGGCTCGGCGCGAGGATCGCCGCCTGGTGAACGAGCGGCTCGCCCGGCACGTGCGCGAGACCTGGGGCGTGGAGTCGCGGCTGGAGCTGGAGTTCGAGGGCGTGTACCCGCGGTTCTTCCTGCCGCCGATGCGCACCGCGCCCGTCCGCCGGGGGGGACGAGGAGGAGCCCGAGACCCGGGGCAGGGCCAAGGGGTACGCGGGCTTGCGTCCTTCGGGCCAGATCGAGATCAAGGGCATGGAGGCGGTCCGACACGACTGGACCCCGCTCGCGCAGAACCTCCAGCGGGACCTGCTCGCGTGGGTGTTCAGCGACGTGCCCGCGGGGGAGATCGCGACGCGTGTGCGCGTCCTCGTGCGGGAGCTGCGTGACGGCCGTCGGGATGGCGAGCTCACGTACAGGAAGATCCTTCGCAAGCCCGTGGAGGCGTACGGGCGGTCCGCGCCTCCGCACGCGCGGGCTGCAGCACTGCTCCCCCCGGAAGAGAGGACCGGGCTGATCCGCTACGTCTGGACCACCGAGGGCCCGCAGCCGGAGGGGCGTCGGACAGCGCCGCCCGACTACGCCCACTACGTCGAGAAGCAGGTCCGCTCCGATCGTGGAGAGCATCGCGCCGTCCATCGGCCTCGACGCGGAGGAGCTCTTCGCCGAAGGCGGCCAGCTCAACCTGTTCTGAGCATAGGCAGTCGATGCCAAGGCTGCCCCCGCAGAGAGCATTTCTGTTGCGCTCCGGCACCCTCTGTGATATGAAAGCAGTTTACGGTAACAGTTTCCACCGAAAGGAGAGACGCGGATGAGGAAGCTTCTGGTGATCGCGGTGCTCGTGCTGGCGGCAGGCACGGTGGTCTTCGCCCAGGCGGCGAAGAAGGGGCCGATCGTCGACAAGATCTACTTCGACGTGCGGATGCAGGAAGACATCGCCATGAAGGACACGGCCGAAGGCAAGGCCGACGTGTTCATGTGGGGCGTGCAGGGGAACGTGTTCAAGGCGCTGCCCGAGGACGTGAAGGCCAAGCTCGAGGTCTACAACATTCCCTCGGGCACCTGGTCCCTCATGCTCAACCCCATCCCCAACGTCGCCCCCTACCAGGTTGAGGTTGACGGCAAGACGTACTTCAATGCCCTTGCGATCCGCGAGGTGCGCTTTGCCCTCAACTTCCTCGTCAACCGCAAGTACATCGTGGACGAGATCACCGGAGGCGCGGGCGGGCCCATGTTCACGATGGCGACCCCGGGCCAGCCGGGCACCTACAGGTACAACCTCCTCGGCAGCAAGTTCGGCTTCACCGCCTCGGGCAACGAGAAGAAGGGCATCGCCGACATCACCAACGCCCTCGCCAGGGCGGCAGAGCTGGACGCCAACAAGGGCAGGCTCGTGAAGACGGGCGGCTGGTGGACCTTCGACGGCGAGCCCATCACGATCAAGTTCATGATCCGGGTCGACGACCCCAACAGGCGGCTGAAGGAAGGCCGCTACATCGCCGACCAGATCGAGAAGGCGGGCATCAAGGTCGAGCGCCTGGAGTGGGACCGCAAGAAGTGCACCTCGCTGTGCTACAACGACAACCCCGCCAAGTTCGACTGGCAGATGTACACCGAGGGCTGGGGCGCCGGCGAGACCCGGCAGTACTGGGACAACATCGTCTCGCCAGATGTACGCCCCGTGGCAGGGCTACCAGGCCGGCGGCGGCAACCCCGACTTCTGGAACTACACCAACGACGAGATCGACGCGCTCACCCAGAAGGTGCAGAACGGCCAGTTCAAGGACGCGAACGACTACTGGGCTACGCATCCTGAAGGCGACGGAGCATGGGCCTCTCGGAGGCCACGCGCATCTACATCTCCTACCAGTCCGCAGCTCCTACGTCGCCAACAAGGCACGGTTCAACCGACGGATGGCCTACGGCCTCGGCGACGGCCTGAACCAGTGGTCGCAGTACACGGCCGACGTGAAGCCCGAGAAGGACGGCAAGAAGATCCTGAAGATCACCCAGTTCTCGGCCAAGGGATCGCTGTTCATGATCGCGTGGGACCCCATGGGCCTGGACGGGTTCAGCGACATGTACTCCCTGAACATCGTCAACCCGTGCACCGAGCAGGCGGCCATGCGCACGCCCGACGGCGCGGTGGACACGCCCCTGCGCATGAGCTGGAAGGACGTGGGCACGAAGGTCAGCTTCGGCAAGAACGACAAGGGCAAGCCGGTCGTGAACGGCGAGATCGACGTTCCCGAGACGGCGATCATCTACGACCCCGCCCTCAAGAGCGTGGCAAGCCGGTCGGCCCGGGCGAAGACGCTTCTCGCAGGGCCACCTACACCTACAAGTGGGGCACGTCGCACTCCGGCGCGCAGATCAGCGTGGCCGACGTCATGTACGCGCAGGCCTTCATCGTGGAAGTGGATCGACCAAGGACGGCGACGAGCGACAAGATGTACGACGAGAGCTACGCCTCGGCGCGCAAGAGCGTGCAGGACATCCTCAAGGGCATCGTGCGTCAACCCCGACAGGACCTTCACCGTCGTACTTCGACTTCAACCACATGGACCCGCGCAGGATCGGCGCGAGCGGCGACCTCGACATCTACCTGGCGTCGATCGAGCCAGAACGTCGTCGTCTCGTGGGAGATCATCGAGGCCCTGGCCGAAGATGGTCGTCGAGGGCGGCAAGAGGTGCAGAACTGGAGCTTCTCCTCCGACCCCGCCTTCACCGAGGTCGACGTGCTGAACCCCAAGTGCCTCGCTGACATCAAGGCGAAGCTGCAGGAGTTCATCGACCAGGAGTACGTCCCGCCGCTCATCCAGGGCTACAACACCCCGGCCGAGGCGGTGGCGCGCTACAAGCTGTCCATCACGTTCATCGACGAGCACAAGAACGCCTACATCTCCAACGGCGGTTCTACATCAGCGACGTCGACCTGAACACCAACTTCGTCGAGCTGACCGCGTTCCGCGACGCCAGCTACCCCTACGCGGCAGGGTACTGGACGACCCAGCTCAGGTCGGTGACCACGCGCATCGACAGCGTGACCCCGCCGGCCATGGCCGCGCGGGGCAAGGCGCTGGCGGTCGCCGTGAAGGTCTCCGCTGTCGACTACCCCGCCAACACGGCGAGGGGAGCCACCGAGAAGGCGAAGGTGACCCTGACGCTGGTGACTCCGAAGGGCGAGAAGGTATACAAGGCCGTCTTCGTGAAGGCGGGCCAGTTCACAGCCACGATCCCGCGGCCGACACGAAGGGCCTTGCCGCGGGCGCCTACACGATCGTGGCCCAGACCCAGCTCGCGGCCGAGGCGCCGGCCGTCGAGTCGGGCATGCTGACGCTGTTCTAGAAGGCGCGCACACGGGCAGCCCTGCCCCTCCGGGGCGGGGCTGCCCGGTTTCTTTCCCGACATACCGAAGAAGTGACTGCCCGGCCCCCCCCTCGGCGGGGCGGGTGTATCCGGAGAGCAGGAAGGCCCCATGTACGCCAGGTACCTGGTGCGGAGGATGCTCAACGCCGCCGTGATCTTCGTGATCGAGATGTTCGTCTTCTCGCTGCTGTTCAACACGACGGCCGAGAAGACCGTGCGCACCCAGGTCGAGGAGCAGGTGCAGCCCGAGGTGCCCGGCTGAAGAACATGACCGCCGACCAGATGCCAGCAGTGGAAGGCGGACCGCGCGGGCGTTCATCCACCGCATCTACCACCTCGACGAGCCGTTCTTCGACCGGGTGTTCTGGCGCACCATCGACACCATCACCTTCCGGTTCGGCAACTCGATGATCATCAAGAGCTCCCAGGGCGACCGGGACGTGTGGACGATCATCCTCGAGACCATGCCCCGGACGGCATCCTGCTGTTCACCACCGCCATCGTCATCGAGATCGGCATCGCCATCTGGCTCGGCCTGAAGAAGGCGCAGCGGCCGGGCGGCCTGCTCGACCGCGTCCACCTCGATCGGCACCATGATCGTCTACGGCATGCCCGACGTGGTGGGTGGGCATGCTGCTGATCATGCTCTTCGTCTACATCGTGCCGATCTTCCCCTCGGGCGGCATGACCAGCATCCCGCCGCGCCACGGGTTCCTCGGCTTCCTCGACCTGCTCTACCACATGGCCCTGCCCCTGATCACCCTCGTCGTCATCGGCTTCTGGGGCACGGCCCTGCTCACGCGCAACATCGTGCTCGGCGTCCTGCAGGATGACTACATCATGGCCGCCCGGGCGCGCGGGCCTGCCCGAGCGCCGGGTGCTCTTCGGCCACACGCTGCGCACCGCGGCTCCCCCGATCATCACCATCGCGCTGCTGTCGCTGCTCGGCTCCGTGTTCGGCAACATCATCCTCGAGGGCATCTTCAGCTGGCCGGGCATGGGCAACCTCTACTGGATCGCCGTCGAGCAGAACGACGTGCCGGTCATCCTCGGGCTGCTCGCGGTCACCACCGGCCTGTACATGGCCGGGCTCGTGGTCCTCGACCTCATCTACGGGTTCCTCGACCCGCGGATCAAGGTGGGAGGCACGGGATGATCGGCGAGAACCTCCGCCCCGGCTCCGCGAGTTCTGGGGCGAGTATCCGCAAGGACGGGGCCGGCCTCGTCGGGCGTCGGCCTGCTCGTGCTGTTCCTGTTCCTGCTCGCCTTCGAGCCGCTGCTCGTCCCCTTCCCCGAGGGCGCAAGCGCGTGGCACGACATCACCTACTGGGCCGACAACCCGCCGAGCGCCGCGCCCGCCTGGACGAACTGGTTCCGGGCGAAGAAGAGCGCGGTGCAGCGTGGTCGTGCGCGGCTCCGAGACCGCGGACGGAGGAGTCGGAGGGCGTGCGGCTCGTGCGCCGCAGCTTCGCCTACGAGTACGCCTACGACCAGCCGCCCCTCGACGTCATCCTGCGCTTCACCGCGACCGGCGACATTCCGCACGGCCCTCACGCGTGACCCGGCCGGACGGCGATGGAGCTCGAGCTGTACCGCGACCAGTTCACCGCGGGCGAGCGGGAGACCGTGCGGATCTCCGTCGACCGGGACGCCGCAGGACGCGGCCTACGCCTTCCTGCAAGGAGTACGAGAGCGAGGAGATCGACGAGCGTCATCGACATCGAGCAGCTGCGACCCCACGTCGGTCATCTTCGCCGAAGGCGGGCCCGGGCATGCACGAGGAACCCCGAGCCGCTGCACGGCACCTACGTGTTCACCCTCAGCACGATGCTGCTCGCGGAGGACCGGGCGCCGAGGATCCGCACCTCGTCATCTCGGGCCGGGTCTCGGGCCTGCTCGGCACCGACAACTCCAAGCGCGACCTGTGGACCGGCATCGTGGCCGGGGTCAAGTGGGCGCTGCTGATCGGGCTCCTCACCGCCTTCGTCTCGGTGTCCGTCGGCGTGATCGCGGGCATCGCCAGCGCCTACTTCCGGGGCTGGATCGAGGTCGTCATCCAGCGCGTGTTCGAGATCATCGTCAACATGCCGCTGCTGCCCGTGCTGATCATCCTCGCGGCCGTGTTCAAGCTCAACATCTGGTACTTCATGGGCATCATGTGCATCTACTTCTGGACCGGGCCCGTGAAGACCGTCTACTCGATGGCCCTCCAGATCAAGGAGGAGACCTACATCGAGGCCTCGCGGGCCATCGGGGCGGGGAGCCGGCGGATCATCTTCCGGCACATGGTGCCGCTGCTCGTGCCCTACTCCTTCGCCTCCATGGCCCTGTACGTGCCCGGGGCGGTCGTCTACGAGGCCACGGTGAGCCTGCTCGGGCTCGGCGACTCGCGCATCGTCACCTGGGGGCAGATCCTGCACGACGCCCTCACGGGCGGGGCCGTCCTGAGCGGCCTGTGGTGGTGGGTCGTGCCGCCGGGGCTCCTGATCGCGCTGGTGGGCATGACCTTCGCCTTCGTCGGGTTCGCCATGGACAAGATCCTGCACCCGAAGCTGAGGACGCGCTGACATGGGCAACGTCGTCGAGGTCCGGGACCTCAAGCTCCACTACCTCACCAGCAAGGGCGCCGTGCGCGCCGTCGACGGGATCGAGCTTCGACCTGGCCCGCGGGGAGACCCTCGGCGTCGTCGGGGAGTCCGGCTGCGGCAAGACCACGATCGGGCTCGGCATGCTGCGGCATGCCCACGCCCCCGGGGCGGATCGTCGGGCGGCAGCATCATCGATCGACGGCACGGACATCGTGCCGCTGTCCGAGAGGGAGCTGCGCCGCAGAGGTCCGCTGGCAGACCATCTCGATGGTCTTCCAGGGCGCCATGAACTGCCTCACGCCCGTCTACACGGTGGGCAGGCAGATGATGGAGACCCTGCAGCAGCACAAGAGCATGGACCGGGACGCCGGCGGACGAGATCATCGCGCGCTACCTCGGCCTGGTGGGCCTGCCGCCCGACATCGTGCGCCGCTACCCCCACGAGCTGTCCGGGGGCATGAAGCAGCGCGTGGTCATCGCCATGGCCCTGTTCCTCGAGCCGAAGGTCGTCATCCTCGACGAGCCGACCACGGCGCTCGACGTCATCGTGCAGGCCCAGATCCTCAACGTGATCAAGGACCTGAAGCGCCGGCTCGGCCTGTCGATGATCTTCATCACCCACGACCTCGCCACCGAGGCGGAGGTGGCCGACCGGATCATGGTGATGTACGCGGGCAAGGTCGCCGAGATCGCGCCCAACCGCGCTGCGTCTACGGGAAGCCGCCCTGCCACCCCTACACGCAGCGCCTGCTCGCCGCCACCCCGCGCCTGCACGCGAAGGTCGACGAGCTGGCCTTCATCCCCGGCGCCCCGCCCGACCTGCTGGACCCGCCGAAGGGCTGCCGGTTCCAGCCCCGGTGCTCCGTCGCCATGGACGTCTGCGCCCAGGAGCCGCCGCTGGTCGAGATCGAGCCCGGCCACCTGGTCGCCTGCTGGAGATGCACCAATGCCTGAGTCGACCGCGACCAGCGAGATCATCCTCCAGGCGAAGGACCTCAAGAAGTGGTTCCCCGTGCGCCGCACGCCTGCGCCAGGCCCTGCGGGGCGAGCGCCGCTCGGTGCGCGCCGTCGACGGCGTCAGCTTCGACGTGCGCAAGGGCGAGATCTTCGGCCTGATCGGCGAGTCGGGCTGCGGCAAGACCACCACGGGCAAGCTCGTCATGAAGCTGCTCGAGCCCACCTCGGGCGACGATCGAGTTCGAGGGCACGGACGCCACCCGGCCTCGACGAAGGACGCGCTCGCCGCGTACCGGCGCAAGGTCCAGATGATCTTCCAGGACCCCTACGCCTCGATGAACCCGCGCTTCAAGATCCGCGACGTGCTCGAGGAGCCGCTGCTGGTCCACGGCGTCGGAGCGAGCCGGCAGGAGCGCGAGGACCTGGTGGCCCAGGCGCTCGCGGCGGTCAAGCTGACGCCCGTCGCCGACTTCATGGGCCGGTTCCCGCACATGCTCTCGGGCGGCCAGCGCCAGCGCGCGGCCACGGCGCGCACGCTGATCCTCTCCCCCGACCTGCTCGTGGCCGACGAGCCGGTCTCGATGATCGACCTGTCCACCCGGGCCGAGATCCTCGCCATGATGAAGGAGCTGCAGCGCCAGTTCGGGCTGACGCTACCTCTACATCACGCACGACCTGTCCACGGCGCGCTACTTCACCGACCGGATCGCGGTGATGTACCTCGGCCGCATCGTCGAGATCGGCTCGCCCGACGACGTGGTCGACCACCCCGTCCACCCCTACACCCGGGCCCTGATCCACGCGGTCTGCGAGCCGGTGTCGGGGCAGGTGGACGCATCAAGGAGCTGCCCATCAAGGGCGAGATCCCGTCGGCCGCGGACATCCCGCCCGGGCTGCCGGTTCCACCCCCGGTGCGTCTTCGCGACGAAGGAGTGCTCGGCGCTGGCCGAGCCGGAGCTCGAGAGGTGGGCGAGGGCCACCAGGCCGCCTGCAGGCGGTGGACGGAGATCTGAGGTCCGCCGGGGGATCGGGCAGTTGCGCCGGGGTGGCGGTTTTGATACCCTGTAGACAGGCTATGCTTTTCAAGCTGTCCCTGCTCGTCATATTCGCCGCCACCCCCCTCGTCTTCGCGACGCTGTATTTCTTCCGCGCGCCCTACGGCCGGCACTACCACGGCGGGTGGGGCCCGACGGTGAGCGCGCGGGCCGGCTGGCTGCTGATGGAGCTCCCCGCCCTGGTGGTCATCGCGCTGTGCGTGTTCCTCGCCCGCACGGAGGTCTCGCTTCTGTCGTTCCTCCTCCTGGGGCTGTGGGAGGTCCACTACCTGTACCGCACGTGCCTCTTCCCGTTCCTCATCAGGGACAGGGGCAAGCAGTTCCCCATCGTGATCATCCTGTTCGCGGCCATCTTCAACTCGCTGAACGGGTACGCGAACGGAGTGTCACTCGCATCCGCCTCGCCCATTCCCGCCCCGGGGTTCCTGCCCGGCCTGCGCTTCGTGGTCGGGGTCGCGCTGTTCGCCGCGGGTTTCGTGACGCACGTGTGGGCAGACCGCGACCTGCGCGCGCTGCGCAGGCCCGGGGAGGTCGGCTACCAGATCCCGCGCGGCGGGCCTGTTCGACCTCGTGGCGAGCCCCAACTACTTCGGCGAGATCGCCCAGTGGACCGGGCTGGGCGCTGGCCACCTGGTCGCTGCCCGGGCTCGCCTTCGCCGTGTTCACGGCCGCCAACCTCGTGCCGCGGGCGCACGCTCACCGGCAGTGGTACATCGAGACCTTCCCGGAGTATCCTCGCCAGCGCAAGCGCGTCATCCCGTTCGTGTACTGACGGAAGGCGCGCACGGCGCGCCGGCCGGGCGCCCCGACACACTCCCGAGGAGGCACAGGATGCACGAGATCCTCTGTTTCGGCGACTCCAACACGTGGGGCTACTCCCCCGCGGCGCGATGGCCGTTTCCCGCGCGACGTGCGCTGGACGGGCGTCCTGCAGGCCGCGCTGGGCGACAGCGCACCGGGTGATCGAGGAGGGCCTGAACGGCCGCACGACGGTCTGGGACGACCCCATCGAGGGCGACAAGAACGGGCTGCGCCAGCTCCCGCGCTCCTCGAGTCGCACGCGCCCCTGGACCTCGTGGTGCTGATGCTGGGCACCAACGACCTGAAGAAGCGGTTCTCGGTCTCCGGCCTGGGACATCGCCGCGGGCGTCGAGAGGCTGGTGGGAATCGTGCTCGCCAGCGCGAGCGGGCACGGCGGCGAAGGCGCCCCGAAGCTCCTGCTGATGGCGCCGCCTCCGCTGGCCCGGCTCGTCGACGTGGGCCGAGATGTTCGAGGGAGGCACGGAGAAATCGCTGCTCCTGGGGGCACGCTCCGGCGAGGTCGCCGCGGAGCGGGGGTGCGCGTTTCTCGACGCGGGCAGCGTCATCCGCACAAGCGACGTGGACGGGATCCACTTCGAGGCGGAGGCGCACGCGGCCCTGGGCAAGGCTGTCGCGGCGGAGGTGCGGAGGATCCTGGGGACATGAAGGTCCTCGTCGCGAACGTCGGGTCCACGAGCTACAAGAGCCGGCTCTTCGACATGGACGGCGAGCGCGAGCTCGCCCAGGGCGGCGTGGAGCGGGTCGGAAGCGAGGATGCGATCGTCTCCTACCGCAGGGGCGAGGAGGTCCTGGTCGACAACCTCGTCTCCCCGTGCGCGACCACCGGGAGGCGGTCCAGCGCATCCTCGACTTCTTCACCGACCCGCGCACGGGCGTCGATCGCCGACGCGCGCGAGATCGACGGCGTCGGGCTTCAAGGCCGTGCAGGCGGGCGAGAAGAACGGCTCGGTGCTGCTCACGCGGGACGTGACCGATGCCATGGAGCGCTTCGCGTCGCTCTTCCCCGCCCACAACCCGCCCTACCTGAGCTGCATCTACTATTTCCAGGAAGCGCTGCCCGGCGTCCCGCTGGTGGGGGTCTTCGAGCCGGGCTTTCACGCGGAGATCCCCGAGTACGCGCGGATCTTCGGCGTGCCCTAGGACTGGTACGAGACGTACCACGTGCAGAAGTACGGCTTCCACGGCGCCTCCTTCCGCTACGTCACCGGCGAGGTGGTGCGCAGGCTCGGGCTGGATCCCGGCGACGTGCGCGCATCATCGCCTGCCACCTCGGGGGCAGCTCCTCGATGTGCGCCTTCGAAGAACGGCCGATCGATCGACACCTCCTTCTCGTTCACCACCCAGTCGGGGCTTCTGCAGACGGCGCGGATCGGCGACGTCGATCCGTACGTGCTTCCCCTACATCATGGAGAAGAAAGGCATCACCCTGCAGGAGGCCCTCGCGGAGGCGAGCACGAAGGGAGGGCTGCTACGGCATCTCGGGGGTGGGCAGGGACATGCGCGAGATCAAGGAGGCCGCCGCCCGGGGCGACTCCCGGGCGCGCCTGGCCATCGACAAGCTGGTCTACGACATCGTGCGCTACATCGGCTCCTACTATGTCCTGCTGGAGGGCGTCGATGTGATCGCCTTCTCGGGCGGCATGGGCCTGAACGACGCCGACCTGCGCGCGGAGCGTGATCGAGAGGATCGCCTTCCTCGGCGTCGAGCTGGACGAGGAGAAAAACCGCGACAGGGCGGAGGGCGTGAAGACGAACCCGGGCTCGAAGATCACCGTGATCACCGTGAACACGAACGAGGAGATCGTCGTGGCCCGCGAGACGGTGAGGGTGATCCGCGGCCGCGGGGGGTCGGCGCATGAGCGGACGCTGGCGCCGGGCATGACGGGCGAGAGCTCGATCACCGTCGAGGCGCGGCACACGGCCCGGCACCTCGGCAGCGGCGGGGTGGACGTGTTCGCCACGCCGTCCATGGTCGCCCTGATGGAGGAGGCCGCCCTGGGCGCCGTCGACCCGCACCTGCCCCCGGGCCAGCTCACCGTGGGGTACTCGCTGGACGTGCGCCACCTCGCGGCGACGCCGCTGGGCATGACGGTGACGGCGAAGGCCGAGCTTCTCGCGGTGGACGGCCGGATGCTCACCTTCCGGGTCGAGGCCTTCGACGAGAAGGAGAAGATCGGCGAGGGCACGCACGTGCGCGCGGTGATCTCGCTGGACAGGTTCTCGGCGAAGCTGGCCGCGAAAAAGGGATAGGGTCGGGCCGGGGCCGCTCAGACCACGTGCAGCGCGATCCGCGAGTGACCGGGCGATCTCCACGTACTCCAGGGAGACGCCCGAGTCGGTCACGATCACGTCGAAATCGGACAGCTCGGCGAACCACGCCGGGGCGACCCTGCCGAACACGTCGGCGTGCGCGATCAGGACGCGGGTCTGGGCAGAGGCCAGCGCCGCCTTCTTCATCTCCGCCTCGGCCGAGCCCGCGCAGGTCACCCCCAGCCTGTCGCTCACCCCTGCCGCGTCGAGGAACGCCTTGTTCGGCCCGGAGGCGGCGGATGAGCGCGACCCCCTCGGGGCTCTCGAAGGCGAGGGTGTCCTCCCGCAGGCTCCCGCCGGCGAGCACGATCGCGCAGCCTTCCCTCCGCGCGCCTCGACAAGCACGTTCAGCGACAAGCAGATGATGGTGACGGGGTATTCCGCTCGGGGAAGGCTCCGCACGAGCCATTCCGCCGTGGCGTCCGCAATCCAGGATGATCGTGTCGCCGGGGTCCACCAGAGAGGCGGCCTTCGCGCCCGATGCGCATCCTTCTCCGCGGCCCTGACGCGCATCCGCGTCGGCCGAGCGACCAGCGCTCGGGAAGCGACCCGGCCTGCGCGCCGGCCGCGAGGATCGCCGCCGTGTGGACGAGCCGGACCTGGCCCTGTCACGGCCAGCTCCTCCAGGTCCCGGCGGACGGTCATTTCCGACACCTCCATCTCGGCGGCGAGCTCGGCAAGTGTCGCGCCGCGGTTCGCCTGCAGGTACTGGAGGATTCGCTGGAACCTGTCCCGTCTCTTCTGTGCCGGCATCTTGTTCGTCTTCGCCAGATTATCGTCCCGTCCATCTCATTATTTGCAGGAGTTGTGAACTCATTCAACACATTTTTTGGTATTTTGATAAAATTGTAACATTTTCTCTTGACATATGGGACGTAAGTGTCACACTATCAACAGATTGTGACTTCTTGAACGAGCCCGTGACCCTGGGCGCACCTTCCAGGCACGGCGAGCGGCGGTAAGGCGCGACCCCGCGCCTGCACTGGGAGGGCTGCCGCAATCGCCGAACCTGCCCCGCGGGTCCGGCAGGGAACGGGCTCACTTCTTCACCAGTCCCCCCCTGCTCTGCTATAGTGGCCTCATGCAGGAAGCAGAAGCGAGGCGCCAGATCGTCGAGGCCGGCCGAAGGCTGCACGACCGGTTTTTCGTCGCCTCCAATGACGGAAACATCAGCGCGCGGCTCTCCGCCGACGAGATCCTCATCACCCCCACGGGGGTCAACAAGGGCGACATGACGCCCGAGCAGCTGCTGCGCATCGACATGCGCGGCGCCGTGCTCGCGGGAAGCCTCAAGCCCAGCTCCGAGACAAAGATGCACCTCGCCGTCTTCAGGGCCCGGCCCGAGGTGCAGGCCATCGTGCACGCGCACCCGCCGGCCGCCACGGGCTTTGCCGCCTGCCGCATCCGCCTGGACCAGGAGGTGGTGCTGCCCGAGGTGGTCTACGGGCTTCGCAAGATCGGGCTTGCCGACTACGCCACCCCCAGCACCGACGAGCTGCCCCGGGCCGTGGAGAAGGAGATCGCCGGGTGCGAGGCGGTGCTGCTCTCCAACCACGGCGCCCTCACCGTGGGCGGCGACGTCATGGAAGCCTACTACCGGATGGAAGTGCTCGAGCAGTACGCGCGCGTGCGGCTGGTCACCCGGATCCTCGGGGCGCCCAAGCCCCTCACCGAGACGGAGGTCGCTGCCATCACGCGCCTTCGTGACAGCCAGGTCCTCAGCGGCGTGAAGGCTGCCGGCGGGGCAGAGATGGATCCCGCGATGCTCGAGACCATCGTGCAGGTCGTCCTCGCGGTCATGAAGGCGCGGGGCGGAACGGGCTGAGCCCCGGGCCGGCCCCTCAGCCGTACACCCAGCCGAAGAACCGCCACAGCAGCCCGTAGTACACGGGCACGGCGGCGTAGAACCCGACAACGTAGAAGAGCGCGTTCCTGTCGCCCTGCGCGCACAGCACGTGCTGCCGCAGCACGCACCCTCCCGCGATCACCGACAGCGCCCCCACGAGGATCCCGCCACCCAGGCTCGACCAGAAGAACGCGCCGACCCGGGGCGGAAGCGACATGAGCGCGGCGCGCGCCGCGGTCGACAGGGCCGGCAGGGCGGCGGTCGATCCCGCGGCCTGCCCGTACAGGGGGACCCCGCGGTGCAGCAGGCCCAGCACGCCCAGGACGGAGGTGAGCACCCACACGGTGGCGAGGAAGGCGAACATCCCGGTCAGGAGCTCCGTGTCTCGCACGATGATCCAGTCCCGCAGCCCTGCAACAAAGCACATGCGCGACCTCTGGGCCAGGAAACCCACGACCAGGCCGATGAGGAGGAAGGCCAGGGACAGCAGGACGGGGCTCACAGGCGCCCCCTCCCCGCACGGAAGCCGATCATCATCACCAGCGTGGCCAGCCCTGTCCCTGCGAGCAGCCCCCCCAGGGCCGCGACGCCATAGAACTCACCGTAACCGGCCCGCAGCACGATCCGCGTGGGGCACCCGAAGATGAGGATGCCGACGATCATCACGAGAAACCCCAGGACGGCGAAGAGAACGGGCCTGTCCGCCCTGCGTACCCTGTGCTCACCCGCAGCGCGCGACGCAATGAAGGCGCCCAGGAGCACGCCGGGCGAGGTGAGCATGAGCGCGCGCGAGGCGACCTCGGTCACCTGCCACCGCGCGTGGAAGATCGCGTTCACCGCTGTGTTCACCAGGTCGCGCGCGTGGCAGGAAAGGCAGAAGGAATAGGCCGAGGGCGGCGCGATGCGCAGGGCCACGTCGGCGGCGACCAGGAGGGTTCCTGCGGCGATCCCGAACACCCACGGCTTCACGGTTCGTTTCACCCGCATTCCCCCTGGCCTCCGCTATTTCTCCGGGTAGTGGTGGATGGCCTCGATCTGCACGGAGCCCTGCCCGAGCGCGGCCTCGACCTCGTCTTTGCGCGTGTGGTCGAAGCGGAGCGCCACCCCGCAGTTCGGGCTGATGGCCCGGGGCCCGGGAACCAGGCGCACCTCGAAGCCCGCCTTCCGCAGCACGCTCTCCGCCCGCATGGCGTGGTAGGAGCCGTAGAAGGTCACCAGGCCCTCAAGTGCTTTCCCCGCGGCGGCGCGTCGGCCGAACACGGCTACGTGCCTCGGGCGATCGCGAGGACCGCCCGCGCCGCGCGGACCATGTCCGGCTCCCGGGTGAACGGGCCCCAGCCCAGGCGGACCGTCCCGTGGGGAAAAGTGCCGATCGTCCTGTGCGCGCGGGGGGCGCAGTGCAGGCCGATCCGGGTGAGGATCCCGTACCGCTTCTCCAGCGCCTCCCCCGCGTCGGACGGGGAGACGCCGTCAATGACGACCGAGATGACCCCCGTGTGCGGGATGCCCTCCCCGCCGCCGAACACCCGCACGCGGGTGTCTCCCTCCAGCGCGGCGAGGAACGCCGTGCGCAGGTGCAGGTCGTGGGCAGCCACCCGGTCCACGCCGCGCTCAAGGAGATACGACACCCCTTCCCCGAGACCCGCGATCCCCGGCACGTTCAGGGTCCCGCTCTCGAACCGGTCCGGGAGGAACTCGGGCTGGTCCTCCCTGTCCGAGAGGCTGCCCGTTCCGCCCCGCGTGAACGGGGGGAGATCCGCCTCGTTGCGGACAAAGAGACCCCCTGTTCCCTGCGGGCCCAGAAGCCCCTTGTGCCCGCTGAAAGCGAGGTAGTCCACCTGAAGGCTTTCGAGGTCGATGGGCATGCAGCCCGCGGTCTGGGCCGCGTCCACGAGGAGCGGCACACCCCGGTCCCTGCAGGCAGCGCAGATCCGCGGCACGTCGTTCACGGTCCCCGTCACATTTGACGCGTGCGTGACCACCGCGAGGCGCGTCCCCGGTGCCAGGCTCCGCGCGAATGCGTCTGGGTCCACCTGCCCATCGCGACCGGCCTCCACCACCTCCACCCCGACTCCCGCGCCGCCCAGCGCGGCAAGGGGCCGGAGCACGGAATTGTGCTCCATGCTCGTCGTGACCACCCGGTCGCCGGGGCGCAGCAGTCCGACGATCACCGTGTTCAGAGCCTCGGTGGCGTTCTTCGTGAAGACGATACGCGAAGGGTCCCGCACGTTGAACAGCCCCGCGAGGAGCTCGCGCGTGCGAAGCACGGTCCTCCCCGCCTCGATGGACTTCGCGTGGCCCGCCCTCCCGGGGTTCCCGCCCCCGCGGCGGACCGCCCTGGCCATGGCCCTGGGGACGTCCGCGGGTTTCGGCCAGGAGGTGGCCGCATTGTCCAGGTACAGCACGCTCATCGGCTGTCCCCCGTGATCTGCCCCCGCAGTGAGCCGATGAGGGTGACGTCGGAGAACCACGACTGGTGGAAGGGCTCGCGGGCGGGCTTCGTCCCGGGAAGGATGACCTTCCACCGCCCACCTATCTCTGCCACTGCCAGGTCCTTTTCCCACCTGTAGATGAGGCACGCGCCCAGCATGTGGCCGCTCACGTGCACGGCGCGCACGCGCGAGGCGCCCAGCGCCGCGGCGAGCTCGCGCGTCCCGGCGCTCCGCGCCCCGGCCGCCGCGGCCGAGACCCCGTTCAGACGGATGCCCGCCCCGATGTCTGTGCCGCACCTGCGCACGAACTCGTCCCGTGCCGTCCAGCCGCCGGTCGGCCCGTGGCTGCCACCTCGTCGCCCCGCGCGGCACGCGAGGCGCCCGGCCACGACGGTTCCACCGACACGTCCCATGCGCCGCCGTAGTCCCCTGCCTGCAGGAACGCGTAGAAGGACTCTGCCGCCTGCTCGGGGCTTCCCCCGGGTGCGAGCCGGCCCCGGGGCGGTGGGGCCGAAGGCGAGGTCGGTGCCGACAAGGGGGATGCCTCCGGCGAGCCGGATCGCGGCGCCCGCCGCGAGGGCACCGGCCAGCAGCAGGGGCGCCGCTGCTCTCACGTCGGCTCAGCCCCTGCGCTTGCGCAGCTCGTCGATGGCCACGGCCGCGATGATGATCGCCCCCGTGATCACGAGCTGGTACATGGTCCCCACGTTCATGAGCCCCATGCCGTTCTGGATCAGGCCGAAGATGAGGACTCCGATCAGCGCCCCCACCAGGTTGCCCGTCCCGCCGGACAGGCTGACGCCTCCCATGACCACGGCCGCGACGACCTGGAACTCGAAGCCGCTTCCCGCCATGTGGTTGGCCGAGTTCAGGCGCGAGGCGAGGAGGATGGCGCTCACCGAGGCGAGGAGGGAGCACAGCACGAAGGCGCCCATCTTCATTCTCTCGGGGCTGATGCCCACCGCCCGGGTGACCTCGGGGTTCCCGCCCACGGCGTACAGCCGTCTCCCCCAGGTCGTGCGCCGCAGCACGAAGATGAAGACGATCATGACCACCAGCATCAGCACGGCCATGATGGGCAGAAACCCGAACAGCTTCCCGTTGCCGATCGCGAAGAAGACCGAGCTGTCGGACGAGTCGGAAATGGGTACCTTGCCGGTGGCGAAGTAGACGAACCCCCGCAGGAGGTAGAACATCCCCAGCGTCACGATCAGGGAGTTGATCTTCAGCCGGGTGACGAGCAGGCCGTTGACGAAGCCGATGAGCGCTCCCACGGCAAGGGCGGGGATGACGCCCAGCCAGAAGCTCCCCGTCTTGTTCATCACGAGGAGCAGCGGCAGGGCTACCACGGCCTGGAGGGAACCGATGCTCAGGTCGACCTCCCCGCTGATGATGACCACGGACATGCCCACCGCCGCGATCATTGTCAGCGAGATCTGGCCCAGGACGTTCGAGAGGTTTTTCACCCTCAGGAAGTACTCCGAGCCGATGCTGAAGAAGACAAACAGCGCGACCGCGACGAGAATCAGTCCCAGCTCGTTGTACCGGGAAACCCGGGAGAAAAGGCTCTTGCGCGTGGTGATAGTGTCCTGCATTGCCCGGCTCCCCCCTATGCAATGGCCGCCGACAGGATCTTCTCCTGCGTGGCTTCGGCCCTGTCGAACTCTCCCGTGATCCGCCCGCCGCTCATCACGAGGACCCTGTCGCTCACGCCCAGGAGCTCCGGCATCTCCGAGGTCATGACGAGCACGGCGAGGCCGCCCTTGGCCAGCTCGTCGATGATCCTGTGGATCTCCGCCTTCGCCCCCACGTCGATCCCCCGCGTGGGCTCGTCCAGGATGATCACCGTGAGCTTCTTCATCAGCCAGCGGGCGATCAGGACCTTCTGCTGGTTGCCCCCGCTCAGGTACTCCACCTTGTGCTTCAGCGATGGGGTCTTGATGGACAGCGTGTCCACGAACTGCTGCGAGCGGGCGGCCTCTGCCCGGGTGCGGATGTACCCCGCGGTGGAGAACTCACGAAGCGAGGGCAGGGTCATGTTCTGGCTCACCGACATCTGCAGGACGAGCCCCTCGCCCTTCCTGTCCTCCGTCAGCAGACCGAGGCCCGCGCGGGCGGAGGCGGTGGTGGAGCCCGGCCGCAGGCGCGAGTCGCGCACAGTGATCTCACCCGCCGTGACCCCGTCGAGGCCGAAGATGGCCTTGGCCAGCTCCGTGCGGCCGGCTCCCAGGAGGCCGAACACCCCGACCACCTCTCCCGCGTGCACGTCGAGGCTCACCTTCTGCAGCTTGCTCTCCGTGGAAAGCCCCCGGACGCTCAGGACCTTCTCGCCCCTGTCCCGTGTGGGTCCGCGGGAAGAGCGTGGTGATCTCCCGACCCACCATGTCCGTGACAACCTCGTTCTGGTTGGTCTCCGCGATGGGGCGGCAGGAGATGCGCTGCCCGTCGCGGAACACGGTGACCCTGTCGCACAGCTCGAAGACCTCCTCCAGCTTGTGGCGTGACGTACAGGATCCCGATGCCCATGTCGCGCAGCCTGCGGATCACGTCGAAGAGGAGCTTGATCTCGTTGGGCGTCAGGGCCGAGGTGGGCTCGTCCATGATGACGACCCTGGCCTCGTGGGAGAGGGCCCGCGCGATCTCCACCATCTGCTGCTGGGACACCGTGAGCCTGCTGACCTGCACCGTGGGATCCAGGTCCAGCCCGATGGAGTCGATGATCTCGCGGGTCCGGGCATTCAGGGTCTTCCAGTCGATTGTCCTGTTCTTCCGCAGGGGGAAGGACTCGAGAAACACGTTCTCTGCCACCGAGAGCCCCTTGATCAGCGCGAGCTCCTGGAAGACGACCTTGATCCCCCTCTCGAGGGAGTCGTGCGCCGAGTGCAGCTCGATGGGCGCCCCGTCGAAGAGGATCTCCCCCGCGTCCCTCCTGTACACCCCGGCCAGGATCTTGATCAGCGTGGACTTGCCCGCGCCGTTTTCCCCCACCAGCGCGTGCACCTCGCCGCTGCGGACAGACAGGTCCACCCCCGACAGGGCGTGGACGCCGGGGAACTCCTTCGCGATGCCGCGGACTTCCAGGATGACGTCGTGAGCCTTCACGCGAGCCCCCTCAGGTGGTGATGACCCTGGCGCGGGCGGCCTTGCGCTTGTTGTCGAAGTAGACCGCCACGATCAGGACGAAGCCGGCGACCACGATCTGCAGGTCCTGGTTCCAGCCCAGAAGGATGATGCCGTTGTTGATGACGCGCAGGATGAGCACGCCGATCAGCGTGCCGATCAGCGTCCCCTCCCCGCCCGCGAGGCTCGTGCCCCCGAGGATGACCCCCGCGACCACGGAGATCTCGAAGTTCTGGCCGGCATTGGGCTGGCCAGAGTTCATGCGGGAGACCAGGATGATGCCCGAGACCGCGGCGAGGATCGAGGAGGTCACGAACGTGGCGATCTTCAGCCTGTCCACGTTGATGCCCGGAAATCCTCGCGGCCGTGGCGTTGCCCCCCGTGGCATACAGCCGTCGGCCCACCTCCGTGCGGGTGATCACGAAGAGAAACACCACGTACAGGACCGCCATCAGGAGGATGGGAATGGGCAGGAACCCGACATACCCGTTGCCGATCCGGAAGAAGGCGTCGAGGGAGTGGTAGTTCTGCACGGCGGCGACCCGGTAGATGTACACCCCGCCCCGGAGTGCCATCATCATGGCGATGGTCCCGATGAGGGAGTTGACCTTGAGCTTCGTGCGCACCAGCCCGTTGATCAGCCCCGTGAGGGCGCCCAGCCCGAGCCCCGCGAGCACGCCGAGGGCGACGCTGTGGGTCTTGTTGATCACGTCCATGGTGATCACGCCGACGAATGCCACGAGGCTCCCGATGGAGAGGTCGACCTCTCCGGTGATCAGGAGCATGGTCATCCCGATCGCCGCGATGATGTCCATGGAGCTGTCGCGCAGGACGTTCAGGATGTTCGTGGAGCTGAAGAATCTCGGGCTCCCGATGGAAATGAGCACGCAGATCAGCGCCAGGATCCCCACGAGGATGACCTCGTTGAAAAGAATGATCCTGCTGCCGAAGCTCCGCTTGCCCGTGGACGATGCCGTGCCGGCCATGCCTCTCCGCCTCCGTTATGGCTCCCCCCCTTCCCGTGAAGGGGGGGAGCGTCTGTCGATCAGTTCGGTTCAGTTCCTCAGTACTTGGCGCACGCGTTCTCGCGGGGAATCTTGTTGATCATGTCCCAGATGGGGGTCCGGACCTCCCCGGAGACGGAGTAGTACTTCTTCCAGTTGTCCGCTGTCAGGCCGAAGGTCGGGGTCACCCAGTGCTCGGGGACCTTTTCGTTGTTGAACAGCTTCACCGCCATGTTGATGCACTCGTAGCCCACGGCCTCGGGGAACATGGCCGCCTCGACCTTGTACGGGCCGCCTTCCTGCATCGCCTTGATGAACGCCATGCCCTCGCTGCCGGTCCCGCAGACCACCAGCTTCTTGGTGTCCAGGCCGGCGCTCTTGTAGGCCTGCAGCGCGCCCAGGGCGGAGTCGTCGTTGCAGCCGTAGATGACGTTGATGTTGGAGTCCTTGGTCAGGGCGTCGGTGGCCACCTGGAGCGCCTTGTCCTTCAGGCCCTGGCCGTCGAGGCGGTGCACGACCTCGGCGTCGGGGATGATCGTGCGGATGCCGTCGACGAACCCGTCAACGCGCAGGATGCAGGGGCGCAGCATCGGGAGGTCGACCGCCAGGATCCGTGCCTTGCCGCCCAGCTTGGCCTTCACGTACTTGCCGGTCTCCACGCCGCCCTTGAAGCCGCAGTCGTAGTCGCAGATGGCCACGATGGTGGTCATGCCCTTCACGGGGCTCGCCTCGATGACGAGGGGGATGCCTTCCGCCTTGGCCTTCTTCACGATGGCCTCCGCCCCCTCCTGCTGCACGGGGGTGATGATCAGCACGTCGACGCCCTTGGCGATGAGGTCTTCCGCGATGGAGACCTGCTTGGCCATGTCGAGGTTGGCGTCGGCGATCTCCAGCTGGATCCCCAGCTGCGCGGCGCGGGCCTTCATGCCCTTCTGCACGGTCTGGTACCACTCGTGCATCATGTAGTTGCCGACCCATCCCACCTTCTTGGGGGTCTTGCCCGGGGAGAAGCCGGGGAAGGCGACGAGCAGAACGAGGCCGCCACCAGCAGGATCACGCCCACTCTCTTCTTCATCTGTTTCCTCCTTCAGAGACTTGCCACTGTTCAACGAACAGTTGTCAGCGCTTCCTCTACAGCTTCAGCGGGTAGGTCCCGTGCTCCTTCGCCGTCTCGATGTAGGCCCGGATGTTGGCCAGCGGGATGTCGTCGTGCAGGCTGTGGTCGGTGGCCAGCACGTAGCCGCCGCCGGGCGCCGCGATGCGGAGGCACTCCAGCGCCTCCCGCCGCACGTCCTCGGGCGTGCCCGAGACCATGGTGGTCTTGTTGTTGATGTTGCCGATGGGGCACAGCCGCGTCCCGTACTTCGCCTTGATCCTCGCCAGGTCCATGCCGGCGGCCCGCTCCACGGGGTGAAACGCGTTGATGCCGCTGGCCACCAGGTCGTCCATGCACCTCCCAGAGGTTGCCGTCGTTGTGCATCATCACCGGCAGGCCGTAGTTCCGCATGCCCTGCACGATCTCGGCAAACGGCTTGATGAAGAAGCGCCGCAGGTGCGGGCGGGGACATGAGCAGGCCCGTGGAGCCGCCCCAGTCGTCGGCCAGGCCGAAGGCGTCGATCGCCGCCCGACTCGAAGGCGATGCGCACCGACTCCAGCGCCCACTGCACGTAGGCGGCGTTCATCTCGTCGATCAGCTCGGGGTCGTCGTAGACCAGCAGGGAGAGGGTGGCCAGGTCGGTGAGGTACCAGTACATCATGGTGAAGGGGCCCAGGAAGCCGGCGATGATGGCGATCTGCGGCTCGTTGGCCTTGACCGCGTCCCGGATCATCTTCACGCGCATGGGGCGAGGCGGGGTCGGGCATCCGGTAGTTCTTCCAGTCCTGCGCGGTTCTTGACCGGCACGTCGGTCTGCAGCATCACCGGCCAGCCGTTCTTCACGTAGGTGACGCCCCACTCGTCCTTGTAGTGGGAGCCCACCGGGTGCGGCTCGTCCTCGAAGCCGCAGTAGCCGTTGACGGGAATGAACTGGGCGTCCAGGCCCAGCAGCGCGGCCAGCTTGACCTGGCTTTCCCCGTCGTACAGCTCGGTGGTGTGGCCCAGCAGCTCCTTCTGGAGCCGGGGGCTGAAGAGGAAGTCGAACACCGGCACCCGGTCCGGGGTGCCGCCGTTCAGCGCCGTGACGAATCTCTCGCCGGTTTCATGACGTCCTGCTCCCTCCTTCACCGCGAGTATTCCATGAAGGCCTGGTACATGGCCGCGGATGTTCTCGCAGGGGCGTGTCGGGACCGATCTCGCCGCAGGCGATGAGGCCGCCCGTTCGGCGTGCCGAGGTGGTCGAAGACATCCTTCACGTGGCGCTTCACCTCGGCGGGGCTGCCGAACGGCACGATCTTCTGCCGGTCGAGGTCCGTGCGGAAGCAGACGGACCCGGCGAACTTCTTCTTCAGCGCGTCGAGGCCGATCACGTTGGCCTGGCAGTTGACCACGCTGACGCCGATGTCGATCAGGTCGGGAAGGATGTCGATGATGTACCCGTCGGAGTGGAAGTGCACGTGCATGCCCGCGGAGGTGACCTTGTCGAACATCGCCTTGTAGACCGGCTTGAAGAACTTCCGCCACAGCTCCGGGGAGATGAGAAGGCTCTTCTGGTCTCCCCAGTCGTCCGCGAAGTGAAGCCCGTCGTATTCGAACGCGAGCCAGTCGTCGATGTAGCGGAGATTGAAGGCGAGCAGGTCGTCGCGCAGCCGGTAGACTTCCCGCGAGCCCTCGGCAAGGTCCATGAGGAGGGTCTCCATGCCGCGCAGCTGCTGCATCTGCTCGAAGAAGGTGATCCACGCCCCGCGCGCGTAGTAGTCCTCGCTCCGGCCCGCCATGTGCCCGCTGTACAGGCGCCCGTTCGGCGGGCCCGCCGTGAACACGGGCCAGCGGAAGCTGTCGTAGCGGCTCCAGTCGGCCAGGGGCCACTCGCAGGGAATCCCAGCAGCCCTTCGACGGGCACGTCCCAGAGGGTGCCGAAATCGTCGTGGTTGCGGCCGCCCCTGTAGAGCGCGGGGAGGCTCCTGCCGGCTCATGTCGGGCAGGAAGGCTCCAGCCGAAGTCCTCGTGCACCCCGGCCAGGATGTCGTCGAGCGCCGCGCCGTACTTGTACTGGGTGGCCGGCAGGATTCCGTGCGAAATCGGCGGCCGGTCCGGACCGCCGAACCCGATGGCACGCATGACCCTCTCGCGACTCTTCACGGCATCTGCTCCTTGCACGAATCTCGTATGATCAGCCTGGGCTTGATCAGGAAGTGCTGGCCCCGGGCGGCTGGCTGCCGTCCAGCATGCGCAGGAGTCCCGTGGCCGCGATCTGGCCCATGCGGTACTTGGCCTGGTGCACCGTGGTGAGCGGAACGCGCAGGAACCCCGCCAGGTAGATGTCGTCGTAGCCGATGATCGAGACCTCGTCGGGAACGCGGATACCCGTGCGCGAGCAGGCTTTCCATCGCGCCGATGGCGACCGCGTCGTTCACCGCGATGACCGCGGAAGGCATGCCGTCGCGGCCCGGCGGCATCGATCACGCCGTGCCATGAGGCCGCAGCCGTCTGTCCGAGTTGAAGTCGCCGTCAGCGACCACCTGGTCGGCCGGCGGATCCCGCCGGGCCGTCGAGGCCCGCCGGATCCCCTCGAACCGGTCGCCCGTGTCCGTGCAGCGCGCCGTTGCGGCAGGATCAGGAAGCTCCGGTGCCCGAGCTTCAGGAGGTACTCTGCGGCCAGGGCGCCGCCGGCAGGTTGTCGCTGTCGATCCAGTTCAGCTCGGCGGTCCTCGCGACTTCTCGTTCAGGATGAAGAAGGGCACCCGCCGCGTCCGCAGGAGGCGCATGCGACGGCGGAGTCGACCGCCAACGGGGGTGATCAGGAGCACGCCGTCCACCCTGTTCCGCAGCAGGGTGCGGGTGAGCTCCAGCTCTTCCCCGGCGCACGTACCCCGAGCTGGTCAGCAGCATGCGTGTAGCCCTCGGTTGCGGCAGCGCCGTCTCGATCCCCTTGGCCACCTCGGTGAAGAAGGGGTTCATGATGTCCTCGAGGATCACCCCGACCGACGAGTGTCCTGCTTCTGCGAGAGGCTGCGGGCGAGGTAGTTGGGCTCGTAGTGCAGGTTCTTCGCCGCGCGGAGGATGCGCATCCGCGTCTCGGTGCTGATGCGCGTGGACCCGTTCAGGCCGCGCGAGACGGTGGACTTGGAGACGCCGGCCCGCCGCGCGATGTCCTCGATCGTCGGCGCCCTCGTCATGCGCGTGCGCTCCCCTACGTGTAGGCGCCGTACCTGTCGACGAGGCCCTGGACCCGGGCCACGCGCCTTTCCAGGCCGTCCGGCGGAACCTGGTCGGCGACGCCGAGCACCATCCGCCGGTCTTCCCTCATGACCGCGAGCACTTCGTGGACGTGGCGGTCGAACTCCTCGTCGTCCACCGACGGGGTGAAGTAGGAGCCGGGGATCCCGCCCCAGTAGATGGTGTTCGAGCCTCCGCGGTAGCGGCCCACTCCGAGATGGGGATGTCGCCCACGGGCTTCGGGGTCAGGGCCTCGATGAATGTGAGCCCGATCGCGCTCTCCTGCCGCAGCAGGCCCGCCAGGGTCCCGTCCATGTGGATGCAGGAGAACTTGCCCGCCGCGATGATCCTCTTCGACCAGCGGGTCTGGAAATCCTTCAGGAACATCTCGAAGAAGCGCGGCCCCACCACCTCGGAGGAGAGGTTCTCCGGCATCATCAGGATCTCGGCGGGACTGTCGAGCGCGACCTGGGAGGCCCGGTCAAGGGACTCGGTGACCACGGCGAACATCTCGGCGAACTCGTCAGGCGCATCGGCGTGGATCATGGTCACGTTCTCGATCCCCGCGTCGATGGCCACCATGCGCATGAAGGGGGTACGCGGCAGGTAGCAGAGCACGACGCCCATCTCGCCGACCTGCCGCCGTCTCTTCTCGGCAAAGGCGTAGTCGGGCTCGTAGCGGGTGTTCTCGTACAGGCAGGAGTAGGCCGGCAGGTCCGCGGGAGTCTTGAGCAGGCGCTCGATGGGGGCCTCGGAGTAGGTGAGCTCGCTCCACAGCCAGCACTCCTCCAGCGTGCCCACCGGGGTCTTCACCTCCGGTAGCGCACGTTTCCATCCTTCCACTCCCGCACGTCGCAGCTCTCGATGATCTCCGGAAGGGAAAGTAGCCCTGCAGGTAGAAGCCGCACGCGCAGGCGGCGGTGCCACTCGATGTAGTCGTCCTGCTGGCTTGAAGTCCGGCGGGACGCCTGCCCCGGGAGATCTCGGCGGTGGTGTAGTAGTCCAGGTCGCCGAACCAGGGGACCAAGTCCGCCTTCTCACCCCTGAGGACTGCGAGGACGCGCTCGCGGTGGGTCATCTTCCTCACCCTCCCCTGCCTGCCCGGCGCGCTCCAGGCGCCCGGCTTCATGCGCAACCGGTTGCACGGATTATCAGGCACGGGTCTTCTGTTGTCAAGTTTTTTCTTACCGAACTACTCATTCTGCTCCTGTCGGGGGAGGCCGAGGCGATCCCAGTGGATACCGCCAGGAGCGGAATGGAGACCGGCACGGGGGCCATGGGGTGGTTGAGTGGAGTGCTCTGCCGTCCCGTGCCCCAGCCCCACCGACTGCACGCCTGACGTTTCCGCGGAAACGCCCGAGGTGGTCCGAGCGGACATCACCGGGAGCGAAACGGAGGTGGGCACGGGGGACAAGGGGCAGTTGAGTGGAGTGCTCTGCCGTCCCGTGCCCCAGCCCCACCGACTGCACGCCTGACGTTTCCGCGGAAACGCCCGAGCGGAAGCACCGGCCGGGCCCGAACGCCCCAAGAGGACAGGTTCCTCCCGACTCCCGAGGCGGCCAGGGTGCCGGGCGAAGTCCGCGTGGTCCCCGGGGCAGACGAAACCCGGCCTCATTCCAGGTCACTGCCCCAAGTGAAGGTCAGCGGCTGCGCAAATGGCTTTTCCCGGCACAGGCCGGGGGAGCGGATCAGCCCGAGGCGCCGAGCTTCGAGGAAGGGAGCACGCCCGCGTGGCCGCCCGAGATGCCTCCCGAGAGGCCACCGGCGGGAATGAGCCCTGCCAGGGCCAGGAGGGCGCTCGCCAGGGGGGCCATCCAGTACTCGCCGGTGGTCCAGTCCATCGCACCGTCCAGGTCTGACTCGACCTCGTCTTTCGCGTTCCCGCGGAAGCCGTTGCAGAAGCCTCCTGCGGCCGCGCCCCTGGAACCTGCTGTAGGGCGCGACGTTTCGGTAGCCCGACTCCCGTGACCGCGCTTGCCCCAAGAGGGTTGTTGCCCATCAGCCACGCGAGCTGGTCGAAGGCCGGCCTGTCGGCACTCGTCGCGCTCGAGCACCCGGGCAGAGGCCCGAGAGCGCGTGCGCCCAGCTCGTCCAGTGCGAGGCGAGGCCGTGCACGATCCCGCCCGGGCCTCTGCGTGGGCATGAAGAACCTGTAGGAGAGGTCCTTCCCGGGGCCGCGGTCCCAGGGATGGGACGCATCGGCTCCCGCCGCCGCTCCCCGCCGGCTCCGCCGGCGAAAAGGCCGTACGGCATCATGCCGAAGGGGTTGGTCGCGAGCATCGGCTCCACGTAGCGCTGCCAGTGCAGCTCGAGCCGGTCGCGGGCCTGCGAGGCGAGCGGGTTCTCGTAGTCGCTCTCGACAAACGTCCGAGAGCGCGATCGCGGGCTGTGCCGCGTGCAGGATGCCCCGGTAGGGCTCCCTCCGGTCCGCGTCCATGTACCAGAAGCCCTCCCTCGGCCGACTGCAGGTCGATGAGGACCGACACGATCGCAGCAACCTCCGCCTCGGCCACGATGCCCACCGCGTGCAGGCGCAGCGCTGCCTGGAGGCGCCAGGACAGGACCGAGGTCCACTTGTGGAAAGCGTCCCGTCTTCCGGCCCTTCATGAACTCCCAGCTCGTCAGCGCGGCCTGGCGGCACAGCACGGAGAAGGCGGGGTAGTGGGAATGGAAGTGGGCTGCCGCGTCGAGGAGGATCGACCGCGTTCACGTACTGCACGATGGGGTTGTACTGCACGCGCACCAGCCGCTCGTCGCCGCTTGCGCGGCCTGTTGTCCGTCCAGCGGTTGCCCGCGTTGTCGGCGCAGCATCCGGCGTGGTTTTCCTGCCACCAGCTGCTGTTGCGCTGAACCCCGACGGCCGTCCCCTCCCCCTCCCACGTCCTCGAAGAACATGCCCGTTCCCTGGTCCTGCATCTTGAGGATCCAGCGCAGCCCCCAGGAGGCCTCGGCGAGCAGGTCGTCCTCGTGCGGCCTCTCGCGCCAGTCGTTTCGCGAAAAGCCCTGCCGCGAGCGCAGCTCGAAGAAGCCGAGGATGGGAAGGGGCGTGGTGACCATCCACTTGCGCAGGTCCCCCGCGTCGTGCCAGCCCCCTGCCGCGTCGAGGTGCGCGCCGGTGTCCGAGCGGATCCCGTCGTCGAGGTGGCAGGGCCCGCGGATATCGTCGTCGAAATCGCCGCAGCGCCTGCCGTGTACGTAGTCGAGAAACAGCGAGGGAAGGGGCGACCACACCCCGTCCGAGATGACGAAGGGGAACGAGAAAGCACCGTTGGGAAGGGCCGCGCGGTACACGCCGGGGGCGCGAAGCCCCGAAAAATCCCCGACCAGCCAGGATCCCATCGGCCCGTCGTGCCGGGCCAGCGTGCCGCGGAAGACCGACGCCCAGCTCTCTCGCGTGCCCAGGCCGTCGGCCGCGATGCGCGCCATGTCCTGGATCTCGAAGCTCCAGCCCCACCGGCAGCGGCTGCCGCGACCACGGTGCGCTTCCGCGCGCCGCACAGGTACCCGAGGTGGCAGGCGAGGAGAGCGGGAGCGCGCACGCTGCCGGCGGACGGGTTCATTTGGGGGCCTCCACGATCCTGATGTGCAGGTCGTCCAGCTGCTTCTGGTCGACCTCGGACGGCGAGTCGTCCATGGGCGAGATGCCCAGCGGTGTTCTTCGGGAAGGCGATGACCTCGCGGATGGTCGTCTCGCCGGCCATCAGCGTCACCAGCCGGTCGAACCCCGGGGCGATGCCGCCGTGCGGCGGCGGGCCGTACTTGAACGCCTCCAGCAGGAACCCGAACCGTCGTTCTGCGCCTGCTCCTCGGAGATGCCGAGGAAGCGGAAGATCCGCGCGCTGCAGCTCGGGGTCGTGGATCCTGATCGAGCCCGAGGCCAGCTCCACGCCGTTGCACACCAGGTCGTAGAGGTCGCCCTTCACCTCGCCGGGCCGGCTCTCGAAGTCGTCGAGGAACCGCTCCTGCGGCATGGTGAACATGTGGTGCGCGGGGTCCCACTTCTTCTCCTCCTCGTTCCACTCGAAGAGCGGGAAGTCGACGATCCAGCAGAACGGCGAACTCGTCGGGTCTTCGCCAGCCCCAGCTCCCGGCCCAGCTGCGAGCGCACCGCGCCCGAGCGACGATGCAGGCCGTCCGGCAGTCCGCGCCGACCATGCAGGATCAGGTCGCCGGGCTTCGCGCCCAGCGCCGTCGGCGATCTCCGCCGCCTGCTCGGCGAAGAACTTCGCGACCGCCGCCGTCGAGCCCCGTCTCGGTCACCTTCATCCAGGCGAGACCCGCGGCGCCGTACACCTTCGCCACCTCCTCGAGCTCCGCGATCTGCTTGCGCGAGTACTCGCCGCAGCCGGGAGCCACCAGCGCCTTCACCGCGCCGCCCGCCGTCCACCACCTTCTTGAAGACCTCGAAGCCGCCCTTCGCGGCGAACGGGCGCGAAGTCCTGCATGCTCGAGGCCGAAGCGCAGGTCGGGCTTGTCCGAGCCGTAGCAGGCTCCATCGCCTCGTCGTAGGGCAGGCGCTGGAACGGGACGGTGAGGTCCTTCCCGATGGCAGCTCGTGAAGATGTGGCCGAAGAGGCCCTCGACGAGCTCGAAGACGTCCTCCCGCGAGACGAAGCTCATCTCGATGTCGATCTGGGTGAACTCGGGCTGCCGGTCGCCCGCGGGCGTCCTCGTCGCGGAAGCAGCGGGCGATCTGGAAGTACTTGTCGAAGCCCGAGACCATGAGGATCTGCTTGAACAGCTGCGGCGACTGCGGCAGCGCGTAGAACTTGCCCGGGTTCAGCCGCGAGGGCACGAGGTAGTCGCGGGCGCCCTCGGGGGTGCGATCTGATGAACATCGGGGTCTCGATCTCGTAGAAGCCCTGCGCCGCACCAGGTACTCGCGCGTGGCGAAGGCCGCCGTCGTGGCGCAGCGCGATCTTGCGCTGCATGGAGAAGCGTGCGCAGGTCGAGGTAGCGGTAGCTTGAAGCGGCGTGTCCTCCTTCGCGTCGGACTTCTCGTCGACCATGAAGGGCAGCACGTCGCAGCGGCTGAGGATGCACGATCGCGCGGCGCCGCACCTCGATCTCGCCGGTGGGCATGCGCGGGTTGACCATGGCGCGCGGGCCGGGCGCGCACCGTCGCCCTCGACGGCGATGCAGTACTCGAACTTCAGCTCGTGCGCGACGCGCGCGCAGCTCCTCCGGCGCGTCGGCGTCCACGACGACCTGGGTGAGGCCGTAGCGGTCGCGCATGTCGATGAACCGGATGCCGCCGTGGTCGCGGTGGCGGTGCACCCAGCCGTTGAGGACGACGCGTCGACCCGCGTCGGCTGGCCCGCAGGTCGCCGCAGGTGACGGTTCTCTTCATGGTTTCCATGCCGGTGACTATACAGGGTGGGCTCCCGATGCAAGGATTTGCGCGTTGCACGACTGGCCGGCGCATGACGTCGCCACTGCGCCGATTCCATCGCGAGAGGCCGCGGGCTTTCTCGGCCTGAACGCGAGCATGATCGCCATGATCGTGCTGGTGGTGTGCCATCGGCCTCGGCGAGAAGATGGCCGAGCGCTTCCTGCCCCTGTACCTGGTGGCCCTCGGCGGAGCACCGTCTACGCGGTCGGCTCTCTCAACGCCATGGACAACCTGCTGTCCGCGCTGTACTCGTTCCCCGGCGGCTGGGTCAGCGACCGGCTCGGGCTACAAGAAGGCCCTGATCCTGTTCACGCTCGTCGCCATGGCTCGGCTACCTCGTCGTGATCCTCGTTCCCACGTGGTGGGCCGTGCTTCGTCGGGTCCGTGTTCTTCATCTCCTGGACCGCCATCATCGCTGCCCGCGATCATGAGCATGGTCGCGCAGGTCGTGCCGCACGGCGAAGCGCACCATGGGCGTCACGGTGCACTCCTTCGTGCGGCGCATCCCCATGGCGCTGGGCCCCGTGCTGGGCGGCGTGCTGATCGGCGCGCTGGGCCGCGTGGCCGGCATCCGCGCCGCCTTCGGCGCGGCTTTCGTGCTGGGCGCGGCGGCGATGGTCTGCGTGCAGCTGCTCATGAAGGAGGAGAAGCCGAGCGGAGAGGAAGACCCCGGCAGCCTCCTCGCGAGCCTGAAGCGCATCTCCCCTCCCCTGCGCAACCTCCTGCGTGTCCGACATCCTGATCCGCTTCGCCGAGCAGATCCCGTACGCGTTCGTGGTGCTCTGGGTGGTGGACGTGAACCGGTTCAGCGCGCTGCAGTTCGGCGCTCCTCACCACCATCGAGATGGTGACCGCGATGCTGGTCTACATCCCCGTCGCGTACCTCGCCGACAGGTCCACGAAGAAACCGTTCGTGCTGATCACCTTCGGCTTCTTCACCCTGTTCCCCCTGGTCCTGCTGCGGCTCGCGCACCTTCCCGCATGCTCGTGCTCGCCTTCGTCGATCCGCGGGCTGAAGGAGTTCGGCGAGCCGACGCGCAAGGCGCTGATCATGGACCTGGCCCCCGAGGACGCCAAGGCGCTCACCTTCGGCGCGTACTACCTGGTGCGCGACGTCATCGTGTCCATCGCCGCGCTGTCGAGCGCGTTCCTGTGGAACGTCTCCCCCGCGACGAACTTCCTCGTCGCTGCCGGCTGCGGAGCGGTCGGGACGGCATGGTTCGCCGCCTTCGGCCGCAACGCGGAAAGGAAAGCCGCATGATCGATCCCTCACTCGTCCGCCCGCACTTCCCGGCGCTCCAGCAGAAGACTGCCGACGGGCAGCCCGTCGCGTTCTTCGACGGCCCCGGCGGTACACAGATCTGCCTCGAGGCCATGGAGGAGATGCGCCGCTACCTGGTGGAGATGAACGCCAACCACGGCGGCGCCTTCCGGGCGAGCCGCCAGACCGACGCCATGGTGCACGACACGCGCGCCGCCGTGGCGGATTTCCTGGGTGCCTCCCGGCCCGAGTGCATCGTCTTCGGCCAGAACATGACCTCGCTCACGATGCACATCTCGCGAAGCCTCGCCGTCGGCCTGGCGCCCGGCGACGAGATCGTGGTGACGCGCCTGGACCACGACGCGAACGTTGCCCCCTGGCTGCTCGCGGCGCGCGACAGGGGCTGCACGGTCCGGTGGGTCGACTTCGATCCCGCCGAGTGCGCATGGAGCGTCGAGGAGCTGGCCCTCCAGGTCACGCGGAAGACGAGGATCGTCGCCGTCGGGTACGCCTCGAACGCGGCTGGCACGATCAACCCTGTCGCCGAGGCGGTGCGCATCGCACACGCGGTCGGCGCCGTGTGCCTCGTCGACGCGGTGCACTACGCGCCGCACGGTCCCATCGATGTCGGGTCCCTGGGCTGCGACCTTCTCGTGTGCTCCGCGTACAAGTTCTTCGGCCCCCACACGGGCATCCTGTGCGGGACAGGGGACCTGCTGGACAGGCTGCCTGCCTACAAGGTGCGGCCCGCGGGGGATGGGCCGCCCGACAAGTTCGAGACGGGCACCCAGAGCTTCGAGTCCATCGCGGGGGTGCGCGCGACGATCGGGTACCTCGAATGGGTCGGCAGGACCTTCGGGGCCGCGGGGGCGGCGGGACAGGGCCGCAAGGCCGTGCTGCGGGCTGCCATGGGCGCGATCCGCGAGTACGAGTCGGGCATCGCCCGGGCGCTGCACGCGGGGCTGTCCGAAGTGCCGGGCCTGCGGCTGTACGGCATTGCCGACCCCGCGCGGTTCCACGGGCGCGTGCCGACTTTCGCCTTCACGCTCGAAGGCCGGCATCCCCGCGCCGTGTGCGAGGCGCTGGACAGTGTCGGGATCTCCGCCTGGCACGGCAACTACTACGCGCGCGAGACGACGATCCGCCTGGGCCTCGAGGAAACGGGCGGCATGGTGCGGGTCGGTGCCGTGCACTACACCACCCGCGAGGAGGTCGAGCGGCTGTGCGCTGCCCTGCGCTCCATCGCGAGGACGGGGACGGCCGGCTGAGCCGGGGTCGTGACCGGGGCACGGCGCGCGGGCGCCCGTCCCCGCGCCGGCTCACCGAGGGGCAGGGGGATCAGCCGCGGCGGCCTGCTCCCCGTCCTTCTTTGCGGGCTTCTTCACCAGCCTGCGAACCAGGGTGAAGACCCCCTGCGCCACGAGCAGGCCGATGATGATGTAGATCCACCACGGCATGTTGCGGCCGAAGATCAGCACGTACACGTACGGCTCCACCGTGAGCACCAGGCAGAGCATTGCCCACAGCATCAGCTCCTTCGTGTTCTTCTTCGCGATGGCGCGGATGGTGCGGAAGACCGTGTAGTACCAGAAGGGCCCGGGCACCACGTACAGGATCAGGAAGATGACGGGGTTCACGTTGTACCGGGTGCGCGCGAGGTCCATGATCTCCCCGAGCTTTGAGAGCAGGAAGTGCACGACCGGGAGGTTGCCCAGGCCGATCACGAAGTCGCGGATCGATCCCCACACGGACTGCAGCATGTCCCCGGACTATAGTGGGATTCGGGCTGTTGGAAAAGACGGCCGCTGCCCGTATATTGATCGCGGGAGGAGGCAGCGCGTGGACTCACCTGTGCAGTCTGCCCTCGACAGGGACATCGACCGGCTCTCGGGCGAGGAGGCGGCGCTCGACCAGCGCGTGCGCGCGATGGCGGAGGGGTTCGGCGGCCTCAAGGACATCGACCTGGTGCTGTCTCTCGCGAAGGCCCGGCTGGAGCTGTGCACCCTTCTTCTGCAGCGGCTCGCGCGGGCCCCCGAGGACTCCCGCGACGCGGACCGCGCGGCGGTCACCGCGAAAGCGCACGCGGCGCTGCGGCTCGTGGAGGCGCTCGCCGCGGAAAACGTGTCCGAGGACCAGCGGGAGATGGTCTGCCGGGGGCCCGGCTTCGACGGGGTGAAGGAGGCGCTGCAGGGCTTCCTTCTCGCCGGGGGAGGGATCCTTCTCGAGGAGCCGCGGACCGACGAGAGGCGCGCGCGCATCCTCTCCCGCGCTGTCATCGCCTCGATCAGGAAGTTCATGACCGAGGACGATGTGCTACGCGCCGCTGGAGGTGGACCGCTACCCGCCATTCATCCGCGATGCGCTGCTGTTCCTCTTCCCCGTGCTCCTGCGGGAGAAACCCGAGAAGCCGCCCTACGGGATCGAGGAAGGCGAGGAGGTCACGTATTCCTCGCGCGCGATGAAGCTCCCCCTCTCCCAGGCCGTCTTCTACATCGAGAACGAGCTGCTGCCCGCGCTGCGCGAGAGGCTGGACTCGCGGAACCAGGGAGCGCGGAGGTGCAGCGCGAGATCCGCAGGCTCGAAGACCGGGCACAGGAGTACCGCCGCCTGCGTTTCTTCCCCCGCTCGGAGCCCGTGCTCCTCGAGAAGGGCTTCCACACCGACGGCATGACGAGCTACTCGGCCGACGGGGAGCTGCTCGTGCCCATCCCCGTCGGCGTGACCTGGAAGTCAGGCACCAACCTGGACCGGAAGATGGAGCTCGTGCGCGCGGACCTTGTCAAGCGGATCGCGGGCCGGGGCGTGAGCGTCGAGGTCGACGCGGAGTACACGCGCCTGAAAAGCCTGGAAAGCGGCCCGCGGGGAAGCTCGCGCCTTGCGAGCATGAAGCTCGACGCGGTCGGGGGCTTCCGGGTCCTGCGGCAGGGCTACCCGTTCCTGTCCCGGCTGGAGGACAAGGAGAGGTTCCGCGAGCTTGCGCAGATCGTGCGCACCTCCGGGCAGGGGGCGGCACAGAGGCGGATCGCGGCTCTGGTGCGGGAAGACGGGGAGAAGGCGGGCGGCGCCCCCCGTCTCACATGAACCTTTCGAATCTCTCCTTCGACGCGTGGCACACGGGGCAGGTTTCGGGCGGCTCCCCGCGCGCACAGAGGTAGCCGCACACCCGGCAGCGCCACACGGGGTACGCGAGCGCGGCCCCCGGCGCGGCGGCACCTGCGGGCGCCGCGGAGCGCGGCGTCGAAGGCTCGACGGCCCGCCTGTCGCGGATGCGGGTGAGCTTTCGCTTTCCTTCCAGGACCTCCCGGGTCACGTACAGCGCGCAGTAGCAGGTGCCGAACTCGGACAGGTCGGGGTCACGGTAGTCACAGGGGCAGACGATATCGAGATCCTCTTCCTTGACCCCCGAGGCGAGCCTGCAGGGGCAGGCCTGGTAGCCGTAGCGGGCCTCGTTCTCGAGCAGCCCGTCCATGAGCCCGAGGGTGAACTCCCGGTTCGGGTTGAGGTGATACCCTCCCCGTTCGGCCTCCCGGTCCAGCCGCTCCAGGAGGGCGAGGCTCTGCGCCCCGCTCATCCCAGCTTCTCCCGAATCTCCGCCTCATCGAAGCCGCACACGACGGAAGAGTCGTTGATGACGATGGTCGGATAGGAGCCGTCGGGATTCCAGCGGCGGATCTCCTTCTTTGCCGCCTCCTTGTCCTCGGTCTGCAGCTGGTCGACGTCCACGTACTCGTAGCCCACGCCGAGGTCCCTCAGGAGGTTCTTGGCCATCCTGCACCACATGCAGGTGCTGAGTGTGTACAGAACGACCTTGCCCTTGTGTGCTCCTTCGACACGCTGAAACGTCACCTCGTCCTCCTTCGGGTCTTTCGGCAGAAGATACTCCCAAGCGCTGGCCTGTTCAATATGAAAGCTGCCCCAGTCCGGACACGGATCGCGGGATTATTTCAGAGTTAAGGGTCAAATGGATACACTATGTTCATCAAAAGATACCAGTGTGTCAATTAGCTACATATTTCGCCTTCTCAGCAACATTGATCTCCATGGCGAATTTTGCTGTAAGTATTTATAATAAAAGGAAATACCAACAAGTGGCTGAGATTGGCATGCTTGATGCAGTAGAGGTACCGTGAGTTCGAATGAGATTGGAAACAACAGGAGGTATGATATGAACCTGATTCGCTACAACCCCACGAGCCTGGCCCTGACCGACAACGTCTCCCGCTGGTTCGACGACATGTTCGTCGACTTCCCGACCTGGGAGTCGTCCCGCGTTCCCGCGGTCGACGTGCGCGAGACCGAGTCCGAGTACCTCATGGAGGTCGACCTTCCCGGCCTGACCGACAAGGACATCGAGGTGAAGCTGGACAACAGCCTCCTCACCATCTCCTCGAAGAAGGAGGAGAAGAGGGAGGAGAAGAAAAACGGCTACCTCATGAGGGAGAGGCGCGAGGCCAGCTTCAGCCGCAGCTTCGTCCTGCCGGACGAGGTGGACAGGGAGAAGATCGGCGCCGAGTTCAAGAACGGCGTGCTGCACCTGTCCTTCCCGAAGGTCCCGGCGGCGAAGCCGAAGACCATCGAGGTGAAGACCAACTAGGGGCGTGCATCGATGCGAAAAAGGGGATCACTCAGATCCCCTTTTTTCTTTTCCCGGGGGCGCGCACCATCCGCGAGTAACGGGCAGCGAGCTGCGGGTAGTCGCCCAGCTCCGTGCGTCCCCGGCCGGCCAGGCCGTAGCGTCCGTCCTCCTGGCGCTCGAACCACCCGTACACGTTGCTGCGAAGGATCGAGTACGTCTTCTCGCCCGTCCCGAGGCCGCGCAGCTGGGCGGGGGTGAGGCTCCCCATCTTCTTCAGGCAGCAGGCAACATGGATCGCATTCTCCCGGTAGGCGGTGACCAGCTTGGTGCGCGTGCTCCCGGCGCAGTTGTAGTCCGCCGTCCTGCTGGCGATCTCGTGGAGGACCGCCCTGCGTGTCTTCGCCCTCTTCCTGCGGACACAGGGGTGGGGATGGAACACCACCTCCACGCCGGCGGCCCGCGGGTCGGTGGAGACAAGGAGCAGCCCCAGCTCGAGCCTGCGCAGCAGGTGCTGCACGCCCCTGCTTTCCTTCCCCCATTTCCATTTGTTGGCCGGCCGGGGAATGGCGAGGTACACGGTGTCGGTGATCCGCTGCCTGTTTGCCGCCTGGGCCAGGAGGGCGAGTGACATCGATGTCTTCATCTCCACGACGAGGAGCTCCCCATCCCTCGTGGCGGCGATGTCACAGTCCTTCACCTCGCTGCGGACGGTCCAGCCCTGCTCGGCGAGGTACGCGACCAGGGGACCGGCCAGGTCGGCCTCGCGCAGGCGGTCACGCATAAGCGGAGGGGCGGCGGTGCTGCAGGAGAGGGAGCCGGTCGCGGAAGGCCTGGACAGCGGCATCGTCGTACGTGGCGGTGATGACCTCCGTGCTGCCCTCCCGCCCCTGCGCCAGGAGCCTGCCGTGCGGGTCGACGATCGCACTTGCCCCCCGCAGCCGCATGCCCAGCGCCTCTCCCTGCAGCGCGGCCCCCGCCGTGAAGATGCCGTTGTCCATGGCGCGCGCGCGGATCGCCAGCTCCCACTCCTCGGGGGGGCCGAACCAGGCCGTGGCGGCGAGACACAGGGTGGCCCCCTCCAGCGCCAGCACGCGTGCCGCCTCGGGGAAACGCGTGTCGTAGCAGATCCACATGCCGGCGGGAATGCCGGCCGCGTCGAAGCACTCGAAGCCCTCGCCCGGGGCGGCCCACTGGCTCTCCGAGCCGAAGAGGTGGACCTTGCGGTAGATGGACCTGACCGTCCCCGCCGCGTCGATGTAGCACATGCTGTCGTGCAGGCGGCCGTCGGAGGCGCGCTCGACAAATCCGAAGGCGACGGCGATGGCAGCCTCCCGGGCGATGTCCCCGGCCTCGGCGACCGCGGGGGCGGCGAGGTTCACGGCCAGCCGTGCGAGCTCCGCGGCAGCGAGGTACCCCGTCAGGGAGAGCTCGGGGAACACGACGAGGGAGGCGCCGCGGCCGGCCGCCTCGCGCGCCTGCCCGCTCATGATGGCGAGGTTCGCCGCCGGGTCGCCCGGCGCCGCGCGGAACTGCCCGCAGGCGATGATCGTCCTCACGCAGCAACGGTAGCCTGCGCCGCGCGCGCCAGTCAACCGCGCGGGGCCGGGGTGCCGGCCGCGGGGGCCGTCCGCGGTCAGGGGTCTGCCACGAGCGCCATGCCCCGGGCGTCGAGGTCGGCGGGGACGGGGAAGACGATCCGGTTCCTGCGGAAGTTGAAGAATGCGCGAAGCGGCTGGCCCTTGTACCCGAGCCCCTGGAGGAGTCCCGTCCACTCGCCCCGCCACGTGAAGAACACGAGGTTTCGCACGGGAAGGTCGTCGACGTAGTCGCCGAGCAGGTCGTCGATCCAGGTGTCCATGTCGATGACGAGCGACCCGGCGTCGAGGGCGAGCCTGTACACGGGCGCCTCGGCCCCCGTGCCGCGCGCGTCGGGGTAGGTGAAGCGCAGCTCCCGGAACCGGACCACCCGCGAGGCGCGGATCGAGCCGGGGTGGTAGCCCAGGAGCGAGAACGGGATGGGGATGCGTGCGTCGCCCTGGAACTCGAGGCCCAGCGCGCGGCTGTCGGCCGTGTCGCCGACGCCCTGCCAGACCCGGGCGACGAGGTCGAAGGGCAGGTCGAGTGCCGTCTTGAACTCGGTGAGCACCTCGCGCATGCCCTCCCCGTCCATGTCCACGTCGATGTCCGCGCGGATGATGCCGATCACGTAGGCGAAGAAGCTGTCCTTCACCTCGGACGGGGCAAGGCTCACCTCCCTCCCCGGCCTCGGCAGCGCCGCCAGGGGCGCGCAGACGGCGGCGGCAAGGAGAAGCCCCGCCGCCGCGCGGCGCAGGCTCACGTGGACCGCCCCGGCCTGCGCGGTCGCCAGGTCTCGCGCGCCACTGAGCCGTCTTCTGCCACGCGGCAGATCTCGAACCTGACCCGCCCCTCCTCGACCGTGCGCGCGATCGCACGCTGGAACGGCGAGAGCGCCGACCCGCCCTGCTTCACCTCCAGGAGCACGATCTCAAGGCCGTCGCCTCCCGCCGCATCGTCGCGCACCGCGGTGTACCCGTTGAACACCACGTAGTCCACGGGGTCGCCGAGGAACCGCGCATCGGCAGGCAGGTACGGGAAGCCCGGCAGCAGCGGCGCCAGCTGCTCAGCCATCTTCCCCTTCAGCGTGCTCCTGCTCTTCTCGACGCTCTCCCTGCGCGCCTCGGCAAGGCTGCGGTCCCTGTCCAGGAGAAGCTGCTGGATCCTCGCGGCGTCGCGCCGCCGTTCGGAGAGCCACAGGGCGAGCACGACGACCACCGCGGCGACGGCCGCTGCAGCGAGGACGACGAGAAAGAAGACCGTGCTCTGGTCGATAGGCATGTGCGACTCCCCTCCCTGGTCACGCGGGCACTGTAGCATGTCCCCGGGGAGCGCACAAAGACGGGCGGTCCCCGGGCTCTACATGCCGAGCTGCTGGACCATGGCGTAGAAGGAGAGCGGCGGGCTGCCGGGCGCGGCCAGCGCGGCGGGGATCCTGTCGAACCAGCCGAACCCGTACCCGTGCACGTGCAGGTCCTGGAACACGGCGGTGAGCGTCTCGAGGAACAGGGGCACCTGCTGGACCGCCTCGGCGAGCAGGGCGGCGCTGAGGGGGGGGAGCGGCACGAAGAGCGTGCCCGCATGCACGACGCGGTGGCGGGGAACCGGCCGGATGCCGTCCCAGTCCAGGACGCTCCTCTCGAGGGCATCCTCTTCCCGCAGGCCGAGCGGCCGGGGCAGCGGGTCGTCGAAGTCGCACTCGCAGGTCACGTACGGCCACGGCCTGCCCTCGGGCGACCGCACCCCCTCCTTCCACCTGTAGCGCGTGCCGAACCTGCGCATGAACAGTCCCGCGTTCTGCGGCAGGAGGGGGCTGGTTCCGAAGCGGAGCTTTGTCGCCCGCTGGGACCGCATGTGCTTCCCCGCCTCCTCCATGAGGCCGGCCCCGATGCCCTCGCCCCGGTGATCGGCGTGCACCTCGACGCCTCCGAGCCGGAAGAAGGTCCCGCCCTCGTCCCGGTCGGGGAACAGGCCGAGCCAGCCCAGCAGCGCTCCCGTGTCCGCGTCGACAGCCACGATCTTCTCGCCCTTCCTCTCCTTGATGTACCGCAGGTGCTCGAGCGGGCCGTAGGGGCTCCCCTGGCGGGGCACGGAGCCTGCCGACCCGAAGAGGCGGGAGAAATCTTCCTGGCCGGTCCAGAGATCTTCCCTGCGCTCCGCGACCAGCCTCACGAACCGCACCGGCATGACCCCCTATTGTACCGCATCGGGCAAGGGGGAGCAGCAGCCTCCCGGGACGGGCAGCCAGGCGCACTTGCGCCGGGGCCAGGTCCTCCCGTACAGTCTGGGATGGGCGGCGCAGCCGCCCCGCCATGCAAAGGAGAGCGCATGCCGCGGAAGGAAACGCTGACGGGGCGGGAACGGGTCCGCCTCGCCCTCGAGCACAGGACTACCGACCGGATCCCCATCGCCCTGGTCTGCGCCGGCATCAACCCGCCCGCCCTGCGGGACCTCGACGCGCACCTGCGCCGCGAGCGGGGCGTGAGCGCCGAGCAGTGGCTCCTCCCCCTGGTGGACATCGTGCAGGTCGATCCCGCCTACGTGGGCCCCCCGCCCGCGCCGCGCACCGACATGTGGGGCGTGGAGCGCAGGGAGGTGAGCTACGGGGCAGGGAGCTACGACGAGATCAGCCGCCACCCCCTGGCGGGGGCATCCACACCCGCCGACGTGCGCGCGCACCCCTGGCCCGACCCCGCGTGGTTCGACTACTCGTGCCTGCCGGCCCGGATCGCGGCCGCGCGCGCCGAGCGCGACAGGGCAGTCATGGTCTGGAACGGGAACATCTTCGAAACCTCGTGGTACATGCGGGGCCTGGAGCAGATGCTCGTCGACGTGATGATCGACGAGGAGCTGGCGTGGTCGATCATGGAGCGGGTCACGGACTTCTTCACTGCGTTCTTCGACAGGGTGCTCGCCGCCGCGCCCGGCGCGATCGACCTCGTCTTCACGGCCGATGACATCGGCGACCAGCGCGGCCTGCTGATGCCGAAGGAGAAGTGGCAGAAGCTGCTCGTGCCCCACCACAAGAGGCTGAATGCGGTCATCCACCGCCATGGCGCGAAGGTGATCTATCACACCGACGGCTCGATCATGGACGCTGTCGACGGCCTGGTCGACATGGGCATCGATGTCCTGCAGGCGCTGCAGTTCAGCGCCGACAACATGGACCCCGTGCGGCTGAAGGAGGGCTGGGGCGGAAGGCTGTGCTTCGAGGGGGGCGTGAGCGTGCAGACCACCCTCCCGTTCGGCACGCCCGACGACGTGCGCCGCGAGGTCGAGGGGCGCATCCAGGTGCTGGGCGCGGGCGGGGGCTACGTCCTCGGGCCATCGCACTACATCCAGGCCGGCACGCCGGCCGCCAACATCGCCGCGATGTTCGATACTGCGCGGGAGTACTACCCCTTCTGACCCGCGCCGGCACGGACGCCGGTACCCGCGCGGCACCCCCGGGGACGCGCGTCGCGCCCCCGGGCGCAACGCGGTTTTTTTTGCATTTTCACGGCCCCCACGCTATACTGGAGGGAAAGGACCCGCCGGCCCGTCGACCAGGCCCGCGCGAGCCCCCGGAAAGAGACGTGATGGAAAAGCTTCGCGTGGCAAACGGCGTCTACTGGGTCTCGATTCCGGAGGCGCAGCTGTCCATCCTCTGCGGCTGCCCTGCCGACAGCGTCAAGCACCTCATGAAGTCCGGCCTCATCGTGGAGAAAGAGACCAACGGCGTGACGGCGCAGACGGGGCCCAACGCGATCCTCCTGTCCGACACGAACATCCAGAAGGGGAGCTTCTCCAACCTGGCCGAGTTTCCCGTGCTGCAGATGCTGTACCTGCAGGGCATGATCCTGCCCAACCACCCCAACAACACGGGCAGGCGGCCCATGCTGATCGGCCTCGAGGACCAGGTGCGAAGCCAGAGCAGCTACATCTACCGCGGCACCTACGGCCTGGCCACGCTGGAGGAGATCGCCGCCACGGGCGTGCCCCCCGCCGTGGCCAGGGACATGCTGCGCATCAAGCGCTGGTTCGCCTTCGACAACATCCGGCGCACCGAGGACCTGCTGGAGCTGCGCGTCGTGGACAGCCCCGCGGTCGAGCTGCGCGCGGGGGCATTCGTCCGACGGCGGGGATTCAACCTCTACGAGTTCATCTACGGCGGGCGGTCGGTCAGCGTGGACCTCAACCTCGGCGAGGGCGAGGAGTACCTGCCCACCTACTCGCTGGGCTCCCACCGCCTGCACCGGGAGTACTTCTCGGTTGTCCACATCGGCGAGGGGGACGGGTGGGACGTGAGCCGGCCCTGCATGGCCAGCCTCCTGTGCTTCCAGGGCAGGGTCTACCTCGTGGACGCGGGGCCCAACATCGCGCACTCGCTGGCCGCCCTCGGCATCAGCATCAACGAGATCGACGGCATCTTCCACACCCACGCGCACGACGACCACTTCGCGGGGCTCACCTCCCTCACCGGGCGCGACCACCGCATCCCCTACTTCGCCACGCCGCCGGTGCGGGCGAGCGTCGTGAAGAAGTACGCGGCGCTCACCGGCAGGAGCGAGGCGAGCTTCGCGGAATCCTTCGACGTGCGCGACCTTCTCTTCGACGAGTGGAACCCCGTCGAGGGACTGGAGGTCATGCCCGTCTATTCGCCGCATCCCGTGGAGACCAACGTGCTGTTCTTCCGCGCCCTCTGGGAGGGCGGGTACAAGAGCTACGCGCACCTCGCCGACATCAGCTCCTTCGAGGTGCTGCGCAAGATGGTGAGCGACGACCCGTCGCGCAACGGCATCTCGCAGGCCTTCTACGACACCTGCACGCAGGCGCTGCTCACGCCGGCGGACATCAAGAAGATCGACATCGGCGGCGGCCTGATCCACGGCATGGCGGAGGACTTCGCCGGCGACACGTCCGGCTCGCTCGTCCTGGCGCACACCTCGCGGCCGCTCACCGCCGCCCAGAAGGCGATCGGCTCTGCCGCCTCCTTCGCGCAGGACGACGTGCTGGTTCCCACCCACTGCGACTACCTGCTGCTGGCGGGCCGGGAGACCCTGCTCACCTACTTCCCCACCGTGCCGCCGCACGACCTGGAGATGCTCTCCAACTGCCCGCTGGCCAGCTTCGCCCCCGACGCCATCATCCTGAAGGCCGGATCGCCCGTGCGGAACATCTACCTGCTGCTGAGCGGGATCGTCGAGCTGATCGACGCGCGCACCTCGGCACGCAGCATGCTCTCGACGGGGGCGCTGGTCGGGGAGCTTGCCGGCTTCGCCGGCGAGCCGTCCCGGCGCACCTTCCGCGCGGCCAGCCACGTGGCCGCCCTGCGCATCCCGCGCGACATGTATGTCGACTTCACCGGCAGGAACGGGCTTGCCGAGCCCATCCGGCAGGTCCACGACAACCGGCAGCTCCTCCAGGGCACGTGGCTGTTCGGCGAGATGATCTCGCTGCCCGTGCAGAACAGGATCGCGCGCGAGATGCGCAGGAAGTCGATGCGCGAAGGCGAACGGATGCCCCCCGGGGGCAGGCCCGAGATCGTGCTGCTCGCCGAGGGATTGGTGACCGTGTTCGCCGGCCGCCGCCCCATCGAGAACCTCACCCCGGGCGGCTTTTTCGGCGAGGAGACCGTCCTCGCGGACGGACACCCCGGCCCCGGCACCTTCGAGGCGCGGGCACTCCTGGATTCCGTGCTGTACACGATTCCCGGCCAGGTCCTCGCGGGGGTCCCGATCGTGCAGTGGAAGCTGCGCGAGACGGCCGAGCGCCGGCTGCAGGGCCTGCGCACGGAGTTCCGCTTTCACTGGCAGGAAGCCTACGCGCTGGGCATCGCCGACCTGGACAGGGAGCACGCGGCCCTGTTCGCGCTGATCGACGGGCTCGACCAGGTCGCCGACGGCCGCGAGCCTCCCGCGAAGATGCCCGGGCTCGTGGACGGGCTGCTCTCCCTGTGCCGCACGCACCTCGAGACGGAAGAGTCGCGCCTGGCCTCCCGCAGGCCGGCCATCGCGGCCGAGCTCTCGCGCGAGCACCCCGAGTTCCTGAAGAAGCTCGAGGCGCTGCGCAAGCTCATCGAGAGCGCGCCGGCCACGGCCATCGGCACCTCGATCGACTTCCTGAAGGACTGGGCCCTCGACCACGTCCTGGTCGAGAACCGACGGGCACGGGAGGGCCTCGAGGCGTAGGGCGCCCGACGGCGTTCCCCCGTCTGCCTCAGCCCTTGATGCCCCCGGCCGTCAGGCTCTGCACGAGGTACTTCTGGAAGATGAGGGCGAGCAGCACGGGAAGCACGGCCGCGATCACGGCGCCGGCCGTCATGTCGCCGTAGCGGATGGAGTACTTGCCTATCATGTCGGACAGCGCCACCGGGATGGTCTTGGAGCGCGCGGTGCTGGAGAAGATCATCGCGAAGAGGAACTCGTTGGTGGAGGAGATGAACACGTAGATCGCCGTGGCGGCGATCCCCGGCGCCGACAGGGGCATCACGATCCGCGCAAGGGCCTGCATGCGCGTGCACCCGTCGATGCGCGCGGCGCTTTCCAGGTCGCGCGGGATGGTCTGGAAATAGCCGTACAGGATCCACACGGCGATCGGGAGCAGCCACCCCGTGTACCCGAGCACCAGCGCGAGCCTCGTGTCCACGATGCGCAGGTACCTGCTGAAGATGATGTACAGCGGGATCAGGTCCACCATGGGCGGGACCATCTGCGTCCCGATCAGCACGAAGAGGAACAGCACCCCCCACCGCCACCGCAGCCGCGCCAGCGCATACCCCGTGACGGCCCCCAGCACGATGCAGACGGCCATCGTGACCACCGCCACGATCAGCGTGTTGGCCACGGCCTGCGTGAAGCGCATCATGCCCCGCTCCTCGAACAGGACGCTGGCGAAGTTGGCGAGGGTCGGGCGGGGAGGGAAGAAGTGGGGAGGGGTATCGTACAGCTCGATGTTGTTCTGCAGGCTCATGTTGACGATCCAGTAGAACGGGAAGAGGGTCACGAGCAGGACCAGGATCACGAAGAGGTACAGGACCACCCGGCTGGACCGGCGGGTCACCATCGGCACGGCGGCCTCCTCAGAACTCGACCCGGCGGTTCATGAGCCGGTAGTACAGCACGGCGAGGGCCACGATGAGGATCGTGATCGTGTAGGCCAGCGCCGAGCCCATGCCGAGGTTGTGGTAGCGGAAGACGATCTCCCACACGTGGAAGGTCGTCACCTTGGTGGAGCTGGCCGGGCCGCCCCGGGTCATGATGTAGATGATGTCGAACACCCGCACCGCCTCCACGGTGCGGAGGATCAGGGTGACAAGGACAGGCCACATGATGCAGGGCAGCGTGACCCTGAAAAACACCGTCCCGCTCCCGGCCCCGTCCATGCGCGCGGCCTCGTACAGCTCCTCGGGGATGGCCTGGAGGCCGGCCAGGACGAGCAGCACCACCAGGGGCGTCCACTTCCACGCGTCGGCGAGGATGATGATGTTCATGGCCCACGAGGGGTCCGCGAGCCACGGCTTGTACCTCTCCATGATGCCCACGGCCGTGAGCAGGTAGTTCACGATCCCGATCTTCGGGTGCACGAGCCAGTTCCAGATGATGCCGTTGACGACGGGCGGCACCGCCCACGGCACCAGGATGATCGAGCGGGCGATTGGCCTGCCGGCGAAGCGGCCGTTGAACGCAACTGCCACCGTGACGCCCACCACCATCTCGATGGCGATGGACACGACGGTGAAGTAGAGAGTCCGCCAGAAGGAGGCGACCAGGTCGGGGTCGCGGAAGATGTCGAGGTAGTTCCGCAGCCCGCGGAACTGGACGCCGGGATAGCGGATGTCGCTGCGGAAGAAGCTCACCACGAGCGAGAAGACAAGGGGATACACGAAGAGGGCGCCGACGATGAGGATCGCCGGGAGGACGAGCAGGAATGCGAAGAGGCCCTCGTTGTGCTCGAGGCGCGAGCTGAAGCTCATCCGCGGCACCCGCCCTATGGCCTGCCCGCGCCGACAGGGAGCGGGGCGCGCCCGAGGCGCGCCCCGCGGAAAGCCGTGCAGTCCGGTCACCAGCCCAGGAGCTTGTTGCACTTGTCGTTCGCGTCCTTCAGGGCCTGGCGAGAGTCCTTGTTGTTCACGAGAGCGTTCTGGATCTCGGCCGAGAGGATGTCGGAGCACTGCGTGTACTCGGCGATCGCCGGCCTGTAGAAGCAGTTGGCCGCGGCATTGAAGACGACGTCGAGGTTGATCTTCTTCTTCACGTCCGCGTCCTTGAACAGGTCCTTCAGCACCGGTGTCATGCCCTCCTCGACAGCCCTCTTCTTCTGCACCTCGGGGGTCTGGAGGAAGGTGATGAACTTCTTCGCCGCCTCCTTGTGCTTCGACGGTCCGGGCACTGCCAGGTACTCGTGGCCTTCGATCGAGCCGGTGAGCCCGGCCTTGAGCCCGGGCATGTTGCCCGCCTTGATCTTGCCGGCGTACGGGGTCTGCTCGGGGTTGTTGAAGGCGATCTGCATCATGTCCCAGTTCACGAACATGGAGGCATGGCCCTTGCCGAACAGATCGGCGATCTGCTGCTGCGTGTAGGTCGGGGTCCCGGGGTCCATGGTGCCTTCCCGCAGCATCTTCTTCAGGAAGTCGAGGGCCTGCACGCACTCGGGGCTGTCCAGCAGCCAGTACACCCTGGTCCCGCGCCACTCGGCGATCTTCGCTCCGGCCGACTTTGCCCAGCGGAAGAAGGCGCAGGTCGCCTGCTCGCCCTGGGCGAGTGAGTCGGTGTAGGCGTAGGTGTCCTTCGTCTGCATCTTCTTCCCGAAGCTCACCAGTTCGTCCCACGTGGCGGGAGGCTTGTTTGCGTCGAGGCCTGCCTTCGAGAACATCTCGGTGTTGTAGAACATGATGGTCCACGATGCCATGAGCGGCGCGGCGTAGACCTTGCCGCCGATCGTGACCGACTCGATCATGCCGTCCATGAACTTCGACTTGTACCCGGCAGGGAACATGTCGGAGATGTCCGAGTATTTCCCGCCCGGCACGTACTCGGGAAGCATGAACGAGCCGCAGTCCACGATGTCGAAGGTCGGCTCGTTGGCCGCGAGCGCGACGGCCTGCTTGTTCACCATGCCGTCCCACTCCACCTCGACAAGGTTGACCTTGATTCCCGTCTTCGCGGTGAACTCCGTGGCGCGCTCGGCCATGTGCTTGCCGGCCGCATCGATGCCGAACAGGGCCGTGATGGTCTCGCCTTCCGCGGCCTTCCCCTCCTTCTGCCCGCCGGCGAACGCGGCGAGCGGCAGGAGCAGGAGCGCGACCAGGAGGAATGCTGTGCCCTTTCTCATGGAGACCTCCTTCGAGAGACTTTCAAAGACACTCCAGAAGAGCAACGCTCTTCACCTGAGCCGTTTCCACGCCGCGATGAATCGTCTGCTGTTCTCGCGCGCGAGCGCCGTGTTCTCCCGCACGTTGTCCACGGGCGAGAGGATGAACCCCCCGCCGTCCCCGAGGGTCTCGAGCGCCGTGCGCACCGCCTCCTCGGTCTCCTCTCCGGTCCCCATCTCGACGGTGATCGCCCCGCTCACGCCTCCCCACAGCGCCCGCCGGGCGGCCCGGAAGCGGCGCTTGATCTCGGGCAGCTGCGTGCCCTTGCCCTCCGACGGGTCCAGCCCGATCAGCACGTCCACGCCGGAGGCGATGATGTCGTCGACCAGGGGAAGGAAGGCGCTGGTGATGATGTAGCCGAACTTCCTGCCCGCCTGGTGCACGAGGTCGGCCTCGCGCCTGAGGGTGGGCGCGATGATGCGCCGCCATGCTGCCGGGGTCCAGAACTCGGTGGTCTCGTACCACCCCCGGCGCACGACAAGGTCGGCCTCGGTCACGTCGAGGTACACGTCGATCATGCGCATGTTCCACTCGTGGATGATCCGCGCGTATTCCTCGATCACCGCGGGGTTCGACAGCGACAGGACCATCACCGGCTCCATGCCCGACAGCCACGACATGGCGTCGCAGCCCATGACCCCCGGGTCGACCTGGAGCCCCGGGCGGACGCTCCCCTTCCAGCCCCCCACCTGCAGCAGCCCGAGCCTGCGGGCGAGCGCGGAGGCGGCGGCAGCCTCCTCCCGCAGGGTCCGCACGTGCGCCTCGCCGATGGGACCGAAGAGGAAGCGCACCTTCTCGAGGTCCTCCTCGGGCTTCACGAGCGGCTCCTCCATGCGGGGCACGATCCAGTCCTTCATGAGCGGGAAGTCCTCCCGGGTCGGCCAGCCGCCCCGCCGGCGCACCCGGCTCGTGAGCGGCCCCGCGGGGGTGTCGATGCGCCGGCAGAAGACCGCGGACCCGTCGGCATCCTCGACCCATTCCTTCCACGTGGCCCGCGGGTCGAGCGCGCCGTAGCGGTGCAGCTCGTGGTTGAGCTGGCCGACGTGCACGAACGCGTCCAGGCCCATCTCGACCTGCTTCTCGACGAACTCGTGGTCCGTCCGGCAGGTGTCGAAGAGGGTGTAGTAGAGCATGAACGAGCAGGGGGTGTGGTCGACCTCGTCGCAGCCGATGGCCGCGAGCATCCGTTCCCGAGATGTCATGTCTCACTCCAGGCAGAAGCCGGATTGGAAAGCAGTGACCGGGACAGGAGAAGTATTGGCCCTGGCCCGGCATTTGTCAACACGAGAGCCTGCGCCGCGGCCCGCCCGGGCCGTGGTGGCGGATGTCGCCCTGCACGGCGTATACTGCCGCGGGAGGCCGCATGGACATCGCGTCGATCGACCGACGGGAGATCGAGAGGCGGAAGGACCGCATGCGCCGGGCGTGGGAGCGCAGGCGCGTGGACCACACGCCCCTCGCCTTCGTGCTGGAGGATTTCCACGGCCGCACGCTGCGCGAGGCCTGCCAGGACGGGGAGGTGCAGCTCGACTCCAACCGGGCGAACATCGACAGGCTGCTTCGCCTGCTTCCCGACGACTACGTCCCGGTCGCCCGCCTGTGGCCGGGCTACATCACCATCGCCACGATGTTCGGCGTGCCGGTGCACTGGGGCGATGATCCCAACCAGGCGCCCGGCGTCGGGGAGCATCCCGTCGCCGGCCCGGACGATGCCGCCGCGCTCATCGCGGCGGGAGCCCCTGACCCGCGCACGAGCGGGCTCATGCCCTTCATCCTGGAGTGGACGGCGGGTTTCGCGCGCGCGCTTCCCCCCGAGGTATCCATCGCCGGCCCCGACCTCGGCGGCCCGCTGAACACGGCGAAGGACCTCTTCGAGACCGACCTGCTCTTCACGGCCCTGTACGACTGGCCCGACCTGTTCGCGCGGTTCCTCGCCTTTGCCGCGGAGCGTGCAGGTCTCCTGCTACCGGGAGGTGATCCGGGCCGCGGGCGGGATCGAGCGGCTGACCTGCATCGACTTCGATCCCGTGTGGGCGCCCGACGGCAGGAAAGGATTCGTGTCCGACGACGTGTGCGCGGGGCTGTCGCCCGTGCACTTCCGGGAGTTCTCAGTCCCGGCCAACAACCGCATCTTCCGCCGGTGGCGGGGCGGGCGGATCCACAACTGCGGGCCCCACCCCGCCGCGGCAGAGTACCTCGACCACGACCCGCCCATCGACGGGCTGAACTGCTCGTTCCGCTACACGCGGGGAGACCTGCATCGGCTTGCGGAAGCGTTCGCCGGCCGGGGGTTCGTCGAGCTGATGTTCGACAACGGCGAGAGCGCGGCAGACATCGTGAAGGGCTTCGAGGAAGCGGCGGGCATCCTGGCCCCCGACGTGGTGGCAGTCCCCGTGGTCTGGCTGGACGCGCGCTGGACCGACAGCGACATCCGCGAGCTGCACGAGGAGCTCTGCCGGGCGGCGGGTCGCCACGCGGCAGACATCCGCTGGGAGAAGGAGTAAGAGCATGGCGCTGATCGGCGGACGCGGATGGAGCAGGACGGAGATCGAGCGCAGGGTGGGCGGCATGGGGCAGCTGGGCGGGATCCGGCACTGCGAGCTCGTCGAGGGCAGGGCCCGGGGCGTGCGCGCGGCCGTGGTCGACACGGGCGCGGGCCTGTCGTTCACGGTCCTGCCCGACCGGGGCCTGGACATCGCCGACTGCACGTTCAAGGGCACCGGGCTGGTCTACCACGCGCCGGGGGGCATCGCGCACCCCGCCTTCCACGACCCTGCGGGCAGCGAGTGGCTCCGCGTGTTCTTCGGCGGCCTTCTCACCACGTGCGGCCTGACCTACTTCGGCGACCCGGGGCGCGACGGCGCGGAGGACCTTGGCCTGCACGGCCGCTACAGCAGCCTGCCCGCGCGGCAGGTCTGCGACCTCTCGCGCTGGGAAGGGGACGAGTACGTCCTGGAGATGACGGGCGAGGTCGAGGAGACGCGTGCTCTTCGGCGACAAGCTGCGGCTGACCCGGTCGATCACCACGCGCCTCGGCGCGAAGAGCCTGCGCGTGCGCGACACCGTGCAGAACGTCGGTCCCCGGCCCTCCCCCTTCACGATCCTGTACCACGTGAACGCGGGGTTCCCGCTGCTGGACGAGTCGAGCGAGCTCCTGGTCGCCTCGCGCTCGATCGAGCCCTACGACCCGCGCGCGGCCGCCGCACTCGGCGGAGGTGCGCAGGTTCGCCGCCCCAGATCCGGCGCGCCGTCGGGCTGGACTACCTGCACACGATGGCCGTCGACGCCGACGGGTACACCCGGGCCGCCGTGGTCAACAGGCGCCTCGGGCTCGGCCTGGGGCTTCGCTGCGTTTCACCGCCTCGACCCTCCCGTTCCTGAACGAGTGGAAGATGCTGAACGAGGTGGACTACGTGGTGGGCTTCGAGCCCGTGAACACGAAGATCGTGAACAGGGCCGGTCCTGCGCGCGCGAGGGCAGCCTGCCCGTCTCGAGCCGGGCGAGACGCGCGAGATGGAGGTCGAGTTCACCGTGCTGGAGGGGGTGGAGGAGATCGACGGGTTCGCCGGCCAGGTCGCACGGGCCCGCTGAGCGGCGCGCCGCGGTCCCGGGTGCGCCCGGCCTACTTGATCGCTCCCGCGGTCAGCCCCTTGATGATGTACTGCTGGAACACCACGTAGACCAGGAGCGCGGGCACGGCGCTGAGCAGGAGCCCCGCGAACTGGTAGGGCGGGTCGCCCGTGTAGCGCGCGATCAGCCCCGCCAGGGCGACCATGACCGTGCGCATGTCCATCTTGCGCAGGAGCACCATGGGGATGAACAGGTCGTTCCACATGATGATGAAGTAGAAGATCACCGTCAGGAAGACCGCGGCGCGGCCGGTGGGCAGGATGACGTTTCGCACGACCTGCCAGTACCCGCACCCGTCGATCTCGCTCGCCTCGATGATCTCGTTGGGGATGGAGCGGAAGTTCGCCGTCATCAGCATGACGACCTCGGGGATGAACTGCGCAAGGTAGGCGAGCACGACAGACCAGTAGGTGTCCACGAGACCCGCGCGGGCGAAGACGACGTACATGGGGATCATCGTCACCTGGGCGGGGATGAACAGGGTCACCACGATGGCGAGGTACACGGGCTGCGACCAGCGGAAGCGCAGCTTGGAGAAGGAGTAGCTTGCCAGCACCCCCAGCAGGACCAGGAGCACGAGGGTGGCAAGGCAGATGATGCCGGTATTGCGGAACAGCTGCAGGATCCTGAACTGGCTCACCATGGCGCTGAAGTTGTGCCACTGCAGGGGCCCCGACGGCAGGCTGAAGGGGTTGGTGTAGTACCCCGGGCGGGTCTTGAGCGAGTTCATGACCATGAACCAGATCGGGTACAGGAACGACAGCCCCACCACGCACAGCACGGCGAAGATGACCAGCTTCCCCACCGTCGTGGCGGCACCGACCCTGCGCATCGCCCTACTCGCTCCAGTCGTCGGCCCTGTTCGTCACCCGCATCTCCGCCACCGTGAGCGCGAGGATGATGAGCAGGAGCAGCACCGCGATGGCGCAGGCCTCGCCGAGGTTCACGCCGCTCACGAAGCTCTTGATGTAGATCATGTAGTCCAGCGTCGTGGTCTCGTAGCCGGGGCCGCCGCGGGTGAGGGAGTAAATGAACGGGAAAAGACCCGTGAAGGTCCACACGATCGACAGCATCACGGCGTACTCCATGACACGGGCCAGCATGGGCACGGCGATCTGGAAGGTTCTCCGCCAGAACCCCGCCCCGTCGATGCGCGCGGCCTCGAAGACGGAGTCGGGGATCGAGGAGAGACCTCCCATGAACACGATGGCGATCCATCCCAGCGAGGACCACACGAGGCACAGCACGATCACGGAGAGCGCGCTGCCCGCGTTTCCCAGCCACTCCACGGGGATCGGCATCAGGCCCAGCCTGCCCATGACGATGTTCACGGGGCCGTCCATCGAGAAAAGCGTGCGGAACAGGTACCCGATGATGACCGCCGCGATGATCTGCGGGGTGTAGTACAGGGAGCGGAAGAAGCGCCAGCCCCAGACCCTCTCGTGCAGCAGCACCGCGACAACCAGGCCCAGGAAGACCTGGATGGGCACGTTGAGCAGGAGGACGAAGTTGTTGCGGACCAGCTTCCAGAACACGCTGCCCTTGAGCAGGCGCGCGTAGTTCGCCAGGCCCACGTAGTCGGCCGTGAAAAGCCCGTTCCAGTTGGTGAAGCTCTTCACCGCGGCGCTGGCGATGGGGTAGGCGCGGATGGCAAGCAGCACCAGGATGACCGGCAGCACCGACAGGATGGCCTGCCTCTGGCGGAGCTGCCCGGCGCGTGAGGGGGATGCGCAGGGAGCGCCTGCTCACCTGTCAGCCCCCGCCCCGGGAAGGGAACGGCAGGGAGCCGCGGCATGCCGCGGCTCCCTGCAGAAAATGCGCAAGGCACGGGTGCACCGATGCGGCTACTGCTTCATCTCGGCGGCCTTCGCGTCGAGGGCCTGCGCGAACTCCATCGGGGTCATCTTGCCCACCAGCACGAGCGGGCACAGCTTGTAGTACTCGTCGACCACGCCGGGGGTCAGGATGTTGTCGACGAAGTAGACGTACTTGTCCTTGTAGGAGTACATCTTCTCCTGGAGCGAGCCGGGCGCGAAGCCCATCTCGGCCGGGGTGATGTCCTTGCGGATCGGGAACGAAGGTCTGGTTCTTCAGCAGCTCGAGGGTCTCGGGCTTGGAGCAGAGGAAGGAGATGAGCTTCACGGCCAGCTCGGGGTTCTTCGAGTTGTTCGAGACCACCAGCGCCCCGCCCGTCCCGCCCACGACGTTGCCCGTGGCAAAGGGGGCGTTGGCGTCCATGTCGGGGGGAGCGAGGATACCGACGTTCTCATCGCCCAGCGCCGCGAGGGCATCGGCCCCCACGAGGCTCACGTTCGGCGTCAGGGCGGCCTTGCCCTGGAGGAACCTGGCCCAGTAGTCGCTGGAGGAGGCCGCGTCCCTGTTCACGTATCCCTTCTGCCACAGGGAGTGGTAGTACTCCAGCATGTCCAGCAGGCCCTTGTCCTCGGAGAACTTCTCCTGCCCCAGGCAGTCCTTGAGGATGCGGTCGGGTCCGCTCATCTGGTACCACCAGTACACGGCCACGTACAGGTTGAACCAGGGGAAGCTCTCGTCTGTGACGATGGGGATGACCCCGGTGGCCTTGATCTTCTGGAGGGCCGCGTCGAACTCCGCGGTCGTGCGCGGGGGGTTGGCCTCGAAGTCCAGTCCCGCCTGCTTCACGAGGGTCTTGTTGTAGAAGAAGAAGCACAGGGTGACGGTGTAGGCGCCGTAGCCCAGGAGGTTGCCGTCCGCCTTGAAGTCCTCGCGCACCGTGTCCCAGCCCACGAGGTTTTCGAGATCCGCCTTGGGCACCAGCGTGTCGATCGGCTTGAGCGCGTCCTTGATCCCGAAGATGTACTGCCCGGACCACAGCGAGGCCACGTCGGGGGCATTGCCGGCAACCGCCGCGGCCTTGAAGGTCTGGTGCGCGGCAGCCGCGTCGGGCTCCACGACCAGCTCGACGGTCACGCCCGGGTTGGCCTTCTCGAAGCGACGGAAGGCCTGGGAGATGTACCACTCTTCCTGCGCCTTCTTCTGCTCGTCCGGGCCGATGTAGCTGTCGCGCCCGGGCACCCACATGACCAGCTTCTTCGGCTCCTTCTTTGCGCAGCCGGTGACCGCGAGGAGCAGCACCAGCCCGATGGCCAGGAGCGCGGAGATTCTCAGCGCCTTTCTCATACCCATTCCTCCTTCGATCGAAAGCCTCTGTCCCGCGGGAAACCTGCGGCGGCCGAGGGCCGTCGGAACCAGACTATTCCCGCGCACATGCACTGTCAACGCGCGCCATCGCGGCGCGAGGCACCGCGGCACCGCGTCGCCTCGCTCACGCCTCGTGCAGGACCTGCCCGCCGGCAATCGTGGCGCGAAGCCGCAGGTCCCTGTCCACGACGATGAGGTCTGCGTCCATGCCCGGGGCAAGCAGGCCCTTCCGCCCCAGGCCCAGCAGCCGGGCCGGGGTGAGGGCGCACAGCCGGCAGGCGTCGGGGATCGACCTGCCGAACACCGTCACCGCGTTCCTGAACCCTGTGATGGTCGTGATCGCGCTGCCCGAGAGGATCCCGTCCGATTTCCTGCGGATGCCCCTGTCGGCGGTCACCTCCACCGGCTCTCCGGGGATGATCCCGTCGTAGGTTCCCGGCGGCTTTCCCGAGCCGCGCAGGCTGTCGGTGATGAACACGACCCTGTCGACTCCCTTGCACCGCAGGGTCTTCTCGACCAGCAGGGGGTCCACGTGCACGCCGTCGGGGATGATCTCCACGACCAGGCGGTCCTCGACGTTGATGTAGTCGGTGACCCCGGCAGGGTACACCCCCTCGTCCTTCTCCGTCGGCATCGCGAACAGGTCGTAGAAATGCGTCACGAGGCGCATCCCCGCATCGACGGCCTGCCGCGCCACGTCGATGCCGGCAGCGCTGTGCGCCATGCTCGCCACCACCCCGTTGGCCGCGCACCATTCGATGAAGGGCAGCGCCCCCTCGATCTCGGGAGACACGTCCCACACCCGGATGAGTCCCCGGGAGGCCTCCCACAGCGCCTCGGTGGTCCGGGGGTCGGGCTGCGCAAGGGACGAGGAGGGCCCCGCGCTCGCGTCCACGAGGTACAGGATCTCGGGCCGAAAGCCCACGATGTTCGGGGTGAGGGAAAATCCGTCGGTCTCGCGAAGGATGTCGCGCATCCGGCGCGCGTCCTCCTCGGCGCCCAGCGCGAGGGTGGCCAGGCAGGCGGTGACACCGCTTGCAGCGTGCAGGCGCGAGAACTCCCGGGCGCTTCCCGTGTCGATTGAGACGTCACCGATGCCGTGGGTGTGGATGTCCACGAGGCCGGGGAGCACCCAGCACCCGCGGGCGTCGACCACGCGCGTGCCGCGCTCCTCGGCCAGCCCCCGGCCGATGCGCTGGATGCGCCCATCTTCCGCGAGCAGGTCCGCGTCGGGCTGCAGACGCCCGGCCGCGAGCACGTCGCCGCCACGCACCAGGACCGTGCTCACCCCCGCTTCTCCTCCAGGCTCTTTCCCGCGAGTAGCAGCAGGATGAGGATGGCGCCGATGATCATGTTCTGGTAGAAGGCGGGCACCTGCAGCATCGTGAAGCCCTTCGTGAAGATGGCCAGGAGCAGGATTCCCAAGAGCGTCTTCACGACGTCCCCGCTTCCCCCGCCGATCGCGGTGCCGCCCAGCAGGGCCGCGGTGAGCACATAGATCGCCGTGTCCCCGCCGTACAGCGGGCTGGCGGCGGCGAGGCGCGCCGCGTACAGTATCCCGCCCAGGGCCGCGAAGACTCCCGACAGGACGAACACCCCGATGCCCACGGCGCGGGCGTTGATTCCCGTATAGGTGCTGGAGATGCGGCTGCCGCCCACGGCATAGAGCCTGATGCCGTAGCGGGTCCGCCGCAGGATGAACTGGAACACGGCCACGAGGGCCAGGTAGAACAAGGCCGACCAGGGAAACAGCCACAGCGACCCGTTCCCGAAGGCCACCAGCGGCGGGCTTGCGATCTGGACTGTCTTGTCGGCGGCAAGCAGCGCCAGCCCGCTCAGGATGAAGCTCACCGCGATCGTGGCGATGAGGGAGTTCACCCGCAGTCGGAAGATCACCAGGCCGTTCACCAGGCCCACCGCCGCTCCCAGCAGGAGCGCCCCTGCCATCGCCGGCACGAGGCCCAAGGGCAGGAGCCTGTACAGGACGATCCCCGACAGGGCGAACACGCCGCCCACCGTCATGTCCAGCTCGCCGATGATCATGACAAGTGTCATGCCGATCGCGACGGCTCCCTCCGAGGGCAGCAGGAAGAGGACCTTTTCGATCGTGCGTGGCGAGAAGAAGTCCGCGGACAGGATCGAGAACACGGCGCTCAGCAGCACGACGAGGATGGGGATGCGCAGCGAGAATGCCCGTGAGGCGAACGTGGGTGCTCTACGCATGGGTCCTCTTTGTCTGCATGTCCGCGATGATGGCCACGAGGAGGACGACCCCCTTGAGGATGGGCTGCCACACCGCGGGACTCCCAGCAGCGTCATGCCGTTGTTGAGCAGGGCAAGCAGAATCACCCCGGAGAGGGCCGCGAGGATCGTGCCCTTGCCTCCCGAGAGGCTCACGCCCCCCAGGGCGCAGGCGGTGATGGCGTCGAAGTCGTAGTGCCACACCAGCGACGGGGTGATGTAGGAGGTCTTGCATGCAATGAGGAACCCGGCGAGCCCGGCGAGAAGTCCGTTCACCATGTAGGTGGACATCTGCAGCTTCCTCACCGCGAGGCCCGAAAACCGTGCCACCACGGAGCTGGCGCCCACCGCGAGCACCTTGCGCGCGTAGGGAGTGTAGCGGACCACGTACCAGCAGGCGGCTCCCACGACGAGCAGGACAGCCGTCAGGACGGGCAGGAAACCGAACAGCCGTCCCAGCCCGATGAACTCCAGCGCCTTGGCCTGGCCTGTGAACCCGTACACGGCCCGGGCCGCGTTGATGAAGATCACGCTGCCGATGATCGTGCGCGTGCCCAAGGTGACGACGAACGAGTTGAGCTGGCGCATCCCGACGAGGTAGCCGTTGAAGGTGCCGATGCCCGCCGAGATGGCAAGGATCAGCAGGAGCGCACCTGCCACGAGGAGCGGGCTCTTCGGGTTCATCCCGATGGTGAGGGTGGCGGCGAGGATCAGCACGGCACCCTGGCTCAGGTCGAAGCCTCCCCCGAGGAACACGATCGTGAGCCCGAAGGCGACGATCGCCACGTGGGTCATGTTGATGATCGTCGTGCGCAGGTTCATCACGGTGAGGAAGTTCGGTGCGATGAGCGCGAGGGCGACGAAGAGCGCGAGGATGACCAGCCAGATCGTGTTGGCGCGCAGAAAAGCTTTCACGCGACCACCCCTCCAGTGCGCAGGTAGCAAGCCGTGATGGTGTCCTCGCGGATGTCCTCGCCCGTGAACGATCCGATCAGCCGGCCCTCCCCCATGACCAGCACCCTGTCAGAGAGCAGGCAGATCTCCTCCACCTCCGACGACACCACGATCACCGCCATGCCGCGCGCAGCAAGCTCGCGCACCCTGCCGTAGATCTCCTCCTTGGAGCCCACGTCGATGCCCTTGGTGGGTTCGTCCAGGATCAGGAGGCGCGGCTCGGTGAACAGGCACTTGGCGAGCAGCAGCTTCTGCTGGTTTCCGCCGCTCAGCGACAGCGCCGCCTGCCGGGGGCTGGCGTGCTTCACTCCCAGCACGCGCAGGAACTCCGCCGCCAGGCTCCTCTCGCGGCGGAAGTCGATCCGCGGACCCCGCGCCACTCTCTCCAGCCCCGCGATCGTCGTGTTCAGAACGAGGTCCTGGCCGAGGAACAGGCCCATCTGCCTGCGCTCCTCGGGGAAGGTACGAGATGCCCATCCGGATCGCCTGGCCCGGGCTCGCGCGCGAGATGTCCCTGCCCGCGAAGCGCACGCGGCCCGTCCGAATGGGGCGCAGGCCCGCCAGCATGCAGGCCATCTCGCTCCTGCCCGCGCCGATGAGGCCGGTGATGCCGAGGATCTCGCCGGGCGACACCGAGAAGGACACGTCGTGCACCTTCTCGCCGTCTCCCGCGCCCTCGACCTCCAGGATCGGTGCCGCGGCGGCGGCCGCCGGCGGCCGCCGGTCGTAGCTCACCGCCCTGCCCACCATCATCTCGTGCAGTCGCCTCTCCGTGGCGTCGGCCCTGTCGAGGGTACCGACCTTGCGACCGTCGCGGAACACGGTGATCCTGTCGCTCACCTCCAGCACCTCGTCGAGGTGATGCGAGACGTAGAGGAAGGTGACCCCCGCGCCGCGCATCCTTCCGATCTTGTCGAACAGGAGCCTCGTCACCCCGCGGGTGAGAGAAGCCGTGGGCTCGTCGAGGCTGAGAAGCGCCGCGTTCGGCTTCACGGCTTTCAGGATCTCCAGCACCTGGCGCGTCTCTGCGGGCAGGAGGCCTGCCCGTTCCTGCGGGTCCACGCCCGGCATGCCGAACTCCTCGAACGACCTGCGCGCAGTCTCCGCGGCAGCCTTCCAGTCGACGGCGGGGTTGCCCGGTCTGGACAGTCCCCCCAGGTACAGGTTCTCGGCTACCGTCAGGTTGTCGAAGAGCGAGGTCTCCTGGAATGCCGCGGAGATCCCCAGGCCGAAGAGCCTGTTCGGGCTCGCATTGGCGATCCTCTGGCCGCGGAAGGTCACTTCGCCCGCGTCGGCGCGGACGATGCCGGCGATCACCTTCAGCAGCGTGCTCTTGCCCGCCCCGTTCTCGCCGATGATCGAGTGCACCACGCCCCGGCGCACCGAGAGGTCCACCCCGTCGAGGGCGAGCACGCCGCCGAACCTGCGGGTGAGGCCGCGGATCTCGAGGAAGTCCACCCTACGCGTCCTGCAGCGGCAGCGACACCGCCCGGCCCGTGTCGAGGGACCTGTCGATGGCGAGGCACACCTCGTGCGACCGGAAGGCGGAGTGGATGTTGTTCTCGCTCTCCCTGCCCGCCTCCAGGGAGTCGACGAACTCGTCGATCATCCCTTTGTAGGGGTGGTGCTTCACGTCGCCGGACTCGAGGAACACCGTGTTGAACGTCTGCCACCCCGCCTGCCCGGTGAACCACTCCTTCGTGAAGAACCGCTCGTTGTACACGGAGCCGTTCGGGCCGTGCAGGACGATGTTCATCACGTACGGGCTTTCCACCTCGAAGGAAGTCCCGGTCTTGCCGATGGTGCCGTTTTCGAACTTCACGATGGCGGCATACGTCGGGTCGTACTCGTAGTCCTTCCTGTGGCCCTTGCACCCGTACGCCATGACCTCGGAGATCTCCCCCCCGAAGTACCGCATCAGGTCAACCGCGTGACAGCTCGCCACGAGTGTGGCGCTGGGGCCGCCGGTCCGCGTGTTGCACCCCCAGGTGTAGCCGTGCCACCAGTCGCCGATCTCGTGGTAGTAGTCCACCTGCGTGTAGAAGGGCCTGCCGATGCCCCCCTTCGCGATCATGGCGCGCAGGTTCTGCACGTGGGGGTTCCAGCGCGACTCCAGGCAGGCCTGGCTCTTCACACCCGCCTTCACCACCGCGTCGCGCACGGCCCTCAGCTCGGGCAGGTTCATCGCGATGGGCTTCTCGATGATGAGGTGCTTGCCCGCCGCGGCCGCCGCGATGACCTCCTCCGCGTGCAGGGCGTTGGGAGTACAGATGTCGACGATGTCGACATCCTTCAGCTTCAGCATCTCCTCGAAGCTGTTCACGACGGTGCAGTCTGCGAGGCCGTGCTCGTCCTTCTTCTTCTGCGCCGATGCCCTGTTCTTCGATCCCAGCGCCGCGACCCGCAGCTTCGGGTTGGCGAGCAGCGCGGTGATGTGGGCGCCCGCCGCCCACCCGATCCCGTAGACACCGACCCCGTACGTGAGCGCCATGGATCTCCTCCTACTCCACGAGGGGCAGCTGTACAATCTTTCCCGTGGCGATCGACCTGTCGATGGCAAGGCACAGCTCGTGCGACCTGTACGAGCTGTCGATGCTGTTCCAGGGCTCGCGGCCGGTCGGCCAGGCTGTCTGTCATGTCGAGCATCATGGGCTTGTAGGGGTGGTGCTTCACGTCGCCGGACTCCAGGAAGATGGTGTTGAACGTCTGCCACCCCGCCTGCCCGGCGAACCACTCCTTCGTGAAGAACTTCTCGTTGTACACGGAGCCGCCCGAACCGTGCAGGACCATGTTCATCACGTAGGGGCTCTCGTTCTCGAAGGAGTTCCCCGTCTTGCCGATCGTGCCGTTCTCGAACTTCACCACCGCGGCGTAGGTCGGCTCGTACTCGTAGTCCTTCCTGTGGCCCTTGCAGCCGTAGGCCATGACCTCGGTCACGGGGCCGCCGAAGTACAGCAGCAGGTCCACCGCGTGGCAACCCGCCACCAGCGTGGCGCTGGGGCCGCCCTTCACCGTGTTGCACCCCCAGGTGTAGCCGTGCCACCACGGCCCGATCTCATGATAGTAGTCCACCTCGACGTAGAACAGCTTCCCCAGCCCGCCCTTGTCGATCATGGAGCGCAGGCTCTGCACGTGCGGATTCCAGCGCAGCTCGAAGCATGCCTGGGTGGTCACTCCCGCCTTCTTCACGGCGTCACGCACGGCCTTCAGCTCTGCCAGGTTCATCACGACGGGCTTCTCGATGATGAGGTGCTTGCCCGCCCGGGCGGCGGCGATGGCCTGCTCGGCGTGCAGCGCGTTGGGCGTGCAGATGTCGATGATGTCCACGTCCTTCAGCTTCAGCATCTCCGCGAAGGAGTTCACCACTGCGCAGTCGGCCAGCCGGTGCTCGTCCTTCTTCTTCTGCGCCGAGTCCCTGTTCCTCGAGCCGAGTGCCGCCACCCGCATCGCGGGGTTGGCGAGGATGGCCTCGATGTGAGACCCGGCCGCCCACCCGATCCCGTACACGCCCACGCCGTAGGTTTTCATCCGCCGCTCCTGTCTTTTCGCGCGCCCCCCGCGAGGGACCGCGCAATGGGAATGGGCCGGGACGCGCAGGGCGTCCCGGCCCTGTCCAACCGAGTCTGCATGCTGTCCGGGCGGGCCGCGGGGCCCGCCGCCGGGCTGACCAGGTTCCGGGGAACCGGGAGACGTTCTCCTTCGTGATGAGCTCCTGCCTGACCATCGCGAAGTGGGGGAGCTTCTTCCCCTCCTCCAGCAGGGCCTTCATGAACCAGATGTCCTGGTACACGCAGAGCACGGGTCCCTGGTCGACGATGCCCACGTACCAGCCGTCCTTCAGGTCCTGCACGCCGGTCTTGCTGCCGCCCTGGGCCACGATCTTCACCTGGCCGGGCCGGTACCCCTTCTCCTTCAGGGCGCGGATGATGCCTGCGCCCATGTAGTCATCGGTGGTGTAGAAGGCGTCAGGTTGGGGAACTTGGTGAGGATGTCGCTCGCCTTCTGGTAGGCGGTGGTGACGTCCCACTTGCCGTCCTCCTCCGCGACGATCTGCACCCTGGAGCCGAGCCTCTGCAGCGCGACCTTGAAGCCCTCCGTGTACTGCTGCTCGGATGCCGAGCCCTTGGGCGCGCTGATGTAGCCCACCTTGGCGTTGGGGGCCACGCTGTTCAGCAGCTCCGCGCACATGCGGCCGCCGTCCCTGCCGTCAAGGCCCGAGAATGCGGTCATGTACTCGAAGGCCTTGTAATCCGGCGGATCCATCGTGAGGAGCACGGGGATGCCCGCCTTCAGGGCCTTCTTGTACGTCTCGATCATCACGACGTGGTCCAACGGGAAGCTGATGATGAGGTCCACCTTCTGGGCGATCCACCCCTCCACCGCGTCGACCATCGCCTTGTTGTCGAACTTGGCGTCGTGCCAGATCACCTCGTAGTTGGGGTACTTCTTCATTTCCTGCTCGAACAGCTGCTTGTAGTACACCATGAACGGGATGGTCCAGCTGATGCAGGAATACCCCACCTTGAACTTCTTCGGCGCCGCCCCCGCGCTGCCTGCGAAGATGCCGATGGCGAGGATCACCGCCAGGAGCACGATCACAGCCTTCGAAAACCTTGCCCTCATACGCCCTCCTTCCTCAGATTCCTCCGCTATCTGAACCGCCCGCACAACGCGGGCGTGTCCTCGGGAGCCGTCTCGTGCCTCAGCCGTGGGGGAGCACCACGGCCTTGATCGCCGGCAGCGTGCCATCGACGATCCCGGTCATCACCGTCTTCGCCTCCCCGAGACCGAACGTGTGGGTCACCAGCGCCTGCGCGTCCACCAGGCCGTCGCGGAGCAGCCGGATAGCCACGGGGAAGTTGATGGCCGGCTCTGCGAAGGTGGGGATGAGGGAGATCTTGCGGAAGATGCATTCGTTCACGTCGAGGCTGATCCGGTTCTTCCCGCCGAAGTGCAGGCCGAAGAAGGTGATGATCCCGCCGTAGGCCAGGATCGGGAAGGCGTCGGCCATGCTCTCGGGGGAGAGCTCACAATCACCCTGTCCACGCCCTTCGGGAACCGGGCCTTCACCTTCTCTTCCACGCTCTCGCGCCCGGTCTCGATCGTCATGTCGCAGCCCAGCTTCTCGGCCGCGGCGAACCGGACGCTCTCCCGCGGGTTGTCCCGCGGCAGGCCGGTGATGGCGACGAAACCCGCCCCGCGCAGCTTTGCCAGGCGCGCTGCCATCAGACCCAGCGGCCCGTTTCCCAGCACGACCACGCTCCCGCCCAGGGGGATCTGCGCATTCAGGACGGAGGTGAGCGACACGGCAAGCGGCTCGGTCAGGCTGGCGGGCACGAAATCCATGCCCTCGAACTTCACGAGGCTGTTGAAGCGCACCGACATGTACTGGCTCATGCCGGGCTGGCCTTCCATGGAGTGCATCGTGCGGCAGAGCTCGGGGTGGCCGCTCTTGCAGTGGTCGCACACCCCGCACATGGTGCAGTCCTCGACGATGACCCTGTCGCCGGGGGCCACGCTGTGCACGTTCTTCCCGACCTCCACGACCTCGGCTGCAATCTCGTGACCCAGTGCCATGGGGTCGTCGGCCCAGTCGCGCACGAAGTTGATGTCGGTGCCGCACACGCCGCATGCCCTGACCTTCACCACGACGTGGTCCTCGTCGGGCCTGCCGATCTCGCGGGTCCTCTCTTCGATGGCGAGGAACTTCTTTCCGAAAAGCCCCCTGCTGGTCATGGCCTTCCCCCGCTCAGCCCGCGCCGTAGAGGGCGCCGTCGGCGCCGGGGTAGATGGGGTCGTCGGCGTGTTTCAGCGCGGCATCGAGGTTCGAGAACACCTTGCGCACCGCGGCGGCCATCTTGTCCACCTGCTCGGGCCCGTTGGGAGCGTGGATGCCGTGCACGATCGTGTAGCTGTCGCACAGCTGCTGCGCCACGGGGAACTGGGCCGGGTCGTAGTTGTAGCGGATGCCCTTCGCCTCGTTGACCGACCAGGGGAACCCCGTGCCGCCGTAGCCCAGCTTGCTCTGGAACAGGTCCTGCGCCGGCACCGGCATGGTCTGCCACTGGCCGATCAGCATGCCCTCGGCGTACAGGGCCTTCTCGACGGCGATGCGGAACCTGCGCGGCTCCGCGTTCACCCCCGCCTTCTTCGGGTCGAAGCGCACGTTGTACATGAAGTACACGTGGGTGCAGTCGGGCGGGCAGTACGGAGGAATGACCCCTGGGATCTTCGCCAGCTCGCGCGTCAGCGCGTTGGCGTTCTCGATGCGGACCCTGTTGTGCTCGTCCAGGTGCAGGAGCTGGGCACGCGTCAGTGCCGCGGGCAGCTCCTGGTTCCTGTACATGTAGCCGAGGATCGAGGCGTTGTAGACCCGGCGCTTGCTCACCTCGTCCACCTCGTCGCCGAAGCAGCGGATCAGCACGCCCTTCTCCAGGCACGCCTCGTTGTCGGTGATGAACAGGCCGCCTTCCCCGCCGCAGAGGTTCTTGAAGTTGTTGAGCGAGAAGGTGCCGATGTCTCCCAGGGTGCCCACCTTCTTCCCCTTGTACAGGGCGCCGTGGGCCTGGCAGGCGTCCTCGATCACGGCCAGCTTGTGCTTGCGCGCGATGGCCAGGATGGGATCCATGTCGGCCGGGCAGCCCTGGATGTGCACGGGGATGATCGCCTTCGTGCGCGGCGTGATCGCGGCCTCCAGCTTCGCCGGGTCCATGCAGTAGGTGCGCGGGTCGATGTCGACGAACACGGGGATCGCGTTCTGGTGGATCGCGCAGGAGGCCGAGGCAAGGAAGGTGAACGCAGAGGTGATCACCTCGTCGCCGGGCCCCACGCCCATGGCGGCGAGGGCCATGTGCAGGGCCGCAGTCCCGCTGCACGTGGTCAGGCAGTACTTCGAGCCCGTGTAGGCGGCCCATTCCTTCTCGAGCGCCTTGACCTGCGGCGCGGTGCCGCCGGCGACGATGCCCTTGTCCAGGACCTCGTTCACGAGCCTGCGCTCGTCGGCGCCGATGATCGGCCAGTTGCGGAAGTCCTTGCGGGTCAGGACCGGCTTTCCGCCGTCGATCGCCAGCTTCTCGGCCATGTGGAACCTCCATTGGGCAGGAGTCGCATTCGCCCTCTCCTGCAGCGGCACGTGCGCGAAGTGCAGTGCTTTCAAACTCCGGAGAGAGTTTGTATCATTTCTGCTTCTATCTGTCAAGTATTGCGGAAGATTGCTACAAATATTGATCTTTCGAGGAAAAGGTACGTGTTCTACTGTTGAAGCGACGGCCAAAACCATCTATACTGGCAGGGTGCCGAGCAAAAGTCGAGCGGACGACAAGAAATCCAGGGCCCTCACGTGGATCCGCGAAAAAGGCGAGGCATCGCGCGGCGACCTCGCCGCTGAGTTCGGCCTGGACAAGAAGACCGTCTCCTCGATCGTCGAGGCGCTGGCTGCGGATGCGCTGGTCACCCCCGCAGGGTTCAGGGAATCATTGGGAGGACGACCGCAGGAGCTGCTCCGCCTGAACGGCGCGCACAGCAGCTTCATCGGGATCGACCTCGGCGGCACGCACATCATCGGCATGCTCGTGGACCTCGCGGGCAGGCAGCTGGACAGGATCTTCTTCGAGATCCGACCCGGCCTCCCCGTGGACATCATCCTCGACCAGATGAAGACGATCTGCCGCAGGCTGATGCACTCGGCCAGGGAGGCCGGCCCGGTGCGCTCGATCGGCATCTGCGCGCCCGGCTTCGTCAACCCCGAGACGGGGACCTCGATCGTCGCCGAGAACATCCCGGGGTGGCAGGACGTGCGGCTGCGGGAGATCTTCGCATCCGAGTTCTCACTGCCCGTGATCGTGGAGGACTCCTCCCGCGCGTACGCGCTCGCGGAGAAATGGCAGGGAGACGGCAGGGGGCGGCAGGACTTCCTCCTGGCCGACCTTGGCTACGGCATCGGCATGGCCGTCGTGGTCGGCGGCTCGATCCTGCGGGGAGCGGGCAACAAGGCAGGCGAGATCGGCCACACCATCGTCGCGCCCGGGGGGCCCGCCTGCGCATGCGGGAACAGGGGGTGCCTGGAGACGGTCGCATCGGGCAGGGCGATCGCGCGGCAGGCGGCGGAAGGGATCGCCGCGGGCAGGACCGAGCTGCTGAAGGGCCTCACCCACGGCAAGGCCGACAGCGTCACGGCACAGGACGTGTCGATCGCGGCCAGCATGGGCGACGCGTTCAGCACGGACCTGCTGCGCGCGGCAGGAAGGCTGGCCGGCATGGCCATTGCCAACGCGGTGAACATCCTCAACCCGTCGCTCCTCATCCTCGGCGGCGGGCTCATGGGGACGACGCGGATCATGGAGGAGAGCATCGCGCGAGGCGCTCTCGCGCGCACTGCATGCGGGGCATCTTCGAGGACCTCGAGCTTCGCGTGTCGAGGCTCGGCATCGACGGCTCGGCGCTGGGCAGCGGCATCCTCGCGGCCGCCGAGGTCTTCGGCAGGGTGATAGGCAGGGCGAAAAGGAGGAACGGGAATGCGGAACATCAGCAAGGTGGCGAAGGACTACTGGGACTACACGACACTGGACCCGAAGATCCTGGCCGAGGCGGCGCGGCTCACGGCAGAGGACCTGCCGAAGCTCGCGCGGCCGGGCTTCACGGTGAGGTTCTACGACACGCGGGAGTCGTTCTTCACCGCGGAGGCGCTGGAGTACGTGCAGGCCTGGCGCGAGGCCACGGCTGCGCCGTCCCGCGGGCATCTGCGGGCCCATCGGGCCCACCGAGCAGCTTCCCCTGGTGGCCCGGATCGTGAACGATCTGGGCATCGAGTCTGAAGCACGCCCATTTCTGGGCCATGGACGAGTGGTACGTGGACGGCAAGGAGGTCCCGATCACCCATCCGCTCAGCTTCGCGAGGGCGGACCTGGACATGTGCTTCAACAGGATCGACAAGAAGCTCCGCATGCCCGACGAGAACCTGCACTTCCTGCGCGCGGACAACGTGAAGGAGTACACCGCCTCCTACGACGCGGCGAGCTGCCTCGTCATGCAGGGCGGCCAGGGCGAGGTGAAGCACTGGGCCTTCAACGACCCGCTGCGCCGCGAGGGCAAGTACCGCGACGCGCCTCCCACGCCCGGCCGAGTACAGGAAGCTCTCGGCGCGGGTCGTGGACCTGCACCCCATGACGATCATCCAGAACGCGCGCACCTCGGGCGGTGGGGTCGTGTCGGCCGTGCCGTCCCAGGCCCTGTCGGTCGGACCCGTGGAGACGTGGAAGATCGGAGAAGGTGTCGATCTGGCACCCGGGGTGGCACGACAACCCCTTCGGCATGCGGCTCACGGCGCTCATGATCTCGCGCGGGATCCCCGACTCGTCGGTTCCGATGTCGCTGCTCGCCGATCACCCGAACGTGCAGTTCAACTACCTGCGCTGCGGGATCGGCACCTGCGAGGCGGAGATGCACTGAGAGGGTCGAGCACCCCCGGGCCTGCGGGCGCCCCGCGGGGCGCCCGCAGCAAGGGCTCCTACAGCAGCCCGATCCTCATGCCCGAAGCTGAGCTTGCTCACCGTCCCGCCCTCCACGTCGGAGGAGATGAACCAGAGCTGGTACTCCGTGTACAGCGCCCAGGTCGTTCAACGCGCGCCAGCGGCTCGATGTGGAACTTGCGCGAACTCGAGCTGCGCCACGACCGCCGCCCAGCACGAGGCCCGCGTCGGTGAACGCGATGCTGTCCTCGGACATGGTGAAGTACGAGAAGTTCGCGCCCACCGCCAGGGCCATCGAGAAGAAGTCCCACGACGGACCGAGGAGGTAGCCGAAGGGCAGCGTGGCGATGTTCGCGAGCAGCTTCGCGCCGATGCACGAGCCCCGAGAACCGGCCCGGGGGCGACATGCCGAGCTGCACCTGCAGCTTGACGTTGTCGTCGAAGAACGTGAGGCCCAGCCCCGCGTCCCAGTAGGTGGCGCCCATGGTGTGCGCGTCGAGGTACAGGCCCTGGATGAACGAGGGGACCTGGTAGCGGCTCTTGTCGCCCTTCGCGCAGGCTGACCGCGACCTCCTTCAGGCCCGACTCGTCGGAGGCGGTGCCCATGACCGTGCACCGACTCGTTGAACCGTCCGCCCTCCTGGGGCTCGAGCAGGGTCACCTGCGGGCGCGCGGGTGTCCACGACGAGCTGCGTGCGCGCCACCGCGACCGCGCCGCCGGCGAAGGTCGCCTTCACGAGCAGGCGCAGCGGCGCCGTTGGCAAGCTGCTGCGTCTCCAGGCGTAGCGCCACGCTCGCGGTCCCGTCCGCCTCGGACGAAGGACCTGCCGTTGTCCATGCTCACCTCGACCGAGCCGCACCGGTCGTGCTCCGCCGGGCGGCTTGCGCCTCGTCGGCCGGCCCACCCGGCCGTCGCCCGCGAGGTACGGCCGGCCGCGTGACGTAGTCGCCCGGCCGCGAACGAGCCGACCCGCACCCAGGGCCCGTACGGCGCGTACTGCACCGTGCGCGGCTCGGAGACGCAGGCGCGCGCCCTTCGCCGAGCACGACCTCGGCGGACAGGACGTGGTCGCCCTCCGCCAGCCTGTCCGGCGCCACCTCGAGGGAGAAGTACCCCTAGGTCGTCCGATCAGGCGCCGTCTCCAGCGGCTGGCCGTCCGACGAGGATCAGCGCGTTCTTCCCCGTCGGTCGGCGACTGCGTCAGCACCCGCCCGCTCACCGTGAAGGGACCGGCGAGCCGCTCGCCGCCGGCGGGAAGAGGAGCTCCACCCGCTCGGCCTCCTGGCCGGCGCGCTTCAGGAAGTTGCGCGACACGTAGCTCCTGTTGCCCGCCCGGTCGGCAGCCTCGAGCTGCACGTTGTACCAGCCCGGGGCGAGCCCGCGACGTCGACTCCTGCGCGAGGATGCCCGCCCGGCGTCAGCGCAGCCTCCATGCTCTTCGCGGCCGCGGCCGCCGCTGCGGGGCCCGCCGAGATGGGAGCGATGCTCACCGCGAGCGAGGCGAGCGCCGATGGTGTCCATCGAGCGCTGCCGTCCAGGCGCAGCGGTGTCGCTCACCACCTCGCCGTCGGCGGGCGAGTCGACGACCAGCTCGGGGGCGTCGTTGTCGATGTTGATGGTCGTGGTGAACAGGCCCTCGGCGCCGGTCGCGTCCACGGCGCGCACGAGCACCGCCTGCGTGCCGTCGGCGAGGAGGCGCGTGTCCAGCCTGTAGCGCCAGGCGGCTCCGCGCTGCGCCGGCGTCGCTCCACCTCGGCCCTGTAGAAGCTCAGGCCATTGTCGAAGGAGATGCGCACCTCGGCGATCCCGTTCGGGTCCGTGCTCGTGCCCCGCAGGTCCACGATGTCCGCGCACGTGGTCGCTGATGCGCGGGGGACTCGAGCGAGGACACGGGGTCCGAGCGGGACACCTTGAACCGCGGGAGCGCCACCGCGCTCACGAGGCCGCCCACGTCCTCCGCCTTCACCTCCACCACGTGCTCGTTGTCGGAGACCTGCTCGAGGGACAGCGGGGACGCTGAAGTTGTTGCCGCCCTCCAGGCGCTGGAACTCACCGCCGTCGATGCGCCAGGAGACCGCCTTCACCCCGTCGTCGTCGAAGACCATGCCCGACAGCACGAAGTCGTCGCGCAGCAGCTCCCCGTCGGCCGGCAGCTGGATCTGGGCCACGGGCGCGTCGGCCGCGAGGTTCAGGCGTGAGCTGGGGCGCTCGCATGCCGCGACGTTGCCCGCCGCGTCGGTGCAGCGCACCTGCAGCGCCTCGGGCCTGCCGGCGAGCAGGCGACAGGTTCACGTCGAAGCGGAAGGCCGGCGCCGCGGCCCACCTCGCGCCAGCTCTTCCCGTCCTCGGTCACCTCGACGAGGGCGACGTCGCCCTCGTCCTCGACCCGGCCCACGATGGTGATGAGGCCGTTCACCTCCTGGTCGGCCCGGGGCGCGACGAATACCAGGCCCGGGGCGAGGGTGTCCCTGTGGAACGGGACCTGCGCAGACCGCGACGTTGCCCGCCGCGTCAGTCGCCCGCAGCGCCGAGCAGGTGCGGGCCGTCTGCCAGGGTGCCGAGGGCTCGCGGTGGCTGGAAGGCAGCCGCGCCTGCCTCGGGCCGTGTCTGCACGGAGGCGAAGCGTGCCGCCGTCGATCGCGTACTCCAGGAGCGCGAGGCCGCCCGCATCCGAGACGGTGCCCGCGCAGGACGAGGTCCTTCGCGACCCATGCGCCGGTGCCCGGCGACTGCACGGCGAGCTCGGGCGGCGCGATGTCGGTCACGAACCGGATCGGGTCGGTCGCGGCGGATGCTCCCGTCACCCGCGACGACCCTGATGCGGGTCGGGGCGCTCGTGCCCCGGCCGCGGCGGCGACAACGCGGAACAGCGGGCCCTCGGTCTCGATGCGCAGAAGGTCAGTGGGCGGGTCGAGGTCCGCCTTCTGGATCGTCGCCGCCGGTCACGTAGCCGACCAGCGGCCGCTCGTCCAGGCGGATCGTCCCGTCGGCCGACAGGCGGCCGTCGACGAGGATGATGCCCGCCCCCGCCTGCTCGGCCCCGACGAAGAGGAACGAGCGGTGCTCCGAGACGCCGCCGAGGCCGTCGGTCGCCTTGATGGCGATGTCGGCCCTGCCCGGCGGCGAGGCCCTTCGGGCAGCGGCGATGTCGAACAGCTTCTGGCCTGCCGAGGTGCCCGTCCTCAGCGCAAGGCTCTTCGCCGGCGCCGCCCTGCAGGCTGTACTCCGCCTGCACGCCCGCGCCCGAGAAGCGGATCGTGCCGGAGAGCTTCCCGTCCTTGTCGCCGGGGAAGACGATGCCCGGGCGCGAAAGGCACCGACGCCGGTCGCGGCCTGCAAGCTGCTCGATGGCGATCGACGGGCGCGGGGCCCCCGCTTGCGTGAAGCGTCGTCTCGACGGGCAGGCCCGCCGACGCCCGTCCGACGTCCACCGGCTTGAGCACGAGCCTGTGCGCCCCGGGGGCCGGGTCGGGCAGGACGAAGCTGAACGCCGAGGAGGCGGCCACGATCACCGGCGCGCCGCCGTCGAGGGAGTACTCGACCCGGTCGACCGCGTCGTCGTCGCGGACGAAGCCCGGCCACGAGCGACGGGCCCATCGACCCGCGCGCCCTTTGCGGGGGAGGCGAGGGTGAGCACGGGCCTGTCCTTCTCGGGATCCACCTTCAGCCGCAGCCTGCGGACCTGCGGGTTGCCCGTGAGGTTCACCAGGGTGTAGGTGACCTGCACGGCTGCCCGGCCTTCGCCGCGGAGAGGTCGAGCTCGTGCGTCCAGACCGCGTTGCCCGGCACCAGGTCGATCGTGCCCGAGGCGCCGCCCGCAACCTCGTAGGACGAGGGACTTCAGGCCGATCCTGTCCGACGCCCGGCCCGCGACGAGCACCTTGCCGTTGCACCGCGGCGTCGTCCGCGGGCGACAGCATCTCCAGCTCGGGCGCGTCGTTGTTCACGAAGAGGAGGAAGGCGTACTGCCCGATCGAGCCCGTGCGGTCCGCGGCCTTGAACGAGAGCACCAGCGGGCCGTCGGGGAGCTTGCGCGTGTCCAGGTCGAGGCGGAAGGTGCCCCGCCTGCCCGGCTTGTCCAGGTCGAGCTTCAGCGGCTCCCAGCTCTTCCCGCCGTCCCGGCTCAGCGACAGGGAGGCGAGCGCCGTTGGCGTCCTCCACCTCGCCCGCGACGGACGACCTGGCCCGGTCACGATGGCGCCGCTCGCGTGCGAGGTGACGCGGATGACGGGCGCTTTCTTGTCGATCTGGAAGCGGACCGACTGCGGCCGCCCCTCCACGCCGTTCACGTCGGTTCCCGTCGCCGGTCAGGGTGTGCTCGCCGTCGAGGATGTCCTTCACGTCCAGCGTGAACGACCAGAACGCCGTCCCCTCGGCGGAGACGGGTCCCTGTCGTCCAGCTGCACGCTCACGCCTTCACGCCGTCGTCGTCCACGCAGGTGCCCACCACGTGCAGCAGGGTGCCCACGCGCGCGCCCGTGGTGGGATGCGAGATGTGCACCACGGGCAGGTCCGAGGCCGGGTCGACGAACACGTTGTACGGCCCCTCGTAGCGGACGTTGCCCGCCACGTCGGTGCCCCGCACGACGAGGTTGTACTTGCCCGCCTTCTTCCCCGCGATGTCCAGGACGGTGTCCCAGTTCTCGAGGCCCGTGACGGGCTTGTAGTCCCCCCGCTCGGGGTCGCCGAGGGCCCACCCCGCGGCGGCGGATGCCGCCAGCAGGGCGGCTGCGAGCAGGATGTGGTGCACGCTGCGCTTCATCGTCAGTCCCTTCCCGTCTCCCATCCCCGACCCGCGCCCCTGCCTACGGCAGGTCTGCGAGGCGCCGGATGTACTCGATCCCGTCGTTCGTGTAGCCCACGACGGGCAGGGAGCTCGCGTCGACCCCCATGCAGAACCGGTTGGTGTCGTTGTCGACGATCCGCGCCGGGACACCTGGACCTCCCAGGCGCCGTTGAACTTCTCGTTCGCGTCGACCCCGTCTCCCCGTGCGCCGACGCAGCCACGCGGCCTTGGCGGTGTTGCCCATGCCCTTGTAGGTGATGTAGGGAACGCCGGCGGCATTCACGGTGATGCTCGCCTTGTTGCCGACCGTGAGGTACGAGTCCACGACGTACGGGCCGCTCGGCGTGCCGTTGTACGTGTCGATGTAGACGTACTTCAGGTCGCCCGAGTAGCTGTCGTGGTAGGCGATGTGGATGTGGTTTCCCGAGTCGACAGCCATGTCGACGAAGTCGCCGCCGCAGAAGCTGTCGAGGGTCTGCGTGCCGTCGAGATCCGCCGGCGATCGACGCTGGGAGCCGTGTTGTAGGCGTACTTCAGCTGGTTGGCTGCCGTGTCGTACCAGACCACCACGGCCGTTCCCGCCGCTGGTGCGCGGCGACGGCTGTCCAGGGACCCGCCCCGGTGGCGACCATGTAGGCCCCCGCCGGGGACTGGCCCGCGTTGTTGTTGTTCCCGAAGCGCCTGTTGTTGGCCGCCTCGTACGCATCCGTGTAGGTCGGCAGGCCACGTCCCGTCTCCTGGTTCTGCTGCCATGTTGGTGTAGAGGTTGGGCGACGCGGCGCCGTTTGTCGTGTTGTCGGTGATCTTGTTCGCGCTGCCCGACGGAAGCCGCGTTCGTGCCCACGTTGAAGGCGCGCACGAGCACCCTGTCGTCGATCGCGTCGTAGACGCTGTAGTAGACCGTGGTCGTCAGGGCGTTGTCGCCCGTCACCTTCATGTCGGGATACTGGTAGCGGCCGAGAACGGCCGAGACGCCGGACTTGAACAGGTTGTCGAGCCAGATGTGGTAGTCGCGGAAGTAGTACGACGTGCTGCTCCAGGCCGTGTTCGGCGGGCTGGTAGAAGAAGGAGGTGAGGATCCCCCCCTTGTCGCCGGGCAGTTGATCCGAGCCCTGGCTGCACGACGTTGATGTCGTACAGCGCCGCGTGGCTGCCGCTCGAGTTCAGGTCGAGGGCGGTGTAGGTGAACAGGTCCCAGTTCTCGTAGATCTTCCGATTCGGCGGATCCGTTCCAGTACTCGGCAAGGCCGTAGCCCTGGACGTTGTTCACGTAGGCGAAGACCGGCGTGTTGCCGTTCATGGCCATGGAGGGATAGACGGCGTGGTTCGCGTTGGGGGCGGCGGCGGCGTACGCGGTCTTGAAGACGGTCAGGTCCCAGACGGTGAGCCAGCGCTCGTCGGTGCCCGTCGCGGAGACGAAGTTGGTCTCCGCGTTGCTGCGGGCGCTGATGGCGTTGATCGACGGCACGCCGTTCACCCAGACGACGAGGTAGCCCGAGCCGATCGAGGCGTCGGCGGCCAGGGTCGAGATGGTCGCAGTCATGCTGGTGTACGGGCTCACCACGCTCCGCGTACAGCGAGGCCGCGGCCCGTCTTGGCAGCGTTGTCCCGGTTGGCGAGCGCTCACGATGCGCACGTCGCTCGTCCCGACCCCGATGCCCGTGTTCGTGGGCTTCAGGTTGTAGCCCCTGAGGGTGATCGTCTCCCCCGCGCGCACGGGGTAGCGGCCGAGGGCGGAGCGGTTGAAGTCCTTCGAGATGTAGCCCGTGATCGCCGTGTCCACCCGCGTGATGTAGGGCACCACGTCGTACTGCTTCGTGCCCGCGGCGGAGTCGTTGGACGAGTGGTCCCTCGCGACGAACGAGAGGACCACGTTGTTCTTCGCCGTCGGTCGCGATGGCGGAGGTGTCCCACTTGTAGTCCCAGGCCACGTCGTGGCCGGCAGTCGGACAGCGTGTCGCTGGAGATGTGGAACAGTGCGGGCAGGTCGGACACGAGGCCCGTGCCGCTCCAGTGGGCGACGGTGGACCGCGGCCCCGCCGTCGATGGAGAGCTGGATCCTGTCGATGCGCACGTTGTCGTGCGCCGTGCCGCGCACCATGACGGTGCCCGAGACGTCCGCGTCGCCGCCGTTGTACCTGCTGACGGCAGCCGTCTCGATGTGCCCGGCGAGGTCGGCGCTCGTCCAGTCCTTGAGGTCGGCCGGGAGCGCGATGTCGGTCACCGAGATCGTGGGGAGCGTCGCGTCGGTGTTGTGGATGTTCACGGTGACAGTCTGCTGGACCACGATGCCCACCGCGTCGGTGATCTTCACGGTGAAGACCTTGCCGTCCCCGTCGCCGCCGAACTTCCCCGCCGTGTTGATGGTGGCCGTGCCCGGTGGCATCGGAGTACTCGGTGACGTCGCCCGGGGTCGTGTTCTTGATCGAGTAGGTGAACGGCGTGTTGTAGCCCGTCTCGGTGGTGTTGATCTTGAGGAACAGCAGGTTGTTGCGCGCCGTGATCGGGCTCGCGGGGTTGTAGGCTCGATTTCTCCCCCGCGTCCACCGCGGTCGCTCGCGTCCAGGTCGGTGCCCACCGTGACGCTCGAGATGACGGGCACGTTGTTGCGGATGAAGCCCGGCTGCATGCCGTGCACCGCGTTGCCCGCCTTGTCCCACGTCACGTAGTGGATGTCCACCGCGCCGTCGGGGATGGCGGTCGTGTTGAGCTTCACCCACCAGTCCACGTCGGAGCCGTTCTGGACGAGCTGCATGTTGTCCACGGCACCGACCCGCGTCCAGTCGATCACGGCCTTGCATGCCGCGTCGGTGGTGTAGTCTTCGCTGACCGGCGGCTCGCCAAAGGGCGCCGACTCCTTGTCCGACGAGGGTGCCGGTGGCCAGGTTGATGACCTTCGGCACCGCGGACCAGGTACACCTCCACGGCATCGATGCCGCCCACGGTGCCGCCGTCGGTGCTCGTGCCCATGACCTGCGAGGAGGAGGTCTTGTTCCCGCTCAGCAGCATCGGGTCGTGCCCGTTGCCGCTCGTCCCCGTGTAGGACGCCCGTCGGGTACAGGTTGTCCATGTTCAGGGTCACGAACCAGGTGTTGACGTACGGCGCGGGCGTCGCGTTGTCCTGCACCTTCACGCCCAGGGTCAGGAGGCCGTTCTTCGCCGCGCAGCAGCGCCGGGGGAATCTCGGCGCCCTTCGTGTCCAGGGTGTAGTCGATGTCGAAGTAGTCGCTCGGCGCCGCCGGCGTGATCGACCCGGTGCCGATCAGCTCGCTGCCGTAGCTGGATCCGCCGTTCGTCGACAGCTTGATCGATGTCACCTGCTGGTTGTCGCGCGCGCGGGCCTTCAGGTGGATCTCGCCCCGGGCATACAGGTAGTCGACCGCGGCCGTGTCGGAGCCGTTCAGGGTCAGCTTGGGAGACTCCAGGCGCGGGATCGTGTCGTCGAGGCGGAAGGTGACCGTCTGCGACATTGCCCACCTTGCCGCCGAGGTCGTTCGGCCTGACGCTGAGATGGAACTTGCCGTGGTGCAGCGTCTCGCCCGGGTAGGCACCGCCGGCGGCCCCCACGTTGTACAGCTTCTCGTTCTCGTTCAGGCTGTCCTGCCAGTAGGACCGCTGGCCGCCGATCCACGGCACGACGATCCAGCCGGGGGAGGCGATCGCCGCACCGTCGGGGGTCACGTACCCGATCGGGCTGTCGTCGTCCCGGATCGCCTGGATCTGGATCTCCACCGTGTCCATGCCGGGGCTCTCGTCGTAGCAGGAGCCGCTCGCCACCACGGTGCCCGCGACGTTGGAGGCGTCGCGCGGGGTCTGGATGGTGATCGTGGGCTTGTCCCTGTCCAGGTCGATGACCAGGGAGTACGATGGAACATCCGCCGGGTTGAACGTGAGCGCCCCGCCGTAGGTGGCGGCGAGCGCGGACGGGTACAGCGGGTCGACGGGGTTCGACGGCTCGTTGGTCGCGACGTTGCCTGCCGTGTCGTACACGCGGCAGTAGATGGGCATGATCCACGTGCTCCCCGCCCCCGCGGTGGACTGGGTCGCGTTGGCATAGTCGTTGGACAGGAAGGTGCTCACCCAGTCGTAGAGACTGCCCGTGATCTCGACAAACCCGTCTCCCGACCCGGTCCCGGTCTTGCCGAGCCGCAGCTCCACCTTCGTGAGGCTGGAGTTGTCGGAGGTATTCCCCCGGAGGCTCACCTGGTTGTACACCGTGGCCCCGCTCGTGGGGCTCACGAACCGGGCCTGCGGAGCGGTGGTGTCGATGATGAGGAACAGGTTGGTGGATCCCACCTTGGGCGCGCCGAGATGGCTGTCCGTCGCTTCCGCCACGAGGGTCTTGTTCGGCGTGGGCAGTTCGGTGATGCCTGCCAGCGGGAAGTCGCACGTCCAGGTCGTTGTCTCCGCGCCCGGGCTCGCGAGGGTCGCCAGGACCTTCGTCGCCCCGATGGAAAGCTCGACCTTGTTCACCTGGCCGCCGATGCTCGAGGCGCTGCCCGCCAGGTGCAGCGTCTCGTTGTCGATTGAAGTACACCCGGGCCAGCGGCGTGATGTTGACGGCGGGGATCCCCGCGTCGACCGTGAAGATCACCTCGGGCGAGGTCGCCGTGACGCCGTTGATGTCGGTTGCCTGCACTTCCAGCTTGTAGTCCCCGCTCGTGCTGATCATGTTCAGGGCATACGAGAAGCGCACCGAGAGGCCTGTACCCGAAGGGGCGGCATTGCCCCACCCGAAATCGGGGACCCCGCTCGCCTTCCACACGTGGACCCTGATGTCGGAGGCGCCGTTGCTGACCCCGTCGTCGTCGGTGACGAGCCCCACGACGCGCGAGTTGAACCCGACGATGTCGCCCCCCACGGGAGAGCTGATGATGAACTGGGGCTTGTCGGAGTTCTGGTCGATGGAAAGCTGCTGTCGGACCTTCTGCAGGCCGGGCAGCTCGGCCGCGTCGAGGTCCTGGTACGCCGTGATGTCGCCCGCCTCGAGCTGCGCGATCTTGTCCACCGTGACCTGCTTGTTCGCATTGGCCGCGAAGACGGCGGGGTACAGGTACTGGTGGGAGCTCGTGTTGCCGGCCCTGTCCTCCACGATGATCTCGAACCAGAAGGTGCCCGATGTCGCGGTCAGCGCGCTCGAGACGAAGCTGTAGTTCCAGGCGTTGGTCCCGTCCGCCGCCGCCCCGTCGGACCCGTTGAGCGGGCTTCCGCCCGTGGAGGTGTTGTACAGCTTGACCGTGACTTTCTGGACCCCGTAGGGATCGTACGCTTCTCCCGAGAGACGGACGTCGCCGTTCAGAAGGTCCGATTCGCTGGCGGGCTGGTTGACCATGGCAATGGGCGCCCCGTTGTCGAAGATGAGGAGCATGCGGGTCTCGGTCGACTTGCCCGAACCATCCGCGACAGTGAAGACAAAGCTCTTCTCGCCGTCCTTGAACAGCGCGCCGGCCTGCGCGGTGTTCAGGGAGAACTCCCAGCTCTTCTTCGAGGAATCCAGGGTCGCCACAGCGGGGGTGGATGCCAGCCCCGACTCGCTGTCCGTGAAGACCCACACCACGGAGGAGACGCCGATGTCGTCCGTGGTCTTCCCCTTGATCGTGATGGTGCCGTGGACGTAGGCGCCGTTCTCTACCCCGTCCGAGTCGATGAGCGTGATCCCCGGAGGGGTAATGTCGACCTTGTCGCCGAAGCCGACGCTCAGCAGGGGGTTGCGGCACGTGCTCAGGGCGAGCACCCCACCAAGGAGCAGAATGGGGAAGGAAACGGATTTGTCTGTCTTCATTGTCTTTTCTCGGGCCTACTCCAACTTCGGCACCCAGATGCATTCAATGTATGGAGTAGTGGCCCGCCCTCTGGAGAAGATTGTACCACCCGGGGCGACCAAAAACATTGCTAATTCCTTTGGCTGCAAGGCTTTGGATCCGAATGACGGCTGGCGCGAACAACAAGAGGGCCCCGCGCGGCGCATGGGGCCCTCTGACAATTGATGCGGATGCGCCCGCGGGCACCCTCTACCGGACCACGAGCACCTTTCTCGTTTCGTCGAACCCGGGGCCGACCACGCGGATGAAGTAGATGCCCCGTGCCACGATCCTGCCGCCCTTGTTGCGGCCGTCCCACGTGAGGGCGTAGTCGCCGCGCCGGCTGCAGGGGGTTGCGCACGAGCACCTGGACAAGGTTGCCGGCCAGGTCGAACACGTTGACGGTGACGGCCCCCGGCTTTGCGACCACGTACGACACCGTGACCAGATCCCCGAGCCCCGGGTTGATCACGTTGTGCAGGATGCTGACGCTCCCCTTCTGGTAGGGCACCTCGTGGATGTCGAACGCCCAGGGAACCACGTGCTGGTACCAGTCGGCCGCCGACCGGGTCGACGACCCGGGCGCAGTAGATGTTCCTCGTAATCGCTCCCCCCGCGATGATCTCGAACAGGAACTCCAGCCGCGCCCCGTCCCTGACCTCTGAATCGGCCCCCGATATCGCGTACTTCTGCACCCGTGCCGCGGACGGCGTCACGCCGCCCATGCTGCCGCCCCCCTGGCGCGGGGACGGGTTCACGAAGGGCGCGAGCCCGTTGTACAGGCTCGTCGCATAGCTCGGCAGCCACAGGCCGTTGTCGGACTTCTGCGATGCAGGCACATTCACGTCGAACCAGAGCTTCGTCACGGGGGCGACATCGTCCACGCCGATGTTGTTGTGCACGTGGCTGGTCACGGTGATGTTCTGGTCGCGCAGCCAGCCGGTCCCGTCGAAGGTGTCGATGCGCCCCAGGCCGGTTGTCGTGGATGCGATGATGACCTGGTCCTGCGCCCAGGTCGGCTCCATCACCCCGTCGCCCACCAGCCCCAGCCCGACGTCGGAGACCCTGTGGATGGTGGACAGGATGCTGTTTGCCGCCCCATCGACGATGCCGGCCGACATTGACAGGTTGAGCGGCGCCACGATCTCGCCCGCCAGGATGTTCGCCGACACGGTCAGCAGGTAGCCGGATGTTCCCACGGGAAGGACGGTGAGCGGGTTCAGGCCTTTGAAGGTGAAACTCCCAGTGTCGAGGGCGCCACCGTCCGTGACCGGCTCGGAGAACCTGACGTAGATCTGGTCCTTGTCCGCCACCGCGAGAGTGTAGCCCACCAGGGGAGGCGCCGTGTCCGCCGGCGTCTCCTTCCACGGCTTCGGGTTGTTGAGGACCACGACGTACAGGTAGTTCGTCGAGTCTCTCAGGGACGTGTTGTAGTCAATGAGCCACTGGGGAGTCGCATCCGTGTCGAGACCGGGCTGCTCGTTGAGGAGGATCCAGAACTCGTCATCGCCCAGGGCCGCGGCTTCGGGATCGTCTGCCGCGTCGAGCTTCAGCACATACGGCCGCGGCGGGCTCAGGAGCGGATCATTGCGCAGCGTGAACGGCGCATCGACGATGACGGCGAAGTCCCCGAAATTGTCCTCCGTCAGCCTCCCGATGCTGGTCCCGTTTGTGCTCGCCCGAATGCGGTCGATCTTCCCGTTGCCGTCGAAGTCCTCGGTCCGGTTGGAGAGCACCGGCACCGTCGTGAGCCACCCGATGCAGTTGGTCACGGTGACGAAGCTCGGGACTGTAATGTTCGGCGTCGCGCTGGACCAGAACACGTTGACGTACTCCATCTCCAGGACAGCGAGTGCATTCACGGTGAAGAGCCAGTGCGTTCCCACGCCCGGCGAGATCCGGGTCAGCGTAATCCAGTTTCCTGCGGTCCCCTTGACGCGGAACGTCGCTCCCGCGAGGTTCACCAGGGTCTGCGTCTTGTCGGTCTCGAACTGGATCGTGATGCCGGCGACCTGGCAGTCGAAGATGAACCACGTGTTGTCGCCGCGGACCTCGATGGTGCCTGCCGGCTTGTCGAAAGTGACAGTCCCCTGCCGGGGGGCGAAGGTCCCGCCCGCGTTCGTCCAGTTCCCCGTCACGGTCAGCGAGTAGTCGGCGGCTGTCACATCCAGCGTTGTCGTCGCGGCGATGGAGACGCTGCCATGCACGAGGGTGTTCCTGTTCAGGACGAAGGTGTTGCCCGCGCTCGACACGGCGAGGTCGAAGAACTCGAGGTTCGCCGCCGCGCCGTCCCACAACCTGATCGTTCCACCCGCGGCGCCCTCGTAGCGCACGGTGCCGGAGTCGATGTCCATGGTCGTCACAGTCTGCGTCACCTGCGTCCCGTCGAGAGCAAGCACGCCGTTGCTGTCCAGGGTCGCGACGGTGAAGTTCCTGTCCGTCATGTCGATCGTGTCGCCCGCTGCCGCGATCCTCAGCACCCCCGTGACGGTCAGGGCATTCGTGGCGACGCTCACCGTGGATCCGCCCTGGACGGTCAGGTCCCGGAAGGAAGATCCCCCTGGCGTCAGCGCCTGGGCCACGCCACCCCCGAAGATGACTTCGCTCGTCCCCGCGGTGAAAGTCCCCCCGGTGTTCGACCAGTCCCCGTCCACCCTGACCGTGTGGTTGCCCGAGTCGTCGAAGCTCGTCCCCGCGGGGATGGTGACAGTCCCATAGACCCGCAGCGCGGTGCCCAGCGTCAGGGTGCCGCCTGCCAGCGACAGGTCCGTGTGGATGCTGATCAGCCCCGGCGCGGTGAGAGAGCAGTTCCCCGTGATCGAGGTGCTGCCAAGATCAATCGTTCCCGCCGTGGCAGAGACGGCCCCGGCCAGGCTGGTCAGGGTCGGGTACGCACCCCCGGGAGGCAGAACGCCGTTCGTGAACGTGAAACCGCCGGGGATTGTGAGCGTCCCCAGGTTGTTGAACGTGACGGCGTTCGCGATGGTCCCGCCGCCGTTCAGCGCGATGCTCGCGCCCGTTGCGGCTGTCGTGAGCGCCAGCGCATTGAGCACCCCGCTCACGGTCACGGTCCCGCCCGTGACGTTGGCCAGGTTCAGAGTTGCCCCCACGTCGATCAGCGACTCGATGGCCGCGTTGACGCTCGTGGTGAGCGCAAGCGTGAAGGCACCGGTCGTTGCACCGAGGGAGATCGCGCCCGCGCCCGTGTTGATCGTCGTGTTCCCGATCAGCGTGACCGCGGTGGTGTCGAAGTCGAGGATGTCACCGGTCGTCACGACCAGACCGGCAAGGGACTTCGTGCCCACGTTCTTCCGCGCTCCCCCATCGAAGGTGAACCCGTTGGAGATGGTGAGGGTGCCGGTGTTCAGGAAGTCATGGTAGTTGGTGAGCGTCCCGCCCGCGTTGAAGGTGAGGGCGTACGAACGTCCGAACGTCGTCAATGACTGCGCCTGGACGCTGCCGTTGAAGACCACGGTGCCGCCGTTCGAGGCAGCCGTGCCGTCCTCGAGGGTCAGCATCGTGAGGTTGGTCACGTTGCCTGTCACGGTCGCCGTTCCCGCGTGCGGGACGAGCGACAGGGGCAGCCCCGCGCCGCCGTCGATCGTCGAGGAGAACGTGATGTTTCCGCCCGCCGTCGTGAGCACGGCCGCGGCCCCGAGGCTCACTGGCCCGGTGAAGGCCTGGTTGCCGGTCGTTGTGATGTTGCGGATGGTGATCAGTGCAGCCGTGGCTGACAGGGACGCGAGCGAGATGGGTGCGCCGACTGAGTTGGCGATCGTCACGTTCCCCGCCCCTGCATTCATGCCCAGTGTCTGCGCGCCCGCGGCAGTCCCGTTCACGGTACCGGAGAAGCCGATGTTCGTGCCCGTCGAATCGAGTGCAGCGCCTGCTCCGCTCACGACGACCGTATTTGCGTAGGTCTGGGTTCCCGTTGTCGTGATGTTCCCCGTGATCGTGGTGGTCCCGGCACCGCTGCTGTCGAGGTTCTTGACACCCCCCACGGTGGCGCCGTCGATCGTCGCCGCAGTGCTCGGGGTGACCCAGAAGTCCCACCCATTGCCCGTCACGGACGGGAAGCTCAGGGTCGCCCCGACCAGGTGAACATTCTGTCCGAGAACGAGTGAGTCGCCATACGTTTGGTTTCCCGTTGTCTGCATGAGCGCGGCAGGCACGGTGGTTCCCCCTGCGTTGGTCGAGATGCTCAGGAGGCTGGTCGTCCCCACGATGCCGACGAAGGTCGTCGTGCCCGTCGTGTTCCCCGTCAGACCCTGCACGCCCGCGGCCGCCGCGTCCACGGTGCCGTTGAAGGTGACGGCCCCGCTTCCGGCAGTCGCGGTGGTGCTCGACTGCAGCACGAGAGCGCCGTTGAAATCGATGGGGTTGTTCGTCGTCTGGTGGGTCCCGTTGGTCTGGATCGCAGTCGCAGTGATCGACTGGGCGCCCGTCGTGGTCACGTTCCCGCCGAAGCGCGCCGTCGCCGCGCTCACCACTGTCAGCGATGTCAGCGCCACTCCTCCCACCGCCCCCTGCAGGTCCACGTTCCCGGTCCCCGCGGTCAGGCTCAGCGTCTGTCCCCCGCTCACGGTCCCCGTCACCGTGATGGTGCCGGCTCCTGCGCCAGTGGTCAGCACCGTGGCCGCCTGCAGCACGACGTTGCCGCTCAGCGTGATGTTCGTGTTGGTCGTCTGGTGCGTCCCGTTGGTCTGGATGGTCGCAGCGGTGATAACCTGCGCACCCGACCGTCGTGACGCCCGCCCCAAACCGCACGGTGGCTCCTCCCGAGGTCACGGTGAGGCCAGCTGCCCCGTTCACGGTGCCGGTGAAATCGACGTTCCCGTCCGCCCCCGCCGTATCGGTCGTGATCGTCACGCCCGCCGCAAGCACGCACGGCCCCGTCACCGTCACCGTGTTGCCCGCAAGGTTGCTCGTCGTGATGTTTCCGTTCAGTGTCACGGAGGCACTCCCCTCCAGCGCCACCGTGTTGATCCCGTTGGCCGTCACAACGCCAATCGGGCCCACACTCACCGTGTTGGTCGTCCCACCCGTGGACACGAGGCTCACATCTTCGCTGCTCGTCCCGTCAATCCCCCCAGGGATGGATATCGCCCCGCCGCCGCTTGCCACGCTGATGTTTGACCCGTTGTTCAGCTTCACCCCGGCCGTCACGAAGCTGATCGCATCGTCCGTGGAAATGAACGACACCGCCGCGCCAGCGCTCAGCGTGATCGTGTATCCGGGTGCCGATGTGTAGCTCCTGCTGATGTGCCCGATACGTCGTGCCGCTCAGGTTCATCGAGGTCGTCGCAGTCAGGCTCGTCGCCCCCGTCACTCCGGCCCCAGCTCCCCCGATGCTGCCCACCGTCACCGTTGTCCCGCTCACCGTCAGCGCAGACAGTGCTGTCGTTGCTCCCACCGGACCCGTGACAGACACGGGCCCGCCGGTTGCATCCAGGCTCTGCACCCCCGCGGCGAGTGCGTTCACAGTGCTCAAGAATGTGATCCCGCCCGTCGCCGTCAACGTGGAGTTGATCCCCAGCACCACGGGGTCCAGGAACGAGATGGCCCCGTTTGCCGTGTTCACGTTTGCGTTGAGGTTGATGGTATCACCACCCAGGGTGTTGAAGCTCGCCGTCCCCCCGCCCGTGCTCACCAGCGCCCCGATCGTCATCGCCCCTGCCTGCGTCGTCACGTCTACCACGCCGTTGTTCGTCGTGATCGCACCAAGGCTCACCACGTTCACACCATCCAGGTACGCGGCATTCCCCGCTCCCGTCACCGTCACCGTGATGTTCCCCTGCCCCGCGGCAAACTGCACCCGATTGGCCGCCGTGCCCACCGCACCCACGCTGCTGATCACCACGCTCCCGCCCGCCGCGGTGCCCAGCTCCGCGTTGGCCCCGGTCGCCCGCGTCGCCGCCACCCCGGAGCTGCCCGCCTGCACCGTCAGCGCCCCCGCTGACCCCAGTGCCAGCGCGGTGCCCGCTGTCGCGTCATCCAGCACCACACCCCCGATGCCACCGAGTCGCTGTTCACCTCCAGCCCCCCGACCCCGGCAGCAAAGCTCGCCGTCTGCACCGTGATCAGCCCGCTCTGCAAAGCCGCATCACCTATGCGCACAAGCGTCGCCGAGGAGATGTTCGCAATCTCCCCGTCGCTGATCTGGTAGAGCCCCGCCCCTCCTCCCACCCCGATCGTCGTCCCGCCAGCAGTATACAGACTCAGCGTCCCCACCCCGGCGATCAGTCCGTTCAGCGCGATGTCCGTCGAGCGCAGCGTCACGCTCTGCGCCCCTGTCCCCTGCACTGCACCCACTGCCAGGGCCGCACCCACATCCACCACGAGGTCCGTGCCCGCTGACAGCTGGATCGTCCCGATGAACGTGATCGTGCCTGCGTCCGCCGTGAAGGTCGTCAGCGCACCCGCGCTCATGTTCAGGTTGTTCCCCGCCGCACCCGCATCGTAGGTCTGCGCGTTCCCCCAGTACGTTGTGCCAGTGAACGTCACAGAGGTCGTGGCAGTCAGGTTCGTCGCTCCCGTCACCCCGGCCGCAGCTGCCCCGATCCCCGCCGTCGTGATCGTTGACCCTCCAGCTGTCAGCAACGACAGCGCTGTCGCTCCCCCCACCACCCCCGGCAGGCTCACGGCCCCCGTCCCTGCCGTCAACGTCAGCCCCTGCGCGCCGGCCACCGTTCCGTTTATCGTGCTGCTGAAGTCGATGTTCCCGTTGTTCGTCGTCACCGCAACGGCACCACCAAGTGTCACCGCTCCCGTGTAGCCGATCGCCGCTGCCGCTGTCGTCGCCTGGCAGGTCGGCCCGTTCAACGTGATCGCAGTCCCCGTCACCGTCTGCGCACCTGTCGTGAACACCGCGTTCAACGCCACCGTGGCTGCACTCGTGACCGTGAAGCCCGCCAGCCGATTCGGCAGACACAGCCGAGGTGCCCACTACCCCGGTCACTGTGACCCCGCCAGTCCCTGCTGTCAGGTTCAACGTCTGCGCACCGTTCACTGTCGAGCTGAAGCCGATGTTCCCGTCGCTCGTCGTCACCGCCACAGGCCCGCCCAGCGTTACCGCACCGGTGTAGCCGATCGCTGCTGCAGCCGTCGTGGCCTGGTATGTCGGCCCGTTCAACGTGATCGCAGTCCCCGTCACCGACTGCGCACCTGTCGTGAACACCGCGTTCAACGCCACCGTGGCCGCACTCGTGACCGTGAAGCTCGCCAGCCTGTTCGCCGACGCCGCCGAGGTGCCCACCACCCCGCTCACCGTCACCCCGCCGGTCCCCGCTGTCAGGTTCAAGCGTCTGCGCACCGTTCACCGTCGAGCTGAAGCCGATGTTCCCGTTGTTCGTCGTCACCGCCACAGGCCCGCCCAGCGTTACCGCACCGGTGTAGCCGATCGCTGCTGCCGCTGTCGTTGCCTGGTAGGTCGGCCCGTTCAACGTGATCGCCGTGCCCGTCACCGTCTGCGCGCCAGTCGTGAACACCGCGTTCAACGCCACCGTGGCTGCACTCGTGACCGTGAAGCTCGCCAGCCGACTGGCAGAGGCCGCCGAGGTGCCCACCACCCCGCTCACCGTCACCCCGCCGGTCCCCGCGGTCAGGTTCAGCGTCTGCGCCCCGTTCACCGTCGAGCTGAAGCCGATGTTCCCGTTGTTCGTCGTCACCGCAACGGCCCGCCAAGCGTCACCGCCCCGGTGTAGTCGATCGCCGCTGCCGCCGTGGTGGCCTGGTAGGTCGGCCCGTTCAGCGTGATTGCCGTGCCTGTCACCGACTGCGCGCCTGTCGTGAACACCGCGTTCAACGCCACGGTCGCCGCACTCGCGACCGTGAAGCTCGCCAGCCTGTTCGCTGACACAGCCGAGGTGCCCACCACCCCGGTCACTGTGACCCCGCCAGTCCCCGCTGTCAGGTTCAACGTCTGCGCACCGTTCACCGTCGAGCTGAAGGTGATGTTCCCATTCGCGCTGTTCAAAGCGATTGCAGCACCCAGGACAACCTGATCGGCAAAGGTCATCGAGCCCCCAACGGTGCTCACATTTGCGTTGAGGTTGATCGTGTCACCACCCACGGTGTTGAAGCTCGCCGTCCCCCCGCCGGTGCTCACCAGCGCCCCGATCGTCATCGCCCCTGCCTGCGTCGTCACGTCCACCGAACCGTTACTCGTCGTGAGCGCACCAAGGCTCACCACGTTCACACCGTCCAGGTACGCGGCATTCCCCGCTCCTGTCACCGTCACCGTGATGTTCCCCTGCCCCGCCCCAAACTGCACCCGATTGGCTGCCGTGCCCACCGCACCCACGCTGCTGATCACCACGCTCCCGCCCGCCGCGGTGTCCAGCTCCGCGTTCGCACCAGTGGCCCGCGTTGCCGCCACCCCGGAGCTGCCCGCCTGCACCGTCAGCGCCCCCGCTGACCCCAGTGCCAGCGCGGTGCCCGCTGTCGCGTCATCCAGCACCACGCCCCCGGCACCGATGGCGCTGTTCACCTCCAGCCCCCCGACCCCGGCGCCAAAGCTCGCCGTCTGCACCGTGATCAGCCCGCTCTGCGAAGCCGCATCACCTATGCGCACGAGCGTCGCCGAGGAGAGATAACCCACCTCCGCGTCGTCGAGCTGGTACGCACCGGCCCCGCCCCCGATCCCCATCGTTGCCGCACCCGTGGCCGTGTAGAAGCTCACAATCCCGGCACTCGTGACCGCCGCCCCCAGGGCAATCCCGTTGGATTGGAAGGTGATATCCCCGAGTGACACCAGGTTCCCGATCGCCGCGCTGATGCTTATCGTGGTGGTCCCCGCGTTCAACGTCAGCGTCTGTGCACCGGCCACCGTGCCGTTGATCGTGCTGCTGAAGCCGATGTTCCCGTTGTTCGTCGTCACCGCAACGGCACCACCAAGTGTCACCGCTCCCGTGTAACTGATCGCCGCTGCCGCTGTCGTCGCCTGGTAGGTCGGCCCGTTCAACGTGATCGCAGTCCCAGTCACCGACTGCGCACCTGTCGTGAACACCGCGTTCAGTGCCACCGTGGCCGCACTCGTGACCGTGAAGCTCGCCAGCCGACTGGCAGAGGCCGCCGAGGTGCCCACCACCCCGCTCACCGTCACCCCGCCGGTCCCCGCGGTCAGGTTCAGCGTCTGCGCCCCGTTCACCGTCGAGCTGAAGCCGATGTTCCCGTTGTTCGTCGTCACCGCAACGGCACCACCAAGTGTCACCGCCCCCGTGTAGCTGATCGCTGCTGCCGCCGTCGTCGCCTGGTAGGTCGGCCCGTTCAACGTGATCGCAGTCCCCGTCACCGTCTGCGCACCTGTCGTGAACACCGCGTTCAACGCCACCGTGGCTGCACTCGTGACCGTGAAGCTCGCCAGCCTGTTCGCCGACACAGCCGAGGTCCCCACCACCCCGCTCACCGTGACCCCGCCAGTCCCTGCGGTCAGGTTCAGCGTCTGCGCACCGTTCACCGTCGAGCTGAAGCCGATGTTCCCGTTGTTCGTCGTCACCGCCACAGGCCCGCCCAGCGTTACCGCACCGGTGTAGCCGATCGCTGCTGCCGCCGTCGTCGCCTGGTAGGTCGGCCCGTTCAACGTGATCGCAGTCCCCGTCACCGTCTGCGCACCTGTCGTGAACACCGCGTTCAACGCCACCGTGGCCGCACTCGTGACCGTGAAGCTCGCCAGCCGACTGGCAGAGGCCGCCGAGGTGCCCACCACCCCGGTCACCGTGACCCCGCCAGTCCCCGCTGCCAGGTTCAACGTCTGCGCACCGTTCACCGTCGAGCTGAAGCCGATGTTCCCGTTGTTCGTCGTCACCGCCACAGGCCCGCCCAGCGTTACCGCACCGGTGTAGCCGATCGCTGCTGCCGCTGTCGTTGCCTGGTAGGTCGGCCCATTCAACGTGATTGCCGTGCCTGTCACCGTCTGCGCGCCAGTCGTGAACACCGCGTTCAACGCCACCGTGGCTGCACTCGTGACCGTGAAGCTCGCCAGCCGACTGGCAGAGGCCGCCGAGGTGCCCACCACCCCGCTCACCGTCACCCCGCCGGTCCCCGCGGTCAGGTTCAGCGTCTGCGCCCCGTTCACCGTCGAGCTGAAGGTGATGTTCCCGTTGTTCGTCGTCACCGCTACCGGCCCGCCAAGCGTCACCGCCCCGGTGTAGTCGATCGCCGCTGCCGCCGTGGTGGCCTGGTAGGTCGGCCCGTTCAGCGTGATTGCCGTGCCTGTCACCGACTGCGCGCCTGTCGTGAACACCGCGTTCAACGCCACGGTCGCCGCACTCGCGACCGTGAAGCTCGCCAGCCTGTTCGCTGACACAGCCGAGGTGCCCACCACCCCGGTCACTGTGACCCCGCCAGTCCCCGCTGTCAGGTTCAACGTCTGCGCACCGTTCACCGTCGAGCTGAAGGTGATGTTGTTCCCGCCCACGCTGACGGTGTTCATGGCAACGGCGCCCGTCAGGGTGACCGCCCGCAGGATGCTGATCACGTCGTCGGTGGTCGTGATGTCGCCGGCCGTCGACATGGAGCCCGCACCATTCTGCGTGAAGCCGCCGCGGGCGATGATGTCGCCGGCAGCGGCGATGGTGAGAGTCCCGGCATTTGTGACCTCGACGATGCCGCTCCCGGTCGCGGTCACAGACTGATTGATGGTGAAGATGTTTCCCGTCAGGTCGACACCCGCGGCCGTGTTGGTGTTCAGCGCCCCGTTGAAAGTGGTCGTCCCGGTGCCCGCTGACTGCAGGATCGACGCCGCTGTCACCGCGACGGTGTTCACGTTCGCGGCAGTCGAGATGGTCAACACCCCGATCCGCGTCACGCCTCCGACGGTTCCGTTGAGGTTGACTGTTCCTAAGCCGGAGACAAGGGTCAGGTTCTCGACCCCCGCCGTCGTGCCATTGACAGTCGAGAAGGTCGTGACGCCGCCGTTCGTCGTGATCGAAGTGGCGGCGGTGAGCGTCGTTCCCCCGGTCACCGAGAAGTCCGCGGCTGCGCCGGAGTTCTGGATGATGGAGCCGAGGTTCGCTCCTCCCGACACGGCCAGGTCGAAACCGTTCAGGTTGATGCGGCCTGCCGTGTGCGTGAAAGTGGCGCCGACGGTTGTGTTGGACAAAAGACGCACCGCGGGGCTCAGCCCCGATGTGTTGTTGACAGTCAGGTTGTTCAGTGACGAGGTGGAGAAATTGACGTCCTGGAGCACCGTGCCGCTCAGCGTCACCGTGCCCGTGGAGGTGAGCGTACCCCCCGAGGTCAGGTCGTTGCGGATAGAGAGGCCATTGACGCCGGTGGTCAGCGACCCCGAGCTCAACGCGAGGCTCAGCACGTTGACGCCGCTGGTGAGGGTGACCGTGCCATTGATCGTGAGATCCCCGAGCCATCGGTTGCTGCTGAGAGTCGCCGTTGCACCGGTCATCTCGATGGGGATGCCCGTGTCGAAGGCCCCCGTGGTGTTGATGGCCACATCGTCGGAAACGGTCAGGGTATTGAATCCGCCCTGGGAGATGCTGCCGCTCCCGGTCAGGATGAAATCGACGCACTGGCCTCCGGTGTCCAACACGACGGGGCCGGAGGCGGAGGTGCCGATGTCGACCGATTCGGCGGGGAGTGGGACGTGGCCGAGGCTCCAGTTTCCCGCCGTGTTCCAGTTCATGTCGCCGAGGTCATTGTTCCAGAAGTTGGTCTGGGCGGAAATGAAGCCCGCTGCGCCGAGGAAAGCTGCGGCAATGCACACCAACAGACGGCATTTCCTACCCACGCGTCCTCCTCCGAACAGACTGGTCAGCGGGCCGCCGCGGCCCGTGCGGCCCTGCCCACAAGTATATTTCATCTATCAGACTCCCACAACTCGAACCGGGGCACCGACGACCGTCGCCGCCGCCCCCAGGTGCACGCAATTCGACACCTCAAAAAGAAATGAAATCCTCCGGCTGTCGGGCTATACTGTGGGGTAGCTGGGAGGGAAGTATGCGCGAAAGGGGAAAAGTGTGCGCAGACACGAATGTCAGTTTCACATCCCGGCACTCCTCGCCGTCGCCGCGACTGTAGCGCTCATCGCGGCCTGCACGACTCCGGCGCCTGTCGACCTGAGGCCCGGCGCCATCACTTTCAGCCAGGGCTCCGTTGCCGACGGGGGCACGCTGGACGTCTCGCTGCCGGTCGACAACCTCCAGTCGGGCCGGGAGACGTCTGCATTCTCCGTCGAGTTCCGACTCTCCCAGGCCAGCACATTCACTCCCGCAACTGACGCCCTGGTCGGCAGCGCATCCGTGTCCTCGGGCATCGCGGGCAGCTCCAGCATCACGCTCGACGCGACGGTGACCATCCCCCAGGACCTGGACGTCAACGGGAACGTGTACATCTACGCCGTGGTCGACACGGGAGCAGCGGTCAGCGAGACAAACGATTCAAACAACACCTCCACCGTGGCGAACGCGGCCGCGGTGCTCGTGTTCGACGACGAGAACGCGTTGCGCACGTACCCGCTCGTCCTGAAGACATATTCGCCATCGGGAAGCGGAACTGCTGACACCCTGATGGGTCTGTACGTGGACAACGCGGGGACCGCCACGAACATCGACTCGGATTCCGACGGCGCCATCACCTACTCCACGATCGACCGCTCGGACGGGGACGAGCTTGACCCGGGGACCTATTACGTGCTGGTGGTCTCGTACAGCGGCGAGAACGGGCCGTACGCATTCTCGGCGCGCACGGCCAGTATCGTCCTGCCCAGCCTCCCCGAGCTTGCATCCAACGCGGCAGACCCGGGCGAGGCCGACGACGGTCCCACTCCCCTCAACGTGACCAGCGGCACGACGGTCCCGACCGCACCCGTCTCCATCAAGGTCGGTGCGGCCATGAGCCGCTATTCTGCCGCGAGCGACTGGGACTGGTTCACGTTCGTGCTGCCGTGAGGGACTGGACAACCAATGAGGATCGATCATACCCTGCATGACACCAGCCGCGGAGGTCACACCATGAAGATGCGATTTGCGATTCTCCTCGTCCTCCCCCTTGCGCTTGTCCTGGTTTCCTGCCCCATGCCCGGCAACCTGCAGTCGGTCGGCTCGACCACGGTGGTCGCCCCGGCAGCGGACACGGCATCCTTCTCGCTCGAGCAGGACTCGGCCCGGGGCATCACCGTGTTCGTGGACGGGGCAGGCTCCCGCGTCGATGTGGCGGCGATGGAGGAGGACGGCTCGACCGTTGCCTGCGTCGACGGCTTCAGCGTGGTTCCCCTCGTCGACGACACCTCCGCGAAAGGCCTCTGGCGGCACCCCGTCCTCGTCGCGGGAACGCGGGGAGACGGGCTGCCCGGCCTCTGGGTGATCATGCCCGACAACACGGTCCAGCCGGTCATCGACGAAGCGACGGGCAAGTCGGGCGCCTGCCTGCCCGAGAGCGACGAGAAGGACGGGACCTTCCGCGGACGGTTCGGCTGGATCTACCACATCATGGGAATCAGCGGGGACGGCAGGCTGGTCGCCGGCTACGCGGAGAACCCCAGGGGCTTCTCGCGGGGGCGATGGAAGATCGAGGCCGGCACCACGATCGGCGTGTACTGGCGGGTCTTCAAGCACCCGTCCCGGCCGTACTTCGTCGTCTCGCACGCCCGCATCATCGGCACCTTCGAGCTGCCGAAGCCGCTGGCGCGGGGTCCCGGCGGGCATGCCTGGTGGCGCCATGGCTGGCTCCGCCACAGGTTCGAGCTCCTGCACCAGTTCCTCCTGGACTACCTCAGCTCCTACCTCGTCATGGTCGACAGGGACGGGGTGACCGGCGGCGCTGCACCGGGTGCCTACCTCGTGTCCGGCACCGACCAGGATGGCCAGGCCGCGGTGGCGACCATCGAGAGCACCGGGAGGATCACGATCGAACCGGCCTCGGATCCTTCCGACGAGGTGGACCTGTCTCCTGGCGCGCTCGCCGTCTCGCCGGGTGTGCTCCCTGACGGCGCCTCGGCCTCGGTATCGCTCCCCGTGCAGAACCTCCAGCCCGGCGCGGAGACTGCCGGGTTCGACGTCGACTTCCATCTCTCCCTCACCGGAGCATTCTCCCCGACAACTGACCCGAAGGTGGGAAGCGCCACGTGGTCGGCAGGGATCGCGGGCGGCTCCAGCGCAAACCTGTCCGCGCAGCTTGCCATCCCGGACGGACTCGACCTCAACGAGGCCGTGTACATCTACGCGGTTGTCGACTCCGGGGCTGCCGTGGCCGAAACGGATGAGACGAACAACGTCTCCGCCGTGGACAGCGCCGCAGTCGTGCTCGTGTACGACGACGAGGCGACAGCGCCGCGCAGCTACCTTGTCAGGCTTGAAACCTACGCGCCCACGGGCAGCGGGAGCACCGACACGGTGCTGGCGTTGTACAAGGCCGGCGCGTCCGGCACGGCGGTGAGCTACGTCGCGGCGGACACATCCGGCGGCTCCGACTACTCTGTGCTCGACTTCACGGCCGAGGGTCTCGGCCCGGGAACATACTATGCCATGGTGACCTCCTGGAGCGGACGGAATGGTCCATATGCCTTCACGGTCAGGACCGACAATATCGCCCTCCATCGCTTCGCGAACCTGCCGTCCAACACGGTGGACCCGGGGGAGATCGATGACCTGCCCAGGGTGACCTCGGTCGTGGCCAACACGACAGCGCCGTCCGCGCCGGTCGCGATCACGGTCGGCACGGCCTTGAACCGCTACTCGGCGGCAGGCGACTGGGACTGGTTCATGTTCACGCTGCCATAGGACTGGCACCCGCAGAAAACCGACAAGGCCGCCCGGAGAGGGCGGCCTTCTTCTTTTCCGACGCGCGCGGACCTCGCGCCGCGACCCTTGGAGACCCTTAGAATGGCCCGAAGCCCGTTGCCACCGCGAAGGCCAGGAAGGCCATCGAGACCAGGAACATGACTGCCTGCAGGGGCAGGGTCCAGCGGATCCACTTCGGGTAGCCCACCACGGTCAGGCCCAGCGCGATCAGCAGCAGGGCGTTGGTCGGAAAGAACATGTTCGCGAAGCCGTCAGCGATGTCGAATGCGAGCACGGTGCTCTGGCGCGTGATGCCCACCAGGTCGGCGAGGGGCGTGAGAATGGGCATGATCAGGAACGCCTTTGCCGATGCGGATCCCACGAAGAACTCGAGGACGAGCGTGGCCACGTACACCAGGAAGGCCGCGAGGTACGGCGGGGCCCCCCCGATGGCGGTGCTCGCCGCGAGCAGGATCGTGTCCATGATCCCGCCCCGGACCACGATGTGCTTCGCGCTCAGCGCCATCAGGATCAGTACGACCGCGGGCAGGATGTTCAGGACCCCCCGCAGGAACGCGCCGAAGGTTCCCCGGGCGCCCATGCCCGCGAAGAAGCCTGCCCCGAGCCCCGCGACCAGAAAGAACACGCCCACCAGCGGGAAAGCGAGGGTCGACAGCACGGGCAGGGCACCGCGGGTTGTCACCACGACGATGATGAAGGCCAGCGTGAAGCCGATCCAGGAGCCCAGCCAGGCGGATGCCCGCCGCATCCCCGGCGCCCGCGAGGCCTCGATCGCCTGCACGGCCGGCCCGGCGCCGGCGCGCGGCCTCGCGCAGGGCCGCGTCCTCGGCCCTGCACAGCGACCGGGACGGGTCGGCCTCGATCCTCTTCGCGTAGCGGTACACGAAGAGGAACACGATCGCGTACGTGACGATGAAGAAGACGCTGCGCAGTCCCGCGCCCGAGAACAGCGGGAGCCCGGCGATCTGCTGCGCCACGCCCACGGTGAACGGGTTGGTGACCGACGAGGCGAAGCCGAAAGCGAGGGCGAGCAGGCTCATCCCCAGCCCGACGAGGGTGTCCCATCCGAGGGCGTGCGCCAGCGGGACGACAAAGACCACCAGGGGAACCGCCTCTTCGTAGATGCCAAGCACGCCTCCGCACACGGCGAAGAAGAGCATCACACCCGCCATGAGCAGGTACCTGCGGGCACGGAAGCGCTGGACAAACACCGCGAGGATGTGACGGAGGACCTCGCCCTTCTCCACCACGGCAAAGGCGCCCCCGATGAACACGAGGAACAGGATGATCGTGATGACGGTCAGGCTGTCCTCGCTCCACAGCACCTCGACCGGCGCGGTGAACCAGCGCCACGCGGGATAGGCCGGCCGCTCCACCTGCCTGTAGGATCCGGGCACGACCAGCGTGCGGCCGTCCTGCACGGTGCGCTCGTAGGCGCCGGCAGGGATCACGCGGGTAAGCACTCCCGCCGCGACCATCAGGCACACCAGGATGCAGAAAGCCCACAGGAAGCTGCGAAGCCCGATCTGGAGGCCCGACCTGCCCGTCCCCTGCCCTGCCCTCATGCCCCTGCCCTCCCGGCGGCCCTGCGGATGACCCCCGCGTAGTAGCCGATCATCCCGCCATAATTCTCGAAGGAAATCCTCTCGTCGTTGCCGTGGATACGCACAAGCTCGTCGGGGTCGAGGATCACCGGCAGCAGCCGCACGATTGCGTCGGTGATCGGAACGAACTTCCGCGAGTCGCTCAGCATGATGGCCATGAACGGCGCGGCAACCGCATCGGGGGCGATCTCGGCGATGCTCCCGGTCACCGCATCCCACAGGTCGGGCGAGAGCGGTTTCTCCGGTACGGGATCGCTCGAATCCACCCCTTGCAGGAAGCGCGTCTCGACGCCGAAACCGGCGGGCACGCTCCTGCGCACGATTCTCTCGATGCGGGCGCGCACAGACTCGGCCGTGTCGCCAGGAAGCGGCCTCAGGTTGACCACGGCCCGGGCCTGCTCGGGAATCACATTCGGCCTCTCCCCGGCCTGCAGCATCGTGACGGCCTGTGTTGTGCGCAGGAGCGTCGCCACGGAGGGGTTGGCCGCGAGCAGGCCGCGGAGGAGCGGCCACAGGGGCCGCAGCAGCCGCAGCGCAACGCCGACCGGCCCCGGCGCGTGGGGTGCGACGCAGCGGAAGAACCTGGCGATCGTCGGGGTGAGCCGCAGGGGGAAGGGGTTTTTCTCGAGGGCCGCCACAGCGGCACCCAGGGCTCCTGCGGCCGTGTGCCTGCCCGGCATGGCCGCGTGGCCGGATCTTCCCTGCACCACGATCTCGACGTTCACGAATCCCTTCTCTGCAATCCCGATCATCGCGATGGGTTTCTTCACGAACGACACCGAGCCCAGCGAGATGATGGAGCTCTCATCGAACACGCAGGCCAGCCGCACGCCGCGGCCCGCGAGGGCGCGCACGATCTCCCCGGCGCCCCTCTCCCCGATCGTCTCCTCGTCCGAGCCGAAGCCGAGGTAGACGGTCCGGGTCGGCTGGAACCCTTCCGCGAGCAGCCCTTCCACAGCCTCCAGGGATCCCAGAAGCGCGTTCTTGTCGTCCAGCGCTCCCCTGCCCCAGATGAACCCGTCGGCAATGTCGCCGCCGAACGGGGGGTGCGACCACAGCGACTCATCTCCCGGTGGAACCACGTCGGCGTGAGAGTAAAACAGGAGTGGCAGCTGACCGTCGGCCTTCGGGCCGGGCTCCCAGGTCAGGAGGAGGGCCATCTCGCCGAGCGCCTCCCACTTCAGGGCACGGGCAGTCCGCGGAAATGACCGGCGCAGGGAGTCCCAGAAAGCGAGCAGGGGCGGGAGCGAGGGATCGGTGCGGGGATCTGCTGCCGTGACGGTCAGCGTGCGGAACTGGAGCGCACGGGAGAGGCGCTCGGCCTGGTCGCGCGTGCAGGAAGGCATGGGGCCACCATAGCCGCACCCGGGGCCTGTGTCAATCGAAAGGGGGCCTGCGCGCGGCAGGCCCCCTTGCTGTTCACGGAGAGAGTCCGGGCCCTAGAAGATCTTGAACATCGCCGTGAGGCCGAGCCACGGCAGCTTCTTGAACACCTCGCCGACGTTCGCCAGGTCCTTGAACGAGTCCAGGTAGTAGAACCCGACAAGGCCGACGGAGAGGTTGCCGATCTTCACGTCGACGTTGCCCTTCAGGTTGATGCCGGCCCGCGCGGTCTCGCTCGTGGCGCCGATGGGAACCAGGAAGTTCGGGCCCAGCCCCGCGCCCAGGCGCAGGAATGCCAGGTCGAACGCCAGCCCGACGTCGGTGGCGGCGACGATCGACTTCGGCCTCGAGAGGTCCGCGTCGGCGGGATAGTACAGGCCGGTCACGGCGGCCTGGAAGATGCCCAGCTTCGAGCCGGGCCTCGGCGCCGAAGGTGAAGTCATCGAAACCAACGTCTTTCGCCTTGATCTGCTCGATCGTGCCCTTGTACATCCCCACGGCGCCGACCTGGAAGTCGGCGAAGGCCAGGGCCGGAAGGGCAATGACGATCAGAAGGACCAGGATCCTCTTCATGTGTACACCTCCTGTTGTGACACTCGAACGACTGCAATGTACACCGGCCCGGGCGGCAATTTCAATGCGTGGAGAAAAGGCCTGATCCGACGGGCAGCCCTGCCCATCGCATCCTGCAGGCGATCGATGTCCTGCTCGGTGTGCGCCGCGGACACGGACCCCAACCCGTGCATCACGTGCACGTCCTCCAGCAGCAGGGCAAGCTGCAGCACGGTGTCGGAGAGCTCCACGTCGCACAGCTCGGGATTGCGCGTCTCCTCTGGAGTCGCGCAGGCGGTGGACTGCTCGAAGGGGAAGTGGACGGCGCCCATCGAGCTGCCCGCCACCGCGTCGTTCGGGTCGCCCGTGCACCGGGCGAAAAGGCCCTCGGCCCTCAGCGCCCCCTCCACGGCCCGGCGGGCCTTCTCGCCCAGGGCATTGATGCGGGGATAGACCTCCGCCTCGTGCTCCGCCAGCCAGCCCATCATCGTGCGGGAGGCGAGCAGGGAGGCGGGGTGGCAGGAGTAGGTGCCGCCCGAGAACTTGACCCCCCCGCCCCGACCGGCGAGGGCCATGACGTCAGCCCTCCCCGCCACCGCCGCGACGGGCATGCCGCCGCCCATGATCTTCGCGTAGGTGCCGAGGTCGGGCTGCACCCCGAGCAGGCCCGAGAGGCTGCCAGCCCTGAAGCGGAAGCCCGCGATGACCTCGTCGAAAATGAGAAGCGCGCCGTGCGCCCGGGTCAGCTCCCGGGCGGCCGCCACGAACTCCCGGGAGGCCGGCAGGCAGCCGGCAGAGCCGAGGAACGGCTCGACGATGAAACAGGCGATGCGCTTGCCGTGCCTGCGGAACTGTTCGGCAAGCATCCCGGCGTCGTTGAAGCGGGTCACCACGACCTCGCCCGCCACGGCTGAAGGCAGCCCCCGGCTCTCGGGTTGGCGGAAGCCCGGCTCCTCGGGTCCGCCAGCCCGGCCCCCGCGGGGCGCCTCGCCGTGGAAGTCCACGCCCACGAGGCCCCACGGCTGGGCGCCGTGCCAGCCCCCGCCGACCTTCATCACGAGCTCCCGCCCGGTGAAGGCACGGGCGAGCAGCATCGCGTACATCGTGGCGAGCGACCCGCTGGAGGTGAAGCGCGCCTTCTCGGCGCCCGTGCGCGCGCACAGCAGCTCCGCCATCTCGACCTGCAGCCTGTCGGTGAAGCCGGTCTGCAGGCCGAACCCGCCGGCGAAGCTCTCCGCGAGCGTTCGGGTGATCACCTCGGGATTGTGGCCGAGGATGTTGGCGTAGTGGCCCTGCCAGAAGTCGAGGATGCGGTGGCCGTCCTCGTCGATCAACGGAAGCGCCGCGCGCCGAGACGATGCGGGGCGGAAACGGCCTGATCAGCCGCAGGGTGTGGCTGCCGCCGTCGACGAGGTGGCGCAGCGCCTCGCGGTTCAGCGCCGCGGAACGGGGAGACTGCCGTTCATAGTCCGCCGCAAGCGCGGCGAGAAGCTTTCCGTGGTCCGTGTTCTTCATGCGTGCGCGAACTATAGGAAAGCCGCGCGATTTCTTCAACCCGGCTGGCCGTGCGCGGAGAGCGTGGCAGCCGTCGGGCTCTGACCCCGACATCTCCGACTCCCAGGCGAGCAGGAGCCGCTTGCGCCCCGGTCCCCACCGGTACCCGCCGAGGTCGCCGCTGGCACGGATCACGCGGTGGCAGGGAATGAGGAAGGCCACCCGGTTGCTCCCCACGGCGGTCCCCACGGCCCGGGCCGACCCGGGACTGCCGATGCGTCGGGCGATGGCCTGGTAGGTGGACAGCCGCCCCTGCGGGATCTCGAGCAGCGCTTCCCACACCTTGATCTGGAAGTTGGTCCCCCGCAGCACAAGCGGCAGCGGGGACCCGCCGACGGCGCCGAAGATCCTGTCGACCCAGGGGCGCGTCCCGCGCGGATCCTCGCGCAGGCGCGCGTTCTTCCAGTCGGCGGCAAGCCCGTCCGCGGCAGCGGCTCTTCCCCGGGGCGGGACAAAGGAAAGCCCGCAGATGCCCCGCGGCGTCAGGGCGAGCAGGCACTCGCCGAACGGCGTGGGGTGAAACCCCCAGCGGATCTCCAGGCCCTCGCCAAGGCTCTTCCACTCTCCCGGGGTCACCGCCTCGCAGGAGACGAAAAGGTCGTGCAGCCGGCCCGGGCCCGAGAGGCCGGTCTCGTAGGAGGCGTCGAGGACGTTCGTCGCGCCCTCGAGCAGCCGCTTGGCCGCTTCCTTCGTGAGAAACTGCTCGTAGCGCTTGGGGCTGATGCCCACCATGCGGCGGAACAGGCGCTGGAAGTGAAACTCGCTCAGGCCCGCGCTCCTGGCCGCCTCGGCGAGGCCGGGCCTCTGGTCCATGTGCGACTCGATGAAGGCGATCGCCTTCTCGATGCGGGCGTAGTCGCGCGCCCAGCTCTCCGTGCTCATGCAGAGAAGCTACCGCTGCCCCCGTGCCGGCGCCACCCGGTTCTTGCGCGCCACCTGCGCGGCCAGGAACGCGGCGATGTCCGCCGTGTCGAACGGCCAGGCGTAGATGTACTCGGTGCGCCTGTTGCGCGCCCGGGCCTGCTCGATGGCGGACGGAATGTCGGCCCCCGCGTGCTCCCCGCCCGGGGTGAGCATGGGGGTGACGACGATCACGCGCCTGAAGTCGAGGCTGGCCTGGTCGAGGACCTCGCGCAGCGAGGGGGCGCAAAACTCGTTGAAGCCGAGCATCACGGGCAGGCCCGCGGCGTTGGCCAGGGCCTGCGAGATGCCGACAGAGCCGGCATAGAACGGGTCGTTCAGCTCCGTGCGCGGCCACGCGCGCATCTTCGCCTCCAGCTCGTCGTGCCGGGCAGCCAGCGCCGCCCGTTCTCCCGAGCCGGGGTGCTCCAGGCGTGCGTGCAGGCCGAAGAACTCGACCAGCTCCGGCCGGGGGAAGTCGGCGGGCGGGGCGCCGTGCATGGCAAGGATGATGGCTGTGTCCATGGAAGGGATCGTACCCCCATTTGCCTTCGGGGGTCAAAGCGATATACCGTGGGGCCGTGGCAGGCCAGTCCATCCGCGTCCTGTACGAGGACAACCACCTCATCGCCGTGAACAAGATGCCCGCCGACATCGTCCAGGCCGACAGGACAGGTGACCCCACCCTCGCGGACGCCGTGCGGGACTACATCCGCCGAAAGCACGCGAAGACGGGCGAGGTATTCCTCGGCATCCCGCACAGGCTGGACAGGCCCACGAGCGGCGTGGTGATCTTCGCGCGCACGAGCAAGGCGCTGGAGAGGATGAGCGCGCTCTTCCGCGAGGGGGGGGTGCGGAAGATCTACTGGGCAGTGGTCTGCGAGAAGCCGCCGGCGCAGTCGGCGACCCTGGTGCACTGGCTGCGGCGCAATCCCGCGCAGAACAAGTCCTACGCGTCAGACGCGCCCGGGCCGGGGGCAAAGGAGGCGCGCATGAGCTACCGGTTGCTCGCGAGCCTCGAGCGCTACCACCTCCTGGAAATCGAGCTGCACACGGGGCGTCACCACCAGATCCGGGCGCAGCTGGCCGCGGTGGGCTGCAGGATCAGGGGCGACCTGAAATACGGGGCACCACGTTCGAACCCCGGGGGCGGGATCCACCTGCACGCACGGGAGGTCTCGTTCGTGCACCCGGTGCGCGGGGATCAGCTCTGCATCGTCGCCGACCCTCCCCCCGATCCTTTGTGGGACGCCGCCCTGGCGGCGTGGCGGGCCCTTACGGCCTGACCCAGGTGCGCGCCCAGCCCGCGATGCCCGCCATGACCGGGATCAGCGCCCTGCCCTTCTCGGTCAGGCTGTACAGCACGCGCACGGGCGAGGCGGTCTGCACCTCCCGGCGCAGGATCCCCGCCTGCTCAAGCTCTTTCACACGGGCGGCCAGCATCCGGGCGCTCACGCCGGGGACCGCCGAGCGCAGCTCGCTGAAGTGCCGGGGCCCCGCCGAGAGCACGTGGATCAGCAGCCCTGCCCACTTCCGGCTCAGGAGCTCGAACGCGCCCTCCACGCTGGGGCACAGGTCGATGGCGGCGGCGGGGAGCCCCGCGGGCTTTCCCGTCGCTGAACGGTCCGCGGAACCCGCACCCTTTCTGCCCTCTCTCATGGAACGAATGTACGATTTTTCTTGACCATTGCCAACTTCCTCACTAAGTTACTAATTGTTATCTGGTTCTCATTCGTTCCACCAGAGGAGATGATCATGAACGACTGGAGCACACCGGCGGCGAAGGCCGCCATCGACAAGACGATCGCGGCCCTCGCCGCGAATGGCATCGAGGCGGAGCTGGTCGCCAACGTAGCGCAGGCCCGCGCCCGCGTGGTCGCCCTCGTTCCCGCCGGCGCGGAGGTTTTCACGCAGGTCTCCATGACGCTGGAGGCCACCGGCATCGCAACGGAGCTGAACGGGTCGGGACGGTACGCCTCCGTGCGCAACACCCTGAACGGGATGAACCCCCAGGGGCAGGGACGCGAGATGCGCAGGCTTGGGGCGGCCCCCGACGTCACGGTCGGAAGCGTGCACGCGGTGACGCAGACGGGCACGGTGATCGTTGCCTCCCTCACCGGCAGCCAGCTGCCCGGCTACGCCTACGGGGCAGGCACGGTGATTTGGGTGGTGGGCGCGCAGAAGATCGTGAAGGACGTCGAGGAGGGCATGCGGCGTATCACCGAGCACGTGGTGGGCCTCGAGAGCGTGCGGGCGCGCAAGGCCTACGGCCTTCCGGACAGCTTCTCCACCTTCCCGAGCAAGGTGCTTCTCTTCAACAGGGAGGTGCAGCCCGGCCGGGTGAAGATGATAATCGTGAACGAGTCACTCGGGTTCTGATGATTCCTGGGGACGGGGGCCCGGGCAGCGCCCCGGGCTTCCGCTCAGGCCGGCGGCACTTCCTTGTACTTTCTCCAGAAGCGCAGCGCAACGAAGCGCGCGCTTCCGCGGTTGAAGAGGCGGATCATCTCGCCCGTGTACTGCCGGGCCGGCGTCCAGGAGCGCAGCGTGAAGGTTGCATCCATGCCCAGCTCATCAGTCGTCACCGGCGGAGGATTCTCGGGACCGAGGCGGAAAAGGGCACCCTCTTCCGACAGGTCCACCAGGTGCGCGTGCACCTCGCGGCCGTCGATGGAAAACGTGCACGGCGTGTCCACCGGCACCCGGGCCGTGTTCCTCCTCTCGATCATGGACGCCCCTCCTCTCTCGGCCGACACTCTACCGTGACATCCCGTCGAAATCCAGCCCCCGGAAGCACGGGAGCACCCGCGGATTGACAGCGCCGGCAGGCGTTCCTATGCTGGCCGCACACATGCTCCCCCTGGCGCTGGCAACCCTCTTTTCCGCGGCGTTCTCGCTCGCCATCCGGTTCTCCCAGAATCGGAACGCGAACATGACCGCCGTGGCTGCGGTCAACTACATCGTCGCCGCGGCCTTCCACGCTGCGGCCTCGGCCGTGGAGGGCTTCCAGGTTCCGCACGCATCCACCCTCCTCATCGGCGTGGCCGGGGGAATCGCCTACCCTGCCGCCTTCTTCCTGCTGGAGGCCTTCATGGCGCGCAGGGGCGTCTCTGTCACCGGCGCTGTCACGCGCCTGTCCGTCCTGGTTCCGGTCGGCGTGTCCCTCGCGGCGTGGGGAGAACGCGCGAGCGCGCTGCAGGCAGCAGGCATCGGGCTGGCTGTGCTGTCCCTCCCACTGCTGAGCCTCGGCCGGGCCGCGCGGCAGGACCGGCCGGCGGATGGCCACCCCTCCACGCGCGGTCGCGGTGCCGCGGCCGCGCTGCTTGCCGGCCTTTTCGTCGTGAACGGCCTGTGCCTCCTTGCCCCGCGCGCATTCCACCAGGCCGGCGTGGAGGGGGAAGATGCGCTTTTCCTGTTCATCCTCTTCTCGACGGCCGCGCTGTGCTCGTCGGCTGCCTGGGTCGTGCAGGCCGCGCACGCGCGGCGCGCCCCGGCGGGGACTGCTGCCCCTTCCCGGGCGCTTCTGCGCGTGAGCATCACTGTCGGCATCGGGGTGGGCCTGTGCAATGCGCTTGCCAACAGGTTCGTCGTGGCAAGCCTGGTCGGGCTGCCGGGGATCATCGTCTACCCGTTCTACAGCGCCGTGGGGCTCCTGCTGACGGCCGCATTCTCCGCACTGGTCTGGAAGGAGCGCATCCGGGCCCTGGAGGCGGCGGGGATGGGCCTCGCCCTCGCCTCGATCGTGCTGGTCAACCTGGCCTGAGCCGCGAAAGTCGACAACCCTTCCGTTGACAGGCGATTCGGCAAGCCCATATGCTATCCTCGCACATGGCATCAACTGCCCGACCGCTTCCTGCGTCTCGTACTGTGGGCCCGCTGCGAGCAGGTTTCGTGGGCGCGGGGTTTGCCGCGGCTTTCCACCACGAGGCGCTGCTCCAGGCCGCGGTGCCCGGCGTCGTGCCCCACGGCGTGTACTCTCTGCACGCCAGGGGCCGGTCCGCCTATGCCGCCGAGCGGAAGCTGAAAGAGTTCGACACCCTGGAGGCGCTCCTCGCCGAGGTCGACGTGGTGCACGTGTGCGTGCCTCCTGCGCTGCACGAGCCCGTTGCCGTTGCCGCGCTGCAGAAGGGCGTGCACGCGATCGTCGAGAAGCCCTTCACGGGGTACTTCGGGCCGCCTGCAGGCTCCCCGGGGTCCGAGGGCTTCAAGGGCAGCGCCTTCCCCAAGGAGACCATGCGCGAAGGCGCCCTGGCCAGCGCCCGGCGGATGCTCGAGGCGGAAAAGGCCGGCAAGGCCCGCATCTTCTACGCGGAGAACTGGATCTTCGCCCCGGTGATCCAGAAGGAAGTGGAGATCATCAGGAAGACGAAAGCCCAGCTCCTGTGGGTCATCGCGGAGGAGGCGCACTCGGGCTCCCACGCGCCTGCCTACGGGAACTGGAAGTTTGCCGGCGGCGGCTCCATCATGGGCAAGGGCACGCACCCCCTGACCACTGTCCTGTACCTCAAGCGCATCGAGGCCGCGGCGAAGGGCCTTCCCCCCATCCGGCCCGCCACTGTCAGCGCGCGGACGCACGAGCTCACGCGCATGCCCACCTACGAGGACCGGGGGTTCTTCCGCACCGACTACGTGGACGGCGAGGACTGGGGGCTCATGCACGTCACCTTCTCGGATGGCACGATCGCTGATGTGTACGCCTCCGAGATCGTCATGGGCGGCGTGCACAACTGGCTGGAGGTCTTCGCCAACAACCATCGGACCCGGTGCAACATCAACCCCGTGGACGGCGTGGAGACCTACAACCCGAGAGAGGACCAGTTCAGGGACATCTACGTGGTGGAGAAGATCGGAACCAAGCAGGGCTGGAGCAAGCCCGCTCCCGACGAGAACTGGATGAACGGGTACGTCCAGGAGATGGGCGCATTTTACGGCGCGATGCGGGGAGGCGATCCTCCCCCGACCACGAGCGCGCTGGGCTTCGACACGGTGGCGGTCATGTACTCGGCCTACCTTTCCGCTGAGCGCAAGGGCCAGGAGGTCGAGGTACCCCTGGGCTGAGAGGCGCCGGGCAGGCGCACCCCGCCGACGCCCGCGCGGCTCAGAACCTCCCGTCCCTGCTCTCGAAATGCGTGGGCTTGCCCAGGCTCTCCCCGCCCTGCATGACCCAGTCGGCGATGGCCTCGATCATCTCCTCGAGGGTGACCGACGGAGGTCCGAACAGCTCCTCGGCCGCGGCGGCGTTCCCAAGGAGCGCATCGGGCGCTTCGCTGCCCTCCAGCTTCACCTTCTTCCCCATGACCTCGCCGAACCTGGCCGCGGCCTCGCGCACCCGCACGGTCCAGGGCCCCGTCAGGTTCAGCACGAGGGCGGGACTGCAGGCGAGCTCCAGGCATTGCAGCGCCCGCGCGTTCGCGTCGCCCTGCCAGATCGTGTTGAAGCTTCCCATGCCCACGGACACGGGCTTGCCCGCCGCGACCCTCCGCGCGATGTCCACGAGCACGCCGTAGCGCAGCTCGCAGGCGTAGTTGAGGCGGATGAGGGTGACGGGGATGCCGAAGGTGGCGCTGAAGTGCTGGAACATCCGCTCGCGGCCCAGCACGCTCCACGCATACTCGCCCACGGGGTCGGTGGGGTCGGTCTCGCGCGAGCCGCCTGACGAGACGGGCACCAGGCCGTAGACGTTGCCCGAGGAGAAGGCGGCGATCCTGCTCTTCCTGAACTTCCTGCACACCAGCCCGGGGACGAAAGCGTTCTGCACCCAGGTGAGGGGCTCGTTCCCCGTGGAGCCGAACTTCATGCCCGACATGTACACCACGTTGGGCGCGTCGGGCAGCGCGGCAAGCCCTGCCTCGTCCAGCAGGTCGCACGCGATGGTCTCGACGCCGGCAGCGGTGAGCCTTTCCCTGGCGACGGCGTTCGAGAAGCGGGAGACGGCGATCACGGTGCGCGCCACGCCGGCAGAGTCGGAGGCCCTGCGCGCCATGCACGCGAGGCTGGGCCCCATCTTGCCGCCCGCCCCGAGCACGAGGATGTCGCCGTCCAGCTTCCGCATCGACTCGATGACGCCGGGCGTCGGTTCGCTCAGTGCGTCCTCGAGCGCGTCGACCGTGGCGATCCGTTTCCTCGTCATGCCCCGACGGTAGCCGGGACGGCCAGAATGTGTAAAGCCCTACCCCGACGCGGAACGTCCACTTCAACGTGACGAGGGCAGATGCGGGTGGTATAATGGGGCAGGAGGCTGTCAATGACCTCTCTCCCGCGATCCCGTCGTGCAGCCGGGTGCCTGCTCGTCCTGCTGGTGTTCGCTCTTCACCCGCTCGACGCACAGGTGAGCTCGTCTGCCGTGTCGCAGAGGCCGGCGGGCGGCCGCTACTCCCTGCTCTCCTTCGGCGTCGCCCCCTTCCTGAGCATCCCCCTCGGCGCGGACGCGGCTGTCTTCTCCCTCGGCGGCGGCTCTGACCTGCTGGTGACCTATCGCATCCCCGCGCTTCCGCTGCTCTTCGTCTCCGGCACAGCTCGGCTACGGCTTCGTCCCATCGCAGGCACCCGGCACGTCCATCTCGACAGTCAGTCTCGGTGCCTCCGCTGGCGCGCGGCTGGGCCTGCTCCCGTTTCTGTCCCTGAGCCTCTTCGGAGGAGGCGGCTACTTCCTGGGCCTTCTGAACGGAACGGGCACGACACCCGGGAGGCAATCCGTATGCCACGGCCGGAATCAGGTTCGACTTCGACATCGCCGACTCCTGGAGCATCGGCGCGGGCGGCGCATACAGGTACTTCGGGGGCCTTTTCGGCGACACTGCTGTCGGGATCTCCGGCTCGTACCATCTCCCTGCCATGGCCGCGGGCAAGAGCGTTCCCCTCCCCGAGGGTTTCACACCGCTCTCGAATGACGGTCGCGGGCTTCGGGTCACGGGGCTGAAGGCCGACCCCGTGTTCCCCGTGTTCTCCAAGTACTACGACCAGCACCCCCTTGCGGAGGTGGCCCTCCGCAACTTCGAAGGCGTACCCGCGGACAAGATCAAGCTGACGGCAACGGTGAAGGAATACATGGACGGGGCACGCGAGAGCAGCCTCCAGGCCAGGATCGAGCCGGGAAGTGGCGCAACCGCCCAGGTCTTCGGCCTGTTCAACGACAAGCTTCTGGAGGTCGCCGAACAGACGAAGCTGACCCTCTTGCTGGTGCTCGAGTATTCGCAGTACGGGAAGACGTACAGGGACGAGTACTCGCCGAGCATCGATGTCCTGTTCCGCAACGCGATGATCTGGGAGGACGACAGGCGCATGGCCGCCTTCATCTCCGCGCGCGACCCATCTGCGAACGGGTTCGCCCGTGGCGTCCTGGCCGCTGCCCGGGAGGCCAGGAACCCCGCGTTGAACCAGGACCTCCAGTCGGCGATGCTCATCTTCGAAGCCTTGCGTTCGTACGGCATGATCTACACCAAGGACCCCGCCTCTGCCCTCGCGACCGGCGACCGGAGGGCGGTGGACACGCTGCAGTTCCCCCAGGAGACGCTCACCTCCAGGAACGGGGATTGCGACGACCTTTCAATCCTCTTCTGCTCGCTGCTCGAGTCGATTGGTGTCGAGACCGCTTTCATCACGACTCCAGGCCACGTGTTTGCGGCGTTCCAGCTCGGCATGCGGCCCGAGGACGCGGCCAGGGCCTATGGCAGGAGCGAGGACTTCCTGGTCCGTGATGGGAAGACGTGGGTCCCCGTGGAGATCACGGCACTGTCCGGTGATTTCCTCGGCGCCTGGAAGGAAGGGGCCAGGGAGTGGAACGGGGAGAACGGCAAGGCCGGCTTCTACCCCGTGCGCGAGGCGTGGAAGACCTTCGCGCCGGTTGTCGTGTCGGGGGCAACTCGCGCGCCTGCGCTTCCCGCGGGAGGACGGCTGACTGCCGCGCTGAAGTCCAACCTCCAGGGACTCGTGAGCCGTGAGCTCTCACCGCGCGCTGATGCCCTTCTTGCGGAAGCCAAGAAGTCCGGGGCATCCGCGCGGACCTTGAACTCCCTCGGCGTCCTGTACGCTCGGTACGGCCAGTACGACAAGGCCATGGAGCAGTTCACAAAGGCTTCGGCCAAGGGCGACTACAGGCCTGCGCTGATCAACATCGGCAACATCTACCTGACGCAGAAGCAGTACCAGAAGGCGGTCGACCAGTTCCGCAAGGTCCTGCGGCTCTCGCCCGAGGACATCCACAGCCTCGCGGGGGTGGCCATGGCGTTCGACGGCCTTGGCAAGCGCAACGACGCCAGTGATGCCTACCAGAAGCTGAAGGTTGCAGACCCCGCGATGGCAGAGCAGTTCGCATACCTCGACACAACCCGCACGGAAGGTGTCTCGCGGGCCGCCGAGGCCGACTCAAAGGAGGCGAAGATCCCATGGAACGACTGACCCGCACGATCGCGCGGACGGCCGCGGCAGCGCTTCCCGCCCTCCTCGCCTTCGCCCTGGTGGGCTGCCCCAACCTCAGCCTGCGGGACTACGTGGAGCAGAAGGTGCTCGAGTACGACCTGTCGCTGAACCCGCGCCCCATCCTGGTGCTGAAGGATGGCGGCACGACAATCCCCGTCAACGGCACTGTCACGATGCCGAATACGATCTTCGGCGTCGGGACCAGCGAGCCCCTGACGATCGAGAATCATGGCAACCGCACTCTCACCCTCTCGGGAACGGCCATCGGAATGACAAGCTTCGACCCCGGTTCGAACTACATAGCCGAGCAACCGGTTGTTTTCTCCATCCCCGCAGGGGGAGCCCCGATTAGCCTGTCGACATCTACTACCAGCCGACCACTGCCGACACCGATTACGGTGCGTCGTTCGTGATCAACTCCGACGATCCCGATCACCCCGCGTACGCCTTCTCGGCGACCGGCCATTCGACCCAGTGGCATGGCTCCCAGGCGGTCGTTTCGTCGCCCACGGCCGTGATCCAGGGCCCCCAGATCGCTATCGCGGGTTCGAACATCTATGTCACCTACCTCGACAGCGGGATCAAGATGACGCGATCGACCGACGGAGGAAGGACCTGGTCATCGCCGATCACACTTGTCGGCACCTCTTACTGGCATTCCATCGCCGCCTCGGGCAGCAATCTGCACCTTTTCTACCTCGACAGCAGCGTACCGGAAGTCCACTACTACAAGTCCACATCGAACGGAACGTCGATGACAAATGTTCGAGCTTTTCCCGGAGCGACGAACTACCAGGGCATCATGAACTCCGCCATCGTTCTGGCGAACAGCAGCGTGTACCTCTGCTGGTACGACACGACAAACTCGAGGCTGCAGATTGCCGTTTCCTCGGATGTGTCGCCTCCCGGGATGGGCTTCGGAACACCATACGACGTGACGGGTGGCACGACCGGCCAGACGGGAGGGCACTTTCCATCGTTGAAGGTCGTCCAGGGGCCTCCTCTGACCTACTACGTGTCATATCGCGACGGGACCATCGTCAAGCTCGCGAAGGCTACCAGCCTGTCGGGACCCTGGACGTACAAGACAATCGCCACAGACACCAGCAACATCGGCCTCACATCTCTCGCGGTGGACACCTCGGGTCACATCCTGTGGTCAGTATCAGACGGCTCGGATACTCTCCATACCTCGAATTCGACAGATGGACTGACAATGACCAACTGGAGCGCGGACGCGTCCCTGACTCCGGAAAACGCGAAGCTATCGGTGCCACTGCCATTCATAAGCGCGGGAGGTGATCTCTTTGCACTCCGCTACCATTATTCATCATCATCTGGTGTCAAGCTGTCCAAGTCCACAAACAGCGGTTCAACATGGTCCCACCAGTGGCTCGACCAACAGGTGGGCAGCTCAGGGGCGATGGTGAGCCTGGCAGTCGAAGGCCAGAACGTGTACGCAGTCTACGACACGCCATCGGGCCACCCGAACCAATACTCGATCACTCTGAAGAAATCTCTTGATGGTGGGGCGACCTGGTAGAAGGCCGCCCCGCCCGCTGAACAGGCGCAGGTCTCAGGACTCACCCCCGGCGCGCCCCACGGGGAAATCGTGTTTGACAGCGCCTGCAATCTGCTCTACGATGAGGCACACCATGCGACTTGAGCAGATGAAGGTTCTCTCCGAGGCCGAGGTTCGTTCGATCCACGACGCGACGCTCGACATCCTCGGCACCTCCGGCGTGAAGGTACTGGGCCCGCGCCTCCTCAATCTCCTGAAGGAGAAGGGCCTCCGCACCGATCCCGACAGGCAGCTCGTCTACTTCAGCAGGGCCGACATCGAGTCCGCCCTCGAGACAGCCCCGCACAGCTTCGAGGTCTTCGACCGGGAGGGGAAGCCCGCCTTCGTGCTGGGCGCGGGCGGCGTGCCGCGCATCGCCGCCGGTCACAACGCGGTCAACTGGGTGGACCGCGACACGGGCAGACACCCGGCCGTCCCGCGTGGCGGACGTGGAGCTCTTCGCGCGGATCTGCCAGCACCTGCGAGCGCATCGACATGATCGGCATCCCCGTGATGCCGCAGGACGTGCGCCGACCCGCGGGCCACGCTGCTGTACGGCGTGCGGGCGGTCATCGCCGAACAGCACCAAGCCGCTCTACTTCTCCACGGACAAGCGCGCGCGTGAACCGGGCGGTCATCGAGCTGTGCCGCGCCGCCTTCAAGGGCGAACTGGCCGAGCAGGTCTACGGCATCACGCAGCTGTCCTCCACCAGCCCCCTGTACTGGGAGGAGGGCGTGCTCGGAGGCCATCCTCGACACGCTGGGCACCGGCGTGCCCGATCGCGCTCCTGCCCGAGCCCATCGCGGGGTTCTCCGCCCCGTACACGCTGGCGGGCCTGCTCACCATGCACAACGCGGAGTGCCTCTCGGGCATCGCCATGATCCAGCGCCTTGCCCCGGGCACGAAGCTCATGTACGGCAGCTCCTGGACCGACGAGCAACATGGCAGAACGGCGCGGCCCTTGTCGGCTCCACCGAGACCACGCATCTGCCGGATCGCCGGGGCGCAGCTTGCGCGGTTCTACCGGGTGCCCTCCCACACCACGGCGCCCAACTCGGACAACCACGCCCACGACGAGCAGAACGCCTGGGAGAAGACCTTCAGCACCTTCTGCGCGGTCGGGCGCGGGAAACGACCTCGTGGTGAACTGCGGCATGTTCGCCACGGGCATGACCTGCAGCCACGAGCAGCTGCTGATGGACGAGGAGATCTCCGCGTACGCCCGGCGCATCAGCCGGGGGCGTGGAGGTGAGCACGGGACACCATCGCCGCGGACCTGATCAAGGAGCGCGGCCCGCAGGGCGAGACCTACATGACCGCCGACCACACCCTCGAGCGGCTGCGCTCGCGTGAGTTCGTCGCGCCGCGCCTGGCCGTCTCGGGCCTGTACACGACCTGGCGGCGCAGGGCGCCAAGGACACCTACTCACTCGCGCGCGAGCGGGTGCGGGAGATGCGGCAGCTCGCTGCCCCGCCAATGGACCAGGCGAGGCGCGCGGCAATCGACGAGATCGTGACCGGCTTCACGAAGAAAGCCGGATGAACGAAGGAGGAGCCATGAATCGGAAGCAGCGTCTCTGTGTCTCATCCTCGTCGTCGCCCTGCTCGCGCTGGGCGCCGCGGCTTTCGCCGGCGGCCAGAAGGACGCCGCAAAGGCCGAGGGCGGCAAGGTCGTGGTGTGGTGGTGGGGCGAGCAGGAAGCCCCGGGAGCCGAGAAGTGGATGGCCGAGACCACGGCAAAGTACACCGCGGCCCACCCCAACGTCACCTTCGAGACGGTCCTGCAGAGCACGGACAACCTGGTGCCGGCCTTCAAGACCGCGGCCGCGGCGAAGCAGGGACCGGACATCCAGTACTTCTGGGGCGGTGTGTGGACCCTCGAGGACGCCTGGGCCGGCTCCCTGGTCCCGACCAGCGACCTCATCCCCGCAGTCCGAGTACAAGCACTACATCAGCAACGTGGAGCGCGAGTACGACGGCAAGGTGTGGGGCGTGGGCTGGTACCTGTCGGGCAACTCCATCGCCTACCGCAAGGACCTGTTCAAGAAGGCGGGCCTGAACCCCGACGGCGACTACACGAAGTGGGCAGACTTCCTGGCGGCCTGCGAGAAGCTGAAGGCCGCGGGCATCACCCCCATCGCGGGAGGCCTGAAGGACGGCTGGTTCGGCGGGTGGATCTGGCAGCTCCTGGGCAAGCAGGGCCTGGATTCGGCGGAGGACTTCAAGAAGGCCTCCATCGGCGAGTCGAAGATGCACCGACCCGAAGTTCGCCGAGTGGTGGGTGCGGCTGGCGGAGCTGAAGCAGAAAGGCTACTGGAACGCGGACATCAACTCCCTGGACTACCAGCAGGGCCAGGACCTGTTCGTGACAGGGCAAGGCCGCGATGATCTTCGGCAACGACACCTTCTACCCCGGGTGGATGAAGCACGGTGGGCCAGGAGAACTTCGGCGTCATGCGCATCCCCGTGTGGGGCAAGGGCAAGCTGGCCCCCACCTACACGGTCACGGCCCAGGGCCTGGGCATCACCTCCTGGTCGAAGGTGCAGAAGCAGGCGGCCGACTTCCTGATCTTCATGCACACCACCGACCGGCTGAACGCCTGGTACGCGGCCACCGGCGTGTTCCCCGCCGACGACCGGTTCGACACCTCAAAGGTGTCCATCCCGCAGATGAAGCAGGTCTTCCAGTGGATCAAGGCGAGACCCGGGTCCGAACCTGGAGAACTTCATCCCCAGCATCCTGGACGAGCAGGGCAACTTCGCCGGCTGCCAGCTCCTGTTCGCGGGTGAGAAGACCGCCGCCCAGTGCGCGGAGCTGCAGGAAACGGTCATCGCCAAGTGGCGGCAGGACAACCCGCCGGCGGTGGAGAACTTCCGCAAGTGGATCAAGCGCTGAAGCGCGCATCGAGGCCGGGGCACCCGCCCCGGCCTCTTCATCTGCCACGACCATGCGTCGACTGCGGCCCTACCTGTTCATCGCCCCCGCGCTCCTCGTGATCGCGCTCGTCTTCTGTCTACCCGGTGGTCGAGGTGGCGCGCCTCTCCCTGGTGAAGGCGAGCACGGCCGCGAGGGACCTTCGCGGGGCTGCGCAACTACCTCTCGCTGTTCCGCGACGAGGTCTTCCTGCGCGCACTCCAGCACAACGGGCTCCTGCTCATCGCCGTGCCGCTCATGCTCTTCCTGGGCCTGGTGCTCGCCGTGCTGCTGTTCGAGCGGATCGCGCGGCTGGAGGGTCTACCGCAGCATCCTCTTCATGCCCTACATCCTCGCCATCCCCGTGGTGGGCATCGTGTTCGGCTACATCTTCCAGCTCAACGGCATCCTCAACACCGTCCTGCGCGCCGTCGGCCTGGACGTCCTCGCCGCCGACTGGCTGGGCAAGTCCGCGCTTCGCCCTGTGGACGGTCATGTGCGTCGTCGTCTGGAAGGAGTTCGGGTTCGGCGTCGTGCTGTTCCTGGCCCGGCTCATGTCCGTGGAGGAGGAGCTGTACGAGGCCGCCGCCCTCGAAGGGGCCGAGCTGGACGCAGGTGCTGTTCCGCATCACCATCCCACAGCTCGCCACGGTGATCGAGTTCTACGTGGTGATCATGATCATCACCATGCTCTCCTGGGTCTTCAACTACGTGTACGTGATGACCTCGGGCGGCCCGGGCAACTGCGACCATGGTCGCCGAGCTACTACATCTACCTGGAAGGGCTTCCGCTACAACCTGCAGGGCATCGCGGCCGCCGCCTCGGTGGTGCTGCTTGCAGTCACCTCCGTGCTGATTCTCCTTCGATCGCGCATCACCGGAGGATCGAGCTGGAATGAAACCGAAGGGGTCCCTCGCGCACAGGATCGTCGCGAACAGCTGGAAGCAGCTCCTCCTGGGTCTCTTCTCCTTCCTGTGCCTGTTCCCCGTGTACTACCTCGTGCGTGACCGCCTTCAAGGGCCGGGCCGAGTACCTGGACAACCTCTTCGGCCTGCCCCTGCAGCCCGTCCTCGCCAACTTCGTCACGGTGTTCCGGGGCGGCGAGTTCCTGCTGTGGTTCCTCAACAGCATCATCCTCACCGCCGGCTCGGTGGCTGCCAGCCTGGCAATCGCGCTGGCCGCGGCGTTCGCGTTCGCGCAAGATGCGCTTCCGCGGCCGGGACGCCCTCTTCGGCCTGCTCCTGATCCTGATGATCGTGCCGCCGGTGGTCATGGTGATCCCGCTGTTCAAGATCATGATCGCCCTGAACATCCTCAACACCTACCCCAGCGTGATCCTCATCTACACGGGCCTCACCCTCCCCTTCTCCGTCTACCTGCTGGCGAGCTTCTTCCGCACGGTGCCCGGCGCCATCGTGGACTCGGCCCGCATCGACGGGTGCCGCGACCTGCGGGTGCTCGCCAGCATCGGGGTGCCGCTGTCGGCCCCGGCGATCATCACCATCGTGCTGGTGAACGCCCTGTGGGTGTGGAACGAGCTGCTGATCGCGGTGATCTTCCTGCAGAAGGACGAGCTGAAGACCCTCATGGTGGGCCTGACCATCTTCAAGTCACGCTACAACCTCGACATCCCGGTCACGATGGCCGGGCTCGCGCTGGCCACCGATCCCCATGCTGGCCCTGTACTTCGCCGGGCAGAAGTACTTCATCAAGGGACTGGTCGCCGGCGCGGTGAAGTGACCTCTCAGGAAGGAGTCCCCCATGGCGATCCGTGAGCTTCACGGCGGCCAGCTCCGCTCCCTGACCCCGGACAACATCGCCGCCCTGCACAAGGCCACGCGCGAGGTGCTGGAGGAGGTGGGCGTCCAGGTGACCCACAGGCCCGCCCTCGAGATGATGGAGGCGCACGGCTGCCGGGTCGACTTTGACAAGGGCGTGGTCCGCACCCCGTCACCCGTCCTGGACAGGTGCCTCTCCACCGCGCCGGGCGAGTTCACCCTTCCCGCGCGGGACCCCGAGTGGGACGTGCACCTGGACCGCAAGCGGGTGTACACGATCGGTGGTTCCTCCGCCCTCTTCGTGCTCGGACTGGAAGACGGCAAGCGCAGGCCCGCCACCCTGCGGGACCTCGCGGATCTGACCCGCCTGCAGGACGCCCTTCCCAACCTGCACGTGATGCACGGCATCGTGAATCCGCAGGACATGCCCCAGGAGGGCTTCGACAGGATCCTGTTCTCCACGGTCATGAAGAACACCCGGCGGGGCTACTACTCCCAGGCCCTGGGCGCGCAGGGCGTGCGCGACCAGGTCGAGATGGCCTCGCTCCTTGCAGGCGGCAGCGCTGCCTTCCGGGCCCGGCCGTTTTTCACAATCGTGCTGTGCCTGGTGAGCCCCCTGGTGCACCCGCGCATCCGCACCGAGGAGCTCATGGAGTGCGCGGCCCTCGGTGTTCCCGTCTACGTCGAGGTGGACGCGCTGCCCGGGGCGACCACGCCCGTGACCCTCGCGGGCACCCTGGTGGAGCAGAACGCCAACGTGCTCACCGGCGTGTGCCTCGCCCAGATGGTGAGGCCGGGCCATCCCTGCATCTACTCCCTCGCCTCGGGAATCATGGACATGAGCACGGGAAGCTACTCGGGCGGCGCGCCCGAGACGCAGATCCTGCACGCCGCCACCGTGCAGATGGCCCACTCCTTCGGCCTGCCCTGCCAGGCCGGCACGGGCATCGATTCTGCCGTTCCGGATGCCCAGGCGGGTTACGAGCGGGCGCTGCAGTTCCTCACCTGCGCCCTGGCCGGGGCGGACTTCGTGCACCTGGCCACCGGGATGCTGGAGCAGATGCTCACGGCGAGCTACGAGATGTGCGTGATGGACGACGAGATGCTCGGCGCGGCGTTCCGCATCGTGCGCGGCCTGGAGGTGAATCCCGAGACCATCGCGCTGGACCTGGTCAAGCGGGTGGGAATCGGGGGGAGTACCTCGGCGAGGAGCACACGGCACGGCACATGCGCGAGGTCACGTGGTTCCCGGGCATCACCAACAGGCAGCGCTGGGACGGGTGGTTCGCCGACGGGGCGAAGGATATGCGCCAGCGCGCGGTGGAGCGCGCCCGCCGCATCCTCGCGGAGCACCACCCCGTGCACATCGACGCGAGGACGGCCGGCGAGCTGGACAGGATGGCAAAGAGCTTCCAGGACGAGGAGATCGCGGCGATACGGTCGGGCCGCAGGAGCTACTGAGGCGTCTCAGCGCACCCGGGGGTTGAGCTTCTCGGAAAGGGTGTCGCCGATCACGTTGAAGCACAGCACGGTGAACGCGAGCACCAGCCCGGGGTACAGCGCGAGCCACGGAGCCTGCACGAGGTAGTTCCTCGCGTCCTTCAGCATCAGGCCCCAGCTCGGCGCGGGCGGCTGCATGCCCAGCCCCAGGTACGACAGAGATGCCTCCACCACCACGGCCAGTGCGAAGGTGATCGAGGCCTGCACGATCACCTTGCCCAGCAGGTTGGGCACGATGTGGCGGAAGACCACCGTCAGCATCGGGCTTCCCAGCGCGCGCGATGCCTCCACGTACTCCTCGGTCTTGATCACAAGCGCCTCGGCACGCACGATGCGCGCGAAGGTCGGGCTGTAGATGACGCCGATGGCGATCATCACCTGCAGCAGGCCGTAGCCGAGGAACGACACGACCGTGATTGCCAGCAGGACCGTGGGGAACGACAGCAGGCTGTCCATCACGAGCATGACCACGTTGTCCACGGCCGCCGAGCCCAGGGCTGCGGCCAGGCCCGCGGCCATGCCGATCGTCGCCGCGATCCCCACCGACACCACGCCCACCAGGAGCGCGGAGCGGGAGCCGTGGATGATGCGGCTGAGAACGTCGCGGCCGAAGTCGTCGCTCCCGAGCAGGTAGTCCCGTCCCGGAGGCTGGAACCGCCGGGACAGGTCCTGGTCGGTCGGGCTGCGGGGAGAGATGAAGGGGGCCGTCGCGGCGGCGGCCCCCAGGATGAGCAGGTACAGGACGGCGAGAGAGAATGCGATGTTCCCGGACCCCCGCCTCCTCGGCATGGACTTCTACTTCACCTCGGTCCAGCGGAAGTCGAAGGTGTCCAGCTTGGGCGTGAGCCTGTACTCGGACACGTTCTTCCGGAAGGCCCTGTAGACGTACGAGGTGCCCAGGTACATGAACGGCGCCTCGCGGGCCATGAGCTCGAGGGCCCTGGCATACAGGGGCTTTCGCGCGGCAACGTCGGCCGTGCCGGCCGCCTTGATGATCAGGCCCGACGCCTCGGGGTTCTCCCAGCGCACGTAGCGCTTGGCAGCGATACCGTAGTTGCCCAGCGTGCCGTCGGGGTCGAGCTTGCCCGTGTGGCCGGTGACCGTGAAATCGTACTTTGCCTCGGTGTACACGTCCTTGATCCACGTGGGCCAGTCGACCAGCTTGATCTTCACGGTGAGGCCGACCTTGGACAGCATCTCCTGGTACATCTGCCCCGCCTTCACGTGCATGTCGTAGTTGGACGGGATGGTCAGCTCGAAGGATGCATCCGCGGGCAGCTTCGCCTCGGCCAGCAGCGCCTTCGCCTTCGTCGGGTTGTACGGGTACAGCTTCGTGAAGTCCTGGTAGTACCCGTTTGCGGCATCCATGAATGTCCCGATCACCACGCCGCCGCCGTAGGCGGCATCGAGCACCTTCTGCTTGTCGATCGCCATTGTGACGGCCTGGCGCACCTTGGGGTCTGCAAGGATGGGGTTGGAGCAGTTGATGCTCATCACGAGGATCAGCGCCGACAGGCTCTTGTTGACCTGCACGTCGGCCGACTGCTGCAGCAGCTTGATGTCCTCGACGTCCACGAACTCCACGGCGTCGATCGCCCCCGAGATCAGGCCCTGCACCTGCACGGCCCTCTCGGGGATGACGTTGAAGATGACCTGGTCGAGCTTGGGCAGGTTGGTCATCCAGTAGGTCTTGTTCTTGACCAGCACGATGCGGCTGTCGCGGGTGAACTCCTTCAGAGCGAAGGGACCCGTGCCCACGGGCTTGGAGGCGAAGTCGTGGCCGCTGTCGATCAGGCTCTTCGGCATGATGGCCGCCCACCCGGATGCGAGCACGGCCAGGAAGGGCGCGTAGGGCTTGGCCAGCTTGATCACCACGGTTGCGTCGTCCGGGGTCTCGATGGAGGCGATGGCCGCGAACTCGCCCGCCTTCGGCGACGCGGTGGCCTTGTCCCTGACCCTGTCGAAGGTGGCCTTCACGTCCTTCGAGGTGAGCGTGTCACCGTTGTGGAACACCACCCCGGGGCGGACCTTGAACGTCCAGGTGAGGGAGTCCGCCGAGACCGACCAGCTCTCGGCCAGCGCCGGCACGATCTTCTCTTTCTGGTTCGCCTCCACGAGGGTGTCGTAGATGCTCTTCAGGGTCTGGAAAGTCAAAGTGCCCGACGTCTTGTGGGGATCCAGCGAGTCGGGGTTCCCCGAGAGGGCGAAGTTCAGGACCTTGTCCTTCGCCAGCAGCGCCGAGCCCGGGAGCACGAGCAGAACGGCGAGCAGGGCTGCCACTATCCAGGCGGTTCTCTTCATCGTCTTCCTCCTTCAGTGCACGAGGCCGTGTCGGCCGCTGCCGACGGTTGTGATTCCTTGAAACAAGATACCATATGCCCTCCCCCGGTGTCGACGAGAGGCGGCTCTTCCCGCGTGCATTCCTCGTCCCCCCGGGGACAGGTTCCGTAGTATGGGCAGCCGCGGAAGCCATGCGCGCGCCGGCGGGCAGCTGCCGCCTCGGGCGGGGCCGGCTCGTCCGCCCCCGCCCCTTCGGCCACGCCGGGCACCGACGAGAACAGCCGCAGCGTGTAGGGATGACGGGGCCGGGCCATGATCTCGGCGGTCGGGGCCATCTCCACGAGCCGCCCCTGGTACATCACGCCGATCGTGTCGCTGAGGAAGGCCACCAGGTGCAGGTCGTGCGAGATGAACAGGTACGTGAGGCCGAACCTCTCGCGCAGCTCGAGCAGCAGGTTGATGATCTGCGCCTGGATGGACACGTCGAGGTTCGACACCGGCTCGTCCAGCACGAGGAACTCGGGGTCCATGGTGAGCGCCCGGGCGATGACGATGCGCTGTTTCTGGCCGCCCGAGAACTCGTGGGGGAATCGCGAGGCGTGCTCCTTCGGGATTCCGACGAGCTCCAGCAGCTCGTGCACGCGCCTCTCGCGCTCGCGCCGGGGAACGCGGAGGTTCCTCAGGCCTTCCTCCACGCTCGCCCGCACCCGCATCTTCGGGATCGAGGGCGCTGTTGGGGTCCTGGAAGACGATCTGCATGCGCTCCGACGGGCGCGAAGCTCGCGGCGGGAGAGCCCGCCCATGCGCACGCCGTCGAAGAACACGTCGCCCGATGTGGGGGGATCGAGGAAGAGGAGCGCGCGGGCGAGGGTGGTCTTCCCGCACCCCGACTCCCCGACCAGGCCGAAGACGCTTCCCTTCGGGATGGAGAGACTCACCCTGTCCACGGCGAGCACGCCACCCTTCGCCTGCGCGAGCAGGCCGCGCTGGTAGTGGCGCTTGGACAGCTCCCGGATCTCGATCAGTCCGGCCATGTCTTCCCCACGAAGTGACAGGCCGCGGCGTGGCCGGGCGCGTGCTCCCTGCTCTCGGGAACGACCTCTCTGCACACCTGCTCCGCCAGTGGGCAGCGGGGGTGGAAGGCGCAGCCCGACGGCACCGACTGGGCGTCGGGTACGCGCCCGGGGATCACGCGCAGCCGGCTGCCATGCCTGTGCGCCGAGGGAATGGACTGCAGCAGCAGCCGGGTGTACGGGTGCAGCGGCGCCCGGAAAAGCTCGTCGCGCGGGGCAGACTCGACGATCTTCCCCGCGTAGATGACCGAGACCGTGTCGGCAACGATCTTCACAAGGCGCAGATCGTGCGAGATGAAGAGGATGCCCATGCCGAAGGTCTCGCGCAGGCGGAGGATGAGGCGCAGGATCTGCAGCTGCAGCGTCACGTCCAGCGCCGTGGTCGGCTCGTCGGCGATGAGCAGCGCCGGGTTGCAGGAGATGGCCATCGCGATCATCGCCCTCTGCTTCATGCCGCCGGAGAGCTCGTGCGGATAGCTGGCGAGGACCCGCCGCTTCCCGCCCGAGCCCGACGAGTCCGGCGAGCTCCTCCGCGCGGGCGAGGGCTCGCCCGTCCGTCCATGCCGAGGTGAAGGCCGCAGCATCTCGGTGATCTGGGTACCGACCCTGAAGGCCGGATTCAGGTAGCGCGAGGGCTCCTGGAAGACCATCGCGATCTCCTTGCCCCGCACGCGCCGCCGCTCCTCGGCGGACAGGGAGAGCAGGTCCCGGCCCTTGAACAGCGACCTCGCCCGCCGTGATGCGCGCGGGCGGGGTCGCCAGCAGCCCCATGATGCAGGTGGAGGTGACCGTCTTGCCCGGAGCCCGACTCCCCGACGAGGCCTCGGATCTCCCCGGCCCCGATCGCGAGGTCGATCCCGCGAAGCGCGCGGGCGGGCGGACCGCTCCGGCCGTCGAAGCTGACCGGCAGGCCCCGCACGTCGAACAGGGCACCGCCCGTGTCCGCCCCCATCAGCCGATCCTGATCTTCGGGTTGAGCGCGCTGTAGATCATGTCCACGAGGAAGTTGATCAGGGAGAACACCAGCGCGATGAAGACGATCCCGCCCTGGATCAGGGGGAAGTCCCTCTGGTAGACACCTGTCAGGAACAGCCTGCCCAGGCCGGGAAGCGAGAAGACCTGCTCGATGATCACCGCCCCGCCGAGCATGTAGCCCAGCTGGATGCCCGCCATGGTCACGACGGGCAGCATCGCGTTCTTGAGAGCGTGGCGGTACTTCACCATCCGCTCGGGAAGACCCTTGGCGCGCGCGGTCACGACGTACTCGCGCGACAGCTCCTCGACCATCGAGGCGCGGGTCAGCCGCAGCAGCACGGCCGCCCGCGCGAGTCCCAGCGCGACGGAGGGAAGCACGAGGTGGCGGAATGTCCCCGAGCCGAACAGCGGGAACAGGCGCACCTTCACGGCGAACAGGAGCAGCAGCAGGATGCCCAGCCAGAAGCTGGGCAGGGCCATGCCGAGCTGCGAGAAAAGCATGCCGAGGTAGTCCCAGCCCGACCACCTGCGGACGGCCGAGACGATGCCCAGCGGGATCGCGATGAGCACCGACAGCCCGAGCCCCAGCAGGGCGAGGCTGAGCGTGAGGGGGAACCGCTGCAGGATCATTCCCAGGACGGGCTGGCCTGTCGCGAAGGACGCGCCGAAGTCAAACCGTGCCACGGCCGCGAGCCACCTGACGTACTGCGCGAGGATGGGCCTGTCCGTCCCGATCCGCGCCCGGATCGCTGCGACGTCCTCGGCCGACGCATCCACCCCCGCGATCACGAGGGCGGGATCGCCCGGGATGACGCGGATGACGAAGAAAATGATCGTGGAGATGAGAAGGACGGTGAGGAGAAGCCTTCCGAGTCGTTTCAGCGCAAAGAGAAGGAACCTCATTCGTGTGAGCACGGCCGGCCAGCGCGCCCATTCTACCCGCCGGGCGGAGAAAAGCAAGCGTCTTCCTGCCGCGCTCTGCTGCCGCGCCCTTGCGGAACCCCCCCCACCCGTGCCCTAATCCGGGGCATGGACAGGCAGCGGCTGCGCTGGCGCGGATTCTGGGAGGCAGCGGGAGCCCGCGGCGAGGAGGCGGGTTTCTTCACCGACCTGGACTCCCGCTACCGGGAACCGCACAGGTTCTACCACGGCTGGAAGCACATCCTCGCCTGCCTGGAGGAGTTGGACGCGGTGCGCGGGTCGTGCGCGGACCCGCTCGCCGTCGAGCTCGCCCTCTGGTACCACGACGCCGTGTACGACCCCCGCGCGGCGGACAACGAGGCGCGGAGCGCGGAGTGCGCCCGGCAGGCGGCCGTCGGCATGGGGCTGGGGCAGCGGGCCGCCGAGGCCGCGGCCGGCCTCGTCCTGCTCACCGCCCACCGGGCGGGAACACATTCGTCGGCGCTGCCTTCCGGGGATGCCGCGCTCCTGCTCGACATCGACCTGGCGGTCCTGGGAAGCCCCCCGGATGCCTTTGCCGCCTACGAGAGTGCCATCAGGGCGGAGTACGGCTTCCTCTCGCAATCCGAGTACAGGCAGGGACGAACAGGCGTGCTGCGGGCTTTCCTGGCCAGGCCGCGGATCTACCTCACGGACAGGTACAGGGACCTGCTCGAAGCCCGGGCGCGCCTGAACCTGGAGCAGGACATCGCGAGCCTCGCCGGTCAGCCGAGGTAGTCGGCGACCTGCGAGATGTCGCTGATGAGGGGAACGTCGGTGATCTCTTCCACACCCAGCGTGCCGAACCTGTTCACGATCAGCGCGGCCATGCCGACCCCGAGGGCGCCGACCGCGTCGTCGTAGTAGTTGTCGCCCACGTAGATGCAGTCCGCCGCGCGGACCCCGGCCCGGGCGAGCGCCGCCTCGAAGATGCGCGGATCGGGCTTTTCCACCCCCTCCTCCGAGGACACGACGATCTGCTCGAAGAAGGGCGCCAGGCCCTCGCGCTCCAGGAGAGGACGCGCCGAGAGGTCCCAGTTGGTGATCACGCCCAGGCGCAGCCCGCGGCTCTTCAGGTCGGCCAGGGCGTCGCGGGCGCAGGGGAAGGGCACCCAGTGCCGGGGGCTGGCGTGGCGAAGGTCCCGAAGACGATGCCATGCCGCGCACAGGTCCATGCGCACGCCCAGCTCGTGGTTGAGCACGCCGAGGAACCAGGGCATGTAGGAATCTGCATCCCTGCCGAACACGTGCGGGTACTCGCGCATGAACAGCTTGTCGACCACGTGGAACGCGTGCTCCAGCTCCTCCCGCGTGACGGCGCGTCCGTTCTCCGAGAGGACCTCGCGGTAGTGGTCCTCGCGAGTGTTGTAGAGCAGCGTGTACCCGAGGTCGAACCAGATGAATGTGGGTGTCAAGGCGAGCGCACAGTATCACGCGGCCGGTCCTGCTGCAAGCGCGGGAGGGACCGGCCCCTACGGCAGCCCGAACAGGCGCTGGAAGAAGCCGCGGGGCGGCATGATGCCGAACATACCCGAGAGGAGGTTCGCCAGCTCCTTGCGCAGGATCTGGAAGGAGAAGTGCCGCCGGGCGAGCTGCCAGTTCTTCTCGACCATCGCCGCCCTGCGCGCGGGGTCCGCCAGGAGCCGCCGCACCTGGGTCACCGCCTCGTCGGTCACGTACCCGTCGATGGCGACCACGTCGAACCCCTTGGGCTCGATGTCGGCGATGTAGACCGAGTAGCGGTTCAGCATGAGCGGCCTGCGGTAGTAGACCGCCTCGAGGAACGCGTTGCCGAATCCCTCGTACAGGCTGGGGTAGGTCACGAGATCCGCCCACGGGTAGACGTCGCGCAGCGAGTAGCCGTCCTGCGCCTCTCCCGCTTCCCGCGCCTCGTCTGCCATCCTGTTGGCGATGAAGTGCAGGGGCACTCCCTGCAGCCGCGCCCAGTCGGTCACCCACCTGCCGTATTCGGGTCCCTCGTCCTCCCGCGAGTGCGACACGATGAGCCGGGCGTTGGGCATGCCCAGCCGCTCGATCAGGTAGACGGCCTGCTCGATGCCCTTGCGGAAGACGACACGGGTCGGCTGCAGGATCAGCACGTCGTCGGGCGCGAAGCCCATGTCCTGACGGAAGCTGGCGGCAGACCCGCGCGGGGCCGGGGGCTTCTTGTCGAAGTCCATCACGTTGGAGATGAGCGTCGCGGCGATGCTGCGTCGGGCGGCCAGCTCCGCCCCGGCCACCGAGCTGATGACCACATGCCGGATGGACGGCAGGCTGGGCGGGAAGGCCATGCTGAGGATGTCCTGGCAGGACGTGTTGAGGTAGCGCGGCCTCTCCCAGGAGAAATCGTGGTGGTGGGCTATGGTGGGGATTCCCGTCTCCGCGATCAGCTCGGCGAGGGCCATCCCCAGGGGAAGGTGCATCGGGATGGCCAGGACGTTCTCGGCAACCAGGAGGTCCAGGCGGAACTCTCTCACGAAATCGTACAGCCTGTCCTTGAGGTATTCCTTCTGCCGGTGCAGGGCATCGGTGACCGCCCTGCTGCGCGTGTGCGTGCCGAAGAGCTCCTTCTCCATGGCCCGCACATCGGGGTGCCCGAAGAAGGCCTCCGGGACGAGCATGCTCACCCGCGGGTCGGTGTCCAGCTCGCCGGCCAGCCAGAAGCACCTGTGGCCGAACTCCTCCAGCACCGCGGCCCACTTGCGCGCCTCCAGGGAGACGCCGTCGAGGCCTCGAAACCGGGTGGAGACGAATCCGACCCTCAGCGACCTGCCGGGACCGGCAGCCCCTCCCGTCCCCGCGGGACCGGGTTCTGTCCGCTCGAGATGCGTGTCATCCACGTCCGCGCCGCCGGGGGCCCGGGCACCTGCCCGGGACCCCGGCCCCATTGCATCACGGAAACCGCCCGCGGGCAAGACGCCCGGGACCGGGCCGCCCGGGCGGTGCGGTAGGCAATCCTCCTACCGGGCCAGGGGGACCGCGAGGGACCCGCGCATCGTGTGCCGCGGCGAGAAGGAATCCTGGGCACCGATCGCGTAGATCAGGTCGAGAGCCGCCTGGCCCTCAGCGATCCACTGCTCCGCACTGAGTGCGAACTCGAGTGTTGTCTTCCCGCCCTCCTCCTTCATGGCAGAGGCGACGAGCGATCCCGCGATGTCCGGGTCCTCGGTGTCGGCATGCGAACGGCCGACGCCGAGCTGCGGCTTGAACTGGGTCTTCCCCGCCGAATCGACGAACCCGAAGTAGATCGCGGACTTGTCCATCTTCAGGGAGCCCAGGCCCACGGAAACCCACCCCGTGGTCGAGCCGACCGCGCCGATCCACAGCGTGTCCTCGGTGCGGGACAGGGAAAGCTCGAGCTGGCCGAAGCTCTTCTTCCAGCTGTACTCGCCCGGCTTCACCACCCCGTCGACCACGGGTTCCTTCGCGCTCACAGCCAGGGCCGCATCCTGCGCGAAACCGACGGCGCCTCCCAGGAACAGGGCAGAGAGAACCACTGCATGAGCACGTATCCGTTTCATTGCCTCGTTCACTCCTTTCCTGAAATGTATGTGCCCGGAGGGCGGCGAGGCAAATCGAACCTACGGGGCGTCGGGGGGGCCGGCATGGCGCACCAGCGACATGCGGCGCCAGCGACCCGTGAGGTAGTATGCCGTGTTCAGCGCCGCGCCCAGGCCCCAGGCGATCGGCATGCTCCACCAGACCCCGTCGGTGCCCAGCGACCGCGAGAGGAACACCGAGAGAGGAACGCGCACCACCCACAGAGACAGCAGGGTCACCAGCATGGGGAAGACAGTGTCACCGGCCCCCCGGGGCACGGAGCCGCTCACGAACATGGTCGAGAACAGGATGTAGAACGAGCCGACGATGAGCAGGTAGCGGGAGCCGATCTCGACCACGGCCGGGTCGGCGTTGAACATGCGGATGAGGGGAACCTTGAAGAACACCATGACCAGGGTGGTGGCCAGGGCGATCGCGCCGCTCATCAGCAGGGTGGCGAGGAAGCCCTTCTTCACCCTTTCGGGCTTGCCGGCCCCGAGGTTCTGGCCGACGAAGGTGACAAGGGCCATGGAGAAGTTCATGGCCGGCATCGCCGCGAATGAGTCCAGGCGCCCGGCGGCCGTGTAGGCGGCCACGGCGTCGGTGCCGAAACCGTTCACGATCCGCTGCAGGGCCATGAACCCCATCGCCACGAGGGTCTGCTGCACGGCCGACGGCAGGCCGATGCGCATGCTCTTGCCGAACAGGCGGCGGTCGAACACCATGCGCCGCAGGTCGATGCGCAGGATGTCGTGACCGCTCCTCTGCATGTAGACCCAGCTCACGGCGAAGGCGATGCCCTGCGAGATGATCGTCGCCCATGCTGCCCCGGCGATGCCCCACCCGAAGACGGCGACGAACAGCAGGTCGAGCCCGACGTTCAGGACGACCGCGACGATCAGGAAGTACAGGGGTGTGCGCGAGTCGCCCAGCGCCCGCAGCACGGCGGAGAAGGCGTTGTAGCCGAACATGAGGATCGTGCCGGCGAACATGATCTGCAGGTACGTGGTGGCCTGGGGCAGCACGTCGGCGGGAGTGCGCAGCAGCAACAGCAGCGGCCGCGAGACCACGAGCCCGATGGCCGTCAGGGCAAGGGCGGCCCAGAACACGTACAGGTAGGTGGTGGACAGGAGTGCGGCGCACCTTCTCCATGTCGCGCGCGCCGTAGAACTGCGACATCAGGATTCCCGATCCCATCGTCGTGCCCATGATCAGGGCCACGAGGAGGAAGATGATGGAGAAGCTCGATCCGACAGCGGCGAGCGCCTCCTTGCCCACGAAACGCCCGACCACCCACGCGTCCGTGAGGTTGTAGAGCTGCTGGAAGACGTTGCCGATCAGCATGGGTACGGCGAACGACCAGATGACCCTGGCCTCGCTGCCCTCGGTGAGTGTGCGCATGTGCCCTCAATATACAGGAGAGAAGGGGGCGGGGCGAGCGCTTTTGCTCACCCCGCCGGCCAGCAGGGAGATGGCCGCTGCCGCGGGGACAGTATGCGGGCCGCAGGTTCGATTCAATCCCGATGCATCCGCGCCGTGAAGACAAGGCCGACAAGCCCGAGTCCCGCCAGGGCGATGAATACAATGCGGTAAGCCCCGGCCCCGAGCGGCGCGGAGGCGTCGAGGAACGCACCTGCCAGGAGCGGCAGGCCGGTGCTGAAGGGCAGGGCGAGGATCGGCGAGACCGCGAAGTGCAGCGTCGCGTCGGCCTGGCCCGAGCGGCGCTTGACCTCGGGCATGTACACCACCATGCGCGTGCCCCGCGAAGCGCCGATGAGGAGGCTGGCCAGGTAGAATGCCCAGGGGACGGAGTACAGGGCCATGAGCAGGATTCCCCCGAGGGCCAGCGACTTGGTGAGCAGGTACTTGCCCCGGGACGTGAACAGGTCCAGCCACCCGAGGAGCACGTTCGCGAGCACGCCCCCCGCGTAGGTGAATGCCATGAAGAGCCCCGAGGCGAGCGCGCGCTCGATGCCGCAGAACTCCGCCGCGTAGTTGGCGTAGAATGCGATCACACCCGCGAGGGCGTAGTACTCGAGCTCCGTTCCCAGGAAGAGCATCCAGCTTCGGTTTCGAAGCAGCGACCCGAGTGTCGGCCGCGGCCCCGCCGCGGGGAGCGGGGGGACTGCCCCCGGGGCGGCCAGCGGCTCCTCGACGGTCAGGAGGAACGGGAAGCTCCCCACGAGGAATGTCGCGCCGACCAGCGTGAAGACGAGGCTTGCGCCGGCAGCCGAGAACGCAAACCGCTCCACGACGCTGACCAGGAAGAGGCTCCCCAGCACCTTGGTCACGCTCTGTGCCGTCATCATCACGGCCATCGCGGGCACTGCCTTCTTTTCGGAGAAGATCTTCATCAGGTAGTTCATCCAGACCGGGAGGATCAGTCCGACGGCCACCGAGAACAACGCGTACAGCACCAGGAAGAGCGCCAGCGTGCCCGAGGCGAAGCCCGTGAAGTGCAGGATGACCCCGAAGGCAAGCATGGGCAGGGCGGTTGCGACGTGCACCGCGATCACCGCCGTGCGCTTGCGCCGCAGGTGCGCCGTGAGCGAATAGGAGAACAGCCCCGACACGGCCGTCCCGAGGGCGGCCAGCGTGGGGATGAGGCCGAGCAGGAGGCTGGAGGCGCCCAGCTGCCGCATGAAGAGCTGCAGGAACGTGCTCTCCATGACGGGGGGCATCCCCAGTCCCCAGAGGAACTCCACCATCGAGATGCCGAGCACGTTGCGGCCGAAGTGGGCATCCATGGGGTGAGTGGACGATGTGCGCGCCATGCTGTCGGACCCGGGGGGACGCGGCGGCGGCCGGTCGCAAACCCGCCCGCCCGCCGCCCTTCCCCCGCTAGGACTTCAGGATCCTCGCCACCTTCGGCGCACGCAGCCTGTGCACGGTGGGGAATCCCGAGCCCAGGAGCGGCCGGCCGTAGTTGTAGAAATCGGTGGTCGTGTCGTTGCCGCGCGCGGAGAGGAACTCGTCCGGCATGGTCTTCGTCTTGGCCGCGATGTCCTCCAGGGGCACCAACCGGTAGTCCACCGAGTAGTTGCCGGTGCGCTGGATGGTGATCGAGCCGTCCTGGTCGTGCCAGATCGCGAACTGGGCAGCCTTCTCCCCGACCTCGCGCGCCTCGTGGGCGTCCACGTCGGAGACCACGCCGAGGTACGATCGCTGCGCGTAGCCGAGGGTGTCCGCCCGCACGCTCTTGATCTTCAGCTTCTCCTTCACGAGGTCCGAGAGCATGTCTCCCAGGGCGCCGCTGCCCGAGAGCTGCAGGTTGCCGTGCGCGTCGGCCTCCTTGCTCCCCGTGAGCTTCACCATGAACGGCTTGCCGTCGGCGCCCTCGACGCCCTCGCTCACGGCGATGAGGCAGCGGCCGTGCTTCTCCATGGTCGCCTTCACGTCGGCCAGGAACTGCTCCTCGGTGAAGGTCCGCTCGGGCACGTAGACCAGGTGCGGGCCGTCGTCGGGGTACTTGCGGCCCAGGGTGGCCGACGCGGTGAGGAACCCGGCGTTGCTGCCCATGATCACGCCGATGAACACGCCGGGCAGCGCGCGGTTGTCGAGGTTGTAGCCCATGAAGGCCTGCGACACGTAGCGGGCCGCCGAGCCGTAGCCCGGGGTGTGGTCGTTGACCACGAGGTCGTTGTCCACTGTCTTGGGGATGTGGATGCAGCGCATGTCGTAGCTGCGCGCTCTCCGCGTTCCTGTTCACGATGCGCACCGTGTCGGCGCTGTCGTTGCCCCCGACGTAGAAGAAGTAGCGCACGTCGTGGGCCTGGCAGACCTTGAAGATGTCCTGGCAGTACGCGTCGTCGGGCTTGTCGCGCGTGGAGAACAGCGCGCTGGAGGGCGTCATGGCGACCTGCTCGAGGTTGTGCGTGGTCTCCTGGCTGAGGTCGAGGAAGTCCTCGTTCACGATGCCGCGCACGCCGTTCATCGCGCCGTACACGCGGGTGACTTCGGGGAACTTGCGCGACTCGAGCACCGCGCCGACGAGGGACTGGTTGATGACGGCGGTGGGCCCGCCGCCCTGGGCGATCAGGACCTTTCCTGTCAGCTTTGCCATAGGATCCTCTCCATCCGTGGTGTGATCGGGCAGCAGTCTATGAGGATCGCTGCAGCGGGTCAAGCCCGGCGGACCGCGTCATCGCGCTACCGGGCGTCGGCCGCCTCCACCTCGGCCAGGAACCCGTAGTGATCGGACAGCGGGGCCGGGACAGGCTCCCCGCTCGCCTTGTCCTCCAGGATGAGCCCCTCGACCACGCCGTCCAGGACCCTGCGCGCGTCGATCACGTGCCAGGCCCGCCCGACACCCCCGCGCAGGAAGATGTGGTCGATCTTCGCGGACGGCTCGTTGGGGAACAGGCCGAGCCGGACAAGGGGATTGGCGGCATCCCAGGTGACGAAGCCTGCCCCGGGGAACAGGTACTGGCCCGCCTCCACGAGGCCCGGAGCGTCGGCGATGTCCCTGTAGCCCTCCTCCGCGTAGCCGGGTCCGACGTTGAAGTCGCCCAGCAGGATCACGGGCAGAGTCCCTCCCCCTGCGGTGTCGAGGGCTGTGCGCAGCTGCGCCGCCTGTGCCCGGTAGGTGTCGAACTGCGCCTCGTCCTTCGGCACTCCGTCGATCGTATCGACGGCGATCGTGTGCGTGCCCAGCAGCGCGAAGCGGCTGCCCTCGACCGAGGAGTCCTCGATCACCGCGGAGAGCACGCCCTTTCGAGCGAAGGTGTCGAGGCCCTTTCGCTTCGAGAACGGGCTGAACGTCCACTCGACCACGCGCAGCGGCTCGCGCACGAGCAGGAGCAGGCCGCTGCCCAGGCAGAACGCGCTGCACCCATGGGGCCGCACGCTTGCGTAGCCCAGCGGGACGAAGGCCTCGATGATCGCCGAGGCGGTCCTGTTGCGCCAGACCTCCTGGAGCAGGATGATGTCAGGGGTCTCTTTCCCGGCGAAGGCGGCCAACTCCCGCGCCACGATCTTCTCGCGCGCGCGCATGGCCGGCACGAGATCGAGTCCCGCCACCCGCAGGAGTCCCGTGTTGTACGTCAGGACCGTGCAGCGCTGGCAGAAGCCCGGCTGCGGGGCGGCAATCGCCAGTGCCGCCGCGAGGACGAGCCCGCGGGTCGTTCGTCTCATGGTTTCCTCCGCGCCGCCAATCATACCAGAAACCGCCGCGGCGGTCCGTCGGTTGCAGGCGGGGCCCGAATCCGCTACTATGCGGGGGACACCGCGCGACGGAGGGTGAGATGAACTACCGGCTACTCGGCAGGACGGGGATGAAGGTCTCCGAGGTGAGCTTCGGAGCCTGGGCTATCGGCTCGAGCTGGGGGAAGGTCGACGACCGGGAGTCCCTCGCGGCCCTGCACAAGGCAGTGGACCTCGGCGTCAACTTCATCGACACGGCCGACGTCTACGGCAACGGCAGGAGCGAGAAGCTGATCGGCAAGCTGCTTCGCGAGAGGCGCGAGACGATCTACGTGGCCACGAAGGCGGGCCGCAAGCTCAACCCCCACACGGCCGAGAAGTACACCCCGCTCGCCATCCGCAGGTTCGTCGAGGAAAGCCTGAAGAACCTCCGCGTGGACAGCCTGGACCTGCTGCAGCTGCACTGCCCGCCCCCGCAGGTGTACTACGAACCGGAGCTTTTCGCGGCGCTGGACGCCATGGTGAAGGCCGGGAAGCTGAAGAACTACGGCGTGAGCGTCGAGAAGGTCGAGGAGGCCATCAAGGCCATCGAGTTCCCCGGCGTGCGCACCGTGCAGCTGATCTACAACATGTTCCGCCAACGGCCCGCGGACCTGTTCTTCCGGGAGGCGAAGGCGCGCTGGGTCGGCATCATCGTACGCGTGCCCCTCGCGAGCGGCCTGCTCTCGGGGCGCATGAACAGGACCACCCGGTTCTCCTCAGACGACCACCGGTCGTACAACCGCAAGGGCCAGGCCTTCGACGTGGGGGAGACCTTCGCGGGGGTGGACTACGCCGCCGGCCTCGCGGCCGTGGAGGATCTGAAGAAGATCAAGCCCGCCGGCATGACCATGACCCAGTTTGCCCTGCGCTGGATCCTCATGTCGGAGGCGGTCTCGTGCGTCATCCCCGGGGCCAAGCGGCCTGAGCAGGTGGAGGAAAACTGCCGCGCGTCCTCGGTCCCCCGGCTCCCGCGCAGGCTCATGCGCCAGGTTCGGGAGATTTACGAGAATCGCGTGCGGGACTCGGTGCACCAGCGCTGGTAGGACCGACGGCGCGATCGTCCTTGAATTCACACCTCGGCGCTATACAATAGAAGGTGATGCGTGCGAAAACCGTTTCCATCCTCGCGGCCACCGCAGTCGCGCTGTTGCTGCTCTCGTCGTGCGCCTCGATCCAGCGCGCCCAGGACCAGGGCAGGATCGGGCAGATCGCCGGGTTGATCAACGCGGGCAGCGCGGAACGGCTCGCCGCGATGAGCGCCGTGCCGTTCCTTCTCGACCAGGAGATCGTCCTCCTGCGCCAGGACGTCGAGACGTTCTGGAAGGATGTCACGAAGACGGGCTTCACGGTGGAAGGCCCTGCCCTCGAAAAGGGCGCCCCCGTCACGCCGGACAGCTACCGTGCCTTCGCCGACACGATGGAGGCGAGGACCTTCTTCGCGAAGTACGTGAAGAAAGGCGCGCGCGTGCTGGAGCTGTCCACGAGCGACGGCAGGCGGATCATCCTCCTCGTGCGGGACACCCTCTTCTCCCACACCCTCTACGGATTCAAGGGACCTTTCTGACATGAGAAGACTCACGCGGATCACAGGCCTGTTGGCGGCCGCGCTCCTCCTCGCGGCCGCCTCTTTCAGCTTTGCCATCCCGACGGATGTCACCTACGTGGAAGGCGATGCAAGCCTCAGGTTGAAGAACGGCAAGCAGGCGCAGGCCGAGATCGGCACGGTGCTCAACACGGGCGATACGGTGAAGACGGGCCGCGACGGCCTCGTGGAGCTGGACCAGAAAGGCGTGGTGCTGAAGATCAGCCCCAACACGGTTCTCACTCTCCAGGAGAGGAGCCAGAAGGGCGTAACCATGCCCATGCTCTCAGTCGCGCTGGGATCCATCAAGTTTCGCTACGACAGGCTCTCCGGGAAGGAACCCGGCGTCCAGACCAGCGGCGCCACCATGGGCGTGCGCGGCACCGAGTTCTCGGTGTACGCGGGCGCCGACGGCTCGACACTCATCCTCGTGGACTCCGGCTCCGTTGAGGTGGAAGCGGACGGCAGGGCAGTCTCCCTCGCCGCGGACGAGGGCGTCGAAGTGACGCTGGGCAAGGGCCCGGGCGACAAGTTCGCCGTCCAGAGGAACCAGGTCGACTACAGCAAGTGGAACGAGGAGAAGCTGGCAGGCATGCTGGCCGACCCCGATTCTGCCATGACAGGCATCGAGGAGCGCATGGCCTCGTACATCGCCAGCGTGAAGGAGTATGACGCGCTGTACAGGGAATACAACGACAAGGTCACCGGGGAACGCCAGAAGCGGATGGCCATGCCGCAGGAGCAGGCGCAGAAGTACGAGAACGAGGTCGTCATGCCGCTCGTCGTCCAGGCGGCCAATCTCGGGCTCAATGTGCGCTTCTACGCCCTTGCCGCGCTGTCCCTGCGCCGATGGGTCGGTGGCCGGCTGTATGCGTTGCTGAAGTCCCGCTCGATCGGGCAGCCCGCTGACCCGGACTTCGCTCGCTTCCGCTCCCGATTCGAGCGTGTCCTCGCCGGGTTTGAGCAGTCCATCGCTCCGCACCTCGTTGCGGCCGACATCTGAACGGAGGAAGTACATGAAATACCGCTCCCCCATCCTTCTCGCCGTCGCCGTTGCGGCGCTTGCCCTCTCCCTGGCCGGCTGCGGTCTTCTCACCGTGAGCATCGAGCAGCGCGTTGACAGGTTCGTGACGTCGCTCAACACGTCGACCCGGATCGATACCGGGACGAACTTCTCCTCGGCGGCCTCGGACTACGCAGCGGTCCAGGACGGCTCCTGGTGGGGCGACGCCACGACCGGCTACTTCCCGACCAGCGACATGGACATCACGCCGTACAGCGCAACAGCCGGCTTCGACGTCTCCAACCCGCTCGATGTCGAGGTGTCGATCTCGGGCCCCCCCATCTTCGGGGGCACGAAGGACTACAAGTTCGTCATGGTCAACGAGTCCGCCTCGCCCGACATGGAGAACTGGAAGATCCTGGAGCTGTACGTCTGGACCGGTGCATGGACGCTCATGGTCCAGTAGCCGCCACCGTCAGCGGAACGAAGTCGACGCGCCGCAGCCCGGGACTCCGACCCTGACCTTCTCGGAAAGGAGCTCCGGGGCGGCACCGGCACCCCTGGGCCAGACGAGGGTGTGAAGCTCCTTGTCGAGATGGAATTGTCTGGAGGACTGCGGATCGCGCAGTGGCTTGCCGCCGCGCGAGAGTCCCCAGTCGTCCTGGAGTTCCCGCTCAGGTAATCACGGGTCTGCAAAGGGCCTCACGCTCGTCAGGATCAACGAGCCGTCGACTTCCAGCTCTCACAACTGCCCCTGATCAAGGATCCCCGGCACCAGCCAGCAGCGGGTTTCAAAGAGCCCTTGACAGCACTGGTGTCAAGGATGACACTAGAGCCATGATTACAAGAATGACAGGCAAGAACCAGGTCACGGTGCCTGCCGAGATCGTTGGGAAGGCCGGACTGCGCAACGGCATGCGGCTGGACTGGAAGACGACCGACAGGGAGGGTGTGCTCGAGGTGCACGTGCTTCCCGACCTGCCCACCCTCGCCGCGGGGCTGCGGGGCCGGGGGAACCGATTCAGAAGCAGAAACGGCAGCCCGGTGGATCGCCTCCACCGCGAACGGGAGCGCGATGAGAAGGAAAGGAATGGAGCATGAGGAGCATTTCGCACGTGCTGGACACCTCCGCCATCCTTGCGCACTACTACGACGAGCCGGGAGCCGACGAGGTCGCGAAGCTCTGGGATGACGAGTCGAACACTGCTCGGGATCTCCGCGGTCACGGTTGCTGAGCTCAGAGGTCAGCTCCAGAAGGAAGCCGCCGGGGGCGTCGAGGCCGATGCGGCGGCGCACGCGTACCTTGACGAATTGACGGTGTGTCTTCCCATCGACCGCGCGACGGCCGAATGTGCATGGCAGCTGAGGGCGAGCGTTTCTCACCGCCTGCCCCTCGTCGATGCCCTCATCGCGGCGGCCGCGCGTGAGAGGGGAGCTGTTCTCGTGCACAGAGACCCGCACATGTCCCAGATCCCGGCCGAGCTCGTGCAGCAGATCGTTCTTCCCGAACCGCGCAGGCCTCCCCGCTAGTCAGCGAAGAAGGGCTGCAGGAAGGCGAGGCCGGCGCGGCCCTCGGCCTCGAACCGCACGCGCGCCTCGCTGCCCGCGGTGATAGCTGAACTCCCTGCCTTCCGAGGCCGCAAGGATGCGGCCTCCCGGCCCGACGAACCTGCCCCGGGCCTCGTCTGCCAGGCGGACTGAAATAGTGCTGCCCTCCAGCGAGACTCGCTCGAGGAGCAGGCCGGTGGTCGCGTAGAACCTGCCCTTCCTCATGGAGTCCATGAGGGCAGCAGCCGTCACCTCCTGCACGTTCACCATGTTCCAGGCCCTGCCGAAGTCCCTGGGGTCGTGGAAGTCGTCGTTGGCAAACCCCCAGAACCGGGCACCCCTGTCCAGGAGGGCGTCCCACGTGTCCGTGTACAGCGGGTTGGGATCGCCCACGATCTTGTGCGGGCTGCCGTAGTGACCGTTGTACACCTCGATGCCGACGGGCCGGGGGTCGAGGGCGAGGATCATGTCGACGGTCCAGTACTCGCGGCTCCTGCTCGTGCGGGGGTGGCAGATCACGGTGAGCAGGCCGTCGGCGCGCGCGAGCGCCTGGTCGATGGAGTGCCTGTACAGGGGCGGGACGCGCTCTCCCACGAACAGAACGTTCTCGCTGCTCGAGTACTCGAACCCCTCGAGGAACACCATCTCGGGATACCGCGCGCGCAACCGCTCGAGATCTGTCACGTGGTCGTGGTCGGTGACGGCGAGAAAGCGCGCTCCCACGGCGCGGTACTGCGCGGCGCTGGTCTCCAGCGGGACGCTCGAGCAGCCGCTGTGCTCGCTGGAGTGGCCATGGATGGTGCCGCGCACCCAGGCGCCGCGGCAGTCACTGTAGGGGCTTCGAAGCTCGCGCGTCACGGGCCGACAGACTACCTGCGGCTCCCCGGCATGTCCAGAGCCCCGGTGACGCGCGTGTCCCTTCAGCCGCCCCCCGAACCCGCCGTGACCTTCAGCTCGCGCGCAGCCTTCACCTCGTCCAGCCTCCGCACCGGCGAGTCGTGCGGCGCGTCGTGCAGCAGCGCGGGGTGCTCGACGGCCTCGCGCGCGATGGCCTGCAGGGCCTCGACGAATGCGTCGAGGGTCTCGATGCTCTCCGTCTCCGTCGGCTCGATCATGAGCGCCTCCGGCACGATGAGCGGGAAGTAGTTCGTCGGCGGGTGGAACCCGTTGTCGATGAGCCGCTTGGACACGTCCAGGGCGCGCACATCCGGCGCGCCGGCGATCTTCCCCTGCGCCACGAACTCGTGCATGCACGTCCGCTCGCCGTAGGGAACGGGGTACGTGCCCCGCAGCCGCGCCTGCAGGTAGTTCGCGTTGAGCACCGCGTTCTCGGCGACAGCGCGCAGGCCCTCTGCCCCGAGCATCCGGATGTAGGTGTAGGCGCGCACGAGCACGCCGAAGTTGCCGTGGAAGCTCTTCACCCGGCCGATCGACCGGGCAGGGACGCTCCCACTCGTACTCGCGCGGTCCTCCGCGCCGCCCCGCTGGCGCCACGACGGGACCGGGCAGGTACGGGGCGAGTGACTCCACCGACGCCGACGGCGCCCGAGCCCGGCCCACCGCCGCCGTGCGGCGTGGAGAAGGTCTTGTGCAGGTTGAAGTGCATGACGTCGATGCCCATCTGGCCGGGCTTGCAGATGCCGAGGATCGCGTTGAAGTTCGCCCCGTCGCCGTAGACCAGGCCGCCGGCCTCGTGCACGAGGCGCGTCACCTCCTGCAGGTTCTCCTCGAAGAGCCCGAGCGTGTTGGGGTTGGTGAGCATGAGCCCGACGACGCGTGTCGTCGAGCGCCTGCTTTCAGCCTGGCGAGGTCGACGTTCCCCCGGGCGTCCGAGGGGATCTCCACGACCTCGAGGCCCGCCATGGCGGTCGAGGCGGGGTTGGTGCCGTGCGCGGAATCGGGCACGAGGATCCGCGGCGCTTCGCGTCGCCCCGGTCCGCGTGGCACTTCCGCATGATGAGGATGCCCGTGAGCTCGCCGTGCGCGCCCGCGGACGGCTGCAGCGACACGGCTGCGAAGCCTCCGATCTCGGCGATCATCGCTGCAGGTCGTGCATCAGCGCCATGGCTCCCTGGGCCGTCGCGGGGTCCTGCAGCGGGTGCAGAGCCGCGAAGCCGGGCAGCCGCGCCGCGGCCTCGTTCACCTTGGGGTTGTACTTCATGGTGCAGGAGCCGAGGGGGTAGAACCCGTGTCCACCGAGTAGTTGAGGTGCGAGAGGCGCACGTAGTGGCGCACCACGTCGACCTCGGACACCTCGGGCAGGGGAAGGCTCTCCCGCGCGAGCCCCGCGGGGACCTCGGTGTGCGGCACGTCGCAGGCCGGGCAGCCGCACGCCGTCACGGCCGGGGCGGGACATCTCGAACAGGAGCGGCTCAGGCATGGCGCACCTCCCTCAACGCCTCGACCAGCACGTCGATCTCCGCCGCGTGTTCATCTCCGTGCAGCAGAGCAGCATGCAGCCGGCCAGCCGCGGGTAGTCGCGCCCGAGGTCGTACCCCCCGATGATGCCCCTCCCGCGAAGGGTCGCGTTGACCTCGGCCGGCGGCGCCGGGACAGCGCACCGCGAACTCGTGGAAGAACGGTCGCGTGGACAAGGCGAGCGACCATCCCTCCAGAGCCGATACCCGGTCGGCGGCGTAGTGGGCCTTGTGCCAGCACAGCTCCGGCGACGGCGCGCAGGCCGCGGGGGCCGAGGCGGCCAGGTGGACCGCCGCGGCGAGCGCGTTCAGCGACTGGTTGGTGCAGATGTTCGAGGTGGCCTTCTCGCGCCGGATGTGCTGCTCGCGCGTGCTCAGGGTGAAGACGTAGCCGCGCCGCCGTCCCGGTCGACGGTCTCGCCCGAGATCCGGCCGCTCGACCTGCGGATGTGCTCGCGCCGGAAGGCGAAGAACCCGAGGTACGGGCCGCCGAAGGAGAGCGGGCTGCCCAGCGGCTGCCCCTCCCCCGCCACCACGTCCGCGCCCAGCTCGCCCGGGCGGCACGAGCAGCCCGAGCGCCACGGGGTTGGCCACCACGACGAGCAGGGCGCCGCGGCGTGCACCTTCTCGGCGAGGCCCGCATCACCCCCGGCGCGACGATGCGGCCGAGGAAATCCGGGCACTGCACGACGACGCAGGCCGTGGCGTCGTCGCACAGGCGAGGCGAGCGGCGTCGACGGGAGCCGCGGGATCGGACAGGTCCTCGCCACGTCGCAGGCCCATGCCCTGGGTGTAGGTGCGCACGACCTCGCGGTACTGGGGGTGCAGGCCGGCGGCGAGGACGACGCCGCTTCCGCGCCCCCTGCGACACGTTCAGCGCCAGGAGCACCGCCTCCGCCGCGGCGGTGGCCCCGTCGTAGTGCGAGGCGTTGGACACGTCCATGCCGGTGAGGCGCGCGATCATGGTCTGGTACTCGAAGATCGCCTGCAGCGTGCCCTGGCTGATCTCGGGCTGGTAGGGCGTGTAGGCGGTGGCGAACTCCGAGCGCGAGACCACGACGTCCACCACGCTGGGCACGAAGTGCCGGTAGGCACCGGCACCGAGGAAGCACGGCGCCCTGCCGGGGACGAGGTCCCTGCCCGCGAGAGCCTCGAGCTCCCGCAGCACCTCCAGCTCGGCGGCAGGGGCAGGCAGGTCGAGCCGGGGATAGCGGAGCTGCCGGGGCACGTCGCGGAACAGCTCGTCGGTGTCGGCGACCCCGACCGCTTCGAGCATCCGCGCGCGCTCGGCGTCGGTGTTGGGGATGAAGCTCACCGCCGCACCCTCACAACGCTGCCACGAAGGCCTGGTAGGCGGCCGCGTCCATGAGCGCGTCCAGCTCCTTCGCGTCGGCGAGCGTCACCCGCACGAGCCACCCCTCGCCAAAGGGGTCGGTGTTCACCAGCTCGGGGTGCTTCCCGATGGCCTCGTTCCGCGCGGCGACAGCCCCGGTGACGGGCGCGATGACGTCCTCGGCCGCCTTCACGGACTCGATGACCATGCAGGCCGCCCCGGCCCGCAGCTGCTTTCCCACGGCGGGCAGGTCGACGAACACGACGTCGGAGAGCTTGTGCTGCGCGTAGTCGCTGACGCCGAGCACCGCCTGGCCGCCCTCGACCCTCACCCATTCGTGGCTCTTCGAGTAGCGCGCTGTCGTGTCGATGCGATAGTCCATGGCTCACCTCCAGTTGGAAGACTTGTAGGACGGCCGCGCGACCACCCGCGCCGCCTTCGGCGTGTCCCTGATCACGATCTCGACCTGCTGGCTTACCGTGGAGAACTCCGGGGTCACCCTCCCCGCCCGTCGGCCTTCCGCGGCGATGGGGTACCCCTGGCGGGGCACGGCTGTCACCGCAAGCCTCGCGAAAGGGGTCGGTGTCTTCGTCGATTTCCTGACAGTGGATGGGGAGGCAGGCCTCGGGCCGCAGCCAATCGCGCGCGGGCCAGCCGCGCACGGCACGGGGAAGTCCCGGCCGCCGAACTCGAGCATGCGGGCCCCCGCCCCCGGGTGCCGTTCGTGACGCTTCGCCTGCCGCATCGGTCCCTCCGGCCCAAAGAAAAAGGGAGAACGAGCCCGCGCCCCTTCTCCCTCTGTCATCAGCCTGAGAGATTACCCCCCGTGCGTTCGTCCCGGGACGGTTGCGCGGGGGTTGCCCCTTCGGCGTCTCCCGCGCGGGCCGAGCACCGGCGGAGGACTTTCCAGAGTGCTGTCACAACGCGATCCTTCTGCCTGAGAGTTTGGGCCGCCCGCCTGCGGGGCCGCGCCTTGCACCTTCGGCGACCTCCCGGCGCGCGCAGCGCCCCCGGAGGTTCTCTCTCGCGCTGATCGTCCAGCGGAACATCGGCGATTCTGACACGGCCGCGCCGGGTAGTCAAGGCCGCGCTCCTCTTGATCGTCGCCGGCTGACGGACTATCGTGGCCGCATGCGACACATGCGCCTGCCCGCCCTGCTTGCACTGGTTTTCGCCCTCCTTCCGGCCGTCCTTTTCGGCCAGGAGACCGGTTCCGACACGGCCGTGTCTTCGGAGCTTTCCTCCCGCGGCCTGGGCTTCTCAGCGGGGTCGATCATGGGCACGGGCCTGAGCTGGCAGCAGTGGATGGGCTCTTTCGGCTACCAGGTCATCGGCGGCGCCTACTACGTGCCGCCGGGCAGCAGTCTCGGGTTCCCGAATCTCGACTACTGGGTGGGCGCGGAGGGCTTCTACCAGCTGTTCGGCGGCGAGTTCGCCCGCTGGCTGTCCAGCCGACTGTACCTGTTCACCGGACTTGGTCACCACGGGTACATGCGCGGGATCGACGCATCGACGCTGGGCCCGTACCAGGCGGAGTTCGCCCTCGCCGCCGGCTTCGGCATCGACGCAGCGCTCTTCCGGCACGTCGCCGTGAACGTGGAGGTCGGCTACGCGGCGCGGTGGCCTCTCGAGGTCGACCTCGTCTTCCAGACGAGCGCCCACTACCGGTTCTGAGAGGGAGCGCCCCGCTCAGCCCGTCTCGCCATTGATCGTGATCTTCATCTCGATCGGGGCTGCCTTGCGCAGCATGGCCTGGGCGCCGCAGTACTTCGTCTCGCTCAGCTCCACCGCCCGCTCGACCGATTCCCTGTCCAGATCATTCCCCGTGAGCACGTACTCGAGCGCGATGTTCGTGTACACGTGGGGGTGCTCGGTGGCCAGGTCGGCGTGGGCCTTGACCTCGAAGCCGGTGACCTGCTTGCGCTTCTTCGTGAGGATGGAGATCACGTCCATGGCGGTGCATCCCGCAAGCCCGACAAGGAGAAGCTCCAGCGGCCGAAATCCGTCGTTGGCGCCTCCCACGCTGGGATCTGCCCCCAGGGGGAGGGAGAACCCGCTCCCCGCCGCGGACCCCGTGAAGCTCAGTCCCTTCGACCAGACAACCTTGGCATCCATGGGCCGCATTGAACACGGGAACCAGCGGGCGGATCAAGCCAGGTGGACGGACGCTCAGCCCAGCACGTGCAGGAAACGCATGAAGCGGGGGACCCGCCTGCCGTCGATCCAGACGGGGTGCCACCCCGGGCGCGCGTCCGCAGGCACGGGGATGCGGAGCTCGCCGCCCAGTGCAAGAGGGACGGGCGCCCGCAGCCCCGGGGCGCGAAGCAGGACCCGGTTGGCGGCGCCCGTCCCCGCGAGGGGCTGCACCCGTACGACAGCCATGCCGCCGGGCGCTGTCTCGGGAAGGGGGTCGATCGCGGCCAGCCGCATCTTCCGCCCCAGGACGAGGCACAGGACCCAGTTGGAACTGGAATCGAGGCTGAAGCATCCATCCCGGACGATGGGCACGTGCCGCTGCCACGACAGGTCCTCCAGGTCGCACACGGCGACCTCGGGGATCGCCTCTCCCCGGACGGGGACCCGGACCTCCCAGGGAGCGTGGAAGCCAGCCAGCTTGCCCTGTTCCCCCGGCTCTGCCAGGCGGGCGCAGACGACGGCGTCCATGCCCGGGCCTGTGAACATGCGCGTCACGATGCCGGGATCGCTCGCCACGGGATCGGGGAGTGTCGCGCCGGCCTGCAGCGCGGGAAGCGCGGAAGCGCACCCGCAGGCCCAGCAGCGGCCGGCCGCATCGAGGCCGGCTGCCTCCGATCCCCTGCGGCATGGCAACCCCGCCAGGGAGGCATCCACCGGGTCGTCGGCCGAAAGGGCGGCACCGGGGAATGACATGCGCAGCGCGAGAAGCTCCTCCGGCGCGAGCCCGGGACCGGGCGACATCGATGGCCCCGCCGACCTTCCCATCCATGCCGCGCACTCCCGTGCGGTCGACCGCCAGTCGGGGCCGGAGACGAGAACCCGAGCCTCTGCCGCGCGCAGCCGCCGCCCGGGGGGCACGACGATCGGCCCGAGCCTGGCCCCGGCAGCTCCATCGGCGGAGAAGAATTGCGGCAGGGCTGCCGCGGGCTGTCTCACGATCACTCCCAGGCAGGCCTGGCCCGAAGGGTCCGCAACCGCGATCCACGGAACCGGGCACCGCGGCGTCCCGGCGAACAGGGGCGTGCCTGTTCCCTGGAGCAGGGGAAAATCGAGCACGACCTCGCGCCGCTCGGGCCGGAGGTTCCGCAGGTCGAGGGCCCACGATGAGCAGGCGGAGCGCGATCCAAGGGTAATGAGGAGGTCGAGACGAAGGCCGTCCGCGTCGAATGACGCGCGCAGACTGCCGCCGGCCCACGACGAGGACAGATGCAGCCCCACAACGGCCGGTGCCCGCCCGTCGACGGCGAGGGGCGGATGCCCGGGGCCTGCCGAGGACACGAAGCTCGTCCTCCTCTCCAGGTCGCGCACCCCGGCAAGAGAACCGTCACGGGAATCGAAAAGGAGGGCACACGCATCGCTCGAGAGGAGCGTCTCCATCAGGCCGAGTGTAGCCTGCGCGCCGACCGCGCGCAACTCGCCCGGCCGGGCTCAGCCCTCCTCGCCCGGGTCCGACAGGAGCTCCGCGACCGTGCCGCCCGACGCCGCGAGCAGCTGGTCGAACGTCATGGGCACGCCCGAGGAGTCCGTGCCTGCCGCGGGGTAGACGGTGTCGTACTGCGCGAGGCTCTTGTCCACGAGGATGCGGATCGAGGAATCGATGCCGAAGGGACACACGCCGCCGGGACCGAAACCCGTGGCCGCCAGGGCCTCGTCGGCCCGTGCCATCCGGGACTTGCAGCCCATGGCCGCCTTGAGCTTTCCCGAGGACACGCGCCGGTCGCCGGGGCACACCACCATGCAGTACGTGCCGTCCTTGCCGAGGAAGAGCAGCGACTTTGCGATCTGTCCCACGGTGACACCCAGCTTCTGCGCAGCCAGAACCGACGTGGCCGTGCTGCCCGGCTCGAACTCGATCGCCTTCAGGCCGTGGCCGTCCAGCACCGCCTGCACCTTCCCGGGAATCATGGGGCCCCCTTTTTGTGCCGCAGTCTACGAATCCCGGCCCCGGCAGTCAACATCGGGTGTCCGCGGTTGACCGCCCGCCGTGCAGGCGCTACCTTTAGTGCCTGCATTCAGACAGGAGAGAAACACCGATGGCAAACCTGGTCGACACGAGCTGCGAGAAGACGGTCACGAAGGCGGAGCTGCTCGCCAAGCTGAAGGGCACCCCGAACTTCGTGCTGGGGGAATACTACTGCAAGGGGGCGGGCTCCTACTGCCGCGACAAGGACCTGTGCGTGCAGCTGGTGGCCACCTCGAAGCTGCCGACCCGTTTCGGCACCTTCACGCTGTACGGGTTCTTCGACAGCAGGGAGAACAAGGAGCACACGGCCATCGTGCAGGGCGACGTTGCAGGGAAGGAGCGGGTGCCGCTGCGCGTGCACTCCGAGTGCCACACCGGCGACGTGTGGGGCTCGCTGCGCTGCGACTGCCGCGACCAGCTCGAGGCTGCCGTGCGCTACATCGCCGGACCAGCCCTTCGGCGCGGTCGTCTACATGAAGCAGGAAGGCCGCGGCATCGGCCTGCTCAACAAGATCAAGGCCTACCAGCTGCAGGACCTCGGCCTGGACACGATCGAGGCGAACCAGTTCCTCGACCTGCCCGTCGACGCGCGCGACTACAAGGTGGCCGCGAGGATCATCCAGCTGCTGAAGATCAGGTCGGTCGCGCTCATGACGAACAACCCCGACAAGATCGGGCAGCTCACGGCCGAAGGCATCGAGGTGGTCGACAGGATTCCGGTTGTCATCCCCCCCACCCCGGAAGACGAGGGGTACCTCGACGTGAAGAAGAACAAGATGGGGCACATGCTGTAGGACGGCAGGCAGCCCGCGCCGCCCGGCGGGCGGGGCTATCCCGCCTCGGGAAACAGTGCGCCCTGCCTCCCGCGCAGCCGCTCCTGGACCGTCGCGATGATCGCGGCGAGGTCCGTGGAGTCGTTCACGAAGTCCAGCTTGTCCGACGGCACCACGAGCACCGGGGCGAGGGCGAAGCCCCCGATCCACTCCTCGTACAGCGCGTTCAGCCCCTCGAGGTACGCGTCGGTGATGGACGCCTCGAAGTCGCGCCCGCGCTGCGCGATCCTGCGCTGCAGGGTGGCCACAGACGCACGCAGGTAGACGACGAGGTCGGGCGGGGTCAACAGCGTGGTGAGGGTCGTGTACAGCGCCCGGTAGGTGTCCCAGTCCCTGTCGCTCATGGAGCCCTGCCTGTGCAGGGCGCGGGCGAAGACCTCGGCGTCCTCGTAGAAGGAGCGGTCCTGCACCACGGGACGCGGCACGTCCATGAGCGCCCGGTGGGCCCGCGCGCGGTAGGTCAGGAAGAAGACCTGCGAGTGGAAGGCCCACCTCTTCATGTCCCCGTAGAAGTCCTCGAGGTAGGGGTTCTCCGTCACCGGCTCGTAGTACGGCTCCCAGCCCAGCCTCTCGCACATCATGCGCACGAGGGTGGACTTGCCTGCCCCGATGTTGCCGGCAAGCACGACGTACTTCTTCATCCCTGGCCCGACCTTCTGCCGGATTCTCTCGGGGGGCGGCTCAGAGCGCGCCGACGGCGGCGATCTTCTCCATGGCCTCCGCGACCTTCTCGCGGCCGTTGAACGCGCTGATGCGGACGTACTCGTCGCCGCACCGGCCGAACCCGCACCCCGGGGTGCTGACCACGCCTGCCTTCTCGAGCAGCAGGTCGAAGAACTCCCACGAGTCGCGGCCGGCGGCGACCCAGATGTACGGGGCGTTCTCGCCCCCGGTGCAGGGGTACCCCAGCCGCGGAGAGCTTCTCGCGGATGAGCTTCGCATTGCCCAGGTAGTAGTCGGAGAGCCCCCGCGCCTCCTTCTGCCCCTCCGGCGTGTAGACGGCGGCAGCGGCCTTCTGCACCGGGTAGGAGACGCCGTTGAACTTCGTCGCCTGTCTGCCGCGCCCACAGCTCGTGCAGGCTGTGCGCGGCGCCGCTCGCGTCCCAGGCCATGCAGCTCTTCGGCACCACGGTGAAGGCGCAGCGCGTGCCGGTGAATCCCGCGGTCTTGGAGAAGCTGCGGAACTCGATGGCCACCTCGCGCGCGCCCGGGATCTCGTAGATCGACTGCGGGATGCGACGGGTCGCGGATGAAGGACACGTAGGCCGCGTCGTAGAGGATCAGCGCCTTGGCCTTGCCGCGCGTACTCGACCCAGGCGGCGAGCTGCGCCCTGCGACGCCGTCGCGCCGGTCGGGTTGTTGGGGAAGCAGAGGTACACGAGGTCGACCCTGGTCTGCGGGGGGTCGGGCACGAAGCCGTTGTCCTCGGTGCAGTCGAGGTAGATGAGCCCGCCGTAGCGCCCGTCGCGGAAGGCGCCCGTGCGGCCGGCCATCACGTTGGTGTCCACGTAGACCGGGTAGACCGGATCGGGGATCGCGATGCGGAGGTCCTGGGCGAACAGCTCCTGGATGTTGCCGATGTCGCACTTGGACCCGTCGCTGACGAAGATCTCGTCGGCGGCGATGTCCGCCCCGCGGGCGCGGAAGTCGACCTCCGCGATGGCCTGGCGCAGGAACTCGTAGCCCAGCTCGGGACCGTAGCCCTGGAAGCTCTTCTCCGAGGCCATCTCGTCTACCCCGGCGCGGAAGGCGGCGACGACCGACGGGGTCAGGGGCAGGGTCACGTCGCCGATGCCCAGCCGGATGATCCGGCGGTCCGGGTGCGCTGCTGGAAGGCGGCGACCCTCTTCGCGATCTCGCTGAAGAGGTAGGAGGAGACGAGCTTCGTGTAGTTCTCGTTGATCCGGATCATGGCCCGTTATACCCACGCGGGGCCGGGATGGTCAACCTCCGGCTGTTTTCGTATACTTTGCCGCATGGAAAACCTTTCGTATCCCATCGGCAAGTTCGCGCTCGACACGGACGTGACCCCCGAGAAGCGCGCCGCCTGGATCGCGATATCGCGGGTCTGCCCGCCCGCATGGCGGCCGCGGTCGCCGGCCTCTCGCCGGCCCAGCTCGACACCCCCTACCGGGAGGGCGGCTGGACCATCCGCCAGGTCGTGCACCACCTCGCAGACAGCCACATGAACGCCTTCATCCGCTTCAAGCTCGGCCTGACCGAGGATCGCCCCGCATCAGCGCCTTCGACCAGGACGCGTGGGCGCGCACCGCGGACAGCGCAGCCGACGTGGCGCTGTCGCTGTCGATCATCGAGGGCGTGCACGGCAGGTGGGCTGCCCTGCTCGCAACCCTCGGACCCGCCGACTTTGCCCGCACGTACCTGCACCCCGAGAGGGGACCCGAGCCCCTGGAGCGTACCCTGCAGCTGTACGCGTGGCACGGCAGCCATCACCTCGCCCACGTCACCGGCCTCCGCGAGAGGAAGGGCTGGCGGTAAGCCGCGCATGAAGTCACCGAAACAGGTCCACCTCGAGACCGACATCCTGCGCATGCTGCCGGGCGCTTCCCCCCAGCCCACGGGCCGCTCTGCGGGCCGACGGCGGGGCAAGCCGCCGCGGCCGCACGCCGGCGTTGCGCTGCGCGCGGCGGAGATCCTGCTGCACGACCGCGAGATCCAGTCCCTGCAGGAGTACGCGAACATCGTCTCGATCAAGCGCCTCGGCTTCAACGACCACGGCCCCGTGCACATGCGCACGGTCGTGCTGAACGCCCTCATCATGGCAGACCTGCTGCACGGGGCGGGCACGAAGCTCAGCCTCGAGCAGGACGAGGTGGGCACCTACGAGGACAGCCTCGTGGCGCTCCTGTGCGCCGGGATGCTGCACGACATCGGCATGACCGTGGGCCGCGAGGACCACGAGCACGCCAGCGTGGAGCTCGCCCTGCCCCTCCTCGACAGGGTCCTCGGCGAGGTCTACGGCGACAACGTCGAGAAGCGCGTGATCGTTCGCTCGATGGTCGTCGAGTGCATCGTCGGCCACATGGCCACGCAGCGCATCCACTCGTTCGAGGCCGGCCTCATCCTCATCGCCGACGGCTGCGACATGGAGAAGGGCCGCGCGCGCATTCCCATGATGATCGCCACGGAGGGCAAGGTCGGCGACATCCACAAGTACTCTGCCTCTGCAATCGAGGAGGTGCGCATCGAGAAGGGCGCCGAGAGGCCGATCCGCATCACCATCGAGATGCGCGACAGCGTGGGCTTCTTCCAGGTGGAGGAGGTGCTGTTCCGCAAGATCAACTCCAGCCCCGTGAAGCCGCTCATCGAGCTGTACGCGGGTGTGATCGGCAAGAAGATGAAGTGCTACCTGTAGTCCTCGCCATTGCGGGCGACCGGGGCGCGTGGGAGATTCAATCCTGAATGTGCCAATGAAGAACAATCGTCTTCTCGTGTCGGCCTGCTTCGCGCTGCTGGCGCTGTCGGCTGTCACCGCGGGTGCGGACGGCGGGTACTTCAGTCGCCCGAGGGTGACCTCCGTCGCCGTGAGCGCCGATCAGCGCGCCATCATTGTGCGCAGCGGCTACAGCACGACCCTGACCCTGTCCACGGCATACACGGGCGATGGGGAGGACTTCGCGTGGATCATCCCCTGCCCCGCTGCACCTTGGGCAGACGACGTCACCCAGGCAGGGGAGAGCGGGGAGACGGCCTTCGAGATCCTCGACACGATCACCGCGCCAAGGATCCGGCTCGACCAGTCAAGGGGGAGTTCGATTGGCGGCACCAGGGGCGGCGCAGTCCAGGAAGCGCCACCGGTCCAGGTGCGCGCGCGATTTCTCCTGGCCAGCTACGAAGTGAGCATACTCGGCGCGTCCAGTTCCGCCGGATTGGCAGTCTGGCTCAAGGACAACAGCTACTCTGTCACAAGCGAAGCCCAGTCGGTGCTCGCCGGGTACATCGCCCGCGATTGGGCCTTCGTGGCCATCAAGCTGCGCCCCGAGGACACGCGGCACTATAGCGACGAGTTCCTGCCGCCTGTCACGATCCGATACCAATCGGACCAGTTCGTCTTTCCCCTGCGCATCTCGGCGGTGAGCACCGTGCAGGCAGCGAAGATCACGCTGTACGTGATCGCCAGGAGCACGGTAAGGTCACTGAACCTGATCACTCGGCAGGTCGCATTTGAACCAGGCTGGTCCGACAGTGTGGAGGAGAGAGTGGAGTCCTCGATCCGGCAGGCGACCGGTGCGGAGGGCAGGGCCACGGCGTTGCTCTGGTGCGGCATCTACCGACCCGGGGCCTACTGGGACGCAACTGCGGAACTTGGGGCTACGGTGGGGACAGCCGAGACAGGGGAAATCCTGTGGGCCGAAGAGGATCCTGAGCTTGATAGGGCCGAGCCCGGCTCACCGGGTGATCCTCTCTGGGAATCCTTGAAGAGAGTCGAGTTCCCGACCAGCCTGGTCTATATCACTCGCCTCGAGGCGCGGATGGGCCCGGCGGCCATGACAGAAGACCTCGTCCTGGTGGAAGATCGGACCCCCCAGGAGTTCTCGGTTACAGGCTCGTCTCTGCGCCCAGGCGGACTCAGGTAGCTCAGCCGGCCTCGCGGCCCGCTTCCTTGACGATCGCCGAGACCTGCCGGAAGGTCTCGGTTCCCGCACTGCCCAGCAGCTCGAACAGGATCGATTCCGACGTGGTGATGCGCGCCCCCTCCTGCCGCATCCGCTCGATCGCCACGGCCTTGTCCGACGGCCGCTGCGATGCAACGCAGTCCTCGACAACCACGGGGATGAACCTCTCGACGAGGAGGTCGAGCACCGTCTGCAGAACGCAGGCGTGCGACTCGATCCCCGCCACGACGACGCACCGGCGGCCCGAGAGCTTCAGCTCGCGCAGGATGTCGGGCTCACCAAGGCAGCTGAAGGCGATCTTCTCGAACCTCGGGCTCCCCTTGAGCAGCCCGCGCAGCGGTTCGACCGTCTCTCCCAGCCCCTTGGTGTACAGCTGCACGCCCAGGACAGGGACCTCGAGGATCTTCAGTCCCCGCACAAGGCGCGAGACTGCCGCGGCGAACCTGTCGTGGTCGTGGATGTACGGGAACAGCCTCTCCTGGACGTCCACGACAATGCCGATCGAGTGGTCCCTGTGCAGGTGCATGCGCGATCCTCCCGCCGCACTGTAGCACGCGCGGCCGCGCGGCTCAAAGCGAGGTCCCACCCCTTGCCAGCGCCGCCCGAAAAGGCCATCCTGAGCCACTGCCATGAGCGACCCGACAGGACTCCTGACCCCTCCGACGCAACAGGTCCCTCTGCGGGACCCTGCCCGCGGCAAGGCCATCGCCGCGGTGGCTGCCTGTGCGCTGCTGTGGAGCACGGCCGGCCTCTTCATCAAGGTCATCGACTGGAACCCGATTGCGATCGCGGGTACCCGCAGCCTCATCGGCGGCATCCTCATCCTCGCGTACCTGCGCAGGCCCCGGTTCACCTGGTCGTTCGCGCAGATCGCTGCCGCGGTCTGCTACTCGGCAACCATGCTCGGGTTTGTCGCTGCCAACAAGCTCACCACTGCCGCGAATGCCATTCTCCTGCAGTACACGGCGCCCGTGTACGCCGCGATCCTCGGGTGGATCTTCCTCGGCGAGCGGACCTCGTGGCTTGACTGGGTCACGATCGGGGTGGTGCTCGGCGGCATGGTGCTGTTCTTCCTGGACAAGCTCTCGGTGGGCGGCATGGCGGGGAACCTCCTCGCGGTTGCAAGCGGGGTCACTTTCGCCGGCTCCATGGTGTTCCTGCGAAAGCAGAAGGACGGCTCGCCGCTCGAGTCCATCCTCCTCAGCCACGGGCTCACCTTCGTCGTGTCCATCCCATTCCTCTGGAAGGGCATGCCGAGCCTTGCCGGGTGGGCTGCGCTCGGGCTGCTCGGCCTGTTCCAGGTGGGCCTGTCCTCGATCTTCCTCGCCTACGGGGTCAGGCATGTCACGGCGCTGCAGTCCCTGCTCATCGCGGTGATCGAGCCGCTGTTCAACCCGCTGTGGGTGTTCCTCGCAATCGGCGAGGTGCCCGGCCCCTTCGCGGTGGTCGGAGGGGTGCTCATCCTCCTGTCGGTGACGGCGCGATCGGTTGCTTCCGTCCTCCGCCCTGCCGCCAGTTCACGATCAGCACGCCGCCGATGATCAGCACTCCCCCGACCACCTGGCCCCAGGCCAGCTTCTCGCCGAGAATCAGCACCCCGCCCAGCACGCTCACGACCGGGATCAGGTTCACGTACGGGCTGATCACGATCGGGCCCAGGCGTGAGAGCGCGTAGACGTACAGGAAGTTCGACAGCGCCGAGCAGAACAGCGCGAGGTAGGCGAGGTTCAGCCCGGCCGCAAGGGTGATGGGCACCCACTGGCCGCGCTCGAGCAGCGCCAGGGGAAGCATGAATATCGTGCCGAAGATGGATTGGTAGGCGGTGATCGCGATCTCGGACATCCTCTTGTGCAGGTTTTTGCTGAGCAGGATGTACACGACCCACGACAGGCACGCCCCCAGCATGAACAGGTCCCCGACCAAGGACCCCGAGGCGAGCTTCTCCCCGGGCCTCCACACGAGGAACACCACCCCCGCCACCGAGAGCGCGATGCCCGCCGCGGCGATCCACGAGATGCGCGTGCGGTAGAACACCGCCTCGGCAATGACCGTGAACACCGGAATCGCCGCGATGATGAGCGAGGCGTGCGAGGCGGAGGTGAGCTTGATGCCCCGTGCCTCGAAGAAGAAGTAGATGGTCAGGCCGAACAGACCGCTCAGGGCCAGGGGGAGGATGTCCTTCTTCGCCAGCCGGGCCTTCGGGTCGAACTTCCGCACGAGGAGGTTCAGCACGACGCTGGCGATGACGAAGCGGATGGCCACCATGGTCATGGGGGGCACGCCCGAGTTCAGGACGGCCTTCGAGCTGACGAACGACAGGCCCCAGAACAGGACCGTGCCCCAGACCGCGAGCAGGGCCGTTGTGCGCGTGGGGGGTGAGGCGTTCTTCCGCATGGGGTCCTTTCTCTAGCCGCGCAGCTCGCTGGGCAGCACCCGGGAGAGCTTGTCGAGGAACTCCCGCTCGGTCATGTCGAAGCGGTTGAGGTGCTGCACGGTCCCGATCTGCAGCTTCATGCCCTGCGACAGGCGGGTCTCGCGCAGGAACACCGCGATGATCTTCCTGCCCTCCGCGTGGGCAAGGTTGATCTCGTTTCGCACGTTGCGCGAGCTCGATGCCGACGGGCTCATGAAAACGAGGAACTGGCGGCTGTGCAGGATGGCCTTCCCGACCACCTCGGGCCACTCGACACCCGGCTCGATGCCCTCGTCGTACCAGACGCGGAACCGGCTGTCGTTCAGCTTGCGGATGATCGTGAACACCTCGCGCATGTCGTTGTGCGAGTAGCTGATGAAGATGTAGGGCTTGCCGCCCTTGTACGACTCAAAGGGGGGCTTCACGGCAGGGCCCCGGCGGGGCTTCGCCGCCGGCCTGCGGCTGGGGGCCTTCCTCTTCGTTGCCTTGCGCGTCGAGACCTTGCGCCTCGTCACCTTCCGCTTCGGGATCTTGCGCTTCAGAGTCTTCCGCCTCGCCACTCTGCGCTTCGGGGTCTTGCGCTTCGGAGCCTTCCGCCTCGCGACCTTCCGCTTCGGGGTCTTGCGCTTCGGAGCCTTCCGCCTCGCGACCTTCCGCTTCGGGGTCTTGCGCTTCGGAGTCTTCCGCTTCGCGACCTTCCGCCTCGTCACCTTGCGCTTTGCGGTCTTCCGCTTCGGGGTCTTCCGCTTCGCGACCTTCCGCCTCGTCACCTTGCGCTTTGCGGTCTTCCGCTTCGGAGCCTTGCGCGAAGCGGGCGTGCGCTTCCTTGTCGGTTTCTTCGCGGTCTTCCGGGTCGACTTCCTCGCGGTCTTCCGCGCCGTCTTCGACTTGCGCCTGCGTACCGGTTTCCTCATTGCGCTGTCTCCCCTCGTGTTATCCCATGTCCGTGTCGCGCCGGAGATGGTAGATCGGGAAGCTGCCGAACTGCTTCGGCAGCACGATGACGCCCACGTACCGGCAGTCGAGGCCCTGGTGTGCCTCGGTCATCAGCAGCGCCGTGAACTGCTCACTCGCGTAGACGTTGCCGGGGCTCGTGATCGGTTCGATGCGCGCGGCCTGGTTCATGTGCGTGCCGAAGAAGTTCAGCTGCCCCACGATCGGCTCGCGCGCGTAGAACACGGGGCCCGCGTGCAGCCCGATCCTGATGGCGAGATGGCTGGGCAGCCCGCGCTCCTGCCAGTCCGTGGTGCGCACCAGGTCGCGCAGGGCGAGCGCGTATTCGGCAGCGCCCCGCAGATCGCGGAACACGAGCAGGATGGCGTCGCCCCAGGTGTTTCGGAAAACGGGCCTGTGCCGGCCGTCGCGCAGCCTGTCGGCTGCCGCGCGCAGGAACCCCTCGATGTAGCGGGGAAACTGCTCCTCTTCCAGGCGGCTGTAGCCGACCAGGTCAGCGAAGAGCATGGCGACGATGCCTCTGCGGACACGCCGTACAGCCGCGCGGGCCCCTGGGGCGCCCGGCAGTGCCCTCCCCGCCCCCTGCCGCCCCTTTGCGGGGCCCGGCACAACTGCAGCCACCGGCCCGCCGGTCCGGCTGTCGACCACGGTCAGAGGCAGTCCCGACCGCCTCCAGGTCGCGATGAACTGCGAGGTGCCCCCCGTCGCCCGGGTGCTCCTCCCGTCCCAGACGGCAAGCAGGTGCGCGTCGGTCTCCAGCTGCCTGCCACGCAGCACCGCCTTTCCCATGATGAGCGCGTTGGCGTAGAGGAAGAGCAGGTCATCGCCGCCGTAGCTGCCCCGCGTGGCCTGGTCGACGCTGACGCACGAGGAAAGGGCCCGCTCGACCCGCTTCACCCACCCCTCCCCGGCATAGCCCACGCTGCACGCGAAGAAATCGGGCCGGTCGAAGGGGAGCACGACGTTGGTCTCCCCTCCCCTCGCCTGCAGGGCCTCGAGGAACAGGGTGTCGGCGCCGCAGGCCGCCGAGCAATAGCCGATGCCGGCGCCCAGCTCCTCGAGGGCCGCATCGATGCCGCGGCGGACAGCGGGCACCGCGCTCTCGGGAAAGCGCGGGCTGCGGCGCCCGGGCGCGTCCAGCAGGTGCCCGGTGAAGGCGACGACGGGGGGGATGCGGAGAGCCTCGGCCACGGCATCATCGATCGGCGTGTAGCGGCCCAGCAGGCGTACCTGGCGGCGGCTGCTCGCCAGCTCGGCATAGTTCTTCCCCGCGAGCGCGCGGGCACGCAGGTAGCAGCGGGCAGCGTCTGCCGGCCTGCCCAGAACGAGCTGCGCCTCGCCGAGGGTCGCCATGACCCAGTAGTCGGCCCCTCCCCGGCGATGCGTGCTCTCGAGGCAGATGCGCACCACCGCACGGGCCAGGCGCACGGCAGTCTCCGTCTCGCCGAGGATCAGGCTGAGGCTGGCCGCGTTAATGCCGGAGTAGTACCCCCGGCTGGAGCGGAAGGCCTTGAGGTACACGTCGCGCGCGCTGCGCAGCGCGGGGTGCGATGGGTCACCCCCGGTCGAGGCGAGCCAGATCTCCTTCGACACCCTGCCGAGGATGCCCAGCGTCTCCTCGTCCTCGTGACCGCCGGCCACGAGCCCCCCCAGCCTGTCGCGGGCCTCCAGGAGGAAACCGCACTTGACCAGGGAGAGGGAGTACAGCTGGTTCAGGCGCAGGTCGTCGGGAAAGACGCCGAGGGCCTCGCGCAACACGTCGTGCGCAAACATGGCCTGTCCCAGCCGGTCGGCGGTCTCCGCCAGGCGGGTATAGAAATGGGGTGCGGAGGCCCAGACACCGGCGTCGCGAGTCTCCCACAGGTCGTGGATCGTCGCGCCCAGGTCATCACGCCTCCGGTCGAGGTAGTCGTCGAAGCGCCGACGGTTGTGTTCACTCATGCACGCACGACCGGTCGGGCCACAATATACCCGATAGCCCGAAAAGTCGATGCGGCAGGACTGTCCGTGCAGGCCGGGTGCCGGCCTACTCCAGGTTCAGCTTCTTCAGCTTCGGACTGATGACAACACGGCAGTACCCCGCCGTCTTGTTCGCGTTGTAGTAGTCCTGGTGGTAGTCCTCGGCTTTCCAGTACGCGGTGAGGGGGACGACCTCGGTCACGATCCGGTCGTTGAAACCTGCCTGTGCCTTCTTCACCGACGCGAGGGCCGCAGCTTTCTGAGCCTCGTCGTGGTACAGGATGATCGACCGGTACTGCGTTCCCAGGTCGGCGCCCTGCCTGTTCAGGGTTGTGGGATCGTGCGCCCGCCAGAATACCTCGAGCAGCCCCTCATACGAGATGCGCGCGGGGTCGTATGTGATCTGCACGACCTCCGCGTGGCCCGTGGTCCCCGCGCAGACCTGTTCGTAGGTCGGGTTCGCGGCCTTCCCGCCCGCGTATCCCGATGTCACGGCGGTCACCCCGGGGATCCGCTCGAACACCGCCTCCAGGCACCAGAAACACCCGCCTCCCAACGTGGCAACTCCCGTGCCGCTTGGGACCGCAGCTGACGCCATCTTCCCCTCCGTTTCCCCCCGCGCTCCCGCCATCCCCGCGGAGAGGATGGCCGCCGCGCAGAGGAAAAGCATTCGCGTTTTCATATATAGAATGTACTCAGGGCCGGGGCGGTCGGCGAATCGGTCCCAGAATCGCGGGTGCGCGTCCTCCTCCCCGCAGCAGGCGGCCGGCAGCTGTCAGCGCCTGCGCCGCGGCCGCGGCAATCGCTGCCGCGATGTTCGCCGACCCGATGGCCGACAGCCGCGGGCCCACGGGAGACTCGTCGTCGACCTGGTAGGTCCACGTGGAGGACGGCCGAACGATGCCCATGGCCTCGGGAGAAAGCGCGCACGGGTCGCCCGCGGCAGCACGGCAGGCCTCCGCTGCCCGCTCCTCGACCGCCGCGAGCCCCGCGAGGAACGCATCGCCCACCCGCCGCAGGTACTCGAGCCCCGGGTCCCTGCTCGCCAGCCGCTCGAGGTGGATGCCTTCCCGCACGTCCTCGACGAGCAGGAGGTGGTCGGCCCAGAACTCGTCGAGCACCGCCATGTAGGCCTGCCCGGCACGGGCACGAAAAGCGGGGCTGGTGCCGGCGCACGCCTCCTCGATGCCGGGGGGGAGCCTGCCCTCGCGCAGCGCCTCGTCGCGCAGGCTGCGCACGGCGCGCCTGTCCAGCTCCACGAGCAGCGAGTACTTGCGCAGGGTGCGCCGGATGGCGTGGTTCTGCGCCTCGAGGATGGACTGCGCCCGCCGGATCTCGCGGGACACGCGGGCATCGGCCAGCGGCGCCGCGGCCCCCGCGGAATCGCCCATGGATCGCAGTGCATCCCTGGGCAGGAACTCCCGCACCCCGTACCGCTCGAACAGCGGGTCCTCCAGGCTCACGAAGAAGCGCGTCGTCCCCGGCTCGCCCTGCCTGCCCGCCCTGCCGCGCAGCTGGTCGTCCACGCGCCTGCTCTCGTGCCTGTTGGTGCCGATCACGAAGAGGCCGCCCAGCGCCAGGAGCTGCGCGTGCTCCCCGGGGCGCGCCCGCGCGCCGTCGGGTCCTGCCAGCCTGATGTCGGTGCCCCGCCCCGCCATGTTGGTGGAGATGGTGACCGCCCCCAGCCGTCCGGCCTCGGCAATGAGCTCGGCCTCCTGCTCGTCGTTCTTCGCGTTGAGGACCCTGCACGCCACGCCGCGCCCGGCCAGGAGGTCTGCGAGCTCCTGCGATTCGGCGACCGACGCCGTGCCAGCCAGGACGGGCTGTCCCGTGCCGTGGCGCGTGCTGATCTCGGCCGCGGCGGCCGCCATCTTGTCCGCGCGCGCGGCGAAGACGAGGTCGGGCAGGTCGACACGTCGCGGCGGCGCCACGGTCGGGACGACGACGGTCGAAAGGCCGTACGTCTCGAAAAGCTCCTCCGCCGACGCCTCCGCGGTTGCCGTCATTGCGGCGAGCCTCCCGTACAGGCCCGCGAAGTGCTGGATCGTGATGCTGCCGAACGCCCGGCCCTCGGGCCGGGCAGCGAGGCCTTCCTTTGCCTCCAGGGCGGCCTGGATGCCCCAGGGCCACACCCGCCTGTCGGCGATGCGTCCCGTGAAAGCGTCGACCAGCTCCGCACGTCCGCCGCGCACGATGTAGTCCACGTCCCGGCGCAGGAGGTGGTGCGCGTGCAGCGCCGCGTGCACACGGGCAAAAGCGCGCGCGCCGTGCTCCTCGTGGATGCCGCCGATTGCCAGCTCCTGCTCCACGGCGCGCTGGCCTTCCAGGGTGAGCGATGCCCTGCGGCCCTCCCTGTCCAGCACGAAGTGGACCCCGCACACGAGGGACCGCACGGCCGCCTCCACGCGCGCGAGGTCGACCCCGTCCGGCTCCGCGGCGCCCGCGATCACCAGCGGGACGCGCGCCTCGTCGATGAGGATGAAGTCCGCCTCGTCCACGATCGCCGCGTACAGTCCCCGCTGCACGGGCGCCGCGGAGTCCGTGCACATGCCGTCGCGCAGGAAGTCGAACCCCGCCTCGCGCGCGGTCAGGTAGGTGACGTCGGCGGCGTATGCATGCCGTCGTTCGTCCGCCTGCGCTGTCTCCCCGATCGCCGCCGCCCGCAGCCCCAGCGCCCCGTACACCGGGCCCATCCACCGCACGTCGCGCCCGGCCAGGTAGTCGTTCGCGGTGAGAACGTGCAGCCCATTCCCCTCCATGGCGGCGAGGCAGGCAGGGAAAACGGCGGCCAGTGTCTTACCCTCCCCCGTCTGCACCTGCGCGAGCTTTCCCTGGTGCATGGCGATGCCCGCGACCAGCTGCTCGTCGAACGGATCGATCCCCAGCGACCGGCGGGCCGCCTCGGCGACGATCGCGAAGACCTCGACCAGGAACGCTCCAGGCTCCGCGCCCGACCGGATACGGCCGGCGATCTCGAGGGCCCGCTCCGTGAGCCACCCGCCCCGCAGACCGCCCACGTCGAACCCCCGGATCATCCTCACTGCCTCGCGGTACTCCCGCAGGTCATCCCTTATGGGCACGCCCCGCGCGGTGCTCAGGGCGCGCGTCAGCTTTCTCCGTGCACGCATGTCTCCTCCCTGCCGCCGGTCGGCGGCCTCTGCTCGCTGGTGAATGTCAGAACGCGTCAGGAAAGGGGAGGCGCACGAGCCGGGGCCGGCCCGCGGCGGGGCGAGGGAGGGAGGACAGGAAGAAGGGATGGGATGGAGATGAGGGCGGCCAGCAGGCATGTGAGCGCGAAGACCGCCGTGAGGATGACGGCGCCCGTCGCGAAGGCGACGAGCGCCAGCACCAGGCCGAGCGTGAAGACCGCGGTGGCGAGCACGAGAATCGACGAGGCGCGGTTCACCCGGCGCTCCATGGACCTGAGTATACTGCGCGCATGCGCGGCAGGCAACGATCCGCGGCCGGGGTCAGCCCTTCTTCTGGTCGGCGAACAGGAAGCGCTTGACCTTGGAGCTGGAGGTCTTGGGCAGCTCCTCGTTCGAGATGTCGAACCCGTGGGGGATCTTGTAGACCGCGGCCCCCGCCGTGGTCTTCTGGATCTCGCCCGCGAATGATCGTGCGCACCTCCTCGGCCGTGAAGGTCTTCCCCGACTCCTTCTCCATGCGCCTTCAGCGCGTCGGGATTCGGGTAGATGATGGCGTGCGGGTATTCCCCGCCGTCCTTGTCCAGCTTCCCGATCACGACGCACTCCGGATCAGCGGGCTCTGCAGCAGCAGGTTCTCGATCTCCTCGGGGTAGATGTTCTTGCCGCCCTTGGTGACGATGATGTTCTTCAGCCGACCGGTGATGTACAGGTAGCCGTCCGCGTCCTGCCTGCCCGAGGTCGCCGGTGTGCAGCCAGCCGTCGGGGTCGAGCACCTCGCGCGTCTTTTCGGGCATGCCGAGGTAGCCGAGCATGACCGCGGGGCCGCGCACGACGATCTCGCCGTTGCCGTTCTCGTCGGGGTTGTCGATGCGCACCTGCACGTTCACGAGGGGAAGCCCCACCGATCCGGGCCTGTTGTGGGCGGGGCAGGTCGCCGAGATGACCGGCGATGTCTCCGTGAGCCCGTAGCCCTGGTAGGTGTTCAGGCCCAGGGCCTCCATGCCGTCGATGATCTCCTTGGCGATCGGGCCGCCCGCCCGAGATGAAGAAGCGCAGCTTCTCCAGGCCGAGCTCGCGGGCCACGCTCTTGAACAGAAGCTTCCCCAGCCGCAGCTCGAACGCCTTGAACGCGAACCTGCTCAGGCCGAACATGACGCGGAACAGCGCGCGCACGACGGGCGGCCTCGCCTTCACGTTGGTGAGGATGCCCTTGTAGATCTTCTCGATCAGCAGCGGAATCGCGGGGATGTCCGTCGCCCCCGTCTCCTTCATGGTGTTGATCAGCACGTTCGTCTTCATCGAGGGCACGGAGGTGATCATGCCGCCGGTGAGCAGGGGGATGAAGATGCCCATGGTCGTGGGGTAGGTGTGGTGGAAGGGCAGCACGATGATCCAGTTGTCTCCCGGGCCGAGCACCGTGGACTGCTGCACGCCGTCACCGTTCTCCACGAGGTTCCTGTGCGAGAGCATGACGCCCTTGGGAACGCCCGTGGTGCCCGAGGTGAAGATGAGGGCCGCGAGGCTGTCCGGCGCGATGGAGGCTGCCGCGTACCTGTCCCTGCCCGCCGCGCGGTCCGCCCTCCCCTTCTCCAGGAGGGTGGCGAAGGCCGTGTACGACCAGCGCCCGGCCGGCGCCGCGGACTGGGCCCCCGCGTCGAACAGAGCGATAGTCTCCAGGGTGCCCGCGGCAGCGCCCGCTTTTGTCACCTTCTCGAGGTACTCGGCCGAGGTGAAGACGATGCGCGCCTCGCTCGCCCGCATGATCGCGGCGAGCTCGTCGCTCTTCAGCAGGATGTCGTACGGCACGATCACCGCGCCGACGCAGGTGACGGCGAGGTAGGTGATGACCCACTCGCTGCGGTTCTCCGAGATCAGCCCGACCCGCGCCCCCGGGCCGACGCCCATGCCGAGGAGTGCGTTGCCGAGGGCGGAAGCGTGCTCGGACAGCTCGGCGTAGGTGACCGTCCAGTACGAATCGCCGCGCTTCATCTTCAGAGCGGGCTGGTCCCTCCAGGCGGGGGGAAAGCCATCCACCATCTGGCGAATCGAGCTGAGGTTGCGCGGGGGAGAGACGCGGTTCACGAGCACGGGAGCCTCCTTGGGCCTGGGGCCTACTGGGCGATGCGCAGCGAGCCAAACACGGCCGCTGCCCGCACGTCAAGAGCCGGTGCCCCCGCTTTCCATGCCGGGGTCGCATAGGTGGCGTCGCCGAAGCTCACCGTCCTGCCGTCCGGCGCGTGGACCGAGCCGAAGGCAGCCGACATGTGCACGCGGGCGGGCACCGACGGGTCCAGGCGCAGGACCGCCGAGCCGAAGATGACGTTCACCTGCGCGCCCGCGCTGCGGTCGGTCACGGCGAGGGGACGGAGGTCCACGTCTCCCGAGCCGAAGATCACGTTGTACTCGTTCTCCCTGTCGGCGTTGCCTGCCACGATCGATGTCTGCGAGAACACCGCGGTGTTCCTGTGCCCGATGGACGGACCCCACACCAGCACGCGGATGCCGGCATACACGAGGAGGACACCCACGAGGATGCGGACAACCGGGACCTGGACAGGGATGGACCTGCGGACGAGCAGCCAGACACCGAGGGCGATCAACACGACGCCCCAGAAAATGCCGTCGAAAAGGCTGGCAGCCTTCATGGGGTCACCTCCCGGTTCCCCCAGTGTAGCCGGCGGGAGCGCCCCGCGCAAGGCCCCGCGGCGGATCTTCCCTGTCAGGTTCCCCCGCCGAGCCTCGCCCGCACCCACGCGGAGGCCTCGGCGAAGCTGTCAAAGCAGACCGCCGCATCGGCGCAGCTGTCCGTCACCGCGAACTCGCGCATGAAGGCCACGGGCAGGCCGCAGGCCCGCGCAGCCTGGATGCCGATGGGCGAGTCCTCGAACACGAGGGCGTCGCGCGGGGCGACTCCGAGTGAATCCAGGGCGCGCAGGAACCCCTCGGGGTCGGGCTTCCGCTTCGCGCAGTCCTCGGAGCTCACGAGCACGTCGAAGGTCTGCCGGGCGATGCCCGCCGCCGCGAGGGTCACGTCGATCTCCGCCCGCAGGCTCCCGCTCACGATCGCCTTCGGCACGGGAATCGAGAGGATGAGGTCCACGCCCCGGGCCACGCGGATCCCGTGCCCTGCCAGCCACCGCTTCTTGACGGCGAAAAACTCCGCCCAGAAATCCTCGAATGTCCCCGGGATGGAGAACTTCGCGGCCAGCAGCCGGAAGGTGTCCATCCAGGCGTACCAGAACGTTTCCCGCTCCTGCTCGGGGGTGAGCGCGATGGACCAGCGCTCCCGCAGGAAGTCGCGCAGGAGCGCGGCGTTCAGCTCCTCGCTCGCCACCAGGGTGTCGTCGAGGTCGAACAGGAGCGCGCGAATCCTTCCGCCCATCAGCTGCCCGCCTCCCCGTGGTACACGGTCGTCTCGTACTCGATGGTCACGATCCCTCCCCTCGCATGCGCGTGGAAAATCTCATCCAGCCCCTGCATCGCCTCGTCGAACCGGGCATCGCCTGCGGCGAGGGCGTACGAGCAGGAACGGTAGCGGCCGCGGAACCCCTCCCGGTCGAGCACCTGGAGGTTGGGAAGCGTCTCCCGCGCGCAGCGCCCCCCGGAGAAGAAACCCGCGAGGGCAGCCTCGCTCGCGACCTGACGGGCCTCGATCTCGAGGTAGTCGCGGGAATACTCCCCCAGGAAGGCCTCGTAGGCGGCTGCCAGCCCGGTTGCACCGGTGAGCCGCCTGTTCCAAACAAGGGCGCAGCGGGGCCGCCCCCGCAGGATCCTGCGGAACTCCACCCGAGCCTTCCCGGGGTCGAACCAGTGGAAAGCCTGGCCGGCCACGACGATGTCGACTGACCGGTCGGGGAGCCCCGCGGCTTCGGCCCTGCCGTCCACGCTGAGGAACCGTGCCTCCCCGGCAAAAACCCGCTCTGCCTCGCGGCGCATCTCCGGGTTCGGCTCCACGCCGTAGACGGTGTTCCCGCGGGCGAGGAAGACCTCCGCGAGCTTCCCTGTCCCGGACCCGACGTCCGCGACCACCCACTCCGGGGCCAGGCCGACGGCGCGGGCCAGGAGGTCGGCCACCCCTGAGGGGTAGCCCGGCCTGCAGCGCGCATAGTCCTCGACCCGGCCCGAGAACCGTGCGGCAGGGTCGGCGGCGGCGGTCATGCGGGGGTCCTCATGGGGCGGCAGTATAGAACCGGCGGGGGTTTTCCGCAATGTGAGTTCCCGGGGACCGTGATATAATTGGAGTCGGAAAGCTGGTCCGGATACAAGAACCAGAGGAGAGGCACCGAACCGACCATGCGCCTGAAGAACTACAACGAGGACCTCGTCCTCGAGACCGTCAAGATCGTCCTCAAGGACAGGAAAGACATCAAGGCGACCCGCTCATTCATCCTCGACGTCTCCGCCTATGCCCTGAACCGCGTCCCCCCGAAGTACATCACCAGCGAGCGGGGCTTCACCCGGGAGTTCATGCAGCCCGAGGAGGCGTGCGGGGAGGACGGGGAGAGACTGTTCTCGATCATCGAGCTGATCACCCTGGTGAACAGGGCCGTCGAGGTGGTTGCCCGGCGGCGCAGGGACAACCTGAAGCCGCCCGCGCGACGCGCCCCGGTCGGTGCGCTGGAAGACTCCACGCTGCGCCTCACCTACTTCTACAACATGCCGCACATCTTCGGCAGGATCGTCGACGCCCGGGACGGCAGCCCCATCATTGCCGCGGAGGCGACCCTGTGGATCAACGAGAAAGTCTCCGTGCCCGCCGAGCCGGGCTGGCAGAACCCCACCCGCACCAACGAGCAGACCCGCGGGTACTTCAGCTTCTGGCCCCAGGCCGAGATGGGAGAGTCGGAGAGCCTGCGCGTGGACATGCGCATCGGTCTCGACCACGGTTCGTACAAGCCGCTCACCTTCCGCAGGAGCCTGAAGGTTCCCGGTGAGTTCTTCGTCCAGGACTGCATCCGGGGAGACAAGCTTCTCGACGTGGGCACCATCACCCTCGAGCCGGACTGATGGGGGGGCCGGTCCGCCTCTCGGAGCAGTCCCTGCGCCGCCTCGCAGCGGACCTGCGCGCGGGGCGCGAGGCCGCCATCGGCACCTGGCTGTACAGGGGCCTGCGCGTGCAGGTGAGCCGCTACGGCGCGAGCGGCACCGACAGGTCCGCGCGGCTGTACCGTGCGCGGCGCGCGAAGGGGCTGTGCGTGCGCTGCGGGGCACGCGTCGCGCGCAGGAACCCGGCCACGGGCAGGCCCTACAGGCTGTGCGAGGAGCACCGGCGGGCGATCGACGGGGCATGAGCCCGGCCCTTGCGCCGGCCCCGCCCGGCCGCCATACTGCGCGCCGGAGGAGCGAGTGTCAGACCGGTACCTCGACAATATCCGCGACCTTCCCGTCATGCCCGAGGTGGCCGCGAAGGTCCTGAACCTCGCGGAGGGCAAGCTCGAGATCTCGTTCAAGGAGCTGGAGGCGATCATCAGGGTCGACCCCGCTCTCACGGCGAAGATCCTGAAGATCGCCAACTCCGCCCTGTACGCCCGGCAGCGGGAAGTCAAGAGCCTGCAGACGGCCATCACCCTTCTCGGGTTCAAGAACATCCGCAGCCTCGTCCTGCTCATCTCCGCGGCGAACATGTTCCCCCGCATGCGCAAGAGCTCCTTCCACGTCGACTACTGGAAGCACTCCCTGGTCTCGGCCGTGCTCTCCCGGTCGCTCGCCGTGCGCTGCGGGAAGGCCGAGACGGCCGAGGAGGCCTTCATCGCGGGCCTGCTGCACGACATCGGGCAGGCGGCGCTGTTCACGCGCGCCCCCGAGCAGTACGCGCAGGCCCTCGAGGCCGAGAAGCTGGGCGCCCTTCTCCTGGAGACGATCGAGGAGCAGATGTTCGGCGTCAACCACCGCCAGGTCGGCGGGGCGCTTCTCAGGAAGTGGAACTTCCCCGCGCCGCTGGTCGACACCGCCCTCGAGCACGAGTCGGCAAACATCGGCTCCCCGCACAAAAGCCTCGTGATCCTCGTGTCTGTTGCCTGCCTCTTCGCCGACCGCATCGAGGCCGGCGGCCTCCCGCCCGCAAAAGAGGCAATCCTGCGCCAGATCCTGCCCTACACGTGCGTGGCCCCGGCGGAGGTGCCCGAACTGTGCGCGCGCTACGCGGAAGAGCTGGCCCGGGACAAGGTGCTGCAGGAGTACCGGGTCATCTTCGGCCTGGCATAGACAGGAAGGGGCCGCCCGGCAGGGCGGCCCCTGGTCGATGCGACTCACCACGGCGCCGTGAGGCGCCCACGGCGCTGTGGGGCGCCCACGGCACCATGGGGCGCCCACGGCGCTCCCCCTACGGCGCGAGGAGGCTGGGCATCTTCATAGAGCAGCCCAGCCGGACGAACGCGAACCAGTAGTCCCACGTGGAGGCGAGCTGGTCGTACGTCGTGGTGCCCACGGCCGTGAGAGACCAGGTCGCGTTCCCCTTCTCCAGGCTCACGTTCGCCTCGGCCTCCGCCTTGATGCGCGGGGCCCAGCCGTCGGTGGCCAGGGTCTTCCTCTGGAAGGTGCCCCCGTAGGCGCGCAGCCCCAGGCCCAGCACCGACCCGCCGCGCAGGCCGATCCAGGTGGAGCCCACGAGGTTGCCGCCGGCCTGGAAGACCTCGCTGGGAGCGTAGTAGGCGTAGCTCTCGGGCCTGTCGCTGTGCTGCCAGGTCGCTGAGCCGATCAGCGTCAGGAGGCTGTAGGGCGTGCCGCCCTTCAGGACGTGAACGGTGAGCTCGCCCGTGACGGTGGCGAGCAGGTTCTCGTAGGCGAAGCCGGCAGTGTGCAGCAGGTCGATCTTTCCGTACGCGCGCAGCGTCGTGTCGCGGAAGGGCCACGCGTCGATGAACGAGAGCCGTGTCGTGAGGTTCGTCTCCGCCGAGGCGTCGTAGATCCTCGACGCCCGGATGGGATCGAGGGTCTCGACCTGCCTGCCCCACCGCAGCGCGGCGTTCGCGAAGAAGATGTCCTTCACGCCCACCGACGCATCGAGCCTGCCGACCGGGTCGACCGTCGCGGTCCCGAAGCCGTCGGTGAAAGGTCCGGCGTCCTTGCCGAACAGGGAGCTGCCCGTCAGCGTGATCCCCGCCCACGGCGTGAGCCGCACGTTTGCCTGGACGAAGTCGACGGGAAGGCCGAGGGCCACGTCGTGGGCCTGCCAGGCCGAGTGGTCGGTCTGGCCGCCGCCGTCGCTCCTCTGGATCCGCATGGAGTCGGCCTGGTAGGAGACAGCGAGGCCCCACGTCGAGTCGAAGAGGTGGGTGACCGTCCACTCCCCGTGCCACCGGGTCCGCTCGGGCTCCGCCTCGTACGAGGTGAGCGTGGCGAAGGCATCGGCGTGCTCGCGGGCGACCTGGTTGTACAGGGCCGCCACGTTCTCCCACGAGGGGTCGGCCGCGGAGACGCGGGCGTACTGGTCCAGCGCCGCCTTCCAGTCCCTCTTCCACTGGTACACCTTGCCCAGGCGGAAGCTCGCGCTGAGGTCGCCCGGATCGATCGCGAGGACCTTGCGGAACTGCACGATGGCATCCGCGAGGCCGGGAGGTTCCTGGGCGAGGTAGTAGTCACCCAGCTCGTTCCTGATCTGGACCGTGTTCGCGTCCCACGCGTAGAACGCCCGCACCATGGCGCGGCGGTACAGTGTCTGCAGGAGTCCCGCGGTCCGCAGGGCGGCCTCCCTGTCGCCGGCGGCTGTCTTCTCCACCGCGGCGAGCGCTGTCGTCGCCGCCTCCAGGGCAGCAAGCGGGTCCTCGCCCGGGGCCGCCTTCACCTGCGCGGGCGTCCCCGCGGCGGCGATCCTCCTCTGCAGCGCGGCGATCTCGGCGAAGTAGGACGGGAGGCCGCCGGGTTCCCCGTCGGCGGCCAGGCGGGCGAGGGCTGCCGCGGCGTCCTTCTCCCGGCCGGCCCACAGCAGGCTCTGCGCGAGCGTCCAGGCCGCACCCGGCGCGGCGGATTGCCCGGCCGGCACCTTCGCCAGGAGGTCCTGGGCCGCCTGCGTCTGCCGGTCCATCATGTATATCTTGGCAGCGACCAGGCGCGCGAGGGTGTTGTCCCCCGCGTCGCGCAACAGGTCCGCGAGTGTGCCCGACCGGTCGAAGGCCCAGCCGCCCCGGCCTGCCGCAGTCCGGAAGCCCTCCTCGGCCTTCGCGTCCTGGTCCTGCAGCCCGGGCAGGGCGTCCCGGTCGGCGGCAGCGGCGGCGCGCAGCTCCGACACGAGCGCGGTGAAGGCCTGCGCATCGGTCGCGGCCGCGACGAGCGGCCCTGCCTGCGCCGCCAGCGTCCGCTCGGCCGCGAGCAGCGCGTCCTCCTGGGCCTGGACGGCGGCGAGCGCCTTGTCCGCCTCCGCCCCCTCCTTGGCCTTCGCCTGCGCTGCCCGGGCAGCGGCCAGTGACTTTTCGGCCGCGTCCCGCGCGGCAAGCACCTGCCGGACGGCCCCCGCGGCTGCGGCCATGGCGGAGCGCTGTTGCTGGACCAGGAAGGGCACCCGCGCGAAGAAACCGGCCAGCAGCATGCTCCTGTCGACGGCGCCAAGGACCGCGGCAGCCTTCGACTCGGCGTCGCGAAGAGCGAGGTACGCGTGGTTGTCGAGGATGTGCCGGTACTCCTCGATCGCCTTCGCCTTCTGGCCGTTCCAGAAGTAGGCCTGGGCGAGGGTCTGGCGCAGCACGAGGTTGTCCGGGTTCTCGGCCAGCTTCTGGCGGTACTCTGCCAGGACCTGCTCCTTCAGTCCCTGCTTCTCCCGGAAGCTCGCGAGCAGCGCGTCCAGCCGCGGCGAAGGGGCATAGGTCTCGGCAACCCTCTTCATCCCCGCGTCGGCCTCCGCGGTCCGGCCCATGGCGGCGAGCGCGTCGATGAGCAGCAGGTGCGACTCCAGGTCCCGCGGCTCGGCGGCGATCGCCGCGTTGTACGCGGCGACGGCGCGGTCAGGGTACCCGTTCACCTTGTAGATGCGGGCGATCTCCTTGATCCGGGCCGGGTCAGAACCGGCGGCGGCCTGCGCCTCCCGAAAGACCCTCTCTGCCTCCTGGCCCCTGCTCGACCAGAGGTGCGTGAGACCGAGGTTCACCAGGAGGTCCAGGTCACCCGGGAATGCAGCCAGGCCGTCGGCCAGGAATCGCGCCGACTCCTCGTACCTGCCCGCCCAGGCTGCCATTTTCCCCGCCTCCAGCCACAGCTCGCGGCGCGAGGGATCGACGTCGAGCAGCTCGCGGTAGGCCCGCAGGCCCCCCGCCGTGTCGCCCTTCCAGATCCTGTTCTTCGCAACGAGCAGCGTGATCGCAGGGTCTTTCGCGCGGATCATCGCCGCGGCATTCAGGTACTTCAGCGCGTTCAGGTTGTCGCCCAGCAGCGTGTAGATGAGAGACAGGTCAACCAGCGGCTCGGTCACGCCGGGGTTGTCCCGGACGCGGATCAGCATGTCGTCGATGGAGGCGAACGGCGTGTTCATCGACCTGCTGTCGGGGTTGGTCGGGAACACGGCGGGCAGCGGCTGCGCGAGCACGCGCTTGCCGCCCTCCTTGCGCACGAGGAAGAAGCAGTCGAGGTAGAACATGTAGCGGCCGTCGATCCGTCGCCGCTCGGTCACCTCGAAGCGCACCCGGTGGCTGCCCTGCGCGAGGGGAGTGCTCGTGACGAGGTTCCAGTAGAAGGAGGGGGTGTAGTTCTCCACCACCGCCATGGTCTCGCGGGAGACCTGCAGGGGTTTCTGGCTGTCCACGGTCACCGCGACGGGCGACGAGTAGGAGGGATACAGGTCGTCTCGCGGCCCCGGCGGGGTGCCGCCGTACCACAGCTCCCACGTGCCCGCGCTGGGCACGGTGAACACGTAGTCGGCGTAGAACGAGCCGACCCCCTCCAGCCCGGTCGAGCGGTTCAGCTGCAGGGCGCGGAAGCCCGAGCAGCCATAGTTGAGAACCGCCTCGCGGGCGAAGTTCGTGGACACGGCGTCCTCGCCTTCGACAAATACGATGCTCTCGTTCCCGACCGGGAAGACCGGCTCGATCCTCTCGGCAGGCGCCGCGGCTGCCTTGTCGGCCGCCCCCGCGGGCAGGGCGAGGCCTGCAAAAAGCGCGGCCAGGGCCGCGGCGCACCAGAATCGTCGAATGGCTCTCATGACGTCGTCTCCTGTTTCATGGTACTATGCCGCCCGTGACAAGGGACAGGCCGGGCGCACGGATCGCCGAGACCCTCGCGTTCTCTCTCCTGCTCGGGGTCGTGAACTACTTCTTCCCGTCCAACCCCGGCTTCTTCGAGGGTGTTTTCAACCCCTACCTCACCCTTTCTCTGTTTATCGCGGTCTATTATGGAAAGTATTACGCTTTTCTCAGCCTCGCTTTCTCCGCCGTGGTGGTGGCCGCGGGGCTGCCGGCCGCTGCCGGCCTGATCAGCCGGGGGACCGTGGAGCTCCCGCTGGGCCTGTGGAGGCGGCTGCGGGTGGCGGCGCCGCTGCCGGTTGCCATCGCCCTGGTCGAGGTGTACCTGCTGGGACTGGTGCGGGACTCCCTCGTGCGCAGGGGAGCCGCGGGCAGCAGGAGCATCTCCGCGATCTCCCGCGACAAGGGACTGCTGAAGAGGCAGGTGCGCGCGCTGCAGGCCGCCAACAGGGAAATGGAGGAGCGCCTCTCGCGCCAGGAGGACAGCATCACCTCGCTGTCCGCCCACGTGCAGGTGCTGCAGTCGCTGAACCTCTCCCGGGCGCTCGAGGCGATCCTCGAGATGGTCCGCCGTTTCACGGGGGCCACCCGCCTCTCGATCTGGGAGCACAGGCCCGAGGAGGCCCGCCTGGAAGCCGTGGCCCGGCTGGGGGCCGGGACGGACGGGGAGGCACCCGCGGCGATCCCCGACGCCACCACGATCGAGGGCTGGGCCGTGAGGAACAACAGCGTGTTCTCCGTGAAGATGCTCCTCGAGAACGAGCAGCTGGCCAAGCTCGACTCCGGCAGGGCGCTCATCGTGCTCCCCATCGCGGCCGGGCGCAGGATCTGGGGCGTGCTCGCGGTGGAGGAGATGCCCTTCGAGAAGTACAACCTCTACACGGAGCGCCTCCTCGCCCTGATCATGGCCCTCGCGGGCCCCGCCCTGGAGCGGGCGATCGAGTACGACGCGGTGGTCCGGCAGGAGGACATCAACCCCGTCACGGGCCTGCCCTCCTTCTCGCAGTTCTCGGCCCTGCTCGAGCGGGAGCTCGCCCGCCAGGACGCGGAACACGGCACCCTCGCCGTGATGGTCCTGGAGCTCGTGAACTTTCAGGCGCTGGTCGCCGAGCAGGGACGGCAGCCCGTCCTGGGGTTGCTGGCGGAGGTGGCTGCCGCTCGCGCGCGAGACGACCGGCAGCGCCGCGCGCCTGTTCCACTACAAGGGCGAGGCGCAGCTGGCGATGCTCGTCCCCAACCTCGACGCCGACGGCGCGTCGCTTTTCTCGCTGAACCTCCTCGGCCGCGTGAACGAGCGGCAGTGGATGCTGCGCGGCGAGCGCGTGTTCCTCGAGCTTATCCTCGGCTTCGGCGTGCGCGGCGCCCCGGGCCAGACGGCCCAGGACCTGCTCGAGTCGGCGGAGAACCTGCTCGAGATGCAGAAGGTGTAGCGGTGCCGGGGTTCGACCTGTTCCGCCGACGCAGGACCGGCTACGCGCCGCGCACGCCTGCCGGGGCGCTGAAGGCGATCGGTGCGGGGCTCCTTCCCGTCGAGGACTTCGTGTACGCGAGCACCTCGGTGAAGCCCCTGGACGAGGAGCCCTTCGACCTGGACGCGATCGAGAGGATGCTGGCGCGCACCGACCTCGGCATCGAGACCACGGCGCAGCTGAAGAACATCCTCGAGAAGCTCATCGGCACCGACGACCAGGAAGCTGCCCTGTTCGGCGCCGAGGGGATCAACGCGCTGGAGGGCCGCTACGTCAACCGGATCGAGGAGCTGAAGAGCGGCAGGAAGAGGGACGCGGCCACGCCGCGGGAGAAGCCGGGCGGGGAGGCCGCGGCGGCGCGGCCCGCGCTCACCCCCCCCGCCCTTCGCGAGCTGGCCCGGCGAGTACCGGGACCTCGCCGCGCTGCACCCCCGGGGCAGCTCCATCCGCGCATTCTACCTGCGGGCCGGCTTCCACTCCCTGAGAGATGCCTTCCGCCTGGCCGGCGGCGGCAGGATGAGCAGGGGAGACCTCGCCCTCATGATCGACATCCTTCTCGCCCTCGGCCTGGACGCCCAGGCGGACATCCTGCTCGCGCAGGTGCGGGCGGCCGACGACCTGCTCGTGCTCGCCCTGGAGGCCCGGGTCGCCTTCCACCGCGGCCGCTGGGCCCGGGTGGCGGACTGCTGCCGCAGGCTCTCTCCCCATGCCGAGCTGCTTTCCCCGCGCCTGCGCAAGGCCGTGGCCTTCTGGGCGGGAGAGGCGGATGGCTGAGCCGAAAGGGGCGCGCCCGCTCACCGTCTGCCTCATCCTCGAGGGCTCCTACCCCTACATCACCGGCGGCGTCTCCGCGTGGGTGCAGGAGCTGATCTCGGCGCTTCCCGAGATCCGCTTCGTGCTGTACACGCTGTCGCCGAAGAGCGGCCAGGCCGTCCGCTACACCCTCCCGCCCAACGTGGCCGGGCACACGGACGTCGTCCTGCAGGCGGGCCGCGCCTCGACGGCACGGCCGCGCGGGGGACGGGCATCCCTGGTCCGGGAGATCCGCGCCCTGCACGACCAGTTCGCCGCGCGCACGCCGGCGGACATGTCGAAGGTGCTGCGGCGCATGCCGGTCGGCTACACCCTCGCCTCCGACTCCGTGCGCCACCCCCGCGCCTGGCAGATGGTCGTGGACGGGAACCAGGCCCACAACCCCGTCTACCCCTTCGCCGACTACTTCTGGTCGTGGAAGTCGGCCCACGACATGCTCTTCACCGTCCTCGCCCAGCAGCCCCCCGCGGCGGACCTGTACCACGCGGTCTCGACCGGGTACGCCGGCCTTGCGGGGGTCGCCGCGCGCCTTCGCACGGGCAGGCCGCTGCTCCTCACCGAGCACGGCCTGTACCACAAGGAACGCGAGATGGAGATCAAGCGGGCCTCCTTCGTGCGGGGATACCAGCGCGACATGTGGATCGGGATCTACAACGAGCTCAGCCGCATGTGCTACATGTCGGCAGACAGGATCATCTCGCTGTTCGAGTACAACAGGCGCAGGCAGCTCGAGCTGGGGGCCGATGAGGACAAGGCGATGGTCATTCCCAACGGGATCGACATCCCCCGGTTCTCGGCGGTGGTCCGCGCAAAGAGGCCCGGCTTCCACGTGGGCCTCGTCGGGCGGGTGGTGCCTATCAAGGACATCAAGACCTTCATCCTCACGGCCAAGATCGCCGCCGACGCGATCCCCGACGCGCGGTTCTGGTGCATTGGCCCCACCGACGAGGATCCCGCCTACTACGAGGACTGCAGGGCGCTGGTGGAGAGCTTCCAGATCGCCGACAGGTTCACCTTCACCGGCAAGGCGGACGTGCGCGAGTACTATGGTTTCCTCGACATCCTGCTTCTCACCAGCGTGCGCGAGGCCCAGCCCCTCGTGATCCTGGAGGCCTTCGCCGCCGGCCTCCCCGTGGCCTCCACCAGGGTCGGCAACGTTCCCGAATTGCTGGACTACGACGAGCGATTCCTCGCCGCCTCGAAGGACGCGGAGGCCCTGGCCCGCTCCATCGGCTGGGTCCACGACCACCCCGCCGAGACAGCGGAGCTGGTGCGGAAGAACAAGGACACGGTGGCGCGCTTCTACGACAAGGCGACGGTGTACCGGCGCTACGGCGAGCTGTACCGCGGCCTGGCGGCGGGGCGGTCCTGATGGCGGGGATCGGCTTCGAGCTGAAGAAGGTCATCGCCCGGGGGGGGATCGTCCGCTTTCTCGGCGCGAGCCTGGCGGGCACCGCCGTCGTGGCCGGCCCGTGGCTGCTCTCCGTCCTGGGGATCTTCCTCATCCAGCGCTACGCGGGCATCGCACTCACCGAGTCGCCGGCGCTCTTCTCCGCGGCCATCGTGTACTGCTACGCCTTCTCGCTCATCATCGCGAGCGGCCTGCACTACATCTTCACGCGGCAGGTCTCCGACCTGATCTGGGAGGACAGGAACAGGGAGGCGGGGTCGGCGCTGCTGTCGTTCCTCCTCGCCACGCTGGTGCTCTCGGCGGGGGCCGCCGCCGCGGGCATCGTGCCGCTGCGGCTGGAGGGGCTTCTTTCGCGGCCGCTCGTGTTCCGCCTGTCGGCGGGCCTGCTGTTCGTGACGATCAACCTGAACTGGGTGCTCATGTCGTTCATCTCGCTCCTGAAGTCCTACACGGGGATCCTCCTCGTGTACCTCGGCGGCTCCCTCGTCTCGTTCCTCGGTGTCATGGTCCTGGGCCCGGTCGCATCCACGGCGGGGGCGATGCTGGGCTACGCGCTGGGGCAGGTCTTCACGGCCGTGGTGCTGTACGCGATGACGCTGCGGAGGTTCGCCCCCACCCGCCTCTCGCTCTCGCAGTTCCTCACGTACCTCGGACGCTACAGGTTCCTGTTCCTCGCCGGGCTGCTGTACGCGTGGGCAACCTGGGCGGACAAGGTGGTCACGTGGTACACCTTCGGAAAACCCCTGGAAGGCACCTGGTTCCGCGTGTTCGACCCGTACGACATCCCCACCTTCTTCGCCATCCTCACGATGATCCCTGGCCTGCTGTACTTCACGATCGAGACGGAGACCTCGTTTTACCCGCGGCTGCGCCAGTTCCTGCGCTGCCTGTCCACCGAGCCGTGGCAGGGCATCCAGGAGAAGAAGCGGGCGATGACGGGGAGCCTCTGGGCGGGGCTGCGGGAGCAGAGCATCCTGCAGCTGATCTGCACGACCGTGCTGATCCTGCTCGCGCCCGACATCGGGCGGGCCCTCTTCGGCGCGTCGATGAACATCCCCGTCCTGCGCATCACCCTGGCGGCGGTGTTCTTCCACTCCCTGTTCCTGAGCCTGATGATCTTCCTGTTCTACCTGGAGCTGTACGGCCGGGCGAGCCTCTCGGCCCTGGTTTTCTTCGCCGTCAACCTCGGCGCCAGCCTCGTCGTGGGCTGGCTCGGGAATCCGGGACTGCTGGGCGCCAGCTACCTCGCCGGAGGAGCCGCGGGCTCTCTTGCAGCGGCGATCTTCCTCTCCCGTTCGCTCCGCGCAATCGACCGCACCCTGTTTGTCAGGGCGTCCGGCGCGTAGCCCGCGACGGCTACTGTGGCGGGGAGGCCTGGCCGTCCGGGGGCTGGTCAGCGCCGGGGACGGGGGCGGGCTGCGTGTCCGGCTGACGCGTCTCCTGGCCGGGGGGACCGTCCGCGCCCTGCAGGGCGAGGGGCGCATCCGACGGGTCGGTGAAACGCGAGACGAGGTAGCGGTAGCGCGCCGCCATCTGCCTGCTGCGGGAGAAGGTGGACACGTTGTAGCGCAGGGGATTGGTGAGGATGGCCACCATCCGCCTCTGCTGGTCCACCGTGAGGCGCACCGGCTGCGTGCCATAGTAGTGCTCGGCCGCCGCCCCGATCCCGAAGACGCCCTTCCCCCACTCTATGTTGTTCAGGTACAGCTCGAGGATCCTGTTTTTCGAGAGGACCAGGTCCATCTCCACGGCGATGAGCGCCTCCAGGTACTTGCGGAAGTAGGTCTTGCGGGGGGTGAGGAACAGGTTGCGTGCCAGCTGCTGCGGGATCGTGCTCCCGCCGTACAGGGTGTACCCGATGGACCTGTTCACCACGTACGCGTCGCGGATGGCCCCGAGGTCGATCCCCCGGTGCCGGTAGAAGTTGAAATCCTCCAGGCGCACGACCATCTCGCGGGCGGCGCGCGGCATACGCGCGAGCGCCACGGGGCGGCGCGCCTCGATGCGCTGACCGACGGTGAGCTTCCTGTAGACCATCAGCGCGGTGAACGGCGGGTTCACGCGGGACAGCACCGCCGAGGCGAGCAGCACGAACACGGCCAGCGCGGCGTGCCCCAGCACGAACAGCGCAGCGAGCGCCCGCAGGGCCCGCCAGAGGATGCGGACGGGCATGCCGCCGCCAAGGACAGTCGAGGCAGCGTTGGTCGCCATGGCGAGGGCGCGGGGGATGATGCCGGTCGTGCGGGGAAGCATCGCGGGAATACCGGCGCAGAAGGTACGGGTCGGCAGCGCGAAAGTCAAGACCGGCCGGCGGGCCTGCCAGCCACGCGGGGGTGGAGGGCTGCGGGCGCTGCGCGCGCGATGTGCTACAGTGGCGACCATGGCACGCTCGGCCTCCATCGGAGAAGCGCGAAAGAGGCTTCCCCGCCAGTTCATCGAGAGCCTCTCCGCGACATTCCCCCAGGCCGCGGCCGAGAGGATCCTGCGGGGCATGGGCGCCGGCCGGCTCACCACGCTACGGGTCAACACGCTGCGTTCGACGGCTGTCCAGGTCATGGAGTTCTTCCGCGGGGCTGCCGTGCGCCACAGGCGGGTGAGCTGGTACCCCGATGCGTTCATCCTTGTCGACAGGGACGAGAGGGACGCGCAGGGCTGGGACCTGTACCGGGAGGGCCGGGTCTACCTGCAGAGCCTGTCCAGCATGGTCCCGGCCCTGGCCCTTCAGCCGCGCCCGGGCGAGAGTGTCCTCGACATCGCCGCGGCGCCGGGCAGCAAGACCACGCAGATGGCCGCGCTGATGGAGAACCGCGGCGCGATCCTCGCCAACGAGCTGGACGCCGTGCGGGCGGAAAGGCTCTCGTACAACCTGCGGCTCCAGGGCGTCTCGATCGCTGAGGTCCGGGTCGGGCGGGGCGAGAAGGTGGGCACGGGGATGGCCGGGACTTTCGACAGGGTCCTGCTCGACGTGCCCTGCTCGGGGGAGGGGCGGTTCGTGGTGTTCGAGCCGGCCACCTCGCGGGCGTGGTCGCCGCGCCTGGTCGCCGACTGCGTCCGCCTGCAGCGGAAGCTCCTCGCATCGGGGGCAGCCGCGGCCAGGCCCGGCGGCATCCTCGTCTACTCCACCTGCACGCTGAACAGGGACGAGAACGAGGCGAACGTCCAGTGGGCGCTCGAGAACCTGCCGCTGGAAGTGGACAGGATTCCCCTTGCGATTCCCGACTCCTTCGCCGGCATGGCGCGCGGCTTCGACCCCCGGGTCGCGGGAGCGCTGCGGATCTTCCCCGACGCGGAGCGGGAGGGGTTCTTCCTGTGCCGGCTGCGGAAGAGGGGCTGACGGCCATCCGGGGAACCTCGGGCCGGCGTGTCAGCGTGTCAGCGTGTCAACGGGGCGGCAATGGCCCGAAGTACTGGTACAGCCAGCAGCGCAGGTTCCCGTTGTACAGCTTCCTGTTCTTTGTCGCCCGCGCGCCCAGCGCCCGCTCGAACTGCGGGTGGGCAGTGAGCGCGAACAGCGACCAGGTCGGCAGCCGCCCGTACACTGCCCCCAGCTCCCGATAGAGGGTCTCCGCGTCGCGCGCGCTGCCCAGCCGCTCCCCGTAGGGCGGGTTCACCACCATGCAGCCGAAGTCCCCCGCCGACCGAAAGGCCGACAGCTCCGCGGTCTCCAGGCGGATGAGCCCCGCCACGCCGGCGCGAGCGGCGTTCCTCCGTGCCGCCGCGACCACCCCGGCGTCCCTGTCGGAGCCGACGATCGAGCGCGGGGCATCCCTGCGCTCGGCCGCGCGGGCTTCCTCGCGGGCAGCCGTCCACGCCTCCGCGGGCAGGAGCGCAAGTCCCTCGCCGGCGAAGCGCCGACCCGCGCCCGGGGCGACGTTCGCCGCGATCATCGCGGCCTCGATGGCGATGGTGCCCGACCCGCACAGCGGGTCGGCAAACGGCCGCGACGCGTCCCAGCGGGAGAGCAGCACGAGAGCCGCGGCAAGGTTCTCGCGCAGCGGCGCCTCCCCCGCCTCCGTGCGGTAGCCGCGCCTGTGCAGGCCCGGGCCGGTGGTATCCAGCCAGACCGACGCGCGGTCCTCCCGCAGGACGATCTCCACCGTGCAGGCAGGCCCCGTTTCCGCCAGGCGTCCGCGCGCCTTTCCCCGCGACAGCCTGTCTATCAGCGCCTTCTTCGAGACGGACTGGATGGACGGAACGCTCGCCAGCGCCGACTTTGCCGACCGCGCCTCGACCGTCACCGCGGGGGAGCCTCCCAGGAGACCGGCCCAGTCCACCGAGCGCACCCCCTCGTACAGGCCGTCGAAGTCTGCCGCGGCGAACTCGGCCAGCCGCACCAGCACCCTGTCGGCAGCGCGCAGGCGCACGTTGCACCGGGCAGCGTCGGCGGCCGTCCCCTCGAAGAGCACGTGCCTGTCCTCCGCCCGGGCACCGGCGATGCCCAGCGCCTCCACCTCGCCCCGCACCACTGCCTCCAGGCCGAAGCTCGCCGTGGCCGCCAGAGTGTATCGCGTCACGCCGGGGAGTGTAGTATATTTCCGCCCGGGGGAGGAAGCCATGACACGCATCGTCGCCGCTCTCGGGGTTCTCGTCCTGCTCGCCGCGGGCCTCGGCCTCGCGGGCTGCTCCCGGGCCGCCGCCGGGGCAGACCGGATGTCCGCGCCGTCGCGCGCCGAGGCAGCGCTGTCCGAGGAGGCGCCGGCACCGATGGAAAAGTCGCGCGCCGCGGACATGGACGCCGTGGAGAAGGGAGGGCCTGCCGCTCCCGCCTCGTCGTCCGCTCTCCCCTCCACCTCCCCGGCACGGATGGTCATCAAGAGCGCCTCGCTCTCGGTCCGTGTGAGGGACGTGGCGGCCGCGTACGCGAAAGCTGTCCAGATCGCCGAGGGGCGGGGCGGGTTCGTCCAGGCGAGCGCCCAGTACCGGGAGGGCGGCGAGAGCGCCGAGCTGACCATCCGTGTCCCGCCCGCCGGCTTCCTCCCCCTTCTCGCGGCCCTGGAAGGGCTGGGCACGACCGAGGAGAAGAGCATCTCGGGCCAGGATGTGACCGAGGAGTACTACGACCTCTCGGCTGACCTGGAGAACCAGGGAGAGGTCAGGGACAGGCTCTTTCAGCTCCTGCGCCAGGCGAAAAAGGTCGAGGACGCGATCGCCGTGGAGCAGCAGCTGGAGCGCATCGGCGGGAACATCAACAGGATCAAGGGACGGATGAAGTACCTGGAGACCATGGTCGGCATGTCCACGGTCACCCTCGGCCTGTACACGGAAGAGCGGCCCGCGGCCGAGCCCTTCGTCAACTGGCGGATGATCGGCCACGGTTTCTTCCGGGCGGCGCAGGTCCTCGTGCGCTCCCTGTTCGTGGTGCTGCAGGTGCTCGTCGTCGCCGTCCCGCTCCTCGTGATCGCGGCCGTGATCGCCTGGGGCGTGGTGCTCCTGGCGCGCCTGGCCCGGGCCCGGGGCTGGACGGGGAAGCGGCGGCCGCCCGCGCGGCGCTGAGGAAAGACAGAGATGCGGCAGCTCAGCCGTCTCGTGCCCCCCGGGGTCGTGCTCGTGTCGAGCATGGGCGTCATGATCGTGGAGCTGGCGGCAAGCCGCCTGGTCGCCAAGTACCTGGGCAGCTCGCTCTTCACCTGGACCAGCGTGATCGGGATCGTGCTGGGCGGCATCAGCCTGGGCAACTGGCTGGGCGGGAGGCTCGCGGACAGGTTTCCCCCGGCGCGGCTTGCGCCGCTGCTGCTCCTGGCCTGCTCGATCCTCACGTTCCTCATTGTGCCGCTCGACCTCGCCCTCGCGCGGCTCACCAACCCGCCCGGCGCTGACGGGTTCACGGCGGGAATGCTCGCCCGCTCGGTGCTGCTCATCGTCGTGCTGTTCTTCCTCCCCTGCACCGCGATGGGCACGATCTCGCCCGCCATGGCGAAGCTCGCGCTGGACAGGGACAAGGGGATCGGCCGAACCGTGGGCGGTTTGTACGCCGCGGGCTCGCTGGGCAGCATCGCGGGGACGTTCCTCGCGGGCTACGTGCTGATCCCCGGGCTGGGGCTCACCCTGAACATCGTGGTCGTCGCCTCCGTGCTGGCGCTGCTGTCTCTCGCCATGGGCGGACGGCGCCTCGTCGCGGGGGCATGGATCGTGGTCCTGGCGGCGCTGGCAGCCTCGGGGGCGCCGCAGGCGCTCGCCCGGTCGATCAACGAGAGAGGCGGAAGCGGCAGGCACATCCTCCTGGCGGCCGACACTCCCTACTCGTACATCCAGGTCGCCGACACGGCGGGGGCCGCGGGGCCCGAGAGGGACCTGCGCCTGGATGCGCTCCTGCACTCGCGACACGACCTCGCCGATCCGGACCGGCTCCTGTACGAGTACGAGAAGATCTACGAGTCGCTCACGCGCGAGGTCTCCCCGTCCTCCACCCTCACGCTGGGCGGCGGCGGCTTCACGCTGCCGGGGCTGCTCGAGCGGCGCATGCCCGCAGGCCCGGCACGTCGTCGTCGAGATCGACCCCGACGTCGTGGAGGCCGCGCACGAGCTTCTTCGGCCTCCCCCGCGACACCCGCATCCGCATCGCCGTGGCAGACGCCCGGGCGTGGGTCTGCTCGGCCGCGGCACGGCAGGGAGAGCTTCGACGTCGTCTACTGCGACGCCTTCAACGCGTTCTCGGTGCCCGCGCACCTGACCACCCGGGAGTTCCTGCTGAAGGTGGCGGACCTTCTCACGCCCGGGCGGCGCCTACCTCGTCAACTGCATCGACATCTTCGACTCCGGCCTCTTCCTGAACGCATTCGTGAACACCGTGCAGAGCGTCTTCCCCGAGGTGTCCGTGTACGAGGCGCCCGGGATCCACGGCCGGCTCGCGCTCGACCTTCGTGATCGCGGCGGGACGGCGCGGGGTCGGCGGCGATAGCCTCCGCAGCCCCGACGGCAGCCGCGGTCGGCGGGCGCATCCCCGCCGGGCGCTGGCCGCGCTTCGCGCGCGAAACGGCGCCGTGCTCCTGACCGACGACCACGCGCCCGTGGAAACCCTCATGGCGCCGGTGTTCCTGCGGGCAGTGCGCTGAGGTAGCCGCGCGCCGCGATCCCTGCCGCGCGGCAGCCCTGCCGCGCGATCCTCGCGACGGCAACCTCGCCGTGTTGACCCTCCTGCCCCGCCTCCGTATCATGCCGCCATGACCGGATACCCCTTCAGCGACATCGAGAAGAAGTGGCAGGCGCACTGGGAGGCGACGAAGACCTTCCGCGCGGTCGAGGACCCCTCCGTGCCGCGCGAGAAGCGCAAGTACGTGCTCGACATGTTCCCCTACCCCTCGGCCGCGGGCCTGCACGTCGGCCACCCCGAGGGCTACATCGCCACCGACATCTACTGCCGCTACCTCCGCATGAACGGGTACCAGGTCCTGCACCCGATGGGCTTCGACTCCTTCGGCCTGCCCGCCGAGAACTACGCCATCAAGACCGGCACGCACCCCCGCGCGTCCACCGAGGCGAACATCGCGCGCTTCACGACGCAGATCAAGTCGCTGGGCTTCTCGTACGACTGGGACCGCTGCATCTCCACCTGCGAGCCGGAGTACTACCGCTGGACGCAGTGGATCTTCCTGAAGCTCTTCGAGAAGGGCCTCGCCTACGAGGCCGAGGTGCCCATCAACTGGTGCCCCTCCTGCCTCACCGGCCTGGCCAACGAGGAGGTGAAGGACGGGCAGTGCGACCGGTGCGGCACCCCGGTCACGCGCAGGAACCTGCGCCAGTGGATCCTGCAGGATCACCGCGTACGCCGAGCGGCTGCTCGCCGACCTGGACCTGCTGGACTGGTCGGAGTCGCTGAAGCTGATGCAGAGGAACTGGATCGGCAGGAGCGAGGGCGCAAACGTCCGATTCGCCCTCGCCGGAGGGCGCCGGCGACGATCGAGGTCTACACGACCCGGCCCGACACCCTGTTCGGCGCCACCTACATGGTGCTCGCCCCCGAGCACCCGCTGGTCGCGACGATCACCACGCCGGCGCCAGAAGAAGGCCGTGGAGGCATACATCAAGGCCGCCTCGATGAAGAGCGACCTGGAGCGCACGGAGCTGGCCAAGGACAAGACCGGCGTGTTCACCGGCGCCTATGCGCGTCAACCCCGTGAACGGCGAAGAAGATCCCGGTGTGGATCTCGGACTACATCCTCATCTCGTACGGCACCGGCGCGATCATGGCCGTTCCCGCGCACGACGAGCGCGACTTCGAGTTCGCGCGCACGTTCGGCCTGCCCATCGTCCAGGTCGTCTCGAAGGACGGCACGAGCTACGCCCTGCAGGCCGCCGAGCCCGAGGAGGGGGTGGCCGTCAACTCGGGCGAGTTCGACGGCCTGTCGACCGCCGCGTTCAAGGAGAGGATCATCGCCTGGCTGGAGGAGAAGGGCATCGGCGGGCGCGCGGTGAACTACAAGCTGCGCGACTGGATCTTCTCGCGCCAGCGCTACTGGGGCGAGCCGATCCCCCTCGTGCACTGCCCGACCTGCGGCATCGTCCCCGTCCCGTACGACCGAGCTGCCGCTGAAGCTGCCCGAGGTCGACGAGCTACACGCCCACCGGCACCGGCGAGAGCCCCCTCGCCGCCATGACCGACTGGGTGAACACGACCTGCCCGACGTGCGGCGGCCCGGCGAAGCGCGAGACCAACACCATGCCCCAGTGGGCGGGCTCGTGCTGGTACTACCTGCGCTACCTCGACCCGAAGAACGCAACGGCCTTCGCCTCGCGCGAGAAGATCGACTACTGGATGCCCGTCGACCTGTACGTCGGCGGGGCCGAGCACGCGGTGCTGCACCTCCTGTACGCGCGGTTCTGGCACAAGTTCCTCTTCGACCTCGGCGCGGTGAACACCCCCGAGCCGTTCATGCGCCTGGTCAACCAGGGCATGATCCTCGGCGAGGGCGGGGTGAAGATGTCCAAGAGCCTCGGCAACGTCATCAACCCCGACGACATCGTCACGCAGTACGGCGCCGACACGATGCGCGTCTACGAGATGTTCATGGGCCCGCTGGAGGTCTCCAAGCCGTGGTCCACCCGGGGCATCACCGGCGTGAAGCGCTTCCTCGACAGGATCTGGCGCGCCGCCGAGATCCCGCTCACGGAGGATGCGCCGGCCGAGCCCCTCCTGCGGCTGCTGCACAAGACGATCAGGAAGGTGAGCTCCGACACCGCGAAGCTGGAGTTCAACACGGCCATCGCGCAGATGATGATCTTCATGAACGAGGCGGCGGGGCTGCCCGCCATGCCGCGCACGCTGTGGGAGCCGTTCGTGCTTCTCCTCGCGCCGTACGCCCCGCACCTGGCCGAGGAGCTGTGGGCGAAGCTCGGCCACGGGCCCTCGGTGGGCCTGCAGGCATGGCCGACGTGGGACGAGGCCTGACGGCGGAGGAGACGGTCGAGATGGTCTTCCAGATCAACGGGAAGATCCGGGCCAAGGAGAGCCTGCCCGCGGGGCTGTCGGAGGCGGAGGTCCGCGAGAAGGCGCTCGCCCACGAGAGGATCCGCGAGCTGCTGCAGGGAAAGGAGATCCGCAAGGTGATCGTCGTTCCCAACAAGCTGGTGAACGTCGTTGCCGCCCTCTGAGCAGTCCCGCACCGCCTTTCGCGCGCGCCAGTCCCGGCTGGCAGCGTGGCTCTCGCGGGAGGGCCTTCTCGCGGCGGTCCTCGACGACTTCGAGGACGCGCGCTGCGGAACGGTACGCTGGCTGTGCGGCCAGCCCACCGACGCCATCCTCCTCGTCTTCGCGACCGGCGCCTCGGTGCTCGTGCCCTGGGACGTGAACATGGCCGCGGCCATGGCCGAGGTCGACAGGGTCATCCCCTACACCGACTTCAAGCGCTCCTTCGCCGACGCCGTGGCGGGCGTGCTTGCCGGGGCCGGCCCGGGGGTGCAAGGCGCGCGCAGGGTCGAGTTCCTCCCGCGCACCTCGTACCTGCGCCACGGGGAGCTCGCGGCCGACCTGTCCGGCGTCGAGGTCGTGGTCAGGAACGACGGGCTGGACGCGTTCCTGCGGAGACAGCGCGCGCTCAAGGACCCCGTGGAGATCGCGTCGATCGAAGAGGCCGCGCGGATCACCAACGAGGTGATCGCCGCGGTCGAGGAGGCCGTGGCGAGCGATCGGCAGGGGACCTGCGGGAGATCGACATCGCGCAGCTCGTCGAGCGCGAGTCACTGGCGCGCGGGGCCGAGGGCCTGGGCTTCGAGACCCTTGCCGCGGGCCCGTCGCGCAGCTGGGGCATCCACTGCTTCCCCAACTTCTCGGCCGGCCCCTTCGGGACGCCCGGGCCTCTCGATCCTCGACTTCGGGGTGCGGGTGGACGGCTACACGACCGACGTGACACTCACGTTCGCGCGCGGAACGCTGTCGGCCGAGCAGGAGCGCATGGTCTCGCTCGTGGAGAAGGCCTACGCCGCCTCAGTCGCGGCCGGTGGCCGCGGGCGCGTCGCCGAAGGAGCCGGCCCTGCAGGGCCGACGAGGTCTTCGCGGCGGCCGGGCTTCGCATGCCCCACGCCCTCGGCCACGGCATCGGCCTCGACGCGCACGAGGGACCGCTCCTTCGCAGCCAGCGGCGAGCTGCCCGACCCCGCGTTCCTCGCGGGGATGGTCTTCACGATCGAGCCGGGGCTCTACGACCCCGTGCACGGCGGCGTGCGCTGGGAGAACGACGTGCTCATCACCACCGGCGGCCCCCGCGTCCTCACGAAAGCGCGGATCGTCCGGCTCCCGTAGAGGCTGTCCCCCGGGCGCTGTCACCGCGGAGGCCCGACCAGGACCTCCGCCGTCCCGACCCACATGCTCCTCCGCGCGCCCATGTCCGAGAACAGCGTGTGCGCGCCCAGCGGCACATCGGCGAAGCCGACCGTGCCGTCCGCCCCGGGAGTGCACGGGACCGAGAACGGGCTCTCGAGGAACCACGTCCCCTCGCCCACGGCAACCTCCACGTCCCTGCGCGGCAGGAGATCCAGCGCAAACGCCGTGAAGCTCCCCGCGGCAATGCTCTCCGCGATGGCGTCAGAGTCCCACGACCACGGGTCGGCAGCCTCCCGCATGGCCGCGGCCAGCCGGGCCACGTTGAACAGTCCCGTGTCGCGGCCTGCGTCGCGGACCTTCTTCACGACGAGCGCGGCACACCCGTCTTCCCAGGCCAGGCGCAGGGTCGCGGCCCCGGTGTCCTCTTCGAGCGAGAGCGGGTAGAACCCTCCCGCGGGCCGCAGGTCGCCCCGGTCCGGTGACAGCTCCGCCGCGCACGGCCAGGCAAGAACCGGCGCGTTCTGCTCCTTCGCGCACTCCACCCAGGCGGCTTTCCCCGGCCCTGCCGAAACCTCGGCCGTGCAGCCCCTGGCATCGACGTATTCCACGATGAAGAGCAGGTCCGGGAAGGCCTGGCTCCAGGGCGGGGGCGGCTCGGGCATCTGCACGAGCACGCGCGCCCCCGCGCCGAAAAGGCCGCAGGAACAGAGGGCACAGAGCAGAAGCCCGCAGGCGAGCGCGGGCGCGGCTGCCCGCGGTGAGCGTGCATCCATCGACAGTAAACACGCCCGGGTATTTCCCGTGCTTGCGCCAGCCGGCCCAGCCGCCTTCGGCGGGCTTGAGCTGCTCCCGGTGAAGATGCACCGGATCGCGTTCAGGATCCCGATGTACTCGGCGGACCTGTAGTCGGGATAGGTCCACTCAACGGGACGGAAGCTCCCCTTTTCGAACAGGAGCGTCACCTCGGCCCAGATCCCCGCGGCGAGCGCCACCCTGTGCGAGCTTTCCTTGGCGGTTGCCAGGACGAACCGGCTCAGCGCGAGCAGGCCCGGGTCGAGGTTCACACGGCGCCTCCCGTCCTCGCGAAAGCCGTCCTCGATTCCGTTGGTGCGGGTCTTGACGGATGCCAGCTCGGCGGGGTCCACCAGCCGCGCGAAGGAGACGAAGAACCTGTTGATCGGCGTTCCCATCTCCGCGTCGTAGTACGACGTGAAGCGGAAGGGCATGAGCTGGCTGACGAAATCCGGAGGCCCCCACCGGGAGGCGAGCGCGGACACGATCCGCCCTTCCCCGGCAGGCCCGCTCACGAGGACCCCGACGACGAGCTTTTCGGGCGTGAAACCTGCGGCCGCTGCCATGGATTTCGGCCCGAGTTTACCCTATACTCCTCGATAATGGAAGGATCTGGGGAGTTTCTGCGCGAGCTCTCCGCGGCGGTGGCGGCGCGGGAGGCGTGGGTCGAATCGACGGAGGTCCCCCGGCTCGCCGAGGCGCTGCGCTTCTTCCACTCGCAGTTCGAGACCGTCGTCGGCCTCCTGGTGCGGAAGGGGCTGCTGCGCGAGGACCCGTACAACTACGACCAGGCAGTCACCGACCTCTCCGTCCCGTCCGACGAACCCCTGCGCGAGATGGAAAACGTGGAGGAGCTGAGCTACAGGCTGGCCGCCTGCCGCAGGCAGCTGGAGTTCCTCGCCACGGGCATGCGCCTTGAGGCGGACACACTGGACATCGCCGGCCTGAAGAAGATCGCGGCCCTGGTGAGCTGGATCAACTGGACGGATTTCGGCGAAGCCTCGCGCAGCCCCGTCACG
>CAVTER010000004.1:0-134363 GCA_963733835.1 uncultured Spirochaetota bacterium
ATCGAAACTCCGCTCAATCGCAAGCTCAGTCGAGTATGCGGCACTGCGTGACTGGGGCGGTAGCGGCACGATAGTCTTCTTTGACTTCGGGGAGCCGATCCTGCTTTCCCTGTTTCCGGTGATTGAGGGCAGGGCGTGCGTCGGCCTTTTCTCGCGCGAGCAGCTCATCTCATACCATAGGCCCGGGGCAACGGGCTTCGATGAGCTCGTGAAACTGGCGGTCCAACTCCGGCCAGGTGATTCTTCGCGTCGACCTGTCCTGCAGAACCTTGGGCGTCGCCGAAGACTATAGGCGTTGTAGCGGTGGTACGCGTCGCGTCGCTGGCGGCGATCGCGATAGCACCAAGCGCAGTCTGCAGCGATGCTTCGCATCATGATCGGTCAAGTGGGAGAAATCCAACTCGGTCGCTGAAGGTGAAATTCGGGTCGGCCAACATTGGGATTGTAGTGCAAATCCTCAACAACGCAGTGTCAGATAACGTATCGCGCGTATGTGACCGGCCCCGAGCCTGACCGAGGCGAGGGGCCGATGTGGCGGAGCGGCGCGCCGCAGCGCCGCGGAGCCCGAGGCGCCTTCTGAGGCGCCGATGCACATACGCGCTGTTATGCGCCGTTGAACCATATGTGTTGTCTTCAATCTCTTTGGAGCAGATAGTCCAAGGTTGGAATCCTGCTAAGTTGATTTCTACCTTGCCCGCGACACTCAATCTCTACGGCCTGCAAGAGTGCCAGAGAATCTGATAAGCGTAATGACTGTGGGCCACGATTGGGGTTGATTGGTGCTTCAACTAGTCACCGAGGTCTATTGACCATTTGCCGTCATCTCTTGGATTGACATCTGTACGTGTCGATTGAGGGCGTCAACAAATCCTTCTTCTGCGAAGCAGATGCGAAGGCCCGTTACCGGATTATAGCCAGTCCTGACCGAAGGAGAACGATAATATCTCCATCAGCGTCAGTAATGTTCTTGATATCCGCCCAATCGAGCTAGGGTTTCTACATTGTCCTGTTTGAACCAGAAGCCATTCTCGCGGATCTCGAATATGCATTCGACTTCCTTCCTGCCAGCGAATGGTTCGATACATGAGTCTTCTGACACGGCTATTAGTTACAAGTCGATTCAGAGGAATTATCAGCGCACCCGCGGCAATCGCGACAATTGCTGTGACGGAAAGCCTCAGGACAAGCGGCCAAGCTGTGTCGGGCGATATCACGATATAAAAAACTATCCCGCCTATTACTCCGGTAAGAATACTCTCGCGTATGCGTATCTGCCTTGACACTGCAGATCCCTTCGCCAATCGAGTATTGAGCTCTACGAAATCATCGGGTGTCGCATAGAAAGCGGCGCGGAGAACACCGTTATCCATTCTGGGAGACCTCCTATGCAAGAACAGATCACAGCCTTCGCGAAACGCATGCGAGGTAAGGGTACAGTCGGCCATATTGTATTCCGCAAACGGATACTGGTGCAATGGCGCATAACGTGCCGCGCGTATGTGACCAGCCCCGAGGCCAACAGGGCCGAGGGGCTGTGTGGCGCAGCGGCGCGCTGCAGCGCCGCGAAGCCCGAGGCGCCTTCTGAGGCGCCGATGCACATACGCGCCGTTATGCGAAGTGCCATGTGTGTTGCGGACAAGTGTTCTTGCTCGCCCTCCCAATAGCGCGCGATCCACCTCACATAGCGGCTCTCACAGAGCAGAGGCCAGAACGACGTCTGCTCGAATGACACCGAGCTTGACCGCCTGGCCACCAACACCAGTCCCAGCCGGCCTGCACTTACACCCGATTTGAAATCCGAGATCGCGCGCGAGATGGCAATCCTCGATAGAGATGTCTGAGAGCATCCATCCCCGATCCAGATCGCGCGCGCCCAAGAACCTCTTAAGCCCAGATTCCCTCCGACGCCTCTTTGCCACATGGCATTTTGCATAACGTGCTGCGCGTATGTGACCAGCCCCGAGGCCAACAGGGCCGAGGGGCTGTGTGGCGGAGCGGCGCGCCGCAGCGCCGCGAAGCCCGAGGCGCCTTCTGAGGCGCCGATGCACATACGCGCCGTTATGCGAAGTGCCATGTGATTGCGGACAAGTGTTGCTGCTCGCCCTCCCAATAGCGCGCGATCCACCTCACATAGAGCTTTCGCCGAGCAAAGGCCAGAATGGCAGCTTACTCGAAAGACAGCGAGCTTGACCGCCCGGCCACCAACACCAGTACCAGCCGGCCTGCACTTACACCCGATTTGTAATCCATGATCGCGCGCGAGATGGCAATCCTGGAGGAGATGTCGAAGCTGTCCTTAACCGTCCAGATGACGCGCGCCCAGGAACCTCTTAGCCCTATCCCCTCCGACGCCTTTTTGGCACATGGCATTTTGCATAACGTGCCGCGCGTATGTGACCAGCCCCGAGGCCAACAGGGCCGAGGGGCTGTGTGGCGGAGCGGCGCGCTGCAGCGCCGCGAAGCCCGAGGCGCCTTCTGAGGCGCCGATGCACATACGCGCCGTTATGCGAAGTGCCATGTGATTGCGGACAAGCGTTGTTGCTCGCCCTCCCAATAGCGCGCGATCCAAGCTCCATAGAGCTCTCGCAGGCAAAGGCCAGAAGGCGTCTTACTCGAAAGACTCGATGCTTGACCGCCTGGCCACCAACACCAGTCCCAGCCGGCCTGCACTTACACCCGATTTGAAATCCGTGATCGCGCGCGAGATGGGAATCTTCGACGGGATATCAGAGCCCATCCATCCCCGTCCCAGATCTCGAGTGACGAAGGATCTCTTATACCCAGATTCCCGAATTGCATCTTTGCGCACATGGCATTTTGCATAACGTGCCGCGCGTATGTGACCAGCCCCGAGGCCAACAGGGCCGAGGGGCTGTGTGGCGGAGCGGCGCGCCGCAGCGCCGCGGAGCCCGAGGCGCCTTCTGAGGCGCCGATGCACATACGCGCTGTTATGCGCCGTTGCCATCTGTGTTGCTCAATCTCTTTGGAGCAGATAGTCCAAGGTTGGAATCCTGCTAAGTCGATTTCTACCTTGCCCGCGAACTCAATCTCTACGGCCTGCAAGAGTGCCAGAGAATCTGATAAGCGTAATGACTGTGGGCCACGATTGGAGTCTGATTGGATGCTTCAACTAGTCACCAGGTTCATTGACGATCTGCCGTCATCTCTTGATTCGACATCTGGTACGTGTCGATTGAGGGCGTCAACAAAATCCTTCTTCTGCGAAGCAGATGCGAAGGCCCGTTGCCGCGGATAATAGCCAGTCCTGACCTAAGGAGAACGATAATATCTGCCATCAGCGTCAGTAATGTTCTTGATATCCGCCCAATCGAGTAGGGTTTCGTACATTGATCCTGTTTGAACCCTGAAGCCATTCTCGCGGATCTCGAATATGCATTCGACTTCTTCCTGCCAGCGAATCGTTCGATCCACTAGTCTTCTGACACGGCTATTAGTTACAAGTCGATTCAGAGGAATTATCAGCGCACCCGCGGCAATCGCGACAATTGCTGTGACGGAACAGCCTCAGGACAAGCGGCCAAGCTGTGTCGGGCGATATCACGATATAAAAAACTATCCAGCCTATTACTCCGGAACAATACTCTCGCGATGCGTATCTGCCTTGACACTGCAGATCCCTTCGCCAATCGAGTATTGAGCTCTACGAAATCATCGGGTGTCGCATAGAAAGCGGCGCGGAGAACACCGTTATCCATTCTGGGAGACCTCCTATGCAAGAACAGATCACAGCCTTCGCGAAACGCATGCGAGGTAAGGGTACAGTCGGCCATATTGCATTCCGCAACGATACTGGCGCAATGTCGCATAACGTGCCGCGCGTATGTGACCAGCCCCGAGGCCAACAGGGCCGAGGGGCTGTGTGGCGGAGCGGCGCGCCGCAGCGCCGCGAAGCCCGAGGCGCCTTCCGAGGCGCCGATGCACATACGCGCTGTTATGCGAAGTGCCATGTGATTGCGGACAAGTGTTGTTGCTCGCCCTCCCAATAGCGCGCGATCCACCTCACATGGAGCTTTCGCAGAGCAAAGGCGAGAAGGAAGTTTACTCGAAAGATCGTAGGCTTGACCGCCTGGCCATCAACATCAGTTCCAGCCGGCCTGCACTTACACCCCATTTGAAATCCGAGATCGCGCGCGAGATGGCAATCCTGGACAGGATATCAGAGACCATCCATCCCCGATCCAGATCTCGAGCCACAGAAGATCTCCTAAACCCAGATTCCCCAATTACGTCTTTGCCACATGGCATTTTGCATAACGTGCCGCGCGTATGTGACCAGCCCCGAGGCCAACAGGGCCGAGGGGCTGTGTGGCGGAGCGGCGCGCCGCAGCGCCGCGAAGCCCGAGGCGCCTTCCGAGGCGCCGATGCACATACGCGCTGTTATGCGAAGTGCCATGTGATTGCGGACAAGTGTTGTTGCTCGCCCTCCCAATAGCGCGCGATCCACCTCACATAGAGCTTTCGCAGAGCAAAGGCGAGAAGCAAGGTTACTCGAAAGATCGTAGGCTTGACCGCCTGGCCACCAACACCAGTACCAGCCGGCCTGCACTTACACCCGATTTGACATCCGAGATCGCGCGCGAGATGGCAATCCTGGATAAGATATCAGAGACCATCCATCCCCGATCCAGATCTCGAGCCACAGAGGATCTCCTAAACCCAGATTCCCCAATTGCCTCTTTGCCACATGGCATTTTGCATAACTACCATTATGGGAAATTCGGAATTGGGAAACCCCGGACGCAGTTCGTCATTGACTCTCGTGATGTGGTTCATCACGCACCGGGATTGCCAGGCTGAGTCTGGGCGGGCCGTGAGGAATCTGAACGTTTCTCGTCAGACCAGGCCTTGCCAAGCGCAGGCAGCCTCCGCTCTCCACCAGAGGGTCGGCACCTGGGGGCGGCCGAAGAGCAGTCGCCTTCCAGTGCCTCTTGATGGGTGCAACCGAAAGAAGGCCGTCCCCAGAAAGGGCCTTCGACCGAATCGGTGGAGTTGGCGGTCTCACAGGGTGGGCGGTACATTATCCTGTCAGTCATTCTGCAGTCGAAGAGAGGGAGGTGCCGTTTGAATCTACCCGAAAAGCTCCATGACGTGCTGAAGCATGAAGGCGTGGTCTCAATCGTCTCCTGGGGCGTTGGTGATGAGCCCCACGTGGCGAACACCTGGAACTCCTATGTCGTGGTCACGGCCGATGGACGCATGTTGATCCCGGCGGCTGGATTGAACCGAACCGAAAAGAATGTGAATAAGACGGGCAAGGTGAAGGTGGCCCTGGGCAGCAGAGAAGTCATGGGTCACAAGGACTACCAGGGCACAGGTTTCGCAGTCGAGGGTACCGCCAGGTATCTTGCCTCGGGTCCAGAGTTCGACATGATGAAGGGCAAGTTCGCCTTCCTGACCAGGGTCCTGGAGGTTACGGTGATCTCGGCGAGGCAGCTGCTCTAGCGATACGCAAGGTCACCCGCTGATCGGCCCGGGATCGTTCCGGCTGCGACACAGGCCACAGCGCGCTGAGGTTTGAGGCGCTCGCTCTATCGTGACGTCAGGGCGGCTCTTGCCACCGCCACCAGTGGCACAAGGTAACAGGCGAGCACCACGACAAAGGCCGCGAGCATCCCGTACTGCAAGGTCGCGCTGGCGGAGCCCTGCGGATATGCGACCTGGAGCGCAACCCGCGTGGTCCACAGGACGACGGTCGCTCCGAGCACGACCAGCAGCGGGTAGCGGCCGACGTGTTTCCCGAATGCCAGGGCGATGTTCACCAGCCCGAACAGCACCAGGCAGAGAGAGAAGAAGAGGTTGATGGCCCTGACTGCGAGCACCAGCTCGGTGGCTGCCGGGTCCATGTGGGCATACCAGTTCCAGGCGCGCGGCACGAAGAAGTGCCAGGCGCCGAAGCCGATCGACACGGCGCTGCCGATGGCAACAAGGGTTCTCATCACGGTGCTGGTCATGATCACCTTTAAACCCCAAGCAGGGCGAAAGGCGACACCGTAGGATCATGTGAAGGAGCACCCATCACATGTCCGACTATCGCGGCTCGTTCGCGCGGGAGCTGAAGAACCGGGGCTACGCACCGAACACGCTCAGGGCGTACGGCGCCAGCCTTGAGCGGTTCCTGAGCTTCTCTGCAGCGACATCCTTCCCGCCGGGCGAACGGATCTCCCGGTTCCTCGCCACCTACGATTCCCAGGAACCGCGGCGCATTGCCTGGAGCGCGATCAGGCTGTTCTACGAGCTGGTCCTCGGGAAGCCCTGCCCCTATGTCATGGACAAGGTCCGCCCGCGACACCGTCTGCCCTCCTTCCTCGAGCGGTCCGACGTCCTGCTCCTGTTGTCGAAGATCAAGAACACTCGGCAGCGGCTGATGATCTCCATGCTCTACGGCTCGGGGATCCGCATCGGAGAGCTGGTTCGGCTCAGGATCAGGGACATCGATTTCTCCTCGCTCAGCCTCCGGATAGTCAACGCCAAGCAGAACAAGGACCGCATCACGGTCTTCGCCGAGTCGCTTGCGGACGACCTGAAGGCCCTTGTGCGGGGGCGGGACGGGAGGGAATACGTCTTTGTGACGATGAACGGCCGGCCCTACAACCGGCGCACCGTTCAGGCCATTTTCACCCGGGCGTTCCAGGCCAGCGGCATCCAGAAGCACGCCTCCTGCCACACGCTGCGGCACTCATTCGCGACGTCGCTCCTCGGCAACGGCATCGACATCCGCGCAATCAGGGACCTCCTCGGTCACCAGAGCGTGAAGACCACGATGATCTACCTCCACGTGACGGAAAAATCTGCGCGGAAGGTCAGGAGCCCGCTGTGACGGGTGAACCTGCCCTCGGCGGTGACTGTGGGCCGGCCGGCCCCGCGCCGCTTCTCCCTCCCGCTCTCCCCATGCTACAGTAGCGGCCGATGTCATTGGCCAGCGAGATCATCACCATCTTCCTCGCCGTCTTCATCGTGGTGGACCCCTTCGGGATAGTGCCCGTGTTCATCTCGCTCACGGCCGGCATGCCCGCGGCGCGCAGGCGCGCCACGATCCTGAAGGCCGTGCTCGTCGCCCTTGTGGTGTTGTGCGTGTTCATCTTTGCCGGCGGGCCTCTCCTGCGCTTCCTCGGCATCCAGCCCGGCTCGTTCTTCGTCGCCGGGGGCATTCTCCTGTTCCTCACCTCCATCGACCTGCTGCTGGGCAGGCTGGGCAGGACCAAGATGTCGGGTCAGGAGGGGGAGCCTGACCGGGAGGACGTGTCCATCTTCCCCCTTGCCATCCCCATGCTGGCCGGGCCGGGAGCGATCACTACCATGCTCCTGTACGGGAGCCAGGGGCGGGAGGTACTCTTCATCTTCCCCGTGCTCGTGGCGTGCGCGGCCCTCGCGTTGGCCATGGCGGCGCTCACCATGTGGGCGAGCACCTTCTTCCTGCGCGTGCTGGGGAGGACAGGCGTCTCGGTCATCGAACGGCTCATGGGCATAGTGCTCGCGGGCCTGTCCGTGCAGTTCGTCTTCGACGGCCTGGTGAAGCTGCACGTCATCGCCGGCGGCTGACCCCGAGTCGCGCCCCGCCCGACGCAGCAGAGAAGCAATGCCCGTGAACATCCTGTCGCTGGAGAACGTCAGCAAGACCCTGGTGGATGCGCCCCTGTTCGAGGGGGTCGCGCTGGGCATCGACGACGGGGAGAAGATCGGGTTCATCGGGAGGAACGGCACCGGGAAGTCGACCTTCCTGCGCATCCTGCAGGGGGAGCTGCTGCCGGACACAGGCACGGTCTCGCGCCAGCGGGGCCTCTCGATCAGCGCCCTGGAACAGCACCCCTCCTTCCCGCACGGGGCGACGCTGGGCGAGCTGTGCCCGGCCGCCGCAGACGATGCGGAGGACCACGCGGCGCAGGCGAGGACCCTTGATTCCTTCCGCTCGTACTGCAGGGAGCTGGGACTTCCCGGTCCCGACACGCCGGCGGCGGCCCTCTCGGGAGGGATGCTGCGCAAGGCGTCCCTCGCGCGCTGCCTGTCCCGCGGCGCGCGCCTGCTCCTCCTCGACGAGCCGACCAACCACCTCGACCTGGAGACGATCGAGTGGCTGGAGGCGCTCCTGCGCAGGGCATCTTTCGGTTTCGTCCTTGTCACCCACGATCGCTACTTTCTGGACGCTGTGTGCTCGTCGATCATGGAGATCGAGGACCGGCAGGTGCGCAAGTACCCGGGCAGCTATGCCAGGTACCTCGAGCTGCGCGCGGAGCGGGAAGAGACGCGGCAGCGCACGGAGGATCGCAGGGAGTCCATCCTGCGCCGGGAGTCCGAGTGGCTGAAGCGCGGCCCCCGGGCGCGCACCGGCAAGGACAAGAGCAGGAAGCAGCGCATCGCTGACCTGCTCGACCAGCGCGTGCAGCAGGAGATGGCGATGCAGGAGTTCTCCTCCACGCACCGAAGGCTGGGGAAGAAGGTCCTGGAGCTGCAGGGTGTCACGCGCTCGTTCGACGGCAGGCAGGTGATCCGGCCTTTCAGCTACAGCTTCCGCCGGGGCGAGCGGATCGGCCTCCTTGGCCCCAACGGCTCGGGGAAGACCACCTTCCTGCGGCTTGTCGCCGGTGAGCTGGACCCCGGACGCCGGGCACCGTGTCGCGGGGCGAGAACACTGTCTTCGGGCACTTCACCCAGACCGGCGCGGGCATCGACCGGTCCCTCACGGTGCTCCAGTTCATGCAGCAGCTGGCCGAGCGGGTCACACTGCCGGGAGGCGGCACCGTCACGGCGGAGCAGTTTCTCGAGAGGTTCCTCTTCCCGCGCGGCGTGCAGGGGATCCGCCTGGAGCGGCTCTCCGGCGGGGAGGTGCGCAGGCTGACGCTCGTGCGCCTGCTTGCCACGGGGCCGAACTTCCTGCTGCTCGACGAGCCCACGAACGACCTCGACCTGGACACTATCCGCCTGCTCGAGGACTACCTCGCCGACTTCCCCGGCTGCATCCTCCTGGTCTCGCACGACAGGGCGCTCCTCGACCGGCTCACCGACTACCTGTTCGTGTTCGACGGCCGGGGCGGCATCCGCGGCCTCGTCGGGGAGCTACGAGGACTACCGCGAGCTGGTCGAGGAGGAGGCGGCGGCCGCTGCAGGCCCGGCCCGGCCCGCAGCGGCTCCCCGTCAGCGCACGGGAAAGGTGAAGCTCTCGTTCAAGGAGCGCCAGGGAGTACGAGCAGCTGGTTTCGCAGATCGACAGCCTCGAGAAGGAGCAGAAGGACCTGGAAGAGAAGTTCCAGAGGCCCGTGATCGACCCGATCGCCCTCGAAAAGGACCGCAGGCGCTACGCCGAGGCCGCGGCCGAGCTCGAGGCGAAGCTCGCCCGCTGGGAAGAGCTCGCCGCGAGAGCGGGGGAGTAGGGCCGTGGCAGCGCCCGCCGTTCCTTCCGGGAAGGACCTGCTGCGGCTGCTCAAGCGCAGCTTCGGCTACACGGGCTTCAAGCCCAACCAGCACGAGATCATCACGCGCGGTGCTCGCCGGCCGCGACGTGTTCGCGGCGCTGCCGACCGGCGGCGGCAAGTCGCTGTGCTACCAGCTGCCCGCGCTGGTGCGCGAGGGGCTGACCCTGGTCGTGAGCCCGCTCATCTCGCTCATGAAGGACCAGGTGGACGGTGCCCGCGAGGACGGCATCCCCGCCGCGTTCCTGAACAGCTCCCTCGGCGAGGAGGAGGCCCGGGCGACGTGGCGGGAGCTCGCCGCGGGCAGGGTCCGGCTGCTGTACGCGTCGCCCGAGCGGCTGTCGATACCGGGCTTCCGTTCCGCGCTGGCCCGGCTGGATCTGTCGCTTCATCGCGGTGGACGAGGCGCACTGCATCTCGGAGTGGGGGCACGAGTTCCGGCCCGACTACCGGTCGCTCGGGCCTGCTGCGACAGGAGTTCCCCGGCGTCCCGATCGCCGCCTTCACGGCCACGGCGACCCGCCAGGTGCAGGACGACATCGTGCGCCTGCTCGGCCTTCGCGACCCGTTCGTGGTGCGGGCGAGCTTCGACAGGCCCGAGATCTTCTACAGGGTGGCGGCAGAAGGCGGGAGACGCGGACGCGCAGGTGCTGGAGTTCGTCCGCAGGCACCCGGGCCAGTCCGGGCATCGTCTACAGGCAGACGCGCAAGGCCGTGGAGCGCACGGCGGAGTACCTGGCCGCGCGCCATGTCTCCGCCGTGGCCTACCACGCGGGGCTCGAGGACGAGCGAGAGGCGCGCCCGGCAGGAGGCCTTTGTCAGGGACGAGGTCGCCGGTGGTGGTGGCCACGATCGCCTTCGGCATGGGGATCGACAAGCCCAATGTCCGCTGGGTCGTGCACGCCGACCTGCCGCGCAGCGTCGAGGGCTACTACCAGGAGACCGGCCGCGCGGCGCGGGACGGGGAGCCTGCCGACACGCTTCTGCTCTACGGCCCCGGCGGACATCGCGGCGGTGCGCTGGCACATCGGCAACATCGAATCGCCCGAGGAGCGGCACCGGGCCGAGGCACGGCTGCGGCGAGATCCTGCGCTACGCCGAGTCGACAGTCTGCCGCAGGGTGCTGCTCCTCGCGCACTTCGACGAGCGCCACGAGGGCGGCTGCGGCCGCTGCGACGTGTGCACCGGCGAGGTCGTCGAGCGAGGACCTCACGGAGGCCGCGCGCAAGGTCCTCTCGGCCGCCGTGCGCACGGGGGAACGCTTCGGCGCCCACCACCTGGCCGACGTGCTCGTGGGGACCTGCACGGACAAGGTGCTCGAGCGGGGCCACCAGCTGCTGCCCACCTTCGGGGCCGGGAAGGGACCGGGACAGGGAGTGGTGGCTCTCGCTCATCCGCGAGATGGAGGCGGGTGAGCTGCTTGTGCGGGGCGAGGGCCGCACGGCCGGGTACGGCCTGTCGCACGCCGGAAGGCTCGTGCTCGCGGACAAGCGGCAGTTCCTGGCCTCGCGCAGCCTCGCCCAGGCAGGCAGACGCGGGGAGGACGATGGCGGCGCGGGGGGGCGGCAGCCCGTCACCGAGGGGGCGCTGGACGGTGCGGCGGGCGAGGAGCTGTACCAGCGCCTGCGCGCGGTGCGCCTGCGCATCGCGCGGGCGAAGACGCTCCCCCCGTACGTGGTGTTCAGCGACAAGACCCTGCGCTCGATGGTGCAGAACAGGCCGACCGACGGGGACGGCCTGCTGCGCTGCCATGGTGTGGGCGAGGCGAAGCTCGAAGCCTACGGGAAGGCTTTTCTCGCGGCCATCCGTGAGTGGAACGCGGATCAGGACCCCGGGGCAGGCCTGTAGGGAGTCCCGTCGAGGGGGAGGCGCGTCCTGAGCTTCCCGTCCCGGGCGAAGTACGCACCCGCCACGGCCGCCGTGGTCGGGATGGCGCTGATCTCGCCGATGCCCTTGGCCCCCCAGGCCGCGCCCGACACGCCGCCGTCGGCTGCCGTGCCCTGCCCGGCTTTCCGCACGATGACAGTGCGCACGGGCGGCGCCTCTGTCGCCCGCAGCAGGCCGAGCTGACCGAAACGCGCGGTGGGCACGCAGCCCTCCAGGGGGAAGACCTCGGTCAACGCGAAGCCCATGCCCATCACCGCGCCGCCCTCCACCTGGCCCTCGAAGGCCAGGGGATTCACCACGAGCCCCGAGTCGTGCGCCGCGACGATCCGTTCGACCCTGCCGTCGGCCCCGAGCACGGCGAGCTGGCAGGCGTAGCTGTAGGCAACGTGCCGCACGGGGTGCGCCGACGTGGTGTCCACGGGATCGGTGGCTGCCTCGTACTGGCCGGCGAACTCCTGCCCCGCGAGGGAGGCAAAGGGGAAGGAGCCGGCCGGGGGGGCGTGCGAAGCCCGCGCTGCGGCAGCCGCATCGCGGACGGCCTGGCAGGCGCGCCTGCAGGCTTCTCCGGTGATGAGGGTCTGGCGCGAGGCAGTGGTCGTGCCGGAGTCCGGGGTCGATGACGTGTCGGGCAGCGCCACGCGGACTCTCTCCGGCTCGAGGCCGAGTACGCCGCAGGCCACCTGGGTGAGCACGGTGGCAAGCCCCTGGCCCGTGCACGCGGCTCCCGAGCGCAGCTCGACGGCGCCGTCCAGGATTTTCACGACGCACCTGCCCGTGTCGGCGTGGCCCATGCCCAGCCCCGTGTTCTTGAACGCGCAGGCCACGCCTGCCCTGCCACGGGCAGCCTCGAAATCGTCCTTCACGGCGAGCAGGCACTCCTCGAGGGCGGTGTCAGGCCCCGCCACCTGGCCGTTGGGCAGAACGTCCCCGGGGCGCACGGCGTTTCGAAACCGGATCTCCCATGGCGAAAGCCCGGCCTGCGTCGCGAGGGCGTCGAGCGCGCTCTCGAGTGCGAAGTTGACCTGCGGAACCCCGAAGCCCCGAAACGCACCGGCGGGAGGATTGTTCGTGTAGACCGCCGTGCCCTCGATGTCGATGCCGGGGCAGCGGTAGGGGCCTCCCGCGTGCGTGACCGCGCGGTGCAGCACCGGGCCGCCGAGGGACGCGTAGGCGCCGGTGTCCGCGACGATGCGCTGGCGGATGCCGGTGAGCCTGCCCTGCGCGTCGCAGCCCGCCTCGACCTCGACGGTCATGGCGTGGCGCTTCACGTGCACGCGCGTGCTCTCGGCCCTGCCCAGTGTGACCTTCACGGTCCTTCCGGGAGAGCCATGCAAGCAGGGCGGCGACGTGCTGGACGGTCTGGTCTTCCTTGCCGCCGTAGCCGCCGCCCACGTACGCCGAGACAACGCGCACCTTCTCCGGGGGCCAGGCCGAGGGTCTCGGCGATGTAGCGCCTGCCGTCGTACACGTTCTGCTCCCCTGTGCGCACCAGGACCACGCCGTCGGGGTCGGGGGGGAAGGCGAGCGCGCTCTCCGGTTCCATGAACGCGTGGTCGGTGAACGGCGTGGTGAAAGAGGCCCGCACCACGTGCGCGGCCGACGCGAGCGCGCCGGCAGCATCGCCGCGCTTCAGCGAAAGGGTGGACAGCACGTTTCCCTCGGGGTGCAGCCGGGGGGCGCCGGGGGCCAAAGCCTCGGCAGGGGAGCGGATGGGGTCCAGGATCTCGTACTCGGCCCGGACCAGGCCCAGCGCCTCGCGGGCGATGGCAGGGGTTCGCGCAGCCACCAGGGCGACGGCGTCTCCCACGCAGCGCGTGACCTCTCCCACGGCGACCAGCGTGGGCCAGTCGGGCACCACGCTGCCGATGAACCTGCTCCCCGGTATGTCCGTCCAGGTGGCGACCACGGCGACGCCGGGCAGGGCGCGGGCGGCGGACACGTCGAGGGCGAGCAGACGCGCGCGGGGGTGCGCCGCGCGCAGGACCGCACCGTGCAGCATGCCAGGCTCCGACAGGTCGTCGATGTACTGCGCCCGGCCGCGCGCCTTCAGCTCGGCGTCGATCCTCGGCAGACGTGCCCCCGGGCCCGAGCCGCGCGCATCGGCAGGCACCGTCCCGCCACGCCGCATGCGCGCCGCGGCGAGCACGCCTTCGACGATCTTCGCGTAGCCTGTGCACCTGCAGAGGTTCCGCCGCAGGCCGGCGCGCACCTCCGAGGGGCTGGGGTCGGGGTTCCTGTCCAGCAGCGCCTTTGCCGCGAGCACCATGCCGGGCGTGCAGAACCCGCACTGCACGGCTCCCGCCTCTGAGAATGCGCGCGCGTAGAGGTCCATCTCGGCCGGGGGGATCCCCTCCAGCGTGACGATCGACCTGCCGGCCATGCGCTCGAGGGGGATTGTGCACGAGGTGAGCAGCGACCCGTTCACGATGACAGAGCAGGCCCCGCAGGCGCCCTCGCCGCAGGAGAGCTTGGCGGCCGTGAGCCGGGCTTCCCCGCGCAGGTAGGCGAGGAGCGTTTGCCCGGCTTCTGCCTCGACAGGGACGCCATTCAGGGTGAAGCGCACCATCGGCCGAGTGTAGACCGAAGCAGGGCGCGTTGACAGCCGGCGGGGGCGTGGATACCCTGTGCCTCGCTCATGGCGAACACCCCGCTCTTCCTCGCGCTGGACATCGGCACATCCTCGATGAAGGCCGGCCTCTTCGATGCGGAGGAGAGGCTCGTGCGCACGCAGACGGTGGACTACGCTCTCGAGAACGAGGGGGCGAGCGTGAGCATCGATCCCGAGATGATCTGGCGGGCGTTTCTCTCCGTCACCCGCGGGCTCGGCGCCGACGCCTCCCGGGTGCAGTGCATCGCGCCGTGCGCGCTCAGCCCCTCGCTCGTGCTGATGGATCGGGAGGGCAGGGCGCTGTACCCCGCCATCCTCCACTGGGATCGGCGCAGCGTCCGCGAGGCCCGCGAGGCGCTCGCCCTGATCGGCAGCAGGGCGTTTCTCGAGAAGGCGGGGAACATCCCGTACCCCGGCAGCATCTCGCTGTCCAGCTTCCTCTGGATCCGCCGGCACGAGCCGCAGGTGTTCAGCCGTTGCTTCATGGCCGGGCACATGAACACCTTCTTCGTGCGGCGGCTCACGGGACAGTGGGCATTCGACCCGACCAACGCGTCGCTCACGGGCCTGTACGACACGACGGGCAGGACGGGCTGGATCCCCGAGTTCTCCCGGGAGCTCGGCGTGCCGGCGGGGATCCTTCCGCCCGTTGTCGAGTGCACCGAGCAGGCGGGCAGTGTGTCGGTCGAGGCTGCCCGGGAATCGGGGCTCGTCGCGGGAACGCCCGTTCTCATGGGATCCAACGACACCTCCGCCGCCTGCCTGGGGGCAGGGGTGACCGAGCCGGGGCAGATCCTCGACATCGCCGGCAGCGCGGAGCTCCTGGCCGTGTGCCTCGACAGGCCCCTGGCGGGCGCGAAGCACCACCTCCGCGTGCACCCCCTTCACGGCAGGTGGATCGCCTTCACGATCATCGTGAACGGGTTCGCCCTGGAGTGGTTTCGGCGGGAGTTCTGCCCCGGCATGGACGAGAGCGCCTTCTACGGGACCTGGCTGGAGAGCCTTCTCGCCGCGGGCGGCACCACGCCCGTACGGTTCGTGCCCTACCTGCTGGGGGACAGGACGAGCTTCTCCGACCGCAGGGGGTCCTTCTCCGGCCTCACCCTGTCGACCACGCGCGAGGATCTCGCCCTGGCCATCGTCGAAAGCGCGACTGCCCGGATGCGGGCCGACCTCGGCCGCTTTTCGCGCTCGGTCTCGCTCGACCGCGTCATTCGGCTCACCGGCAGGCGCGCGGGACCTGCTCTCGTGGCGTGCAAGGAGCGGCAGCTGCCCGGCTACGGCTTCGAGCGCACGGGAGAACTGCACCCTCCTGGGGTGCGCGGTGATGTCGCGGAGGCTGCGGGGAAAAGCCGCGGCCGGGAGCTGAGCGCGCCCGGCCGCGCGCGGGGGCCGATCTACTTCTTCTTCAGGCCGCGCCAGCGCTCGGTGGCCAGCACCTCGGGGTTTGCCACGTTGTCGGGCACCTCTCCCGCCAGCAGCGCGATCACCCTCTCCGCCGCGAGCACGGCCATGCGCACCGTGCACTCCCGGGTCAGGGCAGCCGCGTGAGGAGTGAGGATGGCCCGGGGCGCAGACAGCAGCGGGTTGTCCGCAGCGGGAGGCTCCTTCTCGAACACGTCGATGCCTGCCCCGCCCAGCCTCCCGTCGGCCAGCGCCGCCGCGAGGGCAGCCTCGTCGATGATCCCGCCCCGGGAGGTGTTCACGACGATGGCGCCCGGCTTCATCCGGGCGATGCGCGCGGCGCTGAGCAGGCCCTTCGTGTCCGAGGTGAGCGGCACGTGGATGGTCACGACATCGGCCTTCTCCACCAGCTCCTCCAGGCCGAGGAAGGAAACCCACGAGGAATGCGCGCTCTTCGCGGCGTCGGGCAGGTACGCGTCGTGGGCTATCACGGTCATGCCCAGCACGTCGGCGCACGCCTTGGCAACTTCCTGGCCGATCCTGCCGAATCCGATGGCGCCCAGGACACTGCCGCGCAGGTCGCGCGGGAGGTAGGAGTGGCGCGACTTCCAGTTCCCCGTTCGGGTCTCGCGGTCGAGGGCGGGCAGCGCCTTCGCGGCGGCGAGGATGAGGGCGAGGGTGTGCTCGGCCACCGTGTGAGTGTTGGCCCCGATGCTCGAGGTCACGATCACGCCCCTGCGCGTGGCAGCCGCCACGTCCACGTTGTCGAACCCTGCGCCGGTGCGCGAGATGGCCCCGAGCCGGGCGCCGGCCTCGATCAGGTCGGCGCTCATGCGGATGCCCGTGCGCAGCACCACCGCCTCGGCATTCGCCATGAGCGGTTTCACCGTCTCGGGTTTCGGGTCAGGGGACTGCACCACCTGCAGGCCTGCCTGCTCCAGGAGGCCTCGCGCCTCTTCCTCGATCGGTTCTGGCAGGAGCACGACGTGCCGTTCTGCGCTCATACGGGTTCCTCCTGGGTGGCGTGGCGACCAGCGGCGGGCTGGGCGGTCACTCGGCCGACTTGTCGCAGGCCCACTGAAAGTCTTCCTGCAGCAGCGCCTGGTCGGGGGCGGGGATCAGGCCCGCCTCCATCAGGGCCCGGGCCGACGCCCGCGCCGTCTCGATGTCCCTGGCCGCTGCCGCGCGGACCTGGTCGCGGGTCATGCTGACGCGCGCGACCCCGTCGCGGATCGCCTCCATGGCCACGTCCGCCGCTTCCTCCGCGAACACCCCCGTCTCGTCCATGGTGGGCACGATGGAGTCGGGCGAGATGCCCCTCTTCTCCGCGAACCGGGCGAGTGAGTGCGCCGCCGCGATGGCCATCGCGTCGGTGATCTTGCGCGCCCGCACGGCGAGGGTGCCCTTCAGGATGCCGGGGAAGCCGATGGAGTTGTTGACCTGGTTGGGGAAGTCCCCCCGGCCCGTGGCCACGATGAAGGCCCCCGCCTCCTTCGCCGCGTAGGGGTAGATCTCGGGGACCGGGTTGGCGCACGAGAAGACGATGGCCCGCGTGGCCATGGAGGAGACCCACTGTTTCTTGATCGCGTCCGGCCCGGGCGTGGACAGGGCGATCACGAGGTCGGCACCCTCGAATGCCGCGGCCATCCCGTCGGCGCAGGACGGGTTTGTCGAGGTGCACAGCTCCCACTTGCGGTAGAAACGGGGATCCGCCTCGATGTCTTTCCTGTTCCTGTGCAGCGAGCCGCGCGTGTCGAAGATGACCATCCGGGCCGGGTCGGCCCCGTCACGGACCAGGAGGCGGGCGATGGTGGTGTTGGAGGCCCCCGCGCCGATCAGCACGATGCGGATGTCGCCCAGTTTCTTCTCCGCCAGCGTGACCGCGTTCAGCACGCCGGCGAGCGTCACGCAGGCGGTTCCCTGGGCGTCGTCGTGCCATACCGGGATGTCGCAGCACTCGCGCAGCGTGTCCAGCACCTTGAAGCAGTTGGGCTGCGAGATGTCCTCGAGGTTCACCGCGCCGAAGCTGTGCTGGACCATCTTTACAAACTCGATGATCCTGTCGGGGTCGTTCCTGCCCTCGGCGTCGCGCGAATCGATGCACAGGGGGACGGCGTCGATGCCGCCGAGGTACTTCATCAGGAAGGCCTTGCCCTCCATGACCCCCAGGCCGCCGGGAGGGGTGCAGTCCCCGTCGCCCAGTACCCGGGTGGAGTCGCTCACCACGGCGACCATGTTGCCCCGGCTGGTGAGCTCGAAGGAGCTGTCGGGGTTGTCGCGGATGGTCGTGGAAACCTTCGACACGCCCGGGGTGTACCAGACGTTGAACCAGTTGAACCCGTACAGCCCTGCCCGCGGGAGCACCTGGATCTTTCCATTGTAGAAGCGGTGCGCGTCGAGTGACAGTTTCTTCAGGAACAGGGTCTGGGCCCGGGCCTTGCGCTCCTCGGAAAACCCGGGCGGGAACGCGCTGCACAGGTTGTCCAGCGAGGGGTGTATCTTCTCCGCCCGGGCGGGCGTGTCGCCGCAGTGCATCGGTGTTCCTCCCGGCCCTAGATCATCCCCTCGCGCTCGAGGGTCTTCTTCAGGCCGTCCCTGTCCTCGTCCTTCAGGGGCAGCAGGGGAAGGCGGGGGTTTCCCCCCGCAAGGCCGGCGAGATCCATGGCATACTTCACGGCGGCCACGCCGCCCTTGCCCGAGACCCCCTTGTTCAGCCGCAGGACCTTCTCGTTCAGCGCGATGGCCTTCTCGTACTGACGGGAGACAGCCAGCTCGTACAGCTCGCAGGCGATGGGAGGGAACGCGTTGGCGAGGGAGATGACCCCGCCGGTGGCTCCCATGAACAGCGCGGAGAGGAAGAAGTTCGCCGACCCTGCCATCACGGCGAACTGGTCGCGCACGGCGAAGAGGAATCCCTCGATGTTGCCGGTCGAGGAGTCCTTCATGCCCACGATGTTGGGGTGCTTCGCGAGGTCCTTTATCAGCGGCACCGAGAGGGTGACCCCGGCGGAGAACTGCGGGGCGTTGTACACCAGGCAGGGGGTGCGCACCGCCCCGGCAACGTCCGTGAAGTACTTCAGCAGCACGGCATCGGACATCTGCTTCGCGAAGTACGACGGCGGCAGGAGGGTCAGGTAGTCGGCGCCCAGGCCCTCGAAGCGCTTCGCGTACTCGATGGTCTCTTTCGTCGACTCGAAGATGCAGCCTGCCATGACCAGCTGGCCCTTACCCTTGCGGGTCACGATGGTCGAAAGGACCTTCTCCTTCTCGGCGTTGGACAGGCTCTTGTTCTCGCCGTTGGATCCCAGCGCCAGGTACCCCGCCAGCCGCGAAGCCGCGTAGGTCTCCATGTTCTTCTCCAGCCCTGCCCAGGACACCTCTCCATCCTGGTCGAAGGGAGTCGTGATCGGGGCGAATACCCCCTTGAGCCTGCTGTCCATCCGTTCCTCCTGTGTTCTCGTCAGCGCGCGACCGCGCCGGCCGCGGGCACCGCCGACAGCCTGTCGAAGGTGCCCTTCAGTGTCTTGTACATCCCCGTGTAGATCGCGAACAGCTCGTCGTAGATCGGCCTGCGGGAGGGGTCGGGGAGGGTCTCACTCTCCGTCTTGAGAACCGTGACGGCCTCGGAGAGGCTCTTCCAGATCCCGCAGCCGGTGCCTGCCACGAGCGCGGCGCCGTAGGCCCCGCCCTCCGCGCTCCCGCTCACCGTGTGGACGGGAAGCTGGAAGATGTCGGCGGTGAGCTGGCGCCACACCGGGCTGTTCGATCCCCCGCCCGAGACCCGCACCTCGGCAACGGCGAGGCTCGCGTCCGCGCGGGTGATCGTCTCGTACACGTCGCGCAGGCTGTAGGTGACCCCTTCCATGACGCTGCGCGCCATGTCGGCGTAGCCGTGGCGGAGGGTCAACCCGATGAACGCACCCCGGGCATTCGGGTCGGTGTGGGGGCAGCGCTCGCCGGTCAGGTAGGGCAGGAACAGGAGGTTCCTGCTCCCCGGCACCGACTCCTCGGCGACCCTGCCGGTGATGAGCGGGTAGATGCCGATCCCCTTCTCCTTCGCCTGCCGCATCTCCTCGCCGCTCAGGGTGTTCCTGAACCACTGCAGCGAGCCGCCGGCAGCCAGGGTGACGCCCATGATGTTCCACTTGTCGGGAGCGTTGTTGCAGAACACCTGGAGCTTTCCCGCGGGGTTGGGCTTGAAGCTGTCCAGGCCCATCGAGACGATGCCGGCAGTCCCGATGGTCAGCCCGAGGATGCCTTCCCGGATCAGGCCCGTGCCCGTGGTCTGGATGACCGAGTCCCCGCCGCCGCCCGCGACGGGTGTGCCCTGCGGCAGGCCTGTCCTCTCCATGACGGACCGGGTGGTGCGGCCCGTGATCTCGGGGGACTCGAAGCACGGGGGAAGGATGGCGCGGGGGATGTCCAGCTTCGCCAGGAGGGCGTCGCTCCACTTCCTGTTCTTCACGTCGAACAGGCCCGTGCCGGAGGCGTCGGAGACCTCGGTGGCCAGCTCTCCCGTGAGCCGAAGGCGGATGTAGTCCTTGGGATTGAGGATCATGGACACCCGGTCCCAGCTCGCGGGCTCCTCCTCGCGCAGCCAGAGCACCTTCCCGCCCGTGTAGCCGGGCAGCATGCTGTTGTTCGTGTAGGCGAGCAGCTTCTCCTCGCCGCCCACCGCGTCGAAGATCTCGCGGCACTGGGCGTGGGTGCGCTGGTCGTTCCAGAGGAAGGCGGGGCGGATGACCGCGCGGTCCCTGTCGAGGGCCACCAGCCCGTGCATCTGGCCCGACAGCCCGATGCCGGCGATCCGCCCTGCCGCGCCGGGCACGGCCCGGAGGACCGCCGCCAGGGTCTTCTCGGCCGCGGCCCACCAGTGGGCAGGGTCCTGCTCCGCCCACCCGGGCCGGGGCGTGGACAGGGGGTACTCCTCCAGGGCGGAGGCGATCACCGTGCCGCCGCTGTCGACGATTATCGATTTGCAGCCCGAGGTGCCGACGTCGATCCCGATCACGAGGTCCTTCATGGCCGCCCCCTAGGTGTAGTGCACCCGCACGTGCTTGATCTGCAGGTACTCGTACAGGCCCTCGGGCCCGTGCTCGTGCCCGAAGCCGCTGTCCTTCCACCCGCCGTACGGCGCATAGATGACCCCCGCGTCCACGTTGTTGATGGCCACGTTGCCCGCGTTGATCGCCCCCGCCAGCCTGTGGGCCAGGCTCATGCTCTCGGTGTACACGATGGCGGCCAGGCCGTAGACCGAGTCGTTGGCAAGGCTGATGGCCTCCTCGACGGTCTGGAACGGCATGACCCCGACCACGGGGCCGAAGGTCTCCTCGCGCATCACGGCCATCTGGTGGGTCACGTCGCGCAGGATCGTGGGCTCGAAGAAGTTGCCCCTCTCGTACTCGGCGCCCGGGGGCCTGTTCCCGCCCGCGGCCACCCGCGCGCCCTTCGACACCGCGTCGGCGATGTGCTTCTTGGCCGTCTCGACCCCCGCGGCGGTGCACATGGGGCCCAGGTCGCACTTCTTCGCCAGGCCGTCGCCGATGGTGAGCTTCTTCGTCTCGCGGGCGAAGCGGGCCATGAACTCCTCGTAGATGGCGGCGTCCACGTAGATGCGGTTGATGGCGATGCAGATCTGGCCCATGTTGCGGAAGGAGCGGCGCACGGCACCGGCCACCGCGGCGTCGAGATTGCAGTCCCTGCAGACGACCATGGGAAGGCTCCCGCCCAGCTCGAGGGACACCTTCTTGAGGGTGTCCACGCAGCCGGCGAGGACCTGCCTGCCCGTGGCGGTCGAGCCCGTGAAGGCGATCCTCTTGACAACGGGGCTGGCGAACAGGACGGGGCCGATCCGCGAGCCGGGTCCCGTGAGGGCGTTCACCACGCCGGCCGGCACCCCCGCGTCGACGAGGCACTTCACGAACGCCAGGGGCGACAGGGGCGTCTCGGAGGGCAGCTTCGCGATGACCGTGCACCCCGAGGCGAGCGCTCCCCCGATCTTCCAGGCCAGGAGCTCGATGGGGTAGTTCCACGGCGAGATGGCCCCTGCCACGCCGATGGGCTGGTAGGTGACCCGGCTCTCGAAGTTGTGCTCTTCGTTCGCCACGATCCTGCCGTATACCCTCTCGCCTTCCTCGGCGTAGTAGCGCAGGATCTTCGCGCCCTTTTCCACCTCGCCCGCCGCCTCGGCCAGGGGCTTGCCCTGTTCCCGGGTCATCAGTCGGGCGATCTCGTCGACCCTCTGCAGCGCGATGGCCCCCGCCCTGCGCAGCAGCTCGCCCCGGGCAAAGGGCGACAGGGCCGCCCACGCCGGGAAGGCGGCATCGGCGGCCCGGATCGCCTTCTGCACGTCCCCGGCGGCCGCGGACGGGACCTCGGCGAAGGTCTCGCCGGTCGCGGGGTTCACCACGGGGATCGAGGCCCCGCCCTCCGCCGTCACCCACTCGCCCCCGATCAGCATCGGTTGTGTTTTCACCGCTTCAGTCCTCCGCATGCATCTGTTCCGCCGCGCCTTCGGGGCCGGCTACCTGTCCGCCGGGTCCAGCTTGCAGGTCACCCAGACCAACACAAGGGGCTGGTTTCCCGTCTGCTTCGTCGTGTGGTAGACCCCGGGCGGAACGTACAGGGCGTCGCCCTGGTGCACCTCGTACTCGTCCTCGCCCACGACCATGATCCCGTTGCCCGCGGCGATGTAGTACACCTCCTCCATGTCGTCGTGCGAATGGCCGGTGGTGGAACCCGTCGCGTAGACCGTGGTGTGCCCCAGGGTGAGTCGGCGGGACGCGCATTCCTTGTCGGCCGGGTTGATGAGATAGTAGGTGTCGCGCAGCACCATCTTGTCCCTGTTCTTCACCCTCTCGCGCAGCGAGCGGGGATCCAGGTCCGGCGCCATGGATTCGACGTTCTTGACGTACTTCACGCTGTCATCTCCTTGCGTAGTGTGATTGAATCGCCGGCGGGCGGTCGGGTCGCCGCGGTCGGGCTCGCCCCCCGCGGCGGCTGCCGGTCGGCGCCGGTCACTCTATCCAATTCCCCTGTCCTTGTCTCCTCCCGGGGCATCAGCTCATGTACACCCCGCCGTTGACGTTCACGATCTCCCCGGTGATGTAGCGCGCCCCCGCGCTGGAGAGGAACACGATGACGTCGGCGACATCCTCGGGCTCCCCGATCCTCCCGAGGGGCACCGACTTCGGGTCGAAGTGCGTGAACCCTTTCGTCATTCCCGTGTTCACGAAGCCCGGGGCCACCGCGTTCACGATGATCCCGTGCGGCGCCGCGGCCTTCGCGAGGGACATGGTCAGGGTGATGATCGCCCCTTTCGAGGCGCAGTAGTCCATGCCCGTCGCGATCCCGCCGATGCGGCCCGAGATGGACGACACGTTCACGATGGTGCCGCTTCTCCTCTGCCGCATGATGCGCAGGGCCTCCCTGCTGCACAGGAACGTGCCGCGCAGGTTCACCGCCATCACCCTGTCCCACTGCGCCACCGACGTCTCGTCGAGGGACGACTGCGTGCAGATGCCGGCGCAGTTGACCAGGGCGTCCAGCCGGCCGAAGAGGTCCGTCGTGCGCTGGAAGAGCCGGGCGATCGAGTCGGGGTCGCTCACGTCGGTCTGCACGACCTCGAACCTGCAGGAGGTGCCCTCCCGCATGGATGCGGCCGCCTCGCGCGCCGCCCGCTCGTCCATGTCCGCGATGACAACCACGGCGGCTCCCTCGCGCGCGAAGGCGCGTGCGGCTGCCGCGCCGATCCCGCCCCCCGCACCCGTCACCACCGCTACCTTTCCCGTGAGCTCGTTCACTGGAGCGCTCCTCTCTCTGTCAGCCCGCGACGGGCAGCACCGAGCCGCCGAAGGGAATCACGCACACCCGCGCACCGTCCCCCCTGGCTGCCAGCGCCCGGTCAACGGCCTCCTGGACGGAGGCAAAGCCGGTCATGAAGCACTGTCCTGCCAGCTCGGACGGGAGGTCCGACACGAGGAAGATGTCCGCCCTCTGGCGGACCATGGCGATGGCAGCCGCCTTGTGGCCGCCCAGCTCGAATGTCTCGTGGATCCTGCCGACCATTCCCACGGGAGTATCGCCGCGGCGGATCCAGCGCGAGAAGGTCTCGTCGCCGAGTCCCTCGACGCACCGGGCCACGAGGATGATGGTCCCCCCGTCGGCCACGGCCTGCTTCGCGTTGTCCAGCGCCTTCTGCGCCTGGTAGAGGTTGATGTCCTTCGGCGAGCCCCCGGCCGAGACGAGCACCACGTCGGCCGGCGCGCGCACGCGGACCTTGTACAGGGAATCCAGGAACGCGCACCCCGCCCGGTGGGCCTGCACGGGGTGGCCTGCAAAGGCGCCGAGGATCCGCTTGTCCTCGCCCAGCACGACGTTGAGGATGAAGCCGGCGGGGCACAGCGCCGCGGCTTCCTCGATGTCTTCCCGCACGGGGTTCCCGTCCAGCCTGCCGGCGCAGGCCTCGGGCCTGACCATCTCGCGGTGGTTGGCCTGGATGGCGTCCCGCGTGGACACCCCGGGCATGATCGCCTTGCTGCCCCCGCTGTAGCCGGCGAAGTAGTGAAACTCGATGTTGCCGAGACAGATGCGCAGGTCCGCCTCTGCCACGGGACGGAAGATGTCCACGGGCGTGCCCCTCGAGGTCGTGCCCAGGCGGACCACGTCGTCGGGATCGCTGTCGATGCAGGCGTAGCGGTCGAAGAGGCCGTCGCCGACCAGGCGGCGCTTCTCCGCCTCCGTGTGGCCGCGGTGGCAGCCCAGGCCGAGGACGATGCGGATGCGCCGGTCAGGGATGCCTGCCGCCGCCAGCCGGGCGAGCAGGGGGGGCAGCGCCTTCGCCGAGGGCATGGGCCGGGTGATGTCGCTCGTGATGACGGCCACCGTGGCATCGGGCCGGACGATCCTCTCCAGCCGCGGGCTGCCCAGGGGGGCGTCGAGCGCTTCTTCGAGGACTGCCGTTTCGTCGCCGGCAGGGGGAGGGTTCTTGATCGAGAGGACTTCCACGGGAATCCCCTCGGGAATCCGCGCCCGCACTTTCTCCGTGCCGTACTTCAGCTCGACGTCCATGGGCTCTCCCTGCCGGGACCCGGTCCGGTCACCCGACCAGGAGATACGGGCACTCGGCGTACTCCCTCACTGCGGCGAGGAACTGCGCGGCGGGCGCGCCGTCGATGAGCCTGTGATCGTACGACAGAGTGAGGGTCATCATCGGCCGCACCTGGACGGCCCCCTTTACCGCGGCCGGCCTCTCCGCGATACGCCCCACCGCGAGGATCGCGCTCTCCGGCTGGTTGATGATGGCGGTGAACCTGTCGATCCCGTGCATCCCGAGGTTGCTGACCGTGAAGCCGGCGCCCTCCATGTCCCGGGGGTCCAGCCTGCCGGCCCGCGCCTTCTCCGCCAGCGCGCGGCAGGCCGCGCCGACCGCGCCGATGGACAGCCTGTCCACGCCGCGGACCACGGGCACGAGCAGGCCGCCCTCGACGCTGACCGCGACCCCGATGTTGATCTCGGACCTCTCGAAGATGCCCTCCGCGGTCCAGGAGGCGTTCACGTTGGGGTGCAGTCCAAGGGCGCAGCCGACCACCTTGACCAGGATGTCGGTGTAGCTGACCGGCTTCCCTGCCGCCTTCAGGCCTTCCCGCAGCCGCGCCATCTCGGTGCAGTCCACGTCGACCTGCATCTCCGCCTGGGCGGCCGTCTCGAGGCTCTCCCGCATCCTGCGCGCGATGGTGGCGCGCATCCTGCTGGGCTGCGCCAGCCGTCCTGCCGCGGGAGGAACCGCGGGTGTCGATGGCGCGCCGCGCGCCGCGCGCGCGGCGTGGGCTCTCACGTCGCGCTCGATCACGAGCCCGTCGGGCCCCGAGCCGGCGATCGAGCGGATGTCGATGCCCGCCTGCCCGGCAGCCATGCGCGCGCGGGGGCTGGAGAACGTCCTGCCCCCCGCCGGCACGGTCCGGTCGGCCGCCGCGGCCATCCCCGCGACCATCCCTGCGGCCGGTGCCGAGGCCGGGGCAGGCGCAGGCGCGGGGGCGACCGAGCCGGCGGTGAACGACGCGATGTCCTCGCCGGGGGCGCCGATCACCGCGATGGTCTCGGCAACGGGCACCGTCTCGCCTTCCTGGCGCAGGATCGCGAGGACGATACCCGCGGCCGGGGCCTGCAGGTCGATCGTGGCCTTGTCGGTCTCGACCTGGACGATGTCCTCGCCCTCGGCGACAGCGTCGCCGGTCTTTCGCAGCCAGCGGACGATCCGTCCCTCGACCATCTGGAGGCCCTGTTTCGGAAGCAGAACGCGCGTGGCCATCTCCAGCCCCCTTCCCGTCCTGCTACCTGTACAGCGACTGCCGGGCGGCAGCCGCGATGTCGTCGACCTGCGGGATGACCGCGGTCTCCAGCCGCAGGTTGAAGGGCAGGGGACACTGCTTCGCCCCCAGTCGCAGGACCGGGGAGTCCAGCCAGCGGAACGCCTTCTCCTGCACGATCGCGGCGATCTCGGCTCCCATGCCGCCTGTCCTGTGCGCCTCGTGCACGCACACGCACCTGCCCGTCTTCTTCACCGACTCGAGGATCGTCTCCTCGTCCAGGGGCACGATGGTGCGGGGGTCGATGACCTCGGCGTCGATGCCCTCCTTCGCCAGGATCTCGGCCGCCTGCAGGGCCCTGTCCACCATCATCAGGGTTGCCACGATCGTGACGTCCTTCCCCGGCCTCCTCACCTCGGCCACGCCGAAGGGGATGGCGTAGCCCGGGTCGTCGGGAACCTCGCCCGAGGTGGGGTACAGCGCCTTGTGCTCGATCACCATGACGGGGTTGTCGTCCCGGATGGCCGTGCGCAGCAGCCCCGCCGCCGCGGCGGCGGTGGAGGGCAGGGCGACCTTGATGCCGGGGAAGTGCATGAAGAACATCTCCAGGCTCTGCGAGTGCGTGGCCGCGTTGCCCCTGCCCGTTCCCTGCTGGCCGCGGATGACCAGCGGCAGGGTGACGGCCCCGCCGTACATGTAGCGGATCTTCGCGGCCTGGTTGAGGATCTGGTCCATGCAGACAAGGGCGAAGTCGATGTACATGAGCTCCACGATGGGCCGCATGCCCGTGAGCGATGCCCCGACTGCCGCGCTCACCAGGGCCTGCTCGGCGATGGCGGAGTTGCGCACCCGCTCGGGCCCGAACTCCGCGAGCAGTCCCTTGGTGCAGCCGAAGACCCCGCCCAGCTCCGCGATGTCCTCGCCCATGATGAACACGCTCCCGTCGCGCCGCATCTCCTGGGCGATCGCATCCCGGATCGCCTCGGTGTACTTCTTGACCGCCATCACCTGCCTCCCGCCGACCGGCTGTCCGCGAACACGTTGTCCATCACGCGCGCCGGGTCCGGTTCGGGGCTTTCCTCTGCGAACTTCTCCGCGGCGTCCATCTCTGCCGTGACCGCGGCAGCGATCTCCGCTGCCCTGGCCGTGGTGATGATCCCCTGTGCCACGAGGTACCCCTCCAGGCGCTTGATCGGGCACTTCTTCTTCCACTCCTCGACCTCTTCGCGGGTGCGGTAGACCTCGGGGTCGCCGATCCAGTGCCCCTTCCACCGGTAGGTCTTGCACTCGATGAGGCTGGGTCCCTCGCCCCTGCGCGCCCGGGCCTCGGCCCGTGCGATGGCCTCGTCGATGGCGAACACGTCGTTGCCGTCCACCGTGACCCCGGGGATGCCGTACGATGCGCCGCGCACCGAGATGTCGACCACCGAGGTGCTCTGGGAGGTGGGCACCGAGATGCCGAAGCCGTTGTTCTCGCAGACGAACACGACGGGAAGCTTCCACACCGCGGCCATGTTCATGGCCTCGTGGGTCACGCCCTGGTTGGAGGCCCCGTCGCCGAAGAACGCCACGGCGACCTGGTCTGTGCCCCGCAGCTTCGCGCTCAGGGCCGCGCCGATCGCGATCGGGACGCCGCCCCCGACGATGGCGTTGGCGCCGAGGTTGCCCGTGGCCAGGTCGGCGATGTGCATGGAGCCGCCGCGGCCCTTGCAGTAGCCGGTTTCCTTGCCCATGAGCTCCGCGAGGGTCCGGGTGAGCGCGCCGCCCTTGGCGATGCAGTGGCCGTGGCCCCGGTGGGTGCTGGTGATGTAGTCGCTCGTCCGCAGCCGCGAGCAGACCGTGGCCGCGATGGCCTCCTCGCCGATGTACAGGTGCACCGAGCCGCGCAGCCTGTTCGACTCGAAGAACTGCACCGCCTTCTCCTCGAACCTGCGGATCCTGTGCATCGTCGTGTAGATGGCGACGAGCCGCTCCTTCTCGATCTGGTGCTTCATGGTCGTCTCCCCCCGCCTTTCCCCGCGAGGATTTCCCCCGCGATCTCCACGATCTGTGCCGTGCTCTCGGCGATGCGCACGCCGGCCGCCCGCAGGGCCTTCTCCTTCGTCTCGGCGCTGCCCTCTCCCTCCGCGGACACGATGGCGCCTGCGTGGCCCATGCTGCGGCCCTTCGGGGCGTTCTTGCCCGCGATCAGGCGAAATCACGGGCTTGTGCACGTGCTCCCGGAGGCGGTCGGCCGCGAGTTCTTCCTCGCTGCCGCCGATCTCGCCGATGATGACGATCACCTCGGTCTGCGGGTCGGCCTCGTACAGCGGCAGCAGGTCCACGAAGCTCGACCCGGGGATCATGTCGCCCCCGACGCCGATCACCGTGGACTGGCCGATGCCCGCGCGCGTGAGCAGGAAGACGGTCTCGTAGCAGTTGGTGGCGCTGCGCGACATGATCCCCAGCGGCCCCTCCGAGAAGATGGAGTGGGCCATGAAGCCGGCCTTCGCCTTGCCCGGCGAGATGACGCCGAAGGAGTTCGGCCCGATCAGGGTGACCCCCGCGGCCCGGGCCAGGTGGTACAGGTCCATCATGTCGTGGACCGGCACATCCTCGGCGATCGTGATGACCAGGGGGACCCCCGCCTCGATGGCCTCCGCCGCGGCCTCGTGCATTCCCTGCGGGGGCACGAACACCACGGAGGCATTCGCCTGCCTGCTCGTCCATGGCCTGGCGCACCGTGTCGAAGACGGGCACGCCTTCCACGCGCGTGCCGCCCTTTCCCGCCGTGCACCCCTGCCACGACAGTCGTGCCGTACTGCAGCATCTGGGCCGTGTGGAAGGTGCCCTCCCGGCCGGTGATACCCTGCACGATGAGCCGCGTGTCCCGCCCGACCAGGAAGCTCATGCCCTGCCGTCCTTCCCCGCCGCGGCGCCGGCAGCGGGGAGCCTGCGGCAGATCGCATCGATGGCTGCGCCAAGACCGTCGACCAGCTCGATCGCCCCGGGCGCCTCCGCGCAGATTGCCACTCCCTTGTCCTTGTTCGTCCCTTCCATGCGCATGACCAGCGGCCCGGTCGCCGATCCCGGCCACGGCCCGCACGCACGCCCCGCGGCCACCTCGTCGCAGCGGGTGATGCCGCCGAAGATGTTGATCAGGACGAGGGCGACCGCCGGGTTGGAGAGCACGATCCGCACGGCCTCGGCGATCCTGTCCGCGGTGGCGCCTCCGCCGAGATCCAGGGCGCAGGCCGTCTTCTGGCCGGCCCGGGAGAGCAGGTCGATGGACGACATGATCATGCCCGACCCGTTGCAGATGACGCCGATGGTGCCGGACTCGTCGATGGGGATGTACAGGAAGCGCGACCCGCGCGCCGTCAGCACGAGCGGCTCCGTGCACGTCTCGTCGCGGAAGGCGCTCATGTCGGGGTGGCGGAACAGCGCGTTGTCGTCGATCTCGACCTTCCCGTCCAGCGCGGCGAGGCTGCCGGACCCGTTGAGCACGAGGGGGTTGATCTCGGCGAGCAGGCAGTCGTACTCGCGGAAGAGGCGCGACAGGTTGTCGACAATTCCCCGCAGCTGCCCCGCCTGGTCCGGGTCGAGCTTCGCCATGGCCGCCATGGCCCGGATCGCCGACTCCCCGACGTCCGACCGTGGGTCGACCGGGACCTGCAGCACCTTCTCGGGGTGCCTCTCTGCCGTCTCGTTGATCTCGACCCCGCCCTCGGCGGAGAAGATGAGCACGGGGCACTTGCGCGTGCGGTCGAGGATGATGCCCAGGTAGAACTCGGCGGCAATGTCCTTCTTCGCGGTCAGGAAGAGGGCAGAGACGGGCTGGCCCCCGATGCGCAGGCCGAGGATCTGCCGGCCGGCCGACAGCAGCTCGTCCATGCCGCGGGCCACCCTGACACCGCCCGCCTTCCCGCGGCCCCCGGCCTCGACCTGCGCCTTCACGACCACGGGAAAGGCGACCTGGCCGGCCCGTGCGGCGAGCTCCGCCTCCGATCGCACGACAAGGCCCTCCGAGGCGGGGATGCCGAACCTGGCGAAGAGCTCGTGCGCCTTGTACTCCAGAAGCTTCATGCGTGTCCCTTCCCCGCGGCGCGGCCGTCAGTCGGCCGGGCCGAACAGCTCCTCGTCCGACGGCATGCGCGCGTCCGGCAGGGGCATGGCGATGCGGGTGATGTTGAGAAGGTGCCTGTAGGTGAAGTTCTCCGAGATGCTGTTGTTGCCCCACGACCCGCAGCCGAGGGTGCTCGTGGCCGCCAGGCCGTTGGCGAACGACCCGCCCGCCGTGGTGGCGCTCGTGGCGTTGACCACGACCCTGCTCACCTTCGCCCGCAGGCCGAGGGCCTCGATGTGCTCCCGGGAGCTGGAGTGGATGGCCACGCTGTGGCCCTTGCCCTCGATCGCGAGGTTGTCCTCGGCGATGCGCACGGCCTCCTCGAAGGTCCCGTAGGGATACAGGGCGATGACGGGGAACATCTTCTCGCGGCGCAGGTCGCTCGCGGGGTCCCGCGGGTCGGCCGGCACCACGAGAAGGACGGTACCGGGCGCCACGGCGAGCCCCGCCGCCGCGACGACCTTCTCCACCGACTGCCCGACCAGGTCCTTGTTGAGCACGCCCTTCTTCGGGAAGAGCGCGGCCACGAGCTTCGCCCTGTCCGTCTCGCTTTCCACGACGTGGCAGTGCAGCGCCCTGAGCGCCGCGATCACGTCGGGAACCTTCTCCTCGGGCGTGATGATCGTCTGCTCCCCTGCGCAGATGATCCCGTTGTCGAAGATTCTCCCGGCCACGATCTTCGCCAGCGCGCCGGCAAGGTCGATGTCCCTGTCGAGGATGACCTGGACGTTTCCCGGCCCCACGCCGAAGGAGGGCTTGCCGCTGGAGTAGGCGGACCTCACCATGCCCGGGCCGCCGGTGGCCACCACCACGTCGACCTTCTGCATGAGGAGGTTGGTCCGCTCGATGGACACCTGCTCGATCACCTGGATCAGGTCCTTCGGCGCGCGGTGGCTCTCCAGCACGCCGTGCCACAGCGCCGTGACTTTCTCGGTGGACTTCTGGCCCCGGGGATGCGGGGCAAGGATGATCGCGTTCTTCCCCTTCAGGGCGGCCATCGAGTTTCCCAGCGGGGTCACGGTCGGGTTGGTGCACGGCTGCACGGCCCCCACCACGCCGACCGGCTTGGCGATCTCCGTGATGCCCGTGGCCTCGTCCCTGCTGATGATGCCCATGGACTTCCTGCCGCGCAGGGACCACCAGAAGATGCGCGACTTGCCCTGGATCTTCTTCACCTTGGACTCGTAATTGCCCATGCGGGTCTCTTCGGCGGCCAGTCGGGCGAGCGGCTCCGCGTTGAAGAAGGTCACCTTCGCCATGTCCCGGAGGATTGCATCCACGGCCTGCTGGTCGAAATCCCTTTCGAACACTGCCTGGGCAGCGCGCGCCCTGTCGACGAGCGAGGAAATGTAGGCGGCATCGTCCATGGTAAACCTCCGTCAGAGCGAAACGTCTATTGGTAATACCATTATGGATGCGAGGGTCCTGCTTTTCAAGCCCCCCCGAAAACAGACGGTCCGGTCCTGGCCGAGCTGCCAGGACCAGGGGCCTTCCGCGCTACACGCGGAACAGGGCCTTGACTTCCTTCTCCGCCTCCAGCCGCTCGAAGATCCTCTGCCAGTCCTCGATGCCGACAACCGCCGTGACGTAGCCGGCCAGCACCTCGCGGTTGGCCTCCAGCGTCGAGAGCGCCCGGGGCCACGCGGTGTAGCTCGAGCTCATGTTGAACGACACGTCGTACACGCTGCGCACGGCCCTGTCCCAGGGAATGGCAACCTCGGTCTTCCCCGACAGGCCGATCGCGCTGATCCTCCCGCCCACGCGGGGGAGCGTGAATGCCGCGTGGATGGCCCGCGGGCTGCCGCTCGCCTCGATGACCACGTCCGCTCCCCGGCCGCCTGTCAGATCCGCGACGACGGCCTGGATGTCGTCCTTCTCCACGTTCACACAGAGGTCGGCGCCCAGCTTCCTGCACAGGGGGAAGCGGACCTCCTCGCTCTTCGTGATCCCCGTGGCGATGACCGTCCGGGCGCCCGCCCGCCTGGCGAGGAACGCGGCGAGGATCCCGATGGGCCCCGCGCCGCTCACGACCACGACGTCCTGGAACTCCACGCGGCCGCGCTCCAGCACCTGGTGGATCGCGATGGCCATGGGCTCCGCGATCGCGGCAAGCTCGTCGCTGAGCGCGTCGGGAACCCTGTGCAGGAGGCTGGCCGGCATGGTCACGAACTCCGTGAACGCGCCGTCGATTCCCCACCCCGGCGACCGCTTGTCCCTGCACAGCTGGATCCGCCCCGTCCTGCACAGGTCGCAGACCCCGCAGGCGAGGGAATGGGGCTCGGCGACCACCCGGTCGCCGGCCTTCCATCCCTTCACCGCTTTGCCGACCTCGACGATCACGCCGGCGAACTCGTGCCCGAGAACCACGGGGGGCCAGTACTGGAACTGGTCGTGCCAGATGTGCAGGTCGGTCCCGCAGATGCCGGCGGCCCTGACACGGATCAGGACCCAGTCGTCCCGCGCCACGGTCGGCACGGGCACCTCGCGCACCTCGATGTGCCCGGGACCCTTCTCCGTCTTGACCAGCGCCTTCATTCCCCGACCCCCCGCGCCGTCCCGCGGCCCTTAGAAGTTGTAGAAGTTGTCGATCGACTTCGACAGGCTGAGGACGTTGGTCTTCACCTTCAGGTACTCCTTCAGCCCGATGATCCCGTCCTCGCGGCCCAGGCCGCTGTTCTTGTTGCCGCCGTACGGGGCCTCGATCTTCGACATGACGTTCGTGTTGAGCCACACGATGCCGGCGTCGATCTTCTTCGCCGCGTAGAACAGCGAGCGCACGTTCTCCGTGTACACGCTGGCGCCGAGGGCGTACTGGTTGGCGTTCGCCATGGCGATGGCGTCGTCCAGCTTGCCGTACTTGAGGGCGACGAGCACGGGCCCGAAGATCTCTTCCTGCACGCACGTGCACTCGTTCTTCCCGACCTCGAGGATCGTGGGCGGGTAGTAGGCGCCCTTCGCGCAGGCCCCCGCGGTGTACGGCTCGCCGCCCGTCAGCAGCTTCGCCCCTTCCTTCACAGCGGCCTTGACCCAGCGGTCCACCTTCTCCACCTGCTCCTTGTTGATGAGAGAACCCATCTGGGTGGACGGGTCCATGATCGGGCCGATCTTGATCTTCTTCGCCCGCTCCACCAGCTTCTTCATGAACGTGTCGTAGACCTTCTCGTGGCAGTACAGGCGCGTGGAGGCGCAGCAGACCTCGCCCTGCATGAGGCAGAAGCCTTTCAGGATCTGGTTGACGGAGTCCTCGATGTTTGCGTCGGCCTCGACGATGAACGGCCCCTTGCCGCCCAGCTCGAGGAGCACCTTCTTGATGATCGGGGCCTTCGCCGCGGCCTCCATGATCTTGCGCCCGATCTCCAGGGACCCGGTGAAGGTGATCATGGCCACGTCGGGGTGGTCGATGATGGCCTGGCCTGTGGGGTTGCCCGGTCCCGAGACGAGGTTGACGACGCCGGGCGGGAAGCCCGCCTCCGCGATGATCTCGCCCAGGATGATGTTCGTGATCGGGGAGAGCGAGGAGGCCTTGGCCACGACGGTGTTGCCCGCCGCGATGGCCGGGCAGATGGCACGGGTGCCGATGTGCAGCGGGAAGTTCCAGGGGGTGATCGCCGCCACCACGCCGAAGGGCTCGTAGGAGACCCAGGTGAAGGCCGACTCGTTGGGGATGGGGATGACCTGGCCCTGGATCTCGCGGGCCATGTTGGCGAAGTACTCCATGGCGCGCATGGCGTAGATGATGTCGACCATCTCGGTCTCGCGGATGGGCTTGCCCGTGTCCAGGGCCTCCCACTTGGCCAGCTCGGGCAGGCGCCGGCGCATGATCTCGACGGCCTTGAGCATGTACTTGGCCCTGTCGTCGCCCGACAGGTCAGACCACACGCCGCTGTCGAAGGTCTTCTTCGCCACGGCCACGGCCCTGTCCACGTCGGCCTTCGACGCGGAGGCCAGCTCCGCGATGGGCTCGCCGGTGGAGGGGTCGTAGGAGAGGAATGTCTTCCCGCCCTCGGCGTCGACCCACTGGTTGTTGATGAACAGCTTGAACTTCTGCATGTCTCTCGTCTCCTTTCCTTGCTTTCAGTCCTTGATCACGAGGGGGATGTCCATGAGCATGGCGTACTCGCGGATCTCCTCGAGGCAGTCGCCGTAGATGAGGGCGTTGTGGTGCGGGATGCCGTTTGCCAGGAGCGACTTCACGAACTCCATGTTCCCGCCCTTCATCCGGATGAGCATGTTCGAACCCTTGAGCACCGGCTCCTTCTCGATGGCCTGGCCGATGCCCGCGTGGATCATGAACTTCCCGTGCGTGGAGTGCATCCGGCAGACGGTGACGGCGCCGGACTTCAGGCTGTGGATCTGGGACGGCCCGCCGAACACCTTCTCGATCTTCGGCTTCTTCGAGCCCAGGGTGTGGGAGGCGTTGCCGCAGTGCCAGAACAGGAGCGCGTCGTGCTCGGCGCGCACGTCCACGAGGTCGGCGAACCAGGGGGTTCCCTCCAGGATGGCGTGCAGCATCATCATGGTGAGCGCCCCGTCCACGTCGCACTCGCACGAGGCCATGACCCCCTCGGCCGACAGGCGGCCGTTGGCCGGGCAGAACGGCCGCATGTCCTCGTCGCGGAACTCGGGCCAGCACTCGGGGGCGAAGGCCTGGAGGTTCTTCTCCTTGATGACCTTCTGCAGGGCCAGGTAGACCTGCGACAGCCCGCGGGCGCCCTTCTCGCCGTCCTTCGGGATGTCGAAGATCTTCTTCTGGACCTCCATGTCGGCGTCGATCTCCTTGTCGCTCACGGCGTTCACGAGCTTCGCGAGGCCGTACAGCGAGACCTTCTTGATCTCGGTGCCGAACAGCTGCTTGATACCCAGCTCGTCGAAGCCGGCGATCTGGAACCCGTCGGGCCGCATGCCGATGACGCCGATGGCCGCCTCGCGCAGGAAGGCGATGGCGCGCACCGCACGCACGAACACGTCCAGCTGGCGGCGGACCGTCGGGTCATCGATGGTGCCGTAGATCATCGAGAACTTCCGGCCGAAGGCCTTGCAGATCGAGCCCACGGGCATGACGCCGACCACCGAGCCGCTGAAGTTCTTCGACCCGAGGTTCAGCTCACCGATGCCCCAGGTGGCGAGAGGGCAGCGGGTGTTGCGCACGATCTCGGCGGCAAGCTCTCCCGTGTTGAACGTGCCGCTGAAGAGTATGATGGCGTCGACGTCGGCCGCGTTGAACTTCTTCCACGCCGCCGCCGCCTGTTCCCTCGTTCCCACCGGCTCGTCGAACTCGATGACGTCCAGCCCCATGTCCTTCTTCATGGCCGCGATGATGTCCTTCGACATCTTCACCGCCTTGTCCTGTCCCTCGAGGAAGTCGAGGATCAGGTTCATGAATCCGATCCGCACCTTTCGAAAGTTCAATGCCATTGACAATTTCCTCCCTCTGCTCCGGATGAATGTGGCGCGATCCCGACCGGGCTGTCCCGATGATGAGGGCTTGCGGCCCCCGTGTCCACCTCCTTTTTTGGCTGAACCATCATGTTGAACAGGCGCCCCGGACCAGGGCGCGCCCGCATGTCGCATATGGTCGAATGGTCGGTCCATTTTATCACAGGACCCCCTTCTGTCAAGAAAAAATCCGCAAACCGATGCGGGGCAGCCACCTGCCCGATTGACCGATATCCCGGGAATTCCCTGAAAAACGGGCATTTCTCGTCCATTTCCCCGGCCCAGGGCGGCGCTGTGGCCCCACCGGACCGCCCAGCCTGATTTCGCTTGACATTTCCGGGAACCGATATATGATGGCGAAGCCGGCCGAGATCAGGGATTCAGTTATCAAATGCAGTGATGATTCTGAGACTCGCGCTCAGCCAGGGCAACTGTTCATCATCCCGCTGTCGGCCAGGCCGCGCGCGGGCCGGGCGAGCCCCCGGGCCGCGGGCCGCGCTGGACGGGAAGGAGGTGCGGCGGTAACGGGGTGCGCACGGGCGGGCGTTGTGGGTGCACCCTCGCGAAGATCGGCGTCGGATCCCGCCCTCAGGGTACCTGGGCACTACACTGTCGAATGGAGGTAAAGGAGATGCGGAAAGGAATCGTGTTCCTGGTGTGCGCGCTGTGCGGCCTGGTCCTCGTGGCCTCGGGCGCCATCGCGCAGGCCAAGTTCGGTCTCAATGACATCCCGACGATCAAGAACAAGAGGGCGCTGAACATCATCATCGAAACCGGCGACGCCCACGGCAAGACGATCCCCGCGATCGAGGAGTTCAGCAAGAAGACCGGCGTGAAGGTCAACGTGGAGAGGATTGCCTCCTCCGGCGTGTACGGCAAGGAGAACGTCGAGCTCATGGCGGGCACCGGCTACTACGACCTGGTGTACGTCGAGACGGCGTGGACCACCGAGTGGTCCGACTACCTGTTCTCCCTCGAGGACCTGGCCAACAAGTACGACCCCAAGAAGCTGGCCGGGCTCAAGGCCGACCTCCAGTACATGTCGCCCTCCATCCTCGTGTGCGGCCAGGCCTATGGCAAGCAGATGGTCCTGCCGTTCTACACGTTCGACATGGCCATGTGGATCCGCCAGGACGTCTACGACGACCCCGGTGAGAAGGCCGCGTACAAGGCCAAGTACGGCGCCGAGCTGAAGGCCCCCACCACCGTGGACGAGCTGCACAAGCAGGCAGCCTTCTTCACCCGCAAGGAGGGCGACAAGCTGAAGGGCGAGGTGCTCGACCACGACCTGTACGGCCTCTCGATGCAGGCCGGCGCCTACCAGTGCAACGACGAGATGTCTGCCCGCCTGTGGGGCCGCGGCCAGGACTGGGCCACCGTCGTGCGCGACAGCTCGGGCAAGATCAAGGAGTTCGTGATCACCAAGGCCAACAAGGCCGCGATCAAGGAAGCCCTCACCGAGTACAAGACCGAGCTGCAGTGGGACTCCCCGGGAGCCCTCACCGCCAACTTCGACTTCGTCGTTGCGCAGATGGGCAACGGCAACGCGATCATCTGCCCCACCATCTGGGCAAACTGCACAGTGTGGGCGAACGGCATCCTCCAGGAGAAGGTTCCCGGCGGCAAGATCGGGATCTACCCGACCGTGGGCGGGCACCCCTATACCGGCGCCTGGTCCTACGGCGTCACCAAGTCGACAAAGAACCCCGAGGCCGCCTACTGGCTGTGCCGCTGGATCGCGTCGAACAACTGCTCCACGATCATCTTCAAGGACGCGGGCATGGTGCCCGCGCGTATCGACGTGCTCGAGGACCCGGGCCTGCGCACTGCCGAGATGGCGTACCCCCACGGCATGATCGCTGACTACCACATCAACATCTGGAAGGCGACGGCCAAGGACGTGCCGAACTACTGGTACTACAACACCAAGGCGGGCGGGAAGGTCTACGACATGCAGATCTTCGCCCTGTCCAAGGCCCTGACAGGCGAGCAGACCATCGACCAGGTCGTCTCCGAGGTCGTGCGCCAGACCCTGGACCTGACCAGCAAGTTCGACAAGAAGATCAAGATCCGCGAAGAGAAGTAGGCCGGCGCGGGGACCGTTGGTCCCCGCCGCCCGCGACGAACGTGCCGGGGGCCGCCCCCCGGCACCATTCGAACCTGAAGCGGGGGCCGCGCGCCGACCGGGCGCGGCCCCTGCCGTTACACAAGAAGGCCTGAACGACGATGCCAAGCCAAGCCGCTCACGTTCCCCCCGCGGGGACGTTCATCCCCCGCAAGCCGACGGTGTGGGAAACGCTCACCAACGAGAGGAACTTCCGTTGGACGCTCCTCATCCCGCTGCTCTTTCTGCTGGCGGTTTTCATGCTCTACCCCCTGCTGTACAGCTTCTACTTCTCGTTCCACGACTGGGGAATGCAGGGCGCGCCGGAGTTCACGGGGCTGAAGAACTTCCGCCAGCTCGTGAATGACAGGGGATTCCTCCTGGCATTCGGCCGCACCCTCGAGGTGCTGGTCATCTGCATCGCCGTCGAGCTGGTCCTCGGAATGGCGCTGGCCATGCTGTGGAACAAGGACTTCCGCGGGCAGAACGTGGTCCGCGGCCTGTCCCTCCTGCCCCTGCTGGTTGCCCCGCTGATCCTGTCGCTGGTCTGGAACTTCATGATGGACTTCGACTTCGGCATGATCAACCAGGTCCTGAAGGCGGTCGGGCTGAAGAAGGTCTACTGGTGGAACCCGAACATCGCGCTGTTCACCATCTGCGCCATCACGATCTGGCAGTGGGCGCCCTTCTCCATCTTCGTCCTGCTGGCCGGCCTCAAGGGCCTGCCCAAGGACGTGTTCGAGGCCGCGCGGGTCGACGGGGCCTCGGGCTTCTACACCTTCCGCAGGCTGACCCTGCCCCTGCTCACGCCCCTCATCATGATCATCATCGTGCTGCGCTCCATGTGGCTCATCCGCCTGTTCGACCCCCTGTTCGGCACGACGCGCGGAGGTGTGAACACCGAGCTCCTGGACTGGATCACCTACCGCACGGCCTTCGTCATGTTCGATATCGGGTACGGGTCGGCCATGGCCATCGTGTCGTGGGCATTCACGATGATCCTCTGCATGCTCATGTTCCGCCAGCTCATGAAGGCGCTGGCGCCCAAGCAGTAACCGGGAAGGGGTAGCAGAAATGCCGACACATGTCCTCAAGAGGGTCCTGTTCTGGCTGGTGACGCTGGTGGTGCTGTTCATCATCGTCGTCCCGCTGGCCTGGATCTACCTGACCGCGTTCAAGAGCAGCACCGACATCTTCTCCACCGACCTGAAGCGCATGGTCCTTTTCAAGCCCACGCTGGGAAACTTCCTCAACCTGTTCGGCGAGTACCCGTTCTGGAAGAACCTGATGAACACGGGAATCGTGAGCGTGCTGGGCACCGTGCTGTGCATGGTCGTGTCGCTGCCGGCGGCGTACAGCTTCGCGCGGTGGAACACGGGCCGCGGGGACCTGCTGTTCATGACCGTCTCCACGCGCATGTTCCCCATGGCGGTGGCGGCCATCCCCCACTTCATGGTGTACAAGTGGCTGGGACTGCTGGACACCTACTGGGGCCTGATGCTGTTGTACGTGTTCTTCAACATGTCCTTCGCCACCTTCCTCCTCTACGGATTCTTCAACGAGGTGCCCAAGGAGGTGGAGCAGGCAGCCATGATCGACGGGTACGGCCGCATGGAGGTCTTCCGCAAGGTCGTGTTCCCCCTGATCAAGCCGGGGCTCGCCGTCACCGCGGTGTTCTGCCTGATCTGGATGTGGAACGAGTTCTTCTTCGCCTTCCTGTTCACCCGCAGCGCGGCGCGCACCGTCAACGTGCTCATCTCCTCGTTCTGGGGGGGGCTGCAGGTCCAGTACGGCCTCATGGCCGCGGGGGCGGCCATCGCCATCCTGCCCACGCTGGTGGCGGCGGTGTTCATGCAGCGATACATCATCCGCGGCCTGACCTTCGGCGCGGTGAAGGGGTAGGCCGCGGCGGCCATCGGAGGAACGACATGAGATTCCCGCGTCTGAAGCTGTCCGACCGGATCACCTGGTCGGTCCTGGTCTGGATCTTCATCAACCTGCTCTGGCTGAAGTTCCTGGAGGTCTTCCTGCCCGTCTGGGTGGGGACCATCATCGCCACGCTCGGCGCCGTGGCCTTCATCCTCTTCGGCAAGGGGCCCGACGACGGGGCCGGCGAGGAAGAGGATGTCTCGACACAGAAATCCGAGGGGGGAAAAGCCCGTGGCTGAGGTCATCCTGGAAAAGGTCACGAAACTGTACGGCAGGAAGAGGGCGGTCTCCGAGGTGAGCCTCACGTGCCGCGAGGGGCAGTTCCTCACCATCTTCGGTCCCACGGGGGCCGGCAAGAGCACCATCCTCAAGATGATCGCCGGCATCGAGCCGATCACCTCGGGAAGGATCCTGTTCAACGGGATGCCGGTGAACGACCTGCCCCCGCAGGAGCGCAACGTCTCGATGGCCTTCGAGAGCTACAACCTGTACCCGCATCTCAGCGTGTACGACAACATCGCCTTCCCGCTGCGCGCCCCGCGCTGGGGGCTGAAGCTGTCCGCGGCCGAGGAACGCCGCCGGGTGGAGGAGATCGCAAGCTTCCTGGGCATCGGGGAGCTGCTGGAGAGGCTCCCGCAGCACCTGAGCGGCGGCCAGAAGCAGCGCGTGTCGCTCTCGCGGGCCCTCGTGCGCAAGCCCGAGGTGTACCTGCTGGACGAGCCCATCGCGCACCTGGACGCGCGCCTGAAGTTCTCCACGCAGTCCCTGCTGAAGGAGTTCGCCTCCAAGTACCACAGCACGATCATCTACGTGACGCACGACTACCGCGAGGCCCTCGCGCTGTCCGATCGCATGGTGGTACTGCGCAAGGGCACCATCGAGCAGGAAGGCTCCCCCGAGGAGATCTACTACACGCCGGTGTCCGACTTCGTCGGACGGCTGATCGGGGAGCCCTCCATGAACCTCATGGACGGGAGCGTCCGGGAGGAGGGGGGAAAGACCTTCTTCGTGGCCGGGGGAAAGTTCCGCATGCCCGTGCGCGATTCCCTTGTGCCCTCGCTCAAGGCCTCGGCCCAGTCCGAGGGCGGCAGCGTCACGGCCCGGCTGGGAATCCGCTGCGAGCACATCCACCTCTCCCACCAGAGGCAGTCCGAGACCGCCTTCTCCCTGCCCGTGTATGCCGTCGTGCACGAGGCGGAGAGCACGGTGGTCACCTTCGAGCTGGAGCACACCTTCTTCTACTCCCGCGTGCGCCAGGAGATCGGCCACGTGGACTACAAGGTCGGGGACACGCTCTGGCTGGAGTTCGACCAGGACAGCATGTTCTTCTTCCCCAAGACAATCGAGCTTTCCGCGAAGGCATAGGAGACTGTTGACGTGAGCAGAGTGGACCTGGACAAGGTGTGGAAGATCTACCCCCGGGGGAACGTGGTCGGCGTGAAGGACCTGACCTTCACGGTCAACGACAAGGAGTTCGTGGCGATCCTGGGGCCGTCCGGCGGGGGCAAGAGCTCCACGCTGCGCATGCTGGCCGGCCTGGAGGAGATCTCGAAGGGGGAGATCCGCTTCGACGGCAACGTCGTCAACGCCCTGGGCCCCGCGGAGAGAAACGTGGCGCTGGCATTCGAGAGCTACGCCCTGTACCAGCGGCTGAGCGTGTACGAGAACATCGCCTTCCCGCTGCGGGCGCGCCACCTGCCCAAGGCCGAGGTGCACCAGAAGGTCACGAGGATCGCGGAGCTTCTCGACCTCACCGACCTGTTGAAGAAGTTCCCCACCTCCCTCGCCGGCGGCCAGCAGCAGAGGGTGTCGCTGGGCCGGGCTTTCGTCCGCCAGCCCAACCTGACCCTGCTCGATGAGCCCATCTCGCACATGGACCAGAGGGTGCGCGCCGAGATCCGCGCCCGCATCCGCCACCTCCACGAGGAGATGGGAAACACCACGGTCTACGTGACCCACGACCAGGCCGAGGCCGTGTCGCTGTGCGACAGGCTGGTGATCATCAACAAGGCCGAGCTGCAGCAGACCGGGACGGTGGACCAGATCTGGAACTCCCCGGCCAACAGGTTCGTGGCGTACTTCGTCGGCGAGCCGTCGATGAACTTCATCACCGCGCGGGCCCAGGGCGAATCGGCGATCGTGGTGCAGACGGGGGAGGGTCCGAAGACCCTGAAGCTGGGGCACGCGTTCACGGCGGGCTACGAGGGCAGGGAGGTGACCGCCGGACTGCGGCCGCAACAGCTGAAGGTTCACAGGAAGCCCCAGTCTGACAACGTGCTGCCCGGCGCGGTGCGCGTGGTCGACTTCCAGGGGGAGAACACCATCCTGACCCTCTCCCTCGGCGCGAAGGCCGATGACAAGACCGCCGTCGAGGTGAAGGCCGTCGTCGCCGCAACAGAGCGCTACGTGGTGGGCGAGAAGGTGCACCTGACCATCGAGCCGAAGCTGATCCACGTCTTCGACGGCGAGACGGTCATCCTGAAGAGATAACCCGGGGCCGATCCATGGGAATCCTCGACCTGTTCAGCCTGGAGGGCAGGGCCGCGTACGTCACGGGCGCCGCGAAGGGCGTGGGCCGCGGGATCGCGGACATGCTCGCCGAGGCCGGGGCCCGCGTGGCGGTCGCCGACATCGACGGCGACGGGGCTGCCCGCGCGGCGGCGGAGATCCAGAAGACGGGAGCCCAGGCCATCTCCGTCCAGGCCGACGTGACCCGGGCGGCGGACGTCGAGAGGCTCATGGAGACCGTGCTGTCGGCGTGGGGCAGGATCGACGCGGCGGTGAACAACGCGGGCATCTGCAGGAACTCCCCCGCCGAGGAGACAGCCCGGGCCGAGTGGGACGCGGTGATCGGGCTGGACCTCACCTCGGTGTTCCTCTGCTGCCAGGCCGCGGGCAGGAGGATGCTCGCGCAGGGCAGGGGCGCAATCGTCAACATCGCATCGATGTCGGGGCACGTGGTGAACTTCCCGCAGCCCCAGGCCGCCTACAACGCCGCAAAGGCGGGTGTCGTGCAGCTCACGAAGAGCCTGGGCGTGGAGTGGTCGCCCCGCGGGGTGCGGGTCAACTGCATCAGCCCGGGGTACGTCGACACGGATATGCTGCGGCCCGTTCCCCACATGCACCCCGCGTGGCTGGAGCGGACGCCGATGAAAAGGTTCGCCCAGCCCTGGGAGATCGGCGGCCTGGCCGTCTACCTCCTCTCCGATGCCGCCGCCTTCTGCGCGGGGGCGGACTTCATCATCGACGGGGGCTACACGCTCTGGTAGGACCCCGACGGGGGGACCGCGGGCTCTTCGCCCCGCCGCCGCGGGTTTTCCACGTTCTTCACCGCGCGCTCCAGGTGGGCACGCATGAGCTCCCCCGAGGAGGCGACGTCGGCCCTGCCGACCGCCGCCGCGATCCCCTTGTGCTCCTCCAGCGCCTTGCCCGGCTCGTGGGGAAGCTCCAGAGTGTCGCGCCGTGTCTCGTAGGTGATCTGCGTGATCGTGTCCACCACCTGCAGCAGCACCTGGTTGTGCGTGGCCTGCGCGAGGGCGTAGTGGAAGTCGCTGTCGCCGTCCAGCCCGATGCCGCCGCCGCCGATGTCCACCTCCATGCGGGCAATGCTGTCGGCGATCTTCTGCAGGTCGTCCTCCGTGCGCCGCGCTGCCGCCATCTCGGCAATCTCGACCTCGAGGATCCTGCGTACCTCCAGGATGTCCAGGACGAAGTTCTTGTGCTTGTACAGCACCATCGCGAAGGGCTCGACGATCTGTTCGACCGACACCTCCTTCACGAAGGTGCCGCCGCTCACCCCGACGCGCGACTCGATGTAGCCGGCCATCTCCAGGGCGCGCAGCGCCTCGCGGATGGAGGTGCGGCTCACGTTGAGCTGGGTGGTCAACTCCCGCTCGGGGGGGAGCTGGTCGCCCACCTTGAGGGTGCCGTTCCTGATCAGGGTCTTGATCTGCAGGGCGACGGTCTCGTACAGCCGCGCGCGCTTGATCGGTTCGAGCATGGGGGGAGTATATCAGCAGAATCGATCTTCGACACCGGGATCACCCGTCGGCGAGCCGGCGCTGCTCCAGGAACGCGGCGAGGAACCGTGCCGTGTGCGACCCGCGCCGTACGCGCGCGACCCGCGCCGGGCTGCCCTCGGCCACGACCCGTGCCGCCCGCCTCTCCGCCCTCGGGCCCCAGGTCGATCACCCAGTCCGCCTCGGCGATGATGTCGAGGTTGTGCTCGACGATCACGACGGTGTTGCCCGCGTCCACCAGCCGGTGCAGGACACGGATGAGCTTCTCCACGTCGGCCATGTGCAGGCCGATCGTCGGCTCGTCGAGCAGGTACAGCGTGCGCGGCCCCCCGGCCCTCGCCCGGGCCAGCTCGGTGACCAGCTTGATCCTCTGCGCCTCCCCGCCGCTCAGCGACGGGCTCTGCTGGCCGAGGGTGATGTACCCCAGGCCGACCGCATCGAGCAGCTCCAGGGCGTGGCGCACGCCGGGGTGAAAATCGAAGAACCTGGCGGCCTCGTCCACGCTCATGGCCAGGACGTCCGCGACGCTCTTTCCCCGGAAGGTCACCGCCAGCGTCTCCTCGTTGAAGCGCCGTCCCCCGCAGGAGTCGCACGGCACGGTCACGTCGGGCAGGAAGCTCATCTCGATGCGCTTCATGCCCTGGCCGTCGCATTCCTCGCACCGGCCCCCGGCCACGTTGAACGAGAACCGGCTCGCCGTGTACCCGCGCATCCGCGCCTCGGGGGAGGCGGCGAACAGGCGGCGCACGTCGTCCCAGATGCCGACGTAGGTGGCGGGGCACGAGCGCGGCGTCTTGCCGATCGGCGTCTGGTCGACCTCGAGCACCCTGCCCACGGCCTGCCAGCCCTCGATGGCACGGCAGCCGTGCAGACCGCCCGCGGGGGCCGCCCGGCGGCGCGAGCCGGCCACGAGACGGCGCATGTTCTCGTAGAGGACGTTGCGCACGAGGGTGCTCTTGCCGCTGCCGCTCACACCCGTCACGCAGACCAGCCTCCGCAGGGGCACCTCGACGTCGAGGTCCTTCAGGTTGTGCAGGGCGGCCCCGCGGATGAGAAGCGACGGCGCGGGAGCCTGCCCCGGCCCGGGAGGCGTCCGCCCCGCGAGGGGATGGCGCAGCGGCTCGCGGAGGAACTTCGCGGTGAGGGACGCGCGGCTTCGCATGACCTGGGCGATGGTTCCCTGGGCGACCAGCCGTCCGCCGTTCACCCCGCCGCCCGGGACCGAGGTCCACGATGTGCTCGGCCCTGCGGATGGTTTCCTCGTCGTGCTCCACCACGACCACGGTGTTTCCCTTCTGCCGCAGGCTGCGCAGGGTGTCCAGGAGCACGAGGTTGTCGCGCGCGTGCAGGCCGATGGTCGGCTCGTCGAGGATGTAGCAGACCCCGCGGAGGTTGGATCCGAGCTGCGAGGCCAGGCGGATGCGCTGCGCCTCCCCGCCGCTCAGCGTGGGGGCGGAGCGGTCCAGCGACAGGTACGAGAGGCCCACCTGTTCGAGGAAGGCGGCCCGGCTGTCGATCTCGGCGACGATGTCCCGGGCGATCTCTTTCTCGCGGCCGTCGAGGGCCAGGCCGCGCATCTCGGCCGCCATCCCGGACACCGGGAGCCGTGCGTACTCGGCGATGTTCTTCCCGCGGAATCGCACGGCGAGCGCCTCGGGCCGCAGGCGAAGGCCGCCGCAGGCGGGGCAGGTCTTCTCGGGCCCCTCCCACCAGTCGTTCCACCAGATCTCCTCGCCCGTCTGCTCCGCGTCGAATCCCGAGAGCTGCTGGCCCGTGCCGAAGCAGGACGGGCACCAGCCGTGCCGGGAGTTGTACGAGAACAGGCGCGGGTCCAGCTCCTCGAAGCTCCTGCCGCACCGCGGGCAGGCCCGCTTCGTGGAGAAGGTGATCGTGCCCGTGGCCGTGCGCGACGCGCACCACGCCCCTGCCGAACTCCAGGCCCCTTCCCAGCAGCGCGCGAAGGGCCCGTTCGTTCTCGGGCCGGGCCGTCACCTCGCCCACGGGCAGCTCGATCGTGTGCTCGCGGAACCGGTCCAGCCGGGGCCACGGCGCCGTGGGGACAGCCTCGCCGTCCACGCGCAGAGCGTCGAACCCCCTGGCCGCGGCCCAGGCGGCGAGGTCGGTGTAGTACCCCTTGCGCGCCGTGACCAGGGGCGCCAGCACGCCCACGCGCCTGCCCCGGTAGTCGTGCAGCACGCGGGCGAGGATGCTCTCCGCGGTCTGGGGCGGCGATGGGCACGCCGCAGTCGGGGCAGTGCTGCGTGCCCAGCTTGACGAACAGCAGCCGCAGGAACGGGTAGATCTCGGTGAGCGTGGCGACGGTGCTCTTCCTGCCGCCCCGGCTGGTGCGCTGCTCGATGGCCACCGTCGGCGGCACGCCGAAGACGCCGTCCACGTCGGGCCGTGCGCCGGCTGCACGAACTGCCGGGCGTAGGCGTTCAGGGACTCGAGGTAGCGACGCTGCCCCTCGGCGAAGAGGATGTCGAAGGCGAGGGTGCTCTTGCCGCTGCCGCTCACGCCCGGTGATCACGCTGAAGGCGTCGCGGGGGATGCGCAGGTCGATGCCCTTCAGGTTGTGCTCGCGCGCGCGGCGGATGACGATCTCGCCGCCCGCGCGGGCGGGCCGCCGGCTCGGGGCACCCGCCGGCGCTGCTGCCGGCCCGGCCGCCGTGCGTTGTCGCGCGCGCGGCGATGCGCCGGAAGGCCGCCAGCCCCGATCTCCTGAGGGCCGCCCCCGTGCGGCTTTCGGGTCGGCCGCAACCTCCCGCGGGGTGCCCTCGCAGACCAGCCTGCCGCCCTCCTCGCCGCCCTCGGGCCCGAGGTCGATGATCCAGTCGGAGGCCCGCGATCACGTCGAGGTTGTGCTCGATGACGACGACGGAGTGCCCCGCGGCGATGAGCTGTCGGAAGGCGCGCGAGGAGCGTGGCGATGTCGTCGAAGTGCAGGCCCGTGGTCGGCTCGTCGAAGAGGAAGAGGTGTCGCCCGCGCCGCTCGGTGCCCGGGCGCGGCGAGGTAGCCGGCCAGCTTCAGCCGCTGCGCCTCGCCGCCGCTCAGGGTCGGGACGGGCTGGCCGAGGCTCAGGTAGCCCAGCCCCACGGCGGCGAGCGGCGCGAGGCCCGCGGGGACCTCGGGCGCTTCGGCGAAGAACTCGCACGCCTCGGTCACGGTCATGTCCAGCACGTCGGCGACGGACCGCCGGCCCGGCGGATCCGGCCGGCCTGGCCCGGCGGCAGCAGCCGCACCTCGAGCACCTCGGGCCGGTAGCGCCGGCCGTCGCAGTCGGGGCAGCGCAGGTACACGTCGCTCAGGAACTGCATCTCGATGTGCTCGAACCCGCTGCCGCTGCAGGTCGGGCAGCGGCCCGTGCCCGAGTTGAAGCTGAAGGTGCCCGCCGTGTAGCCGCGCTCCCGGGACAGCGGCTCGGCGGCGAAGAGCTTCCGGATCGCGTCGAAGGCGCCGACGTAGCTCACGGGGTTGGAGCGCGCGGTCCTGCCGATCGGCGACTGGTCGACGAGCACGACGTCGTCGACCGGCTCGTGGCCCGCGATCGCCCGGTGCCTGCCCGGCGCCTCCACGGGCCTGTGCTTGAGCTTGCGCAGGGCGTTGTACAGGACATCCTGCACCAGGGTGGACTTGCCCGAGCCGCTCACGCCCGTGACGCAGACCAGGCGCGTCCAGCGGGATGTCGCACGTCGATCCCCTTGAGGTTGTGCTCCGCCGCCCCCAGGACGCGCAGCACCCGCCTCCTGCCCGTCGCGGCGCAGGCGCCGCGCCGGCGCCTGCCGCGGCCGACCGTCCTGCGTCCGCGCCAGGTAGTCGGCGGTCAGCGAGCCGCCGGTTGGCCAGCAGCTCGGCCAGCGTGCCGAAGAAGACGATCCGGCCGCCGCGCTCGCCCGGGCCCGGGCCCATGTCCAGCACGAGGTCGGCGGCCCGGATCACGTCGGGGTCGTGCTCGACGACGATGATCGTGTTGCCCGCGTCGCGCAGGCGCGTGAGCACGCCGATCAGCCTGCCGATGTCGCGGGGGTGAAGGCCGATGCTGGGCTCGTCCAGGACGAACAGGGTGTTCACCAGCGAGGTGCCCAGCGCCGTGGTCAGGTTGATCCGCTGCACCTCCCCGCCGCGACAGCGTGCGCGACTGCCGGTCCAGCGTGAGGTAGCCCAGGCCCACGTCGACGAGGTAGGCGAGCCGCGTCCGGATCTCCGCGAGGAGCATCTCGGCCGCCTCGTCCAGCGGGGCGGGCAGGGCGAGGCGGTCGAAGAGCTGCCGGCAGCGCTCGATGGGCAGGAGCATGACGTCGTGGATGGAGAGCTTCTCGTCCCCGATCCGCCACAGCAGCGCCTCGGGCTTCAGGCGCGCGCCGCCGCAGGCGGGACACGGCTGGTAGGCGCGGTAGCGGGACAGCAGCACGCGGATGTGCATGCGGTAGCTCTTGCCCTCCAGCCACCCGAAGAACCGGCGCGCGCCGTACCACTTCTTCTCTTCCCACTCGCCCTCGCCGTCGATGACCCACCGCTTCTGCTCGGCCGTCAGCGTCGCCCACGGCACGTCCACGGGCACGCCGCGCCTGCGGGCGAAGGAGAGCAGGTCGCTCCTGCATCTCCTTGAAGCTCTCGGTCTGCCAGGGCTTCACGGCGCCCGCCGGCGAGGCTCTTCGTCTCGTCGGGGATCACGAGGCCCCAGTCGATGCCGATGGTCCTGCCGAAGCCCCGGCAGGTGGCGCAGGCGCCGATGGGCGAGTTGAACGAGAAAGGTTGGGCACCGGGTCGCGGTAGTGGATGTCGCAGTCGGGGCAGTGCAGGTCGGCGGAGAACCGCGACGGCGTCCCGCCGTCCCGCCTGCGCCAGATCGTACACGGCCACCCGGCCCTGGCCGTGCTGCAGGGCCGCCTCGAGGTCCTCGACGATGCGCGCCCTGTTCTCCTTCGAGACGGCGACCCTGTCCTGGATCACCTCGAGCACAGGGCCATCACGGAACGGATGCGCGTGTAGCCCTGCCTCGCCAGGTGCCCGCGCACCTCCTCTTCGCTGAAGTTCGCGCGGGACCGTGACCGGGAAGGTGACCAGGAGCTGCGCGGCCGGCCGGGCAGGCGCGCGGCGATGCTCTCGGGGGTGTCGCGGCGCACCTCCCTGCCGCAGCTGCCGCAGTACAGCCGCGAGGCCCGGGCGAACAGCAGCTTGAGGTGGTCGTTCAGCTCGGTCATGGTGCCGACCGTGGAGCGGGAGGTGCGCACGGGGTTTGTCTGGTCGATCGCGATGGCGGGCGGGATGCCGTCGATCCGGTCCACGCGCGGCTTGTCCATCCGGTCGAGGAACTGCCGCGTGTAGGCGGAGAAGGTCTCCACGTAGCGGCGCTGCCCCTCGGAGTAGATCGTGTCGAAGGCGAGGGAGGACTTGCCCGAGCCGCTCACGCCGGTGACCACGATGAGCTTTCCCAGCGGGATGGAGAGGGAGAGGTTTTTCAGCTTGTTCTGCCGGGCCCCCTCGATGCGGATTGCGGCCGCCGGGGGCCGCCGGGCGCGGGGGCGCGGGGAGGAGGGGGTGGGCTTAGCGATGCGCGTCCATCCCCCGCGGCGCGCTCCCGCGTTCCCGCGGCCCCGACAGGAGCTTTTCCATGAACATCGCGCCGGGGAGGGGGTTGTACACGTAGGGCTCGGTGTCCTGGAACCCGAACGACCGGTACAGCCGCACGGCCCCCTGCATCGAGGGCAGCGTGTCCAGCCGCATCGCCGTGTACCCCTTTGCGCGGGCCTCCTCCAGGATCCTGCCGATGAGCTGCCTGCCCACGCCCAGCCCGCGGCCGGACTCCCGCACGAAGAGCCTCTTCATCTCGCAGGTCTGGCCGTCGATCGGCCGCAGGGCAACGCACCCGCACGGCTCACCGTCCCGTTCCGCGAGGATGAGGGCGCCCCGGGGGGGAGCGTACTTGCCCGGCAGGCTGTCCAGCTCGGCCGCGAAGCCCTGGAAGGCGAGGTCGATCTCGAGGGAGGCGGCGTACTCTTCGAAAAGCCTCCTCACTGCCGGCAGGTCTGCCTCTCCCGCCGGCCGGTACACGGTCTGCATCGGCTCTCCTCAGTACACGAAGCCGCTGCCCGAGAGCTTCCCGTGCGCGATCTTGAGCTTGCGGTCCACGTCGATCCCGTAGGGGCACAGCCGCGACAGGGCCCCGTAGTCCGCGGAGGGGTCGACCTTCCGCGCGAGGGCGGCGTATTCCACGCGCGCCGCCTGCCCCTGCGCGAACCAGCCCTTCAGCCTCTCGCGCAGCGCGTACAGGGCGGGGTCGGGAGGCCGCATGTCGTCCATCTGCCTGTCCAGCAGGCCCTCCAGCAGGAACACCTCCTGCGGGTCGAACCCGTCCTGCCGGCAGTTTCCGCACAGCCGGCAGACGTAGTCGCCCAGCTCGGGGGCCGTCCTGTACAGCTTCTCGGTCTCCCGGGCGCTCATCGGCTTGAACGAACGCACCGCCCGGATGTCGGCATCGAGCATCTCCACGGTGTTGATGCCCATGACGACGGTCGAGACGGGGAGGCCAAGGGCGTAGCGAATGGCAGGACCGGGGGAGCGGAACAGGTAGCCGTCGGCAAGGGCCTTCATGGCGATGAGCCCGATGCCCGCCTCCTGGCAGCGGGGAAGAAGCTGCGACTCCACGGTCGGGAAATTGAACCTGTCGAAGTAGTTGAACCCCGTCATCACCACGTCGAAGGGGTGCAGGGGAAGGGCGGCCAGGAGGCCGTCGGGCCTGCCGTGCCCCGTGATGCCGATGAAACGGGCCTTGCCCGCCCTGTGCGCAGCGGCGACCGCCTCCATGGCTCCGCCGGGGCCGAAGATGGCCCGGATATCCTCCTGGCCCTGCACGCAGTGGAGGTAGAGGATATCCACGTGGTCGGTGTGCAGGAGGCGCAGGCTCCTGTCGATCTCGGCGGCCGACGCCTCCTTCGTGCGCGCGAGGGTCTTGGTGGCCAGGACGAACTCGCCCCGCCTGCGCGCCACGGCCCTCCCGATCTTCTCCTCGGAGATGCCGTTCCCGTACTCGGCGGCCGTCTCGATGTAGGTGCCGCCCCTGTCGAGGTAGCTGTTGAGCAGGCGCGATGCCTCGGCAGAGGGGATTTCCACGAGGTGGAACCCGCCGAAGCCGAGGACGGAGAGGGAGAGGCCTGTCTTTCCCAGCGGCCGCTTTTCCATGATGATCCTCCGACCTGTCCAAAGGATAGCGAGGCGCCGGGCGGGTGGCAAGCGAGCCGCCGGGGACCCGGGGAGCGGCACGCGAGCCTCCGGGGCGGCTGGGCGAAATGCCTTGATTTCGGCCGTCCTGTCACCTATGCTACTAGAGGGAAGGTCATGGCGAGAATCCTTGTGGTCGACGACGAGGCAACAGCCCGGGAAATGGCGCGCCAGGCGCTCCAGAGCAGGGGCCACGAGGTCGTCGAGGCAGCGGACGGAAATGCGGGGATGGAGCTCCTGCGCTCGGGGGGCTTCGCAGCGGTCGTCATGGACATCATGATGCCCGGCAAGGGCGGCGTGGAGACGCTCATCGACATTCACCGCGACTTCAAGAGCCTGAAGGTCATCATCATGTCCGGCAAGATCGACGTGGACTCCGATGCCTTCCGCGGCCTGGCCGAACACTTCGGCGCTTCGTGCATCCTGCGCAAACCCTTCGCCGCGGCCGACCTGCTCGCGGCAGTCGACTCGCTGCTGTAGCGTCAACCCGTCGAGACGAGACTCCTGATCACCTCGATGGCCTCGCGCACGTCGTCGGCCGTGACGCGGCTGGAGGTGACGAAGCGAAGGCTCTTCGCGTCGGCGGCAAAGGCGAGCACGCCCCGGGCCTTCATCGCGGCCGCCAGGGTCCTCGCGTCCATGGACGGGTGCGCGAAGCCCGCGAGGACGAAGTTCGTCGGTGTGCCCGCGCGGTCCACGGTGAACCCGGGCAGGAGGGACAGGCCGTCGGCAAGCAGGCGCGCGTTGGCGTGGTCGTCGGCAAGCCGGCAGATGTTCGCCTCCTCCAGGGCCGCGAGGCCGCAGGCGGCAAGCCAGCCCGTCTGGCGCATCCCGCCGCCCAGCATCTTGCGATAGCGCCGCCCCCTTTTCATGAAGGCCGCGCTCCCGCACAGCAGGGATCCCACCGGCGCGCCCAGCCCTTTGGACAGGGACACCATGACCGAGTCCACGTGGCGGGTGAAGGCGCGCGCCTCCACGCCGAGGGCGACTGCCGCGTTGAAGATCCGCGCCCCGTCCAGGTGCACCGGGATGCCCAGCCGGTCGGCCAGCTTCTTCACAGCGGCGAATCTCTCGGGGCCCGCGGCTATGCCGCCGTAGCGGTAGTGCGTGTTCTCGAGGCAGATGAGAGAGGTGCGCGGGTAGTGGATGTCGTCCGCGCGGACGGCCCGCTCGATGGCGAGGGGGTCGGGCACCCCCGCGGGCCCCGGCACGCCGCGCAGCAGGAGCCCTCCCACGCACGCCGCGCCGCCGGTCTCGGAGCTGCGGATGTGCGCGTTCTCCTCCAGGATCACCTCGTCGCCGCGGGACGTCCACGAGAGAAGCGCCACCAGGTTGCCCATGGTGCCGCTGGGGACGAAGATCGCCTCCTCCGTTCCCAGAAGCCGGGCAGCGGTCCGTTCCAGCTCCTCCTGCCCCGGGTCCTCCCCGTAGACAGAGTCTCCCAGGGGGGCGCGGAACGCCTCGTCCCGCATCCGCTCGGTGGGCAGCGTGATCGTGTCGCGCCTCAGGTCGATCGTCCGCACAGCGTCCTCCCTTTCCTGCTTCAGTCCCGCTCCAGCCCCTGCTGCCTCCACAGCGTGTAGTACAGCCCCTTCTTCCGCAGCAGGTCGAGGTGGGAGCCCATCTCGACAACCCGGCCCTTCTTGAGGACCACGATCCTGTCCGCGCGGGCGACGGTGGACAGCCTGTGGGCGATGAGCACGGTCACGAAGCTGGGCCGCGTGCGGATGATCTGGTCGATCGTGCGCGTGATCTCCTTCTCCGTCTCCGTGTCCAGGGAGCTGGTGGCCTCGTCGAAGATGAGCAGGTCGGGCCTGCGCAGGAGCGCGCGCGCGATGGCCAGGCGCTGCCTTTCCCCGCCGGAGAGCTTCAGTCCCCCCTCGCCGATCCGCGTGTCCAGGCCCTCCCTGCTGCGCTCGAGCAGCCCGGCCAGCTGCGCCGCGCGCAGGCTGGCCAGGCACTCCTCGTCGTCGGCGTCGGCCCGGGCGAAGCGCAGGTTGTCGCGGATGGTCCCCGCGAACAGCTCGATGGCCTGGGGCACGAAGCCCACGCGCCGGCGAAGCAGGTCGTAGTTCACCGCGGAGGAGTCTATTCCAGTTGAAGAGAATGCGCCCCGCGTCGGGCGTGTACAGGCCAAGGAGCAGCTTCACCAGGGTGCTCTTCCCCGCCCCCGAGGGCCCCACGAAGGCGATGCTTTCCCCCGACCGGGCCGCGAAGGACACCTCCTGGAGGGCGGGCTCGCGCGCGCCGGGGTGCCGGTAGCTCACGCCCGAGAACTCCAGGCTCTCGATCCCGTCGGGCACCGCGCCGGAAGGATTGGCGGGAGCCGTCTCCTGCGCGAGGATGCGCTCGACGTTCTCGAGGCTCGCGCGCGTCTCCTGGTACTTCGTGATGATGCTGCCGATCTCGCCCAGCGGCGAGAAGATCGCGAAGGAGTAGAACATCATGCTGAGGAACTCGCCCAGCGTGATGAGCCGCAGGTACACCAGCACGAGCATCAGCAGGAGCAGCAGCGCCCGGAAGAAGTTGATGGCCGTGCCCTGGAAGAACATGAGCAGGCGCACCGTCTTCACCTTGGACAGCTCCAGGTCGAGGATGCGGGTGTTCGTCGCGTTGAGCCTGTCGATTTCCTGCGTCTCCAGCCCCAGGCTCTTTATCAGCTCGATGTTGCGAAGGCTTTCCGTGGTGGAGCCGGCCAGGGCGTTGGTCTCGCCGAAGATCCGGGCCTGCACCTTCTTGATCCTGCGGCCGAGGGACGAGACCAGGACGCCGAGGACCGGGGAGAGCACGAGCAGGGCGGCGCCGATGGACCAGTGCACGAAGAAGGAGTAGCCCAGGACGAGCACGAAGGCGAGCGAGGAGATGAAGATGGAGTTGATGGCCTGGCCGATCATGTCCCGGGAGTCGCTCCTCGCCTTCTGCAGCTGCTGCAGCACCGCGCCGCTCTGCTGGTCCTCGAATGCCCGGTAGGGCAGGCGCAGGGAGTGGGCGATGCCGTCGGCGTACATCCTGGCGCCGACGGACTGGGAGGCGACGTTCACGAAGTAGTCCTGGAAGTTCTTCGCGACGCGGCTCACCATGGCAACGCCGACGAAGGCGAGGATGAGAAGCCCGACCCCGCGGATGAACTCGGCGCGGGGCATCGAGGCAAAGTTCGTGGCGTAGCGGTCGACGATGATGCGGAAGATCTGCGGGTCCAGGAGGGAGAAGACCTGGTTGACGACCGCCAGGCCGATCGCGAGGGCGATCATTCCCCGGTAGGGACGCAGGTAGGCGAGCAGGAGCTTCATGGGTGAAGATACTACACGTGGTTGCGCAGGGCGAGCTCCACGGGGTGGGGGTGCAGCCACACCTGGCGCGACAGGTAGGGCTCGGCGAACCTGCGCACGTGGTGGCGCAGCAGCACGAGCGGCACGACCAGGGGCACATGGCCCGCGTGGTAGTCGCCAATCACCTCGAGCAGCTCCGCCTTCTCGTCGGCGGCGAGCTGCTTCTTGAAGTAGCCCATGGCGTGCTGCAGGACGTTCACGTTCTTCTTCGGCGTGGCCTCGAGGCTGAGCGCGCGCATGAGACCGGCCAGGTACTCGCCGAGGACCGCCGTCCGCGGCCTGCCCTTCGCCGAGGCGACGAGCGCGCCCAGCGCAGAGACGGCCCGCGGGTCGTGCGACATGACGAGGAGCTTATGGTCGGTGTGAAAGCCGACAAGCCCCCGGATGCTGCCATCCGCCTGCTCGAAGTCCCTCCAGCGCCGGTAGACGAACACCCTCTCGATGAAGTTCTCGCGCAGGCCCGGGTCGTTCAGCCGGCCGTCGTCCTCCACGGGCAGGAGGGGGAAGCGTCCCGTGAAGGCCCGGGCAAACAGGCCCACGCCCCTCCGCGACGGGCTTCCCTTCTCATCGTAGACCTTCACGGCCCTGAGGCCCGAGCTGGGCGAGGCGCTCTTGAAGACGAAGCCGCACAGGTCCTCGGCGGCCAGCGCGGCCAGGCGGCTCTCGCTCCAGCGGCGCATGCGCTGCGTGTGGTCGATCCCCGTCTTCGCGGTCACCAGCCGGGGCTCGGCGGGGTCGCCCACCAGGCGCATGGACTCCCGGGGCACGCCCAGCCCGCACTCGACCTCGGGACAGACGGGCACCCACTCGACGAACCTTCCCAGCGTGTCGTGCAGGTACCTGTCCAGCTTGTGCCCGCCGTTGTAGCGGACGTTCTGCCCGAGAAGACACGAGCTGATTCCCAGCCTGATTGCCATTGCCAGCCTCCCCCTGCGGTGATTCTACCGCAGGCCGCATCCGTGGTATAAGCGGTGCACCCGGAGGTCCCCGTGCACGATGAGTTCACCGAGGTGAAGATCCTCGACAATTTCTACCAGACGTCCAGCTTCTTCCCCATGCCCGTGGTGCTCGTCTCGAGCGTCTCGGAGTCGGGGAGGACCAATCTCGGCCCCTATTCCCTGTGCTTTCCCCACATCGTGGCCGGCCGCCACTCCATGATGCTCATCGCGCGCGACACGAGCAACACGGCGCGGAACATCGCCGCGCGCAGGCACTGCGCCCTGAACTTCATCCCGCACCGACGGCGGTACCTGAAGAACTGCGTGACCCTCGGCTTTCCCGGCGAGACGACGGAGGAGAAGATGAAGAACAGCATCTTCACCCTCGAGCCGTCGCGGCGCACGGACGATGGCGGTGCGCGGTTTCCCGAGATCGTGCGCGAGGCCGTCCAGGTGTTCGAGTGCACGTGGGACGATGCCTTCCCGCTCACGTACTTCGAGGGAGACCAGGAGCGGCGGTTCGTGCTGCGCATCGAGAAGATCCACCTGAAACCCCGGCTGCGGACGGCCCTGCTGCAGGGGACCTGCGCGCCGGACCTGCCCATCGACTACGGCTTTCGCGACAACGCGCGCTTCTGGCTGGCCCGGCACGGCAGGCCGTACTCCGAGCTGATCCCGCGCTCCAAGGGCGTGTCCGTCGACGCGGTGAAGTACGCCGTGCAGCGTGTGGACCCCGGGGTGACGTGGCAGGAGGAGGCCTGCGCGAAGCTCGTGCGGGTGCCCCGGCCGTTCATGACGGCCGCGATCCGCGCCTGCGTGGAGGCGGCGGCGAAGGAGGGGGTCACGGAGATCACCCCCGCGTTCGTGGACAGGGTCAGGGACAAGCGCAGGGGAGAGAAGCCGAGCAGATAATCCGGGGCGCGTCGGCTTGCTTGACGCGCCCCCGGGCGGCGTGATGAACTGCACGCATCATGCCATCCCACCAGCGCCACGGGCGCATGTCCTCCATCACTTCCGTCATCTTCGACTTCGGCGGCGTGCTGGGCCTGCACCAGGACCCCGCCCAGGCACGGGTCCTGGCAGACCTGTGCGGCCTTCCCATGGACCGCTTCCGCACCCTGTACGCGAAGGACAGGCTGATGTGGGACAGGTCGACCGTGGACGCGGCAGGGTACTGGGGCAGCATCCTTGCCGCGGCGGGCCGCCCCGTTTCAGCCGACCTTGTCGGCCGGCTGGTTCGCGCCGACATCGCCGCGTGGACACGGGTCAACGCGCGCGTGGTCGCCTGGGCCGCGGCCCTGCGCAGGAAGGGCTTCCGCACGGCCATCCTTTCGAACATGCCGCAGGAGATCCTGGACGACATGTGGAAGGACCCGCGCCTCCAGTGGATGGCCGAGTTCCCCGTGCGGGTCTTCTCCTGCGAGGTCCGCCTGGTGAAGCCCGAGCCGGAGATCTACCGCCTGTGCCTGGACTCCCTCGGCGTGCAGGCGTCCGAGGCGATCTTCGTCGACGACACGATCCATAACGTCGAGGGCGCGCAGGCGGTGGGGATACAGGCCCTGCTCTTCCTGACCGCCCCGGAGGCTGCCGTGGAGATCGAGAGGCGCTGGGGACTGCCCGTGGACGAGCTGGAGGGCGACGGGAATGGGTGAGGCCCCGCGAGCAGCCGCACCCGGGGTCACCTTCAGCATGCGCCTGAAGATCACCCTCACGTTCCTGGTCATCGGGTCCCTCGCGAGTCTCCTGCTCGCCGCCGGCACATTCACGATCCTGCAGCGCAGCATGTTCGGCGAGCTGCAGAACAGGGTGGGCGGTCTTGCCCGGGTCGCCGCGCAGCTCGTCGATCCAGAGGCATGCCGGCGCCTGGTCGCCCGTCTGCGGCCCGGCATGTCCGACGACGGGGTCCGTGAGGCGGAAGACTCGGCGGACTTCCTGTCCGTCTCCGAGGCGCTGAACGCCGTCCGGGCCACCGAGGAGCGCCTCGTCCACTACATCTACCTTTTCGCGCCAACCCCCGACGCGGAGACGGCGCTCTTCGTCGTCGACGCGGACCTGCTCGCCGACCGCGCGCGCGCCGAGGCCGGCGAGCTGTCCGCCGATGAGCTGACGCGCTTCGGGTCGGCCTTCGATCTCTCGGACTTTCCCGTCGCGAGGAGGGCCATCGCCGAGAAGGTCCCGCTGGTGGAGCAGGGCTACACCTGGGACGAGGCCTACGGGGTGAACTCCCTCACCGGATACGCCCCTGTCTTCGGCAGGGACGGCACGACCCTTCTCGGGGTTCTCGGGATCGACATGGTGGACAGCGACGTGCGCGCCGTGCTGCGCCGCGCGAGGATCGTCACGGGGGCGGTGGTGGGCGGCGCTCTGCTGCTCACGATCCTGGCATCCATCGTCATGGGGTCGCTGTTCACCCGGGGCATCGTGTCGCTGGACACCGTCGTGCGCAGGTTCGGCCAGGAGAACCTCGAGGTGCGGGCCGTGGTCCGTTCGCGCGACGAGGTCGGCCGTCTGGGCCTGAGCTTCAATGCCATGGCCGAGACCATCCAGGGCTACAGCAGGCGGCTGGAGGACCTGCTGGGAGCGTACGGCAGGTTCGTGCCGCACGAGCTGCTGCGCCTGCTGTCCAAGGAGAGCATCGTCGATCTGCAGCTGGGGGACCATGTCCAGCGGGACATGACGGTGATGTTCTCGGACATCCGCTCCTTCACCGCGCTCTCCGAGTCGATGACGCCGTTCGAGACCTTCAACTTCCTCAACTCCTATCTCAAGCGCATGGGGCCCGAGATCCGCAGGAACAACGGGTTCATCGACAAGTACATCGGCGATGCGATCATGGCGCTGTTCCCCCGCTGCGCCGACGACGGCCTCGCGGCAGCCGTCGCGATGCAGCAGAGGCTTGCCGAGTACAACGGGCACAGGAAGTCCAGCGGGTACCGGCCCATCTCCATCGGCATCGGCGTGCACTCGGGCACCCTCATGCTGGGAACCGTGGGCGAGCACGAGCGGATGGACGGCTCGGTGATCGCCGACGCGGTCAACCTGGCCTCGCGGCTGGAGGCGCTCACGCGTCTGTACGGCGCCGCCATCCTCACGACCGGTCGGACTCTCAAGTCGCTGAGGGCAACCGGCAGGTTCGCCTGCCGCTTCATCGACAGGGTGCAGGTGAAGGGCAGGGAAGGGACTGTCCTGCTCTTCGAGGTCCTCGACGGCTGCCCCCCCGCGGAGAGGGAGATGAAGCTTTCCAGTCGCGAGGAGCTCGCCCGCGGGCTGCGTTCCTACTACGGCCGCAGGTTCGCGGAGGCCCTCGCGATCTTCGAAACGCTGCGCGCCCGCAATCCCTCCGACGAGGTTGTGCGCATCTTCCAGAACCGAACCAAGGTGCTCGCCGGGGTTGGCGCCCCGCCGGACTGGCGAGGAGTGGAGCTGATCGAGGCAAAGTAGCGCGGGCTTCGCACATGCTAGCGCAGTTGATGTATTGACACTTTTGTCACGAAATGGTAGCTTTTGAATCGTGAATTATATCACCATTCACTTCTTGGGGGAGACAGCATGAGCACAGCACTTCAGAAGCGTCCAATCGACGAGGTGATTGCGAGCCACCCGCCCAACCGGGACCACCTGATCTCCATCCTGCAGGAGGTCCAGGGCGAGTATGGCTACCTCTCCCGCGACAGCATCAACAGGATCTCCGACTACCTGAAGCTGCCCTCGTCGAAGGTCTTCGGCGTGGCCACCTTCTACAACCAGTTCAAGCTGACCGCGCCGGGGAAGATCCAGATCCAGATCTGCCGGGGAACGGCCTGCCACGTGAAGGGATCGCTCAACCTGCTGGACGCCCTGATCACCGCGCTGGGCATCGAGGTCGGCCAGACGACCAGGGACGGGCTGTTCTCGCTCGAGACGGTCGCGTGCCTCGGGTGCTGCTCCATCGCTCCCGCGATGATGGTGAACGGGAGGTTCTTCGGCCGGCTCGACAAGAAGCAGGTCGAGGAGCTGGTCGACAAGTTCCGCGCCGCGGGCGGGGTCGACGGCGCTTCCGGGCCGAGGCCGGGGGGTGGAGGCATGAACAAGGTCTTCATCGGCATGGGCACCTGCGGCCTGGCCACCGGCGCGGGCGAGGTGAAGACGGCGGTCGAGAAGTGGGCGGCCGCGCGGCAACGTGGCGCGTGCAGATCACCCCGACGGGCTGCATCGGCTACTGCAAGGCCGAGCCGATCATGGACGTGGTGACCGACACGGGCCACCGGGTCTCCTACGGCAACGTCACTCCCGAGGTGGCCAGCTTCATCCTGGACGAGGTGTTCGTGCGCAGGAACACTGAAGCTCGACGGCCTGCTGGGCCAGTTCAGGAACGGCAAGGCGCCGCTCGCCGGGCATCCCCCTGATCGACGAGCACCCCTACTTCCGCAAGCAGGTGAAGTACGTGCTGCGCAACTGCGGGGTCATCAACCCCGAGTCCATCGCCGACTACCGCGCGCACGGCGGGTTCAAGGGCCTGGAGCGTGCGCTGCACCATGACCAGCGCCGAGGTGATCGCCGAGATCACGAAGTCGGGCCTGCGCGGCCGCGGCGGCGGCGGGTTCTCCGCCGGCAAGAAGTGGGAGTTCGCCCTGGCCTCGAAGAGCGAGAAGAAGTACGTGATCTGCAACGCCGACGAGGGCGACCCCGGGGCCTTCATGGACCGCTCCATCCTCGAGGGCGACCCCTTCTCCGTGCTCGAGGGCATGATCATCGCCGGCTACGCCATCGGCGCCAACGAGGGCATCATCTACTGCCGCGCCGAGTATCCCCTCGCCATCGAGCGGCTCAGGAAGGCCATCGGCGTCGCTGAAGGCGGAGGGGCTTCTCGAGAAGCCGCGTCGGTCCGAGCGGGCTTCCAGTTCACCCTGCGGGTGAAGAAGGGCGCCGGCGCGTTCGTCTGCGGCGAGGAGACCGCGCTGATGGCCTCGGTCGAGGGCCGGCGCGGCATGCCCCGGCCCCGGCCGCCGTTCCCCGCCGTGTCGGGCCTGTTCCAGAAGCCCACGATCATCAACAACGTGGAGACCTTCGCCAACGTGCTCGCACATCCTGCGCGAGGGGGCCGCGCGCCTTCGCGGCCATGGGCACCGCAGAGCCGCAAGGGCACGAAGGTCTTCGCCCTCACCGGCAAGGTGATGAACACCGGCCTGGTCGAGGTGCCCATGGGCATCACCCTGCGCGAGATCGTCTTCGACATCGGCGGCGGCATCCCCGACGGCAAGGCCTTCAAGGCCGTGCAGATCGGCGGTCCCTCGGGCGGCTGCATCCCGGCCGAGCACCTGGACACGAAGATCGACTACGAGTCGCTGAAGTCCGTCGGCGCCATGATGGGCTCGGGCGGCCTCGTGGTGATGGACGAGGACACCTGCATGGTGGACGTGGCCCGCTACTTCCTGCGGCTTCATCACCACCGAGATCCTGCGGCAAGTGCATCCCCTGCCGCGAGGGCACGCAGCGGCTGTACGAGATCCTCGACTCCATCGTCTCGCCCTACTCGCAAGATGAAGAGCGAGGAGGACAACCTCCTGCGCTTCAACCGGGTGCTGAACATGGAGAGCCTGGCGCAGGTGATCAAGGACACCTCGCTGTGCGGCCTGGGCCAGACGGCGCCCAACCCCGTGCTGTCCACCCTGCGGTACTTCCGCGAGGAGTACGAGGCGCACATCTACGACCGGAAGTGCCCGGCCCACCAGTGCAAGGGCCTGCTGACCTACGAGATCGACACCGACGCCTGCACGGGGTGCACGCTGTGCGCGAAGAAGTGCCCCACGCAGGCCATCGTGGGCGAGAAGAAGAAGGCCCACTACATCGTGGACGAGAAGTGCATCCGCTGCGGCATCTGCCGCGACGTGTGCCGCTTCAACGCGGTGACGGTGAGCTGAGGAGGCGACATCGATGGTGAACCTGACGATCAACGACCGGAAGACCCTGCAGGCCGCCCCCGGGACGACGATCCTGGACGCGGCGACCGCCGCGGGCGAGCGAGATCCCCACCCTGTGCCACATCAAGGAGCTGTTCCCGAGCGGCGCCTGCCGCATGTGCGTGGTGGAGTGCAAGGGGCAGCCCGGCCTCATCCCCTCCTGCGCCTTCCCGGTCGAGGAGGGCATGGAGGTCGCAGACGCGCAGCCCGCGGGTCGTCGAACGCCCGCCGCACGATCATCCAGCTCCTGCTCGCGAGCCACCCCTTCGACTGCCTCACCTGCGCCGAAGAACGGCTACTGCGAGCTGCAGTCCCTGGCCTCGGAGTACGGCATCGACAGGGTGCCCTTCGAGGGCAAGACCCGCCACCACTACACCGACTTCTCCTCCCCCTCCATCATCCGCGAGCCGGACAAGTGCATCCTCTGCGGCCGCTGCGTGCGCATCTGCGAGGAGATCCAGGGCGTGGCGGCCATCGACTTCACCCGGCGCGGCTTCGACACCATGGTGCTGCCGCCCTTCGAGATGGACCTGAGCGAGACCACCTGCGTCAACTGCGGCCAGTGCACGCTCGCCTGCCCGACCGGCGCGCTGCACGAGGTGCGCGCCGTCGAGAAGGTGATCCAGGTGCTGCAGGAGGGCAAGAAGTACGTCGTGGCCCAGGCCGCCCCCGCGATCCGCGTGTCGCTGGGCGACTTCTTCGGGCTGGCCCCCGGCGCCAACGTGACAGGCAAGGTCGCCGCGGCGCCTGCGGCGCATGGGCTTCCGCCAGGTCTTCGACACCGACTTCGCCGCCGACCTCACGATCATGGAGGAGGGCACGGAGCTGGTGCGCAGGATCACGGAGGGCGAAGAAGCTTCCGCTGTTCACCTCCTGCTGCCCTGCCTGGATCAAGTTCGCCGAGCACTACTACCCCGAGCTGCTCGCGAACATCTCCACCTGCAAGAGCCCGCAGGAGATGATGGGCGCCACCATCAAGAGTTACCTCGCGAAGAAGATGTCGATCGACCCGCGCGACATCTACGTGGTGTCGGTGATGCCCTGCACGGCCAAGAAGTACGAGGCGCTGCGGCCCGAGCTGTCGAAGGACGGCGTCACGGACGTGGACGCGGTGCTCACCACCCGCCAGTTCAACAGGATGATGCAGATCTTCGGCATCACCTTCGAGAGCCTCCCCGAGGAGGAGTTCGACAAGCCCTTCGGCGCGCCCACGGGGTCGGGCGACATCTTCGCCGCCTCCGGCGGGGTCATGGAGTCGGCCCTGCGCTCGGCCTACTACCTGCTCACGGGCAAGGACCTGGAGAAGCTGGACTTCGAGGCCGTGCGCGGCATGGCCGGGGTGAAGGAGGCCAGCGTGAAGGTGGGCGACCGCACCATCCGCGTTGCCATCGCCAACCGCCTGTCCAACGCACGGCAGATCGCCGACAGGGTGCGCGCGGGGGACTCGCCCTGGGAGTTCATCGAGGTCATGGCCTGCCCCGGCGGCTGCGCCGGCGGCGGCGGCCAGATGTACGGCTACGACCCGCAGAGGACCGAGCAGAGGATCAAGGCGATCTACGCCCTGGAGAAGAGCAGGTCGGTGCGCCAGTCGTACAAGAACCCGGCAGTCGCCTCCGTGTACAAGGAGTACTTCGGCGAGCCGGGCTCGCACACGGCGCACGAGCTCCTGCACACGAGCTACGAGTCACGGCCCCAGAAGGGCTGAGGGAGGGGAGGACCCCGGGGGACGGGCCATGGTGTCGGTCTACACGGTCAGCGACACGTGCAAGAAGTGCTACTCGTGCGTGCGGTCCTGCCCGACAAAGGCCATCCAGGTGAAGGGCGGGCAGGCCGAGATCATCGAGGAGTTCTGCATCTCCTGCGGGTGGTGCGTGACCGCCTGCTCGCAGGGGGCCAAGCGCGTGCGCTCCTCCCTCGACCAGGTGCGCGCGCTGCTGGCGGGGGCCGGCAGCACCTACGCGCTGCTCGCACCCTCGTTCCCCGCGGCGTTCCTCGACACCCCGCCGCGCCAGCTTGTGGGCGCGCTGCGCGCTGTGGGCTTCGCCGGCGTGTTCGAGGTGGCATTCGGGGCCGACCTCGTCTCGTACGAGTACTACCGGCGGTTCCGCGCCATCGTGGAACGCTCCCCCGACGACTTCCTCATCTCCTCGCCCTGCCCCTCCGTGGTGCAGTACGTGGAGAAGATGGTGCCCGAGCTGGCCGGCCATCTCGCCCCCGTGGTCTCGCCCATGGAGGCCACGGCCCGGATGGTGAGGAGCAGGGTCGACCCGCGGGCGCAGCTCGTGTTCATCGGCCCCTGCGTGGCGAAAAAAGTCGAGGGGGACGGCGCTTCCGGCGCCTCGGGCGCTTCCGGCGCCGGTGTGGATGCCGTGCTGACCTTCGAGGAGCTGGTGGAGCTGTTCGCCGCGGCGGGGGTGGCACCCCCCCAGGCGGCGCCTGCCGACTTCAACCCCCCGCACGCGAACCTCGGCAGGATCTACCCGGTCACCGGCGGGCTGCTCAAGGCAGCCTCGATCGACGCGGACATCCTCGAGAGCCCCGTCTACGTCGTGGAAGGGCCCGAGAGGGTGATGGACATGCTGCACGTGCTGTCCAACCGGGTGCGCACAGGCCAGAGGGTGAGCTACAGGCTGTTCGACCTCCTGTTCTGCGAGGGGTGCATCGGCGGCCCCTCGATGGTGAACGACCTCACCTTCTACGAGCGCAAGAAGTACGTGGTGCAGTACATGCATCACCAGCCCATGGCCCGCGACATCGAGGAGTGGGCCGAGGAACACGCCGAGTACCTCGACATCGACCTGTCCACGCGCTTCCACCCCGTGACGCGCGAGGAGGTGGCCGCCCCCGAGGAGGAGATCCGCAGGATCCTCTCCCAGACGGGAAAGCTCACCCCCGAGGACGAGCTGAACTGCGGTGCCTGCGGCTACCCCTCCTGCAGGGACAAGGCCCTCGCCGTGTACAGGGGCAAGGCCGAGGTGGAGATGTGCCTGCCCGTACCTCATCGCCCGGGTGGAGTCGGCGATGAAGGACCTCACGGCGAACCAGACCCGGCTCATCCAGGCGGAGAAGCTCGCCTCGATGGGCCAGATGGCGGCGGGGATCGCCCACGAGATCAACAACCCCCTCGGCGTCGTGCTCATGTACTCTCACCTGCTGAAGGACGAGCTTCCCGAGGGCGCCCCGGGCAGGGCCGACGCGGACAGGATCATCGCGGAGGCCGAGCGCACGCAGAAGATCGTGCGCGGGATCCTGAACTTCGCGCGCGAGGAAAAGGTCGAGCGCAGGCCCACCGACATCAATGCGCTTCTCCGTGACAGCGTGACCGGGATCGCGGGAACTTCACAGAACGGGAAAATCCGTGTAGAGTGGGCTCTCGACGAACGCCTCGCCCCGCAGAACGTGGATGCGGGGCAGCTGCGCCAGGTCTTCGACAACATCGTGAAGAACGCGCGGGAGGCCATGCCCGACGGCGGGACGCTCCGCGTGTCGACGGAGGACGGGGAGGGGGAGTTCACGGTCCGCGTCGCGGACTCGGGTCCCGGCATCCCGGAGGAGAACCTGCCCAAGATGTTCTCTCCCTTCTTCACGACGAAGAAGGTGGGCAAGGGCACGGGCCTGGGCCTGTCCGTGTGCTACGGCATCGTGAAGATGCACGGCGGGACCATCCAGGCCTCGAACAACCCCGAGGGCGGCGCGTGCTTCACCGTGCGCATCCGCCGCGTCGTTTCCGCGGCCAACGGGAAGGCGGCGCAGGCGGCAGTTTCGAAGGAGGACGGACGTGGCTCGAGTACTGATCGTTGACGACGACGCGGACCTCATCGCGGGGCAGCGGGCGTTCCTGGAATCAAGCGGCTACACCGTCGAGTCTGCCAACTCGATCGACGAGGGCCTCGCCCGGGCGAGCGAGTTCGCCCCCGACCTCATCCTGGCGGACCTCATGATGGAGCACTACGACTCGGGATTCGTGTTCTGCAAGAAGGTGCGCGACCTCCCCGGGCTGGCGACGGTTCCCATCATCATGCAGACAGCCGCCCCCCGCAAGATCGGCTTCACCTTCGAGGGAAGCGCGGCACCGGGGCGGGAGTGGATGAAGGTGGACGAGGTGCTCACCAAGCCCGTTCCCCTCGAGCACCTGGTGGGCAAGATCGAGCAGCACCTGTCGGGCAAGGCCCGCCGTGCGTAGGACGCGGTGCCGCGGGTGAGCTGATGGACGGCGAGCGGCCCCCCCAGCCCAGCGCGGACGCCTCCGCGGAGCCGGTCCCGAGGGACCGCGAGCAGGTCCGGATTCTCGTCATCGACGACGAGGAGGGCATGCGCGAGGGCATGCGGCGGGTGCTGGAGCGGCGGGGTTTCGCCGTGCAGACCGCCCGCGACGGGGAGACCGCCATCCGCATGCTCGGCGAGGCCCCCTACGACCTGGCCCTCGTCGACCTGAAGATGCCCGGCATCGACGGGTTCAAGGTCACCGAGCACATCCGCCAGCGCTTCGGCGGCACGCATGGTGGTGGTCATCGTCTCGGCCCTCGCCACGGTGGAGGCGGCCGTGGAGGTGACCCAGCGCGGCGCCTTCGACTTCCTGGTCAAGCCGTTCACCCCCGACGACCTGCTGCAGGTCGTGAACAGGGCCGTGCAGCAGTGGCGCCTGATCCGCGAGCGCGAGAAGTACCTCTCCGAGCTGGCCACGGAGCGCAGCCTCTCCCACCAGATGATCTCCTCGATGCACGAGGGGGTGGTGGTGCTGAACGTGCGCCGCGAGCCGGTGCTGATGAACCCGCGGGCCGAGCACTTCCTGGGAAAGCGCTTCCGGGAGGGCCTGACCCTCGCGGAGCTGTTCACCGACCTGGACGCCAGCGCGGCGATCGAGGGGGTCCTCGACGCCGGGCCGCAGGCACCCGACAGGTCCGTGCAGGTGAGGGCGGGAGAGGCGATGCTCCAGGTGAGCGTGACGCCGCTCACCCGCGACGGGGCGGCCGGCGGGGCGATCGTGATCCTCACCGACGTCACGGCGAGCTGGAAGGCCGAGCAGGACAAGAACAGGTTCGTCTCCATGGTGGCCCACGAGCTGAAGAGCCCGCTCTCGGCGATCATCAACTACATCAACGTCATCCTGACGGGGATGTTCGACAGGGACCCGGGGAAGATCCACGAGATGCTCGACCGCTGCAAGGTGCGCGGCGAGGCGCTGCTGGACCTCGTGCGCGACCTGCTGTACATCAACGCGCGCGAGGTGGGAAAGGTCCAGCGCACGCTGGAAGACCTGGACCTGAAGGAGATCCTCGCGGCGCAGCTGGAGTTCTTCAAGGTCCAGGCGGACAAGAAGAAGCTGGTCACGGCCCTCGAGGCGCCGCCCGCCGCCTGCCCCGTGCACGCGGACAGGGGCGACATGGACAGGATCTTCATGAACCTCATCTCGAACGGCATCAAGTACAACCGGGACAAGGGCAGCCTCACGGTCGCCGTGGCCGACGGCGGGGAGAGCTGGATCGTGTCCGTGTCGGACACCGGCATCGGGATGAGCGAGGCCGAGCGCGCAAACCTGTTCCAGGAGTTCTACAGGGTCAAGAGCGCGAAGACATCGGGAATCGCGGGCACGGGCCTGGGCCTTGCCACGGTGCACCGGGTGCTGGGCGAGTACAACGGCGCGATCGCCGTCGAGTCCAGGCCCGACGCGGGCTCCACCTTCCGCGTCACCTTCCCCAAGCGCGCATAGGCCGCGCCCCGGCGCCTGGCCCCCGCCGGCTACCGGTCCGCGGGGCACACCATGCGGACGGTCGGGAAATTCCTCCTGATTCTCGCGGGGTCCCGTGTCAGCAGCACGAGTTTCGACACCGCCGCGTGCGCGCCGATGAAGAGGTCGGGCAGGGGGCTCGTGCGGGCCCCGCCCGCCCTGCGGTAGCCGCGGAAGACCTTTCCCGCGAGGAACAGGGCCTCCCGGGGCATGTCGCTCCAGGCCAGGCCGCTGCCGCGGAGCGCCGACTCCAGCTCCTCGATGCGGGAGAAGCGGATCGAGACTTCCGAGTACACGATGGGATCGAGGAACACCGTGCCGTCGGCGGCCGCCCTCTCGAGGGTGTCGAGCGACCACTGCATCCACCGGACATCGTTCGTGAAGACGTCGAGCAGCACGGATGAATCGACGAGGTATTCCGCCACTACCCGCCCCGCGTCAGCCGCAGGATCTGCTCGGTCGACATCGTCACGTCTCCCCGGCCGACCAGCCCGCGCAGGGGAGTGTCGGACCTGCGCAGCGCCCGCAGCACGATCCTCCCGTCCTCCTCGATGAACTCGACTTCGGCGTGCGCATCGATGCGGTACTTGCGCCGCAGGGCCTGGGGGATCGTGACCTGTCCCTTGATGGTGACTCGCATGGTAATACCCTTACAGTAATACTGCCCCCACTGCCCCGCCGGTCAACCTCCCGCCTCCAATGAACGGGGCGAATCGGCGCCGGCATTGCCGTTGCGCGCGGGGAGCCTTCGGCCTACACTGCCGCCCGGGGGGGAGGAAAGCCCGCATGCCGTACACCTACCAGATCGCCACCAGCGCGTCGCAGGACCGCCTGGAGAAGCTGATCGCCGAACGCCTGGCGCCCGGCGCGGACAGGGAGAGGATCGACGCCCGGATCTGGGACCTCTTCGGCGAGACGTGGGCCGTCATGTTCACGGACCTTTCGGGCTTCTCGCGCGGGGTCGCCGAGTTCGGCATCATCCACTTCCTGCAGGTCATCTTCGAGAGCCAGCGCATCCTGGTTCCCTGCATCGACAGGCACGACGGGATACTGTTGAAGAGCGAGGGCGACAGCCTCCTGGTGATCTTCCGCTCGGTGCGAAAGGCGCTGGAGTGCAGCCTCGCCATGCAGCGCGCGGCGCGGGACTACAACAGGGGCAGGACAGAGGCGGAGCAGATCCTGCTGTGCATCGGGCTGGGCTTCGGCCAGGTGCTGCGCATCGGCGACCACGACGTGTTCGGTGCCGAGGTGAATGCCGCGGCAAAGCTGGGCGAGGACACGGCAAAGGCATGGGAGATCCTCGTCACGGGCGCGGTGGCCGAGGGGGGACGGGGAGTCTCGGGGGTGTCGTTCAGTCCGATCCAGACCGTGCCGCCCGGGGCCGAGCGCGCGTTCCGCGCGGTGTACTCGCTGGAACGCATGCCCTGAGCCGGAAGGCGACGATCCGCCGCACCAGGGCCAGGGGGATGGGCTTCTCGTACGGGAACTGCACGGTTCCCTTCGACGTGACGAAGCGGGAGAGCTGGTCCTTGAACGCGACGACCGCTTCCACGCCCGGGTAGAGGCCCACGTGCTTCGCGTGTCCCGCGAAGTAGACGAGAATCCTGTTCTGCCAGTAGCCCGGCATGCCGTAGCTGATCTTCTCCACGGCGTCGGGCGCGGCGGCCCGGATGGCGGCCCGCAGCTGTTTCAGGATCCGCCGCACCTCGGGCGGGAAACCCGCGATGTACTGGTCGACCGTCTTCGCGGTCCTGCCGCCCATCCCGCTCTCGCTCATAACGCCTCCACCCGACCTTCCCAGCCCGCCGCGCCCGACGCCGCCTGCTCGAGAAGGATGCCGGCCCCGGGCATTGCCCCGGTCGCCGTGAGCACCCACGCCGTGGCCAGGCACCTGGTGTCCGCGAGGATCGCCTCGGCCGCCTCGGGCGGCACCACCTTCCCGCACACGCTCTCGACCCGGGGGTCGTACGGGTCCTGGAAGTGGCCGTGCAGGGCACTGCTCACGCGCAGCGCCCGCACAGTCTCGCGCGCGGGGATGGCAGGGAGCATGCTGTTCTTCGCGTTGCAGGGGCCCGGCTCGCCGAGGAGGAACAGGGCAGGCACGCGAAAGCCGTCCCTGGCTGCGACGGCGAGGCCGCCGGTATCCACCGCGTCGAGGCCGAGGTACGCGATTGCGTGGGGATCGCGGACACAGGCGAGGTAGGCGGCAAGGCCGCCTGCCGAAAAGCCCGCGTACAGCACGGGGCCGTCGTGCAGCGCGCGTGAGAGGGCGACCATGTCCTCGGCGTTCCTGTCGTGCCTGCCGTTGAATGGAGTGGAGTTGCAGAAGCTGAGGACAGCCGTCGGCACGCCGAACGAGGCCCACCGCTCGGCCCACCCCCGCATCCACGACAGGTTGCTCGCGAAGCCATGCCCGAGGACAACGAGGGTGTCGGTCCGCGGCTCCGCCGGCCTGTAGACTTCGAAGGCGACCGTGCACCCGAAGGCGCCCGTCCTGCTGCCCTTTTCCACGGTGACGGGGACCGCACCCCTGCCCGCGAGGAGCACCTCCATGTCCGTGCGCGCGGGCGCCGGGTCGGGGAGGGTCACGCGGGTCGTGGATGCGCAGGAGGCGAGAAGCAGTGCTGCAACAGCAAGGGCAGGAGGCAGGGCGCGACGCGGAAGAGTTCCCATGCCGCAAATCTACTGGCAGTGGACTGCCCGGGTCCACTGCCAGCAGAGTCGTGCCGGAGAGGAACCGCTGCTACTTCTTTTTCTCGGACTTGCTCTTGCGCTTGAGGTCCGCGCCGTGGGCGCGCTTGTAGGTCTGGATGTCCTTGAACCGGCCCTTGCTGTCGCGCACCGCGTAGAGCTTCGTTCCCGAGGAGCTTCTGTGCGTGGTCCGTTTCGCTTTCGCCATTCCCCTCTCCTCCCACCCTCAAGGTTTCGTGCACGCGCGTGCGTGCATCCCGCGTCGGGACAGCAACAGTATATGCCGAGGCCCGCGCGCTGTCCATCAGAGCGGGAGAGTCGAGCCGGTCGAGCGCCCTCTCAGTACACGAACGCCGCGCCGGCGAGGAAGGAGAGCCCGCCGCGGCGGTTCGACGCCCAGCTGTCGGTGTCGTCGCCGAGTGCGACGCTGGCCATCGCAACAAGGGAGAGCCCGGTGTGCAGGCTCACGCTCACGCCGGGCACGATCACCGCGCTGCCGTCCACCGGCGAGACCAGCGCGCGGGCGCTCACCGTGACGCGGGAGTCGACGGCAAGGGAGGCCTCCGGGTACAGCAGCAGGCCGTAGACAGGTGCCGGAGGAAATGGGGCATCCGATTCCTGCCACTCGCCCGCGGGGGCACAGAGGGCCTCCATGCGAAGCGACAGTGTCGCGCGCGGGCCGAGGCGCTGGAGGTGAAACACACCGGCGCTCAGGCGAAGGGTGTCCTGCAGGTCCTCCAGGCGCGGGGAGGTGGAGGGGACGGCCGTGCCTGCCGACAGGTGCCAGTCGACGAACAGGTTTCCCTGGAGCGAGACCGCGGCCTGGTGCATCCCCGTCTCCCCCCGGTAGAGGTAGTCCGCCTCCACCTTGGTGCCCGCCAGCCTGCCGACAAGCCGCCCGCCCGCGGCGGCCGAGGTCACGTCGGGAAGAGGGGAAGAGGGGTTGGCGATGAACGCCGCCACGTCGATGCCCGGCGGCAGCGCCACCGCCTCGGCAAAGCTGAACCTGCCCAGGGGCACGTACAGCGCGGCAAGCCACGAGGAGTCATCGCGCAGCACGTCTCCTGTCAGGTCGAGGCCTGCCGCGGAGGAGCTGCCGTACAGGAGGTCAGCGGCGTTGAACGCCACGCCCTCTCCCCAGGAGAGCCGGGCCTTCCCGAGGGTGAGCCGCACGCCGGACGGCGCATCGCCGCCGGGGAATCGCACGGCGACGAGGGCCCGGGCGATCGACGCGGAGACGCCTTCGCCCAGGAGACCGTCCAGGGCGAGCTCGGCCTTCACGTTCTCCGACTGGGAGGACAGGCTGACACGGGCGGTCCCGAGGGAGAAGAAGGCCCAGTCCGACGATGCCTCTCGCGTGAGAGTCTCGAGCACGCGGAGCCGCACGCCGAGGTCGACGTCGGCTGCCGCGGAGACGGCCGCTGCCAGGCCGGCGCAGGCCGCGAGGAGCGCACGGGCCGCGCGGCGGCCTACCACGTCAACCTCTCCAGGGAGAAGAGCGCGGGGTCGAGGGCGAGGCCGATCGCGATGTCCTCGACGACGAACTCGGTCACTGAGCCCTTCTTCAGCTTGTCTTCAAGAACGACGCGCATCGGGATCGTGCGCCCGCTCACCTGGCGGAAGCCGGACATGCGCGACTCCTTGAGCAGCCGACCCGAGAGCGAGAACTGCTGCATCCTGCGGGGGCTCCACGCCTGCGGGTCGATCCAGGCCAGTTGCCGGGGGTAGGCCACGTTCCTGCCCCTTGCTTTCATGGCGATGCGCCAGCAGTCGACCCCGTCCACCGCCTCGCTGCCCTCCAGGGTCACCTCGTACAGCTCGAGGATGTTCCGTCCCCCGGTCAGGTCTTCGTAGGACATGTCGGAGCCGAGGACAGCGTCGCGGAAGGCGGCGCCCTGCAGCCGGATCAGCTCCTCGGCCCCGGGGTAGAAGAGGTAGATCTCGTCGCGGGTGCGCAGGATCTTCTGGCCCTTCTCCTCGGCGCTGGTGAACTCGATGAGCGCATCGCCGGCTCCGCGGCTGTACGAGAGGAAGGTGGTGACCCGGGTGCCGAACCTGTCGGTCACCGTCATCCTGCCCCGCGTGCGCGAGGTGTCGTACACCTGGTTGGCCTGCATCCTGCGCACGATATCCTCGGCGCTCCTGGCGCCCTCGGCGCTCCTGGCGCCCTCGGCGCTCCTGGCGTCCTGGGCGCAGGCGGCAGCCGCTGCCAGGGCCAGGAGCGCGGCCGCAAAGGCGGGGCGTGTCCATAGACGCATGGGAACCTCCCTCATATCGCGCGCAGCGCCTCGACGGGCTGGATGCGCGCGGCCCGCCGGGCAGGCAGGAGCGCGGCCAGGCACGAGACGGCGATCGCGTAGATGAAGATCAGCACGGTGGTGAGCAGTCGGGGCCGCGCGAAGATGACCCCCGAGACCTCGATGCTCGTGCCCTGCGTGGCAGAGCTCATGTCGATGCCGAGGACCTGCATCGGGATGGAGAGGAGGAGCCCCAGGACGACCCCGGCCGCGGCCCCGAGGACCGCGAGGGCGAGGGCCTCGAGGAAGAACATCCGCACGATCTCCCTGCCCGTCATGCCCAGCGCGCCGACGGTGCCGATCTCGCGGGTGCGCTCGAAGACGACCATCATCGTGGTGTTCACCAGGACCGTGCTGGCAAGGATGAAGAAGATCAGCCCGATGACGAAGTACAGGCCCTCTGCCATCTGGAAGAAGGCCAGGAACATGCTCGCCTCGGTCCACGTCCGCGCGCGCAGGTCGGCCCAGCCCCCTTCGGCGAGGATGCGCTCGACGGACACGCGCACTGTCGGGATCTCCCTTTCGCTCCGCGCCGTGACGAGCACCTCGGTGACGCCGCCGTCGGTGCGCGCCAGGGCAACGGCCCTGTCCAGAGGGATGAAGAGGGACGACCCGTCCATCGAGGCGACGGGCATCTCCACCAGGCCGACAACCTGGAAGGTCATGGCATTCGAGGAGCGGCGCATGGTCGTGGAAAGCAGGGTGAGGCGATCGCCCCTCTTCGCGCCAAGCGAGGCGGCGAGCCCCGTTCCCAGCACGGCCTCGTCTGCCCCCGGGGCGGGCAGCCTGCCCTCGCGCAGCAGCCGCTCCAGGTGCATGAAAGCGCGCTCCCGCTCGACATCGATCCCGACCGCCCTCGCGCCGGAGGTTTCCTGTCCCCGGAAGATCGCCACGGGGAGCGCAAGCCGCGCCGTTGCCGCTGCCACGCCCGGCTCGGCTTCCAGTCGGGCGATGAGCTCGCCGGGCCGCTCGACGCGGAGGTGCAGCGGGTTCAGCCTCTCGTGGCGTTCCCACTGCCCGTGGCGCACCTGCACGTGTCCCGTGACAAAGTCCCTCACGTTGGCCTGCATGTCCAGGCGCATGCCGTTGATGTACCCGGCCAACGCCACCATGCTCATGGTGGCGACGGCGGTTGCCACGGCGGAGAGGATGCTCCGCCGCCTGTTCCTCCCGATGTTGCGGATTGCGATGCGCGCAAGCTTCACTGCAGATTCCCTCCCGGTCGCTCAGCCGCGGCGCAGGCAGTCCGTGATGGACATGCGAAGCGCGCGGCGCACGGGGAACACCGCCACGGCTACGCAGGCGAGGATGCCCACGGCCAGGCCGGCCACGAACACCTGAGGATTCCACGCGGAGCGCATGACCCCCGAGACCCTGTAGCCGATGTCCATCGTGCGCATGTCGAGCAGCCTCGAGAAGTCGATGCCCCATCGGACCATGGCCGCGTTCACGGCGGCGCCGACCGCCACGCCGGCCGCCGACCCCACAGCCCCGATGCCCGCCGCCTCCAGCAGGAAGACCCGGCGGATTTCGCGGTCGCGCATGCCCATGGCACGCATCATTCCCAGCTCCCGCACGCGCTCAGAGATGGTCATGAGCATCGTGTTCGAGACCCCGACGGCCGCGATGACGAACACGAGGAGCAGGATGATGGTCGAGCCGCCCTTCTTGGCGGAGGAGATGCCCAGGTAGTCGGCGGACAGGTCCTTCCAGCTGGCGACGTGCAGCCCGGCAAACCCGGCGAGCGCCGGCAGCACGGTGCCCGCGGTGACCGCCTCGGCCCGGCGGTAGTCCCGGTAGCGCAGGTCGATCTCGGTCACGCTGCCGTCCATCTCCATGAGCGCGTCGGCGGTGTCCAGCGGCATGAACACGGTGCCCTTGTTGACCGCGGGGTTGGGGCAGTCGATGATGCCGACCACGTCGAGGTCGAGCACCTGGCGGAAACCCGTGCGCGTCCTGGCCGCGATCGTGAGCAGGTCTCCCACCGACAGTCCCAGGTCCTCGGCGAGCCACCGGCCCAGCAGGGCCCCCTCTTCCCCGCCCGCGAGCGGGCGGCCCTCGGTCACCGTGGATCGAAGGGCGAACACGTCGTCGTCGCGCGCCGGGTCGATCGCGATCACCCGCACGGGCATGGACCCTTCCTCGACGACCGCTTCCCCGGCGAAGACGGTGCGCGCGGCAGCGGCGATGCCTGCCCCGCGCAGCGCGGCAAGCACGGGCTCGGGGCGCTCGATCGCGCCGGAGAGGGGCAGGCGCTGCCGCTCCTGCCAGTACTCCCGGGTGACCACGCGCGAGGAGCCGGTCTCGTACAGGACGAGGTTGCGTTCGCTCTCGGTCTCGGCTCCCTTCAGCCACCCGTCCATGAAGATGTACACGGCGAGGCCGAAGGCGATCGCCGAGGCCGTGATGATCGTGCGCTTCCTGTAGCGCGAGAGGTTCTTCCAGGCGAGGCCCGCGAGGAACACGGCTGTCACCTCCTCTCGTCGGAGGCCACGGCCCCGTCGTGCAGGCGCACGAGCCTGCGCGCGAAGCCCATCACCATCGGGTCGTGGGTGGAGAAGACGAATGTTGTGCGGTGCCTCGCGTTCATCGAGGCCATGAGCTCCAGGATGGCCCTGCCCGTGTCGGAGTCGAGGTTCGCCGTGGGCTCGTCGGCCAGCACGATGGACGGCTCCTTCACCAGGGCGCGCGCCACGGCCACGCGCTGCTGCTGGCCGCCGGACAGGCGCGCGGGCAGCCGGTCCTCCATGCCCCCGAGACCCACCTCGGCGAGGATGGCGGTTGTGCGCTCGCGCATGTCCCGCTCGCCCACGCCGAGAAGCGACAGGGCGAAGGAGACGTTCTCGAACGCGCTCAGCACGGGGATGAGGTTGAAGGTCTGGAAGACGAAGCCGAGGTGCCTGCGTCGGAACATCGCCAGCTCGTCGCGGCCCATGGCGGAGACGTCCTGGCCGTCGATCTCGATGCGGCCCGTGTCGGCCCTGTCGATGCACCCGATGAGGTTCAGCAGCGTCGTCTTCCCCGAGCCGGACGGCCCGGCGATGCTCATGAACTCGCCCTTCTCGACAAGGAGCGAGACCCCCCGAAGCGCGCGCACGCCGGCCTCGCCGCCGCTGTAGGTCCTGCTCACGTCCTGCACGCTGATCAGCGCGCGCGACTTCCCGGTGTCGCTCACTGCCGTGCCCCTCCATCCGCGGCCCCGCCGCCCGCCCCCTGTGTGCCCTGCTCCCCGCCTCCCGGGACTGTCGTGCGCTCCAGGGCGGCTCCCGCCATGACCGTGCCGAGGTTCATGCCGTCCAGGGCGCTGGAGGGAACGAGGATCATGGCGCCTTTCTGGCGCAGGCCCTCGTAGACCATGTTCATGGCGCGGAGGTTGAGGGCGGTGGGGTTGCCCTGGTAGCGTGCCGAGGCCTGCTCGAACTTCTCGGCGATCTCGACCTCGGCGGCCCCGAGGATCACGCGCGCCTGCTTCTCGCGTTCCGCCTGGGCCACCCGGCTCATCGCGTCCTCGAGGCCCTGCGGGAGGATGATGTCGGTGAACTCGACCGACAGGATGCTGATGCCCCACGGGTTTGTCTTGGCATCGAGGATGCCCTGGATCTCGCGGCACAGCGTGTCGCGCTGCGCCAGGAGCGTCGTGAGATCGTAGCGGCCGATCGAGTCGCGCAGGGCGGCCTGGGCCGAGAGCGTCACGGCCTCCGTGAAGTTCTCCACCTCGACAACGGACTTCTCCGCGTCCCAGATCATCCAGAAGGCGTGGGCGTCCACGTCGACGGGGACCGTGTCGCGCGTGAGCGTCTTCTCGGCAGTGAAATCGGTCGCCCGGATGCGCGTGTCGACGAAGCGCGCCACCCTGTCGGCCACGGGTACGAGGAAGAACAGGCCCGGCCCGCGAACCCTGTGGAACCGTCCCAGCCGCAGCACGACGGCCTTGTCCCACTGCGACACCATCTGCACGGACGGGGAGGCGAGCAGTCCCGCGGCGACGAGCGCCGCCAGGGGCAGGGAGCCCACCTGCGGGATGGCTGCCCAGGCCGCCCACAGCACGAGCTCGAGGGCGATCACGGTCGCCCATGTCGGCAGCGCCGCAAGCACGGCGGCCGCCGCCAGCAGCCCGGCGAATGTGTACAGCAGGTCCGGGGCCGGCAGGGCCCCCCGCAGCAGCTCGACGATCATCCCCGCTGACCCCAGGAGGAGCAGCACGATGAACGACAGCACGCCGAAGAGGAAGTCCCGCGGCACGGTCTTCTTCGCGATGCTGCGGATCCTCTGGCGTTTCTTCTCGATGATGCCCATGAGTCCTCCCATTCCCCTACCGCTCCAGCTCCCGCAGGGACCGGACCAGCTCGGGGATTCCCACGCCGTACGCGCCGGCCTGTGCGACGAAGCTCCGCGTCAGCTCGGCGAGCACCTGCTCGCGCTGCACCTCCGACATTTCCACTTTCCTGTCGCTCACGAAGGTGCCGCTGCCCTGCTGCGTCGTGACGATGCCGCGGATCTCGAGCTGGCTGTACGCCTTGGCGACGGTGTTCGGGTTGATGCTCAGCTCGACGGCGAGGCTGCGCACCGTGGGCAGCCGGTCGCCCTGCGAGAGCCTGCCGTCGGCGATGGCCATTTCCACCTGCAGGATGATCTGCTTGTACAGCGGCACGCCGTTGCGTGCATCGAGTGAGAACTTGAACTCCCTCCGGTCCAGCGCCGCCATGCAGGCTCCCTTCGGCTGACTATTGTACCAATGTAATAATACAACAGGAGAATAGTACACTCGCCCGTGTGTGTCAAGCGGTATGACCGGATCCGCGATCGAAGTCGATCCCCGGATGGGCTATACTGTGGGAATGAATCACAGGCTCCTCCCTGCCCTCGTCCTGGTGCTGGCCGCCGCCGGCCTCGCCGCCCAGCAGCAGGTGCGCGTCTCGACCGAGCGCCAGCTTCCTGCCGCGCTGCGCTCCAATACCACGGTGACACTGGCGGCCGGAAAGTACCTGACCAGCGAGGTGAGCCAGAGCTCGAACCCCGCCGTGAGCTGGGAGGAGAGCTTCGACGGCCGACAGCTCGTTGTCACGGGGGTGAGCGGGCTCACACTGAAGGCCGCGCAGGGGGCGGCACGGGGTGCCACGCTGCTCGCCGAGCCGCGCTACTCCTACACCATCGTGTTCCGCCGGTGCAGGGACCTGCGCCTGGAGGGGCTGACCCTCGGGCACACCGAGGCGGGTGAGTGCGAGGGAGGCGTGCTGCGGTTCGAGGGCTGCGCGAACGTGCAGATCCAGGACTGCGACATGTTCGGAAGCGGCGTGGTCGGACTGGACCTTGAGAAGTGCGCGGGTGTCACGGTGCTCGGCTCGACAATCCGCGACTGCAGCGCGGGGGCACTGTGGGCGGTGGGTGTGCAGGACCTGCGTCTCGAGAACGTGCGCATCGCCGGCAACGAGGGGTGGCCCCTGGTCTGGGTGGAAGAGTCGCGAAACCTCGTCTTCGATTCCTGCCTCATCGAGGAGAGCACGGGCGAGGGCCTCTTCTGGATCGACGGGAAATCCCAGGGGGTTTCGCTTCCCCGCACGACGATCCGGAACAACCAGACGGAGAGTCTCCTGTCCGACGACAGCGCCGAGCCCGACTTTTCGAACACGGCCTTCCTCGAGAACGACTTCGAGCAGGAGGAGGCAGACGAGCTGGACTGCGACTGCGAGGACGGCTCCGACCAGGCCTACGAGGAGGGCTACGACGAGGGCTACCAGGAGGGCTACGAGCTGGGGTACGAGGAAGGCTACACCGACGCCCTTTCCGAGGGAGGCGACTGAGCGCTCAGGCCTTCTTCAGCATCTCCTCCAGCAGGAGGTGGCAGTACAGGAGCTGGCGCGGAATGTGGAACGGGCCCTTCCACATGTTGCCCTTCAGGTCGTGCGACACGGTGCCGTCCCTGTGCAGGTAGCCGAACCACTCGCCGTACTGCCTGGTCGGGGAACCTGTCCATCGACCACGACAGTATCTTCTCGAACCAGCGCTCCCACTTCGGGTCTCCGGTGAGGTCGTAGGCGAGCAGCGCCGCATAGATGGCCTCGTTGTGCGGCCAGAACAGCTTCATGTCCCACTCGTACTGCACGGGCTGCCTGCCCTCGATGTCGACGAAGTAGAGGATGCCGCCGTACTTCGGGTCCCACCCCAGGTCGAGCGACCACTCGAGGATGGGCAGCGCCTTGTCGACAAGGGCCCTGTCGTTCCTCTGCTTCCCCTCTGCCATGATGAACCACGCCGTCTCGATCGCGTGGCCCGGGTTCACGCACCGGCCCTCGGGAGAGTCGCCCAGGTACTCGCCGTTCGGCCCCACGGTTTCCAGGAGAGCCTTCTTCTCGGGCTTCACGAAGAGGCGGAAGACCTCGTCGATCTGCGTGTCGATCATCGCGTCGTAGGGGAGGGGCGAGGCGGTGGTGTCGGCCCGGCGCATCACCTGCAGCGTGTTGATCTGGATCATCGACATGGAGTGCCCGCGCATGGGCCTCGTCTCCTGGAAGACCTTCGGCTCGAGAGACCCGGGGCCGGCCATTTCTTCGCGGCGGTCTCCTGGACGAAGCGCATGAGCGACCTGGCCTTCTCGAGGGACCGTGCGTCGCCGGCAGCCCTGCCGTACTCGGCGAAGGCCATGATCGCGAAGATCTCGGCGAAGAGGTAGCGGCGCTTGCGCAGCGGCCTGCCGTCGCGCGTGACCGAGTAGAAGACCCTGCCGTCCGTGTCGAAGCCGTGCGCCAGGATGAAGTCGATCGCGTGCTTCGACAGGGCCAGCCACTCCTCGCGCTTTTCCAGGTCGTTGTACAGGCGCGCGAGGGTCCACCCGATCCTTCCCTCGACCCACATCGGCTTGTCGGAGCAGAGGATCTCGCCCTTCCTGTCCAGGAACGTCGTGAATCCTCCGTGCTGCCGGTCGGTGGCATGGCTGATCCAGAACGGGATGACGTTGTCCACCAGCTCGCTGCGGAACATGTCGCTCAGCTGCTTCATGCGGCGCTTTGTCATGGGACCCTCCCGAACAGGCATCGATCGTGGAACCAGGGACGTACGATCGTCGAATCGTACCGTACCCGATGCATCCTGTCAACGAAGCACGCGGAAAATGGGCCCATTCGGAGAAATCTTCACAAAAGCCTTGACGCCGGTACCGGGCCATAGTAGAATCGGCCAAAAGTCAGCGCTCACCGCGCCATGGGAAGACAGCCGAGAGCGGAAGGAGGTGGTTTCGTGTTCGTCCGCCAGCCCCCTTGAAGTTCCCGCCCCTGCACCGTTTTCCTCCATATCCACGAAAAGAACATGAGAAGGAGTGAGTCAATGAAGATGCGGAAGGTTCTGTGTGTTGCCCTGGTCCTCCTGCTTGCCGTGGCGAGCCTTGCGATGGCGCAGAAGTTCGCCGGCAAGAGCATCAGGGTGCTGTACTTCTCCGCGACCTACGCGGATGCGGCGAAGGAGTACGCGAAGGAGTTCCAGCAGAAGACCGGCGCAAAGGTCGAGGTCGTCGACTTCCCCTACGTGACGCTGTACGAGAAGATGGGCCTCGCCCTGTCGACGGGAGACGACTCCTACGACGTGGTCACCCCGGCCTGCCAGTGGGACGGGGAGTTCGAGCCGTTCATGGAGGACCTGGCGCCCCTCATCAAGAGGGACAAGTTCGACTCGGCGGACATCATCCCGAACCTGTGGGAGCAGTCGGGCAAGTGGAACGACAGGATCATGGGCATCCCGTTCTCCAACACGCCCCAGACCCTCGCCTACAGGACCGACCTGATAAAGAAGTTCCCCACCAACTGGGACGAGTTCTTCACCGTGTGCGCGAAGCTCAACAACCCGGCCAAGGGCTTCTATGCCATCGCCATCCCCGGCGTGAAGGAGCAGCTGTCGGGCCTGTGGATGATGGTCCAGTGGTCGCTGGGCGGCAGGTGGGCAGACGAGGACTGGAACCTGGCCATCGACTCGCTGGAGACGCGCAGGTCCCTCGAGGTCACCAAGAAGTGGTTCAGCTACGCCGACCCCGCGTCTCCCGCCTGGGGTCTCGGTGAATCCGACGCGGCGTTCCTCGCCGGCAACGCGGCCATCGCGTTCTCCTGGCCCACCCTGGGAATCGCCCCCAACGGCGACAACCCCGAGAAGTCGAAGGTCGTGGGCAAGTGGGCCATCGCGCCCATCCCCTATGCCAAGAACGGCGTGACGGTGCTCTCCTCGTGGGACATCGGCATCCCCAAGGCGGCGAAGAACAAGGACGTGGCCTGGGAGTGGATCAAGTTCTACACCAGCAAGGAGAAGCAGCTGTCGAACTTCACAAAGTACTCGATCCTGCCCTCGCGCATCTCGGTGTGGCAGCTTCCCCAGGTGAAGAACAGCAAGCTGTACCCGCACTGGCAGGCCTCGCAGCAGGGCGCGGTGATCTGGTGGAGGATCCCCGCCGGCACCATGGCCGAGACCTACGTGCGCGACGCTGTGTCCAACTACGTCACCGACCAGTGGGGCCTGAGCAAGGCAGTGTCGTTCATGGAGGACGGCCTGCAGAAGCTGCTCGAGGAGTACCCGCCCGCCCCGGGGGTCAAGAACACCGGCCGCTGACCTGAGTGTCGTTCCGGAGGGCCCCCCGCGAACTTCCGTGGGGGCCCTCCTTCTTCCCGGGAGGATCCACGGCATGCTCGTGACGAGAACACTCTACCAGAGCACCACCGACAGGCTGCTCTCCTGGCTTTTCGTGCTGCCCGTCATCCTCATCCTGCTCGTGGCGGCGTTCATCCCGCTGGGGTGGGGCCTGTACTTGAGCTTCTTCCGCTACAAGCTCAACATGCCGTCTGTCACCGCCTTCATCGGGCTGAAGAACTACCTGAACATCTTCACCGACGAGCTGCTGATCCGCAGCCTGCGCAACAACGCCATCTTCGCGACGGTGTCCGTCCTCCTCGAGCTCGTCGTGGGGGTGGTCATCGCGATGATGCTCTCGAGCGACAGCCGCCTGTCGCGCGGAATGGTGAGCATCCTCATGGTGCCCATGATCATCGCCCCCGTGGCGGCAGGCACGCTGTGGCGCATGATGCTGGACCGCACCTACGGGGTGGTCAACTACCTGCTCTCGTTCGTGGGGATCAAGCCCCTCTCCTGGATCGGCGATCCCAAGCTCGCCCTGTACACCGTGTCGCTGGTCGACGCGTGGCTGTACATCCCCTTCGTGGCGGTGCTCATGCTCTCCTCGATCAAGGCCATGCCGACCAGCTTCCTGGACGCGGCGCGCGTGGACGGCGCCTCGCCCTGGAAGGTGTTCTGGAAGATCATCCTGCCCATCACCTCGCCTGTCATCATCATCGTGGCCATGCTGCGGTTCATCGACGCGTTCAAGGTGTTCGACACGATCTTCGTCATGACGCAGGGCGGCCCCGGCAACGCCACGGAGATGCTGCCCACCTACATCTACCGCCAGGGCATCAAGTTCCTGAACATCGGCTACTCGTCGGCCACCGCCATCGTGTTCGTGGCGGCCATGTCGATCATCGCCTGGGTGTTCCAGAAGCTGCGCGACAGCCAGCTCGCGAGGCTGGGGTAGCGCCATGCAGGAACGACGCGCGCGCTCGACACGCAGGACCCGCGACCAGCAGCTTGCGAACTTCCTGAGCCTTCCGGTGCGGATCGTGGTCCTGGTGGCGGTCATGGCCGCGATCCTCTTCCCGCTGTACTGGCTGGTCAGCAACTCGCTGAAGCAGGAGCAGGAGTACTACCACAGCCCGCCCATCATGTTCCCCACGAAGGTCACGGGGGAGAATTACGTCGAGATCGTCGCGAAGCGGGGGCTGTTCGCGGGGCTGAAGAACTCGCTTCTCATCGCGGCCTTCACGACCCTCGCCACGGTGCTCTTCGGCAGCCTCGCCTCCTACTCGCTGGTGAACGGGATGCTGCCCCGCAGGGTGAAGAACGGTTTCGCATGGTGGTTCCTCATCCAGAAGATGTACCCCGCCATCGTCGTGGCGGTGCCCGTGTTCTACATAGTGCGAAGCCTCCGCCTGATGGACAGCGTGGCCTCGCTCGTGCTCATGAACACGAGCTTCAACCTGCCGCTGGTGATCCTGCTGATGGTGGGGTTCTTCCAGGAGGCTCCCTTCGAGGTGGAAGAGCAGAGCATGCTGGACGGGGCAAACCTCGCGCAGCGCTTCTTCCACATCACCGCTCCCATGGTCAAGAGCGGCATGATCGCCACCGGTATGCTCACCTTCGTGGCGAGCTGGAACGAGTTCCTCTACGCCGTCATCCTCACCATCGTGAAGGCCAAGCCGCTGACGGTGCTCATCGCGGGGTTCATCACCGACAAGGCGCTGATCTGGGGTCCCATGGCCGCCATGGGCTGCGTGGTCATCGCGCCCGTCCTGGTGATCATGTGGCTGATGCAGCGCGATTTCATCAGCGGCGTGTCTGCCGGTGCGCTGAAGGGCTGAGGACGGCGGCATGGTCGACACGCGGCCCGGCATCCAGCGGGAGCGGATGAACGGGATCCTGCGCGCTCTCCTGGACGGCGGCAGGCTCACGCGCGCGGGCCTCGCCGCGACGCTGCGGCTCAGCCCCTCCTCCATCGTGAAGTACGCGAAGGTGCTCATCGACAAGGGCCTCGTGCGCGAGGCGGACAGGGAGCTGTCCACGGGAGGCCGCAGGTCGACGCTCCTGGAGCTGAACGCCGAGGCGGGCCTGAGCGTCGCCGTCGTCTTCGAGGCGAGCGCCGTGCGGGGGGCCGTCGTGGACGCGGCCGGGCGCACCGTGTCGGAGGCGGCGGTGCCGGCAGGGCAGGGCATCGCGCGCGGGGAGCTGCTCGCGGCCATGGACAGCCTGCTGGAGGGGCTGCTCGCCGCCGCGCGCAAGGCGGTGCCCCGGGTGCTGGGCATCGGCATCGGCATCGGCGGGTACATGGACCCGGTCGATGGAGTCTCGCACGAGTACCTGTACGCGAGTGACTGGTACGACGTGCCGCTGCGCAGGCTGGTGGAGGACCGCTGGGGCCTTCCCTGCTACCTCGTGAACGACGCCAACGCCTGCGCGCTGGGCGAGAAGCACCGCGGCATGGGCGTGGGGGTGCGCGACTTCCTGTGCGCCTGGATCGGCGAGGGCGTGGGCATGGGCATCGTTGCCAACGGCGAGCTGTACACGGGCAGGAGCTGGTACGCCGGCGAGTTCGGGCACATGCACGCCGTGGACGGCGGACAGCTGTGCTACTGCGGCCACTCGGGGTGCCTGGAGACGGTCTGCTCGCAGGAGGCGATCCTGGCGGCGTGCCGCGAGGGCCTGCGCCAGGGGGTGGCGAGCGACATCCGCAAGCAGATCGCGGGGGACCCCGACTCGGTGGCCATCGCGCAGGTGGTCGACGCGGCGAACAACGGCGACAGGTTCGCGAGGAACGTCATGGTCCGGGCGGGCGACGCGCTGGGGGCGAGGCTGGCCGACGCGGCCAACCTCTTCAACCCCGAGATGATCATCCTGCGCGGCCCCGTGATCGACGCCAACGCGTTCCTCTTCGAGCGCATCAGCGGCGTGGTCACCCACGAGACGCTGCGTCCCACGGCACGGGCGCTGCGCCTGGCATACTCTCCCGAGCGCAGGGACATCCGGTTCGCGGGGGTCGCGAGCGCGATCCTCATGGACTACTTCGCGAGGTAGGACGAGGTGACATCGAGAGAGAGAGTGGCGGCCGCCTTCGCGCACCGCGACCCCGACAGGACGCCCCTGTTCGAGTACGTGCTCCTGCCGCCCGTGGCCGGGCAGGTGCTGGGACGACCGTTCATCGAGTACCTGGGCGGCATGGAGCCGTGGCTGGCGGCTGCCGCCGAGCAGGGCTTCGAGCGGCTCCTCGGCTCCTACGCGCGCGACAGGGTGGAGATCGCCCGGCGGCTGGGCCACGACATGATCTGCCTGAGCCCCAACCCCGTGCCCGGGGCCGCCTACTCCTACGACCCCCTGTCCGAGATCGGGGCGCAGTTCACCGTCGCGGCCGAGGGTGACCCCGTGCAGCGGCTGGTGGAGCGCAACCGCAGGGTGGCCGAGACCATGCTGGGCGAGCTGCCCCGGGACAGCTACCTCGTGTACGACCTCGTGCGCGAGGAGATGAGGCGGCACGGCATGGACCTGCCCATCCTCGCACCCGCGTACTACCACGGCATCTGGACCGACGCCGACCTGATGCAGGTCATGGTCCTGGAGCCCGAGGTGGCGCGCGAGCACTTCCGCCTGGCCACGCGCAGGGCCCTTGCCGCGATCGACGACTACACCCGCCTGGGAATCGACTGCATCGGGATCGGCGGCGACTTTGCCGGGGTGCGCCTGCTCATCTCCCCCGAGTCCTACCGCCGGTTCATCGTCCCGGAGGTGGCAGCGTGCGCCCGTCGGGTGCGCGCCGGAGGGGCCCGGTCGGTGAACGCCTCGGACGGGAACCTGTGGCCGGTGCTGGACGATTTCCTGGATGGGTGCGAGGTGGACGCGTACCTCGAGATCGACATGAGCGCGGGCATGGACCTGGCCCGGCTGAAGGCGGCCTGGGGCGGGCGCATCACCTTCTTCGGCAACATGGACTGCGGGAAGATCCTGAGCTTCTCGACCCCCGAGGAGATCCGCGCCGTGACACTGTCCATCCTCGATGCGGGGTGGGGCGGGGGCGGGCACATCTTCACGGCGAGCAACGCCATCACGGCGAGCGTGCCGCTGGCCAACTACCTCGCCATGGTGAACGCATACAGGGAAAGGTTCGCCCTCGGGCCGCTGAGCCTCTGAGCCTTCCGAGCCGCATGGTGGGCGTTTCCGCGGAAACGCCCACCACGGCGACCCGGTCGATCAACGGCTGCCGTGCGGCTGGCTGCCCGCCGCGGCATGTTCCTCGCAGGCCCTCACCATTGCCCGCAGGTTCTCCAGGGGCGTCATGCGCGGCACGCCGCAGCCCGGCGAGAGAATCACGCCCCGCTCCATGCCCGGCTCCTCGAGGATGCGCCGGCAGGCTGCCGTGACCTGGTCCGGGCGCGCCTGCAGCAGGAACGTGGTGTCGAGGTTGCCCTTGAGCGCGATCCTCCCGCCCAGCAGCTGCCGTGCCAGCGCCATGGGCACCTTCGAGTCCACCTCGAAGCCCTGGAAGGGCACGCCGGCCAGGAAGTGCAGGAGGTGGTCGGTCCTGCCGCAGATGTGGATCCACAGGTCGCAGTCCCTGCCCGCGAGCGCGTCGATCGCCTTCTCCTGCCAGGGAAGGACGAACTTCCGGTAGTCCGCGGGCGAGACGAGGCTGGCTGTCGCGTCGCCGAACTGGATGGCGTGTACGCCCGTGGCGATCATCGCTTTTCCATACGCGACGACGACCTCGGTGCAGAAGGAGAGAAGCTCGCGCAGGTCCGCCTCGTTCTCCGTCGAGAGGTCCATGAAGAAGTCCTGCGCTCCCCGCAGCACGGCGGCGAGGCTGAAGGGGCCCGTGTCGATGTTGGCCTGGATGTAGTACCTGTCCCCGGCGGCCGCCACGACCCTGCGGGCTGCATCGAGGAGGGTTGTCATGCCGGGGGCGCTCGCGGGGTCGGGCACGCGGAGCTTGCGGAAGTCCCTCACCGAGTCAAGCAGCACCGTCCTGCTGAACGACTCGTCGTCGTCGGGGAAGGTGAGCTCCCCGCCCAGCGCCTGGTGGTAGACCCAGTTGTCGCGCGAGACGTAGATGCCGTCGAAGCCGCACATCTGGCGGGCTTTCAGCAGCGTGTCGGCCATGACCGCGGAGTCGGTCATGTACCTCCCCTGCGGCACCCCCGTGAGCTGGCAGGCAGGAGCCAGCAGGATCGGGAAGGTGGGGACCCTGTCGACAGGCTCGCCGCGCACCGCCGCGCGCGTCCGCTGCAGCCCCGTCATCTCACTGGACATCGAACCCCTCCTTCCGCGCGGCCTCCGCCAGCCGCTCATCGGAGGTGAGCAACGCAAGCGTCGCCGGGTTCTCCGACGAGGCTGCGAGAGCAGCAGCGAGCTGCAAGGCGTCCGCGGCCCTCAGCGGGTGCACCCGCAGCAGCCGCATCGCCCTCGCCCTGAGCTGGCTGGTCGGCAGCACCTCGTGCCAGCTCTCCGCGAGCGACTCGAGCGCGGAGAGAGCGTGAGAAAGCTGCTGGTCATCCAGGCCGCCCTCCCGGCGAAGACGATTGAGGGCCGACGCGCATTCCAGCCGGCACGCCCACCAGACCGTCATCTGCGGGTCGGAGAGCAGCAGTGACTTCCGGCCCTCGGTCTGCTGCTCGGGGACGAGCAGGGGGATGACCGCCGAGGAGTCCCAGAACCTCATCGGCCGGCCTCGCGTTCCTCGAGAAGGGCCCGCAGGGCGCTTGCCCCTTCCGGGAGCTTCGGCATGCGCCGGTTCACGAAGGCCCGGGCATCGAGAGGCTTGCGCGGCGGGGCGAGCACACCGCGCCTGACCAGGTCAGCCACCAGCTCACTGCCCATGCCGGGATCGCTGTTGACCGGTTCCAGCCTCGCGACGGGCGTGTCCCTGTCGAGGATCAGCACGGTCTCGCCCCGCTTGACCTCTTCTATCAATCGACTGAGCGTGTTCTTCGCAACAGATATTGTAGCTTTCTTCATATGGCTATTATAGCTATATCTGGGAGCGTCGTCAATTCCGTGGCTGTCGGGCGGGAGTCTTCTCCGGCCCTCTCATCCCAGCCACCTCTGCATCCACTCGAAGGCCTCCGCCTGCATGGGCAGGTCGAACTTGTGCGGGCCCGGGTAAAGGGAGATGCGGAACGCGTCGGGTGCGCCCGCCTTTGCGTAGGTCTCGGCCAGGATCTCGTCCTGCCCGCTCGATCTCCCCGCGGGTGTACAGCGGGTCTTCCGTGGTGGACAGCACCAGGCTGGGAAGCGGGGCGCGCACGGCCAGCATCTCGGGGAAGTCCATCTGCCCCGGGATGCCGGGCGGGTAGATCATCCACGTGTGCGTGTAGCTCACGTTCCTGCAGAAGTCACGCCACGTGGTCATGAAGCCGACCACCACGGTGCAGCGCACCCTGTCGTCTGCCCCGGCCAGGAAGACGCTCCTCATGCCGCCCCCGGAAAGGCCGCCGCAGCCCAGCCGGCGAGCCGTCCACGTCGGGACGGGAGGCGAGGTACGAGAGAGCCGCGGAGTCTTCTGCGAGCGTGACACCCGGCCACGTCGTGCCCGCGCAGAGCAGCGACTTGGCAACGATGGTCTCGTGCTGGCCGGCAAAGGCGTTGTACCTCGCGATGGCAGCCTCCGGCTCGTCTGTGGGGACCTCGTAGCGCAGGACGGGATCAGTCGAGGCGAGGTCCGCGGGCAGCATCTCGCGCTGGGCTTCGGGGGCTGCCATGAGCTTCTCCACCGCGAAGGGAGGGAGGCCCGAGGCGAGCACCTTCCTGCTCTCGAAGGGGAACACGTCGTGGACGAGCACCGCGAACCCGCGCCGGGCGATCTCGTTGGCCCACGCCCTTCCGCCGTAGTACTCGGCCTGGTGGCGGCTCATCATGGCGTGCTGCGGGGAGGCAGTGCGGGAGATCTTCCGCTTGCCGAAGAACTTGTTCGCTGCGTGGTCGTGCAGCGCGAGCACGCCGGGGAGCTTTCCCGTCGCCCCCGCGGGCTTCAGGAACACGGCCTGGGTGCGCGGTCCCCAGGGCAGCTGCCACGAGAGCTCCTCGACCGCGAGTCCTTCGTGCAGGTACGCCGCGTGCACCTGCACCTCGGCGGCACCGACCGGGCTCCCGTCCGGCTGGACGGGACAGCGGAAGCAGCGGGCAAGCTCCTCCCGCGCTGCCTTCTTCCACGCCCCGAGGTCCGTCCAGCGCGGGTTTCGGAACGACAGGCTGCCCGGCCCCTCGGCAGCCCGGGCCGCTGCCCACTCCCCGTAGGCGCCCAGCATGGTGAGCGGTGACTGTGCCATGCACCGATCCTACGGTGGAGACGGGACGCTGTCAAACCTGTATACTCTGCGCCCGGAAAGGCAGGCTTCAATGAAGGTCGTCGTGATCGGTGCAACGGGCCATATCGGGACATACCTGGTCCCGCGCCTGGTCGAGCAGGGCCACGAGGTCGTGGCGGTGACCAGGGGCGAGCGCGAGCCGTACAGCGGGTCGGGCCTGTGGCGCGCGGTCACGCGCGTGCAGCTGGACAGGGAGAAGGAGGAGAAGGCCGGGAACTTCGGCAGGGCCATCGCGGGCCTGCAGGCCGACGTCGTGATCGACCTCATCTGCTTCACGCTTTCCAGCGCGGCGCACATCGTCGAGGCGCTGCGGGGGAAGGTGCAGCAGTACCTGTCCTGCTGCACGATCTGGGTGCACGGCCACTCCACCGTGGTGCCGACCACCGAGGAGGAGCCGCGCCGCCCCTTTGGCGAGTACGGCATCCAGAAGGCCGCGATCGAGAGCTTCCTCCTCGGGGAGGCACGGATGCGCGGCTTCCCCGCCACGGTTGTGCACCCCGGGCACATCGTCGGGCCGGGCTGGATCGCGCTGAACCCCGCGGGCAACTTCAACCCCGAGGTGTTCCAGGCGCTGGCCGAGGGGAAGGAGCTGGCGCTTCCCAACCTCGGGCAGGAGACGGTGCACCACGTGCACGCGGACGACGTTGCGCAGGTCTTCTGCCGGGCCATGGCCCGGCGCAGTGCCGCGCTGGGCGAGAGCTTCCACGCCGTCTCCCCGGGCGCGCTGAGCCTGCGTGGCTACGCGGAGCGGATGTCGGCGTGGTTCGGCAGGGAAACGCGCCTCTCGTTCATCCCGTGGGAGCAATGGAAGAAAACGGTGAGTCCCGAGGACGCGGATGCGACCTGGGACCACGTCGCGCACAGCCCCTGCTGCAGCATCGAGAAGGCGCGCCGCATGCTCGGCTACGAGCCGCGCTACACCTCCCTGGAAGCCGTGTACGAATCCGTGAGTGACCTCATTGTGAAAGGAAGGCTTCGCGGTTCACCTTGAGCGGGTCGAGCCACGAGAGCTCGACGTCCGCGGCGGCGATCCAGCCCTCGGCGCCCGCCTTCGTGACTGCCCTGTACCAGCGCGGCGTGCCGTCGCTCCTGTCGAAGACGTACAGCAGCGCCCCGCGGGCCAGGTCCGCGACCGCGCCGCTCTCGATGCTCACGTCGGCGAAGAGCGTGGCGCTCTCGGGCACGACAGTCGCCTGCCGAGGGAGCTCCTCGGCTGCCTGCTTCTGGTAGCGGGTGCCGTCCCACGTGTAGAAGCTCACCACCGTGTTCCTGAACTCCCGCTCCTCGCTCAGCTCTTCCATGGAGGTGGTCACCTTCACCGTCTCGAGAATGCCGTCGCCGTCGGAGTCCAGGAGTCGGCGCACCGCCGAGTAGGCGGAGCCCTCGTCCGTGGCAAAGCTTTCGTTGTACTGGAAGATGGGGGTCCATGCCCCCCCGCGCTGCGCCAGCCAGCACTCCCACGTGAGGGGCGTGGCGCCGAGGTAGTTGAGCGACACGATGGTCTCGATCGAGGCGGCGACTTCCAGCGAGCCGTCGGCGTTCAGGTCCGACACGGTGACCCCGCGCACCCCCGAGGGGTGGAAGGTGTCGGGGAAGACCCAGGCGCTCGTGTCCACAAGGGTGACCGTTCCGCCGGAGGCCACGGCGAGGACATTGTACTGGGCGTCGCCGCCGCCCACGTCGACCTTGCGCTCGAGGAACCCCGCAGACACGCCCCCTGACTCGGCGAGCACAAGGACGCAGGCCGAGGAGTCCACGGCACCGGCGAGCGGGGACTCGCCGCCCACGGCCTTCACCGTGTACATGCGACGGTAGGCGCCGCCGTCCTTCTCCCACTCCGTCGCGGACAGCACCGCCACGAGGGAAAGCGGCGAGAGCACCTCCTCGGGCTGAGACGGGCCTTGCGTCGATTCGTCGTGCAGCGGCTCCGGGGCGAGGAGCAGGCCGTGCAGGACCTGGCCGCGCGCCGACTCGAAGGTGGCACCGACGGGCATCCACGACATGAGCAGCTCTCCCGCCTCGCCGCGGGGGAACACGCGGGCCCTGCTGGGGACGTAGCGCACAAGCTCTGCCGGCGGGACCGCGACGGATCCGGGCTCCGCGACCGGCGTCTCGACCGCGGGCGCCTGCGGGGAAGAGGGCCCGGGCAGCGGCTCGGCCTTCCTCGCTCGCGAGCAGCTGGCAAGGGCAAGGCCGCAGGCGAAGGCACAGGCGAGGGCGCGGACAAGCGAACGGGCAAGGGCGGGAACACGCGGCAGTTTCTTCACGGGGAGCCTCCTGGCGCCCTGGGCAGCCAGATGTAGAAGGAGGTGCCGGTGTCGGTGGCCCCCGCCTCGTCGCCGTCCGCGGTCGACGGCCCCGATTCGCACCATGCCCTGCCGCCGTGGCGGTCGACGATCTTCGACACGAGGTACAGCCCCAGGCCTGCCCCGTCGCTGGACTGCACCAGGCGGGAGAACTTGTGGAAGAGCAGGGGGACCTTCTCCGGGGGAATGGGGGTGCCGCCGTTGGACACGCCGATCCTGGTGCCGCCGTCCTCCTCCCGCGAGGAAAGGCGGATCCAGCCCGCGCCGTACTTGAGGGCATTGCCGAGGAGGTTCGACACGGCGATCTCCAGCAGTTCCCGGTCGGCGAGCACGGGCGCCTCGTCCCTCCAGTCCCAGCGCAGCTGGAAGCCGGCGCGCTCGATCTCGCGGCCCAGGCGCTTCACGAGCGGCTCGACCACGTCGGTGCGCGGGCTCACCTGGCGGGGGGAGAAGCGCAGGGTGCCCCGCTCGAGGCGCGACAGGTTGAGGTAGTTGCGCACCATGTCGCGGAACCTCTCCAGGTCGCGCACCATGAGCGCGCTCACCTCGGCCTGGTCCTTCGACAGGGGCCCCAGGGAGCCGTCGGCGAGCTGCATGCAGTTGAGAAGGAGCGAGCCAACGGAGTTGGAAAGCTCGTGTGTCACGAAGCCCAGCAGCTCCTGGTAGTCCCGGTTTGCCTGCTCGAGGGCAGCGTTCTGGCCCCGCAGGGCGTCCTCCCGCTTGTGCACCTCGTCGGCCATCTCGTTGAAGGCGTGCGCGAGCCCCCGGATCTCGGCGTCGCCCTTCTCGGCGGCAACGGGTGAGTGCGGGTCGCCGACCGACAGCCTCTCGGAGGCGTGCGACAGGGCGGCGATGGGCCTCACGATGCGTCGGGCCAGGAAGTAGGCGGCGGCCAGGAGACCCGCCAGCGACGGCAGGCTGACCGCTGACAGGATCGCCACCGCCCTGTTCCTGATGTCCACGTACCTGCGCTCGAGAACGCCCACGTACAGGATGCCCACCGCGGTGCCGGCGGGATCGCGCAGGGGCTCGTAGGCGGAGATGTACCAGTCGTCCACCACCCAGGCCCGGCGCAGCCACCGCTCGCCCTGCTCGAGGACCCGCTGCCGCACCTGGGCTGAGGCGCGGGTGCCCAGCGCCGGGGCGCCGGACGGGCCGATCACCGTGGTTGCCACCCGCGTGTCGCCGAGAAAGACGGTGACCGTGCCGAAGGGCTTGCGCCGGTAGAGCGTTTCGCTGAAGAGGATGGCCTGCATGCGGCGGACCAGCGGTTCGTTGCCGTTCAGCACGACCGCGGCGAACGCGGTTCCCCCCGGCCCGGGGCAGGCGGCGAACAGGCACAGGGCCTGGCTGCCGGGGTAGACCTCTGGCGGTTGCACGGCAGAGCCTGGCCTGCGGGCGGTCACGAACGACCGGGGCAGCGCCACCACGCCGCCCGCGGCAGACCCGCGCGGAACGCCGGCCGCGGCAAGGGCATCCTCCTCCGCCGGTGTCGCGATGAAGGCAAGGTCGGGCGGGTCCATGGCCTGGCAGTCGATGGTAAGGCCGCGCGAGGCGAGCTCCGCGGAGATGGCGAGCAGCCGCACCCTGTCGTCGAGGAAGGTCCGGGCCGCGCGGAGGTCGCTCTCGACCCGCGATGCCGCCTCGGAGCTCACGGCCCGGGAGATGAGGACGGCTCCAGCCGCCGTGGTTGCCAGGGCGGAGAAGACGATGATCCCGAGATGGCTTGCGAAGATCCGGTTGGCAAGCCTCATGGCAGGAGCATGCGGCGCCGGGGAGCGGGAGTCAAGGAGAGCGCCGGTGGACGGGGACCGCGTCTTTACCCCGCCCGCCGATTTCGGTACTTTGTCCGGGTCACATGGGTAGCCTGCACGGCATCGCGGAGTGGATCGGGCTCGGCCTCGGGGCGCTGGTAGCGGCCGGCCTCGTCTCGTTTCTCATCCTGCGGCGCAGGCTGATCTCCCGGGTCGAGGCGGAGCTGGGAAGGGAGTGCGCCCTCCTGGTGACCGGGGCCCGCATCGGCTTCCTGCAGAAGCAGCTCGAGCCGGGCCTGCTCATGCTCCTGGCCACCGGCCTGTACTTCCACTCCTGGTTCGCCGACCGCGAGCTGTTCATCCCCGGGCCGTCGATCACCTACATCGGTGTCTCCGACCCCGCGCAGGGGCAGGTGCGCCGCGAGCGGCGCGCGGTCGTGCTGCGCTTCCTGAACACGGCGGGCAAGGAGGACGGCCTCTACATCCGCCTGCTGTACCCCGAGCAGTGGGTGGAGGCGATCAAGACGCACCTCATCACCCGCGCGACCTGAAAGGGAGGGCCGGATGCCCGGCAGCGTGTTCGGCAGGATCCTCACAGTCGCGACCTTCGGCGAGAGCCACGGTCCCGCGGTGGGCGCGGTGCTCGACGGCGTGCCCCCGGGGCTGCCCCTGGCTGTCGCGGACATCCAGCGCGAGCTGGACAGGAGGCGGCCGGGGCAGAGCAGCGTGACCACCGAGCGCGCCGAGAGCGACACGGTCGAAGTACTCTCCGGCGTGTTCGAGGGCAGGACCACGGGCACACCCATCGCGCTCCTGGTCAGGAACTCCTCTGCCCGGAGCAGCGACTACGAGTCGATAAAGGACGTGTTCCGGCCCGGGCACGCGGACTACACCTACGCCGCCAAGTACGGCATCCGCGACTGGCGCGGCGGCGGGCGCTCGTCGGGCCGCGAGACGGCAGCCCGCGTGGCTGCCGGCGCGGTCGCCAGGGTCTTCCTGTCCCGGCGCGGAATCGCCGTGCGCGGCCACGCGGTGGAGATCGCGGGCGTGCGGGCGCGGAGCTTCGACCCGGCCGAGATCGAGCGAAACCCCGTGCGCTCGGCCGATCCTGCCGCGGCTGCCCTCATGATGGAGAGGATCGAGGAGGCGAAGAAGGCAGGAGACTCGGTGGGCGGCATCGCCGAGGTCGTGGTGAGCGGCTGCCCTGCCGGCCTGGGGGACCCCGTGTTCGACAAGCTGGAGGCCCTGCTCGCACACGCTGTCATGTCGATCGGCGGGGCCCGCGCGGTCGAGGTGGGCGCGGGTGTCGAGGCTGCCCGGATGCGCGGTTCCCAGTACAATGACAGCCTCTTCATGGACGCCGGCAGGGTCGCGGCCCGGACCAACAACGCGGGCGGCATTGCCGGGGGAATTTCGACCGGCGGCGAAATCGTTGTCCGGGCAGCGTTCCGGCCCCCTGCCTCGATCAGCCTCGCGCAGCAATCGGTAAACACGACGGGCGAGCAGGTGACCGTCGAGGTGCGGGGCAGGCACGACCCCTGCATCGTGCCCAGGGCGATCCCCGTGCTGGAGGCGATGGCGGCGCTTGTGATCGCCGACTGCCTGCTCGTCCAGGATTCACTCGGCCCCGCCCGTTGACTTCACGGCCGTTGACAGCCCCTCCCCGCCGGTATTAACTCAGCGTGGAACGGGAGACCTATGAAGCTCACCCAGTACATCAAGCCGGAGTGTTTCGTGCCCCTCCTCGCCGAGAAGACCCGGGAGGAGGCGCTTCGCCGCATGGTCCGCGTGCTCGCGGAAAAGGGGATCGTAAAGAACGAGGATGACATCTTCGCGCACCTTCTGGAGCGCGAGAGCATCCAGAGCACGGCCGTGGGAAACGGCATTGCCATCCCCCACTGCTTCAGCGACCAGGTGGCCGACCTCGTCATCACCGTGGCCCGGGCCCCGCAGGGCATCGGGTTCGACTCCTTCGACGGCGCCCCCACGCGGGTCATCTTTCTCCTGCTGGGGAACCGCGACGGCCACGGCCTGCACCTGAAGGCGCTGGCGCGCATCGCGCGCCTTATCAAGAGCACCGCGTTCATCGAGAAGATCATCGCCGCCGACACGGTCGAAGCCATGGTGCGCGCCTTCGAGGAAGAGGAGATGAAGATCTGATGAAGCTCCTGTTCATCGTGCTCAACTCCAACGACAAGCTCGAAGAGGTGCTCGAGGGCCTGATCGAGGTCGGGGTGACCGGCGCCACCGTCGTGGACTCGGTGGGGATGGGCCGGATCATCGAAAACGTGCCGCTGTTCGCCGGGATGCGAAACGTTTTCCGCTCGGCAAAGCCGCGCAACAACATCATCTTCTCGGCCATCCGCACCAGCCAGGCCGCCGAGACCATGGCCGTGCTCGACAAGATCCTCGGCTGCTCGGTGCCGGGCAAGGGCGCCGGCATCGCCTTCCTCGTTCCCATCGACACGGTGATCGGGGTCTGCAAGGATCCCGACTGAGCCGGGTGTTCGACGTCGCTGTCATCGGCGCCGGGGTGAGCGGCGCGGCGATCGCGCGGCTGCTTGCCGCGCACGCCGTGACCGTGGCCCTGGTGGAGAGGGCAGCCGACGTCTCCTTCGGCGTCTCCAAGGCCAACTCCGGCATCATCCACGCCGCCTTCCACCACAAGGGCACGACCCTCAAGGCGCGCCTGGAGGCCGCGGGAAACCCGATGTTCGACCGCCTGCAGGCGGAGCTGGGATTCCCGTTTCGCAGGGTGGGCATCGTCGTGGCAGCCTTCTCCGAGGAGGAGATGAAGACCGTCGAGGTCCTGCACGAGCGGGGAGTGGAGAACGGCTCGCCGGGCATCGAGATCGTGGGCCGCGACAGGCTGCTCGCCCTCGAGCCGAAGCTCAGCCCTGACGTGCGCGGGGGGCTTTTCGCGCCCAGCGGCGGGATCATCGAGCCGTACAGGTTCGTCTTCAGCCTGGTGGAGAACGCCGTGGCCAACGGCGTGCAGCTGTTCAGGAACTGGAAGGCCTCCTCGGCGCACCAGGTGGACGGGGGCTGGCAGATCGAGTCCGACCGGGACGAGAGGATCCTCGCCCGCTGGGTGGTGAACGCCGCGGGCCTGCGCGCGGACGAGGTCTCGGCCGCCTTCGGCGCCGAGCGCTACACGATCACCCCGAGGAAGGGCGAGGAGTACATCCTCGAGAGGGGCAGCGCGGGGTTCCCCTCGCGCGTGATCTTCCCCGTCCCCACGAAGAACTCCAAGGGAATGCTCGTGATCCCCACGGTGGAAGGCACGATGATGCTCGGCCCCACCGCCGAGGAGATCGAGGACAAGTCCGACGTGGCCACCACGCCCGACAATCTCGAGCGCGTGTTCGACCTTGCCGCCCGCATGGTGCCGGCAGTGTCGCGGCGCGACATCATCACCTCCTTCGCCGGCCTTCGGCCCACGCTGCCGGGCGACGACTTCTATGTCGAACGCTCCCGCGAGGCGCCGCGCTTCGTGCAGGTGGCAGGCATCCAGTCGCCCGGGCCTCACGGCCTCGCCCGCCATCGCCGAGCGCGTGCTGGACCTGCTGCGGGAAGATGGCCTCGCGCTTCGGCCGCGGGCGGACTTCGACCCCTTCGTGCGACACCCCGCGCGCATCCGCGAGGTGCCGCCGGGGGACCGGGAGGCACTCGCCCGCCTGGTGGCCGAGGACCCTTCGCGCGGTCACGTGGTCTGCAGGTGCGAGACGGTGAGCGAGGCCGAGGTGGTCGAGGCGATCAGGAAGGGCCACACGACGCTGGACGGGATCAAGTTCTACACGCGCGCGGGCCAGGGCAGGTGCCAGGGCGGGTTCTGCACCTACCGGATCATGCAGATCCTGGCGCGCGAGACGGGCATGCCCCTGGAGGCAATCACCAAGAGGGGCGGGGAGAGCGTGCTCGTGGTGGGGCGCATCGGCGCCGGCCGGCCGCCGACCCGTCTGCCGGTCCCGGGAGGCCCGCGTGAGCCTCGAGCGCAGCTACGACGCCGTGGTGATCGGCGGCGGGAGCGCGGGCATGGCCGCGGCCCTTGCCGTGCGCGAGGCAGGGCTCACCGCCGCCATCGTGGAGCGCGAGCCGTTCCTCGGCGGCATCCTCCTGCAGTGCATCCACAGCGGGTTCGGCATCCACGAGTTCGGCGAGGACCTCACGGGCCCCGAGTACGCCGAGCGGTTCATCGCCAGGGTGGTCGGGGCGGGCATCGACTGCTTCCTGGACACCACGGTCATGGAGGTCCTCCCCCGGGACGGCAGGCGCGAAATTGTTGCCTGCTCCAGCCGCCACGGGGTGGTGCGCCTGTCGGCCCGGGCGGTGATCCTCGCCATGGGCTGCCGGGAGAGAAACAGGGGCAACGTGGCCATCGCGGGCACAAGGCCCGCCGGGATCTTCACGGCAGGCCTGGCCCAGCGCCTTGTGAACATCGAGGGCTGCATCCCCGGCAGGCGCGTGGTGATCGTGGGCTCGGGCGACATCGGCCTGATCATGGCGCGCAGGCTCACCCTGGTGGGCTGCACGGTCCTCGGCGGTCGTCGAGATCCAGCCGTACCCCTCGGGCCTCGTGCGCAACCTCGTGCAGTGCCTGAACGACTTCTCCATCCCTCTGTACCTCGGCCACGTGGTCTCGAGGATCTCGGGGAAGGACAGGGTGGAGTCGGTGGAGATCGCGCCCCTGGTGGAGGGGCGACCCGACACGGGGCGGGCCTTCCGCATCGACTGCGACACGGTGCTCCTGTCGGTGGGGCTCATCCCCGAGAACGAGCTGTCGCGCGCGGCGGGAGTGCCCATCAACGGCGACACGAATGGTCCCGTTGTCGACGCCGACCTGATGACGGGCGTGGAGGGCATCTTCGCCTGCGGCAACGTGCTGCACGTGCACGACCTGGTGGACTTCGCCTCGGAGGAGTCGCGCCGCTGCGGCCAGCACGCCGCGGCCTGGCTGCGTTTCCGCGGAAACGCAGCACGCCCAGCCGGACCCGGGCCGAAGGTCTCGGCCGGCGCCAATGTCCGCTACGTGGTACCGGGCGCGTCGGCGCCGGGCAGGGAGAACGTGCTGTACCTGCGGCCCATGGTGGTGAAGAACAACGCGGTGCTCGAGGTGACCGTGGACGGCGAGGGCATCAGGAAGCGGAAGCTCGCCCACGTGCAGCCCTCTGAGATGATCCGCATCGCGTTGAAGGCCGGCGACATCCCCGCCGCCGACCCCGCGAAGCCCAACCTGATGGAGGTGTCCATCCGGTGAGCGCGACCCCCGACGCCGCAGCAACGGCCGGCGCACCCGGCTGCGAAATGGTCTGCATAGCCTGCCCGCTGGGCTGCAGGCTCACTGTCGGCAGGTCCGCTTCCGGCGAGCTCACGGTGACAGGAAACCGCTGCCCCAAGGGCGTGACCTATGCCCAGGAGGAGACCCTCTCCCCGAAGCGCATCGTGACCGCGGTGGTCCGCACTGACTCCGAGGCTTTCCCCTATGCTCCCGTGCGCACCGACGTGCCGCTTCCCCGGGCGCTGGCCGCCGGCCTGCTGCAGGACCTGTACGCGCGAACCGTCGCGCTGCCCGTCCGCATGGGTGCAGTGCTGATCGACGACGTGGCCGGCACCGGGGTGAAGGTCGTCTTCACGCGGAACCTTCCACCCGCGGAAGTCCCGTCCGCCGGTCGGCGCTAGCGCTTCTTCCGGCTGGACGCGTTCAGCGCCACGGCCTGCCGTACCAGGGCGCTCAGCGCGGCCGTGTCTACCTTCTCTCCCTCGTGGATGTCGATTGCGCGCCTGGTGCTGCCCTCGAGGCTCGCGTTGAAGAGGCGCTTGGGGTCCTTCAGCGCGGCACCCCGGGCGAAGGTGAGCTTCACCGCCTGCTTGTAGGTCTCGCCCGTGCACACAATGCCGTCGTGGCACCAGGCAGGGGTCCCCCTCCACATCCATTCCTCGACGATCCCGGGGTCTGCCTTGTGGACGAGCGCCCGGACCTGGGCAAGCACCTTGCCCCGCCAGTCGCCCAGCTCGTCGATCCTCATGTCGATCAGGTCGGACGCCGGCTTCCCCGCCACCCTCTCCTGATTCTGCATCTGTTTCCTCCGTGCGCACCGGCCCGCGACCCCGCTCTCGAGGCCCGCCAGGGATCGCCGTCCCGGCTCGGCACCACCGAAAACGTAGCGACACTCGGCGCAGGGGGCAAGTGCAGGCCGGAGGCAATCTCCTTTGCGCACCTCCAGGCGGCCTTCGCTGCCCTCTTCCTCCGTGGCGGAGACGCCGGCTTCCTGCCGCACGTTCGTCGCTCCTTCCCTCATGGGACCCTGCCCTCAGTTCTTCCCCGGCAGGTCCAACTCCACGTGCACCGGGCAGTCGCACTCGCCGGCCTTCCTGCTCGCGCAGCCTTCCCCGTGCCAGACGAGCAGCCCGCAGTGGCCCCCTGGCAGGTGCTGCCTGTGGGCGAGCTGGGGCAGGAGCTTCCACGCGGCAGCCCGCACCCGCGCATCCAGCTCCCTGCGCGCCCGGTACTGGCGCTGCTCGCTCTCGGACAGGTCGAATCCCCGGGCATACCAGATCACGGCCGCGCCCCCTGCCTTGCCTTCGCTCCCAGGGCGGAGAGGAGCAGCGTGGTGCGGAGGTACGACTCCTCGAAGGAAGGCTCCGCGTGGTGCCAGGCCGCGCCCGGCGACAGCAGGCGGTCGAGGTTGCGGCGGAAGACTCTCCGCGTCTGCACCGGCATGGCGGCCTGGCCCCTGGCCAGGGCCTCCTCGCCCTCTTTGCGGGAGCCCGAGAGCACGAGCGCGGCTCCCATGAGCCCCACGGCGTAGGGATCGCCCGGCTTGACCGAGAGGAACCTCTCCAGGTGCGCCACCGCATGGTTCGGGTCGCCCCCGCGGATGCGGAAGTGCGCGGCGCGCAGGTGCAGGTGCCTGTTGTACGGGTCGTGAACCAGCGCGCGCTGCAGTGTGCGAAGGGCCTGGCCGGGCCTGCGCAGGTCTCCCGTGGTGTAGGGGGAGTGCCGGCGCAGCCGCGAGAGCGCGGCGAACGCGCAGGCGGTCATGGCCACCGCGAACAGCGACTGGGCGCCGAACCCGATCGTGGCAAGGAAGTTGGAAAAGCCGTGCACCAGGGAGGCGGGAAGCACGGCGAGGAGCACCATGGCAAGACCCCGGGGCGTGAGCCGGGCAGTGCCGAAGCGTTGCGTCGACCAGGCCAGGCCCCAGATCGACGCGTAGATCATGTGCCGCAGCGGGGTGATCGCGGCCCGCAGGAGCGCCGTCCCGGGCCCGTACCATGCGCCGTAGAGGACGTTCTCGACGAGGGCGAAGCCCAGGCCCACGGCCGCTGCCTGGTAGATCCCGTCGGCAGGCTCGCGCAGCGAGCGCAGCCGGGCAACGAGGATGGAGAAGACGAGCAGCTTGGAAAGCTCCTCGACAGGGGCATAGACGAACACGAAGAGGAGCAGCGAGAGTCCCGGCCGCGTCGCGGCCGGGTCGGCGGGCAGGATGTTGCTGAGCACGTACGCCGGCGCCGCGCTGAGCATGCCCAGCACGAACAGGATCGCCATGCTCCTGTCCAGGCGCTTCCTGGCCCTGTGCGGGTCCAGCCGCAGGAGCGCCACCAGCCACGCCACTGCCGAGATGCCCGTGATCACGATCGCTGCCATGCCTACATCCTTTCCCCGTAGATGCTCTCGGGTCTCCAGAGTGCTCGCAGGTCCCACCCGCCTCGACCGCGTTGGGGAGCTGCTCCCACGGGCGCGCTCGTAGTCGGCACGGGCACCGTACCGACCCCGCCTTGACGGGGAACCCGCCCAGCGTGCCGTTCTGGGCGATGGACCACCACGCGAGGCGGGAGGGCTTGTCCGCGAGGCGGACCATGCACACGGCGTGTCCGTTCCCGCCTGCTTCGCGACCGAAGCTCCCGACCCACGGGTCCCAGCCCCAGTAGCGGAGCAGGCCGCAGGTGAACAGCGCCCAGTCCTCGCAGGACGCCCGCCTGCCCGCTGGCCAGGCAACTGCTGCGTCGGGCCAGCCGACCGCAATGGCCGTGGGCCCGCTGTCGGACTGAAGTCCACTCCAGCCGAAGACACCGGATCGCGGTCTACCGAAGAGCCCATCTGGAGGAGGCTGCTGGAAGGATCGCGCAGCTCAGGACCACCCACGAGCGATCCCTCAGGCGGCCCGCTCCGGCCAGCGTCAGGGGAGATGCCGAAAACCTCGAAATGAGCTTGTCCTTCAGGGACGGGAAGATCGTGCGCGAGAACACCTCGATGATCCTGTCTCGATCCGGGTCTTGGCTTCCTCGTACCAGCCCGCCTCCTCGATCCTCACGAACAGCTCGTAGTCCATGAGCAGCTGATGATGATGCCCGATCGCCCCGGGGGCGCCGGGCGGGATCGCGCAGGACGGGAATGGAGACTTCAAATGTGTTCAGATCGCAGAACTCATCCAGCCACCCGAAAACCTGTTCCTTCGTGATGGTGCCCCAGTGTCGAGGATGTTCTTCAGTTGGACTTGAAGGTTTCGCCCAGTCCCTGCCTCGAGGGGGTATAGAACAGGTGCGCCGAGGTGATCCCGGAATACCTCTCCCACGGCTCATCGACGGCGAGGAATACGCGTGAACACCGACTCGGCCCCTTTGGAGGACAGGATCTTCTCCTTCTCCCTTTGATCCTCGCCCGGGTCTTTGCAGGAAGGTCACGGTGTCGGCGATGGAGTAGAGTCTTTCAGGTCCGCGGCCCATATCAGCTTCCCGTAGCCGTACTGGCTCCCCGGCTGTCTTCCACGACCCGCGGGCCCGGGAACACTTCACGATCTCGGTGCCCGTCATGACTTCGCCACCAAGCTCGCCGATCTTCTCGCGGATCCTGCCCGTGAATGCGCCGACGCCGCCGACGGGATACAGGTAGTCGTTGTAGAGCGCGAAATAGCTGAGGGTGAAGAATGCCGGCGTCCCCTTGAAGAAGTGCTGGCTGAAGACGTCCCGCAGGGGCCCGTGCGTGATGATCTTCTGCAGGAACGCCTCCATCGGGACGTTCAGCTTGCCGATCCTGGACAGCGTGTGAACGAACTTGAAAAGCCACGCGAACACCGAGGGGATCATCCGCAGGCTCTTCGGCGATTTCGAAAACAGCGGGTTGTCCGCACCGTACAGCACCTTGAGGTCGTTGATGACCTTGCGGATCTCGTCGGCAAGGGCATCGACCTCGGGAACGCTGCCGGGATACAGCTCCTTCAGCAGCGCGGAGTATTCCAGTAGGCTGTCCTCTCCCGTCACCGTGAAGACGTGGTCCTCGATTCCCAGCGACACCGGGATAGGCAAGAATTGCACACGATGCCCAGCATCGGGGCATGGCGGCACGAGCGGAGTTACAAGGGCCCGTGCGCCGCCTCGAAATGGAAACCGTCCGTGGAGAACGAGTTCATAGGCCGACCGCAGGTGTCGTTCTTCCCGATCAACAGCGTGTCCTTCTTCGACGTGCACAGGTAGACGGCTGCCGTAGTTCCGTGCTCCCGTCCCGCGACCACGTACTCGCTCATCTTCACGTACACAACTCCGCTGGAACAGGTTGTTCTGCGAGACTGTGTCTCTTCCCGCCTGTCAACCGAGGAGGCTGCCCGTCGCAGCGCGTCGCCGTTCCCGCGTCCAGGCCAGCGTCTCACTGATGCGCACCTCCATCGGGGTGGGGCGCATCCCGAACGTCTTCTCCATGGCGCTCCCATCGAGGATGAAGGGCCCGGTGAACTCGTAGAGCATTTCCACCACCTCGCGGGCGCCCGGGTCGAAGAGGCCGGCGACGCCGAGCACCGACCGACCGGCGACCCGCGCCTTCACTTCTCGTCCCAGCTCCTTCGAGAGGAGGTCGAGCAGCTCCTGCTGGGTCACCGGAGGACCAGAGGGCACGTGCCACGCACGCCCGAGCGCCCGGTCGTCGGTGCCGGCAGTGGCGAGGGCCCGGCCGAAGTCCTTCACGTAGGTGAAGCTGTGCTCCTGGTCGAGGCTTCCCAGCGCGCTCACGGGCCTGCCTTCCAGTGCGGCGCGGAAGATCATGCGCCCGTTCACGGGTTCCCAGGGACCGAAGAAGTCGCTGCCCCGGACGGCCGCGGCGCGGATGCGCCCTGCCGCGTGGGCGTCGACCAGCGCCCGGGCCATGGCCGCCCTCACCGCGCCCTTGCGCGAGCAGGGGCGGAACGGCATCGTCTCGACCATCGGCTGCCCCCCGGTGTTCCCGTACGGGTAGAGGTTCTCCGCGGCAACGAGCTTCGCCCCCGCGCCGGAGGCTGCCTCGAGGATCGCATCCTGCAGGGGAGGGAACTCCGCGGCCCACCGGTGGTACGGAGGCTGGGCGCACTGGTAGACCGTCTCCGCGCCGGCGACCAGGTCGCGGGTCTGCGCCGGGACACGGGCGTCCGCGGCCACGACCTCTGCGCCGGCCGGCGGTGGTTCCATCCCGCCGCTGCGGTTGACCAGCCGCACCCGGTGACCCATCTCCAGGAGCGCCTCGGCCGTGAACCGACCCAGGGGCCCGGTCCCGAAGACCACGTGCAGGGCCTTCCCGTTCCGTGTCGTGCGCACGTCGTTCTCCTCTCGTCTCACGGTCTCACCAGGCCGTCGGTCGGGATGCGGAACCCCTCTGCGAATCCGTCTGACGCCATCCCGACGGCAGCGATCATCTGGATCGTCTCGCCGGCTCCCGCGAAGCCGTCGTGCACCGAGCGGTACAGGTCCGCCATGGCCGGGTACTCCTGCAGCGGCTGCGATGCGGGAAGAACCGCGAGGCCGTCGTGGATGGCCTGCAGCCACATCCGCTGGAACGCGACGCCGGCCAGGACCTGCGCCGCGCGGCTGTTGCCCCGGGTCCGCACGAGAAGGAAAGTACCTGCCCCGTCGATCTCCTTGTCGAAGCTGCCGGCGCCTGCCAGGCCCCACTTCGCAGGCTTCATGGGGAAGAGGGTCTCGAAGAGCTGGACCGCGCCGAGGGATTTCCTGGGAAAGCTGCTGCGGTACGATAGGCCCCAGGGGGTCCGCGCGATCTGCCGCGCGCTGCGGCGCATCACGGTGTAGGACTCTTCCAGCGTCGGCAGGTGGGTCATCTCGAGCCGGAAGGCATCCTTCAGGATCGGTTTCAGCCGGGCAAGCGACGGTTCGTCGGTGAGGAACTCGACGGTAACGCCGGGGAGGTTTCCCGCGCGCTCCAGGTCGGCCTGCTGCCCGGCAGCAAGCGAAAGCCTCCCGAGACCGGCCTTGACCGTGGCCCCGGCGAGCGCATCGAGGTACCCCGGCTCCTGCGCGCCAGTCGCGGGCTCCAGGTGCACGACGGCCACGGGCGCGGCGAAGTCCCTGCCGAGGTCGTCCGGGGCAGGTTCGCCCCCGGGGAAAAGCTCGATCCGTGCCCGGTAGCCTGCTGCCGAGGCCGCGTCCTCGACAACCGCGAGGAATCCACCGATCGACATCAGTGTCTGCCGTGAGAACGGGTCGGCCTGCGGCAGCAGCCGTGCACCCGCAAGGTGGATGCGGAAGGTGTTCGCGCCGGCGGGGTCGAGCGTGACCTCCCACGGCTGCATGTTGTGAGCGGACATGCTCCACCGCGCCTGCTCGACGATGGCCAGCCGGACATCCCGGCCGGCAGCTCCCGGGGAGGTGCCGCCGCGCGGGGCAGCCGCGCAGGCTCCGAGTGCGAACGACAGCGCGAGGATGGACAGGGGACGCATGTTCACGATGAAGCTCCTTTTCGAACGGGGTTCGGCCCGCGGTCGGGGACTGCAAGCACGGCGCTCACCAGCGCATCGAGCTCCGCGCGGTACAGCCGCGCGGGATCGGCAAGGTAGGGGGGGAACTGGCGGCTCAGCTCGATGGAGACCAGCCCGTGCACGCGGGCCCACACGTGCACGGCCCTCGCCAGGACGGAGGGGTCTGCCGAGCCGTACAGACGGGCAGCATCAGCGGGGGAAAGGCCGGTGGTGGGACCGACAGCGCCCGCGGACGCCGACCGGGCCGACCGAAGCACCCGGGCCTTGCGCGCCGCCTCGAGGGTCCCGATCAGAACCGCCAGCGCCTGCCCCGCGACAGGGCCCACCTGGGCGGCAGGCAGCACGTACCCCGGGAACGGCGCAGAGAACATCAGCAGGTATCGCTCGGGGTTCGCGATTGCCCACTCCCGGTAGGCCATGCCCAAGGCCCGCAGCCTGCCGGCGTGGTCGTCGGCGCGAAGCCGGGAGACTGCCGCGGCCTGGTTCGCGCCGAAGGCGGTGTAGGCATCGACGACCAGGGCGGTCACGAGGTCGTCCCGGCGGTGGAAGTAGTTGTAGATCGCCGGGGCGGTGATGCCCAGCTCGCGCGCGATCGCCCGCAGCGAAAGGGCGGCGGCCCCCTCCGAGGAGACCTGCCCCCACGCCGCGGTCTTGATTGCCTCCAGGAGGCTGGTTCCCTGCTGGCCCGGTTTTCTCGGCGACATCTGCTCTCTCCTCCCATCTAACACCGTATATATACACTGTTAACACCCGATCGTCAAGCCCCCTGGCGGAAGCGCCACCGGCTGCTGCCCTGCGGGGGCGGCCGCCCCGGCGCGCTCGTCCCCGGGGGCTGCGCGCGGCCTCCCGCACGGGCAGCGGAGCACTTGCCTCGGAAGCGCGTTCGTGAGAACGTGTCGGATCGGCAGGCCGCGGGTGCGGGGTGCCCCTGCGAACGGGGAACCCGGCGGGCACCCGGTGAAAGCCAGTGACGGCGGGGCCGCCGAACCGGAGGTGCTGGAGAATGGACAGGCGCACGCCCCGTCGACGGGCGGCCGCCGGGCGGGCCGCGGCAGGGGGTCACGCGAAGGCGGCACAGCGATCTCGATCCCGGCCGCAGCGCGGCGCGGTGGACACGCAGAGCGAGGAGCGGTTCATCGGGACCGTCGAGCGCCTGATCGACCCGATGGCGGTCTCCAACCTGCTGTGCTTCCAGTCGCTCAAGAAGCTCCTGCCGGCGTTCGTGCTGAAGGCACTGCTGCGAAGGGCTTCACGGAAGACCCCGCACATCGGATTCGTCATCGAGCCCTACAGCCTGTTCCTGTTTTTCCAGCTGAAGGACCTGGAGCTTGCGGCCTCGATGCTGCCGGAACGCTACGAGCTGGCAAAGACCAGGCTGTTCGCCGACGACGAGCCGGACTACTACCTTGGCATCGGGAACCTGGCCACGCGCGCGAGCACGTTCTGGGGAAACCGCCAGGAGTCCTACCTCATCGCGAAGGACCGCAAGACCGGGCTCCTGTCGTGGATCTTCATCGGGATCCTGAGCGACACCGTGATCGCCCTGCCGACGAAGGGCATCGCCGACGCGAACAGCAGGAACGCGATCTTCACGACCACGTCGAAGGGCGAGGTCATCATCGACTTCAGGGAAGACAGGACGGGAAGGCGGCTCTGCGCAAGGGGAAGCCTGCGCGGCGGGACGATGCGCGAATTGGACCAGCCCATCTGGGTGATGGGCAACACCTCGATCGGCCACAGCAGGGACCTTGCAGCCGGGGACGACGCGCCCTTCGCGGTGATCTTCGACCCGGCCGAGGTCGAGCAGGGCCTGGACATCCCCCCGGGCGACATCAGGATCGAGGAGAACACGCTCTTCCCGGGCCTTGCGGAGCCCGAGCTCAGCAAGGTGGTCTGCTTTCCCTTTGCCCAGCACTACATGGCAGACAGCCCGGGCCTGCGCACCTTCGTGAAGGATCGCGCCGACCTGGTCGGGCACTACAAGAGGCTGGCGGATGCGGGTATCACGCGGACGTTCTCCGCAAGGACGATCGTCGCGCAGATCGCCATCGGCATCGCGGTGTCGGCAGTCGTCGCCGCAGCGCTGGTGCTGATCTTCTGAGCCCCGGGGCCAGCGGGCCCCCGGCTCAGCGGAACTCGGGCGCGGGCGGGAAGAGCTGGTCCCGCCGTGCCACGAGATCGTCGCAGCTCTTCACGTCGTCGCCCACGCGCACGAGGATCACGGGATTCAGCCCGGGGCCGCCGTACTGGACCGGGTGGGACTGCTGGGCCAGGATGCGGTGCGACGCCCCGATCACGAACTGCTCGGACTCGTCCTTCACGCTCCCGTACAGGTTCCCGTTCGAGTGCAGCGCGAGGGTGTCGCTGTAGATCTCGCGCCGGGTGATGTAGATCCTGCCGTCCAGGAGGTTCCCCATCTTGAGCCTGACGGTGACGCCCGGCTTGCCGTCGCCGTCGGCATCGACAAGGTTGGGATCCCGGGGATCGCGCGACAGCGGGAGCGACGGGTCGCCGGTGATGCCCAGCAGCGTGGGAGAGGTAGGGCGGAACACGATCCACTGCCCGTTCTCGAACCGGACCTGCACCTCCTGGACGCGGGGCGCGATGGCGCGGGTGGCCTCGTCGGAAAAGAGCACCGTGACAGCTCTTCTGGTTCAGCTTCTGCTCCGCGCTGCAGAAGCTGTCGACCTGGTACAGACGCCCGTTCTCGAGCCTGAACTCCGTGAACCCGTACGACACCGTGAAGGTCCGCATGGGCGTGCGGGTGCTCGTGTCCTCGTAGGCCACCACGTCGTAGTGGGCGTAGCGCCCGGCGATGGCCTTCATCGCCTCCTGCACGTTCGCCGGACCCTTCCACGACGGGTCGCTCGCGGGGAACTCGTGCAGCGGGGACTTCGGCCACGGCAGTGGGGCGGAGCAGGCGCCCAGCGCAACCGCAAGTGCCGCGGCGCACGCGGCGAGCACCAGGTGCCTGAACGTCGTGCTATGTCTCATGGGGAAAGAAGATACCACCACAGCGGTCGCGGAGGAAAGGTGCAAAGTGCCGCGCCCGGGGCAGGTCGGGTCACCCGGCGGCGCACCTCCCGCCGCCTTGCCCGGGGTCCTGCCCCGTGGTACAAGGGGCCATGGCCACCCACGAGCTGCCCGACTACACGTACCGCGGCGCCCGCGCGCTGGTGCTGCTCCACGAGCGCTACATGCGCGAGTTCCTCCTCGCCTGGAAACGGGCGCGCGCGGCCCAGGTGCGGCTTCCGGCAACGGACGACCCCGACTACGCCTCCCACGAGGCGCTCCTCCACCACGGCCTGCGCGCCGCGCGCGGCTACTTGACCTGGCTGTGCGAGAAGCTGGGCCTTCCCGACCCCGGCATCGAGCCTGCCCCGGGCGTGGACACGGTGGAGAAGGACGCCGACCGCTACCTCGAGCACCTGCTCGCGCGCTGGCGCCTGCCGCTGGCAGGGGTCGCGCAGGAGAGGTTCAGCGTGACGTACAAGGCGCGCTGGGGCGACGACATGACCTGCGAGAGCATGCTCGAGCACGCGGTCGTGCATCCCCTGCGGCACACCTTCCAGCTCGAGGAGCTGATGCAAGCCCAGTCCACGGGGAAGGGGCCGTCGTAGCCGCAGCATCGGAGCACGAGGGCCCACGACGGGCGAGAACCCGGCCTGCGCAGGCAGCGTGGGCCGGGCGCTCCTGCCGGTGGCGAGCGGCTCGCAGGGGCGGAGGATCGTCCGCAGACGTGGCGATGGCTATCGTCACGAATACCTGGTTGACATACTTTTGATACTATAGTACTATAGCGATGTGAATCATCAACCGTCGGGCAGGTTTGTGATGAGAGTTCCCCCGAAGCTCCACGCATCCCTCAGGAAGCGTGCACGCGATACGGGGGTCTCGTTGAACAGCCTGTGCCTCGCCGCGCTCAATCGGCAACTCGGGGAGGGCAGTGCCTGCGACGAGGTACGGGCCATCCCGGTGCAGCAGATCAAGGAACTTGTCGGCGAGACGCTGGTCGGCGTCCTGCTGTTCGGGTCGGCTGCCCGGGGCGAGCAGCGCACGGGCTCGGACATTGACCTCCTGGTCGTGCTCGACCCCGAGGTGCCGCTCGCGCGCGCCCTGTACGGGCGATGGGACGACATGATCGGCCACGACACTCCGCTCAGTCCCCACTTTGTGCACCGCCCCGACGACATCCAGAAGGTTGGATCGATCTGGTGCGAGGCAGCCGTCGACGGTACGATTCTCTACGACCGCGACGGAGACCTGGGGCATTTGCTCAGGGAACTCCGGGGATCGATGGCGGAAGGCAGGATCCGGCGCAAGTCAGCGTACGGGCACCCCTACTGGATACATACCCCGCAGGAGGCGGCCGATGTATAACGAAGACCTGGCTCGAGATTATCTCAAGCGGGCAGGGAGCCGGCTGCGCGCACTCGACGTGCTGATGGAGGAGCGAAGCTGGGCAGACGTGGTGAGGGAGGCCCAGGAGATCGTCGAGATCACCCTCAAGGCGCTCCTGCGCTCCTGCCGCATCGAGGTCCCCCGGGTCCACGACGTCAGTCCCGTCCTGCTCGACAACCGGGACCGGCTCCCTCGGCAGATCGATGGTCGGCTCGACGAGCTGGTGAAGATCTCGCGCGCGTTGCGACGTGACCGCGAGCTGGCCTTCTACGGGAGCGAGGACCTCACCCCCTCGGAGTTCTACCGCGAGGAAGACGCCGTCACCGCTCGGGCACAGGCCCGGTTGCTGCACGAGGTAGTCGTCAAGGGTCTGGGCCTGTAGCGCATCCCGGAATGGCAGCGGGCGAGCAGGAGAAGTTCGGCGAGACCTGCCAGGCGCGCTGGGGCGACGACATGACCTGCGAGAGCATGCTCGAGCATGCGGTCGTGCATCCCCTGCGGCACAGCTTCCAGATCGAAGAGCTCATGCAAGCCCAGCCCATCTCACGGGGGTAGAGCACTCTTTCGTGTAAGACTTGCGTTGGTGGCTCCTGGCGGAGATGCTCATGGATCGAACGCCATGGGAGGCAGGTGCCGTCGATCTTTTCCTGCTCGTTGATCCATCTCTTCGAACGGGGTACGATGAAGCCGAGCATCGAAAAGCGTACTGATGAAGAATAGCTCTCTGGGGAGGGCGCATGGTGAAACGTATACTGGGTTCCGCGGCTGCTGCTCTTCTTGCGGCTCTCTTCGCGTGCACCCCGGGCTCCGGGCCGACGGGCGACTCGACGCCTCCCCTGGTATCGTCGATCAACGATGTCAGCGTCCGGCTCGACAACGATGACGCCATCTCGATATCCTTCTCGGAGCCGGTGCACAAGAGCACGCTGGCGCTCTCTGGGGCCCTTGCCGCCGAGAGTGATGGCGGGACCTGGTCCGATGACCAGACCCTCGTGGTCTCGCCGGTCACTTCCTGGAAGAGCGGGAAAGACAGGCCCCTCGCTGTCGCCGTCGAGGACCACGCCGGGAACCCCAGCGCCGTCACCGTGTTCCACTACGATATAGCCACCGTCTATGTCAGCGTGGACGATCCTGCCGCGGGCGATGCGAATCCCGGCACCCGGGCTCTCCCCTTCGCACGGATACAGCCCGCGATCGCCTATGCCGCCGGCACCTTCACGGATGCCACGGTGCACATTGCCGAAGGCACCTATGCGATCGACGCATCCGACCTGGCCGACATCATCGCAATGACCGACGGGGTTTCCCTGTATGGAGGCTACTCCTCCGACTGGAGCGGGCGCGATCGCGAGGCCCACGCGAGCGTCGTTGAGAACTCCGGGGGCGACTTCACGGTGCTTGCTAACAGCCTTTCGACGGTCCCCGTGCTGGACGGGTTCGTGCTGCGGACCACCGGGAGCGTCGGCAGCCTGGTGAGCGTGATCGACTGTGGCATGGTCGCCAGCAACAACCGGCTCGACGCCTCGGCGGCGAACGCCGCGACGAACTATGCACTGTCGGTGACCGGATCGTCGAGTGCCACGATCGAAGACAACGAGATCATCATGGGAACGGGGACAGTGGTCTTCGGAATCTACCTTTCGGGCAGCAGCACGGCATCAATACGGCGCAACATCATCCACGGCGGCAACGGCAGCTCGGGTACAGTGGGAATCCGGCTGTCCGAGACCTCTACCGCCCAGGTCTGCAACAACGCGGTCATCCCCGGCACGAGCACGACCTGTACTGCAGTGTACAGCACCTCCTCCACCCCGCACGTGATCGTCAGCAACACCCTGAAGGGGTACCTGCCCGTGTACCTCGGGCAGAACGCCGCGGTGATCGAGAACAACATCCTCCAGGCGACCGGAACAGGGTACTCCATCCGCGCAGCCGAGACCGCCGCGGTGATGCCGGCTTCGCTCAGGAATAACGATGCGTTCGGTTTCTCTCCATACCTGGCCCGGATCAACACAGTCCGGTATTCGACGTGGAATGAGATCACCCTGGCAACGGCCGTCGACACGGCGGGGAGCGTCGTCGACGAACCGGTGTACGAGAACACCGCGACCTTCGATTTCCGCCTCACCACCACAGCACCGGCGAGTCTCCGCGGTGGCGGCCGCGACCGCAGCGATCTCTTCAGCGACGACGCAAACGGGACTGCCCGGACCATCCCATGGTCGATCGGGGCATACGAGCGCGACTGAGCGCCGCACACTGCAGCTCCCCCACGACCTGTCCGCGGGCATGAAAGCGGCCTGAACGTACAACCGGAGTTTCCGCTTCTCAACTGGAGTTGGGGACTGCGGTCCTGGAGTCTGTACCTGCCGTGCGAAATCCCTGCATTTCGGGGGCATCCACGCGGGCGGCGCCGTGGCACGATCCTTGCAATCTCGCGTACATGAAAGATCATGAGACCGTGCGATCGTTCCTCGGTTCGGTTTCGGTGGGCGAGCCGCTCTCCTTCGAGCAGCTCGCGCTGTATCCCATCTGGAGAAAGGAAGCCGCCCCCTTCTCCTGCATCACGCTGGACCAGGCCATGGCCAGGGGCTCCTTCCACGTGAAGGAGGTCGACGGCGGTACCGTGTCCCTGCTCCTGGTGATCAACGACACGGCCGAGCGGGTGTTCCTGATGGACGGCGAGGAGCTGGTGGGCGCCCGGCAGAACCGGATCCTCAACCTGTCGCTCCTGGTCGAGCGCTCCAGCCAGCTCAAGGTTCCCGTGAGCTGCGTGGAGCAGGGCCGCTGGGCGTTCACCGAGAGCCGCACCATGCGGTCGGCCAGCCTGTCGCACCCCAGCCTGCGCCACGAGAAGGCGGCCCAGGTGCACGACAACCTGCGGGCGCGCAGGTCGTTCGAGTCCGACCAGGCCGCGGTGTGGGGCAACGTGCGCCAGGCCCTGTACCAGTCCGCGGCAGAGTCCCCGACCGGCTCCCTCGAGGCTGCCTTCGAGCAGAACAGGGCGCGCCTCGACAAGTACACGGCAGCCTTGGGCTGCCCCGCGGGCGCAGTGGGCGTGGCCGCGGTGATCGCGGGCAGGTTCGTCTGCGCCGACATGTTCGCAACGGCCGAGCTCCTGGCATCGCTCTGGCCCAAGCTCGTGCACAGCTTCGCCCTGGATGCCATGAGCGCGCAGGCAGGGGGCGGGAAGCAGCCCGCGCCTGCAGAGGTCGCTGCCGTCTTCGCCCTCCCCGAAGACGCAGCGCTCGAGCCTTTCGAGGCACCGGGCCTCGGGTCCAGCGTCCGCATCCGCGCGGGGCGCACGAACGGGTCTGCCCTGGTGGCGGAGGGCACCGCGGTGCACGTGGAGCTCTTCTCGTCGCAGGGCGGGCAGAGGGCCTCTCGGCTGTCGCGGCCGTCGCAGCGCGCCCCTCGCTGAGCAGACGATGCCGATGCCTGCCAGGTCCTCCCCGGTGAGAACGTCGATTGAAAAAGTAGAAAGCGGCCGGCCGAAACCTCCCGTCCGGCCGCTCTCATTTGCACGGGCGCCGAGCCGTGCTATATTCCGCCAGGAGCCGTACATGCCGAAGGTCCTTCTCACGTTCGTGGGGTTTCACGACCCGCACTACAAGGGGGCCGTGGAGGGCGAGGAGCTGAAGGGCCCCATCCTGTACCTGCTGGGCCTGCGCAGCTTCGACCGCGTGTTCCTCCTGACCGGCGCCAACACCCTCCTCATCGCGCGGGCAACCGCCACCGCCATCGCGCACGACCACCCCGGCGTGGACGCCCAGGTGATCCAGGTCGACCTGGACGACCCCATCAGCTACAGGCAGATCATCGCCGGCGTGCGCAAGGCCTTCCGCAGGATCGACGCAGGGGCCAGGGGCGCCGAGTACTTCATCTCTACCGCATCGGGCACTCCCCAGATGCACGCTGCCTGGCTGCTCCTCGCCTCCAGCGGCGAGATCCCCGCGGTGGTCCTGCAGACCCGGCCTCCCCAGTACGTGACCACGGAGCGCCACGCGGTGGAGGCGATCGACCTGCGCAAGGCAGGCATGGTCGAGCCATCGGCGAGCGTGCTTCGCTCAGAGATGGTCCTTTTTCGCAAGGACTTCGAGCCCGCTGCGCGAAGCTGCGGCTCGCCCTATATCCCAGGCGGACGCCTTGCCCGAGGCCGGCCTCGCGGCAAGCGTGGAGGCTCTGGAGAAGCTCGCGCCCGCTGGTCCCTCTGCCGAGGAACTGCTGCGCAGCGAGCTGGGGATCGTGGGCAGGCACCCCGCTTACCTGCAGGCCCTCGAGAGGGCAACCCAGTTCGCCCGATCGGGCATGCCGGTCCTGATCCAGGGCGAGACGGGCACGGGCAAGGAGCTGGTGGCCCACTACATCCACCGGCTGAGCGGCCTGCCCGCAGAGAAGATCCACGTCCTCAACTGCGCGTGGCTCCCGCGGGAGCTGTCCGAGAGCCTGCTCTTCGGCCACCGCAAGGGCTCCTTCACGGGCGCCATCGCGGACCAGAAGGGCGCCTTCGAGCTTGCCAACGGCGGCACCCTGTTCCTCGACGAGATCGGCGAGCTTCCCCTCGAGATGCAGGCCAAGATCCTGCGCGTTCTACAAGATGGCATGGTGCAGCCCCTGGGCGCCCCCCAGGCGAAGAAGGTCACCGTCCGCCTGGTGGCAGCCACCAACCGCGACCTCGGGGCCATGGTCAAAGCAAAGACCTTCCGCGAGGACCTGTACTACCGCATCGAGGTGGGCACCATCCGGCTGCCGCCCCTGCGCGAGCGGCAGAAGCGACATCCCGCTCCTTGCCGTCGCGGGCCTCGAGAACGCCAACAAGCGGATCAGCCGTCCCCGGCAGCTCTCGTCGCAGGCGCTCGTGGCCCTCTCTGCTCGCGAGTGGCCGGGCAACGTGCGCGGCCTGATGAACGTGATCGAGCGCACCGTGCAGCTCTGCGCCCACGACGTGATCGAGCCCGCGGACCTCCAGCTCTCGGACGATGGCGCCGCCTCCGTCACGGGCCTTCCCGAGCCGCACGAGGGCTTCGACGTGCAGGCCTTCCTGGACTCCGCGCGCCGCCACCTTTTCGACCGCGCACTCGAGCTTGCCGAGGGCAGCCAGGCCGCCGCGGCCCGCCTCCTCGGCGTCACGCCGCAGGCGGTGGGGAAGTACATGAGGAAGGAAGATGAGAATCCCGCAGGCGGGGCCTGATAGAGCAGCCTGAAGCAGCAGGCATCCAACCGCCTGGAAATGGAGTGGGCAGTGTGACAGAAGTGGGGTCTGCCTGGTCACAGCGCGCGTGGTACGGCGCATCAATAGCGGGTTTCCTCAGCACCCCTCCGGAGGAGGTTCTAGGAAGGCTGTCCGCAAACTCCACATTCGATATCCTTCAGACTCAGCGAGGTGCCTGGACGGCGCAGGTGGACTACATCCGTGCCGCGGTTGGGGGCTTGTCAGGGTCTGTATTCTTCGAGTTTAGCATTCCACGGATGGGTCGACGCATAGATGTCGTGCTGATCATCGGAGCGGTTGTCTTTGCGCTCGAGTTCAAGGTGGGAGAGAAGCGATTCGACCGTGCCGCAATTGACCAGGTATGGGACTATGCGCTGGATCTCAAGAACTTCCATGAGGCGAGTCACGATGTCTCCATAGTCCCAATCCTGGTCGCAACCGAGGCCCTAGAACCGGAAAGTGTCAGGTTGCAGCCGCATGCCGATCAGGTCTATCTCCCTGTCCTGGTTGGCGCTAGGGGACTTCGCGCGGTACTGACTACAGCGATCACGAAAGTCACGGGCGCGAATATCGAGGCACAGCGGTGGGAACGTGCGCCATATCACCCGACACCCACGATTATCGAGGCAGCGCGTGCACTATACTCGCAGCATTCGGTAGAGGATATTGCCCGGTTCGATGCTGGCGCCAAGAATTTGCAGACAACATCACGGCGGATCGAAGCGTTGGTCGAGGAGGCGTTCCAGAAGAGGCACAAGATCATCTGTTTCGTTACTGGCGTCCCCGGAGCAGGAAAGACACTTGTTGGGCTGAATCTGGCGACCCGTCGGCGCGAAGAGAAGGAGCCAACCCACGCTGTCTTTCTGTCCGGCAATGGCCCGCTCGTCTCGGTCCTTCGTGAAGCGCTGACACGCGACGGTGTATCCCGCAAGAAGAGCCAAGGAGAGAAAGTCCGCAAAGCGACAGTCGGTGCGAGCGTCAAGGCTTTCATCCAGAATGTCCACCACTTTCGCGACGAGGCCCTCATCAAGTCCGAACCACCATTCGAACACGTTGTCATCTTCGATGAAGCGCAGCGCGCCTGGAACCTCAAGCAGACTGCGAACTTCATGCACAGAAAGAAGAAGCGACCCGGATTCTCACAGTCTGAACCTGAGTTTCTGATCTCATGCATGGAACGGCACAAAGATTGGGCCGCGATTGTCTGCCTGGTCGGCGGCGGCCAGGAGATCAATACGGGAGAGGCCGGAATCAGTGCATGGCTCGAAGCGATCAGTGCGAAGTTTCCAAACTGGCATATGTACATCTCCTCGCGGCTAACAGACAGCGAGTACGCTTCTGGGAAAGTCATTGAGCTGATCGAGCCGGCGCAAAGACGTCTATTTCGAGGAAGATCTGCACCTTGCGGTGTCGATGAGGTCTTTCAGGGCCGAGAACGTCTCCAACTTCGTCAAGGCACTACTCGACTGCGACAGGCTGAGCGCACGCGAGGTACTCAGGGGATTCTCCAATCGTTTCCCGATTGTGCTGACTCGGAATCTCTCTCAGGCAAAGAAGTGGATACGGGAACATGCACGGGGTACCGAAAGATACGGTATGGTCGCATCATCGCGAGCCCAGCGCCTGAAGCCTCACGCAATCGATATTCGGGTCGCTATTGATCCGGTTCACTGGTTTCTCAACGACAGAGATGACACTCGGTCAAGCTTCTATCTGGAGGATGCGGCGACGGAGTTCCAAGTGCAGGGCTTGGAACTCGACTGGACGTGCGTCACGTGGGACGCGGACTTTCGTTATGCGGGCGACGAATGGAGCTATCATGACTTTCGCGGTAGCCGCTGGACAAACATCTCGAGCGAGGAGAACCGGAGCTACCTGCGAAATGCGTACCGCGTTCTGCTAACCCGCGCACGCCAAGGAATGGTCGTCTTCGTTCCGCAGGGGGATCCGACCGACCCAACCCGTCAGGAGGGGTTCTACGACAATACATTCAGGTACCTTTCGGAGGTTGGAATCCCATGCATCAGACTAGACCATTCCCTTGCATGAAGCGAAGCGGTTCAGCCGTCCATCGCCGAGTTGAGCCGCGCCGACGTACCAGAACTGCCCCGGCCGTCATCCTCGAATGGCCTTAGCGTGAATCAGGAGGCAGGCATAGGGGTCGGTCTACGGCGCATCATTGTGTGATTCCCTTCATGCTCCTATAGTTGTGGCTCGAGAACTCTATTTCGATCTACCTGCAGTAAGGACACATCGTAGTCCCTTGCCAGATCTACCGCGCTCGCGCCGAGGCCACCATAACACACCAGATGGGCTGCTACATCGGGCAGCTTGATCGGCAGGCGGCTCTCCGCAGCTGCGAGGCCACGGTACTTGATTGCTTGATGGATCCCAACTAGGATCAGCGGTTCTTGGTCCAGTTCTATTTCTACGACAGCCCTTTTCGGCCCGTGGTTGCTGAATAGGACATCGACTCTGTCTCCGGTGCAGAATGGGTGCTCAATCTCTCCAACAGCAGAGGTACTAAGACCGATCAGCTCAGGTTTCTGGGATATGTAGAGTTTCAACCTGCGATGCGCTTCTGATTCTCCCGTCGGGGAAATGGCGCCGATCTTCTTGCCCAGTTTCGCCAAGGCTTGCTGGTTTGCCACAACTTCGATGTTGTCAAGTAGTACGATCCGAGAGAGGAGAGACCACTGTCCCTTGGGTTCATCACCCCATCTGAAATAGGCTTGCGTTTCTTCGCTTGTGCCTCGATCGACGAGGACGTCGGCTCTCCAGCGGTTATGGTCTCGGTGATCCTTGCCAAGGGGAGCACTGAATTCGAGCACCCAATCTCGCATCTGAAGATAGTCACATACTAAATAGTGCGGTCTCTTCAGTCTGCCGAGCGTCGGGATGGCGAACACACACCAGTAGAAAGCACCTCCTTGTATCTGCGGCTGATCATATGAACCGGAGAACCACTTCAGGTTGATTGGGACATACCAGCCACTGAAGAAACTGATGACCCGCGCCAACTTTCCGTTGATGGATATCTTGGCTTCGTCCTGCTCGCCCAGAGGGCTATCTTGCACTACCACAGGAACGCCGGTGGCAGCGATGTCTGATTGGATGCCTCGGAGGACGAGATGCTTGGCCTCAGCTACTGTCATTTCAACTATCCATGATCAGGCCGATCTTAGCGCTTGCTTAGTCAGAGGGCAAGAATGTCCTGGATTGCAAAATAACAACATCATCCGGCCGCCCGCCCCAAGCCGCCAGCTCTATCGGCGTTCGACAGAAGTCAAGGCGGCGCGGTAATGTAGTGGCGAGAAGACGGCGAGTTGTCGGCGTGACCGCACCGGCTCTGGGAGGGGCGCGCTGCCGGAGCAGGCTTCCTGGTGCCCTCCCGATGCTGACCTGTCGCCCCTTTGAGCTGGACAGGTTTCTTGCGTGAGGGGGCGCAGCGGAAAGCCCGCAGGGGCGCCGCATGGGGGGAGGGCTGGCGGGTGGGGAAGAGCGCTTGCCGCAGGGAAGGGCCGATCGCCTCGAGGACTTGGAGCGGAGCACCCGACCCGCACGCCGATTGATGCGGCCGCTGCCCGCCCCAGGGAAGAGACCCTGCCGCTCAGAGAGGCCTCCGTGCGGGGCACGCCCAAATCCTCGATTCCTGCCTCGCTGAGCGGGGAGCAGAAGAAGGACGGGTCGTGAGGAGGAGGTTCATGCAGGGGCTTTGCCCCAGGCCCTGGAATCGCGCCTCGCCGTGTCGCGGGAGATATCGACGGCGCATGGCGCGCGTCGGTCCTCAATCCTCGAGGGCCAGGAGGGCGGCCGCCTCGGCGTGGAGGGCAGTCGTGTCGAAGAGGGGCACTTCCGTGTGGCACTGTTGCACGAGCAGGGATATCTCGGTGCAGCCCAGGATGACTCCCTCGGCCCCCTCCCGGGCCAGACCCTCGATGACGCGAAGATACTCGGCCCGGGAAGCGTCATGGAGTCTCCCGAAGCCGAGCTCCTCTTCTATGATCCGGTGGACTGTCGCACGATCCTTCGCGGGAGGAACCAGGACCTGAATGCCATGTTCCTTTTCCAGTCGAGACCGGTAGAAGTCCCCCTCCATGGTGAAGCTGGTTCCGAGGAGCCCGATTTTCCCGAATCCCCGCCTGGCGATGGCCCTGGCGGTCACGTCGACTATGTGGAGAATCGGAAGCCGCACATGGGTCTCGATGGCCGGAACGACCTTGGGATCCGGCCGACCTCGTCCCAGCGCCCCGAGTTCATCGGGGAGGCCAGTTCCTCGAAGTCGAGGCTGTACAGGATCAGCTTCGCCGAGTGCTCCCTCCCCAGGCGCTCGTTGACGAGGCGATTGATGATCCGGTAGCAGGGCACCGTCGATTCGCAGGTCATCCCGCCGAGGAGGCCGATCGTCTTCATCGCAATCTCCCTTCGCTGGATGGGCCGGCGGCTATCGGCCGAAAACCCTTGATGATCAGGAACAGGGCCAGGCCCAGGTCCGCCAGGGCCGTCGGCGTCATCATGAGCATGTAGGTCGGCGAGATGATGCGGATGACGTTCAGCATGAACAGTATCGTGGCCACTATGCCCAGGGATGTCGCGACGATACCCCAGATCGCCAGCCATCCGGGAACGAGTCGCGCCGCGTACAGGCAGTAGTAGAGGATGAGGCCGCCGATGCACCAGGGAAGCACCACCGCGATGTGGTTTATCATGTCCCTGCCGGTCCTGAGCAGCTCCCCCAGCAGGCGCAGGGTATGCGAGTCCAGGGGCCCTCCCGCCGCGAAGCTCTTGCCCAGGGAGGACAGAAGCAGGAGCGACGCCATTCCGAGGAAGGAATGCCCGGCCCCGATGATCCTGAACCCGAAATACGCGGTCGCGAGGCCTTCCCGGTATCGCCTGAGGATCGCGACTGGCAGCACCGCGATACCCACATACACTACCGCGAAGGCCGCCTGGAAGAAGACCGCGTTGAGGATCCTCGCCTCATGGGCCGCCAGGCGCCCGAGATAGTCCGGGTTCTCCAGCACCGGGACCGTATTCAATACCCCGAATGCCATGCTGGAGATGACCAATACGCCCAAGAGCAGCGCCGTTTTCCTGTCCGAAGCCATGGTAACCCCTTGCCTGAGTTCGTCGGATTCCCAAAAAAAGCCGAGGCTTGGAATCCCTGCTACTATCGACGAACGGGGCGGGGTTTTCGTGTAGCAATCCAATGGGTCAGGATCGACGTCTAGCAGATGCCGAAAATGGACGGCTACGAGGCGGCATCAAGGGGTGACGCGCCGCAGGCCAGCGCCCCGCCGCTCATCCCCGGTGCCCGGTGCTGCGGCGCGACAGCAGCAAAGAAAGGGCGCGCAGCAGTCGGTCGGGAGATTCGCCCTTGCTGACAAAGAGGTCGGCTCCCGCGGCCCGCGCCTCGTCCCTCCGGCCCTCGTACATGGAGAGCACCAGGACCTTGATGTCGGGCCAGCGGGATTTGATTCTGCGGGTGGCATCCAGTCCGTCGATCTCGGGCATGCGGATGTCCATCAGGACCAGTTGTGGATGAAAGTCTCCGGTGAGCCTCAACGCCTCCGCCCCATTCGCGGCTTCCCAGATCTCCGTTCCCCGCAGAGAGGCGGACAGCAAGGCCTTCAGGCCCTGCCGGGTTCGTCGCTGGTCGTCCGCAATCAGTATTCGCACGCGTCGATCTCCCTGCACATTCGTCCCGACAGGAACATAATGGGGAAGGAGATGTTCTTCCATCAGTCAAATATCTGATTTCGAGCACGCTTCATTCGGCGGGTGGCACGTCGTCGATGGAGGCGAGGCCTGAACGCAGCGCATACAGGGCCGCCTGGGTGCGGCTGGCCAGGTGCAGCTTGCTCAGGATACTGCTCACGTGGGTCCGCACGGTGCATTCGGCAGATGAAGGTCCTGGAGGCGATCTCCTTGTTGCTGAGCCCCTGGGAGACAAGGCGCAGGACTTCCAGCTCGCGCTCGGTGAGCGGATCGGTGGTGGGCTTTTCCTTTCCGGGGTGCGAAAGTTCCTGAAGCACCTTGCGCGCGATGTCGGGCTCGAGGGAAGGTTCGCCGCGGCGAACTCTGTGGATCGCCTCCACGAGCTCCTCCGGTCTGGAATCCTTCAACAGGTACCCGAGAGCGCCCGCCTTGACTGCGGGAAACACCTTGTCATCTGCCGCAAAGCTCGTCAGCACCAGCACCTTGACCTCGGGATAGGCCTCGGTGATCTTGCGGGTGGCTTCGATTCCGTCCATCCGGGGCATGACCAGGTCCATGAGCACCACGTCCGGTTTCAAGAACCGGCTTTCTCCACCGCTTCCTGCCCATCCCCGGCTTCTCCCACGACCCTCATGTCCCGCTCGGTGGCCAGCAGCTCGGTCAACCCCTTGCGCACGATGGTGTGGTCATCGGTGATCAAGACCCGGATCGGTGCTTTCACTTTCCCCTCCTCATAGCGGGGCCCGGAAGCTCACCTTCGTCCCGCCTCCCGGGCTGCTCTGCACCGTGAGCTCACCCCCGACCCTGCGCGCCCTCTCGGCCATCCCGGCCAGGCCGAGACCGCCGGAGGCCCGACCGGTGTCAGGATCAAATCCCTTCCCGTCGTCGTTCACCTCCAGGACGGCACTTATCGGGACTCAGCGCTGAGAACCACGGACACGGTGGCGGGCGCAGGCGTGTTTGAGAACGTTGTTCAGCGCCTCGCGGGCCACGTGGTACAGCTCCAGCTTCAGCGGGTCGCCGATCCGGGCCTCCCCTGTCACGCGAAGGTCGGCCTTCAGGCCGACCCGGCTCTCCACGGCATCCAGGCGCGAGCGGATGGCATCCGCCAGCTCCGCCTTCTGCAGGTCGAGCGGCTTCAGCTCGAAGATCAGCAGGCGCATCTCCTGGAGCGCCTCGCGGGCGGTGTCGCCGAGCTCGCGCAGCTGGTCGGCCGCCTTCGTTCGGCTTGCCGGCTTCCAGCATCCGGGCTGCCGCCTCGGCATACAGGGTCAGGCTGTAGAGCGACTGGGTCACCGAGTCGTGCAGCTCCTGGGCCAGGCGGTTGCGCTCCTCCAGGGCCGCCATTTGCTGGGCGCGGTCGTACAGGCGCGCGTTGTTCACCGCCATGCTGATCTCCTGCCCGATCGAGGCCAGGAGCGACAGCTCTTCGGGGCTCATGAAGCGCTCCTTGCGCGAGCCGAGCACCATGGCCCCGAGGAGCCTTCCCTGGGCCACGAAGGGCACGCTGATCCCGAAGGCGAGCCCCTCCCGCGCCAGGGCCTGGCCGACCGGCTCGATGCGGTACTCGGCGGGCGTCCAGGCCAGCGGTCCGCCCGTCGGAAGCGCCTTCTCGATCATGCTCCCCCTCAGGGGCAGGTGTTCCACGAGAGGGAGGAACGTGGGCGGAGAGGCCGCGGTGCGCCAGCAGGGTCAGGAGCGGGTCCGGGCCCCGGGCCGTTTCGTCGTCCAGTCGGAAGGCGGCACCCACCTCCAGACCCAGCGCGTCTGCGGTGGTATCGATGGCGTACTGGAACACTTCGCGCAGGTTGAGCGAGCGGTTCACCGCTGCGGCAATGGAGTTCAGGATCTGCAGCTCGCGCGTCCGTTCGCTCACGCGCTTCTCCAGGGTCTGGTAGGCCTTCTGCAGCTCCGTCTCGGCCCGGCGCCTCTCGGCCAGCTCCTGCCGAAGGGAGGTGTGCAGCCGGGCGTTGTCCAGCGCGATGGATGCCAGTTGCGCAAAGCGGATCATCTCGTCCAACTCTTCCCGTTGGAAGGGCGGGGAACCGGGGGGCGGGTCACGCCGATGATGCCGGTGACCTCGCTTCCCGACTTGAGAGGAACCCCCAGGACGGGGCCCAGCGGGTGATCGGCGAAACTGGCCGCGCGCCCATTCCAGCTGCGGTAGTCCTCCACCATCAGTGGCTCTGCTGTCTGCCAGATCTTGCCTGCGAGCCCTTCGCCGCGGCGCAGCACCGAGCTCTGCAAGCCCGGAAAGGTCGAGGTGTAGTACCTGCGCTCGATCACCTCGCCACCTGGCCGGGGAAGGTAGATGAAAGCGGAGTTGCCGCCCGCCAGTCCCTGCGCACGTTCGATCAGGGTCTCCAGAAGGGCTTCCAGGTCGAGATTGCGCACGATACCGAGAGTGGTCTCGTGCAGCGCGGCGAGGTACTCGCGCTCGCGGCTGCGCCGCGTTCGCTGCCTGTCGCCTGATGGGGTGTCGCCCCGTGCGTCGACTTGTGCGTCGCCCCCCGGCGATTCGTGGTTTCGCTCTTGCCTCGCCATGCCATTCCCCCAGGAGGGTGGTTTCGGGTGGATTATAGCAGTTCCGCTTCCCTGCGCAACCAATACAAAAGGCTGACGCCCTGCTCCGCGCGTTGGTGGAGGCGCTCTGGCCGCAGAATGAAGCTTCTGGACGATGCAAGGGGCCCTGGCCCGGCCTATCGTTGACACCAGGAACACCAGGAGGGAAGAAGACAATGGAAAAGAAATGGTTCGACCTGGTCATCGCGACGGCTTTGCCCGTTGCTTTCCTGGTCCAACACCTGTGGAGCGAAGCCTCCTTCGCCAGGCGGGGCATCGCACTCGGCGGACAGGCCGCCGATTGACCAGTGGCTGTTCACCGCTTCCAAGTACCTGGCGATCGGGGTCTGGCTTGCAGTCGCACTGTCAGAGCTGGGGCATCGGATGGCAGCCATTTCCGGGTGTCCAGGTGCCCCGCAGCATATCCGGCGGCCTCTGGGTCATCGGGTTCGGCCTCCTGTTCCTCGGTCGAATCAACCTGGGCGATCATCTCAGGATCGGCCTCCCGAACGAGGCCACGCGCTTCCACCGCAACGGCGCGTACCGATTCACCCGAAACCCGATGTACACCGGCATCGACGTCACGATGATCGCCGCGATCCTCTACACCGGCAATCCCGCGATCCTTGCCGCGGGGGTGTTCGTCATCGCGGTTCACCACCGGATCATCCTCGTCGAGGAGCGCTGGCTGCTCGCAACCTTCGGGGAGGAATACGAGGGCTATCGGGAACGCGTCGGGCGCTACGTGACCGTGCCTCTTGCCGTCCGCAGTCGAGCGCGGGCGTTGTGGACGCTGCTCGGGATGGGCCACTGCGCCCCGACGATCATGAGCAGCATCCTCCGTGTCTGCGGCCGACGGAAGGCAGACTGGCTCGTGAGACTGGCGTCCGCCCTGCCGGGAGGCATCGGCAACACGGGAGGCGAATGCGGCGGGATCACCTCGCCGCTGATCCTGCTGGGGCTTCTCCACGGCCTCGGCAGCATTCGAAGAAGGGCTGCCGCTCATCTTCGAGCGCGGCCATGCCCACATCGAGGGTTTTCGCCGCCGTCGCGGGACGCTGCTCTGCCGGGAGATCCGCAGGACACCGCGCCAGCGTCCTGCCCTGCATCCGGACCATCGTGGATACGGGGGGCTCTGCGCCGACACCCTCTGCGGCGAGAGTCGCCATGTCATTCCCTGTGAAGCGCGCCAGGCGTACTGCCGGCTGTACGCCGAGTTCTCCCGCTGCGGCTTTCACTGCGCGCAGACGGTGCTGCGGAAGCTCGATGGGCTGCCGCCCGCGCACCCGCGCCTGCTGGATGCCGGCAGCGCGTTTCTCGGCGGGATGTTGTTCGCGGGGATGACCTGCAGCGCGCTCACCGCCGGAGTCATGGCCCTGGGTCTGCGCATCGGGGAAATCGAGGGCAGCTGGTGGCGGGTCGTTCGGATGGTCTTTCTCATCCTGACAGGGGGACGGCTTTCGACGACGGCGTCAACAAGTTCAACAGGTCCATGAACCGCGGCGGCGAGCTGGCGGCGTGGTTCGCAACGCAGTTCGGCAGCACGCAGTGCCGGGCGATCACGGGAGCGGATTTCGCTTCGACCGCGGACGTCGAGGCGTATCTCCAGGGCGGCGGGATCACCAGGTGCCAGCTGATCGCGCAGACAGTCGCCGACCGTGTGCAGCTCATGCTGGAGGAAGGATCACCCGCGAACCAGGCGTGCGCCTGAATGGCGGGGGTGCCCGGGCGATCGTGGCGATGGATGAAGGAGACGTGGTAGACTTCACACGGCCCGGCACGCGTGATACCGAAGGTCCAGCGGGTGATGGAGGCGGCCCTATGATGCTCTTCGCCTATGGGACACTGCTCGCTGGCATGCGCCTGCATGCCACGCTGGCCGGCTCCCGTTGCCTCGGCCCTGCGATCATCCGTGGGACACTCCTGGACCTCGGCGCTTACGCCGGACTCGTCGACGGTGACGCGTTCGTGACGGGGGAACTCTATGAGATTGACCCGCGGTTGCTCGAACGCCTCGACCAGGTGGAGGGTTTCAACCCCGACGATCCCGCTGGGTCCCCGTATCGGAGGAAAGGCGTCCGGGCGAGGCGCTTTGCAGATGGCGCCTCGGTCGATGCCGCGGCGTACTACTTCTCCCGCGCGACGGGTATGGAGCAGCAGATTGCCTGCGGGGACTTCCGCAGGTACGAGACGGAGCGGAACGGCGGAAAGGCGTGGGTGGTCGCATACGGGTCCAACCTTTCCACCGAGAGACTTGCCAGCAGGCTGACGAAGTTCGGGCCGGGGCGCGCCGCCCAGAGGACCCTCACCGTCCGCCCCGGCTACCTCGAGGGTTTCAGACTCACGTTCAACAAGAAGCGACGGGAGGGTGGCCCGCCAGCCGCGAACATCGAGTTCACCGGTGCGGGCGCCCGGTGCCCGGCTGTCGCCTGGTTCCTGACCGCCGAGGAGATCGTGGTCCTGGACGAGAAGGAGGGGGCTGCCGTCACGATTGGCGGCAGTGTGCACTACCACCGGATCGGCATGCCCTTTCATGCCAAGGGCGAGCTCCTCGTGGCACACGCGTACGTCGCCAATCCCGACTGGCTCCAGGAGCCTGCTCCGCCGAGCCCTGCATATCTTGACCACCTGCGCACGGGGTACGCGGAGCACGGACTTGACATCGATCATCTGGGGAATGCCCTGGCGCGCGCCAGGCCTCCATTGGCTGGGAGCGCTGGCTCTCCGCCATGAATGATAGAACAATCGATTCCCTGAACGCATTTGCGGTCTGCCAGGGCCACCCTCCGGGCGTGGTTCCTGTCGTGAGCGAGGGACGTCTCTGTGGCAAGGGAATGCAGCGAACCCGTCTCGCACAGCCGCAGAAGGGCAACTGACAAGTTGGCTTCCGCCCCTTCGACGTGAGTCGGGCACCGCTCGACCTGGCTGCGGGCAGAATGGTCTGGAGACTCAAGGTAAGGCGACGAGGTAGGGCTCAGTTCAGGGCGCTCGGATCGAGTCCGGGGGGCGCCCTGCCGATCTCGAGGAGATGACGCAGGATCTTGCGCACCTCGGCAGGGTCGGTGATGACCGCGACGAGCTTCATCTCGGATCCGCAATGGGCGCAGATCAGGCGATCAGCGAGAAGATCAGGCGGGAGATCTGGCCGAAGAGGCGAGGTACTGACACAGAGCCTCGCGCGTGGGTTGGTCGAGGATGCGGGTCCCGCTCTCGATGGAGAAGCCGGAGTGCTGCCAGATCTCGGCGAGTGCCGGGTGGCTCCATCGATACGAGAGACGCACACCCGGTCGTTACGGTTCGAGAACCACCTTGAGCGCGTGGTCCCTGCGCGTGCGAGCGATGTCGAGGCCCTCCTGGAACTCCGACAGGGGCAGTCGGTGCGTGATCAGGGGGGCGGCTGTCACCTTGCCGCGCTCGTGCAGGCTGATCGCCTCGTCCCAGACACTGGGACCTCCCAGGCTGCCGTACACGCTGATATTATTGACGACGAGCTGGTCCATATCGATCTCGCATTTTTGCCCCGCGAAGAGCCCCGTAATCGCCACCCGGGCATGCGGCGCCAGTATGGAGGAGACCACGGGCCATACCCCGGCTTTGCCCACAGCCTCGATGACGGCGTCGACCATGCGTCCATCGGTGACCGCGCGGACCTTGCGCACAAGGTCTTCCGTCCGGATGTTCACGGTGTCATCGGCACCGAGGCGCTTCCCCACTTCCAGCCGAGAGTCGTCCGTTCCCACGAGGATGATGCGCCTCGCGCCGTAGGCGCGCGCGGTCTGCACCGCGAACAGGCCGATCGGTCCGGGACCGACGATCGCGACCGTGTCCTCGGGGCAGACGCGCAGGGTTTTCGTGGGGTACAGGGCGATTCCCGTGGGCTCGATGAAGGCTGCCTCGTCGAACTTCATGCGGTTGCACTTGTGGAGGAAGAACCTCGGGAAAGAGATGTACTGGGCGAACCCGCCGTCGCGATTCATGACCCCCGTCTCCGTGCGGTTGGGGCATTGGCTGTACCAGCCCTTCAGGCAGAAGGAGCAGGAACGGCAGCCGACCGTGCATTCCCCGGTGACCTTGTCGCCGAGGCTGAACTCCGTGGCGCGCGAGCCCAGCTCCACCACCTCGCCCGACCACTCGTGGCCCGGAATCATCGGCAGCCGCGCTTGCCCGCTCGTCAGGTAGAACATCGTCCCGTCGACCAGCTCGAGGTCGGTTCCGCAGATGCCGACCGCCCGGACACGCACCAGGACGTCGTCGGCACCCACCACGGGCATCGGCACCTCTTCGTAGCGGGCGTCGGCCTTCCCGTGGATTCTCACAGCTTTCATTGTCTTGCCCACGAATCTCCTCCAGTCCGCGCCCTTCAGCCCGCGAAGGCGGGCAGGGGAACGCCCCGCACGCCGGGTTTCACGCGGAACAGGTTCCCCGCCTCCGGCTCGGCCGGCCAGCTCGACGTCGGAGAGCAGGATCCGCCCCGATGTCACGTACAGCTCGTCGAGGAACTCCCCCCCGAAGGCGCAGGAGGTGACGTTCCTGGCCGGAACCTCGATGTAGTCGAGCATCGCGCCGCTCGTTGGATCCCAGCGGGAAACCCCGTGGCCTCCGAAAAGCGCGATCCAGAGCATTCCTTCCTCGTCCATGGTCATGCCGTCGGGGAACCCGCGGGATTCCGGTATCTCGAATGCACACCCTCTTGTTTCGTATCTCGCCGGTCCCGAGGGTAAAATCGAATGCGTTCACCTGGCGCGTCGGGGTGTCAATATAGTACATCGTCGTCGCATCGCTGCTCCACGCGATGCCGTTGGAGATCGTCACCCCGGAGAAGACCTTCCTGAGGGAACAGTCCGCATCGAAGCGGTACAGGCTCGCGCCACCCGGCTTTTCGTCTGGGGCCATCGTTCCGACCCACAGGCGTCCGGCGGGATCGCATTTGCCGTCATTGGAGCGGTTCTCGGGGATGTCGGCTTCCAGGGGAGCAAGCTGCCGCAACTCGCCTGTTTCGGGATTGAACGCTGCCAGCCCGTGCGTCAGGGCCAGGAGCACCCCCCCGCTCTTCATGGGCACGACTGTGCCGATCTTCCCGCCGACCTGGAGGCACCGGTTGCGTCCCGTTCGCGGCTCGTAGAGATAGAGCCGCCCATTCTCGATGTCCAGCCAGTACAGGACCTGCTTTCCCCAATCCCAGAAGGCCCCTTCGCCCAGCCTCGCGTGCTCTTCCGCGACGACGTCGACCCTCGGATTCATGGGACGCCTCCGCCTCGACCCTATTTCTGACGAATGCGGCGAATGAAGATGTCCAGTGTCACGACCCCGACCAGGATGGCGCCGGAGCTGAATTGCTGCCAGTACGACGACACGTTGCTGAGGATCAGGATGTCGTCGATGAAGCCGACAAGCAGAGCGCCGAGCAGGGCACCGACGATGGTTCCCTCCCCGCCGCTCAACGCGGCCCCCCCGATGATGCAGGCGGCAATGGCCTTCAGCTCCACGCCGGAGCCCGACGTCGCCGCCATGGACATCATCCGTGAGGCGAGGAGGACCCCCGCCATCGCCGCCAGGGTTCCCGTGATGATGAAGCCGGCGACCCGCACGCGGGATGTCGAAATCCCCGAGAGCTTTGCCGCCTCGGGATTTCCCCCGACGTAATAGAAGAGCCGCCCCCACTGGGTGCGGCGCATGAACTGGTCCGCGAGAGCGACCAACGCCAGCATGATGATGATGGCCAGGGGAATGCCGAGGACGCGCCCCTCGCCCAGCACGGCGAACCGCTCGGGCAGCCCGTACACGGGCATGCCCTGGGTGATCGCCAGCGCGAGGCCCCTGACCATGCTCATCGTGCCCAGGGTGGCGATGAAGGGGTTGATGCCGACCACCGTGATCAGGGCGCCGTTCAGACATCCGATTGCCGCCCCGATGAGAAGCGCGATCACGATGGCTATCGGGATCGGAATGTGCGCCTCCAGGAGCTTGCACGCGATGACCCCCGTGAGAGCCAGGGTGGAGCCGACCGACAGGTCGAAGCCGCCGGTGACCATCACGACCATCATTCCCACGGCGATGATTCCCACGCTGAGGATGCCGTACCCGACGGCCTCTATGTTGGCCACGGTAGCGAAATGCTCGTTCATGAGTGTGAAAATGATGAAGAGCACAACGGTGATGAGAAAGACCATCAGGGGTCGTGATCGTATTGTAAACCCGAGGATGCTGGCGACCCTGCTGTTCGCTTTCAAGATGATTTCCTCCCTCTCTTGTACCGAACAATGGAACTCATGACATATTCCTCGGTGATGGACCCATCGTTGTCGGCGATTTCCACCACTTCGCCGCGATCCAGAATGAGAAGCCGGTCGCTCATCCCGAGCACTTCGGGGAGCTCCGAGGAGATGAGTATCACCCCGATGCCGCTGTTCGCCAGGTCACGGACAAGCTCATGAATCGCCTGCTTTGCTCCGATGTCGATCCCCCGGGTCGGCTCGTCGATGATCAGGACTTTCGGGCCGAGGGAAATCCATTTCGCCAGAAGGGTTTTCTGCTGGTTGCCTCCGCTCAGTGTCCCGACGACCTGGTTGGGTCCGGAGGCCTTGATCTTCATCTTCTCTATCTGGAGCAGGGCATCCTGAAGGATCCTCTTCCTGTCGAGGATGCCCAGCCGGGAGTATCTTTTCACCTCGAGGGACAGGAGGTTCTCCGAGATCGTGAACGGCAGGAAGAGCCCCAGCAGCTTGCGGTCTTCCGGCAGGTAGGCGATCCCGCTCGCGATCGCGTCGGCGGGGCTGCGGATTTCCACCCGCGCGCCGTCAATGAAGATCTGTCCGGCGCTCTTCGCAATCGAGCCGAAGATGGTGAGCGCCGTTTCAGTGCGCCGCGCGCCGATCAGCCCGGCAAATCCCAGCACCTCGCCCCGGCGCAGATCGAAGCTGACGTCCTTGAAAAGCCCGCGCGCGGACAGGCCCTCCACCTTCAGGACGACGTCGCCCAGGTTTTTCTTCTGCCGCCCTGGAAATATCTGATCGAGCTTGCGGCCGACCATCATGCCGGACAACTGCTCTTCGTTGACTTCCGTGCTCTCCCGCGTCGCCACCTTCGATCCGTCGCGCAGCACCGTGACCCGATCGCAGATGCGCAGGACCTCGCTGATGTTGTGCGAGATGTACAGGACGCTGACGTGCTCCTCCTTCAGCGTCCCCAGCAGCTCGAACAGGCGATCCACCAATGGCTTGTTCAACGGCCCTGTCGGCTCGTCCAGGATGATCAACTTTGGCTTGTACGACAGGGCCCGCAGGATTTCCACCTGCTCCCTGACCGCCAGGGAGAGGTCGCCGACCCTGTCAGTGGGAGAAACGTCGAGATCGAACTTCTTCAAATGGTCCTTCGACGCGCGAAACAGCGTCTTTCGATCGATCCAGCGCATGAACGCAAACGTGGGGTGGCGGTTGATGAAGAGGTTCTCCGCCACGGACATGTTTTCGCACATGCTCAGTTCCTGGTACACGACGGCGATCCCGTGATGGAGCGCATGGGTCGGGCTCGCAGGATTGAATGGACGCCCGTCGAACAGCATGTCCCCGGCGTCCTTGCGGCAGGCCCCCGCGATAATCTTGATCAGCGTGCTCTTGCCCGCCCCGTTTTCCCCGATCAGCCCGTGTATCTCCCCGCGGCGAACGTCCAGGCCGACCTTATCGAGAGCCTGGACTCCGGGGAATCTCTTGCTCAGCGCCTGTACTTCCAGAAGCGTGTCCACTCTGATACCCCCACGCGGCAATCAACAGACACGCATCCCCTCTCGGGGAATGCGTATCCTGACGAAGATGGCATGCTCGAAGAACTACTTCTCTTGGAAAAACCTGTCGTTCGATTGAAGAGCCTGGACTCCGGGGAATCTCCTGCTCAGCGCTTGTCCCTCCAGAGGCGTGCCCACTCTGATGCCCCACACGGCAATCAACGGACACGCATCCCCTTTCGGGAATGCGTGTCCTGACGAAGATGGCACGCTCGAAAGACTACTTCTCCTGGAAGAACTTGTAGTTCGACGTATCAGCGACCATGATGCCGGAGTCGACCCTCTGCGGCAGCGTGTTGACACCCGCCTTCTGCACCACAGGCACGTCCCACCCCTTGACCAGCTCGAGGCGGCCATGCGCATAGTCGTAGAGCATTTTCAGCCCGTAATAGGACATGGCGAAGGTCCTCTGGACCATTGTCGCGTCGACGACGCCCCCCTTGATCAGATCGAGGGTCTGAGGCATCGGATCGAATCCGACCACCTTGAGCTTTCCCACCTTCCTGACGCTCTTCACCGCGGCGCCCATCCCGATGGCGCTCACCGCGTCGACTCCGAACAGGCCCTTGATCGACGGGTTGGCGATCAGCATTTCGGTGTTCACCCTCGTCGCGATCTCCTCGTCGGCCTTGTCATCGACTTCCGCGACGACCTTCATCTTCGGGTATTTCTCCTTGATCCTGTCCCGGAAACCGCTCGCCCTTTCCTCGCAGGTGGCGAATCCAAGGAGGTTGGATATTCCCACATCCCCTTCCTTGTTCAGCAGTTCCGCCAGGAGATCGGCGGCCATCTGGCCCGCGGCGTACCCGTTGGTGCCGATGTAGCACAAGCGTTTGCTGTCCGGCGCGTCGGTATCCACGGTGATGACGGGGATCCCCGCCTTGATGGCGCGGTTGATCGAAGGGGTCATCGCAGCGGCGTTCAGGGGCCCGACGAGGATGCCGGCCGGCTTTTTCGCGATCTGCTGATCCATGATCTTTACCTGGTCCTCGATGGAATCACCCATGACGCCGGTAAAGACCGTCTTGACTCCCAGCTCCTTGGCAGCGGCCTCCAAGCCGGCCTTGTGAACCTGCCAATACTGGATGCCGATGTGCGGGGCGATCAGTATGTACGTCTCCTGCGCTGCCGCCTGGAACGCTGCCCCGAAGGCCAGAAGAACCAGGATGACCACAACCAGTGCCTTTCTCGACTTCACCTTTTCCTCCTATGATAGATTGGAATCCTTGACACCGCATTAGCAACAAACGGCCAATGAATCAAGTGGGGGTCCGGCGTCCCCGCACAGGGACACATGTTCAAGGAAAAGCCTCGCCCTATGCTGTCATGCGTCAAAGAAGTATCAGGAGATCTTCTCTTGTCGCAGCCCGCATGTATCCCCTGGCCGCCGCTGCCGCTCGAGAAGTCGCCGAGGAGGCAACGGGGGGCTCGCGCAGGCCCACTTCGGGCTGTGTGCAGCTCCGGCGATAGCTTCGGGCGCGGTCTACAGCGACAAGCTCAGGATCAGGGAAGTCTCTGGAGAGGCCGAGGCGGCCGCCCTGGTGGCCGCGGAGTGGCAGGGGAGCGTCCCAACGACCCTCGCATGAAAGGGGAAGGCGATGAGGACATATGTCGACTCGTCCGTGGTCTTGCGGCACATCCTCAGTGGCAACCAGGCGCTCAACGGACTGGGCATTTCCGATGAAGTGGGGTCGAGTGATCTCCTGGTGATTGAATGTCAAAGGGTGCTTCAGCGCGAGAGGATGGCCGCTCAGCTGGACGACCAGCAGTATGCGCTATCCATCGATCTGCTCACTACAATCCTCGAGCGGCTCTATCTCATCGAGATGGGTCCGGCCATCAAGCGGCGTGCGGCTGGTCCTTTTCCGACCGTGATCGGCACGCTGGATGCGATCCACCTGGCCAGCGCCATCCTCTGGGGCGAGGCTGGGCCAGGCTCGGAAGTCCGCATTCTCACCCACGATAAGCAACTGGCCCTCTGTGCTCGTTCCCTGGGCATCCGTGTAGCTTGACCGACCAGTCGCGCCTGGCATCACAGCCACGATCTTCTCCTCGCCGCGCGCGATCCCCTGGAGCACCACCGCATCCGGCAAGCGGAAAAAACACTTGCGCAGAAAACTAAACAGATGTATAGTATAAACCATGGAAACCGTCGAAGAACTGGGTCAGGAGATCGCCTGCTTGTCCGCACACCTGGATGCAGCCATGCATCGTCTGCTCGAATGCATCAGGCGCTTCGATGAGGCCTGCGGCTGGCATGAACAGGGCGCGGTGTCGTGCGCGCACTGGCTGGCGTGGCGCCTCGGATGGAACCCGGCCACCGCCCGCGAGAAGGTACGGGTGGCACGCGCGCTGGGAATGCTGCCCGCCATTGACGAATCGCTGCGCACGGCCAGGCTGTCGTACGCCAAGGTTCGCGCACTCACCCGGGTGGCAACGCCAGAGAACGAAGCAAAACTGCTGGAGATGGCGCTTATCGCAACCGGGGCGCAGCTTGAGCGGCTGTGCCGAGGATATCGAGGGGTGCTGGACGGCGAAAGCACGGCGGCGCCGGAGGAGCGTTCGGTCCGCCATCGCCTGTTGCCGGGGGGGCTGGTCAAGCTCGAATTGGTGCTTGAGCCGGACGAGGCGGATTTGATCCTGCGCGCCATTGAGCGCGCCCGGGAGGTTCACGCCCGCCAGGCAGTGGTGCTCGAGGCAGGGGCTCCCCGCGCGCCCGCGGAGGCAGTTGAAGCTGCCTGCGCTTCCGCGGAAACGTGCTGGCCCTCGCGGGCTGATGGTGCAGTGAAGCTCGCCGAGTCGTTCCTGGCCGGCAATCCGGTGACCGGAACGGCGGTGAGCGTTTCCAGGTCATGGTTCACCTGGATCAGGAGTCACTTGGACCGGACGGCGTACTCGCCGAACGGGTACTCCCGTATGGAGCCTGGGCAGGCACCCTTGAGGATGGCACCCGCGTTTCCGCGGAAACATTGCGCAGGGTGGCGTGCGATTGCAGCCTCGTGGCCGCAAGCGGAGATGGGGAGGCACTGAACATCGGCCGCCGCGCCCGTAGTATTCCCCCCGCCATCCGCCGTGCCTTGATGCTTCGTGATCGCGGCTGCGCTTTCCCCGGGTGCACCCATACGGCCTTCCTTCACGGGCACCACGTTGAACACTGGCTGCACGGCGGGGAAACCAGCCTGGACAACCTGGTCATGCTCTGTACCTTCCATCATCACCTGGTTCACGAAGGCGGGTGGACTGTCACCGCCGGCGCCGACAGTGTTTTCGTCTTCCACTCGCCTGTCGGCGCGCTTCTCGCACGCGAGCCGCCACGCGAGCTGATCGACTCCACGCGGGACTGGCTGCGCGAATGGGCGAATCAGCGCAACCTGCATCTGGACCATAACGTCAACATGCCGCAGTGGGATGGGAAGACACCGGACTACAACAGTGCCGTGGGATGGCTGCTGGCGGCTGGCCAGTAGCTGCCGTGCGCCCTACGTCTCCGGCGCGGGCGGGGAGTCTTGAGAGGCCCGCAGCCGGAGGACCGCAGCGAATAGAGCGAGCAGCACGACGGCCGTGCCGGCGAAGACCCAGCCCAGCCCCAGCCGCTGCGCCAGGATGCCCGCGAGGAAGAAGCCGGCGAACATCGCCGCCGTGCGAAGAGAGCTCTCCAGTCCCCAGAAACGCCCCCGGAACTCCTCGCCGCCGCGGGCATGAAACAAGGAGTACAGCGGGACGATGAAGAAGGCCCCGGCCGCTCCCGCGATTGCGTTGGCGAACGCGCACACGGCGCTCATCCATGGAGTCCCCAGCAGCTTCCCCGCCCCGATGAGCCCCACCATCAGGAATGCGTGAATGGCCATGGCCAGCAGGCCGCCGGCGATGAGGTTGTCGGCCCGGCTGCGGCGGAGCAGGCGCGCAGCGGCGCCCGAACCGATGATGATGCCGACCCAGGTCGCCGCTTGGGGGACCGCCGCCTGCAGTGGCGTTGCTCCAAGAATCACGTTGAAGAGGTAGGGCATGTACACCATGGCGATGGGCATCACAGCCAGGGTGAAAGCCGTGTTGATCAGCAGGAGGGCAAAGACCGCCCTGTCCCCGCGCACCTGGCGCAGGCCTTCCCGAAGCTCCGCCGCGAACCGGCGCAGCTCGCCGACAGCGCGCGCGCCGCTCTGCGCGAGCCCTGCAACCACTGACACCGTGCGTATCCCCGATTCCATTCCCGCGGCCAGGAGGTTCGAGCCGGCATTCAGGAGCAGGACACCGGGCATCCCGACCAGCTTGTACAGCGCCCCGCCCAGGAGCATGCCAGCGACGGTGCAGAGATTCGCGGAGGCCTGGCCGGCCGCGACCGCTCGGGGCACGAGATCCCCGCCGACGATGCCCGGCACGATCGCGCTCGCCGCCGGTGAGAAGACGGCGCTGCACAGACCCAGGAGGGCGGTCCCGACATATAGCGCGCCGATCGACAGCAGGCCTCCCTGCAGGAGCCCGAGCAGGGCGAGCAGGACCGCGCCTTGCAGGAGGTCCGTGAAGACCATCACCTTCTTTCGGCTGACCCGGTCGGCAATAAGCCCACCCAGGGGCGCGACGGCCATCACGGCGAGCGAGTTGATCGCGAGAAGTGCGGCCATGTGGATGCCTGATTTTGTGAGGTCCAGCACGTACCAGCTGATTGCAAAGACGTACAACTGGTCGCCGAGCTGTGAGACGATCCGTGCTGCCAGGTACAGCTTGAAGTTGCGGTTCGAGCCCAAGGCCGATCCCTCCACGGTACGGACTTCCATCACGATCCTCTCCGTGCCGTTCGCAGGCCGTCGATCGCGCAGTCGATCACACTCTCGATGAGCGTCTCCCGATCCGCCCAGGGGAAATTGGGGTTGCTGATCAGGAGCGAGGTGACGCCGTGGTTGGCGATCCAGAGTATCTGCGCTGCGAGATCCGCTTCCATCGGCCGGAACAGCCCCTCTCGAATGCACAGCTCGGCTGTCGTGCGCAGGTCCTGAAAGAGCGCGGTCCCTGCCGCGCCCGCGACGAGGTAGGATTCAGCCTTGAACTCGGGAGGGCTCATGAAGGAGAGCTTGTAGTAGGAGGGATTGGCCAGCCCGAACTCCGTGTAGGCGCGCATGCCGTTCCTCAGGGTGGTGATGGGATCGTCGCCCCGGGCGTTGATGGCCTCCATGCGCGCGAGGAGCCCGGCCTGGTAGCCTTCCAGCAAGCGCGAGAACAGCTCCGCCTTGTCCTTGAAGTGATGGTAGATCGTTGTGGGTGAGTACTCGATCCGCTGCGCGATCTTGCGCATGGAGACCTTCTCGTATCCCTCTTTGACGAACAACGCTTCCGCGGCGTCGAGGATCCGCTTCCGCAGATCTTCACGCAGTCTCTTCTTCCTTTCCAGGACTCCCATGTTCATTCCTTTACAGCGATCTATTAGTTAACAGTGTAAACTCTAATGCTTTGTTGGGCCGTATGTCAAGCGAGTGGATTAAAGCAAGACCGGTTTCAAGTCGCGGGCATGCCTGTCACAGGCGCCGCGAAGCTGGCTGAGTGGTCTCGGGACACACGCTGCAGGGTGTCACTTATGAGGTGGCTGGGGTCGGGGTGCGCCAG
>CAVTER010000005.1:0-363552 GCA_963733835.1 uncultured Spirochaetota bacterium
GTATGGGGTCCTCGGCGATTTGCTCGATCACGGGCGGGTTCTCGAGGAGCCGGCCCTTCTGGTCCCGGCCGAGAATGGATCCCAGGTCAAAGCGGAAACCGTCTACGTGCATCTTGACCACCCAGTAGGTGAGACAATCGATGATGAACTGGCGCACCACGGGGTGGTTGCAGTTGACCGTGTTGCCGCAGCCGGAGAAATTCTGGTAGAACCGCTTGTCCTTCTCCAGCATATAGTAGATGGTGTTGTCCAGGCCGCGGGAAGAGAGGGAGGGCCCTAACTGATTCCCTTCTGCCGTATGATTGAACACGATGTCGAGTATACTTCCGAGGCCTGCCTTATGAAGTTCCCTGACCATCTGCTTGAACTCGGCAACCTGACCGCCCTCAGGTACGGAGCTCGTATAGGTCCTCTTGGGAGCAAAAAATGATGCCGTGCTATAGCCCCAGTAATTCGTGAGAGGTTCACCGGTGAGCGGATTTGCCCGGTACAACTCACGTTCGTTGAACTCCTGTATGGGGAGGAATTCCACGCCGTCACTCCGAGTTCTTTCAGGTAGTCAATCTTTTCACAGATGCCCCGGAAGGTGCCGGGGTTCGCCACTCCGGAGTCTCGGGTGGGCGGTGAAGCCGCGCAGGTGCGCTTCGTAGAGTATGCAATGGCGGAGCGGATAGTTGAGCGGACGGTCGCCCTTCCAGTCGAACGCGTCGTCCTGGATACAGTGAGCGAACCATCCGACATCCGCATCGAGCGCGCGGCCCTCGAGGCATTCTGCGAGAAGGTCTTCCTCTTCCACGGCGTGGGGGCGGAGGACTCCCGCGTCTCCGCCGACGTGCTGGTGGCGGCCGACGCGCGCGGCATTCCGTCGCACGGCGTGGCCCGCCTGCAGCGCTACGTGAACGGCCTGCGGTCCGGCTTGATGCTGCCCGGCGCCTAGGCCGAGCTGCTGATGGAGACGCCGACCTCGCGCGTCGTCGACGCCCACGGCGCCATGGGCGGCCGGTCAGCGTCGCATGATGCGGAGCCGATCGCCAAGGCGCGCCCCCCGCGGCGCGGCGTTCGGCAGCGTGCGCGACTCGAATCACTTCGGCATTGCCGGCTACTACGCCATGCTCGCCCTGCCGCCGACATGCTCGGCATCGCGATGACCAATACCGCCGCGCTCGGCGTGCCCACCTTCGGACGCGGGTCATGTTCGGCACCAATCCGCTGGCGTTCGCGGCGCCGGCCGCCGCGAGCGGGCCTTCGTGCTCGACATGTCGACCACCGTCGTCACGCGCGGCAAGATCGAGGTCTACGAGCGCGCGGGCAAGCCGCTGCCCGACGGCTGGGCGGTGGACAAGACCGGGCGGCCCGCGCGCGATGCGCGCTCGCTGCTCGACGACATGCAGGCCAGCGCCGGCGGCGGCATCCTCCCGCTGGGCGGTCGGGGACGGGGTTCAGCGGCCACAAGGGGTACGGTCTGGCCGTGATGGTCGATATCCTGTGCGCCGTGCTGTCCGGGGCGCCGTTCGGGCTGGACGTGTACGACACGCCGACCTCCTCGGCACGCGTCAGCCACTTCTTCGGCGCCATCGCGATCGACAGCTTCCGCGAGCCGCCGGACTTCCGGCGCGACATGGACCGCATGCTCGCCAGCTGCGCGAGTCGCCGCTGGCCGAGGGCGAGGAGCGCGTCTACTTCGCCGGCCTCAAGGAGTTCGAACAGGAGGAGGAGAGCGCGCGCCGCGGCGTGCCGCTCCTCGCGAAGACGCTGCCGGCCTTGCGGCGATCGGGGAGGAGGTCGCATCGCGGCTCCCCCGACGCGGGAAGACCGCGGGGACTGACGCCGTGGGCCGCGGGCGCGCGGCCCGCCTCGACCGGGGCCCGTTCCCCCCCGCAATGCGCCGCGATGGACATCGACGCCCTGGCTCTCGATCTCGAGAAAACGCTGCGGGGGATCCCGCTGCTCGACGCGCACACCCACCTGGACGCCACGCACCTCGCGGCGCGCGGCCTGCACGACGTCCTGCTGTACCACATGGTGGTGAGCGACCTGGTGAGCGCGGGCTGCCCCGACCGGGAGCGACTCCCCGAGCAGCCGTCCGACGAGGAGGCGCGCATCCGCATCGAGCGCGCGCTGCCGTACCTGCCCGCGATCGCCAACACGAGCTGCGCGTGGGGCCTGCGGATCATCCTCGCCGACCTCTACGGCTGGCGCGAGCCGGTCACGCGGCGAACTGGAGGCAGCTCGACGGCGCTCATCCGCGAGCGGTCGGCCGACCCGGCCTGGACCCGCGAGATCCTGCGCGGGGCGGGCATCCGCCGCAGCTGCACGGAGCTGTGGCGCCGGCACGACGGCGAGGCCGACGACCTGCTGCAGTACAGCCTCGAGTGGAGCTTCTTCGCCCGGCGCCAGTGGGGCGAGTACGACACCGCGTCTGTACGAGCTGGAGAAGGCGTGGTCGGAGGGCACGCCCGGCGCCCCGTCGCCGGTGACCAGGGCGGCGGCCCGGCCCGAGCCCGCGCGGACGATCCGCACCGTCGCCGACGTGCACGCCGCCCTCGACGCGTACGTCGAGGCCATCCCTCCGCAGGTCCTGAGCACGGCGCAGCACATCTCCACCGACATCGACTACCGCGAGGTGGACGAGCGGACCATGGCGGCCGCGCTGCGCCGCCGCCGCCGGGCGGGCACGGAGGAGCGCGACATCTACGCCTCGCTACATCATCGAGGAGTTCTCTGCGACGGCTCGAGAGCCGCAGGCCCGGGGTCGTGTTCCAGTTCTCCCTCGGCGCCGAGCCCCTGCCCGTTCGAGACGGCGAGCACGTCTCGACCAGGCGACCCTTGCGCGGCTGGCGGGCATGATCGCCCGGCACCCCGGCATCCGCTTCCAGTGCTTCCTCTCGAGCGCCCACGCGAACCAGGCCCTGTGCACCCTCGCGCGCGAGCTGCCCAATTTCTCCCTCGCCGGCTACTGGTGGCACAACTTCTTCCCGTCCTTCATCGAGCGGGTCATGAGCGAGCGGCTGGACATGCTCGTCCACGGCGAGGCAGGTCGGGTTCTTCTCGGATGCCTACACGATGGAGTGGAGCTACGCCAAGGCCGTCATCGTGCGCGCGTCACTCGCTCGGGTCCTCGCCGCCCGGGTGGCGGAGGGGCAGTTCGACAGGAAAGCCGCCGCGCGCATCGCGCGCGAGATCCTCTTCGAGATCGCCGCAGGAGCTTCTGGGCATGGAGCCGGCCGTTTCGCATGTCACGATCACCCACGACGGCGGAGAGAGCGGCACCCGCGGGGCGGACCGCGAGAGGCAGCCCCGCCACCCGACAAGGCGGAAACCGAAGGCACGGACCGCGCGAGGAGGGTAGGCGTGGCAGCGGGGACCGACGGGTCGATCGACGTCCTGGGAATCGGCGTGGTCGCCGTCGACGACCTCATCTTCCTCGACGCGTTCCCGTCCCCGGACTCGAAGGTCGGCGTCCTGCGGCAGGGAGCGCCACGCGGGCGGGCTCACGGGCACGGCGCTCGTGGCCGCCCGCAGGATGGGCGCCAATTGCGCGTACGCGGGGACCCTCGGCGATGACGAGCTTTCGCGGTTCGTCCTCGACGGACTCGCCGCCGAGGGGGTGAGGACCGAGCGCGCCTGCGCCAGGAGGGGGCGCGGCCCTACCACTCCACGATCCTCATCGACACGACGACGAAGACCCGCACGATCCTGTTCGATTCGCACGGAGTCGTCGGCGCCGATCCCGATCGCCTGCCCGAGAAACAGATCCTCTCCGCGGGCGTCCTCTTCGTCGACCATCTGGGGCTGCCGGGCATGGTGCGCGCGGCTCGGCTCGCGCGGGGAGCGGGCATCCCCGTCGTGGCCGATCTGGAGGCGAGCGCAGGGCCCTCTGTTCGGCGAGCTGCTCGCCCTCGTCGACCACCTCATCCTGCCATGGGATGTCGCGGTCGCGATGACGGGCGCCTCCACGGGCCCGAGGCCGCACGCGCCATGTGGGATGCGCGTCCGGATCCGGCGGCATGGGGCGGCGGGCCGCCGTGGTCGTGACGCGCGGCACCGAGGGATCGTGGTGCATGAGCGCGGAGCGGCCGGGCGAGGTCTTCCACCAGCCCTCGTTCCGCGTGCAGACCGTCGACACGACAGGCTGCGGCGACGTGTTCCACGGCGCCTATGCCGCGGCCCTGCGCGAGGGGCGTCCGGTGGAGGAGCGCCTGCGCTTCGCGTCGGCGGTCGCCGCGCTGAAGGCGACGCGCGTCGGAGGTCAGAAGGGAATCCCCACTCGCGGAGGAGGCCGAGAGGTTCCTCGTGGATCGGAGCGGCGAGGCGAGAGGAGTGTGGGCATGATCCCCAACCAGTGGTACGCGGTGCTCGAGTCGCGGGAGGTGGTGCCGGGCAGGCTTCTGGGCGTGACGCGTCTGGGCGAGAAGCTCGTCTTCGCCCGCGACCGACGGGGCAAGGTGATGTGCCTGCGCGACCGCTGCGCGCACAGGGGCGCCGCCCTCAGCCTGGGGGAGCTCTGCGGAGACCACATCGAGTGCCCGTTCCACGGGTTCCAGTACGACTGCACGGGCCGGGGCAGGCTCATCCCCGCCAACGGGAAGAACGCTCCCGTCGCGGAGCGCTTCCGCGTCGTCTCCTACCCCGCGCCGAGAACCATGGCTTTGTCTTCATCTGGTGGGGAGAGAACCCCCCCGACGACCTCGCCGAGCCGTTCTTCTTCGACGACATCGATGAAGGGTTCACGCTACGCCACGACCGTCGACCCCTGGAGCGCCCACTATTCCCGGGCCATCGAGAACCAGCTGGACGTCGTGCACGTGCCCTTCGTGCACGGGGACACGATCGGCCGCGGGAAGCGCGACGCTCGTGAACGGTCCCGTGGTCCTGCGGAAAGGCGAGGACCACATCGTCGTGCACCCCTTCAACGCGGTGGACACCGGTCAGGTCCCCCTGAAGGCCGCGGAGATCGCGCCGCCGTACACCCCCTTCCATCTGGAGTTCCATTTTCCCAACCTCTGGCAGAATTGGATCGCCGATGCGGTGCGCGTCGTCATCGCGTTCGTGCCCGTCGACGCGGAGCATTCGCTGCTGTACCTTCGCTTCTACCAGAAGTTCCTTCGCCTGCCCCTGCTCGGCGGCCTCGCGGCCCTTCTGGGCATCCCCTATTCGCTGAAGATCGCCCACCAGGACAGGCGGATCGTCGAGACGCAGGTGCCCAAGCCGAGCGGACTGGGCATCGGAGAGAACCTCGTGCAGGGCGACGGGCCGATCGCGGTGTACCGTCTGCAGGCGTCAGGAGCTGATCGACCTGGCGAAAAAGTCCCCGGCAAAGGACACTGCACGGGCGGAGGGGGCGGTCTCCAACCCCGGCGCGGGCGGGGCTTCCGCTCGCGCGGAAAGCCACCGGGCACACAGCGCGGTCCGGGCGGCCCGCGCATGGGCGGCAGGAAGTAGCCGCCCGGGCTGCCGTCAGGCCGTCGGGGCGGGGTTCCCCTCCAGGCCGATCTCCTTCGCCACCGTACGCATCCCCGCGATGGTGTCGGTGATCAGGCCCGTCAGCTCCACGCCGAGCATGGCGGCGCCCTTCTCGATCACCTCGCGGTTGACGCCCGCGGCGAAGCGCTTGTCCTTCCACTTCTTCTTCACCGACGAGGCTTCGATGTCCAGGACGCTCCTCGACGGACGCACGAGGGCGGAGGTCACCACGAGCCCGGTGAGCTCGTCGATCGCGTACAGCACCTTCTCCATCCGCTCGGTGGGCTCCACGTCGGAGCAGATGCCCCAGCCGTGGCTCACGACCGCGTGGATGTACGTCCTCGGGCCAGCCCGCCTCGCGCAGGATCGCGGGGCTCTTGCGGCAGTGCTCGTCGGGGAACTTCTCGTAGTCGATGTCGTGCACGAGGCCGATGATGCCCCACTTCTGCTCGTCCTCGCCGAGCGTCCGCGCCATGTGGCGCATGACGGCCTCGACGGCGAGGGCGTGCTTCACGAGGCTGTCGGTTGTGGTGCAGGTCGTCAGAAGGGCAAGGGCTTCGTCGCGGGTGGGAACGTGCCTGTCCATGGGACCTCCTACCTTCGCCGGGTCACGTTGTCGATGACCACCGCGCCGCAGATGACGATGCCCTTCACGATCAGCTCCGTGTAGTACTGCGCCCCCAGCAGCGTCATCCCGTTGTTGAGAACACCCATGATCATGGCGCCGACGATGGTGCCCATGATTGTCCCCGCCCGCCGGCGAGGGCTGTCCCGCCCAGGATGACGGCGGCGACGCAGTCCAGGGCGAAGGTCTCCCCGATGGTCGGGATGCCGTGGGCCAGCCTGCCCGACACGATGAATCCCGCCGCGGCCGCCATGAGACCCATGAAGGAATAGGTGATCAGCTTTGTCAGCGAGAAGTTGATGCCGGCGACCCGGGCCGCCTCGATGTTCCCGCCGACCGCACGGACATTGTAGCCGAAGATCGTCTTGCCGAGCAGGAACCAGCATAGGAGCAGGAAGGCCAGCGTGATGATGACGGGGGACGGGATGCCGACAACGACGCCCTCCGAGAAGATGACCTTGAACAGGGAGGAGTTGATCGGCACCGGCCTCCCCCGGTGAGGCGCAGCCCCAGCCCCCTGTAGATGAACATCGTCGCCAGTGTCATGAGGAGGGGCTCGATCTTCAGGTACACGATCCCGAAGCCGTTGACGCCGCCCATGAGGATGCCCATGGCAAGGACAGCGGCGATGGCAGCCCACATGTTCACGTGAAACGTGCTGACAAAGATCCCCGTGAAGATGCTCGTCAGGGCGAGGATGCTGCCCACGGAGAGGTCGATGCCCCCCGTGATGATGACGAAGGTCATCCCGAAGGCCCCGATGGCCACGGAGGCGATCTGCGTCCCGATATTCGCGAAGTTCCTCGCCTGCAGGAAGTAGGGGGACAGGATCGTGAACAGGGCTCCCAGGAGCACGAGGATGATGAGGCTCCTCAGGTTGAGGAGAAGATTGCCGATGGTCGACAGGGCGCCCGGCTTCTGTGTCCGTCAGTGTGCTCTGCACCTCTCCGCTCCTAGTTCCGCAGTTTCGTGGCGTGCTTCATGATCTCTTCCTGCGACGTCGCGCTGCTCGCGAGCTCCGCGGCGATCTCGCCCTGCCGCATGACGAGGATCCTGTCGGTCACGCTCATCAGCTCGGGCAGCTCCGATGACACCATGATGATGGCGATGCCCCTGGACACCAGCTCGCCCATGATCGCGTAGATCTCCGCCTTGGCGCCGATGTCGATTCCCCTCGTCGGCTCGTCGAACAGGATGACCCTCGGGTTGCGCTCCAGCCACTTGGCGAGGGCCACCTTCTGCTGGTTTCCCCCGCTCAGGGTGGTGATGAGCTGCGAAAGGCTCCTCGAGCGGATGTTGAGCCGTTCCCTGTATCGCTTCGCGATCCTGCCGAGGGCAGCCGCCTGCAGGACCCCGCCCACGTTGAGGAACTGGGAGTTCACCAGGTTGATGTTCTCCTGCACGGAGAACCAGGGAATCAGCCCGGTCTTCTTCCTGTCCTCCGTGATGAACGAGAGACCCCGCCGGATCGCCTCCCGGGGGTTTCGCACCCGCAGCCTGCTTCCGTCGAGGAGGATCTGCCCCTTCCCTGTCCTGCGCATGCCGAAGATCGCCTCGAGCAGCTCCGAGCGTCCCGCGCCGACAAGGCCGCCGATACCCAGGATCTCTCCCTTCCGCAGGCTGAAGGAGACATCCCGGAAGCCGCCCTTCTCGTCGGTCAGGCCCTTCACCTCCAGGACCACGTCTCCCAGCGCGACGGGCGTCTTGGGGTACACGTTCACGAGCTTCCTGCCCACCATCATGCCGATGATCGTTTCGTCGGAGAACGCGGCCCTCTCCACCGTCCCGACCAGCTTCCCGTCCCGCAGGACGGTGGCCCGGTCGGCGATCTCGTAGACCTCCTGCAGCCGGTGGGAGATGTACAGGACGGTGATGCCCGAGGCTTTCAGGGACAGGATGAGATTCTTCAGGACCTCAGAATCGCTGCGGGAAATCGACGAGGTGGGCTCGTCCATGATGATGATCTTCGCGCTCCCGATGATCGCCTTGGCGATCTCCACGATCTGCCTCTTGGCCACCGACAGCTCCCCGACCGTCCTGCGGGGATCGATGTCCTGCTGTTCGAGCTTCGACAGCGCCTCCGAGACCGCGGCGGAGTATGCCCCGCGGCGGGGAACGAACCTGCCGAACCGGCGCACGTCGTTCATGATGATGTTTTCGGCCACCGTCATGTGGGGACACAGAGACAGCTCCTGGTAGATGGTGTGGACCCCCGCCTCCAGCGCGTCTTTCGGCTTGCCGAAGGTGACCTCCGTGCCGTCGATCAGGATGCGTCCCGACCCCGGGAGCGTGGTAGCCGCTCACGATCTTGATCAGCGTCGACTTGCCCGCCCCGTTTTCGCCGAGGATCGCGTGGACCTCGCCCCGTCGGAAATCGAGACTGATGTCCTCGAGGACGGTGACCCCGTCGAAGGACTTGCTGATGTTCCGCAGGCTCAGGACTGTGTCGTTCATCCGTGTCGACCCGGCCTTCCCCGGTTTCGCGCACACAAAGGGGGGGCGGCGGCACTCGCGGCCCGCCGCCCCCGACGGCTCATTTCTTCGCTTCCAGCTGCCCTTCCATGTACGCCTTCAGGGTCTCGCCCTCGAAGAACGTCTCGTACATCTTGTCCACGTTCCCCGGCAGGATGGGCTCCGTGGCCATCCACGTGATCGCCGGCACCTTCGACAGGTTGCCGTTCAGGATGTTGACCATGTGGGCGACCATGTAGGACGAGGACTGGCGCATGCTGTACGCGGGGCTCGCCACGACGTGTCCCTGCTTGACCGCGGCCTGGATGGGCCTGTCGATGTCGAAGCCGACGAGGGTCACGTCCTTCATCCGCCCCAGGGCGAGGGTGGCCTGCACCATGCCGATGACCGACGAGCTGTACGTCCCGTAGCCCGCGGTCAGGTCGGGGTTCGCCTGCAGGATGTTCTCGAACCTGTTGTGGTGGTCCTCGACCTCGAGGCCCTGCCCGACGATGATCTCCACCTTGAGGCCCTTGTCCTTGATGTACTGGCGGAAGCCCAGCTCGCGGCCTTCGACAGTCCAGTACCACTCGGGCACCCGCAGCAGCGCAACCTTGCTGTTGTTCGACCTGCTTCCCAGCTTCTCGAACAGGTACTTCGCCGCCATGTAGCCGCCGTAGTCAGGATCGGGGATCACGACGCAGTCGACCCAGTTGACGAGCGGGGGGTTCTCGAAGCACACGACCCGGATGCCGGCCTTGTGCAGCTTTATCAGGACCGGCTCGATCCCGTAGGGGTCAAGGGCCGACAGGATGACCCCGTCCACGCCCTGCATGATCCAGCTGTCGATGACCTGGGACTGCTTGAGGGGGTCCCAGTTGCAGTCGTAGGCCAGGATCTCCACCCCGCACTTCTCCCCGGCCTCCGGCACGTACTTCATGAGCTGTGAGCCGCAGTCGTCGAAGGCGAAGTAGTTGGCGAACCCGATCTTGTACTTCTTCTTGGCCTTCGGGAAGACGGGCATGTCGGTGACGCTCTTCAGCTTCAGTTCGCCCCCGCCGGCGGCGAACCTGCACTGGTCGCCCGTTCCGTAGTCCTTGAGCACTTCCTTCGCGAACACCGGCTCGGCGTCGGTCTTGACCGGGGCCGCCTCCTGCTTCCCGCCGGCGAACGCGATCAGCGACGGAACCAGAACAAGAAGCAAAGCCACGAGAACGAGTCTGCTGGTCTTCATCCCTTCCACCTCCTGTGACGCTGTATCGAGAGATGAACGCATCATAGGAGCACCTTTCCGCTGCTGTCAATCTCTTTCCGCCGGAGAGACGAATTGAGAAAAAAACGCACGGTCGCGAAGAGACGCCCCAGGCGGCCCGGGGGATCAGTGCGGGTCGATCCGCGCGACCTCCAGCACGGCTGCCCGCGAGGCGCCGTGCAGCGCGCCCGCCTCGGCGAGGAACTCCGCCAGCGGGAACTTCGGCCCCACCCGCAGCTCCATCGCGGTCCCGGTCGCGCCTTCGGCGGCGCGGCCGGCAAGGAGGGATTTTTTCCGCAGGGCCTTCTCCGGGACCGTGTACCGCAGCCCGCCGGCAGCGCGCTGGACGGTCACGGGGACGTGCCGGGAGTTCAGGAACGAGGCGAGCCTGCCCCCCGCGTCCGGGAAGAGCTCCCCGGGGAGCTCGAGGCGGAGCTCGAGGCATCGGAACTCTCCGGGAGAGAAGCCGTCGGGGGCGGGCCCGTCGAAGCTGTCGGCCGGGACCTCGTCCCACGAGGTGACCGCGGCAACGGTCCGGCCGAACCAGGCGCAGTCCAGCCCTTCCGCCCAGGGGCCCACGAGGCATTCGCGGACCGAGAGAACATTCCCGAGCTGGTCGGGATGCCCTGCGAGGAGCCGGCGCAGGAGCCAGGCGTCCAGCCACTCCGCGCCGAACCCCGCAGCCTCGCGGGGGATCGCCGCCAGGGCGAATGCGGGTTTCAGCCGATGCTTGCGATGCATCAGCGATGTCAGGCGCGCGATCGCGGCCGCGGGCACCGGTTTCCCGTCCGGGCTGTCGTGCTCCCGCGCCTCTGGCCTGTCGCGGGCGGCCGCCGCCGACGTGTACTCCCGGGACAGCGACTCCCGCGACGCCTCGTCCTCCAGAAAGGCGAAGGCGAAGGGATGCCCCGGCGGCCCGGGCTCGGCAAGAGACGGGCCGTGCCCGGCAAGCCACGCCTCGAGAGGCTTGCCCTCGAGCAGCTCGTGCGCCGCGTACCCGCCCGCCGCGAGAGCCTGGGTGAGCGCGTACTGCCGCCACTCGACTGCCAGGCGGAACTCGAAGCCGTTGCTCTCGCACGCCGACCGCACCCGCCCTGCCAGCTGCCTCCACGCCGCCTCGTCCATCACGGCCCCGTCGTGGCGCAGGGGAGTGAAGGGCATGCGCACAAGCATGCCGACGCTGAAGAGAAACCGGGGCGGCGCCTCCGCGGCCCGGCGCATCTCCTTCAGCCAGTGGAGAAACCGGACGAACTCCTCGAGGTCTTCCGCCGTCTCCCTCCCTGTCAGGAGGTAGAACAGCTTCACTTCGCGCACGCGCTCGCCGTGCAGGGCCTGCAGCACCTTGCGCAGGTCGGCCTCGGAGAGGCCCTTGCGCAGGAACCGCCTCTGGCGCGCGCTTACACCCTCCACGCCGAGGGTGAAGCTGCGCTTGTCTGCTGCCAGCTCCAGAGCGAGCAGGCCCGTCGTGCGGGCGAGGATGTCCGCGCGCTGGCTCATCACGTTCACGCGCAGGAACAGCTCGTTCAGGCCCTCCAGGAGCTCGGCCAGGCGGGAGTGCGTGTTGAAGTTGAAGCTGGCAAGCTCGAGGGTCTCGGCGCCCGTGTGCAGCTTCAGCGCGCGGGCGGCGGCGAGCAGCTCCCCGACCGGAAGCTCGCGGAAGGGCTTCCTGTCGTGGCCCTCGAAACAGAAGGTGCACTGGGAGGGGCAGCCCATCGTGATCGCCAGCCGCGCGGTTCGCGCCTCGGGACCCGGCAGGAGGGGAAAGGGCAGGCCCTGCCCGGCCGCCTGCCCGTCGCCCGCGCGCGCCCGGGAGACCCGGCGCGACAGGTCCCCTGCCGGCCACAGTCCCGGCAGGTCCAACGCGGCCCTGGCGAGCCGCTCGGCCTTCGGCAGCCCCGCGTGCTCGCGGCACAGCGCGGCGATCCTGCCTGCCAGCCCCTCCGCCTCGCCGAAAAACAGCGCGTCGGCCATGCAGTCGCCGTCCGGCCTCACCACGGCGTGGGCGGCGGCGGCGTTCGAGCCTCCCAGGACCAGCGGCGGCCACCCCTCCTTCCGCGCCGAGGCCCACAGGGGCATGCCCGATCCCTCCAGGAGCAGGGGAAGGTTCACGAGCTCGAGGAGGTGCGAATTGGAGAGGTACACGAGATCGAACTCGTCGAGGGACCTGTGCGACTGGATGCCCACGACGAGGGGCACGCCATGCGCGGCGCGGAGCTCCCTGTCGGCGGGGCAGGGCAGGAAGGCCATGTCGAGGAAGGCGCCGGGCACGTCGCGGCGCGCCTCCTGGGCGAGGAACAGGTGCGGCGTGGAGCGCTCGACGTCCGCGACGGCGGACAGGCGCAGGATGAGCAGCCGAAGCGGGGCCTGCTCCCAGGCGGGGTTGGCGAAGGTGGGGTTCGCCCGGTAGAGGTGCGCGTCCCTCAGCCCGAGGCCGGGACCGCTGAAGAACTCGTCGTGCACGGACACAGGAACTCGCCCCCCTTGTCTCTTTCGCGGAAGGGGACTATGGTAACCGATCAGTCCTCACCGGACAAGGAGATGCCATGAGAAGGGCGATCGGCCCCATTGTGACGGTTTTCATCGCGCTCGCGCTGCTGGGCTGCGGCGCCAAGGTCACGGACAAGAAGATCATCCAGATGAACTACACCCTCAGCCTTCCCGACGGGTCGGTCTACGACACCTCGATCGGCGAGGGCAAGGAGCCCCTGGAGTTCATGGTCGGCGCCGGCCGCATGATCCCCGCCCTCGAGAAGGAGCTGGTGGGGCTGCGCGTCAACGCGCAAGAAGAAGATCGTCGTGAAGGCCGACGACGCGTACGGCCCCTACGACGAGAAGGCGCTGGAAGAGGTTCCCCGCGCGCAGTTCCCCAAGGACCTGGCCCTCGAGGTCGGGGCCGTGTACAACATCCAGACCCCCGCGGGGCCGATGCCCCTCACGGTGAAGTCGGTGAGCGACACGGTGGTGGTGCTCGACTTCAACCACCCCCTGGCCGGAAAGGACCTCACCTTCGACGTGCAGATCATGAAGGTGCGCGAGGCGACCAAGGATGAGCTGGCAGAGGTGATCACCGACCAGCCTGCCCCGCCCCAGCCCGAGAACTGCGCGCCCCGGGCGGGGTCGCTTTACGCGGCCCCGTCCCTTCCCTATACTTCACCGCCAGTGGCGACGAAGATCTTCCTCTGCTCGGACTTCCACCTCGGTATGAAGTTCGCCGGGTATCCCGATGCCGCGCGCGAGAGGCTCGTCGAGGCGCGCTTCCAGGCCCTCGAGCGCGCCGTGCGCGAGGCGGGGGAGCGCGCTGCCGACCTGTTCGTGGTGGCGGGCGACCTGTTCGACCGGGTGTCGGTGGCGCGGCGGGACGTGGAGCGGGCAGCCCGGACCCTTGCCGGCTTCCCGGGCCGCCTCGTCGCGGTGCTGCCGGGCAACCACGACTTCCTCTCCACCGACGGGGAGCCCTGGCGGACCTTCCGCGACGCGAGCGGTCACTCGGTGCTTCTCCTGGAGGAGCCGCGGCCCTATCCCCTCGCCCAGTACGACATCGCTGCCTGCCTCTACCCCGGGCCGTGCACCTCCAAGCTGTCGAAAAAGAACGCGATCGGCTGGGTCAGGGCCGCCGTGCGACCACCGGGCTGCGGGACGGCGATCGGAGTTGCCCACGGGAGCGTCGAGGGAATCTCGCCGGATCTCCAGGGCGAGTACTTCCCGATGACCAGGGCCGAGCTCCGCGAGGCGGGCATGGAGGCGTGGCTGCTCGGCCACACTCACCTGCGCTTCCCGCAGGCGCCGGGGAGCGGCGAGCGGCTCTTCATCCCCGGCACGCCCGAGCCCGACGGCTTCGACTGCGCGCACGAGGGAGGCGCATGGCTGCTCACCGTCGGGGAAGACGGGTCGGTCTCGGCGGACCCCGTGCGGACGGGCGCGCTGCGGTTCCTCGAGGTGCATGCCGACGTCCGCTCGCCCGCCGACCTCGAGGCGCTGGAGAGGAAGCTCTCGGTGCCCGACGCGGGATCACTCCTCGTGCGGGCGCGCCTGTCGGGCAGGGTCACCCGCGGCCTTCTCGAGGAGGTGGAGCGGGCGCCGCCGGGAGCTGGCAGCGAAGCTCCTGCACCTCGACCTGCGCACCGACGGCCTTCGCGAGGAGATCACCTCCGCGGCGATCGACGCCGAGTTTGCCGAGGGCTCCTTCCCCCACCGGCTGCTCTCGCGCCTGCGGGACGCCGGCGACCTGGAGGCCCTGGAGGCCGCCCACGCGCTTCTCGGGGAGGCACGGCGGTGATCATCCGTCGGCTGCGCCTGCACCCCTTCGGCGCATTCGCGGACAGGGAGCTCGCCTTCGGCCCCGGCCTCACGGTCGTCCTGGGACCCAACGAGGCGGGCAAGTCCACGTTCTTCAATGCCCTGCGCCACGTCCTGTTCCTCCCCAGCGGCCTTGCCAGGCCGAAGGCGGCGAAGTACGTCGACCCGTTCCTCCCCGCCGCCGGGGGAGACACGGTTCGGGTCGACCTGGACTTCGAGTCCGGCGGCAGTGCCTGGCGCCTTGCGAAGAGCTGGGGCGCCTCCCCCGCGTGCGAGCTTCGCGGCCCCGGGGGCGTCGTCTTCACCTCGGATGCCGCGGTGCAGCAGTCGCTCGCGGACCTGCTGCCGGGCCGGCCCGGCACCTGCACGGCGGTGCTGATGGCCGGGCAGGAGGAGCTTGCCCGCACCATCGAATCCCTCCAGGCGGAGAGGGCGGAGGCCGTCGCCGACCTTTCCGACATCCTGCGCGCGGCAGTTCTCGAGACGGGCGGTGTCTCGGTGGACAGGTTCCGCTCGCTCCTTGCGGCGCGGATCCAGCAGGCCTCGTCGAACTGGGACCGGGAGCGCGGCCAGCCGCGGGGCGGCAGGGGCATCGAGAACCCCTGGAAGAAGGAGGTCGGCGAGGTCCTTGCCGCGTGGTACGCGAAGGAGAGGGTGCGCCAGTCTCTCGCGGCGGCCCGCGAGTGGGAGCGCAGGCTCGACGACGTCAACGCCAGGCTCCGCGAGGCCTCCGCGGCCGCCGCCGGGCAGGAGGCCTTTGTCGCGGCCCATGCGAAGGCCGCCGCCGACGCGCGCGAGAGAGGCAGGCTGGAGGCCGAGGCGGGCAGGGCGCGCGCCGAGATCGCGGCCCTCACGCAGGCGGCCGCCCAGTGGCCGGGGGCCGTGGAGAAGCTCCGCGCCGCCAGTGGCGCGTTGGCGGAGCTGGACGGCGCGCGCGGCGCCCTGGAGAAGGAGCGCCGCGAGGCGGAGCAGGAGGAGGGGGCTGCCAAGCTGCGCGAGAAGGCCGAGAGGGTGGCGCGCAGGAAGAGGGCGGTCCAGGAGGCGCGGGAGAAGCTCGCCGCCTCGCCGCGCGTGGAGAGGAAGGCGCTCGAGGAGATCCGCGGCGCGGCCCGCGTGCTGGAGAGGCTGCAGGCCGGCCTTGAGGCGGGCAGGCTCTCCGTGACCGTGGCCGGACGCACGGCGGTGCGGGTGTCCACGCAGGAGGATTTCGCCGCCGAGGCCGGGCAGGACCTCGCTGCCGGCAGTGTCCTGCGCCTGGAGGCCGCGGGCAGGATCCGCATCGTGCATCCCGACATGGAGATCGAGGTGCGGTCCGGCGACGCGGATGCAGAGGCCCGGGTGCAGAAGGCCCGGGCGGCGGAAAAGCGCCTCGCAGCCGCCCTCGCCGCCTCGGGTGCCGCGAGCCTCGCCGACGCGGAATCTCGCTGGAGCGCGTGCGAACCGCTCTCCGCGGACCTGGCCGCCGCGGAGAAAGCCCTTGCCGAGGAGCTGGCCGGCGAGCCGCTGCCCGGCTTCGAGGCGCGCGCCGCCGCCCTGGGACCCGTGCGCGCCGCCCGCCCCCTGGCCGCGGTCGCGGCGGACCTCGCCCGGCAGACCGCCGAGGCGGAAGGGAAGCGACGGGACCTGGAAACCCTTCGCGGGCAGGTTGCCGGGTGGCAGGCCGAGCACGGCAGCCCCGAGGCGCTGATCGGGAAGCTCGCCGACGCCCGCGGGGCCGAGAAGGCCGCCGTGGAAGAGATGGACCGCCGGGCGCCGCTGCCCGCCGGCTTCGCCGACGCGCGCGCCTTTCTCAAGGCCTGGGACGATGCCGTGCAGAAGGCGCAGGGGCACCGGGCATCCGAGAGCGCCCTCGTCGCCGACCGCAGGGTTCTCACCGCCAACCCTCCCGATCGCTCCTCGGAGGAGCTGGCCGCGGATCTCGCCGAGGCGGACAGCGGCTTCGAATCCTCCCTGCGCCGATCGCAGGCACTCGAGCGCATTGCCCGCGCCGCCGAGGACCTGGCCGGGGGGAGCGACGCGGCCGTCACCGCGGTCATGCGCGCCGACATGGAGAAGACGCTCTCGGCGATGACCGCGGAGCGCTACGCGAGAGTCGAGATGGACGGGGCTGTCCCGCGGGCCCTCGCACCTCCCGGGGGCGCGCGGCTGGGCAGGGAGCTCCTGTCCGTCGGCACACGGGACACGCTCGCCCTCGCGCTGCGCCTGGTCATGGCCAGGCATCTGCTTGCCCTCGCCGACGGCTTCCTGGTGATGGACGACCCGCTGGTCGACATGGACCCGGCGCGGCAACGCGCCGCGGCCGATGTCCTGCGGCAGTTCGCGGCCGACAGGCAGCTCGTGTTCTTCACCTGCCACCCCGCAGCCGCCGAGATGCTGGGCGGCACCCTCGTGGAGATGTAGCGCGGGGACAGGCGCCCCGACGGCTCAGCGCGCGAGCCAGCCCGTGCCGCAGATCCCCGTGAAGTCGCAGAACCTGCACGCCGAGGCAGGGTCGGCCGCGGGGGCGAAGGGCACCTCGGGCGAGGCGATCTCCTCCAGCAGCCCGAAGAGCACCGCCTCCAGGAGCGGCCACGCCTCGGCCGGGCGCACCCCCTCGCCGAACAGCGGCACCTCGATCCCCTCGTCCATCCGGGTTCTGCCGAGGAGCAGGAACATGGCCTGGATCTCGTGCGGGGGTATCCCCGTCTCGGCGGAGTGCAGCAGCACGTAGAAGGGGAGCTGGATCGTCCCGATCGCGCGCTGCCAGCTCGCCCGGTCCTCGACGACGAGCCTGTCCAGGCGGATGGTGTGGTGCCCCCTGTTGGCCGAGCTCTTGTAGTCGAGGAGGCACGGGGTTCCGTCGCGTTGCAGCACGGCGTCGATCTTGCCCCGCAGCGCGAAGCCCCCCCGGCTGGCGGTGACCCATTGCTCCAGGGAGCGCATCTCGACGCGGTGGCCCTCGAACAGGGGGCGCAGGTACCCCGAGGCGAAGTCGCGGAGGTGCGCGCGGACCTGCGCGTGCAGCAGCCTTGTCGGCCCCGCCTCCCCGGTGCCGAAGGCGGCCGGGAAGAGCCTGTCCACCGTCTCGGCCATCGCCTGCGGGTCCGCATCGGAGGGCAGGAGCTGCCGGCCCGTCCGGGGGGAGAAGTGCTCGAACAGCACCGAGTGGACGAAGGTGCCGATGTCCGCGGCCTCGATCTCGCCCGAGGCCTCTTCCCTGCGGCCGAGGTCCAGCACGTGGCTGTAGTAGAAGGCGAGAGGACAGCGCAGGTACTCGTTCAGTCCCGTCGCGCTGTGCTCGCGCAGGCGCAGCCAGTCCGCCACCTCCGGGCTCTTGGCCACGGCCGCCGGGGGGCTCGAGGCGAGTGAGACCCTGTACTGGATGGACCGCTGCAGGTCCCTGCCTGCCAGGGAGCCGCGCTCCTTCTGCTTTTCCCACAGCAGCTGCTCGGCGAAGCGCGAGCGCTCGCTGTCCCCGCTTTCCACGGAGAACAGGGTGAGCTCGCGCGCCCCCCGGGAGAGCTGCGCGAAGTGGTACGCGGCGATGCGCTCCTGGTCCTGCGCGGTGGACAGCCCCAGCGCCCGGCGCACGGCGAAGGGCAGGAGCGTCCCCGCGGCGCCTGCCTCGGGCAGGACGCCCTCGTTGGCGTCCAGCACGAAGACCCTGTCGAAGGAGAGGTTGCGCGTCTCCAGGGCCCCCAGCACCTGCATCCCGTGCAGGGGCGTGCCCTCGAAGGGGTGGTAGCAGGTCCGCAGGTAGCGGCGCAGGAGCGCGAAGTAGCCGGCGGTGCCCGAGAATGACTTGCGCGCCATGAGCGAACGGGAGATGGACTCGAGGGTCTCCAGGAAGGACTGCGAGATGGGGGTGAAGGTGGGGTGGTCGCGCGCCGTGCTCGCGTCGTGCACCCAGCTGATCAGCGCGATGACACGGTCGGCACACGCGCCCACGCTCGGGAATGAGAGGAACGGCCGGATGGTCCGGTCGTGGATCTGCCGCAGGTGTTCGCGCAGCGCGGCGGCGGCCTGCCCGCGCTCCTCCTGCGCCGCGATGCGCCCCGCTGCCTCGGTGAACAGCTCCTCGTCCGCCTCGATCTCCTCCAGGGCCGTGAACCTGCGCGTGCGCGCCCGGGCCAGCCTCTCCTCCAGCAGGTGGAACAGCACGCGCGTGGATTCGGCCGAGGCGCGGAAGCGCACGTTCTTCGTGTACGGGTGCAGGATGAACGACACGTAGGCGGGGATGTAGAGCCGCTCGCCGTCCATCGACGCGACCAGCTCCATCAGGCTGTTGAGAAAGCCGTACAGGGGCGTGCGCTGCAGGGGGTAGCCCAGCGACACGTTGTAGTCCGCCTCGTCGAACCGGGACAGGCAGTGGCGCAGCAGCGGGAACAGCGTGTCGGGGCTGGGAAGGACGATCAGCGTCCGGGGGTCGGGCCGGTCGAGAAGGGCAGCCAGCGCGAAGACCTGGCCGTGCGCGTCGGGGCTGCCGACCAGCTCGACCCGGGGAGCAGCGGCCGGTCGGGCAGGCCCGGCGCCCGCCGTGGATCCCGGGCCCCGTGCGGGGTGCTTCACGCCGAGCAGGTCGAGGGTCTCGCGCATGCCGGGGCCGTCCTGGAAGATGAACCGGGCCTGGGGCCAGGCTCCCACCCGGGCGAACAGGTCCCGCTCCGCCCGGGTCAGGGTGGAGAAGCCGGCGAACAGAAGGAGCCGGAAGCTCCCGAGGTCGGTCGGCTCGACCCGGTCGGCGGCCTCCACGTAGCGCGAGGACCGGGTGGACAGGCTGCTCTCGGCTGCCAGGAGGGGGAAGCGTTGGCAGAACCGGCTGAGCGCGAGCAGCCGCTCCCGCGAGCGGGCGGGGACCTCCTCCTCGACCAGGGTCTGGACTTCCGCGACCTTTCGCGGCGGCACCCTCTCGATGGCCAGCTCCTCGACGTCCCTGTGGATCTTCAGGCCCAGCGGCAGGAAGCTGTCCAGGGTCATGAACGCGTGGCCGCCAAGGGGCGCGGCCTGCTCCTGCTGGATGTCGTAGAGCAGCGCCACCGCGTCGATCGCCTCGGCCTTCGGGAGGACCGCGCCCGACCGGGCCTGCCGCTCCTCGAACACCCTGTCGACGAACTCGTCCATTGAGAAGACGCGGGGGGGGACGAAGGCGCTGCCCGCCGCCTCCGCGAGGCGCCGGCGCAGGAAGTGCGAGGGCCGCTTGCCCGGGAAGACAACCACCACCTCGGGCAGGGGCACGCCTGACTCCTGGACCAGCCGGGCCGCCGCCTCGACGAGGTTCTCGCCCTCGCCGATGAGGATCGCGTTCACCGCACCCTCCGCAGCTCGTGCCTGTCGAGGTAGGCGAGGAGGGCCTGCACCCGGCGACCGGGCCAGGCTGCCTCGAGGATCCGCGCGTAGGTCTCCACCTCCCGCAGGTGCTCCTCCTCCACCCCCGGCCCGGTCTTGTAGTCGATGACCGTGACGAGGTCGGGGTCCACGACGACCCTGTCCATCCGGAAGAGCCTGCCCCCGGGTCCGCAGAACTCCTGTTCGACCAGGATCGTGCGCCCGGGACCGGCCTCGAAGTACCTGCCCAGCTCGGTTTCCCGCGCCGAGCCGGGCCGCCGCCTCAGCCAGGCCCGCGATCCCCGCCGGGTCGCGCGCCTCGGCTGCCGCACGCTCCGCCGCCTGCTCGAGGGCAGCCTCCAGGTCGTCTCCCGCCTCGCGCACGAGGCTGAGCATCCGGTGGGCGAGGTCCCCGCGCCTGCGCTCGGCCCTGTTCAGTGTTTCCCGCGAGAAGTCCGTGCGCATCGGGCGCATCGCGTGCGAGATCGGGGCGAGGGCGGGGGCGCCCTCGGCGCCCGGGGCGGCGGGACCCGTGTCGTGCGCGGGATCCTCCGAGGGAGCGAAGCCCTCGGCAGGAAGGATGTCGAAGGGGAAGCTGTCCTTCGCGCGCTTCACGCCGATCACGTACAGCTCGCGCCGTGCCCGTGTCAGTGCGACGTACAGGCTGTTCAGCCTGTTCACCTTCTCCCGCGTCGCCTCCTCCTCGTACAACCGCTGCAGGGCCTCGTCGCTCCCGGCGGTCTCCTTGGTGAGCTTCACCAGGCGCGCGGTGCCGCCCTCGCGCAGCACCGGGTACGAGAAACCCCTGCCCCTCTCCCCGTACAGGAGCACGATGACCACGGGGAAGCCCAGGCCCTTCGCCTTGTGCACGGTCATGGCCCGCACGCGTCGGCGCTGCGCGGCGCGTCGATGGCCCACTCCTCGGCATCTCCCGCCTCCCCGGCCGAGCCGAGGAACTCGCGCAGGCTGTTGGAGCCCGAGCCCTCGAACTTCTTCACCTTCTCCAGGAGCTTGGCGAGGGCCGCCTCCTCCTCGCCGGCCGCGGCGAAGATCCCGAAGGCGGCGCAGGCCTCGCTCACCAGGTCGTAGAGGGGCAGGTAGCCGGCGGAGCGAAAGAGCCCGGCGAGGAGCCGGGTCCACGCGTCGGGGAACTCGCGCTGGAACGCCTTGTACAGGGGCTGCTCCCCGCGGCAGCGGAAGAGGAAATCGGCCACCGGGCAGCGGGGCGCCGGCCGCCCGAGGGCGAAGATGCCGCCGAGGAGGAAGGTGGCGAAGGCGAGGTCGTCGGTCGGGGAATCGAGGAAGGCGAGCAGGGCGAGGATCTCGGAGGCGACCTTGCGGCCCGCGCACGTCCAGGCTGCTGAAGGAGAGGAAGGGGATGGACTTCTCGTTGAGCCACGAGGTGGCGCGCAGGATGTCGTCGTTCCTGTGGCGAGCATCGCGATGTCGCCCCAGGCGTAGCCCCGGGCGCGAAGCTGGCCGAGCAGCCCCTGCAGCCGGTCCCGCTCGGGGGGGTCCTCGTCGTCGCGCGCGAGGATGTCCACCTCGGCGTATCCCGGGTCCTCGCCGGCCAGCGGCTCCTGGGTCCAGTCGGCGAGGCCGCTCTGGCGCGCGGCCTCCCCGTGCTCCGTCGAGGCCGCCGCCGCCCGGAACACCTCGCGCACCAGCGCGAGGACCCGGGGCCTGCTGCGCCAGTTGACGGCGAGCTCGAGGGGAACGTGGCCGGCCGACGGGAACGGGTTCTCCCTCTCCAGCGCGCGCATGATCGGAAGTCCGCCTGCCGGAAGCCGTAGATCGCCTGCTTGGTGTCGCCGACCACGAACAGGCTTCCGCCGAGGCGAGGGAGTTCTCCACCAGGGGGAAGAGGTTCCTCCACTGCGCGGGGGAGGTGTCCTGGAACTCGTCGATCAGGTAGTGGAAGATCCTCTCGCCGAGGCGGAAGTAGATGTCGGGAACGATCTCGGCGGCCAGGTAGCCGCCGAGGGCCCTGCCGATGTCGCCGATGGCGACCCTGGCCTGGCCCTGCTTCACCGCCGCGACCGTCTCGGCGAGGCCCGCGCGCAGGCGCAGGACGGGCTGGTAGTACGCCCGTGCCCACAGGCCCGTGTACGTGTCGACCTGCCGCGCGGCCTCCGCCCACGCGGCCTCGACGCGCTCCCAGCGCGCCCGCCCTGCCGCGTCCCTGGCCGCCGGCTTCTTCACGGGGCACGCCTTCATGCCCCGGCCGATCATGTCGGCGAACCTCCCGTCCCGTGCCTGGCGCAGCAGGTCGGGGAAAGTCGAGCTCCTGCTCGCCTCGAGGCCCGAGGACTCCACGAGCCCTTCCACCTCCTCGAGTGAGGCGCGCACGCGCGCCTCGGCGGCGCGCAGGGAAGGACCGTCCTCGTCGAGGCACGGGGTCTCGTCGATCCGGGAAAGCCTTTCCTCGATCTGCCGCACCTCGGCGAGCAGGGGGGGCAGGGGGTCCCAGGGGAAGGGATCGTCGGCCGTCCGCAGGCCGAGGACCGCCCGGGCTGTCTGGTCCAGCAGGGCCGCCCGCGGCGGTGCCTTCCCGGGCGTCGCGGACGAAGAGGGTGAACGCGTAGTCCAGGAGCGGGGCCGGGTCGAGAAGGATCTCGAAGTCGGGGCTGAAGCCGAAGTCCAGCGCCGAGGCGCGGAAGACCATGGACATGAAGCTGTCGATGGTCCGCACCTGGAAATCCGACCACCGCGCGAAGATGCGGTCGAGGGCCTGGCCGGCACGAGCAGCCGGCCGTCTCGTCGCCACCCTGCACGATGGCGCCGATCTCCGCAAGGCGCCCGGCATCACGGAAGGCGAGAAGCTTCAGCCACTCCAGCACGTTCTCGCGCATCTCGCGGGAGGCGTTGTGCGAGAAGGTGATGGCGAGGATGTTGGCCAGGTCGTTCTTCGGGATGAGGGGCGAGAGGAGGAACTGGACGTAGCGCTCCGTGAGGGTGAACGTCTTGCCGGAGCCCGCCGAGGCTCTCAGGACCGTGAGGCTCGGCAGCCGTATGACGGAGTCGCTTTCCAGCACGGGCATGCGCCGCCATGATAGCGGCGGTGCATCCCGTTGGCAAGGCGCGGCCCGGATCGGCGTGTGTTCCCGGGGGACTTGATCGCAGGGAACACGAGCTTGACGGTTGGAAATGGCGGTCCTATGATGCAGGGAGGGGGTCACCGCACATGAAAAGAACATTGAAAAAGAGGGCAGGAGTGATGCTCTGTGCGCTTGCTGTGCTCCTCTCCATTCCTTCCCCGGTTGGGTGCCAGCAGGAGGTCGACCAGGAGGACGTCTTCCTGGCGCGCCAGGGTGCCGTCATGCTGGTCAGCCAGTCTGTCTTCCTGGACGGCACGAAGATCAGAGACGTGCGGCTGTTCGAGAAGCTCGAGAAGGCCATGGGGCGGAAGGTGCGCGACCAGTATTTTCCCGTCTCCAACGGGACCTCGTTCGCAATCAGCCCGGATGGCTACCTCGTGACTGCGTTCCATGTCATCAAGCATGTGCCCCGGGACCAGGTCGAGGGCGCCTCGCTGCGATCATTTGCCCACTACATCGGGAAGCACCTTGTTCCGGGCTATCTCGAGCGAACCGAGCTCAACAAGGTCCTGAACGAGTTCAAGAGAATCACCGACAAACCCGCGCTGTATGTCACTGTCAAGACCGCGGCGGGGGAGGTGTACCGGGCCGAGACCGTGGCCAAGGACGACGACCAGGATCTCGCCCTGCTGAAGATCGAGGCGGGTTCCCGCCTTCCGACCGTTCCCCTGGCAGCTGCGACAGCCCTGAAGGCAAGCCAGAAAGTCGTCAGCATCGGGTACCCGCTCCAGGATGTCCTGGACGAGTTTCTCGACGATCTCAAATCATCGGTCACCAACGGGATCATCTCGGCGGTCCGGCGCGACAAGTGGGACATCCAGCACACGGCTTTTGTGAACCCCGGAAACTCCGGGGGGCCTCTCCTGGATGCGTCGGGTGGTCTGATTGGAATCAACGTGGGCGCGGTCACGGATGCCAGCGGGATCTACTTCGCTGTCGGGTCGCAGAAGCTGATAGACTGGCTGACGAAGATCGACAAGCTGGATGCCGTCGAAATGGAGGGAAAGTGATGATCGGAAAAAGTCGCTCACTGCGGTGGGTGCCGTCGCTGGCACTGATCGCACTCGTGCTTGTCGGCTGCGAGTCGTTCCCGCGACCCGCCTCCGATGAGGACACCGCGTTCGCGGTCCCCGTGGTCTACCTCGATGCGCAAGCCGAGTCAGCGCGCGCTGCGACGATCGGCTACAAGCTGACGTTGGAGAATGTCCAGACCAAGCAGCGGAAGTTCGTCCTGATCGACTCGAGCGATCCCTACAAGATCGTGACACACTGGGAGAGCGGCGAGTACCTGCTGAAAGAGTACACCACGACCGGCTTCTCTCAGAACCGGACCCGGCCGCTGAAAATCACCCAGTACCTCAAGCTCGAGAAGGGGAAGGTGTCGATCTTCCCCTGCAAGCTGGTGATCGTCCTCGTGAAATCTCAGACGATCGGCTACACGTCGAACATCAGTGTCGACTTCCTGGAGCTGACCGACCAGGACCGCGCCCGGATCGGCGAGTTCCTGGCGGGCGCTACAAGGCGTTCAGCCGCTGGAAGTCCTGAGGCCGCGGGCGGGGGCGGAGCGCGGCCCCTGTCAGGCGGAGGCGGCGCACAGGCGCACGAGGTCGGCGATGGGAGTTTCCCTGGCGTCTTCCAGCACGAAGATGTTGAGGTTGTCCATGGCCCGGGTCATGGCCACGTAGATGAGGTTGCGCGCGAGGGAGCCGGCCGCCGCCTCGTCGTAGTCCGCCGACAGGGGCAGCGAGGGCAGGTACAGCAGCACCACGGGGAAGTCCAGGCCCTTGCTCGAGTGCAGGGTCGAGACCCGGGCGAGCCCCTCCGCGGTGAACGAGAAGGAATCGTCGCGGATGTTCGCCGAGGCGATGCCCCTGCGCGCGAGCCGCTCCTGGATGGCAGCCACGTCGGCCTTGCCGGGGGCGAGGACGGTGATGTTCTCGGGATCGTAGCCCAGCTTGTCGATGAAGAGGCCCGCCTTCTCGACGAGGAGCCCCATGACCTCCTCGCGGGTGCGCGCCGCGTACAGCTCGGGAGAGGGCCCCTCGCGGAAGGCGTGCGTTGCCACGGTCTCTCCCTCGATGTCGGGGCCGCACAGCTGGCGGTATTTCTCGGCCAGGTCGTGGATCGGGCAGGTGGTGCGGAAGTCGGTGCGCAGGATCCGGCTGCGCCCCGCGATGTCGATCCCCGCCCGCTTGTAGGGAGACCCCAGCCCGTAGATGGCCTGGCCCGCGTCCCCCGCCATGACAACGCCCCGCGCGCTCATGAGCTTCAGGGCCTTCAGGTCGGCGGCGGTCAGGTCCTGCGACTCGTCCACGAACGCGACGGCCACGTCGCGAAGCCGCGCCGCTCCTGACCCGCCGGCCTTCCCGGCCGTCTCGGCCTCCAGGTGCTCGATCAGCTTGATGCGGGAGTAGTTCTTGCTGAAGGCGCCCCTGTCCTCCATGGCGCCGACGACCTGGTCGCGGATGTCCCACACCTGGGCGCGCTGCGCGGCGGACAGGGGCTGGCGCATGCCCCGCCGGGAAACCCTGTCCTCCACGTACTCGGCCCTGCTCACCATGTTGGCGAAGAGGAAGTCCTCGATCTCGGCGGCAAGCTCCGCGTTGGAGAGGAAGCCCGTCGTGTTCCACCGCCTGGCCAGGGTGTCCACGGCCCCGTAGTCGACGGTCCACGACGGGTCCACCGCGCGCAGCCTGGAAAGGAAGAAGCTGTCGGCGGTCTGGATCAGGTCGGCCGCGGCCGACGCCTTCAGGAGGTCGGCCAGGTAGCGGTCGTACTTCACGAGCGTGGTCGTGTAGGTCAGGAGGACCGCGCTGCCCTGCTTCTCCAGGCCCAGCTCCTCGGCCAGGAGCTTCCGCGCCCTGCCGTAGGCGTGCAGCAGCACAATGGTCTTTCCCGTTCCCGCCCCGCCGCGCACGAGGAAGTCGTGCCCGGGGGTGACCGCGTCCAGGGACTCCTGCTGCTCGGCGGTCAGACGCAGGAAGCTCCTCTCGTAGTCCCGCCGGGTGCGCGTGTAGATCGTGAACCTGTTCAGGTGCTCGAGGTAGGCCTCCAGGTCGCCGTAGCGGGCCAGCTCCTCCGCCAGCGCCTTCTTCTGCTGCCCGATCGCGTTGAGCTCGGCGCGCAGCGCATCCAGCCGCTCCGCCTTGCCGTCCGCCCGCGCCCTCTCGCGGGCAAGCTCCGCCGTGCGCTGGCGCAGGTCGGACTCCAGCTGCTCGGCCCGGGCCTCCGCGTCGCGCGCCCCCGCCGCCTGCTGGAGGAGCTTCCTGCTCTCCCGCTGGGCCACGAAGAGGTCGAAGCGCAGCCGGGCCAGCTCCTCGCTGCGCTGGAGCGGCGAGCTCCTCTCGTCCCACACCTTCAGGCTGTCCTTCAGCGCGGAGAGGAAGGCGTGCTCGATCCCGCAGGCCCTGCAGAAGCCGAGGAAGTTGTAGGTGGAGGCCACGGCCTCCTCCCTGCCCACCTGGAGGAAGCCGTGGCGGACCTTGTTGGCCGTGGGGTGCTCGCGCGAGAGGCGGATGATGGCCTGGAGGTCCTGGCTGTCGACCCTGCCCTTCAGCTTGAGAAAGTCCTTGAAGTCCCACAGGAGGGTGGGGAAGCTGTTCGCGAAGCGGCCGGAGGGGAACACGTCGCAGATGAAGCTCTCGACGAAGGAGTGCAGGGCGAGGAGGAAGAACCCCTCGTCGGTGCCCAGCAGGCGCGACAGCCGGGCCATGCGGGCGTCGAGGACCCCGCCGGGTCCGCCGCCTTCCCCGGCCCGTGCCTGCCGCGGCGCGACGCCCGTGTTTTCCCGCTGCTGCATGCTTCCCCGGATAGTACGGGTGAATGCACCCCGGCGCAAGCGGTGGCGGGCAGGCGGGCGGGGGGATGGACAGCTTGACGGGTGCAACAGGTGCCGATAGAGTGGGCGCGGTGTTGCCGCCGGCAGCCCGCCCCCCGCGGCGACTGCCGGACGCGCCGGGCCCGGGTTGACGCGCATTCCGTGACGGGGAGCGGGTACTCAATGCGTTTTCGCGACATGATGCGCTCTCCGCTGCGGAGAGGAGACTTCTACACCGGCATCGTCTGCCTGCTGCCCTCCCTTGCCGTGGTCGCCGTCTTCACGGTGTTCCCGATCTTCTTTTCGCTGTTCCTCTCGTTCCACACGTGGGCCATCCTCACGCCCGAGAAGCCCTTCGTGGGGCTGGCCAACTACCAGCGCATGCTCGCCACGCCGGAGTTCTGGCAATGCATGAAGAACACGGCCCTGTACACCCTCGGCGTCGTGCCGGTGGGAGCTGCGGCATCCCTCGCCCTCGCCCTCCTGCTCAACCGTCCCGTCAAGGGATCGGGGTTCTTCCGCACGGCGTTCTTCCTCCCCACGATCACCTCGATCATCGCCCTCTCGGTGGTGTGGCTGTGGGTCTACGACGACGCCAACGGGCTTCTCAACATCGCCCTGCGGGCCGTGGGCCTGAAGCCCGTGCGGTGGCTCACGTCGACGGACACGTCGCTGCTCTCCCTTGTCATCATGACGGTGTGGAAGAACGCGGGCTACCACATGGTCGTGTTCCTGGCCGGCCTGCAGGCGATTCCCGAGACCCTCTACGAGGCGGCGCGCATCGACGGGGCAGGGGCGGGGCAGCGCTTCCGCGCCGTGACCTGGCCCCTCCTGGCCCCGACCACGGCGTTCGTCCTTGTGACAAACACGATCTTCACCTTCCAGGTCTTCGGTCCCATCTACGTGATGACCGGCGGCGGGCCGGTGCGGTCCACCTCGGTCGTCGTGTACTACCTGTACCAGCGCGCATTCGAGTTCCAGGAGATGGGCTACGCCTCGGCGGTGGCCTGGGTGGTGTTCCTCGTCCTGATCGCCCTCACGGTCGTGCAGATGCGCATCTCGCGCAAGAGAGAGCAGGTATGGTGAGGCCTGCCCTGGCCGCGCGCCGCACGGCGATGTACCTGGCCCTCCTCGTCCTGACGGTGATCTTCGTCGCGCCCTTCGCGTGGATGATCCTCGCCTCTCTCAAGAACACGGCGCAGATCTTCGCCTTCCCCCCCCGCCTCCTCCCCCATCCCGCGATCTGGAAGAACTACCTGAAGGCGTGGGATGTCATCCCCCTGGGCCGCTACTACCTCAACAGCATCTTCGTGGCCGGGCTCACCGCCGTCTCGCAGGTGGTGACCTCCGCCATGGCCGCCTACGTGTTCGCGCGCCTCTCGTTCCCCGGCCGCAACCTCATCTTCCTGCTCTACCTTGCCGTGATGATGATCCCCACGCAGGTCACGGTGATTCCCCTGTTCATCATCGTGCAGCGGCTGGGCCTCGTGGACAGCTACGGCGCGCTGATCGTGCCGTTCCTCGCCTACCCCTTCGGGGCGTTCCTGCTGCGGCAGTTCTTCCTCGGCATCCCCCGGGAGCTGGAGGACGCGGCCCTGGTGGACGGCTGCCGGCGGATCTGGATCCTCACCCGCATCATCGTGCCCCTGGCCCGACCTGCCATGGTCACCCTGGGCATGCTCGCCTTCATGTTCACGTGGAACAACTTCCTGTGGCCTCTCCTGGTGACAAACACGAGCGACCACTACACCATCCAGGTGGGGCTGGCCATGCTGCGCACCCAGCTCGTCTCGTCGGGAGACGCCAACTGGGGCCTGCTCATGGCCGTCACGGTCATCTCGATCATCCCGGTCCTGGTCTTCTACCTCTTCGCGCAGAAGCAGATCATCCGGGGCATCACGATGACCGGTCTCAAGGGCTGAGCGCCCGGCGCGTCCGGGCACGGCGGATATCGGAGAAGGAGGCAACGAATGAAGCGACGATTGTTCCTGGTCCTGCTCATCGCGCTGCTGGCCGCGGGGCTCGCCCCGGCGCAGAAGACGAGCCTCGTGCTGTGGCATTCCTACTCGGGGTCGCGGGCGGAGCTGTTTGGCACCCTGGTGAAGGAGTGGAACAAGGCCAACCCCTCGATCAACCTGAAGGCCGAGTACGGCGGGAGCCTGTGGAGCATGCGCGACAAGCTGCTCACGGCCATCGCCGGCGGCGCCGGCCCGAACCTGGCCGAGATCGACTCGTACTGGACTCCCATCTTCGCCAAGCCGGGCTCGCTGGTGAACCTGGAGCCGTACATCGCCCAGGACAAGAAGTTCGACAAGGCGGACCTTGCCCGGGCCTCGCTGCAGAGCACGCAGTACAGGGGCCAGAGCTACTCTGTGCCCTTCAACCTCAGCACCATCGTTCTGTACTATAACAAGGCGCTGTTCAAGGCGGCGGGCCTGGACAACACCAAGGCGCCGGCCGACTGGCAGGAGCTGGTGTCCTTCGCCCAGAAGCTCACGATCGACAAGAACGGCGACGGCACCCCCGACCAGCGCGGGATCACCTTCCCCAACTCGGCGAACACCGGCGCGGTCTGGTACTGGCTCGCCTTCTTCTTCCAGCAGGAGGGCAAGCTGTTCAACGACGCGCTGAACGCCGGCATGTTCAACTCCGAGGCCGGCGCGGCTGCCACCGACCTGTGGCGGCAGCTGGCCCGCGAGAAGCTCATGTCCCTGTCGCCGGGCTCGGCGGACTTCGAGGCAGAGAACGCGGCGATGGAGCTGTCCTCCTCGTCCGTGCTTGGCCGCTACCGCGACAACATGGGCAACGCCCGCTTCGGCCTGAGCGCCCTGCCGAAGGGCAAGGTCGCCGCGACGGTGACCGGGGGCGGGAACATGGCCATGTTCTCCAACTGCCCCGACAAGAAGGCGGGCTGGGCCGTGCTGAGCTGGCTGAACTCGACCCAGATCAACAAGCGCTGGGCGCTGTCCACCGGGTCCATCCCCGTGCGCCAGTCGGTGATCGAGACCCCCGAGTACGGCGACTACCTGCTCAGCGACCCCAAGGGCAACATCATGATGTCGACCCTGAAGGACGCGTTCATCAGGCCGAACGTCCCCGAGTACGGCGACGCCTCGCGCATCATCGCGCTGGCGGTCGAGGAGGCGGTGTTCAAGGACCTCGACCCGAAGCCGCTGCTCGACAAGGCGAAGGCCGACGTCGACAACCTGTTCAAGAAGTAGCGTGACACGGACGGCGCGGGACGGCGGGGCCCCGGGGCCCCGCCGTCCTCTCATGGGCTGCACCTCGATGGTGCTCTGGAACAGGCCCCTCGCGGAGGCGGTGCGGATGCTGGCCGACGCCGGCTTCGAGGCCGTCGAGATCTGGGCAGAGCACCTCGAGCGCACGGGCGAGGGGCCGCGGGCGGTGCGGGCCTCCCTGGAGGCGGCCGGGATGGCCTGCAGCGTGCATTGCCCCATCATCGACGTGAACATCTGTTCCACCAACCGCACGATCGCCGCGGCGTCCCTCGAGCTGTACAGGGCAGCCCTCCGTGCCGCCCTCGAGCTGGGGGCCCGGGTGCTCGTCTTCCACCCGGGGAGCCTGTACTCCTCGTTCGACCCCCTGGACCTGTACTGGAAGCGGATGGAGGAGTGCCTGCGCCTGGTGCTGGCCGAGGCCCGGCCGCCCCTCCTGGTGGCGGTGGAGAACATGGAGGCGGACAAGCCGCACGAGGTCGTCAAGACGGCGGCGGATCTCGCGCGTGCCCTGGACTCGGCGGCGGGGGCTGCCGGCGGGGGGCAGGTCGGCGTGTGCTGGGACACCACGCACCTCCTGGACACGCAGGCCAACGAGGCGTTCCTCGCGGCAGTGCCCCGGGTGGACCACGTGCACGTGAGCGACGCGCGGCGCGACCCCGGGGTCCCGGCGCGCAAGCACCTGCGCCTGGGCCAGGGCACGCTCGACCTCGCGCGGCTGCTCGCCCACCCCCGTGCCCGGCCGGGCGGGGATCGTGTCGCTGGAGACGGTGATGATCGACCCCTTGCCCGGGCGACCTCGCCGCGGAGCGGGCGGCCCTGCAGGAGGCTCTCGATGGGTGAGCGCATCCGCATCCTGCTGGACTGGAAGCCCGACGCCAAGCACGCGCTGCTTTCCGAGGGAATGGCCCGGGGGGCGTATGCCGCGGCGGGCATCGACCTGGAGCTTGCCGAGCCGGCGGCCAAGTCGATCGAGGGCCTGGCCCTGCTCGCGCGCGGCGAGGCGGAGATGTCCATCAATTACCCGCACAACCTGCTCCTCTCTGCCGGGCAGTACCCCGGGCTGCTGTCTGCGGGAGCCCTGGTGCGGAAGAACCCCGAGGGCCTGCTGTCGCTGGCCTCCAACCCGGTGCGCGCTCCCGCCGACCTGGCGGGCAAGCGCGTGGGCATCGGCCCCAGTCCCGTGAGCCAGGCGCAGTTCGACGTGTTCTGCGCGGCCAACGGCCTCGACCGGGCCTCCCTCGACGTCGTGGTGGTGGGCTTCGACGGGGAGGAGCAGCTGCTGGACGGCCGCATCCACGCCCTGGACGCGGTGGCCTACGCCATCGCGCGGACGCAGCGCAAGGGGCACGCGGTGAGCTTCGTTCCCTACGCGAGGTTCGGCATTCCGGACTCGCCCTTCCTCGTGTTCGCCGCCCGCGCGTCGTGGGCCGGGGCCCACGCGGCCCTCCTGCAGGAGTTCTTCCGGGTCACCGTGGAGAGCTTCGCCCGGGTCAGCGCGTGGGGCAGCGGCGAGTGGAAGGCCTATGCTGCCGGCATTCCCGGGAGGGACGGGACAGAGGAGCAGGCGGTCTGGGATGCGACCCGTCCCCTCATCGAGGGAACCGGCCGCCTGTTCAGCCACGACATGGCTGCCCTTGCCGGGCTGCAGGACATCCTCCTCGTGCGCGGCCTCCTCGCGGCCCCGGCCGACCTGCACGCCCTCTTCACCGACAGGTTCCTGGCCGGCATGTCCCCGGCCCGAAGGAACGGGAGTGGCTGACAGGTCGCCCATCGAGATCGACAGCCTCGTCCTGCCGGCCTTCCGGGCGTGGCACAGGGACGGGTTTCTCCTCGCTGCCGGCGACTTCTCGGCGGGCGCCTGGAACTGCATGACCGTGGGGTGGGGAGGGCTGGGCTGCCTCTGGGACCGGCCGGTGGCCATGGTCGGCGCGCGGCCGACCCGCTACACGGTGGACTTCCTGCGGGCATATCCCGGCTTCACCCTCTGCCACTTCCCCGCCGGGCACAGGAAGGCGCTGATGTACCTTGGCACGCACTCGGGGCGCGACGGGGACAAGGTCGGGCACAGCGGGCTCACTCCCGTGGCCTCCACCGTCGTTGCCGCGCCGTCCTTCGTCGAGGCCGACCTCGTGATCGAGTGCATCCAGGTGTACGCCGACGACTACAGGCCCGAGGCGGCGCTCTCGGAGGATCTGCGCGACGGGGCCCGCTCGGGCCGGGGCCACCGCTTCTTCTTCGGAGAGGTGCGCGCGATCCTCGGGCGGGCCGGCCTACGCGGCCGCGCCGGCCGGGGAGGGCCCTCCTACAGGCCCTTCTTCAGCGCGAGCTCGACCGCCTTCCTGACCACCTTGCTGGAATACGTCGAGCCCGAGACGGCGTCGACCATGAGGCTCTGCGCATCGATCAGGCGGGGGAGGATCTCGTCGGCCCCGTGGTCGGGCCCGTGGCTGTGCGAGAGCAGGTCGATGTCCGTGATCCTCCCCCCGCTCACGGTCACCCGCACCGAGGCCGTCACGGGAAGGATCCTCACCGAGGCCTGGTAGCTGCCGTCCCTGACCCGGCCGGGCTGCACGTCCTCGATCACCAGCTTGTCGATCTTCTCGACGAACGCGCACCCGCCCAGCGCGAGCAGGGCAGCGGCGCACGCGGCGCACAGGCGGGCAACTGTCGATATCGTCATAGTGTCGTCCCTTCTTTCCTGCGGTGGTGCTACAGCAAAACCTCCCGATCGGCAAGGGGAGGATCGCCGATGGGAAACAAAAAGGCGCTGCCCCCCGGCAGCGCCTTCGTGATATGCCGCGATGCGCGGCGGCCTGCGCCCGACTACTTCAGGAACGCCTTGAACTGCTCCGCGGCGCTGGCGGCGTCGGGGGCGTACCCGTCGGCCCCGATCTCCTTCGCGTATGCGTCGGTCAGGGGCGCCCCGCCCACCATGAACTTCACCTTCTTGCGAAGCCCTTCCTTCTCGAACCTGTCGATCACTTCCTTCATCCCCGTCATCGTCGTGGTCAGAAGAGCCGACATGCCCACCGCCTTCGCATCAGGGTTGTCCTTGAGCCCCTGGACAAACTTGTCGCCCGACACGTCGATACCCAGGTCCACAACCTCGATGCCCGCGCCCTGGGCCATCATCTTCACCAGGTTCTTGCCGATGTCGTGCAGGTCGCCCTTCACGGTGCCCAGGAGCATCTTGCCGATCGGCTTCACCCCGGCCTTCACCAGCTCGGGCTTGAGGATCTCCATGCTCTGGTTCATGGCCCGCGCGGCGATCAGCACCTCGGGGATGTACACCTCGTTTGCCTTGAAGCGCTTGCCGATCTTCTCCATGCCGTCGAGGAGGCCCTTGTTCAGCACGTCGCCGGCGCCCACCCGCGCGGCCAGCAGCGCCGAGGTGATCTCCTTCGCCCGGGGCGCGTTGCCCTTCTGGATGGCTTCCGACAGCTCCTGCAGTGTGCTCATGCTCGTGTCCTCTCCTTTCAGTTTTGGCTTACAGGCCGTGGGCGGTTGCCCGCTCGGCCTGGATGGTCTCCAGAAGCGCAACGATGTTGGCGAGCGGCACGTCCTTCATCACCTCCTGGCTCGGAGCGATGATGTGCCCGCCCCCCTTGCCCAGAAGCCGGATCGTCGCCCCCGCCTCCCGCCGCACATCCGCAGGCGTCCCGAAGGGCAACAGCTGCTGCGTGTCGATCCCCCCCCAGAACGTCAGGTCCTTCCCGTAGTTCTTCTTGATCAGCGGCAGGTCCATGCACGGCTGCACGGGCTCCAGCACGTTCAGCCCCGCCTCTATCAGCTCGGGAAGAAACTTCGTGATGCACCCGCACGAGTGCATCGACATCAGCCACCCCGCATCCTTGTACACCGTGAACAGCCTCTTGTACTGCGGCAACAGAAGCTCGTGGAACACCTTCGGAGGCACAAACGGCCCGTTCTGCGTCCCCAGGTCGTCCCCCACGTGCCCCGTGTCCAGCTTCATCTTCAGAAAGTTCTTCGCCACGCCAATCTTGTAGTCAGTGATCTTCTCCAACAGCTCCGCCGCAAGCTTCGGCTCGCTCACCACCGTCTCGAACATCGTCGGGATCGACAGCATCCCGTAGCACCTCTCGTACAGCCCGAAGTACCCGCTGGCCATCAGCCAGTACTCATCCCCGTAATTGGCAATGTCCCGCGCGTTCCACTCGTAGTTGCCCGCCTGGTTCGGGTCCGGCGGCGTCCACTTCCTGATCCTCTCCTCCAGCGTCGGGGCGGTCACCGCATCCCAGATCCGAGGGGGCATCCACTTCTCGGCAAACCTCTTCTCCAGCTGGTTCTCCAGCGGCGCAAAACAGCAGAAAAACCCGTCCTCCCCCACCCGTATGCCCATCCCCCAGCTGTCGTAGACGACCTTCCCCGCCTCGTCGACCTTGCAGAACCCTTCCTTCTCCAGCCCCTTCATCATCACCGTGTCGTTACGGAAAAACAGCGGATAGTCCTGCTTGCACAGGCTGATGATGATGTGGTTCTCCAGGTACTCGTCCATCGTCTGGCTGGCCGGAAGCTTCAGCGCCGCGTGCAGCTCCTTGTCCCGCGTCCTGTCTGCCAGCGTGATCTGGCTGGGCAGGTAGTCGATGTGCTCCCGCCGGATCGTCCGAAACACCCTCTCCTTCTTCGTCATGATCCTGTCCTCCTGTTGCGTGTGCTGCAGAACATCCGTCCCTCAATACCGTCCGTATTCGCGGGCCGTGCGGTACACGGCGTAGAAGTTCTCGAGGCTCACGTCTTCCATGAAGTGGTTGGAGGGGGCGCAGATCCAGCCGCCGCCCTTCGCGAAGGCGTCGATGCGCCGCCGCGTCTCGTCCACCGCCTCCTGCAGGCTGCCGGTGATCCCGCCCTGGATGTCCAGGCCCCCGTGGAAGACCAGCTCGGAACCGAACTCGCGCTTGAGCTCGGCCGAGTCCATGCCCGCGGCCCGGGGCTGCAGGGAGTTCAGCACCTCCACGCCTGCCTCTATCAGGTCGGGGATCAGGTCGCGCACGGAGCCGCAGGTGTGCAGCCAGATCTTCGCCTGCGGGGCCGCCTTCTTCACGGCCGCGAACACCCGGCTGTAGGGACCCTTGAAGAACTTGCGGTAGATCTCGGGGGAGACGATGGGTCTGTCCTGCATGCCGTGGTCGCTGGAGAACTCCACCCAGTCCACCTCCCGGGCAATGGGGCCCAGGTAGTACAGGTACAGCTCGGTCACCACGTCGGCGATCTTCCCGATCAGGTGGTGCGCGAAACGCTCGTCGAGGTACAGGTCCATCATGAACTGCTCGAAGCCGCGCAGGTACGGGCCCAGGTCGATCATCATGCCCGACACGGCGTGGGTGGCCCCGAGGAAGCAGTCGGTGGTCTGGCGGAAGTGCCGCACCCTCTCGGCGAGGCCCTCGATGCGGCCGGGGTCCTCGACCCGGGGCCACGGGTGGTTCTCGATGTCGGAGACCTCCGTGGCGGCGGCGAGCGGCGACCAGGTGACAAGCGAGGAGCCATGGCCCTCGCGCGTGCCCCAGCCCCACTCGCTGAGCCTGTCGCCGTTGGGCGCGGTGCCGCTCGCCCGCTCCCGCGGGTGGCCGATGTCCACGTGACGGAAGTCCGAGTCGACAAGCACGTCCACGCGCTCGTCGACGTAGTCCCCCGAGCGGCTGGCCTTCACGCAGGGGCCCAGCCCCTGCCAGCCCCTGTCGGCGACGATCTCGAGGTACAGCTTGTTGCAGATCCGGCTGGCCGAGCCCCACACGTCCACGGGCACCCTGTCGGGCTCCCGGTGCGCAAGGGCGGCGAGCACGCGTTCCCTGTGCGTCATGCACCCCCCTGGGGGGCCGCGGCGCGCGGGCCGCGGGAGCGGGGGCGGCGCAGCCGCGCCTTGAGGTTCTGGTCGAGCAGCACCGCGAGCACGAGGACGAACCCCTTCATGATGCTCTGGAAGAAGGTGAACACGTTCATGAGCTTCAGGCCTGTTCCCAGGCTGCCGATGACCAGGGCCCCGATAATCATGCCGATGATCGAGCCCTCCCCGCCGGCGAGGCTCGTGCCGCCCAGGATGACGGCAACGATGACGTCGAACTCGAAACCGATGCCGATGTTCGGGTCGCCCACGCCCAGGCGCGAGGCCATCAGGATGCCCGCGAATCCGGCCAGGAGGCCTGCAAGGACGTACAGCATCATCACGATGCCGTTGCTGTTGATACCCGAGAGCACCGCGGCGGTCCTGTTGCCCCCGATGGCCACCGAGTACTTGCCGAGGATCGACTTGCGCTCCAGCACGAGGAACACGGCCACCACGCCGACGAGGGCCACCAGGATGACGGGGAAGGGGCCGAGGTTCTCGTTGCCGATCCAGGGGAACACGGCGGGAAGCCCTTCGCGGATCACCAGGCCGTCGGAGATGAGGTAGGAGATCCCCCGGCCCATGTACATGGTGCCCAGCGTGGCGATGAACGGCGTGATTCCCAGCTTCACCACCATGGTCGCGTTGAGAAGTCCCACCACGAGGCTCGCTCCCAGGGCGATCAGGAGCGACAGCCCCACGGGAACGCCCGCCCGCGAGAAGTAGGCGTGGACCATGCCGGCCAGGCACACGGTGCTGCCGATGGACAGGTCGATCTGCCCCGAGATCATGAGGAGGGTCACCGCACAGCCGGCGATGATGACGAAGGAGTTCTGGATCAGGATGTACATCAGGTTGGTGCCGCGGATGAAGCGCGGGTTGAGGATCGTGAAGACGACCACCACCACGACGAGGATCCCGACGAGGACGAGCTTCTGCAGGTCGATCTGTCGCTTTCTCATGTCAGCCCTCTTCTCCCCGGGTCACGATGTGCATGATCCGCTCGCTGTCCACGGCGGCGCCGTTTGTGATGACGTCGCGGATGCGCCCCTCGAACAGCAGCATGATCCTGTCGCAGAGGTTCAGGACCTCGGGAAGCTCGGAGGAGAACACGATGACCGAGGTCCCTCCCCGGGCCAGCTCCCGGATCAGGTTGTGGATCTCCTCCTTGGCGCCGACGTCGATTCCCCGCGTGGGCTCGTCCATGAGCAGGATGCGGGAGTCGGCGTTGATGCACTTGGAGAGGACCACCTTCTGCTGGTTGCCCCCGGAGAGCTTGTCCACTGTCTGGTTCTCGTCGCGGGCAACGATGCGCACCCGCTCGATGAACGACCGTGCCAGGGCCTTCTCGCGCCTGCCGCTGAAGATTCCCAGCCGCGAGATGCTGTGGATGTTCATGAGCGGGATGTTCTCCCGGATGGACAGCTTGGAGAAAAGGCCCTCCGAGCGCCGTTCCTCGGGCACGAGGGCGATGCCGGCCCCGATGGCATCCCGGGCGCCCGCGATCCGCGCCTCCGTCCCGCCGACCCGCACCGTGCCGACGAAGGGGTCCAGGCCGTACAGGGCGCGGGCGATCTCCGTCTTTCCCGACCCGATCAGGCCGTAGAAGCCCAGGATCTCCCCGGGGAAGAGCTGGAAGCTCACGTCCTTCAGCTTGGAGTTGCTCGCCCCGCGCATCTCGAGGATCGGCGCGGAGCGGTCGACGGCGCCGGGGATGTAGCGCTCGGCCACCACCTTGCCCAGCATCATCTTGATGAGCTCCGCGCAGGACTCCACCTCGTCGCGGCAGGAGGAGAGCTCCTGGATCGTGCGGGTGCCGATCATCTGGCCGTCGCGGAGCACGGTGACGCTGTCGCCGATCTCGAAGATCTCGCGCAGGCGGTGGCTGATGTAGATGACGGTGACGTTCTTCTTCTTCAGCTCCTTGATGATGGCGAACAGGCGCGTCACCTCTTCCTCGGACAGGGCCGCCGTGGGCTCGTCCATGATGATCACGTCGGACTGCGAGGCGATGGCCTTGGCGATCTCGATGACCTGCCTCTGGGCCACGCTGAGGTCGCCGACCCGGTCTGTGCCGCGAGATGCCCGGGTCGAGGCTGGCCAGCACGGCGAGAACCGCGTCGACCGCCGCGGCGTCGCGCCGGAAGAAGCCGGCCCGGACCTTCTCCTTGCCCAGGATCAGGTTCTGCTCCACGGTGAGCTGGTCGACGACGTTCAGCTCCTGGAACAGCACGCTCATGCCCGAGTTCATCGCCTCGCGCGTGCTGCGCGGGGCGAACTCCTTCCCGTTCAGGAGGATCGAGCCCCCGCTCCTGCGCTCGGCGCCCGTCAGGATCTTGATCAGCGTGGACTTGCCCGCGCCGTTCTCGCCCACGATGCAGTGCACCGTGTTCCTGTCGATGTCGAAGGACACGTCGCGCAGGGCATCGACGCCCGGGAAGCGCTTGGAGATGTTCCTGATCTCGAGAAGCTTTTCCGCCATGGGGGCCTCCGTCATCCCGCCCGCGACCTGATCTGCCGGGTCAGCAGGACCGCGCCGACGAGGATCAGCCCCTTGAGCACTGTCTGGTAGAAGAACTGGACGTTCAGGAGGTTCAGCGTGTTGCCCATGAACCCGATGATGAGCGCTCCGATGATCATGCCGAGGAACGAGCCCTCCCCGCCGTAGATGCTCGTGCCTCCCAGGACGATGGCCACGATGACGTCGAACTCGAATCCGGTGCCGACCTTCGGCGAGCCCGAGCCCATGCGCGAGGCGAGTGTCGCCCCGGCGAAGCCGGTGAGCGTGCCCACCAGAACGTACAGCAGCAGCACCACGGCGCCCACGCGGATACCCGACAGGCGCGCGGCCACGGGGTTGCCGCCGATGGCAAAGGCGTACTTGCGCAGGTTGGTCTTGGCGAACAGGAACGCGAACAGCAGGATGATCGCCACCACGATGATCAGGAACAGCGGGATCGATCCGACCATGGTGCGGCCGAAGACCTGGAAATCCCGCGGCAGGCCCGTGGTGACGTTCGCCCCGCCGTCGATCCACGCCACGATGAAGGCGAGGCCCTGGGCCACGTACATGGTGCCCAGCGTGGCGATGACCGGCGTGATCTTCAGGCCCGACACCATGGCGCCGTTGAGCAGCCCGAAGACGGCGCCGATCAGCGTGGCGAGCACGATCGACACGGTGGTCGGGGATGCCGTGCCTTGCTCATGAAGGCGTGCATGACGCCCGTCAGCGCGAGCACCATGCCCGCGGACAGGTCGAAGTTGCCCGAGATCATGAGGATCACCGCCGCCGATCCGGTGAGCATGATCATGGCGATCTGCATCATGACGTTCACCAGGTTCACGTAGGTGAGGAACTTGGGCGTGAGGATGGTGGAGACTGCCATGACGAGGATGAGGATGCCGAGCAGCAGGAGGATCTGGACGTTCACCGTCCCGCGCCTCTTGCCCGCCCGCCCGTGTGATGTCTGCCTGCATGAGTGACTCTCTCTGTCAGAAGAGAGGCTCCCGCCCGGAGGCGGCAGGAGCCTCGTCAAACTCAGGTGGTTCGACTCCGGGAACCCGCGGGACTACTTCTTCCCGACCAGGCTCTTCAGGTCGACCGTGGAGAAATACTGCTCGGTCACGAACTTCTGGGCATCCTCGATCGGCGTCTGCCAGTAGCTGATGAACTTGTTGAAGGTGTCGATCTGGATCCACTCGTCGGCGGGCTGGGAGCCGTTGATCATCTTCGCCAGCAGGTCCATCTCGGCCTTCGCGTTCACCGCGGGCTGCAGGCCCTGGGTGATCTTGAAGGAGGAGTTCGGGTCATACAGCTTCGCGAGCTCCCCTTCGGTCGCGTCGGTGCCGATGACGATCTCGGTGAGGGGCTTGCCGTTGACGGCCTTGCCGCGGCCCGCGTTCTCGAGGGCAGCCAGGGCGCCCAGGGCGTGGTCGGCGTTGGCGCCGTACACGAGGTTGACCTCGGGGTGAGCCTGCAGCATGTCCTGCATGGCCGCCATGGACTTCTGCACGTTGGCGCTTCCCTCCAGCTTGCTCACGACCTGGGCCGTCGGGTCGACGGACAGGACGCCCGCGATGAAGGGTCCGGTGCGCATCTTCTGCACGATTTCCACCGTGAGGTAGTCGATGACGCCGATGTACATCTTCTTGTTCGGGTAGAACTCCTTCCACTTCAGGGCGGCTTCCTTGCCCATCATGAAGGAGGTCTCCGCCTCGTTGATCTGGAGGTGCGGGACCAGGCGGGAGAGCGTGGGGATGTAGAAGGTGACGATGGGGATCTTCGCCTTGCGGGCGGCCTTCACCATCTGGTCGTTCACCCCCTCGTCCAGGGAGTGCAGCAGGATGCCGTTCACGCCCTGCGCGATGAACGTCTCGACGCCCTTCACCGACGCCTCGGTGCTGAACTCGCCGTCGATGACCTTCACGTCGGCGCCGTACTTCTCCTTGGCGTACTGGATGAGCCACTTCACGTGGGCCTGGTGATAGTTGGCCTGCATGGTGATCGGGATCTTGCCGATCGTCCACTTTTTGCCGCCCGCCTTGGCCTCTCCCTCACCGCCGGCGAATGCCGAGGCGACGAGGAAGACACCCAGGACGAGAACCGCGACAAGAGTCAAAGCCCTCTTCATGGTACCCCCCTTGATGGATGTTGCTTGTTCTGCCGTCTAGCAGATGCGCGCAGGCTACCACAAAACCGGTGTTTGTCAACTAAAATCGCCTATCAATCCCAAAAACAAAAAAAAGAAAGAAAAAAATACCAGGAATTTGCCGGATTGTTGGAGATAATGGACTTAAACATCACTTTATCTCTATTAAGTCCATTATATGTGTGGAGCCTTTGTTGACTTTTCGCTTTCTTTCTATACTGTGTGGGGCGTCCGCGGCCCCGAGAATCGCGCGCGGCAGAACCGGGCTCATCCGCCGGGAAGGGAGGTGCGTCGTGGCTGTCCTGGACACGTTCAGGCTCGAGGGCAAGAAGGCGTTCGTCACGGGAGGCTCGCAGGGCATCGGCAAGGCAGTGGCCCTCGGCCTCGCGGAGGCGGGTGCGGACATCGCCATCGTGGCCCGCGGCATGGCGAAGGCCGAGGAGGCGGCGCACGAGATCGAGAAGCTGCGGGGTGAAGGCCATCGCCGTGAAGGCCGACGTGACGGTGCCCGCCGAGGTCGATGCCATGATGAAGACCATCCTGAAGGCCTTCGGCACGGTGGACGTGGCGTTCAACAACGCCGGGACCGCGGTGGTCGAGAAGGCCGAGGAGATGAGCTACGAGAGCCTGACGAAGGTGGTCAACGTGAACCTCTTCGGGCTCTTCCTCACCGCCCAGGCGGCGGCACGGGTGATGATCCCGAGGAAGAAGGGCTCCATCATCAACATGGCCTCCATGTCGGCCCACGTCGTGAACGTGCCCCAGCAGACGGCAAACTACAACGCATCCAAGGCGGGAGTCGTGCAGCTGACCAAGTGCCTGGCGGTGGAGTGGGCGCCGCACAACGTGCGGGTGAACAGCATCAGCCCCGGCTACACGCGCACCGAGCTGGCCGAGTCCTTCTCCGAGGCGCTGATCACGCAGTGGGTGGAGAAGATCCCCATGAAGCGCATGGCGCGGCCGGACGAGCTCGCGGGGGTGGTCCTGTTCCTGGCCAGCGACGCCTCCTCGTACTGCACGGGCACGGACATCATCATCGACGGCGGCTACACCCTCTGGTAGGGGCGGGCCGGGAGCGGGGGAAGGAGACGAGCAGCATGGCTGACACGCTACGTCGTCGGGATCGACATCGGGACCACTGGCGCCAAGGCCGCGATCTTCGCGCTGGACGGCACGGCTGGTGGCCAGCGCCTACAGCGAGTACGTCTGCGTCGTACCCGCGGCCCAACTGGGTCGAGCAGGACGTGCGATGCCATCGTGGGGCAGGCCTTCGACTGCTGCCGGCAGGGCCGTGCAGAAGTCGGGGCTGGAGCCCGGCGGCGATCGCCGTCCGTGGCCTTCTCCGCGCAGCGCTGCTGCTCGGTGTTCGTCGATGCGCAGGGCAGGCTCGTGCGGCCCATGATCTCCTGGCAGGACAACCGGGCCCACGAGGAGGTCGAGCGAGATCGCGGACGAAGATCTCCGCCGACGAGTTCTACGACATCACCGGCATGCCCCTGAACACCACCTGGATCGTGTCCAAGATCATGTGGGTGCGCAAGCCACGAGCCGGAGAACTGGAAGCGGGTGGCGAAGGTCGTGCAGCTGCAGGACTACGCGCTGAAGGCGCTGGGCGCGGAGGACTTCTTCGACGACGTCTCCGATGCCGGCTTCTACGGCCTGTGGGACCCCTACGCCTTCGACTGGAGCGACAGGCTGCTCTGCGCCTGCTCGGCCTGGACAGGTCTCTCTTCCCGAAGCCCTCGCGCCTCCGGCACCCGCGTGGGCTCCGTGTCGGCCGCGGCGGCCGAGCGCGGCGGGCCTCGCGCCCGGCACGCCGCTGTGCATCGGCGCCGGCGACCAGAACAGCGCCGCCGTCGGCGCGGGGATCGTGCACAAGGGCTTCCTCTCCGTGTCCCTGGGAACCGGGGGCCTTGCCGCCGCGTACCTGGACACTCCGTTCCGCGACCCGAACCGGAAAGCCATGGTGGACAACCACGCCGTGTACGGCAAGTGGCAGCTGGAAGGGCTGCAGGCCGGCGCGGCCGGGGTGTTCCGCTGGTTCCGCGACGAGGTGGCGGCCCTGGAAAAGGAATCGGCAGCCTCCTCGGGGAAGAACGTCTACGAGACGCTGAACGCGATGATCGCGAAGACCCCGCCCGGGGCAAAGGGGCTGGTGCTGCTGCCCTACCTGGCCAGCGCGACCACGCCGCGGTGGAACCCGCACGCGCGCGGCACCCTCCTGGGGCTGACTTTCGCGCACGACAGGGCCTGCATGGCGCGCGCGTTCATGGAAGGGATCACCCTTGAAGTCCGGGACATGGTGAACTCGATGGTGAGCGCGGGCATCCCGATCGAGCACGTGCGGATTCTCGGGGGAGCAACAAAGTCGGAGGTCTGGAACCAGATCCAGGCCGACGTGTACAACCGGCCCGTCCAGACGCTGAAGATGACCGACGCCGCCCTCATGGGCGCGGCCCTCTTCGCCGCGGTCGGGCATCGGCGCCTTCCGGGACATCCCGCAGGGCACGGAGGCGATGGTGCGCGTGGACGCGCAGTACACGCCGAACCCGAAGACGGCGGCCGTGTACGACGAGATCTACGACATCTACTGCCGCGCCTACGACGCCCTGGAGGGCGGCGGCATCTTCCGCGCCCTGGCCAGGCTCCAGGCGGGGGACTGACGGGGCGGGGGAAAGGCGGACGAGGTGAGCGCGGAACGGGCAGCCGCCGGGGCAGGCAGTTCATCGAGGAGCGCCAGGCGGTGGTTCTCGAGCTGGTGAAGGAGCACGGCCGGGTCACGGTCCGGGAGCTGTGCGACCGCTTCTCCGTGTCCGTCGCCACCGTCCGCGCCGACCTGGACGAGCTGGGCAGGCAGGGGAGGCTCCGCCGCACCCACGGCGGGGCGCTCGCAGCCGAGCGGGACGGGCAGGTGCTGCCCTTCGGCACGCGGCGGATGTACTACGGGGCCGAGAAGAAGGCGATCGGCAGGGCCGCCGCCCGGATGGTGAAGGACGGGGAGGTCATCTTCGTCGACGGGGGGACGACGGCCCCCGAGATGCGGGCCTTCCTCTCCGACAGGAAGAACATCACCGTGATCACGCCGAGCCTCGAGGTGGCGCACGCGCTGATCACGACGAGCAGGTTCAACATCTACCTTCTCAACGGCTTCGTGAAGAGCGACTCCTTCTCGACCATCGGGGTGCCCAGCGTGGACGCCATCCTGCAGATGAACGTGGCGAAGGCCTTCTGCGGCGCGGCGGGATTCACCCTCCTGGACGGCCTGACCGACGTGCACATGGGCTACGTGGAGCAGAAGCGGGCGATGTGCTCGATGGCCCGCATGGTGATCGGGCTGGTCGACCACACGAAGATCGGGGTCACCTCGCTGGGTTCCTTCGCCGGCATCGACGACGTCGACGTGCTCATCACCGACAGACCCCTGCCCGCCGACATGGCATCCGCCGTGCGCGAGAAGGGCATCGAGGTCATCGTGAGCTGACGGCAGCCCCGGGCCCCGCGCGCGGGGAGGAACCCTCCTCCCCGCGGCGGCGCTCCCGCGGTCCTACTTCTTCAGAATCGTGGACAGCACCTTCTCCTTGTCCAGCTTCTTCGTGCAGAAGAACCAGTCGTAACACTTCATGTCCTGTGTGCCCTGCATGCGGTCCTTCGCAACGCCGCAGGAGCCGGCAGGGGGCACGATCACGTCGTCGCCGGGCTGCCAGTCAGCGGGGGTCGCCACGGAGAACGCGTCGGCGGTCTGCAGCGCGACAAGCACCCGGTACAGCTCGTCGAAGTTCCTCCCCAGGCTGAGCGGGTAGTAGATGATGGCGCGGATGATCCCCTTGGGGTCGATGAAGAACACCGCCCGCACCGCCTTGGTGGCACTTTCGCCCGGCTGCATCATCCCGTAGGCCCTGGCCACGCTCATCGTGATGTCCTCGATGAGCGGGAAGGTCACCTCGACGTTCTTCATGCCCTTGTACTCGATCTTCTCCTTGATCGTGCGCAGCCACGCGATGTGGCTGTACAGGCCGTCCACCGACAGCCCCACGAGCTTGCAGTTGGCCTTGGCGAACTGCCCCTCGCGCGAGGCGAAGGTCATGAACTCCGAGGTGCACACGGGGGTGAAGTCCGCGGGGTGGCTGAAGAGGATCACCCAGCTTCCCGAGTACTGCTCGGGAAAGGTGATCTCTCCCTGGGTGGTCACCGCCTTGAAGGCGGGGGCCTTGTCGCCGATGCGCGGCATCGGGGTTGCCGTGGTCTGCACAACGTCCATGATTCTTCCTCCTGTGGAATAGATGATAATAGGAATTAATACTGTTAAATCGGCGCGGGGTCAAGGCCCGCCCGGGGCTGCCGGCAGGGAAGGACGGATGGGATACAGTGCGGCGGGACGGGGCGCGGGCCCGCCCCGGGGAGGCAGCCGTGAGCGGACAAGCGCGCGGGGGTCGCGGCGGGGGCTACCGGTGGGTGGTGCTGCTGCTGTTCATGCTCGTCGTGCTCGTGAACCAGGCGGGCTGGATCACCTTCGCCTCCATCACGGTGGAGGCTTCCGCCTTCTACGGCGTCTCCGACCTCGCCATCGGCCTGCTGTCGCTCTCCTTCATGGCCCTGTACATCCTCCTGTTCGTTCCCGCCGCGTGGGCGATCGATGCCCGCGGCTTCCGGGCAGCGGTCAGCCTGGGGGCGATCCTCACCGCGCTGGGCGCGCTGGGCAGGGGCTTCTTCGCATCCAGCTTCACCGCCGTGCTGGTGTTCCAGCTGCTCATCGCCGTCGGCCAGCCCTTCGTGCTCGGTGCGGTCACCTCGGTGGCGGCGAAGTGGTTCCCCGCCGAGGAGCAGGCGACCGCGTCGGGCCTGGGGAGCCTCGCAATGTACCTCGGGATCCTCGGGGGAGTTGCCCTGACGCCGCTCCTGCTCGCCCGGGCAGGGATGCGGGGGATGCTCCTGGGGTGGGGCCTGCTCTCCGCCGCGGCCTGCCTCCTGTTCCTCGTGGGCGCCCGCGAACGGCCGGGCTCGGGCAGGGCGCGCGCCGTCGACACGCTCCCGGCAGGCCTGCCCCGGCCGGCGCTCTTCACGGGCATCCGCACCCTCGTGGGGAACAGGACGTTCGTTCTCCTCCTGGCGATCTTCTTCGTGGGGCTGGGAGTGTTCAACGGTGTCACCACGTGGATCGAGCCCATCGTGGAGCCGCGGGGCTTCTCCGCGACGCAGGCGGGCCTGGTGGGCGCGGCAATGATCGTCGGCGGCATCGTCGGCGCCGTCGCCGTGCCGCTGCTCTCCGATGCGGTGCGGCGGCGCAAGCTCTTCGTTGTCGTCGCCCTCGCCGCGCTGGTTCCCTGCCTGCTCGGCGTCGCCCTCGCGCGCAGCTGGGCGCTGCTGCTGGCCTCGGCAGCGCTTTTCGGCTTCTTCCTGCTCAGCGCAGGCCCGATTGGCTTCCAGTACGGGGCGGAGGCGACCCGGCCCGTTCCCGAGGGCACCTCGAACACGCTCCTCATCCTGGCGGGGCAGGTGTCGGGAATCATCTTCATCTTCGCGATGGAGGCGCTGAGGGCGGCCGACGGATCGATGACGGTGTCCCTGGTGGCGATGGCAGGACTCATCGCCGCCTGCGTGGTCGCGTCCCTGTTCCTGGTGGAATCCCCTGTCGCCGCGCGGGAGAAAAAAACTTGACTCCCCGCTGATCTCTGCTACAATCCACCTGCCGACCGCCCCCGCGGCCGACCCCTGCACGAGGATTGACCATCGTTCGCGTCTTTTCCCTTCGGAAGGAGGTGTGCGACATGGGTCTTTCGACGAGGATCGGTTCGGTGACGCTCGCCAACCCCGTGATCGTCACCAGCGGCGAGCACGGCCGCGACGGGAAGACCATCGCCGAGGTCGCCGCCACCGGCGTGGGGGCGGTCACGACCAAGACGATCATCCCCTTTCCCGTGCCCGACCCCCTGCCCTGCTACGCGCTGGTCCCCAACGGCTTCCTCAATTGCGTCCTCGCCGCCGTGCTTCCCGCCGAGCAGTGGTTCCGCGAGGAGATCCCCCGTGCCAGGAAGGCGGGCGTGCCCCTCATTGCAAACCTTGCCGGCACCAGCCCCGCCGAGACCGCCGACCTGGCCCGCCGGGCGGTGCAGGCCGGCGCGGACATGATCGAGCTGCCGACCCACTGCCCCCACCTGGCGGAGAACCTCGAGGCGCAGTTCCCCGGCATGCAGGTGCCTCCCCCCGAGCTGGACAACCCGCTGCCCTTCGGCGAGACGGTGAAGGCCGTGCGCGCGGCGGTGCGGGTACCCGTCATCGGCAAGCTCTCCGCCGTCTTCAGCGCCAACAGCAGGGACTGGGTGAAGGCCGGCGTCGACAACGGCATGGACGCCGTGGAGGTGACGGACACCTTCGGCCCGGTCATGAGCATCGACATCGCCACCGGCCAGCCCCGGCTGGGCGGGCCCCGCGGCTTCGGCGCCCTGTCGGGCGGCGCGCTGAAACCCATCGCGCTGCGCATGGTCTACGAGATCGCCGAGAGCTTTGCCATCCCGATCATCGCCTCGGGCGGGATCATGGGCTGGGAGGACGCGGTGGAGTTCATCATGGCAGGGGCCTGCGGGGTGGGGGTGTGCACGGTGGGCCACCTGCAGGGCATGAAGCGCTACACGAGAATCATCGCCGACCTGGAGGCCTACGAGCGGGACGCGGCGGTGTCCCTGCAGGAGATCCGCGGCCTCGCCCACAGGAAGGTGCGCGAGAGGAAGGAGAAGGGGCTTGCGGCCATCACCCGGCCGCAGCCGCCGCTCGTGGCGGCACAGAAGTGCACGGCCTGCAGGACGTGCGAACGGCCCTGCATCTACGGGGCCATCTCTGTGGACACGACGGTCCGCATCGACGCGTCGCTGTGCTACGGGTGCGGGCTGTGCGTCCAGGCATGTTCGGAGGGGGCGCTCACGCTGCCGTACTACCGGTAGCGATTCAACACAAGGGACGAGGAGGGGAGCATGGCGAAAAGGGAAACCGGCGGGGCGGTCACCTCCCTGGTGATCGGGGTCGACGACAAGCTGTCGATCTGGGAGAACATCCTCTACGGTCTGCAGCACGTGTTTGTCCTGATGCTCGCGCCGCTGATCACGCCGATCATCTTCGCGAGCGTGTTCAAGTGGGACATCAACATCACCGCCTACCTCGTGATGGTGATGATCGTCGGTGCGGGCATCGAGACCTTCGTCCAGGCCGGGATCCTGAAGCTGCCCGTGGCGCAGGCCCAGCACATCGTGTTCATCGCGGCGATGATATCGGCAATCTTCGCCCTGGGCCCCATCCCCGTGTGGATCGGCCTGGTCATCGTCGAGGCGATCACGCTGCTGCTGGTGATCCCGTTCAAGAAGGGGGTGGTCGGCAAGCTGCTTCCCTACCTGGCCACGCCCGTCGTGATCGGGCCGTTGTTCATCGTCATGGGGGTGAGCCTGATGAAGTCGGCATGCATCGACCTCATCTTCCCGCCCACGGCGACCGGCGTGTTCATCGATCCGGGCAACGTCATCCTGGCAGTCATCGCCATCGTCGTGCCCGTGGTCATCTCGTTCCTCGTGCCGAAGGGCGTCGGCCGCTACGCCTGCATCCTCTGGGGAATCCTGGCCGCAACCATCGTCGCCATCATCATGGGCCGCGTCGATTTCGGCCGCGTGGCGGCAGCGCCCTGGTTTGTGGCGCCGAAGTTCTTCACGGTCCTGTTCGCGGGCAACATGGGACGGCCGACCACGCTGGGGTGGGGGTTCATTCCCGCCTTCCTGATCCTGTTCGTTGCCGAGATCAGCAACGTCACAGACACGGTGGGCTGCTACCAGGCCACGGCGAAGCTGGTGGGCCAGAAGCTGACCGCCGAGCGGACGAACAAGGGCCTGTTCGTCGAGACGGCCTGCTCGCTCGGGACCACCCTGTTCGGCAACATCCCCTGCACCTCCTTCAGCCAGAACCTCGCCGTGCTGTCGCTGTCGCGGGTCGGGGCCAAGAGCATGATCGTGGCGGGGGGGCTGATCATGATCGTGGCGGGGCTGTTCTACAAGCTCGCCGTGTTCTTTGCCGTGATCCCGTGGGCCATCTACGGGGGGGCGATGTTCGTGCTGCTGGCCACGATCGTGTTCGTCGGCATCCAGATGATCATGGCCATGGAGATGACCGAGACGAACAAGCTCATCGCGGGCATCGCGATGGTGGTGGGAATCGCTTTCAGCTTCATGCCCGCCGGGGTCACGCAGACCCTGCCGCAGATCCTGCAGTTCTTCATCGGAAACCCGATCGGCTCGACGGTCATCGTCGCCATCATCCTGAACCTGGTCTTCGTCGTGGGGCTGAAGAGCCCCGGCAAGTAGGGGGCGACGCCTCGCCGCGCGGCCCCGGGGTGCCCCGGGCAGCCGCGCGGCGGGCCGCCCGGGGCGGGGCTTGGCAGGCGTTCCTCCCTGTTCTATAGTCTCGCCGGTCGAAACCACCCGCGTCCAAGGAGGGAACCATGAAGCGCGTCCTTCGCATCGTCGGCCTGCTGGCCGTCCTCGTGCTGGCGGCATCGTGCACGACGTTCCAGGTGTCCGGCGTCCAGGTCAACAGGCAGACCCCGTCGTTCCAGAACGTCGGGCAGTTCGAGACCACGGTGGCCGTCAATGAGTTCTTGGGCAGCTCGGGCGGCGCCAACCTCCTCAACGTCTCCGCGACCGCCATGGAGGACCCCATCTTCGACGCCATCCGGCGCGAGATCGAGAAGTTCTCGGGCGACGCCGCGGTCAACGTGACCATCCGGTACGAGGCCACGGCCCTCGACGTGATCCTGAACGGGCTGACAAGCGGGATCTGGGCCCCGGCGCACGCCGTCATCACCGGCACCGTCGTCAAGTTCAGCAAGTAGGCCCGTTCCCTGTCGAACCGACACCACGCGGCCGCGACCGGCAGGCGCTCACGGGCGGCACTGCTGGCCGCGGCCGTTCTCGTCATGGCCGCTGCCGGCTCCTGCTCTGTTCGCGACGCGGCCGAGATCCGGCGGACAGCCGACCGCTTCCTGGAGGCGCTGCACGCGGGTGATCGCGCGCAGACGGCCCGGCTCGCCCCGGGGATGGCCGCCGACGGGAGGCTGGAGGAGCTGTTCGCGGCCATGGCCGGCTGGTCCCGCTGGTCGGTCACCCGGGTGACCCGCCGCGGGGACGGCGCCCGTGCGCAGGTCGAGCTCGCCGCCGACGGGCGCGCGACGCGGATCGTGATCCCGCTGCGCCGCGCGCAGGGGGGCTGGATCGTCGACAACCTGGTGGCGGAGACGACCCGGCTCGATTTCGTGCCGCTGGACCGGTAGGGCTTCGGCGGGACTGGAGAGGTCATGGGGAAACTGGAGGGGCGCACGGCGCTCGTGTCCGGGGCCGGCAGCGGGATCGGCCGGGCAGTGGCCGCGCGGCTGCACGAGGAGGGGGCGTTCCTCTTTCTCTGCGGCAGGCGGCAGGCGAAGCTCGCCGAGGCTGCCGCGGCCATCGCGCCGGCGGGCGCCGCCGGCGGGGAGCGCATCGTGGCGATCGCCGCGGATGTGACCCGGGCCGACGACGTGGCCCGCCTGGCGCAGGCAGTGGCCGCACGCGGCGCCGGCCTGGACATCCTCGTCAACTGCGCCGGCATGATGCGTTTCGGCAGGCTCGAGGACGCAGACGAGGCGGGGCTCCAGGCCCTGCTCGACGTGAACACGCTTGCCCCCTGGCGGCTGTCCACGGCGTTGCTGCCCCTCCTGCGCGCGCGGGGAGGCGGGGCGATCGTGAACCTCTCGTCGATTTCGGGAATGCGCCCGTTCGAGGGGAGCGGCGCGTACTGCATGTCCAAGGCGGCCCTCATCATGATGACCCAGGTCATGGCCCTGGAGCTCGCGGCCGACCGCATCCGGGTCAACGTGGTCTGCCCGGGCATGGTGGAGGACACGGAGCTGGGAGACGCGCTGTTCTCGGCAGCCCAGGTCTCTGCCTCGTACGACAGGTTTCGCTCCCTGCACCCGCTGGGCAGGAACGGAACGCCCCGCGACGTGGCAGAGGCAGTCCTGTACCTCGCGGGCGACGCCAGCTCCTGGATGACAGGGGCCGTCCTTCCCCTGGACGGTGGGCGACACCTCACGACGAACAGGCCCTCGTGATCGCCCCGGGCCGCCGGGCGACAGGCTATGGGCTGAAGCGCGTTCCGCTCTTTCCCTCGAGGGTCTCCGCCGCCTTCGCGAGGGAGCCGATCCAGGCGGCGCCTCCGCCGGCCCGCACGAAGCGCATGCACGCCTCGACCTTGGGGCCCATCGAGCCTCTCAGGAAGTGGCCCTCGCCAAGGTACCGCTCCGCCTCGGCGGCGGTCAGGCTGTCCAGGAAACGCTGCCCCGGTCCGCCGTAGTCAAGCGCCACCTTCTCCACGTCGGTCAGGATGAGCAGGCCGTCGGCGCCCACGGCCCGTGCCAGTGCGCAGCCTGCCTTGTCCTTGTCGATCACCGCGTTCACCCCGACGAGGCCGCTGCCGTCGTCCCTGCAGACGGGGACGCCCCCGCCTCCCGAGGCGACCACGAGGATGCCGCTGGCGAGCAGCGTCGAGATGATGTCCGCCTCGACGATTCCCAGCGGCTCGGGCGACGGCACGACCCTCCGCCAGCCCTTCTCCGCCGACGGCTTCACCTTCCGCATGACCCACCCGCGTGCCTGGCCGAGCCCGGCAGCCTCCTGCTCCGAGTAGAACGGGCCCACGGGCTTGGAAGGGTCGCGGAAGTCCGGGTCGTCCCTGCTCACCTCCACCTGGGTCACGACGCTGCAAACGGGGACGGGGAGACCTTCCCGGTCCAGGTGGACGCGCAGCCGGTTCTGGATCATCCACCCGATCTGGCCCTGGGTCATGGCCCCGCAGGCGGCGAGGCTCTGGCCGGGCACCTGCCCCTGCGCCTCTTCCTGCTGGATGAGCAGCGCGCCGGCCTGCGGGCCGTTGCCGTGGGTCAGGACCAGTCGCAGGCCGGACCCGGGCCAGGCGTGCCACCTGGCGGGCCGTGACGTCGATGTTGGCGAGCTGCTCCTCGGTCGTGCCTCTCTGCCCGGGCTGGTGGATCGCGTTGCCGCCGAGGGCGATGACGAGGGTCTGCATCTGGGCGCATCTCCTTGCGTGGGCTGCTGGTCAGACCACGGCGAGCCAAAACAATAGACCCGCCGATCTGCCGTGTCAATTCGCTTTTTCCCTCAGAATGGGATCTTTTCCAACGCGGATGAAGGAATGAGTTGACAGCGCGATCCCGGGGGAGATAGGATGGCCTGCGCGGTCTGACAGGCATACCGCCCGACCCGGCCGGCCGAGAAAGACGAGAAGAACATGGCGGAAGCGATCATTTTCGAGCGTCTTCACACCCAGAAGAACTACATGCAGATTGCCCGCCAGATCCGCAACATGATCCGGGACGGCAAGCTCAACGTGGGCGACAAGCTGCCGGCCGAAAGGGACCTCGTGCAGCAGTTCGGCGCCTCCCGGGCCAGCATCCGCGAGGCGCTGAGCGCCCTCGAGATGCTCGGCCTGATCGATTGCAGGGGCGGGCAGGGCAACTACATCCGGGCCGACGGCAGGGACGGGACGATCGACGGGGAGCTGCTGCGCACGCTCCTGCAGGACCACGATCCCTTCGAGATCTTCGAGGCGCGCCTGGAGCTGGAGCCCAGCCTGTCCGCGCTGGCGGCCGCGCGGGCAACCGAGGAGGAGCGGCGCAAGCTCAGGGCCCAGGTGGAGAAACTGGCCGCGCTGGGCGCGCGGATCCTGGCCGAGCCCGACAAGGCCCCGGCCATCGAGGAGTACATGGAGGAGGACCGCAAGTACCACCTCGAGATCGGCCGCTCCTCCCACAACAGCGTGCTGTTCACGGTGTTCTCGGGCGTCAACCTCATGATGAAGGAAACCCACTGGAAGGGCATGAAGAGCAAGGGGCTCGCGGAGGAGGCGAACGTCAGGTCCTACGCGGTGGAGCACGCGGCGATCCTCGCGGCGATCCTCGCCCGGGACCCCGCCGCCGCCGAGCGCGAGGCCCGCACGCACCTCGTCGTCCTGAAGGAAACCCTGTTTTGACAGAGGAGGGGCGAAGATGATTTCCGGCACCGCCGTGAGAGGAGTGATCCCCGCCCTCGTGACGCCGTTCACGAAGAAGGACGAGGTCGACCTGAAGGCCGTGGAGGTGATCGCGAGGTACCTCGTGGACGCCGGCGTGCACGGCCTGATGCCCGTGGGCGGCACCGGCGAGTTCCCCAGCCTCCTGCGCGAGGAGAAACGCGACGTGATCGCGGCAGTCGCCCGCGCGGCAAAGGGCACGGTGCCCATCGTGGCCGGCACCGCGGCCTGCAGCACCCGCGAGGTCATCCTCCTGAGCAACGACGCCGCGGAGGCGGGGGCCGACGCGGTCATCGTCACGGCTCCCTACTACTTCCGGCTGCCCGAGGAGTCGCTGGCGGCCCACTACGAGACGGTGGCGCGCAACATCGACTGCCCGCTTGTCCTCTCCAACATCCCCCTGTACACTGGCAATCCCATGGGGCCAGGGCTGCTTGCGCGGCTGCTGCGGGTGAAGAACGTGATCGGCGTGAAGAACAGCGCCACCGACATGGGACAGCTCATCGAGATGATCCGTCTCGCTCCGAAGGGCAGGTCGCTGTGCACCGGCATCGACAGCCAGTTCTACGCGGCGCTGTGCGTCGGGGCGTCGGGGCTGTACTCCACGGCGGCGGGGGTGGTCCCGGCGCAGATGGTGAGGCTGTACGACCTCGCGGCGGGGGGAAAGCACGCGGAGGCCCGCGCTCTCTCCCAGCGGCTGCAGGCGCTGAACAGGTACCTCGAGGACGACCCCGGGTACGCGGCCCCCGCCAAGGAGGCGCTGAACATGATGGGGCTGCCGGGAGGGTGCCCGCGGGCGCCGCTGCCCGGGCTCACGGCGGGGGAGAAGAAGGGCCTGAAGGCGGCCCTCAAGGCGGTCGGGGCCCTGTAGGGCCGCGCGGGGAATCGACGGCGGGTTTCTGGAGGAAGGAATGAAGCTGCGGATGGGGGTCGACACGGGCGGCACGTTCACCGACGGCGTCGTGATCGACGAGAAGGGCGCGATCCACAATTTCAAGGAGCTGTCCACGCCGAAGGACCCGTCCATCGGCCTGTACAACGTCATCAAGAGGGCGGCCGGCTCCTTCGGCAGGGACGTGCGGGGCTTCCTGGGCGACCTGGACTTCTTCGCGCACGGCACCACGGTGGCGACGAACACGCTGCTCACCGGCACGGGCGCCGTCACGGGGCTCATCCTCACCAGCGGCTTCCGCGACACCCTCGAGATGCGCCGGGCGCACAAGGAGAACATCTGGGACCTGTACCTCGCCGCGGCGGCGCCCCTGGTCCCGCGCCGCCTGCGCATCGGGGTCCGCGAGCGGATCGACTACAGGGGCCAGGTTGTGCAGCCGCTGGTCGAGCAGGACGTGCGCGACGCCTGCGCCCTGTTTCGCAGGGAGAAGCGTCAAGGCGGTGGCCGTCTGCACGCTGTTCTCCTTCCTCAATGACGGGCACGAGAGGCGCATCCGCGACATCGTGAAGGAGGAGATGCCCGCGGCGTTCATCTCCATTTCCTCCGAGGTGCTCTCCCAGATCCGCGAGTACGAGCGCATGTCCACCACGGTTGCCAACGCCTACGTGGGGCCGAAGCTCACCGTGTACCTGTCCACGCTGGAGGCGAAGCTCAAGGGCGACGGGCTCTCCCGCGCCTTCTACGTGGTGGCCTCCAACTCCGGGGTCATGACCGCGGAGACGGCGATCCGCCACGCCTCGGCCACGCTGCTGTCGGGTCCCGCGGCAGGGGCGGTGGGCGGGATCTTCTTCGCCGAGCTCATGGGCAGGGGGAACCTGATCACCATGGACATGGGCGGCACCTCCTTCGATGTCACCCTGGTGAGCGAGGGCCGGGTGAGCCTCAGCACCGAGGGCTCCGTGGCCGGCTACCGGATCGCCAAGCCGATGTGCGACATCCACACCATCGGGGCCGGCGGCGGCTCGATCGCGTGGATCGACGCGGGCGGGATGCTCAAGGTGGGGCCCGCATCGGCAGGCTCCGACCCGGGCCCTGTCTGCTACGGCCTCGGCGGCCAGAAGCCCACCGTGACCGATGCGAACCTGATCCTCGGGTACCTCGACAAGGATTTCTTCCTGGGCGGGGAGATGACCGTGGACGAGACAGCCGCCCTGGCGGTCATGAAGAGCGTGATCGCCGATCCCCTGCAGATGTCCACGGTGGACGCGGCGGCAGGGGTGTTCCGCATCATCAACCAGAACATGGCCGACGCCACGAAGGTGGTCTCGGTGCAGCGCGGTCACGACCCGCGCGAGTTCGCCCTGGTGAGCGCCGGCGGCGCCTGCTCGATGCACGCCTGCAAGATCGCCGAGGAGGTGGGCTCCACCGTCGTGATCGTGCCCCGGGCCGCCAGCGTGTTCTGCGCGCTGGGAATGCTCGAGTGCGACATCCGCCTGGACAGCCTGAAGACCTTCCACGCGGTCGTCCCGGGCATCGACCTCGCCGAGTTCAACGCGGTGATCGCCGAGACGGAGAAGAAGGCGCTGGCCGAGCTGCTCCAGGAGGGGGTCGAGCGCGGGAGGGCAAGCCTCGTGCGCCACCTCGACATGCGCTACGTGGGCCAGCACCACGAGGTGAGCGTCGAGATCCCCTCGGCCTGCACCATCGAGGACAGGCACCTGCCGGTCATCGCCGAGGCGTTCCACAGGGCGCACGAGAAGCTGTACACCTACTCCACCCCCGAGAACCCCCTGGAGATCATGAGCCTGCGCATCACGGCGGTGGGCGCCGTGGACAAGACGGGCCTCTCCGAGAAGCCCGTGGGCCCGGCGGATCCCGCGAAGGCTCTCAAGGGAAAGCGCGCGGCGCACTTCGAGGAGCTGGGCGGGATGCGCGAGGTTCCCGTCTACAACAGGGACCTGATGAGGCCCGGCCACAGGATCGCGGGGCCGGCGATCATCGAGGAGAGAATCACGACCATCGTCGTGCACCCCGGTCGGGACGCGCGCGTCGATGGCTTCGACAACGTCGTGATGGAGGCCCGCGCATGAGCGCTCAGGCGAGGAAGAAGGAGTTCGAAGGGGCGCGCGACCCCATCACGCTGGCAGTCATCTACAACAGGCTGCTCACGATCAACCAGGAGATGGGGATCACGATGATCAACACCTCCATCTCGCCCATCTTCGCGGAGGTGCACGATTTCTCCTGCGCCATCTGCGACTGGGCCAACAGGATCGTGGCGCAGATCGACGGGGTGCCGTCGCACACGGCCTCGGTCATGGAGGCTGCCAGGGCGATCAGCAGGGAGTTCGGCGACGACATCCGCCAGGGAGACGTGTTCGTGCTGAACGACCCGTACCTCGGCGGCACGCACCTTCCCGACATCACGATCATGAAGCCCATCTTCTGCGGGGGGCAGCTGCAGTTCATCGCGATCAACAGGGCGCACCACGGCGACGTGGGCGGCATCGAGCCGGGGTCCTACGCGCCCGGCGCCCGCGAGCTGTTCCACGAGGGCATCCGCATCCCGCCGCTGCGCATCTACAGGGACGAGAAGCCCATCATGGACGTGGTGAACATGATCCGCATCAACACGCGCATGCCCGATGCGCTGTGGGTGGACATGAAGGCCCAGGTCGCCTCCTGCCGGGTGGCCGAGAAGAGGATCCGGGAGCTGGTCGACAAGTACGGGGTGGAAAAGACCCGGGCCACGATCGAGGACATCCACCTCTACGCCGAGAAGCGGATGCGCAGCGAGATCGCGAAGCTGAGGGACGGCACCTACACGGGCGAGACGTTCCTCGACTCGGACGGTTTCACCGACACGCCCATCCGGATCCGGGTGACGATCCGCATCGAGGGCGACGAGGCGTGGGTCGACTTCGCCGGCTCCGACCCCCAGGTGACGGGCTTCGTGAACTCGCCCATGGCCAACACGGCCACCTGCGTGTACGTGGCGTTCCTCACGACGGTGACCACTCCCGACATTCCCCACAACGAGGGCGTGTACAGGCCCGTGCACATCACGGCGCCCGAGGGCTCCGTGGTGAACCCGCGCTTCCCCGCCCCCGTCGCCTCGTGCACCCTGGACACCGCCTGCGCGATCCTGGAGGCCTGCTGGATGGCCCTCTCGCAGACCCTGCCGGACCGCGTGCCCGCGGGGTGGAACAGGTGGAACGGGCCGACAATCACCGGCGTCGACCCCCGGTCGAACGGCTTCTACGTCATGTTCGGGTTCAACGGGTTCGGCGGGGCCGGTGGGATGCCCGGCATGGACGGGAGGCACTACATCGGCGACGGCATCGACCTCGGCGGCCTGATCGCGCCGAACATCGAGACCAACGAGACCGACTACCCGCACATCACGGAGTTCAACGAGTTCACCACCGACTCCTGCGGCGCGGGCAGGTGGCGCGGCGGCTGCGGGGCGAAATACCGTGTCGCCCTGTACGACGAGAATCCCACGCTCGTCATGTTCGGCGACGGGAAGAACAACCCTCCGTACGGTCTTTTCGGCGGCGCGCCCGGCTCGTGCAACCTCGCCTTCATCAACGAGGGGAAGCCCGGGCAGCGCGAGCTCAGGGCCAAGGAAACTGTGCAGCTGAAGAAGGGCGACACCTACACCTCCTACCCCTCGGGCGGGGGAGGGTGGGGCAACCCGAAGGAGAGGGATCCCGAGAGCGTGCGCGAGGATGCGCGAAACGGCATCATCTCCCTCGAGAGCGCGCACGAGCTGTACGGCGTGGCGCTCGCAGGGGACTCGCTCGCGGTCGACGAGGACGCAACGCGCGCGCTGCGCGCGAAGAAGTGAAGGGGGATGCCATGCAGACGATCAGGAAGGTAGCGGTTCTCGGGGCCGGCAGCGGCGGTTTCATGTGCGCCGCCGACCTGGGAGGCATGGGGTACGAGGTGGCCCTGTTCTCGCGGGACATCGCGCGGGTGAAGGGGGTGAAGGACCGGGGCGAGATCGAGGTCCTCGACATCGACTCGAAGCCCACCGGCATGCGGGGAAAGGTGGCCCTGGTCACCAGCGACATCCGCGAGGCGGTGCGGGGCGCCCAGGTCATCCTCAACCCCATCCCGTACACCTCGTGCGAGGAGTACGCGCGGCTGGTGGCGCCGCACCTCGAGGAGGGCCAGGTCGTGGTGTACCTCGGCAAGGGCGGGGCCTGCCTCACCTGGGCCAAGGTCCTGCGCGAGCTTCGCATCACGAAGAAGGTGTCCCTCGCCGACACGAACACGCTGCCCTACGGCGCCTCGCGCATGGGCGAGAGCCAGGTCCGCCTGGAGAACAGGACACAGAACCTGATCCTCGGCACCTTCCCGGGCCGTGACGTGGAGTCGGTGGCGCAGGTCGTGGAGAAGCTGTTCACGAAGGAGCACGGCTACGAGATCCGCCGGGGCCAGAACGCGATCGACTCCATCCTCGTGGACTACAACGCGATCACCCATACGCCGCCCATGGTCTGCAACGCGGCGCGCATCGAGCTGGCCGAGAGGCCGTTCTTCCTCTTCGGCAAGAAGGAGAACACCCCGTCGGTGGTGCGGCTCATCGGCCGCATCGACAGGGAGCGCATGGCCATCGGCCACGCGCTGGGCCTGAAGCAGTGGACCCTCGAGGAAGAGATCATGATGGTGAAGTGGAACCCGCGCGGCGAGAGCTACGTCCTGCCTCTCTACGACGCCATCCACACGCCGTTCCTCGAGGTCTGCGAGGGGCCGTACAAGCTCGCCACGCGCCACCTGGAGGAGGACATCCCGTACGGCCTGGTGACCTACTCGTCGCTGGGAAAGATGCTGGGGGTCCCGACGCCGGTGACAGACGCGATCATCACCCTGTCGGAGGAGCTGCTGCGCAAGGACTGCTGGGCGATCGGCCGCACGGTGGAGGCGATGGGCATCGACCCCCGCTGGTCCATCGAGACGCTGAAGCGATACCTGCGCGACGGGGTGGTGCCGGCGAAGGTGGTGAAGGTCGCCGTGAAGAGGCCCGCGGCGAAAAAGCCGGTGGCGAACAAACCGGCGGCGAAGAAGCCGGTGGCAAAGAAGCCCGCGAAGAAGACCTCGGCGAAGCCGAGGCCGAAGGCCGCGAAGGCGAAGAGCGCCAGGGCGAAGACAGTGATGACAAAGAGCGCAAAGGGGAGGAAGAGATGAACAGCCTGAAGGGACGCGATCTGAAGGGGATCGCCGACGTCACGAAAGAGGAGATCGAGTGCATCCTCGAGGTCTCCCGGATCCTGAAGCTCGAGCAGAAGATGGGACGGCCGCACGAGCTGCTCGCGGGCAAGACCCTCGCGGGCATCTTCGAGACGCCCTCGACCCGCACGAGCATCTCCTTCGAGACGGCCATGACCCAGCTGGGCGGCCACATGATCTACCTCAGCGAGCACCGCATGTGGGTGGGTCTCGCCGCCGAGGAGGACTGGCACGACACGATCATGACAATCGACAGGTACGTCGACGCGATCGCCCACCGCGCCGTCACGCGGCCCTCGCTGGAGAAGGCGGCCGAGCTGGCAGCCATCCCGCTCATCAACGCATCCTGCCCGGTGGAGCACCCCTGCCAGGCCTTCGCCGACGTGATGACCATGCAGGAGAAGAAGGGCTCCCTCAGGAAGGCGAAGGTCGCCTTCTGCTGGGGCTACCGCAAGGCCAACCCCCCCGCCGGCCTCACCAATTCGCTCATGCTCATGGCGGGCAAGCTGGGCTTCGAGATGGTCGTGGCCTGCCCCGAGGGATTCGACCCCGACCTGGCGATCAAGGCCGACGCCGAGAAGGAGGCCGGGTCGAGCGGCGGGAAGATCTCGATCGTCCGCTCCTACGAGGAGGCCATGAAGGGCGCCGACTTCGTGAACGTGTACTCGTGGGTGTCGCCGGCGGTGTTCGCCAAGGGCCTGGAGACCCACTTCAAGGGCGACCCCGAGTTCGAGGCGTCGAAGGCGAAGCTCAAGAAGGACTGGTGCGTCACGAAGAAGGTCATGTCCATGGCGCCGAAGGACTGCCAGGTCATGCACTGCCTGCCCGTGTCGCGCAACAACGAGGTGACCGACGAGGTGCTCGACTCGCCGCAGAGCATCATCTTCGACGAGGCCGAGAACAGGCTGCACACGGAGAAGGCCATCCTGGCGCTCCTGATGGGCGGCTACAGGTAGGAGGCACGCGGTGGGACGGGTCGACCGGTCTACAGGAACGGAGACACACCTTTCGGCCGGGGAGCTGGCGGCGCACGCGGCGCGCATGCGCGCGCTGGACGTGACGGCGATCCACGCCGCCGGCTCCGGTCACCCGGGCGGCACGCTGTCGGTGATGGACATCGCCGCCGTGCTGTTCATGGACGAGGCGCGCTACGACCCGAAAGACCCGCGCTGGGAGGGCAGGGACAGGATCTTCTTCTCTGCCGGGCACAAGGCTCCTGCCCTCTACGCGGCCCTCGTCGAGAGGGGGTTCCACACCGAGGAGGCTGCCGTCACGCTGCGCAGGCTGGGAAGCCCCTTCCAGGGCCACCCCCACGCGCCGGCGCTCGCCGGCGTCGAGGTGTCCAGCGGCTCGCTGGGCCAGGGGCTGGGGATCGCGGTGGGCTGTGCCCTCGCCGGCCGCATGGCCGGGGCGGGCTGGCGCGTGTACTGCATCACCGGTGACGGCGAGCACCAGGAGGGCAGCATCTGGGAGGCAGCCATGGCCGCGGGCCACTACGGCCTGGACAGCCTGTGCTGCATCGTCGACAGGAACAGGCTGCAGATCGACGGCCTGGTGAGCGCCGTCATGGGGGTCGACCCGCTGGCCGAGAAGTACCGCGCCTTCGGGTGGAACGTGATTCCCGTCGACGGCCACGACATCACCGCACTGCAGGCTGCCTTCCGGGCGGCGCGGGGGGCACGGGGAAAGCCCTCGGTGATCGTCGCCGAAACTGTCAAGGGCAAGGGCGTGTCCTACATGGAGGACCAGGCGGGCTGGCACGGGATGGCCACGAAGGACGCTGCCCAGCTGGAGAAGGCCCTGGCCGACATCGGCTCGCCCGGCTTCGGCCCCGAGAGGGCCCGCGCGCTCATCGCGAAGGCCCAGGAGTTCCAGGCGGCGGCCGACGCGCGGGTGTCCTCGGAGCTGCCCCGTTTCTCCCGGGACTACTGGTGGAACGCGGGCGCCGACATGAAGGTCGAGATGGTGCCGACCCGCTTCGGCTTCGGCGCCTGCCTGGAGAAGCAGGGTGGAGACCCGCGCGTCGTCACCGTGCACGCCGACATCTCCTCCTCCATCTCCATCGCCGATTTCGAGAAGACGCACCCCGAGCGCCAGTCCCGCGTGGTGAGCGTGGGCATCGCCGAGCAGAACATGATCAGCGTGGCGGCGGGGCTCGCGCTGGAGGGGAAGATCCCCATCACCGGGACCTACGGCGTGTTCGCCGCGGGACGGCCGTGGGACCAGATCCGGACCACCGTGTGCTACGACAGCCTGAACGTGAAGATCGCCGGCGCGCACGGCGGGGTCTCCGTCGGCGCCGACGGGGCGACCCACCAGGCGCTGGAGGAGATCAGCCTCATGGCCGTGCTCCCCCACATGACGGTGGTCGTGCCCTGCGACGCGAAGGAGACCGAGAGGCTCTCGCGGGCGGCAATCTTCGACCTGGCGGGGCCCGCCTACATCCGCTACGCCCGGGAGGCCACGCCGGTGGTCACCACCGACGACACGCCGCTCGTCCTCGGGACGGCGAACGTGATCCGCTTCCGCGGGCGCGCCACGTCCTTCGCCGACGCCTTCCAGACCGTCCTCGCCCCCGCCTACCGGGACGAGGGGGAGGACATCGCGATCGTGGCCTGCGGGCCCATCGTGTGCGAGGCCATGCGCGCCGCCGTGATCCTGAAGGAGGAGTTCGGCATCGAGACGCGCGTGGTGAACGTGCACACGGTGAAGCCGCTGGACCGTGACGCCCTGCTGCGTGCCGCCAGGGAGACGCGGGCCATGCTCACCTGCGAGGAGCACCAGAAGGGCGGGTTCGGCAACATCGTGGCCGGTGCGGTGCTGGCGGGCGGCCGCGGGGAGCGGCCCATCGCCTTCGGCTCCCTCGGGGTGGAGGACCGCTTCGGCGAGTCCGGCAAGCCCTGGGAGCTCATGGTGCACTTCGGCCTCGCGGCCGAGCACATCGCCGCCCGGGCGAAGGAGCTCGTCCAGGCGGCAGCGGGGACCCAGCGAGACCCGTAAGCGGTCGAGCACATACAGCCCACGCGGATGAGGAGGAAGTTTCATGTCGGGAAAGAAGACTCTCGTCGGTAGCGTCCTGGTCGCGGTTTTCCTGCTGCTGACTGCATCCCTTGCAGTCGCGGCGGAGAAGCAGGTCCGCTTCTCCGAGTCGTGGCCGCCGCGCCTCGATCCCGCGGTCGGGCAGAGCTACTCCGACTCCATCGCGTATTCCAACCTGTACGACAGCCTGGTGTTCCCGGAGCCGGACGGGTCGGTCGTTCCCTGTCTTGCCGAGAAGTGGACGGTGTCGAAGGACGGTCTCACCTATACCTTCACGCTGCGCAGGAACGTGACGTTCCACAACGGTGACCCGCTCACCGCCGCGGATGTCGTGTTCAGCGCCGAGCGGCTGATGAAGATCGGCGAGGGCTACGCGTACCTGTTCACCCCCATCGTCGACACGGTCGTCGCTGTCAACCCGCAGACGGTGCGCTTCGCTCTGAAGCAGCCTTTCGGACCGTTCCTCAACGCCCTCGTGAACCTGTACGTGCTCAACGCGAAGCAGGTGTCGGCCCACGTCGAGAAGCCGGGAGACTACGGCGAGCGGGGCGACTACGGGAAGAAGTGGCTCCTCACCAACGACGCCGGCAGCGGCCCCTACACGGTGAAGGAGATGAAGATGGCCGAGCGCTTCGTGGCCGTCCGCTTCCCCGGCTACTGGCGCGGTTTTGCCGCCGCGAACCCGGACAGCTTCACCCAGATCGCCACCGAGGAGCCGGTCACGATCCGCACGCTGATGTCCAAGCGCGAGCTGGAAGTCTCCGACCAGTGGCAGAGCGAGGAGAACTTCGCCGCCATGGCGAAGATCGGCGGCGTGTCGATCGCCAGGTTCCCTTCGGGGAACATCCTGACCTTCAGCCTGAACGTGCAGAAGGCCCCGACGGACGATGTGCACGTGCGCCGGGCCCTCGCCTACGCGATGGACTACGACGGCCTCATCAAGGGCGTGTACCCCAGCTCGAAGCAGGCGACGGGACCCGTGTCGTCGGTTCTCAGCCCGTCCACCGGCCCCGCGCCGTACGCCACCAGCCTCGACAAGGCCCGCCAGGAGCTCGCGCAGTCGAGGTACGCGGCCGACATCGCGAAATACCCCCTGGACATCTGCTACCCCGCGGAGTGGGTGGCGGCGGACAAGATCGCGCTGCTCTTCCAGGCCAGTGCGGCCAAGGCCGGCATCGTCGTGCGCATCGCCAAGCAGCCGTGGGGGAAGATGATCGCCGACGTGTCCCAGCAGGAGAGCACCGCCCACGTGAACATCCTCACCTATGCTCCGCACTACGGGGAGCCGGGCTCGCCGCTCTCCCGTTACCATTCCCGCAACGGCGGCACGTGGGAAGGGGTGGAGTGGCTCAAGGACGCGGCCATCGACGCCCAGATCACCGACGCCGTGGCCACCGTCGACCCGAAGGGGCGGAAAGCAAAGTACGAGGCTCTCACGAAGAGGCTCATCGAGATGTGCCCGTCCATCTGGGCGGTCGACGTGACCGAGCAGCACGCCTACCAGTCCGGCTACCTGGAGTGGGGCGCTGACAAGAGGGTGAGGGCGGGAGGGAGCGCGATCCCCGTGCAGGGATACAACTTCTACATGCGCGACCTGCAGGTCTTTCCCGAGCGGATGAAGAGGTAGGGAGGAGGGCAGGGACGGTGGACGGGCGCTGCCCGTCCACCTCCCGGCCGCCGAGGCTGCGATGCACGTCGTCACTTTCATTCTCCGTCGGCTGGGTCACGCTCTGCTCGTGCTGGTGGGGCTGTCCATCCTCATCTTCCTCATCGCGCGCATCGTGCCCGGCGACCCCGCGCGCATGAGCCTCGGTGCGAATGCGCCCGACTGGGTCGTCGAGAACCTCCGCCAGAAGATGCACCTGGACAAGCCGCTGCCCGTGCAGTACGCCCTGTGGCTGGCCGGGGTGGTGCGGGGTGACTTCGGGGAGTCGCTGTACACGAAACGCCCTGTCATCGAGGACTTCGCCGACTTCCTGCCGGCCACCGTGGAGCTGATCCTCTTCGCGGGAATCATCATGGCTCTCGGGGGGATCCTCCTGGGAGTCCTGTCGGCGAAGTACAGCAGCTCCTGGGTCGACGCGCTCATCCGCCTGGTGTCCTACGTCGGCGTTGTGACCCCGGCGTTCGTGTTCGCGATCATCTTCGTTCTCGTCTTCGGCCAGGTCCTGCAGTGGCTGCCCGTGATCGGCAGGCTCACGCCGGGCCTGGCGGTCCCGCCCCGGGTCACCGGCATGGTGTGCCTGGACAGCCTGATCGCGCTGGACCTGCGCGCGTTCCTCGACGGCCTGATGCACCTCGTGCTGCCGGGGATCGCCCTGGCGCTGGGCGGGCTCTCGCAGGAAGCCCGCATCACCCGCGCCTCCATGACGGACAACATGTCCAAGGACTACATCCTCGCACAGCGGGCCTACGGAACCCCGGAGGGCAGGATCCTGCGCCGCTACCTCCTGAAGCCCTCGCTCATCCCCACCGTCTCGGTGCTCGGCCTGGACTTCGCGGTGCTCTTCGGCAATGCCTTCCTCGTCGAGATGGTGTTCAACTGGCCCGGTCTCTCCCGCTACGGGATCAACGTCATGCTGCAGAAGGACCTGAACGCGATCTCGGCGGTGATCATGGTGCTGGGCCTGATCTTCATCGTCGTGAACATCATCACGGACCTCGTCATCTCGTTCCTCGACCCGCGCATCCGCCTCGGCGCGGGGAGGGTGTAGGCGTGGCAGGGGGGGGGCGGGCTTCCTGGGCAGCGCCCCTGCGCGAGCGTGCCGGCCGGGTCTGGTACAAGTTTTCGCGCAGGTGGCTGTCCGTGGCGGGCCTGGCCGTGATCGTGCTCACGGTGCTCGCGGCGATCCTTGCCCCTGTCCTCTCGCCGTACCCCGCGCACGCGGGGCCGTTCGTAGACCTCATCACGGGAGCGACGGCACCGTCGGCCGCGCACCTGCTGGGGACGGACATCTATGGCCGCGACATCCTGAGCAGGATCATCTTCGCCCTGCGCCCGGCCCTGCTCACGGGGGTCGCGGTGCTCGCCCTCGTTGTGCCCATCGGCACGGTCCTCGGCCTCGTGGCGGGCTACGCTGCCGGCAGGTTCATCGACACGGTGATCATGCGGGTCACCGACGTCTTCCTCGGACTGCCGCCGCTCATCCTCGCCCTGGCCGTGTCCTCGGTGCTCAAGCCGAACCTGTTCAACTCGATGGTTGCCGTCTCGATCGCCTTCTGGCCGTGGTACGCGCGGCTGGTGTATGGCATGGTCTCGTCGGTGAGGAACGAGTTCTACATCCGCTCGGCGGAGCTGATGGGCGAAACGCGGGGGCACATCCTTTTCCGCGAGATCCTTCCCAACTGCATCTCTCCCATCTTCACGAAGGTCACGCTGGACTTCGGCTGGGTCATCATCCTCAGCGCGTCGCTGAGCTTCGTCGGGCTGGGCGAGCAGCCTCCCACTCCCTCGCTGGGAACCATGGTCGCCGAGGGATCCCGCTACCTTCCCGACCAGTGGTGGACGGCCGTGTTCCCCGCGCTGGCCATCGTCGCGCTGGTCCTGGGGTTCAACCTCGTGGGCGACGGCCTGCGCGACGCCCTCGCGTCGGAGGAGGCCTGAGCCAATGGCCGAAGCGACGCTGTCGGTGAGGGACCTGCGGGTCGGCTACAAGGTCTATGGCGGGCTGCTCAAGGTGGTGGACGGCGTCTCGCTCTCCGTGCGGCCGGGCGAGCGCATCGGCCTCGTCGGCGAGACGGGGTGCGGAAAGACCACGGTGGTGAAGTCGGTGCTGCGCCTGCTGCCCCCGCAGGGCAGGGTGTGCGGCGGTGAGGTTCTCTTCGAGGGACGTGACGTGCTTGCGATGGGCAGGTCCGAGGTGCGCCGGTTCCGGGGCCAGGGCATCGCGATGGTGTTCCAGGACCCGACGGCGGCGCTGAACCCGGTGTTCACCGTGGGGACGCAGATCCAGGAGGCGATCGCCAACTCCACAGGCGGGACGGCGCCCGGGAGCCTGCGCGACAGGGCCGTCTCGATCCTGTCACAGGTCTCCCTGCCGGATCCGGAGAGGATCCTGACCAACTACCCGTTCCAGCTCAGCGGCGGGATGCGCCAGAGGACATGCATCGCACTGGCCCTCTCGACGGCGCGGAAGCTTCTCATCGCAGACGAGCCCACGACGTCGCTGGACGTCACCATCCAGGCGGAGATCCTCCAGCTTGTCGACCGGATCGTGCAGGACCACGGCACCTCCCTGGTCCTGATCACGCACTCCCTCGGGGTGGCCCGGCACATGACAGACAGGATCTACGTGATGTACGCAGGCACGATCGTGGAGACGGCTGCCACGGCCGACCTGTACGCCCGACCGCAGCATCCCTACACGGCGGGGCTGTTCGCCTCGGTGCCGCGCCTGACCGGCGAGGGCTTTGCCGACGGCATCCCCGGGAGGCTGCCCGACTACCTCGCGCCGCCGGCGGGCTGCCGCTTCCATCCCCGCTGCCCCCGGGCCATGGACCGCTGCGCCCGGGAGAAGCCCCCGCTGGTGCCGACCGGTCCCGGACACGACACGGCGTGTTTCCTCTTCGGGGGGCAGGGAGGAGCCGATGGGTAGCCCGCTGCTCGAGGTGCGCGACTTGAAGAAGCACTTCCCGCTCCCGCGCAAGGGGCTCTCCCGCCGACAGTCGTCTCTCCGTGCCGTTGACGGGGTGAGCTTCGACCTCGACGCGAACGAGGTCCTCGGCCTTGTCGGCGAATCCGGCTCCGGGAAAAGTACGGTCGCCTACACGGTGGTGGGCATGTACGCGGCCACCGCGGGCAGCATCCGCATGGAGGGACAGGAGATCGCGGGGCTCACCGGCAGGCGCCCCCTGTCGATGAAGCGGGACATCCAGATCGTTTTCCAGGACCCCGGCTCCTCCCTCAACCCGCGGCGCAGCATCCGCCACATCGTCGAGCGGCCGCTGAAGGTGCACCGTCCCGACACCGCGGACGGCCGGGGAAGCACGCCGGAGGAGCTGCTGCGGATGGTGGAGCTGCCCGCCGCGTACCTGGACAAGTACCCCACGGGGATCGGGGGAGGGGAGCGGCAGCTGGTGTCTATCGCCCGGGCGCTGGCTGCACGGCCGAAGCTTCTCATCCTCGACGAGCCCACCAGCGCCCTGGACGTGTCGGTGCAGGCGAAGATCATCACGACCCTGGTCCGCCTGCGCCGCGAGTTCCGCCTGTCGTACCTGTTCATCAGCCACGACCTGAGCCTGATGCGCAACGTCGCCGACAGGGTCGCGATCATGTACCTGGGCCGCATGTGCGAGATCGCCACCACGCGGGAGTTCTTCCGCAACCCGCTGCACCCGTACACACGGATGCTGATCTCGGCGATTCCCACCGTGAGCGACGCGGAGGATGCGCTCAAGCCCGAGCGGTCAGTCCCGCAGGGCGAGATCCCCAGCCCGGTGCACATCCCGCCGGGGTGTTCCTTTCACACCCGCTGCCCGGTGGCGGTGGCCCGGTGCGGGGCGGAGGACCCCGTGTTCCGCGAGCGGGGCCCCGGCCACATGGTGCGCTGTCACCTCTGCGGGGGGGACTGAGGGGGCGGGAGCATCGAGGCTGCCCACAACCGATGGACGAGGGCGCACTTTTGGGATAGCGTGGGCGCCTCCCGAAAAAGCGGACGGTGTCCGCGCAGATGCGGCAGGGGACAATTCCCCGCCGTGGCGCAGGCCCGTCGAGGGCCGGCGCACAGGAGGTCTTGATGGGGAAGAAGGTCAGAATCGTTCATTATATCAACCAGTTCTTCGCGGGGATCGGGGGCGAGGAGAAGGGAAGCTCTCCCCTCGACCACTGCGAGGGACCCAAGGGTCCCGGGACGGGGATCATGGCGCTCCTGGGGGACGGGGCGGAGATCGTGCGCACCGTCTGGTGCGGCGACAACCTCATCAACCAGGAGACCGAGGCGATCCTGCCGAAGCTGGCAGAGTTGATACGGGACGCGAAGCCCGACGTCGTGATCGCGGGTCCCGCGTTCAACGCGGGCCGCTACGGCCTTGCCTGCGGCATGGTGGGACGGCTGTGCTCCGGCACGCTGAAGGTGCCCGTGCTGATCGGCCTGTACCCCGAGAACCCCGCGGTCGAGATCTACCGCAAGGACGCGTACATCTACCCCTGCGCCGAGACCGCGGCGGGCATGCGCAAGGACCTGCCGGGCATCGCGGACAATGGCGGTGAAGCTGGGCCAGCACGGGGCACTGGGCCCCGCGATCGAGGAAGGCTACCTCCCGCGCGGCTTCCGCTCCAACGAGTACGTCCAGAAGACCGCTGCCCAGCGGGCCATCGAGATGCTGATGAAGCGCCTGGCAGGCCAGAACCCGCCCACCGAGATCCCTCTGCGCGGCTTCGAGATGGTGACCCCCGCCCCTCCCGTGCGCGACCTGAAGGCCGCGACGATCGCCATCGTGACAGGCGGCGGCATGGTGCCGAGGGGCAACCCCGACAAGCTGAAGCAGGCCTTTGCCGACGCCTTCGGCATGTACTCGATCAGGGGCATGAAGGAACTGCCCGCGGGGGATTTCAAGGGCATCCACGGCGGCTACGACTCCACCTGGGTCGACGAGGACCCCGACAGGGTCGTGCCCCTGGACGCGCTGCGCGCGTTCGAGAAGGAGGGCAGGTTCAAGGTCCTTCTCGAGGACTACTACGCGCTGTGCGGGATCGGCACCAACGTGGCCATGAGCAAGAAGCTGGGCGCCCAGGTCGCCGAGCAGCTCAAAAGAAGGGAGGTCTCGGCCGCCATCTACACCTCCACATGAGGAACCTGCACTCGTTGCGTGTCAACGATGCAGAAAGAGGCTGAGCGGGCCGGTATCCCCACAGCCTTGATTACCGCGATACCGTCGGTTGCGAAGTCCGTGGGTGTGAGCAGGATCATCACCGGGGGGGGCATCCCGTACCCGGCGGGAAACCCGTCCCTTCCGAGGGAGCGGGAGATCGAGTTCCGAAAACGCCTGGTCGCGAAGGCGCTCGAGGCCGTGAGCACGGAGGTCAAGGGACCCACCGTGTTCGACGTCAGCCTCGCATAGGAGTGGCTGCCATGAAGCTGGAACGCGGATACTTCACGATCCGCAGCCTCGCCTTCGGCAGGGCCACGTCCCTCGCCGACGGCGTGCTGACGGTGGACAAGGACGAGCTCACGAGGCTCATCCGCTCCGAGGACACTGGCGGCTTCATCGCCGGGCTGGACCTCGAGATCGTGTGCCCGGGCGAGGACGCCCGGATCGTGCACGTGCTGGACACGCTGCCCGTGGGTGTCAAGGTGAGCGGCGAGGGTGAGTTCATGCCCGGGCACCTGGCGCCCCCGACCATCGTGGGCGCAGGGGTCACGCACCTGTTCGACAACCTCGCGGTGATGGAGTGCGCCGAGCTGCCGTGGGCGGGGAAGAGCGCCCTGCTGTACGCGCGCGACGCCATCATCGACATGACAGGTCCCGCGGCGGGCTACTCGCCCTTCTCGCAGACCTTCAACCTGGTCCTGCGCATGACGATGAAGCCCGGGGCGAGTGATGTGGAGTACGACGAGGCGGTGCGGCACGCGGGCATCCGCGCCTCGCGCGCCATCGGGCAGGTACTGAAGGACAGGAAGCCCGACCGGACCGAGTGCTTCGACTTCGACGCCCCGGTCGACCCGGCGCTGCCGAAGGTGGCCTACGTGACGCAGTGCCAGACCCAGGGCACCTACTCCAACACGCTCCTGTACGGCAAGGAGGTATCCAACCTGGTGCCTGCCGCCTACTCACCCACCGAGCTGATGGACGGGTGCATCGTGAGCGGCAACTACGTGTGGCCGTGGGCAAAGATCCCCACCCACATCCAGGTGAACATGCCCGTGGTGATGGAACTCGCGCGCGCGCACGGGAAGACGGTGAACTTCGTGGGCGTGGTCTTCGACAGGGGCCACAACAACTCGCACGTCGAGAAGCAGCGCGTGGCCAACCTCGCTGCCTCGCAGGTGCGGCGCCTGGGCGCCCAGGGCTGCGTGATCTCGTGGGAGGGGGGAGGCAACTCCGCCACCGACGCGATGCTGACCCTGCAGACCCTGGAGAAGTGGGGAATCCCGTGCACGGCACTGTGCTACGAGTTCGGCGGACCCGACGGCTCCGAGGGCATCCTGCTCGTCGACGACGTGCCCGAGGCGAAGTACCTGGTGTCGGGCGGCTCCATCGAGAAGCCCACGCGCATCCCGAAGGTGAAGCGCGTGGCCGGCGGCGACTGCCTGCGGCTGCGCAAGGAAACCGGCGGTGATCCCGAGCCCGCCGACGTCGAGCGCGTGATCGAGAACACCACCCCGTTTTACTGCGCGGGAAACCAGAGCGGGATCGGGAGGCTGGCGGGGGTGGGGTACTGATGGACAGCGAGGACATGCGCCTGCGGCGCCGGGTGGACGTCCTGATCATCGGGGCAGGCACGGCAGGCCTCTCGGCCGGAATCTACGCCGCCCGGGCCCGGCGCACCACGCTGATCCTGGACCGCAAGAAGCCCGGCGGCCAGGCAGCCACCACCGAGAGGATGGAGAACTACCCCGGCTTCCCCGAGGTCATCGGCGGCCGGGACCTGACAGAGAGGTTCCGCAGGCACGCCGAGGCCATGGGCGCCGTGATCGAACGCGCCGAGGCCGTGTCGTTCGCCGAGGAGGAGGGCGGGTACGCGGTGGGCACGAAGGACGGGCGGACGCTTCACGCGCGCGCGCTGATCCTGGCCCCCGGGTGCGAGCCGCGCAGGCTTGGCATCCCGGGCGAGAAGGAGCTCACCGGCACGGGGGTCTCGTACTGCGCCACCTGCGACGCGGAGCTGTACGAGGACGCCCGGGTCGTCGTTGTCGGCAGCGGCGACACGGCGGTCGAAGAGGCGGGGTTCATCAGCAGGTTCGCCTCCGAGGTCGTGATGGTCATCGTGCACGACGAGGGGACGCTGGACTGCAACAGGACCCAGGCCGAGGCGGCGCTGGCAAACCCGAAGCTCACCTGGATGTGGAACCGCTCGATCACGGCGATCGAGGGCGGGGAGAGCGTGAGCGGCGTGCGGCTGAAGAATCTCCGCACCGGGGCCGAGGAGACGGTGCCCTGCGCCGGCGTGTTCCTGTTCGTGGGGACCGTCCCCCAGACCGCGTTCCTGGGCGGCTTCGTCGAGACGACGCGGGGCTTCCTCGTGACCGACGAGAAGATGGAGACGAGCAGGCCCCGCGTGTTCGCGGCCGGCGATGCACGGGTCAAGGTGCTGCGCCAGGTCGTCACCGCCGCCTCCGACGGTGCGGTGGCCGCGTTCCACGCGGACAAGGCGCTCACCGAGATCGACGAGTACGCGCAGGCGGTCGCGCGGGCGGGCAGCGAGTACCTTCTGTACTTCTACACCCCGCCCGTGCAGAGGAGTCTCGACCTGTTCCCCGTCGTGGAGGCGAAGGCCGAGGGGCTGGGCCTGCCGCTCATCAAGCTGGACACGTTCCGCTACAGGGGGGTGGCCGCGCGCTGCGGCGTGACCGAGGTCCCCTGCCTCGTGCGGATGCAGAAGGGCGAGACGAAGGAGCGGCTGCCGCTGTGACGGCGCTGCCCCGCAATCCCGAAAGGAAAGGGGGTGAGACAGCATGCTGGAAGGGAAGAAGATCATCATCCTGGGCGACAGGGACGGGATCCCCGGCGGGGCCATCGAGGCCTGCCTGGCAGGCAAGCCCGTCGAGGTCGTGTTCTCCACGACCGCGTGCTTTGTCTGAACGAGCGCCGGTGCAATGGACCTGGAGAACCAGAAGCGGGTGAAAGCCCTGGCGGAACAGTACGGCAAGGAGGCGATCGTCGTCCTCCTGGGCGGTGCCGACCCCGAGGCGAGCGGGCTGATCGCCGAGACGGTGATCGCCGGTGACCCGGCTTTTGCAGGTGCATTGACAGGAGTCCCGTTGGGACTCCCCGCGTACCACATCCTGGAGCCCGAGATCAGGCAGGAGATCGATCCTGCCGTGTACGAAGCGAATATCGCGATGATGGAGATGGTGCTGCCCGTTGCGGACATCGTGAAAGAGGTGTCCGCGATCAGGGGGAAGCTCCTCTCCTGACGGAGCACAGCAATGACAGAGCTGGACAAGGACAACTTCGACGCGACCGTGCTCGCGCACAAGGGCGTGTATCTCGTGGACTTCTGGAGCGAGACCTGCGAGACGTGTATCGAGATGATGCCCGCCATCGAGAGCCTCGCCTCCGACCTGGAGGGAAAGGTGGCCTTCGCCAAGGTGAACCTCCAGGGCAACAGGCGCCTGGCCATCCGCGAGAAGGTGCTGGGGCTGCCGACCATCGTGGTCTACCGCGACGGGCAGCGCGTGGCCTCCTTCTCGAAGGAGTTCACCACAGACGAGGTGAAGGCGGCCGTGCGGGAGCTCACAGGTGGCTGAGACCCTCCCGGTCATCACGGCCTGTTCCTACTCCCTGTTCCACTGCCCGCACTTCGCGGTGGAGCACGGGACCACGCCGGGAGGGGAAAGGGCGGCAAACCCGGGATCCCGGTTCCTGGAGGCGCTGCCCCGCTCCCTGCGCAGTTTCGCGGAGGTGGTCGCCTACCCGCCCAACCAGGCGTTCATCGGCAACCTCGACCCGCGGCAGCTTCCGGCCCGGCCCTGGACGCCTGCCGCGGGGGCCGCGCCTGTCGACGGCCGCTTCGGCAGGATGATCGACGAGAAGGGTTTCTATGCCCTGCTGAAGTTCGCCGACACCTTCGACCTTGTGCAGCTGGAGAAGGGCTTCCGCGACGAGGCGGCGCGGATCCTCGAGGCGGACCCCGCGATGAAGGGCGCCGACCTCTCGCGCTTCAAGAGCGCACTCGAGGCGGATGGCGTCGCCGCGGAGATCGCCTCGGGGGCGATCCCTCTCGTGCACGAGGGCAGGACCGTGGGCTGCGTGAAATCGGCGCACCCCACCGACGCGAATCTCGGCGCGCACGCGATGCTCGAGAACCTCAGCTCCAAGGCCACGGCCGTGTACGCGCTGCGAGGCCTGCTGTCGCGCACGGGCACGGACCCCGCCTCCATCCAGTACGTGATCGAGACCTCGGAAGAGGCCTGCGGAGACGTGAACCAGAGGGGCGGGGGCAACTTTGCCAAGGCGATCGGCGAGCTGTGCGGGCTTGTCGGTGCCACGGGAAGCGACGTGCGCTCCTTCTGCGCCGGGCCGGTGCACGGCCTGCTGCAGGCTGCCTCGCACATCCGCGCCGGATCGTTCCGCCGGGTGGTCGTGGTGGCCGGCGGCACGACGGCCAAGCTGGCCATGAACGCGAAAAAGCACATCGAGAAGGGACTTCCCGTTCTCGAGGATTGCATGGGCGCCTTTGCCGTGCTCCTGGACGGCGGCGCCAGGCAGGGCCTGCTGGTGAGAAACGAGATGGCCGGCATGCTCCGCATCGGCTCAGGATCCTCACCCCAGGCGGTGATCCAGGACCTCGTGGCCGAGCCGCTCGCGCGCGCGGGGCTCTCCTTCTCCGACATCGACTGCTATGCGCCGGAGCTTCAGAATCCCGAGATCACCGAGGCCGCGGGCGCGGGGAACGTGACCCTTGCCAACCTCAAGATGATCGCCGCCATGGCGGTGATGAAGAAGGAGATCGCCCGCGAGGCGATGGACTCCTTCATCGAGCGCCACGGCGTCACCGGGTGGGCGCCGACCCAGGGCCACATCCCGTCGGGCATTCCCGCCCTGGGGTGGTTCCTCGACTGGGCGGCGGCCGGCACGCTGAAGCGCGGTCTTCTCATCGGCAAGGGAAGCCTCTTCCTCGGCCGCATGACCGGCCTCTTCGACGGGGTGTCGCTCCTGCTCGAGGCGTGGAATGCCGGGCCCGCGGCGCCCGTGGGAAAACCCGCCGCGGCCGGTGTGGCTCCCGCTGCCGCCCGACCAGCAACGGTCCGCATCGGCCTCACCCTCCCCGGCTCGGAGTCCGGGGCAGGGGAGCTCGCCCTCGGGGCGGCCGAGGCCGCGCGCCTGGACCCGACCGTGGAGCCGGTGCTCTTCGGGGAGGAGGGAGGCGATCCCGCGGGAGCGCACCGGGACATGGAGAAGGCGCTGTCCGAGGGCCGGATCCACGGCGCGGTGACCTTCCACTACCCGTTCCCGATCGGCATCGCCACGGTGGGACACACGAGGGCGCCGGGGAACGGCCGAGATCTCTTCATCGCCACGACCACGGGCACCGCCTCGGCCGACAGGGTCGAGGCGCTGGTGTCCAACGCCATCGCGGGTGTGGCCGCCGCGCGCGCCTTCGGCATCCCGTCGCCCCGCGTGGGCCTGCTCACCCTCGACGGGGCCGCGCGGGCCCTGAAGATCCTCCAGGGCCTTGCTGCGGCGGGCTGGGGCGTGAACCTCGCCGGCTCAAAGCGCGGCGAGGCGCTGCTGCGCGGCAACGACATTCTTGCGGGGGCGGTGGACGTGCTGGTCTGCGACTCTCTCACCGGGAACGCCATCGTGAAGCTCCTGGCTGCATTCACCACGGGCGGCAGGATCGAGGTGACGGGGTCCGGCTATGGCCCCGGGGTCGGCCCGGCAGCCGCCGCGGTGGGCATCATCTCGCGTGCCACCTCGGCAGCGGTGACGGCGAACGCGCTGCTCCTGATGGCGAGAATGGTGCGCGGGGAAGCCTGGCGGATCTACGCGGAGGAGAGAGAGGCAGCGGAGGCGGCGGGGCTTGCCCGGCTGCTTGCCGGGCGATCGGCCCCGGCAGGGAGCGCCGCGCAGACCGTCGCCCCGGCGAAGAAGACGGTCGACAGCGAGATCGACGGCATCGACGTCATGGAGATCGAGGCGGCGGCGAGGCTTCTCGCCTCCAAGGGCATCTACTGCGAGACGGCCATGGGGTGCACGGGTCCCGTGGTGCTCGTCGCCGCCGCGGAGGCGGCCGCGGCGAAGGGCCACCTGCGGGACGCGGGCCGCCTCTAGGAGGGCACATGGGAACAGGGTTCCAGTTCGACTTCGAGAAGTGCACGGAGTGCAGGCGCTGCATGGTTTCCTGCTCTCTCGTGAAGACCGGCGCGGTGCGCATGGCCGATTCCCGCATCGACATCGCCCGCAACTGGCCCGAGCTGCCGCAGATCCGGGTGTGCAGGTTCGACGACTGCGACGGCCACCCCTGCGTTGCCGCCTGTCCCGTGCAGGCCATCTCGGAGAAGGACGGCCTGGTGCTCATCGACCGGGAGGCCTGCACGGGCTGCGAGGCCTGCGTGGATGCCTGCCCCTTCCATGCCATCCGGATGAACGGCGAGACGGCGTGGAAGTGCGACTTCTGCGGCGGGGACCCCGAGTGCGTGAAGGCCTGCGTCACCGTGGCCATTGCGAAGAAGGGAGCCTGACATGGCCAGCAGCATGTTCGACGTCCTGGTGCGCATCAACTGCACGGCGAAGACGGCGACCCGCGAGCCGGTGGGACCGGCGCTGAAGGCCTACATCGGCGGCATGGGGTACGGCACGAAGGTCCTCGTCGACGAGGTCTCCCCGTCGGTCGACCCGCTGTCCGCGGGGAACAAGATCATCCTGACAACCGGCCCGCTCACGGGGACCGCGGCCCCCATGTTTCCCCAGGCCTGCATCGTGACCAAGAGCCCGCTCAGCGGCACGATCCTCAACTGCTACGCCGGCGGCTTCCTCGGGGCCGAGATCAAGTTCTGCGGCATCGACGGCCTCATCCTCGAGGGGCAGGCGCCGGGCTGGGTGCTCATCCTCGTCGAGGACGGGACGGTGAGCTTCCACGACGCGTCCCCCGTCATGGGCAGGAGCACCGCCGCGACCGAGGCATACATGAAGGAGAAGTGGGGAGCCGAGACGCGCACCCTGTCCATCGGCAGGGCGGGCGAGAAGGCCGTGGCCATGGCCGCCATCTTCTCCGAGACCCGCACTTTCGGCCGCGGCGGGGCAGGGGCGGTGCTGGGCTCCAAGCGGATCAAGGGCATGGCCTTCAAGGGAGCGCACGCGGTGGACGTTGCCGACAGGGCGGCCTTCGCGTCCCTGGTGGCCCGCAACGTGGACATCATCAGGGACGCGTGCGCCGACTCGCACAACCTCGTGGGCATGTTCTCCCGCGTGGGCACGGGGGCGGGCATGGGCCTGGTGAACAGCAAGGGCGGCATGGCCACGAAGAACCACCAGTTCGGCGTGTTTGCCGAGGGCACGCAGATCGACGGCTGGGCGTACGCGAAGAAGTACTACACCCGGGCCATCTCCTGCTACGGCTGCCCCGTGCACTGCGGCATGCTGCACAAGTACAGGAAGCGCGACAACACGGAGAGCTGGCTGCGGGGGCCCGAGTACGAAACCATGTTCTCGCTGGGCTCCGAGGTCATGAACAACGACCCGGTGACCCTGGCCGAGGCGAACCAGCTGTGCGAGGACTACGGTATGGACACCCTCACGGTGGGCGTCACCATCGCGTGGGCCCTCGAGATGGCCGAGAAGGGCGTGCTGAAGGACCCCGAACTTTCGATGGCATTCGGCGACAGCGATTCGATTCTCGGCCTGATCAGGAAGATCGGCGAGCGGGAGGGCGTGGGCGACCTCCTGGCCGACGGCCCCAAGGTGGCGGCCGAGAAGACGGGGAAGGGCAGCATCGGCGTGGCCATGCAGGTGAAGAACTCGGGCTTCGCCGCCTGGATGCCCCGGCGCATGAAGGGCGTGGCCCTTGCCTTTGCCACCTCCAACCGGGGTGCCTGCCACAAGCGCGCGCCCATCGGGGACGAGATCATCGGGAAGCTGGACATGGACTCCTACGAGGGCAAGGCGCCCATCGTGCGCGGGATCCAGGACTTCGTGAACGCGATCTTCACGTTGGTCGCCTGCAGGTTCCACGAGTTCATCACGCCGAAGGAGATGTATCCTGCCTTCCTCGAGGCTGCCACGGGCCAGACGCTCTCCCTGGCCGCGTTCACCGAGGTGGGCGAGCGGATCTGGAACCTCGAGCGCCTGTTCAACCTCGGCGCGGGCTTCGGCAGGGCGGACGACACCCTTCCCGACCGGTGCTTCGAGCCGATCAAGGGCGAGGCATCGCAGGGGGCGGTGATCTCTCGGGAGAAGTTCTCCGTCATGCTCGACGAGTACTACGCGGTGCGGGGGTGGACCCCCGAGGGCGTGCCCACCCCGGCCACGCTGAAGCGCCTGGGCATAGAGAAAGAGGCTGCCGCCCTGCGGGGCGGTCGGAAGCGGGACGGATGATGGAGTACAAGGTCGCCGCCACGGTCGAGCAGGCCGTGGCGCTGCTGGCCGGGGCCGGCCTGCGCCGGGCAGTGGGGGGAGGGACCGACCTCGCCGTGGTGATCGCCGACGGGGTGATCGCGCCCGACCTGCTGGTCGACGTGGCGGGCATCGCGGAGCTGCGGGGTATCCGCAGGACTCCCGAGGGCATCTCGATCGGCGCGGCCGCGACGATCTCCGAGATCGCCGCCTCGGCCGACCTGCCGACCTGCCTGCGGCAGGGAGCGCGCGCCATCGGCTCGCCCCAGATCAGGAACCTCGCCACCATCGGCGGCAACGTCTGCAATGCCTCGCCCTGCGGCGACACGCTTGCGCCCCTGGTCGCGCTGGAGGCCTCTTTCGTGCTGCGCTCGGGCAAGGGCAGCAGGACGGTGCCGGCAGCGCAGTTCTTCCTGGGACCGAAGAGGACCGTGCTCGCCGCCGGAGAGCTGCTCGTCGAGGTCCGCATCGCCTCCCGCTTCCTGGCGGGTGCGAGCGCATTCCGCATGATCGGCAAGAGGAACGGCCAGGCCATCTCGCAGGTCAACGCGGCGGTGTGGCTCCTGGTGGAGAAGGGCACGATCCGGGAGGCCCGGCTCGCCGTGGGCTCCGTTGCGCCGGTGCCCCTGCGCCTGTCGGCGGCCGAGAGGCTGCTTGCGGGCAAGGCGGTGAAGGGCCTTGACCTCGGGCCCGTGCTCGCGGCCGCCGACTCCGAGATCGCGCCCATCTCCGACGTGCGCGCGAGCCTCGACTACCGGCGCCAGGTCACCGCGTCGCTCCTCGGCGACGCACTGGCCGAGGCCCTGGGGAACTGAGGGGGAAGGCCGTGCGAATCGAGTTCACCTGTAATGGAAGAAAGACGACGGTCGAGGCTGCCCCCGAGATGCGGGCGCTGGACCTGCTGCGCGACCTGCTGGGGCTGACGGGCACCAAGGAAGGCTGCGGCCGGGGCGAGTGCGGGGCGTGCACGATCCTGGTGGACGAGGAGCCCGTGAACGCCTGCCTGCTCTACGCGGCGAAGCTCCACGGCCGCCGTGTCCTCACCATCGAGGGGGTGGCCCGCCCGGACGGCAGCCTGGACCCCGTGCAGGAGGCGTTCCTCGAGGAGGGCGCCGTGCAGTGCGGCTACTGCACGCCGGGCATGGTCCTCTCCACGAAGGCGCTGCTTCTCAAGAACCCGCGGCCGACGACGGCGGCGATCGAGGAGGGCCTGAGCGGCAACTTCTGCCGGTGCACGGGCTACGCGAAGATCGTGAAGGCGGTGCAGCGGGCAGCGGGACCGGGGGCGGCTCATGAGCGGCGAGAACCTGCGCGTGGTCGGCTCGCGCGTGCGCAAGGTCGACGGCCTCGAGCTGGTGACCGGCCGGGCGAAGTTCGCCGGCGACCTGAGCTTCCCCGGCATGGTGTACGGGTGCGCGGCCCGGGCGCGTGTCCCCGCGGCCCGGATCACCGGCATCGATTCCTCCGCCGCCGAGCGGCAGGAGGGCGTGCTGCTCGTCCTGCGCGGCGGCGACATCCCCGGGGGCAACCTCATCGGCATCCTCCCGCCGTTCGACCAGCCCGTGCTGGCCACCGAGGTGATCCGCTACGCGGGGGAGTCCTTCGCTCTCGTCGTCGCGGAGACGGCCGGAGGCCGCGCGGCGCGCCGCCCGGGCCGTGAAGCTGCAGGCTCGAGCCCCTGGCCCCCGTGCTGACCGTCGACGAGGCCCTCGCCGAGGGCGCGCGGAAGATCCACCCCCAGGGGAACGTCACCTACTGCGAAGAAGCTCGTGAAAGGCGACGTGGAGAAGGGTTTCGCGGGGGCCGACCTCGTGGTGGAAGGCACCTACGAGACCTCGGCCCAGGAGCACGGCTACATCGAGCCCGAGGCGGTCTGCGCCGTGCCCTCGCCGGACGGAAGGATCACCGTGTACGCCTCCTGCCAGTCCCCGTTCCACCTGCGCGGTCACATCGCGGCCAACCTCGGGGTGCCGGCGGGCATGGTGCGGGTCGTGCAGGCGTCCACGGGCGGCTCCTTCGGGGGCAAGGACGACGTGGCCGCCGAGATCGGCGTGCTGGCCGCGGTGGCGGCGCGCCGCCTGGACCGGCCCGTGAGCATCGTGCACGACAGGGAGGAGTCCATCATCGGGTCGAACCTCCGCCATGCCTCGCGCATCACCATCGCAACCGCGGCGAAGAACGACGGCACGCTCCTCGCCCGGCGGGTGACGATCCTCCTGGACGGCGGCGCCTACGCTTCCGAGAGCCCGTTCGTCACCGTGAAGACCCTCGTGCACGTGGCCGGGCCCTACAGGATCCCGCACCTGCACGTGCAGTCCACGGCGGTCTACACGAACAAGACCTACAGCGGCGCCTGCCGGGGCTTCGGCGTGCCCCAGGCCACCTTCGCCTCGGAGAGCAACATCGACGAGCTCGCCCGCAGGCTGGGCATGGATCCCCTGGCGCTTCGGGCCAGGAACGCGTTGAAGGCTGGCGATGCCAACGCCACGGGACAGGCATACCCCGTGTCCGTCGGGATCGGCCAGACCATCGCGAAGGTCGAGGCGCGCAGGACCACGCTGCCGCCGCTTCCCCCGTCGGACGGCCGCTGGCTGTACGGCCGGGGCGTTGCGAGCATGCTGCAGGGCATCTCCAACGGCGCCGAGGGAGTCGACGTGGTGGGCGCGAGCGTCCAGGTGTCGCAGGACGGCAGCGCCCTGGTGGGAGTGGGTCTGTCCGACATGGGACAGGGCGCCCGCACGGTCTGCGCCCAGATCGCCTCCGAGGTGCTGGGACTCCCCCTCGCCCAGGTGACAGTGCGCCAGGTCGACACGGACAGCGTGCACGACTCGGGCCCCACCGTGGCCTCGCGGAATACCACCGTGGGCGGCGCGGCCGTGAAGATGGCAGCCACCGAGGTGAGAAAGTCCCTGGTCTCCATGGCCGCGCTCATGTTCAAGGTCGACGCGGCCATGGTCGTGCTGAAGGACGGCTTCGCGGTCCTGTCGGTGGACGACAACGCGCGCATCCCGCTGCGCGACGTTGCCACGGCGGCGTACTGGACCGGCTTCCCCCTCATGAACCTCGCATTCTCGAAGGCGCCCGACGCGGTCTACGACCACGAGACGCACCAGGGCACCGTCTACATCGCCTACAACTACGGTACCCACCTCATGGACATCCGCGTGGACAGGACCACCGGCAGGGTCGAGGTGCTGCGCCACCTCGCCTGCCACGACGTGGGCAAGGTCATCAACCCGCTGGGGTTCGAGGGCCAGGTCGAAGGTGGGTCGCTGTTCGGCTTCGGCCTTGCGCACATGGAGGAGGTCCTCTCCCGCGACGGCCGCATCCTGAACGCCAACTTCGCCGACTACGCCCTTCCCTCGATCATGGACAGGCTTCCCACCGAGGCCATGGCCGTCGAGGACCCGAACCCCACCGGCCCCTACGGCGCCAAGGGGGTGGGAGAGCCGCCCGTCGCGGGGGCGGCTGCCGTGTTCGCCAACGCCGTGGCCGATGCCACGGGGATCAGGTTCCACAAGCTGCCCGTCACCCGGCAGGACATCCTGTGTGCCCTCGCCGCGGCCGGGAGGAAAGGAAGGTAGGCAATGGCGATCCTCATCAGGAACGGGCTTGTCGTCACCTGCGAGCCGGACGCGCTCAGGGGCCGGCTCATCCCCGACGGCGCGGTTGCCGTCGAGGGGACGACGATCGCGGCCATCGGCACGGCGAAGGAGCTGGCAACGCGCTTCCCGAAAGCGGAGGTGATCGACGCGTCGGGCAGGATCGTCATGCCCGGCTTCATCGTCACCCACACCCACATGCCCTACGTGCTGGGGCACAACATGCCTGTCGACTTCTCCCAGCTGAAATCATTCTGGGACATGCTGCAGAAGATGGGCTGGGAGTGGCTGGAGGACCTCACGACTCCGGAGGGGATCTACGCGGCCACGCGCTACGCCGCGGCGAAGATGCTGCGCAGCGGGACCACGACGGTGTGCGAGCTGGTGGAAGGCCCCCACGCCCTCCCCGGGGCGCTTGCCGCCAGCGCAAAGGCGATCGAGGAGGTGGGCATCCGCGCGCAGGTCGGCTTCGAGGTGACCGAGCGCGTCGTCGGGGTATCCATCCTCGAGAAGCTCGACCCCGCAATGGCGGAGAAGGCCTTCGAGGAGAACCTCTCCTTCATGAAGAGGTATCCCGCGGGGGGAGAGTCGCGCATCCAGGCCCGGCTGGGCGTGCACACGGCTTTCACCAACTCCTTCGCCACGCTGAAGAAGGCCCGCGCCATCGCCGACCGGAACAAGTGCGGGATCCAGATCCATGTCGCGGAAATCCCGCGCGCGTTCCTGGTGGAGAAGTACGGCAAGTCCGCCCCGCAGGTCCTGGAGGAGCAGGGGGTCCTGGGGCCCGACGTGGTGGCCGCCCACTGCATCGACCTCCCCGACGAGGACCTGGAGATCCTGCGCCGCAACAGGGTGAATGTGGCCCACACGCCGATGACCAACTCGCTGGGCGGCAACGGCGTGGCCCGGGTCCCCGACATGATGGCCGCGGGAATGAACGTGACGCTGGGGCACGACTGCTTCTTCACCCTGGACGTCGCCGAGTACCTGCGTTACGCCTCCCTCGTGCACAAGGCGCACAGGGCCAACCCCGGGCTTCTCCCCATCTTCCAGGTCCTCGACATGGCCCTGGGAAACGCGGCGCGCGCCCTGGGCATGGGCGACAGGATCGGCAGCCTCGCCGAGGGAAAGAAGGCGGACATCCTGGTGATCAGGCCCGACAGCCCCACCCCCGTTGCGCCGGCCTCGGTGCTCTCCTGGTACTCGATGGGTTTCCAGGGCAGGAACGTGGAGACCGTCCTCGTGGACGGGAAGGTCGTGGTGAAGGCCGGCCGCGTGACCACGGTGGACGAGGAGGCGGTGGCTGCCGCCTGCGCCGCCGAGGCGAGGACGCTGTGGAAGAAAAACGGCGTGGCCGTCTGAGGAGGAGCACGTGGCTGTTGACTTGAGAACGGACTACTGCGGGGTGGCCTTCCGCAACCCCGTCATCGTGCCGGCCGGCGTGCACGGCAGGGACGGAGACACGATCGTCGACGTCTCCCGCAGCGGCGTGGCGGGCATCTGCACCAAGACCATCGTGTCGCGGCCGTCCCCCGACGTGCTTCCCTGCTTCACCGCGGTGAAGGCGGGGATGTTGAACGCCGTATTCGGCTCGGACATGTCCGCCGAGTACTGGTTCACCGAGGGCATCAAGAGAGCGAAGGAGGGCGAGTCGGTCGTCATCGCCAACCTCGCCGGCTTCACGCCCGAGGAAGGGGCAGAGCTCGCGGCAAAGGCGGCGGCGGCCGGGGCCGACATCATCGAGCTGCCGACCCACTGCCCGCACATGGGCGAGATCCTCATGGCCCTGTACCCGGGCCTCGAGATGCCCGAGCCCAAGCTCACGGACCTCGAGCCGATGAAACGCTCCGTGGCCCTGGTGAAGCAGGCCGTGAAGGTCCCCGTGGTGGTGAAGCTCTCCGGTTCCTTCGCGCACATCACGCCCGAGTGGGCGCGGGGCGTGAAGGAGTCCGGCGCCGACGGGATCGCCTGCTCGGACGCTTTCGGCCCGGGCCTGCACATCGACATCCGCACCGGCGAGCCCGCCCTGGGCGGCCCGCGGGGCGTGGGCGGACTGACCGGCGCGGCGATCATGCCCCTGACCCTGCGCATGGTGCTCGAGATCGCCTCGACGATCGACCTGCCCATCATCGGGGTGGGCGGCGTGGAGACCGCGGCCGACGTCGTCGAGTACGTCATGGCCGGGGCGACCCTGGTCGGGGTGTGCACGGCCGGCCACCTGAAGGGACCGTCGCGCTACACCCGCCTGCTGCAGGACCTGGAGGCGCTGGTGAGGGAGCTGGGCGTCTCCTCGATCGGGGAGCTGCGGGGCCTCACCCTGCGGCGCCTGCGGGAGAGGAAGGAGAAGAAGCTCATCGCCGTGACCGCGCCGGTGGCGCCCGTGGTGAGCGACGCGCTGTGCAACGGGTGTCGCCGGTGCGTGGAGGCCTGCCAGTACGGGGCGATGCGCATGGAGGGCAAGCTGGCCCGGGTCGCGGCGGAAAGGTGCATCGGGTGCGGCCTGTGCGTGAGCGTCTGCCCCACCCGGGCGCTCTCGCAGGTCTACTACGCGCACAAGGGAGTCTCGTGACGGCGGGGCAGTTGCCCGCCGGGACGTTTGCGGGTACAGTCAGGACGCTTTTTGACGGCGTTCGAGACCGGCTTTGTCAAAGCCGATGGATTCTGGAGAGGAGGTGCGTCTGATGAAACGGTTCCTGAGCGTGTCCCTCGTGGTGCTCGGGGTGCTGCTGGCCGCCACGGCCATGGCAGCCCCGGCGAGCCTCGCGGTGTTCGTCCCGGGCGTGGCCGCGGGCAGCCCGCTGTACGAGCAGATGGTGAGCGGGGCCAACAAGGTGGCCGCCGAGTTCCGGAACCTGACCAGTGAAGGTGGTCGAGGCCGGGTTCAACCAGGCCGAAGTGGCCCGAGAAGATGATGTCGCTGGCCGCCACCGGCGAGTACACCTGGATCCTGACGTCCAACCCCTCGCATGCCCTTCGTCTGCGAGGACGTGGCAAGGCGTTCCCGAAGCAGAAGTTCATCTTCATGGACGGGTACGTCCCGGGCAATCCCCAGTTCTACTCCCTGATGTACAACCAGGTCGAGCAGGGCTACATGGCCGGCTACCTCGCGGGCCTCGTGACCAAGAGCTCGATGAAGGGCGCCACCCCCGACCTGAAGGTCGGCGCGATCGTGGCGCAGGAGTACCCCGCCCTGACAAAGGAAATGATCCCGGGCTACACCCAGGGCTTCCAGGCCGTGGACCCGAAGATCACCCTGGACTACAGGGTCATCGGCAACTGGTGGGACGCCAACAAGGGCGCCGACCTCGCCAACAGCATGATGGACGCGGGGGTCGACGTGATCCTGTCCATCGCCGGCGGCGCGGGCCAGGGCATCATCAAGGCGGCGCAGGCGCGCGGCCGCTACGTCGTGTACTTCGACAGCAACGCCTACGCGATCGCCCCGGGGACGATCGTCGGCTGCGCCACCCTCGCCCAGGAGAGGGCCGTGGTACGAGACGCTGAAGAAGGCCGTGCAGGGCAAGCTGCCGTTCGGGAAGGCCGAGGTCGTGGACTCGAAGGCCGGCTACGTGGACTTCGCGGACAACGACCCGCTGTACTACAAGAACGTTCCCACCAGCGTCACCTCGAAGATGGCCGACGCTGATGAAGAAGTTCAGGAGCGGGGCCCTGACCCTGCCCGTGCCGCAGCTGTAACGGACCGCGGCGTGAGCCGGGAGCGCGGGGCCGTCCCCGCGCTCCCGCTCTTTCTGCGCCGGGAAGAGGAGCCCATGCCGTACCTCGAGATGCGGGGCATCACCAAGCGCTACGCCCCGGACCTGCTCGCCAACGACGCCGTCGATTTCTCCGTGGAGAAGGACGAGATCCACGCCGTCGTCGGCGAGAACGGCGCAGGCAAGACGACGCTCATGAAGATCCTCGACGGGCTGGAACAGCCCGACGCGGGCACGATCCTGCTGGACGGTCGGCGGGTGGCGATCCACAGCCCGCTTGCAGCCAACAGGCTGGGCATCGGCATGGTGCACCAGCACTTCAAGCTGATCCCCGAGTTCACGGTTGCCCAGAACGTGGTCCTCGGCTCGGAGCCGACCTGGGGGGGCATCTTCACGGACCGCAGGGCGGCCCGCGCGCGGGTGGGCGAGGTGATCGCGAGCCACGGCTTTGGCATCGACCCCGATGCGCGGGTCGCCGACCTCACGGTGGGCCAGATGCAGCAGGTGGAGATCGTGAAGATGCTCTACCGCAGGGCCGACCTGCTGGTGCTGGACGAGCCCACCTCGGTGCTGACCGAGCAGGAGATCCGCGGCCTGTTCGACACGCTGCGCAGCCTCCGCGCGACGGCAGGACCTGCATCATCATCACGCACAAGCTGCACGAGGTGAAGGAGATCTCCGACCGGGTCACCGTCATGCGCCAGGGCAGGGTGGTTGCCGTGCGGCAGACAGCCGAGGTGGACACGGCGGAGCTCGCCCGGCTCATGGTCGGAAAGGACGTGCTGTTCCAGCTGGACAGGCGCAAGCTCTCCTGCGGCGCGCCGGTCCTGGAGCTGGAGGGCGTGAGCCTGCGCCAGCGGGGAAGGGGCAGGCCGCTGCTCGACGAGGTGTCCCTCACGGTGCGCTCCTGCCAGATCGTCGGCGTGGCCGGCGTGAGCGGCAACGGGCTGGGCGAGCTGGAGGACGTGGTGACGGGCCTGCGCCGCCTGAGCGGGGGCAGGATCCTGCACAACGGGGAGGACATCTCGGGCCTGTCAACCGCTGTGCTTCGGCGGAAGGGCCTGGCCTACGTTCCCGCCGACCGGCTGCGCCGCGGGGCCAGCCTCACCTCGTCGGTGACCGAGAACATGATGGTCACGCACCACCACGACTTCCTGCGCGCGGGGGTGCTGGCCCTGCGGCCCATCGCCGCCTTCGCCCGGAGGCTCACGCAGAGCTTCTCCATCGATGGCGCCCCGCAGGTGCCCATCGGCACGCTCTCGGGGGGCAACATCCAGAAGGTGATCCTCGCCCGGGAGCTCACCGCGGCCTCCAACCTCCTCATCGTCTCGGAACCCACGTGGGGGCTGGACGTGGCGAGCAGCCAGTTCGTGTACGAGAAGATCCTCGAGGCCCGGGAAGGTGGGGCGGCAGTGCTGCTCATCTCCTCCAACCTCGACGAGATCATCGGAATCGCGGACACCATCGCGGTGATGTACAGGGGCCGGGTCGTGGCGGTGCTGCCCAACGAGCACGGCCTGACAAAGGAAAGGATCGGGGAGTACATGCTGGGGCTCCGCGACGAGTTCGCCCGGCAGGCGGCCGGGAAGGGCGGCCGGCCGTGAGGGCGAAGAGAGGAATCCTCGACGCCTTCACCGGCGTCACGGGGCTGGTGCTGACGCTGGCGATCTCCTTCGCCATGGTCATCCTGCTCATCCTGCTGCTGAGCAGGATCCCGGCCAAGACCATCGCCGCGTTCTTCGCCGGGCCCTTCAGGAACCCCTACTACTTCGGCAACATGCTGACCAGCGCCGTGCCCCTGGTCTTCACGGGCCTCGCCGTCGCCGTTGCGTTCAAGAGCTCGGTGTTCAACCTCGGCGGCGAGGGGCAGGTGTACGCGGGGGGCCTGGCGGCAACCGCGGTGTGCCTCGCCCTGCCTGCCGCCAACGGCCTGCTGGGGGGCGTCGCGGGCATGGCCGCGGCCATGGCAGCCTCGGGCCTGCTCGCGGGCCTGTCGGGCTTCTTCAAGATGAAGTGGAACGCCGACGAGATGATCTCGTCGTTCCTGCTCAGCTCCGCCATCATTCTCGTCGTGAACTACTTCATCACCGGGCCCCTGGACGACCCGAACAACAACCTGCTCGCCACGCTGCCGATCGGCGAAGCAGTACGCCCTGGCGAAGATCTTCCCGCCGTCGAAGCTGAACATCAGCGCGTTCTTCGCCCTGGCGGCCGCGGCCCTCGTGTGGTTCTTCATGACCCGGACGCACGCGGGCTACGAGATGCGCATGTGCGGGCTGAACAGGGAGTTCTCCCGCTACGGCGGGATCAACGTGTCGCAGCTACCTCGTGCTGCCCATGGTCATCGGCGGCGCCCTGAACGGCCTGGCCGGGGGCCTGCTCGTCGTGGGCACCTACGGGTCGTGCATCAAGGGGTTCTCCGGCGGGCATGGGGTGGAACGGCATCGCCGTGGCCCTCATCGCCCGCAACAACCCGCTGGGGGTCGTACCGGCGGCGCTGCTGTTCGCCTACCTCGACGCGGGGGCAAAGGCGGCGATGCTGCACGGCGACGTCACCTTCGAGATCGCGGCGATCGCCCAGTCGTTCATCTTCTTCTTCGTCACCGCCCAGTCGCTGTACAGCCTCGCGCGCAGGCGGAGGGCGGCATGAGCGCGAACTCTCCCTTTGCCATCCCGCTCATCCACAACGCGGTGGGGATCAGCACCCCGTTCCTGCTCGCCGCCATCGGCGGGTTGTACACGGAGCTGGCAGGCATGCTCAACATCGCGCTGGAAGGACTGATCCTCACGGGAGCCTTCTTCAGCATCGTCTTCGCGGCGGCAACGGGCAGCCTCCTCGCCGGGATCCTGCTGGGGATCGCCTGCTCGATGCTGCTCGCCCTGCTGTTCGGGGCGATCACGCTGTACCTGCGGGCAAACGTCTTCATCACGGGGCTGGCCACCAACCTCTTCGCCTCGGGGTTCACCGTGGTGCTCGCCTTCCAGCTCTTCAAGACCAAGGGCGTGATCCAGTTCCCCGACATCCCGCCCCTGCCGGTGCTCACGGTGCCGGCAGCCCTGCAGCGCATCCCCGTGCTGGGCGACGTCCTGTTCGGCCACAACGTGATCGTGTACGCCACCTGGTTCATCGTGCTGCTGTCGGCGCTCATCATCTACCGCACGCCCTTCGGCATGCGCCTGCGCGGCACGGGGCTGGGCCCCGGCGACCATCGTGTCGCTGGGCCTCGATCCCCGCCGCTACCAGCTGGCGGGCATCCTCGTGTCGGGACTCACCTGCGGGCTGGCGGGCGCGTTCCTCACGCTGCAGCTGGCCGCCTTCGTGCCCGAGATCTCCTCGGGCAGGGGGTGGATCGCCCTGGTGGCGATCTACCTGGGCAACAAGACCCCGTGGGGCATCGCCATCGCCGCGTTCGTCTTCGGCCTGGCCGAGAGCTTCTCCAACTTCGCGCAGGGGATCTTCAACGTCCCCGCCGACTTCATCCTTGCCCTCCCGTACGTCATCACCGTGGCTGCCATGATCCTCTACGCGATCTGGCGCCACTACCGCACCAGCCGATCCTGAGGCCGCGCACACTGAGTGACGAGGAGACCATGATGAAAGCAGCCGTCCTGACCGCGCCCGAGACAATCGAGATCCGCGAGGTCGAAAAGCCCTCTCCCCGCGACGGGGAGATCCTGGTGAAGCTCAAGGCCTGCGGCATCTGCACCCTGGAGCAGCGCCTGTTCACCGGCGAGATGAAGATCGGCTACCCCCTGGTCCCCGGGCACGAGGCGGCAGGCGAGGTGGTCGAGGCCGGACCGGGGGTGCCCCCGGGCTTCGAGCCGGGCACGCGGGTGGCGCTGGACCTCGTGGTTCGCTGCGGGACCTGCCACTTCTGCCGCACCGGCAGCTCGAACATGTGCGCCAACAGGTTCGGCCCGTCGGTGAAGCTGCTGGGCGGGTTCGGCGAGTACGTCGTGGTGAAGGCGACCCAGGCGTTCCGCTTCCCGGCCAGCCTCTCCTTCGAGGAGGCGGCGTTCGCCGAGCCCGTGGCCTGCTGCATCCGCTCACTCGCGCGCATCGGCCTGGACCTTGCCGAGGACCTGCTGGTGATCGGCGCAGGCCCCATGGGCCAGATGCACGTGCAGGTCGCCTCCTGCATGGGGGCGCGCGTGTTCGTCTCCGACCCGGACACGGCCCGCGCCGCGACGGCCCTGAGAATGGGCGCATTCGCGGCGGTGGATCCCGCGGCCCTCCCCGCCCTGGTGAAAGAGCACACCGAGGGCAGGGGCGTCGACGCCTGCGTGGTCACCAGCCCCGCCCCCGCGGCGCTCGCCTCCGCGGTGAGCCTCGTGCGCAAGAGCGGCAGGATCAACATCTACACCGCCTACGCGGACAAGACGGGCATCCCGATCGACGCCAACACGCTGCACAGGAGCGAGTACCTCGTGACCGGCACCGAGGGCCGCACCGAGGTCGACTTCCTGAAAGCGGTGCGCCTTCTCTCCTTCGGACGGCTGGACGTGAAGCCGCTGGTGAGCAGGACTGTCGGTTTCGGCGGCATCGAGGCGGGCATCCGCGCCGCCCTGACCCGGGACACCTACAGGGTCCTCCTCGCGCACGAAGGCACCTGATGATCCTCGCCGTCGACGTCGGCACGACGCTGCTCAAGGCCGGGCTATTCAAGCCCGACGGCAGCCTCGTCGCGCGCGCCGAGGCGCCCCTCACCCTGCAGTCGCACGCCGATCCCCTGTGGCACGAATCCGACGCCCGGGGGTGGATCCGCGGCCTTGCCGCGGCCGTGCGGGATCTGCCGCTGCCGGCGGCCGGCGGATTGGAGGCCGTTGTCGCGAGCGGCAACGGCCCGACTCTCGTTCCCGTGGACGCGGCCGGGGAGCCCCTCGCCCCCGCGATGACCTGGATGGACAGGCGCTGCGTCGAGGAGGCGGCAATCGTCTCCGCGAAGCGCGGCTCGCTCATCGACCCGACCTTCTCCCTCCCCAAGGCCCTGTGGTTCTTCCGCAACCGGCCGCTGGTCTACGGGAAGACAGAACGGTTTTTCGGATGCCCCGAGTACGTCGCCTACGTTCTCACGGGCGAGGCGGCGGCGTTCCTTCCCACCCCCGAGTACACCCGCTACTACTGGGACGAGGCTCTGATTTCCGCGGTGGGGATGGAGCCGTCGAAGTTCCCGCCCTTCCTCCTGTCGGGCAGGGTCATGGGGCGGGTGAGCGCGGCGGGGTCTGCCGCGACGGGCGTGCCGGCAGGGGTGCCCGTGGTCTCGGGGGGCCCGGACTTCCTGGTGTCGCTCCTGGGCACTGCGACGGTTGCCGCGGGCCGCGCGTGCGTGCGCTCGGGAACCTCGGAGGGCATCAACCTGTGCTCGGCCGCGCCGACGGGGGACAGGCGGCTGCTCTGCGTCAGCCACATCGTCGACGGCTTCTGGAACGTCTCGGGCATGATCTCCACGTCGGGCAAGGCGCTGGAGTGGTTCAAGAACGCCAGCGGCAGGGCGGCGCGGAGCTACGAGGAGCTGTTCGACGAGATCCAGGACGTCCCCGCGGGCGCCGGCAGCCTCCTTTTCCTGCCCTACCTGGCGGGCGAGCGGGCGCCGATCTGGGACCCCGCTGCCCGCGGCGCCTTCATCGGCCTCACGCTGGGCCACGGCCCGGCGGAGATGCTGCGCGCCGTGGCGGAGTCGGTGGGCTTCGCGGTCCGCGACGTGGTGGAAGTGATGGAGGAGGGGGGCCTCGCCGTGCGCGACCTGCGCATCACCGGCCGGCCCTCGCGCAGCAGGTCCTGGAACCAGATGAAGGCGGACATCACCGGCCGGCGCATCCTCGTGCCCGAGACGCCCGACTCTGACCTTGCCGGCGACGTGTGCCTGGCCCTGCGGGCCCTTGGTCGCCACGCGTCGGTCGCCGAGGCAGCCGAGGCCATCGTGCGCATCGGCGGGGCCTTCGAGCCGGACCCGGCCAAGCAGTCCCTGTACGACGGAATGTTCGCCGCGTACCGCGAGTCCTACACCGGCCTGAAGGCCGTCTTTTCAAAACTCTCCGCAGCAAGGAGCCAGTCATGAGCATCGGGAAGAGCGTCCGCCTGTCGTCCATCTTCCGCCGCGCCACGGGACGGACCGTCATCGTCGCCCTGGACCACGGCGGCATTGCGGGCCCCATCGCCGGCATCGAGAAGCCGGCCGACGTGGTGCGGGCCAGCCGCGAGGGCGGGGCCGACGCGATCCTGGCCACCCGCGGCATCGTGAGCGCCTCACAGGGCGAGTGGGACAGGTCCCTGTCGGTGATCCTGCGCCTCTCGGGCGGGTTCACCGTCCTGGGCGGGAAGTTCGAGGAGGAGATCATCTCCAGCGTCGAGACCGCCCTCGCGTACGGCGCCGCCGGTGCCGCGGTCACGGTGAAGTTCGGCCACGAGAAGGAGGGGGCCTTCACGCGCCAGGCCTCGCTCGTCGCCGACTCCTGCGAGCGCTGGGGCATGCCGCTCATGGTCGAGGCCATGGCCAAGGGCAAGGACATGAAGTCCACCGATCCGAAGGGGATCCTGCTCGCCTCCCGGGCGGCGCAGGAGATCGGCGCCGACATCGTGAAGACCTACTACACGGGCGACCCCGACAGCTTCCGCAAGGTGGTCGAGGGCTGCCCCGTGCCCATCGTGATCCTCGGCGGGGAGAAGTCCGAGACGCTGGCGCAGGTCTTCGGCGACGTGTACTCGTCGATCCAGGCAGGGGCGAAGGGCATCGCCATCGGCAGGAACATCTGGCAGCACGGCAAGACGAAGCTCATGGTCGAGGCCATGGTGGGCATCGTGCACGAGAACTGGACAGTCGCGCAGGCCCTCGCCCACGTGGGCGGCTGAGGGAGGGTCGGGGGTGCCGGGGCTGGCGTACGCGTCCAACTTCCTCTGGGTGCTGGTGCTCGGCCTGCTGGGCCCGTCGCTTCCCGCGATGATCGCGCGCTTCGGCATCAGCTACACCCAGGCGGGGGCGTTCTTCACGCTCCTGTCGGCGGGCTCGCTGCTGGGAACCAGCATCGGCGGGGCCGCGAGCGACAGGCTGAACCGGCGGGTGCTGTTCGCTGTCTGCGCGCTCTCCCTGGCAGGGGGACTGGTGGCGCTGGGCTTCACCCGCACCTTCCTGCCCGCGGCGGCCGTGATCTTTCTGTTCAGCCTGGCGGGAAGCCCCGTCGGGGCCATCGGGCAGGGAATCATGCTGCAGATGTTCCCCGCCAGCCGCGAGCGGAACCTCGCCATGATGACCACCTTCGGCGCCCTGGGCAGCCTGCTCGCGCCGCTCCTCGTGCGGATCAACTACGCAGCACGGCTGGGATGGAGGTGGCCTTTCGTCGAGGCGGCGGTCCTCGCGCTGGCGCTCTTCGCGGTGATACTGGCCGTCCGGCTCCCCTCGTCGGCGCCCCCCGGGGGAGGCAGGCAGCCGCTGCTCCCCATCCTCCGCAACCTGCGGGTGGTCGGCTCGGCTGTCATGATCTTCTTTTCCATCGCGGCCGACGTCGGGTTCTCCTACTGGCTGGCCCAGTACTTCGCCCGCGAGCTCGGGGCGGGGCCCGGCCTTTTCAGCTCGGTGGTGGCCCTCTACCTCGTGGGCATCATCGCGGGGCGGTTCCTGATCCCTTCCGCTCTGAAAAGAGTGAGCCTGCGTGTGCACCTGTGCGCGAGCCTGTCGGTGGCACTCGTGACCATCGTGCTCTTCATCCTCGTCCCGTCCACGCCGGTGAAGGCCGTGCTGTGCGCCCTGTACGGGCTGGGGGTGGGGCCGATCTTCCCCCTCATGCTCGCGCGGGGCTCGCGGGAGTACCCGGGCCAGTCGGGGGCGGTCACGGGCGTTCTCTTCGCCGGGATGTCGCTGGGCGGCATGGTCTTCCCGCTCATAGTCGGGAAGCTGGGCGAGTCGTTCACGATCGCGCGCGCCTACTGGTTCTGCGCGGTCGCGGTGCTGGGGCTGCTCGTCGCGGCGCTGGCCATGCGTGACGGCCCCCGCGGCGCGGCGGGCACGGGGAACGCGGGTGAAAAAGGCGCGGGGCAGTGATACAGTGTGACAGGGCGTATCGAGGAGGTGGCAGGTGAAAAAGCTCATCCGCATCGCGGCGCTCGCGGGGGCGGTCGCGCTCGTCGCCGCCGGCTGCGTTCTTCCCGGCACGGGGACGATCAGCGTCCGCAACAACCTTGACGGCGACCAGCAGGTGACCGCGCTGTACATCTATCCCACGGGTTCACCGGACACGGAAAGCGAGATCTCCAGCCCGCTCGATCACGGGGATCGGCATTGCGAGCTCGGCGTGGCGCCGGGGGCCTGGACCGTGGAGGCCATCATCGACAGCGGGGCGGATTCCGAGGTGCACAACCTCACCATCGTGGAAGGCACGCTGTACCCCGTCGTCATCGGCGGCATCCTCTAGGCTCTCACTCGGCCGCTCGCCACTCATGACAGGCAGGCAGAGGCTCCTCGCGGCGATCCGCGGGGAGCCCGTGGACTCGCTCCCCCACATCCCCATCTCCATGATGATCGCGGCTGACACCATCGGCGAACCGTACGGGAAGTACGTCCTGGAGCCCGACGTGCACGCGCGCGGGCAGGTCGCCTTCGCTGGGAAGTGGGACGTGGACCACGTGTCTGCCATCTCCTGCCCGGTCACCGAGGCAGCGGACCTCGGGGCGGCCATCATCTCCTATCCCGACCAGCCGCCGGCCGCGGACGAGGAGAACGCCCTGCTCGCCGACAAGGCGGCGCTCGCCCGGTTGAAGGTCGTCGAGCCGGGCAGGTACATGTCGGGGCGCCTGGAGGTGATCCGGCTCCTGAAGGAGAGGGTCGGCGTCGAGAAGCTGGTCGAGGGCTGGGTCGAGGGGCCGCTGGCCGAGAGCGCGGACCTGCGCGGCATCAACCGGGTCATGGTGGACCTGGTGGACGACCCGGGCTTCGTGCAGGACCTCATGGCATTCGTGTTCGAGAACGCGATGAGCTATGCCCGCGCCCAGGTGCGGGCAGGGGCGGACATCATCGGCGTGGGCGACGCGGCTTCCTCCCTCATCGGCCCGGTCCTCTACCGCGAGGCCGTGCTGGAGTGGGAGAAGAAGTACATCGACACGATCCACGCCATGGGCGCGCTGGTGCGGCTGCACATCTGCGGGAACACGGCGGAGCTGTTCCCGCTCCTGGCCGAGGTGAAGGCCGACATCACCGACCTGGACTGGATGGCCGACGTGGGCCGGGCCCGGCAGCAGATCGGGGAGGGCAGGCTGCTCTCGGGAAACATCGACCCCGTGCGCGTCCTGCAGGACGGCACTCCCGCTTCCGTGACGGCGGGGCTCGCGCGCTGCTTCGCGCAGGCGGGCGGGAGGTTCTACGCCGTCAACGCGGGCTGCGAGGTGCCCCGACGCACGCCCGCAGCCAACCTGCGGGCCATGCGCGACTTCGCCCGCAGCCACCGGTAGCAGGCGGCTTCCCGGCCGGTTCAGGCCGATTCGAGCCGGAACAGGCACCTGTCCCCCTCCCACAGCGTCCGGTCCACGGTGAGGGTGCGGGCCGGCGACATCGCCGCCGCGAGCGCCGTGAACGGGCCGATGCAGTACAGCCCGCAGGGCCTGCCGCCTCCCCGCTTCTTCGCGATCGCGCAGGCGAGGCAGCCCCGGGCTTCCGCCGTGACATCTCCCCCTGCCTCTTCGCTCACCGTCCACTGGGCGCAGCCGAAGATGGCGCCGAACTTCTCAAAGAGCTCGCGGGGTCCCGTGATCCCGAGCTGTGCGAGCTGCCCCGGCGCCGCGAGGGCCTGCTCCCGTCCCTTCTTCTCCGCCACCCGGGCCTCCACGCCGAAATGCTCGAAGTTGGCAGCCGCGTCGACCATCAGGGCGGCATAGAACAGCTGCAGGGTCCTGTCAGGTCCCATGTCCGTCATTTCATCGCACCTCCGCGGCGAATCTACCCTCCCGGGGGCGCTCCCTGGTATAGTGAATGATCATCATTCGCGAGGGGAGGCACGGGTGGCCGCGACGGGGTCGGTCCAGCAGCTGTTCGATGAGTACGCACGCGCCCTGGCGGCCGGCAGGTCCCGCATCCGGCAGAAGGACGTGGACCGGGCGCGGCTCGCGGCGCACGTGCCCCTGCTCGAGCGCCTCGACGCGGTCGAGGACAGCTCGGTCGTGGTCTACGACATGCTCCTCGGCAGGTACGTGTTCCTGACCGGGTCGTTCAAGTTCCTGCTCGGGTACAGCAGGGAGGACGCGCTGGAGCAGGGTCCCGAGTACTTCTACCGCCGGATGCACCCCGACGACCTGCCCGTGGTGCTTGATACGGTGACCAGGACACTCCTTTACCTTTCCGGCAGGCCGGCCGGCGAGCGCAAAGACTACAGGCTGGGATTCGACTTCCGCATCCAGCGGGTCGATGGCCGCATGATCCGTCTCCTCCAGCAGGTCGTCGTGCTGGAGGAGGACGGCCGCGGGAACATCTGGCTGGTCCTGGCCGTGAACGACCTCGTGCGCGACGGCCCGGCAGAGGCCCCGGTGTCGCGCAGCCTGCGCAACCTGAAGACGGGCGCCTCCTGCCTCTTCGAGGCCGCTCCCCCGGCTGGGGCAGGCGGGGGAGGCGTCGGGCTCTCCCCCCGCGAGGTCGAGGTTCTGGGCCTCGTGGCCGCGGGGCTCGCCAGCAGGGAGATCGCCGACCGCCTGTTCATCAGCGTTTCCACGGTCAACAACCACCGCCAGCACATACTGGAAAAGACAGGGGCGCGAAGCAGCGCGGAGGCGGTACGTTTCGCCGCCGAGCTGGGGCTGGTGTAGGATCCCGTCGGACCAGGGCCCCGGCGACGCAGACCCGACTTCCGATAATCTACGTCTCCGCGGAAGCGCTTCAGCGGGAGGAGCGGCTGTTGCGGGGCCGGGGCTGCCCGGCTACACTGGCCGCGTGCCGATCGGAATCCTGCTCTTCAACGTCGCATCCCTTTCCACCAGCCTGGGCGCGCTTGCGGCGCTCGCGGCGCTGGCAGTGCACCTGCGCTCACGAGGGCTGTTCCTCCTGCTCGGGGCAGTCCTGCTCCTTGCCGCCGACTACGTGCTCGGCATCGCGTTCTTCGCGGGGCCCGACAGCCCGCTGTGGCTCGGCCTGGCAGGCATCGATGGCGCCGGGAGGTGGGTGCTCGTGGTCTTCGGGCTGAAGGGCGCCTGCCACGTCGGGCTGCTGCTCCTGGCGCCGCCTGCCGTGCTGAGCCTCTTCGGCCGGCGCCCGCCCCGAGCCGCATCTGCGGCCGTCATCCTGGCCTGCGCGGCGCTGCTCGTGGCCCTCGGCCTGGTGGTTGGCGGGGTGCTTCCGCCCCGGCCCGCCGTGGTCTACGGGATCACGGCGCTTCCCGCCTACGCCGCCTACGCCGTCGTCCTCGCGATCCTCCTTCGCCTTCGGCGAACCGTCGAGAGCCGCGGGTACTCCCGGGGGATCGCCACGGCAGCCGCGGTGCTGCTCTCGGTCATCGTGCCGGCCCTGCTCGTTGCCGACCTGCTCGGCCTCGCCGGCGCGGCGCCGCGCGCCCTGCCCGTTGACCCGGTCGCGTTCCTTACCCTCACAGTGGGCATCCTCGTGTGCTCGCTGCTCGTGCTGCTGGGCAGCCGCAGGCAGGTGTCGCCCGGCGACGTTGATGAGTTCTGCGCCCGCCATGGCCTGTCGGTCAGGGAGCGCGAGGTCCTGCTCCTGCTCGGCAGGGGCCTGCAGTACAAGCAGGCGGCCTCCGAGCTGGGCATCTCCCTGGACACCGTGAAGACCCACGTCGCCCGCATCTACAGGAAGACGGGCAGCACGGACAAGACCGACCTCTTCTACCGGATACGGCTCGGCGGCGGCTGAGCGCGGGGCCTCACCCGAAAATCACCCGCGAGAATCCAGCCCGTTCACCCGTCGGGTGATTTTCGACGTCCCTCCCGCCTCCTATTGTTGCAGCAGACAGACAAAGGAGGCAGTGTCGTGAGCGAAGCAATGAGGATGGGCGTCCTGGTCATGGCTGCCGCGCTGGCCATGCGGCCGGTCGGGGCTGCCGCCGCGGACCACGCGGACACGGCCCAGCGGATGGAGTCGATGATCCGCTCTGCCATGAAGCGGAACAGGATCGTGGGCATGAGCGCGGTGGTGATCTCGGGGGGCGAGAGCCTGCTCCGCGGCGGCTGGGGTTGGGAGGACGGCGAAAAGCGGAGGCCGGTGACGGCCGAGAGCCTTTTCCCCCTGGGCTCGATCACCAAGCTCTTCACGGCGACAGCGGTCATGCAGCTCGTGGAGCGGGGCGTTGTCGACCTCGACGCGCCTGTCTCGCTGTACCTCCCTGAGCTGGCTGCCCGGGGTGAGTATGGTCGAGCGCCGACCGTCCGCCAGGTCCTCACGCACCACGGCGGTCTCCCCGGCAACTATATGGAAGGATTCGAGCAGAAGGCCCCGGACCCCCGGGCGATGCGTCGGTTGCCGGGGCTCCTCGCGGTCGAGGCGCCCGCGGCCGCCCCGGACACGGTGTTCGCCTACAGCAACACGGGGTATGCCCTGCTGGGGTGCCTCGTCGAGAGGCTGACGGGAGTCCCGTATGCGGAGGCGGTGGACAAGGGGATCCTGGGCCCGCTGGGGATGACCGCGAGCAGGTTCCTCCAGTCCGAGGCGGATGCGGCGCACGGCGTCATGGGCTTCGAGGGGAAGAGGCAGAGGGCGATCTACCCGATCCGCGACATCCCCGCGGGAGCGCTCATGGCCAGCGCCGCGGACATGGAGCGGTTCATGCGGTTCATCTTCGACGGTGGCGGCCACGGGGTGCTGGGCAGGGAGGCCTTTGCCGAGATGACCCGCAGGCAGAATGCGCGGGTGGAGCTGGACGGAGATTTCTCCATCGGGCTGGGGTACTGGCTGATCCGGCCGTTCCCGACGGAGGAGCGGTTCGTGAGCCACGGGGGGGACATCCCGCCCTTTCACGCGATTCTCGTCACCGTTCCCGACCGTCAGACGGGGGTGTTCCTCGCAGCCAGCTCCTCGGGGGCGGCATCTGCCCTCATCCCCCTGGCCGTGGACATGATCCGGTCGCTGCTGGCCGCCCAGGCAGGCGAGACACCCCACTCCGAGCCCCAGCCGGCCCGCGTGAAGCCAGGACAGGCAGTTCTCGCTGCCATGCCCGGATCGTACGCGAGCCCCCTGGGGCTCATCGAGGTGCGCTGCAGGGGCGAGCGGATCTTCGCGCGTGTGCAGGGCGCGCCGGTAGAGCTCATCTGCCGTGCCGACGGGAGCTTCACGGTGCAGCTCAGTATCCTGGGGCTGGTGTCGATACCGCTCCCGCAGCTTGCGCCCCTGCGGATGACCTTTGAGCAGCACGGTGGCCGGTCAGTACCTGCGCATTTCGGCCCTCGGCGTGATGGCGGGTGTCGCGGAACGCTTCGAGCCGCAGCAGGTGCCCGCGGGGTGGCGGGCACGGGCCGGCGCCTGGCAGCGCATCGAGCTCGACGCGAACGCCGACTACCGCTGGCCGGCGAACGTGCGGCTGATCGCCGACCGGCGGAAGGGCCTTCTCCTGTCATACGAGTTTCCCGGGCTGCGCGGGAGATTCCCCCTCGAGATCGTGGACGGCGAGCGGGCCGTGATCCGGGGGAAGGGCACGGGGCTGGGCGGGACGATCGTGGTCCGCGCGGAGGCCGGCAGGACCATCCTGGAATGGTCGGGCATGCGCTTCGGTCAGCAGTGATCCGGCTCGGGCGCGATGGCGGGCGCCTGCAGCACAACGCGCACGTCGCCGTCGCGCTTGAGGAGGCCGTCCTTCTCCATGCGGTTCAGCAGGGGCAGCGTGTACTTGCGCGAGAGGCCGGTCCGCTCCTTGGCCTCGGGGATCGAGATCCGATCGCCCTTCGCCCGGCCGGCGAGGATCGCCGCGCCCAGCAGGTCGTAGGTTTCCTTCGCGTAGAAGATCCCGTCTTCGAGGGGCACGACCCTGCCGAGACGGACCAGGGTGTTCATCTCGGGGTCGCTGCCCTCGCAGCCCGTCTTCCCGCCGGCGATGATCCTGTCGAGGAGCCGCGCGCGGCAGGAGGCAGCTCTGCTCCGCTGCCGCGCCCGCGAAGTACAGGGAGTTGCGTGTGCGCAGGGTGCCTTTCTCGAGGAGCCGCGAGATCACCGCCCGCAGCGCCTCGCCGTCGACGCGGAGCTGGCTCTCGAGCTCGAGGGCGGTGATGCCCGCCGCGTGGCCGGCGCGGGAAAGGATGTCGGCCGTGAGCTTCTCCAGCCACGGCGCGAGGAAGATCCAGCCCCCGATCGTGACCGTCCCGCCTGGTCCTCCCTGCGGGACCGGCGCGGCACCGACTCGCCGGGCAAGCCCGCGGAAGCGAAGCTCGAGAGTGAACCTGTCCGCCTCGGTGGCGGGATCGGGAAGGTCGGCCAGCAGCGCCGAGAACCTTCGCCTGTCCTCTCGCGGGACCTCCCCGAACCACACGACCCTGCCGCTGCCGAGGATGGCGCTGCCGCCGTGACGGATGACGAGGAAGGGCTGGTTCCAGAGCGCGGGGAGCGGGTTCTGCAGCAGGATGCGCGCGAAGCGGCCGTCGTCGAGAAAGTGGACCTGGGCAATCTCGTGGCCCGTGCCGAGGGCCACCTCGATCTCGGAGTGGTTCCTGATGCCGGCCTCGTCGGGGGCGACCTCGCGCACGCGCGCGATGAACTCCCTCTCGCAGCGGAAGGGAGCCCCGGGCGCCGTGATCAGGTTGCCGCGCGCCACCTCCGCGCGGGGTTTCTGCAGGTTGAGCGCCACCCGCGAGATCGGCACCGCCCTGTCGACGGCGGCGTTGTAGGTCTGGATGCCCCGGACGCGCAGGCTCTCGCGCTGCGGAAGGATCTCGAGGGCATCGTCCTTCACGACCTGTGCCCCCCGCAGGCTCCCGGTAACAACGAGCCCCGATCCCTTGATCGAGAAGACCCTGTCCACGTACAGGTACGGGAAAGGCTCGGGTCTGCCAGCAACCCCGGCGAGCGTCGACACGATGAGCCCCTTCAGCTCGTCGATGTTCCTGCCCTGCAGGGCTGACACCTCGATCGTGGGAGGCTCCCGGCCGAAGATGGCGGAAGCCCGGGCGAGGGCGTCGGCCCGCACCTCCCTCACACGCTCGGGGGACGCGATGTCGGTCTTGGTGACCACGAGGATCATGGCCGGAACGCCGAGGGCGGCGAGCACGACCGCGTGGTCCTGCGTCTGCTGCATCCACCCGTCGTCCGCGGCGACGAGCAGCAGCGCGCAGTCCAGGCTCCAGGCGCCGGCGACCATGTTCCGGATGAACCGCTCGTGCCCGGGCACGTCGATCACGCCGACCGGCTCCCCGCCGCGCCCGGGAACCAGGCGAAGCCGAGGTCGATCGTCATGCCCCGCTCCTTCTCCTCGGGCAGCCGGTCGGGATTGATTCCCGTCAGCGCCTCGATCAGCGTTGTCTTGCCGTGGTCGACGTGGCCCGCGGTGCCGATGACGCGCATGAGTCCTGTCACCCTCCGCAGGCAGCGCTGATGGCGCCGGCAATGTAGCGCTCGTCCTCGCCGTACATGGTGGCGAGAGCCAGGCGGACCCTGCCGCCGGCGATGGTGCCGATGACGGGCACGGGAAGGCCGCGCAGCTCCTTCAACACCTGCTCGGGGTCCCTGTCGACGGTGATCTCGAGGGCGAGCGACGGCACCGTCTCGTCCGGCGCGCTGCCGCCGCCGGTGGACACCTCGGAGGCGACCACGCGCGCCGCCCCGGCGGGCAGCTTGCGCAGTATCCGCCGGCCCATGCGCGCCAGCTCCTCCCGCGGCAGGGAAAGCACGGCGTCGGCGTGGCCCTTCGCGCTCCCGTTCAACCGGGCAACGAGCAGCTCCTCCAGCAGCGAGTAGACGGCCTTGCCCGGGCGCAGTGCCCGGGCAAGGGGATGGGCGGCGAGCTTCCGCACGAGGTCCGACCGTCCTGCCGCGATGCCCGCCTGCGGCCCGCCCAGCACCTTGTCTCCCGAGAAGAACACGAGGTGCGCGCCCTGCGACAGGTGCGCCCGCACCTTCTCCTCGCCCCGGATGTCCTCTGTCGTGGTGCCAGAGCCCTGGTCGACGGCGAGTACCACGCCGGGCGGGAGCGCCCGCGCGAGGGAGGCCGTGCCGGGGCTTTCGGTGAACCCGCGGATGCGGAAGTTGGATGAGTGCACCACGAGGACCATGGCGGTCTCGGGGGCGACTGCCCGGGTGTAGTCCTCGATCGTCGTGATGTTCGTGGTCCCGACCTCGACCATGCGGGCTGCGGACAGCGCGAGGATCTCGGGGATGCGGAAGCCCCCGCCGATCTGCACCTGTTCGCCCCGCGAGACGAGCACCTCCCTGTCCTTCGCGAGGGCGGACAGCCCCAGCAGGACGGCGGCGGCGTTGTTGTTCACGACAAGCGAGTCCTCGGCGCCGGTGAGCAGGCTGAGCAGGTCGGGCACGATGCCCCCCCGTGTGCCCCGCCTGCCCGTGCGGATGTCCATTTCGAGGGTGGAGTAGCCGGTGTTCACGGCGGCCGCCGCTTCCCATACGCGTGGGGGAAGCGGGGCACGGCCGAGGTTGGTGTGCAGGATGATGCCCGTCGCGTTGATGACACGCCGCAGCCGGCGGGCCGCGACGGCGGCGCACGCCCTGTCGACGGCATCGAGGACACCGTCCGGGTCCGGCTTTGCCCCGGTTTCCCGGATGCGCGTCCGCACGCTCTCCAGGGCCCCGGCGACGAGCCGGGCCGTGAGGGGCCTGCTCAGGACCGGGAACCACCGCGCGACGCGCGGGTCCTCGAGCACCCGCTCGACCTGGGGAATCCCCCGCAACAGATCGTTGTCCATGGCGCTCGGCGATCTCCTCTTGTCGTCCGGGCGGCGGACGCCCGCCCGCGGGAGCGGACACGGCGGCCCCCGTCGTGCTACCCTGCTGCCCGCGCTGCGGACCTTCCGCGGCGGGACGGGGAGAGCATACGTGCTGAAGGGATACCAGGGCAAGATACTGAGGGTGGACCTCGCACGCCGCAGCGTCCGGGAGGAGCCGCTGGCCGAGGCGGACCTCCTCTGCGTGCTCGGTGGCAGGGGCCTCGCTGCCCTGTACTACCACCGGGAGATCGGTCCCGAGACGGATGCGCTGGGACCCGGCAACAAGCTCATCTTCATGACAGGGCCGCTCACGGCCACCCCGCTTTTCGCGGCGTCGAAGTTCCAGCTCGCCACGCGCTCTCCCGAGACCCGGTTGTACCTGTGCTCCAACTGCGGCGGCGACTTCGGGCCCCGCCTGAAACAGGCTGGCTGGGACGGCCTCATCGTCGAGGGAGCGTTACGGGAGTGGACCTGGCTCTCGATCGACGGGAGCGGGGTGCGCTTCCACGACGCCGCGGGGCTGGTCGGCCTCAGCGCGCGGGCGGCGATCGACGGGATGCGCGGCTCTTTCGGCGGGGACGAGACCGGCGCCATGGCCGTCGGCCCCGCGGCCGAGCGGCACGTGCGGATCTCGTGCATCACCGTCGACGGCCGGGCCTTCGGCAGGGGCGGGCCGGGCGCTGTCATGGGGTCGAAGCTCCTGAAAGGCCTCATCGTCCGGGGGAACGGCGCCGTTCCCCTTGCCGATCCGGCCCGCGTGTCCGACATCCGACAGCAGGCCCTTGCGGCGCTCGCCGGCACGGCCGAGGTGCACAGGCGGTTCGGAACGACACAGTACGTGGAGCCGATCAACGAGCTGGGCTGCATGCCGACACGCAACTTCCAGACCGCCTCCTTCGAGGGCATCGATTCCATCGATCCCTACGCCGCGCGGCAGGGCTCGCGCGTGCGCAGCACGGCGTGCATGCGCTGCCCCGTCGCCTGCGGCAAGACTTACGAGGTGAGGGAGGGCGCGTACGCGGGTGCCCGCGCGCGCACAGAGTTCGAGAGCATCGCCCTCCTGGGCCCCAACTGCGGGATCTCGGACTTCGGTGCCATCGTGAGGGCGAACGAGCTGTGCGACGAGCTGGGCATCGACACGATGTCGGCGGGAAACGCCGTCGCGCTGGTGATGGAGCTGGCCGAGCGCGGCCTGGTGAGGCGCGAGGATACCGATGGCATCGAGGCGCGCTTCGGCAGCGCCGAGGCGCTGGTCGGGATCATCCGCCTCATCGGCGAGCGGCGGGCCATCGGGGACCTTCTCGCCGAGGGCATGGCGCACGTGAAGCGCGTGCACCCCGAGTGGGCGCCCTCCATCCTCGACGTGAAGGGCATGCCCTTCGCGGGGTACGACCCCCGCGGCTTTCACGGCAACGGCCTCACCTACGGCACCTCCAGCCGGGGCGCCTGCCACAATACCGGCGGCTGGACCATCCGCGCGGAGCTGCAGGACCCGGGGCACGACAGGTTCGCGCTGGAGGGCAAGGGGAGGCTGGTCAAGGCGATCCAGGACGGCCGTGCCTACCTCGACAGCATCGGGGTATGCAGCGTGGTGCGCGCGGCATTCGGCTTCGGCGGATGCCCCGGCCGGCGACGTGCTGGAGGCCGTGACAGGGCACGCGTTCACCCCGCGCTGCTCGAGATCGCCGAGCGCATCTACAGCCTGGAGCGCGTCATCCTGAACCGCGAGGGAGTCCGCAGGCGCGACGACCTGCTGCCGGAGCGGATCATGCACGAGAAGATCCCCAACGGACCCGACGAAGGGCAGGGTCCTGACGCCCGCGATGTACGCGGTGATGCTCGACGAGTACTACGCTGCCCGGGGCTGGGACGCCGACGGGGTGGTCACGGAGCAGACGAAGGCGCGCCTCGGCCTGGACAACCTGTCACAGGCTCTACCGGATCCGCACCGCCTCCCCTGAGAGGGTCCACACCGCGTCGCAGGTCGCTTGACCCCGCGCGCGTTCATGCTAAAATAGCGGCAGAAAGACCGAACGCACGCGGGCAGGGGGGCCGCGGTGCCCCGCCGCCTGCGAGAGGAGAAAGACATGAAGAAGGTCGGCATTTCCTGTCTCGTCGTCGTGGCGTTCGCGCTGGCAGCCGCGGGGGCCTTCTGTGCGGGCGAAGTCCGCCAGTACAAGGTGCCCAGCAGGTTCCCCGAGGACCTGCCGCCCAGCAGGTTGAGCGTGTACCTTCCCGAGGGCTACGAGGCATCCGGGATCTCGTACCCGGTGCTCTACCTCGTGCACGGGGCGGGCGGAAACAACACGACCTTCTTCGGCGGCGGCTACGGCAGGACGTTCATGGCAGACGTCAACGCCGCGGGCATCGTTGACAAGCTCGTGGGCGAGGCAAGGATCAAGCCGCTCATCGTCGCCTGCCCGGACATGACAGGCGCGACCTCCTCGCCCGACGATTTACTCACCGATGTCGCCGCGTTCGTCGATGCCAGTTTCCGCACCAGGCCGAACCGGGAGTCCCGCGCGATCGCGGGTCACTCGATGGGCGCGACCGCTGCACTGGCCGCTGCCCTGAAGAACCCCCGCGCGTTTTCCCTGGCGGCGGGGCTCGCTGCCTACCTGCCCGGCCCCTACCTCACGCGGCTGGAGGGCCTGGCGAAGAAGATCCCCGGGGGAGAGGGGCCGATCCAGGTCTGGTTGTACGCGGGGACTCGCGACGAGGAGACGCCGGCCCTGTCGAGCAGGAGCCTCGCCGCGGTTCTCGAACAGTCCGGGGTCAAGGCGGAGTATGTCGAGGATGACGGCGACCATACGAGCGGGATCGCTCGGAGGCTCGAGCAGTTCATCGAGTTCGCGGCCGCCCGCCTGGCGTGGTAAGGCGGAAGAGGCAGGAATCGAACCTGCCGCTGCAGCATTAGCAGCCAACGGTTTTGAAGACCGCGGAGACCACCAGATCTCATCAGCTTCCGGTTGGACTATAGGTGGCTGGCGCGCGCGCTGTCAATCGGCGGTGCGCCGCCCGGATCAGTCGACTGCAATCGTGCCCGGCTCGATCGTGCTGTCTGCCGCACCGACGGCGGCCGCCTCGACGCCCGCGGCGCGCAGCGCGGCAAGGCACGCGTCCGCACGGTCGCGGGGGACCGCCGCGAGCAGGCCGCCCGAGGTCTCGGGGCTGAACAGGAGGCGGCGCAGGCTCTCCGTCACGCCAGGGGCGAAGCGGACGTGCTTTTCGAACGCGTCGGCGTTTCGCCCTGTGCCGCCGGGGAACATGCCGTCCCGGGCAGCGGCCGCAGCCCCCTCCACCAGGGGGACTGCCGCGGCGTGCAGCCGCAGCCCGACCGCGCTCTTCGATGCGAGCTCCAGGCCGTGCCCCAGCAGGGAGAAGCCCGTCACGTCGGTGCAGCCGCGCACGCCGTGGGCGGCCAGGACACGCGCGGCGTCCCTGTTCAGGCTCTTCATCGAGTCCAGCGCCGCCGCGATGGACGCTGCGGCGGCCTTCCCGTTCTTGAGGGCGGTCGTGATCACCCCCACGCCGATCGGCTTGGTGAGGAGGATCGCGTCGCCGGGCAGCACGCCCGTCTTCAGGAAGAGCTTCGAGGGATCGACGAACCCGATCACGGCCATGCCGTAGGCCGGCTCCTGCGAGGTGATGGTGTGGCCGCCGACCACGGCGCAGCCGGCCTCGCGCGCCTTCTCGGCGCCGCCGCGGAAGATCTCTTCGATCACGTCGGTCGGCAGCGAGGAGGGGAAGCTCGGCGATGTTGAGCGCGAGGACAGGCTCGCCGCCCATCGCATAGACGTCGCTCAGGGAGTTGGCAGCGGCGACCGCGCCGAACTCCCGCGGGTCGTCCACCACCGGCGTGAAGAAATCGGCAGTGAAGACGAGCGCCCGTGAGTCATCAAGCCTGTAGACCGCCGCATCGTCCCCTGCCGCGAGTCCCACGAGGATCTCGGGCCGGCTGCCCGCGGGAAAAAGCTCAGCGAGAGGGCGCAGGACCTGCGCCAGGGCCTCGGGCCCCATCTTCGCTGCTCACCCCGCGGCGGAGCACATGGACGTGAGGCGGATGTCGTCCCGCGTCATCGGGCCACACTGTACACGCCGGCCGGAGACGGCGTCAAGCGCGGGCGCTGCTCCGACCCCTCCCTTGATCGACCCCCGCCATTCGTGGCTTAATCGACCACTACGGAACAGGAGCATCCCATGCCATACGACGCGCCGAAGATCGTCACGCCGCCCCCCGGCCCCCGGGCCCAGGAGTGGATCGCCCGCGACACCGCCTCGCTCTCTCCTTCCCTGAGCCGCACCTCGCCCCTGGTCGGCGTGCGGGGCGAGGGGGTCTTTGTCGAGGACGTGGACGGCAACGTGTTCCTCGACTTCGGCTCGGGCATCGCCGTGAACTCGCTGGGCCACCGCCACCCCGATGTGATCGCGGCGATCAGGGCGCAGCTGGACCAGCTGGTGTTTCTCAACAGCCTGGACTACTACACCCTCCCGCAGATCGAGTACGCGGAGATGCTCTTCAAGACCACCCCGGGAGGCTTCCCCAAGAGGGTGTTCTTCTCGAACTCGGGCAGCGAGGCGATCGACACCTCGATCAAGATGGCAAAGTGGCACACCCGCAGGCCGTACGGGATCGCCTTCCTGAACGGCTTCCACGGGCGGACCATGGGCGCCGTGAGCTTCACCACCACGAGCGCGACCGCCCGCCGCGGCTTCGCGCCGATGTATCCCATCGGCCAGTTCGTGCCCTATCCCTACTGCTACCGCTGCATGTTCAACAGGGAATACCCTTCGTGCGACATGGCCTGCATGAACTATCTCACCGACGTGACCCTGAAGAAGATCACCCCGGCCGACGAGGTCGCCTTCATCCTTGTCGAGGCCGTGCAGGGAGCAGGCGGCTACATCGTGCCTCCTCCCGAGTTCCTGCCCCGGCTGGCCGACATCGCCCGCAGGAACGGGATCGTGCTGATCGTGGACGAGGTGCAGACCGGCTTCGGCCGCACGGGAAAGATGTGGGCGAGCCAGCACACGGGCGTGGCCCCCGACATCATGGCCATCTCCAAGGCCTTCGCGCACGGCCTGCCTGCAGGTGCCGCGGTGGCCCGGGCCGACGTGATGGACTGGGGAGAGGGAGCCCACGAGGGAACGCTGAACGGCAGCCCCGTGATCATGGAGGCGGCCAAGGCGGTGCTGCGCGTGATCGAGAAGGAAAGCCTCGTGGAGAAGTCGCGCCTCCAGGGCGAGTACCTGAAGGGGCAGGTGCTGGCCATGAGGGAGAGCGCAGCCCCTGATCGGCGATGTGCGGGGCATGGGCCTGATGGTGGGCATCGAGCTTGTGGCCGACGCGAAGAAGACACCCGCGAAGGAGAAGCGCGACAGGCTGATCGAGGAGGCCTTCGGCCGCGGGCTGCTGCTGCTCGGCGCGGGGGAGTGCTCGATCCGCCTTGCCCCGCCGCTCACGATCACGCGCGAGCAGATCGACATGGGCCTCTCCATCCTCGAGGACTGCCTGAAGCTGGTGAGCTGAGCCGGTGGCGTGCGTCGGCGGGCAGGCCCGCCGTCTCCCGGGGCGTCGGCCGAACAACCGCCCGATGATGCCTATGGGCCTGCGTGCGCGCGGTGGCGCGGCTCGGCCATCCGCACCGAGAGCGCGAGGCCTGCCAGCGGCCCCAGCGCGGCAGCCACGAACAGCAGCGGGTAGGAGCCCGACGCGGCGAGGATCGCCCCGCCGACAAGGGGCGCCACCAGCTGGATGGCGCTCGCCGTGTTTGCGAAGCCGATGTAGAGCGTCCGCGTGGACGCCGGGGCGTACTCCAGCACGTAGTTGAGGAACCCCGCCATGAGCGAGTTGGACTGCGCCCCCACGACGACGAACACGAGGGCGTACGCGTACAACAGGGCGGGTGCGGGCATGAGCGGGCGGGACAGGGAGAGCCCCAGCGCGAGGACCGGCGTGGCAGCAGCCATGACGCCCCACAGGCGCATCACGGCGCGCGTGCCCCGCCTCTCCCCGACGTACCCCATGAACAGCGCGGAGACGACCCCGCCTGCCACCTGCGCGGAGGTGAATAGCCCGACGCTGCTCTCGGGGAAGGAGAGGGACCGCAGGCCGTGGATCACGTAGAACGGGGCTGCCGCCCCCGACAGCGTGAACAGCACCTGCACGATCACGGCGCGCCGGTAGTCGGCGTCGTCGCGCAGGATGCGGCCCAGCCGGCGGAAGAAGTCCGGCCAGGGCAGGGGCCGCTCGCCGGTGTGCTCGGGCTCCTCCTTGATCATCGCGATGGAGCCCAGGGACAGCGCGAAGGCGATGCCCGCCAGCGTGAGAAGGAGCGCGTAGTTTGCCGGGTACGGCAGGCGGGGGGAGGCGAGGATCACGCCCACCAGCACCCCTGCTGCCACGCCGGCGAGCCCCGACCCTGCCTGCCCGACGCTGATCAGCCGGGCGCGAAGCTTCGGCGGGAGCAGCTTGGCCAGCATGTCCAGCCAGCTCACGCTGGCCACGCCGTCGAGGAAGTAGAACCCCCCGAAAAGTGCGAGGAACACGGCGACGGCCGCGGAAGGGTTTCGCGGCACGAGGACCCACATGAGCGGGCCGATCGCGAGGAAGAGCACCCTGTTGATCCCCGCGGGCACGAGGATCGCGGGCTTGCGCCGCGGTCTTCCCGCCGTCGCATTGGCGGCGAACAGCTGCGGGAGCAGCCACCCGCCGTTGGCCAGCGTCGAGATGAGTCCGATGAGGAGCGTCGAGGATGTCAGCGTCGACACGAAAGAAGGCAGGACCGTGGTCTGGCCGGCAAAGGCGAGACCGACGCCGAAGAGGACGAAGTCCCCGCTGATCGCCAGGAAGTTGCGCCTGTCGACGTGCCGCATGCGCTGCTACACGCCCTCGAACGGGCACGCCGCCGCGGCCAGGTCTACTGCGAGCAGGATCCACGCGAGCACGGACACCCCCCTTTGCGGGGTCCATTTCCGCCTATCCGCGGGCTGCTGTCAAGCCGATTTCGCAGGGGCCGACCTTGACCTGCCGGCGGTGCTCACTATAATTGCCGCATCAGCACCACGGCGATCCTCGTATCCGTCGTCGTTCTCCTCGCTGCCGGCGTGACGGTCGGGCTCGCCGTCCGTCTGCTCGGGCGAGCGAGCGCTGTCCAGCACGGGAAGCTCGCCGCCGCGAGGGGGGAACGCGACCGCGCGGTCGCGGAAGCCGAGGCCCTCCTGGAGGCGTCGCCCCTGGGTGTCCTCGTGCACGCCGACGGGATCGTGCTCAAGGCCAACGCCCGTCTGCACGCGCTGCTCGGCCGCGAGCCGGGCACGCTGCAGGGGGCGCCGCTGGAGGCCGTCCTCCCTTCGCAAGAGGTGGCGCGTTTCCAGTCCCTGGCGGCGCAGCCCGCCGGCCTTGCCGACCCCCTGGCAGCGGCGCGCGGGGAGTTCCGGCTGCTGCGGGCCGACGGCGGGTCGGTGTGTGTCGAGGCCTCGGCGCGGGCGATCCGCCATGCCGAGGGACAGGCTGTCCAGGTGCTGGTGGCTGACCTCACCGCGCGCGTGGAGGCGGAGGACAGGCGCCGGGACCTGGCCGACCTCGCGCGCCGCCAGGAGGAGCAGCTGGAGCACTCCACGCGCCTGGCCGAGCTGGGAGGCATGGCCGCTGCGATTTCCCACGAGCTCAACCAGCCCCTCACGGGAATCAGGAACTACGCCAGGAATGCATACTACATGATCGAGAAGGGCCTCGGGGGAGCCGAGGACGTGAAGGGCAACCTCCGCCTCATCTCCGAGCAGGTGGACAGGGCGGCGAAGATCATCAACCAGATGCGGGAGCTCACCCGGAGGGCGGACCGCACGAGCGCCGCCATCGACGCGAACAGTGTGGTCCGCGAGTGCCTCGAGTTCCTGATGCCCCAGATGCGGCTGTCGGAGGTGCAGGTGTCCCTGTCCCTCGCTGCCGACCTGCCCCCCGTCTGGGGCGACAGGGTGCGGCTTGCCCAGGTGCTTCTCAATCTCCTCACAAACGCCCGCCAGGCCATGGACGGCTCCGCGGAGAGGCGGCTCGTGATCGAGAGCCGTCGGGAGGCGGAGGCGGCGCTTCCCGTCGTCGTCGAGATCGCCGACACGGGCCGCGGCTTCACGCGGGAGGAGGCGGCGCGGCTGTTCCAGCCCTTCTTCACGACGCGCTCGGGCGGCCACGGCCTGGGCCTGTCCATCTCCCGCGCGATCGTGAAAGACCACGGGGGGACCATCGACGCCACCGGCAGCCCGGGGGCAGGGGCGCGGTTCACCATCCGGCTGCCCGCCAATCCCGGCGGGGGGGGAGGGGCTCCATGAGCGGGCGGGCGGCAGAAGGCGCGCGCGGCGACGGCGGACCCGCCGAGGTCGGCCAGCTCATCGTCGTCGTGGACGACGACGAGACGGCCCGGCACTCCATCGGCCAGATGCTGCGGCTGCGCGGCTGGGCGGTGGAGGCGTTCTCCTCCGCGGAGGCGGCCCTCGCCTGGCCGGGCCTGATGGACGCGGTGTGCATCGTCACCGACGTGAAGATGCCCGGCATGGATGGCGAGGAGTTCCTCGCCGAGGTCAGGGCCCGGCCCGGCGGGCCGCCGGTCGTGATGATCACGGGGCATGGCGACATCGCGATGGCCGTGCGCTGCCTGAAGGCGGGTGCCTTCGACTTCGTGGAGAAGCCCTTCGACGAGGACGTGCTCCTCGCCTACGTCGGGAAGGCGGTCGACCAGTCGCGCCTGGTGCGCGAGGCGAGCGACCTGCGGCGCAAGCTCACCCTGTTCTCTCCCGGCGAGGACGGCAGGTTCGGCATGGTCGGCAGGACCAGGGCCATGCAGGACGTGTACGCGCAGATCGAGGCTGCGGCCAGGTCGGATGCGCCCGTGCTCATCACGGGAGAGACCGGCGTGGGAAAGGAGCTGGTGGCGCGGGCCATCCACGCGCAGAGCGGCAGGGCACGCGGCCCGTTCGTCCCCGTGAACGCCGGGGCTCTTCCCGAGACCATGCTCGAGAGCGAGCTGTTCGGCCATGCCAGGGCGCGTTCACCGGCGCCGTGGGCGAGAGAGACGGCAAGCTCGTTGCCGCCTCGGGGGGCACCCTGCTCCTGGACGAGATCGAGACCATCTCGCTGCGGGCGCAGGTCCAGCTGCTGCGCGTGCTGGATGACGGCATGGTGGTCCCGCTGGGCAGCGACAGCCCCCGCAGGGTGAACATCCGCCTGGTGTGCGCCTCCAACGCGGACCTCGCCGACGAGGTGCGCAAGGGGTCCATCCGGGAGGACTTCTCGCACCGGATCATGGTCCTCTCGATCCAGGTGCCGCCCCTGCGCGACAGGGCCGAGGACGTGCCGCTGCTCGCGGCGCACTTCCTGCGCCTGGCGGCGGACAGGAACGGGGTGCCCGTGCCGGCCATCCCCGAGGAGGCCCTGGCTGCGATGGTGCACCACCCCTGGACGGGCAACGTGCGCGAGCTGAAGAACGCCGTCGAGCGCATGGTCATCGCGGCCCGCGGCGGGGTGGCGGGAGGGTTCACCCCCGACCTTCGCTTCGACGCCGAGAGGCTGCTGTCCATTCCCGCGGCGTCCGGCCGCCTGCGCGAGGAGATGGAGAAGGTGGAGAAGTCCGCTATCGAGGCGGCGCTGAAGGAGAACCGCGGCGAGATCACCGCCACCTGGCAGGCCCTCGGCATTTCGCGCCGCGCGCTGTACGAGCGCATGAAGAGGTACGGCCTGGACCGCGAGAGGTACCGGTAGCAGCGCCCTCGGCGCCTGCAAGCGCCCTCGGCGCCCGCAAGCGCCTTCGGCGCTTTGCGCCGGCCCGCGGAATTGCGTACATTCGATCCATGCAGGGAAAGACGCTCGCAGAGCTGGCCCACCGGGCCTTCGACGAGAGGCGGCGCCTGGTGGCGCCCCTTGCCGGGTTCCCCGGCGTGGAGATGATCGGCAGCACCATCAAGCTGGCGCAGCAGAACTACGGGGAGCACTACAAGGCGATCCGCAGCCTCGTGGACGCATTCCGCCCCGACCTCGTGTTCCCGCTCATGGACCTGGCCGTCGAGGCGAATGCCCTGGGCCGCTACACCATCTTCCCCCAGGCCGACTCTGCCACCGTGCCCAAGGACAGGTTCACCATGGCCGACCTGGATCGCCTGGAGGGGATCAACATCAGCTTCGACAGCCGGCTGTCAGGGTACGTGCAGATGATGAAGATGATGAGCGTGACCCTGCCGGCGGGCATCCTCAAGGGCGGCTACGTGGTGGGCCCGTTCACCCTTGCCGGCCTGATGATGGGCGCCGACGACGCGGTCATGTCCACCGTGCTCGAGCCGAAGGAGCTGCACCGGCTGTGCCACTTCACCACCGAGAGGATCCAGGAGTACGTGCAGCTGCTCATCTCGGCGGGGGCCGACGTGATCTGCATCCTGGAGCCCAGCGCTGTCATGCTGAGCCCCGACCAGTTCTCTGAGTTCTCTGCAATCTATATCCGGCACATCACCCAGAGCTTCAAGTACAGCGGCATCGGTTTCGTCTACCACACCTGCGGGAACACGATGCACCTCGTGGACAGGATGGTGCGCTCGGGGGTGCAGGGGGTGAGCCTGGACTCTCCCGACGTGGGCGTCGACCTGGCCGCGGTGGCGAAGAACCTGCCCGACGACGTGGTGGCGATCGGCAATGTCAACCCTGCCACGACGATGCGGTTCGGCACCCGCGGGGAGGTCCGTGACGGCGTGAACGCGCTGCTGAAGGACATGGAGCGATACCCGAACTTCATTCTCAGCACGGGGTGCGACCTTCCCCAGGAGACCCCGGTGGAGAACATCCGCGAGTTCATGGAGGCTGGCAGGGCCTGGAAGCGGCCCTGAGGATCGGGTCGGGACCGAACGCCGGATGCCCGCCCGGGGAGCTCATGACTGGACCTCGCGGTCAAAGGGGTCCCGGACAGGGTCGGACAAGTGCCCTGGAGCACTGTTCAGCCCGCATCTAGTCGGAAATCTGAAAGAAAAAGCTTGACAACAGGCAATAGTGGCCTGATAATGACCCGCACCGACAGTGGTCATTCGAATGACTGCTGTCGTAAAGAGGGTCTTGGGAAACATGAACGATCCTGTTCACTACGCTCCCCTCTATCTCCAGGTCAGGGACAAGATCCTCCAGAAAGTCATCGAGAGCGGCCTGGAGGCGGGGAGCGCCATACCGACCGAACAGGCGCTGGCGAAGACCTACGGCACGAGCACGTCCACGATCCGACAGGCCATCAACCTCCTCGTCGCGGACGGGGTGCTTTCGAAGAAACAGGGCAAGGGCACGTTCCTCACGGAACGCAAGACCAGTCTCTCATTCCTGTCCTGGGTCGGGGAGACGCCACGGGGGCGCGAGATCCTCGATGAACTGGTCCGCCGCTTCGAGCAGAAGAACCCCTCCATCGCGGTCAGCCTCATCCCCACCACCTTCACCGACACCCGGGCAGAGCTGGTCCGTCTCATCTCGAGCGGGGAGGCCCCCGACGTGGCGCAGATCGTCTCGCCCTGGACGACCTATTTCGCCTCCATGGGTGCGCTGGCTCCCCTGGAGAGGTTCGTCGGCTCCGAAAACCTCGCCAGCCGCTTCCCCGACAAGGACCTCTGCGGCGGCACCTACAACGGGAGCGTCTACTCGGTCGCCTGGGGGCTGTGCCCGCTCGCCCTGATCGCCAACCGGCGCGTGCTGCACCGCGCCGGCATCACGCTGGGCCCCGCACACCAGCTGGGGCTGGACGAGTTCGCCGACATCTGCGGACGGATCAGCGCGGGTGCGGAGACCTACGCCTACGGGCTGAACGTTCGCCACGACGAGACGGATTTCCTGCGGCTGTACACGTTCCTGCAGGCCTTCGGCGGGGAGTTCGTCGACGATGCGGGCCGGCTGCTGTTCGACTGCCCCGAGAACGTGGAGGGATTCCGCTGGCTCAAGGACCTCCTGCACGGCTGCCGCATCTTCACCGGCGACATCTACTCGATCCGCGACCGCTTCGCCAGGGACGAGATCGCCTTCATGACCGACGGGCCCTGGATCAAGTACATCCTGGAGGAGCTCACCGGCGGCGATTTCGACAGCCGCTTCATGGTCGTTCTCAACCCCGCCCGGCCCGGCCGCAGGTCGCTCACGTGGAACTACAACCATGCCCTGGCGATCAGCGCCCAGAGCAGGAACAAGTACCACGCGGGGCGCTTCATCGACCAGGTGACCAACGACCCCGAGCTCAGCGACTACTACTTCTCGGCCTCGGGACACCTGCCCTCCAACAGGGACCGCCTGGAGGCCCCCGCTTTCGCGGGGGAATTCTTCGCGGCCTTCCGCTCGCAGCTGGTCCACGCGAAGTGCATCAACGCGCAGAACCCGATGTTCGAGAAGGCCATGGTGCTCACGATGGACGCGGTGAAGAAGATCCTCTTCGAGGGCGTGGACATCGCCCGGGAGCTGAACGAAAAAGAGTACTACCTGAACATGCTGTACTACGGGTAGGCAAGGAGGTGAGAGGGAGGACAGACCGATGAACGGCGGGCCGGGGAAGGCCCGCGGCGGCCCGATCGGGACCGCGGACTATGGACGCACGACAGACAGGACAAGGAGAACAAGGGATGAAGAGGACACTGTGGATCCTGGTGGCGCTGGTGGCGGTGGCTCTCATTGCCTCCCCGGCGTTCGGCCAGAAGAAGAACATCAAGATCGTGTACGTGTGCAAGATGCTCACGCACCCCTGGTTCCAGGAGGAGGACAAGGGCGCGAAGGAGATGGCCAAGAAGCTGGGGGTCACCTACATCGGCATCGACGCGAACCTCAGCGACGAGGCCTTCATGGCGGGCATCGAGAGCGCCATCACGCAGAAGGCTGACGGCATCGCGTTCTGCATCACCGACCAGGCCATGGGGCCCGCGGTCACCGATCGCCTCAAGGCGGCGAAGGTCCCGTACGTCACGATCAACGACAACGTGAAGCAGAGCGACGGCAAGGATGCCCCGCACGTCGGCATCGACACCTACGGCTCCTGCTTCGCGGGCGGCGTGGGCATGGCCAAGCTGGCCGAGAAGCGCGGGTTCTTCAAGAAGGGCAACGTGGTGAAGATCATGAGCGTGGACGTCTCGTTCAAGACCTTCCTGCACGAGCGGACCGTGGGCTACCAGGACGGGATCATCAAGAACTCGCCCCTCACCAAGGCAGACTGCATCACCATGGACAACGAGACCGGCATGTTCGAGCAGGTCCTTCCCGTTGCCCAGGGGATCGTCAACGCGCACCCCGAGGTGACCCACTGGCTGATCACCGGCCTCAACGATGACAGCGCCGTCGCCCCCCTGCGCGCCCTGGAGGAAGCGGGGTTCGACATGAACAACGTGATCGCCTGCGGCCTGGGCGGCTACAGCCTGTCCACCGACGAGTTCAAGAAGGGCAACAAGAACTACCTCACGATCAAGCTGCAGCCCCAGGCGCACGGCAGCGAGGCCGTGCGGGTGCTCTACGAGTTCATCGCGCAGAAGAAGCCCCTCAAGGGTTTCACCCCGACCTCGGGCGTCGTTGTCGGGTTCGACGACTGGACGAAGTACACCTGGGATTGAGTCCCGATCCGGCGGGAACTGAAGGGATGTCCCGGGGGCGCGCGGCGCCCCCGGGACTCCCGGTGAGGGGCGGTACAGATGCCCGCCCCGGGGGTTGTATGCAGGAACTTGTTCTGAAATCCGAGGGGATCAACAAGAGCTTCGGCGGGGTACACGCCCTGGCGGACATGAGCTTCGAGCTGCGACGGGGAGAGGTGCACGCCCTTGTCGGCGAGAACGGCGCCGGCAAGTCCACGTACATCAAGATCCTGAGCGGCGTGCACCACAAGGACTCGGGCACCAGCCTGTACGAGGGGAAGCCCATCGACTTCCGCACGGCCCTGGAGGCCCGGCAGGCCGGCATCGGCATGGTCCCCCAGATCATCGAGCTGGCCCCCAAGCTCACCGTGGCGGAGAACATCTACATGGGTGTCTACCCCTCGGCGCGGATGGGGATCGTGAACTGGAAGGACCTGTTCCGCAAGGCGCGGGAGACGGCCGCCATGTTCGGCATGCAGGACATGGTCCGCCTCCCCGTGGAGAAGCTGGGCACGGGGCACCGGCAGCTCATCGAGGTGCTCAAGACGCTGATCTACGACACGAAGATCATCGCCTTCGACGAGCCCACCGCCGCCCTCTCCGACGAGGAGACGCGGCGCCTGTTCGACCTCATCCGCACCCTCAAGGAGAAGGGCATCTCCGTCATCTACGTCAGCCACAGGCTGGACGAGCTTTTCCAGATCGCCGACCGCATCACGGTCCTGAAGGACGGGGCCGTCATGGGGACGCGCGAGACCCGCGACGTGAGCAAGGCCGAGATCGTCTCGCTGATGGTCGGCCGCGACCTCGACCTGTACGGGACCGACAACCGCACGACGGGACGCACCGACGAGGTGGCCCTGGAGCTGAAGGACCTGCGGGCGCCCGGGGTGGACGGCGTGAGCCTTGCCGTGCGCAAGGGCGAGATCGTCGGCTGCTTCGGCATGGTCGGCTCGGGACGCACCGAGACCATGATGGCGGTCTTCGGCCATTCCCCGGTGCAGGGCGGCGAGATCCGCCTGCACGGGAAGCGGGTGCAGATCAGGAACCCGATCCAGGCGGTGCGCATGGGGCTGGGCCTCGTGCCGGAGAACCGCATCAGCCAGGGGGTGATCCTCATCGCGCCGGTGCGCAACAACATCACCCTTCCCTTCGTGTCCCGACTGGCCCGGGAAGGGCAGGCTTCATCGACGGCCGGGAGGAGCGGAGGATCGCCCGGCAATACATCGCCGCCCTCAAGCTCAAGACCCCCGACGAGAACACCCGGGTAGGCAGCCTGTCCGGCGGCAACCAGCAGAAGGTGTCCATCGCGAAGTGGCTCGCGACGCGCAGCGACGTGATCATCTTCGACGAGCCGACCCACGGGATCGACGTGGGGGCCAAGGCGGACATCTACCAGCTGCTGCGGGAGCTCTCCGACGAGGGCAAGGCGATTGTCCTCGTGTCCTCGGAGCTTCCCGAGGTGCTCAACGTCTGCGACAGGATCCTGGTCTTCCGTGATGGGAAGATCGTGCACGAGTTCGAGAAAACAGAAGGGCTGAGCGAGCAAGAGGTCGTCAGCTACGCCCTGGGCTGAAACCGCGTACCAAGGATGGCACCCATGATCGAATCGGTGAAAACCTCGAGACCCTCCGTGATGAAGACGCTGAACCAGATGCGGATGCTGCTCGTGCTCGTCGGCCTGGTGGCCGTCTTCGCGATCTTCGTCCCCTACTTCCTGAGCGGGAAGAACTTCTCGGCCATCGGCCTGACCATCTCGGTCATCGGCATCGTGTGCATCGGCCAGACCTTCGCGCTGCTGACGGGGGACTTCGATCTGTCCGTGGGGTCCGTCGCCTCCTTCTGCGGGATCGTCGTGGCGACGCTCACGAAGAGCTACGGCATGTACCCCCTCATGCTGGTCGGCGGGATCGCGCTGGGCGCGCTCATCGGGCTGGTGAACGGCCTTCTCATCTCCAAGGCCAAGGTCAACGCGCTCATCACGACCCTGGGCATGATGACGGTCCTGCAGGGGGGAACGTGGCTGGTGAGCAACGGCTTCACCGTGGGCGTGAACACCCCGCAGTTCCGTTTCCTGGGCACGACCCAGGTGGCCGGTGTGCCGCTTCCCATCTTCATCATGGTCTTCCTGTACGGCGTGTTCTACCTCGTGCTGCGCTTCACGGTCTTCGGCCGAAAGGTCTACAGCATCGGAGGCAACCCCGAGGCGGCGCGGCTGTCGGGTATCAACGTGGACAGGATGAAGATCCTCGTGTTCATCATCCTCGGCGTCCTGTCGGCCTTCGGCGGCATCCTGCTCGCATCCCGGCTGGGCTCGGCCAACACCCAGGCGGGCATCCAGTACCCGCTGAACTCGATCGGCGCCTGCGTGCTGGGAGGCATCGCCATCTCCGGCGGCCAGGGCAACCTCTGGGGCGCGCTCATCGGCGTGGCGATCATCGGGGTGATGGGAAACGGCCTCATCATGGCGGGCATCCCCTCCTACTGGCAGTGGGTGGCCAACGGCTTCGTGCTGATCCTCGCGGTGTACCTCGACACCCGCAGGCGCCGCTAGGCCGCGCGGGGCAGGGAGCGCACGTGACCTCACGAGAACGAGTCATCGCCGCGCTGGAGCACCGGCAGCCCGACAGGGTGCCTGTGGACTTCGGCGCCACGGGCCAGACGGGAATCAGCGCGAGCACGCTCTATCGGCTGCGGGCCGCCCTCGGGCTGCCGCGGAAGCCTGTCACCGTCATCGAGCCGTTCCAGCTCCTTGGCGAGGTGGACGCCGACCTGCGGGCCGCCCTGCGATCGGACGTGGTCGGGCTGTGGAACCCGAAGAACATGATGGGGGTCGAGAACGCGGCCTGGAAGCCGTGGACCATGAGCGACGGCACGCCCGTTCTCATGGCCGGTGGCTTCGCCTGGCGACGCGACAGCGACGGGTCCATCGTCGCCTATCCCCAGGGAGACACCTCGGTGCCCCCCAGCCTGCGGCTGCCCGCGGGCGGATTCTTCTTCGACAACATCGACAGGGCACCGGCCTGGCGCGAGGACGACCTCGATGCCCGCAGGGACTTCAGTGACCTGTTCGGCCCCTACAGCGACGAGGAGGCCCGGGCCCTGGAGCGCGAGTCGGTTCGCCTGTGTGCCGAGACGGACCGCGCCGTCATCATGAACTTCGGCGGCGGGGGCTTCGGCGACGCCGCGGTGATCCCCGGGCCCTGGGAGAAGGCCCCCCGCGGCATCCGACGCCTGGACGACTGGTACGAGGCGCACCTGCTGCACCCGCAGTACCTGCACGACCTTTTCGGCATGCAGGCCGAGATCGCCCTCGGGAATCTGGATGTGCTCCGCCAGGCGCTGGGCGACCGCGTCCAGGTGATCAACATCAGCGGCGCCGACTTCGGCAGCCAGTCGGGAGAGATCATTTCTCCCGAGATGTACCGCGCGCTGTACAAGCCCTACCACGCGCGGCTCAACGGCTGGGTGCACGCGCACACGCCGTGGAAGACTCACTTCCACTGCTGCGGCTCCATCGTCCGCCTCCTGGACGACCTCGTGGAGGCAGGGGTCGACGTCCTCAATCCGGTGCAGGTCTCCGCGGCGGGCATGGACGCCGTGCTTCTGAAGGAGCGCTACGGGCAGAAGCTCGTGTTCTGGGGCGGGGGCGTAGACACGCAGAAGACGCTCCCGTTCGGCACGCCCGAAGAGGTCCGGGCCCAGGTCCGGCAGCGCATCCGCATCTTCTCGCGCGGGGGCGGGTACGTGTTCAACACGATCCACAATATCCTTGCAAAGACGCCGGTGGCGAACATCCTCGCGATGCTCGAGGGTGTGGCCGACGCGGGCGCGGAGGCGGTCGAGGTCGTGACGGCCGCCGCGGAAGGGAGACACGCATGACGGGCAGAGAAAGGTTCCTGAAGGTTCTCAAGGGGGAGATGCCGGACCGGGTGCCCATCACCCTCTTCCTCGCCGACCAGGGCCACTTCCTCAACCAGATGTACCCCGAGGTGGACCCCTGGGACTTCGACACCCTGCAGATGAAGGTGCTGGAGCTGCAGCGCAGGTTCGGCCTGGACGTGTTCGTGCGCCTGCTGTACGGGATCAACGACCCCCTCACCATCATCTACGGAGGCCTGGACGTCTCGCAGAGCACCGACACGTGGCAGGTGAGCATGGAGAAGGTGAGGAACGGCAACACCCTCATCGAGAGGGCAACGATCCGCACGCCGGATGGCACTCTCACGCAGGACTTCTCGATAAACGAGAACAGGCCGGGCACCTTCATGTACTCCTGCACGAAGCTGCCGATCACCGGGCCGGCGGACCTCGCAATCGCGAGAAAGTACGAGCCGAAGATGCCGAAGGACTGGCCTGCCAGGGTGAAGGCCCGTGTCCAGCGGGTGAAGAAGGCGGTCGGCGAAGACGGCATCGTGGGCACGTGGAGCCCTCACGGGCCGTTCAACAACTGCTCGCTCCTCATCGACCTGGACACGCTGTACTCCGTGTTCCTCACGGACCCCGAGTACTACCAGGACCTCATCGGCTTCGCCTACGAGCGCAGCCTCCCGTACGCGCAGGCCCTGGACGACGCGGGGGTGGACGTGCACTGCGTCGGCGGCAACGTCCCCAGCGGCTTCCTGGGAAAAAGGATCTACGACGAGCACATTCTCCCGTGGGAGAAGAAGTACATCGACTTCGTGCAGAAGAACGGCACCCCAGCCATGTACCACAACTGCGGGCAGATCATGGCCCTGGTGGAGTCGTACAAGGAGCTCGGGGTGCGCGTCGTGGAGCCCTTCGCGCCTGCTCCCCTGGGCGATGGGGACATCGCCGAGGCCAAGAGGCGGTCGGGCGGCGCGTACGTGATGCTCTCGGGCATTGACCAGGTGAACGTGCTGCAGAAGGGGACCCCCGCGCAGGTGCGGGCCGCAACGATCGCTGCCATGGAAGCGGGAAAACCGGGCGGGAAGTTCATCATGCAGCCCGGGGATTTCCTCGAGTACGGGACCCCCGTGGAGAACGTCGAGGCATACGCGAAGGCGGCCAGGGAGCACGCGGCGTACTGAGGGCGGGCGCCGGGGCGCGCAGGCACGGACAGGGAGGAGCGGGCACATGGCGGGAGGCAGGGCGATGACCCACCTGGAACGGTGGAAGGCGGCAGTGGGCAGGAAGAGCTTCGACAGGCTGCCGCGGTTCTACCTCGGCACGGGCGAGTTCACCGAGAGCCTGAAGGCGCACCTGGGCACGGACCTCGACGCGATCCTGTACGACACCTTCGACATCGACTACAGGTTCCAGGGCTCGGGCATGGAGGGCAAGTCATGGGAGCCCGCGTACATCGGCCCGGAGCCCCGCCGCTTCGACGACGGCACCTTCGAGAACATGTGGGGGTCCCGCCAGAGGCTGATGTACTACCGCGACGGTCGGGGCGCCTACACGGAAACCTTCGGCTACCCGCTGGCCGAGGCCACGACCGCGGCCGAGGTGGACCGCCACCCCTGGCCGAAGGCGGAGTGGTTCGACTACCAGAGCGTGCTCCCCGCGATGAAGGCGTTCCCCGACTACCCGTTCATGGTGGGATACCTCGCCATCGGGTGGTTCTCGTGGGAGGTGCGGGGAATGGAGAACGTCCTGACCGATTTCTCCCTCAACCCGGCGGTGGGGGAGGCGGTGATCAGGAATATCGCGGATTTCGGCTTCGAGTATTTCACCCGGCTGCTTTCGGCAGTGAAGGACCACATCGGGAAGAACGTCGTTGCCATCCACATCGCGGACGACTGGGGCATGCAGGAGGGACTCCTGGCCAGCCCCGAGGTCTTCCGGACGTTCTACGCGCCGCAGTACCGCAGGTTCACCGACCTGGCGCACTCCCACGGCCTGAAGGTCGAGTTCCACAGCTGCGGGGCTGCCCGCGGGCTGTACCGCGAGTTCGCGGAGGTCGGCGTGGACATCATGAACCCCGTGCAGACCAGCGCGAAGGGCATGGTGCCCCGCGAGATCAAGAAGGAGTTCGGCAGGGACCTGTGCTTCTCGGGCGGCATCGACGTGCAGCAGGTGCTGCCGAGGGCCACCGTGCAGCAGGTGAAGGACGAGGTGAAGGACGTGCTGGAATCGCTGGGAGCGGGGGGTGGGTACATCCCCGGCCCGGCGCACAACATCCAGTTCGGCACGCCGCCCGAGAACGTCGTGGCCATGTACCGGGCCATGGACGAGTACTTCGGCGCCTGACGGGCGCTGCGCGGAGGGTTCTGCAGTGAACAGGCGGGAGGTCGTGCGCGCGGCGCTCGAGCACCGTGCGCCGCCCCACGTGCCGTGGTCGTTCGGCTTCACGCAGGAGGCCCGCGGGAAGCTGCTGTCCCACTACTTCCCCGGCGGCGTCGATGCTCCCGACCCTGTCGAGGAGCTGCACGAGGCGGTCGGCAACCACATTCTCAAGCTGGGCAGCGACATCGGGTTCTTCGACCAGGCCGGGCCCGATCTCGTGCGCGACGTCTTCGGCGTGGCCTGGGACCGCAGCGTGGACAAGGACATCGGGATCGTGCGGGGATGCGTCCTCGCGGAGCCGACGCTGAAGGGATTCCGCTTCCCGGACCCCCTCGACGAGCGCTTCTTCCGCGACATCCCCGGCAAGCTCGCCCGCTGGGGCGACAGGTTCCGCGTGTTCCAGATCGGCTTCTCCCTCTGGGAGAGGGCCTGGACGCTGCGCGGCACCGAGAACCTCATGATGGACTTCTCCGACAACCCCGGCTTCGTGCGGGAGCTGCTGGAGGCCATCGCCGACTACAACATCGCCCAGGTCCGAAAGGCGCTCACCTTCGACATCGACGCGGTGTACTTCGGCGACGACTGGGGAGCGCAGCGCGGGCTGCAGATGGGCCCGGCGCTGTGGCGACGATTCATCCTGCCCGTGCTGCGGCGGATGTACAGCGAGGTGCGCAGGGCAGGGAAGCTCGTGATGATCCATTCCTGCGGCGACGTGGACGAGGTCTTCGACGACCTTGTCGGGATCGGACTGTCCTGCTTCAACCCCTTCCAGCCCGAGGTGATGGACGTGCACGCGCTGCTCGCCAGCTACCGCGGCAGGCTCGCCTTCCACGGCGGCCTGTCGACCCAGCGCGTCCTTCCCTACGGAACCGTCGCGGAGGTGCAGAGAGAGTCGCGGCTGCTGCTGGAGGAGGGCGGGCGGGGAGGATACATCTTCTCGCCCGCGCACGACGTGGAGGGGGACGTTCCCCTGGAGAACATGCTCGCCTTCATCGACGCGGCGAAAGCCCAGGCGTGAGCGGGGAGGACGGAGGTGCGGTGATGGGGCGGATCTCGAGGGGATCCTACAAGGACCAGGACGCGGTGGTGATGGAAAGCGGCGAGGCGCGCGCGGTCGTGCTGCCGCAGTGGGGAGCGAAGCTCGCATCGCTGGTGCACACGGGGCTGGGGACGGAGACGCTGTGGCAGACGCCGGGCCCCGCCTACAGGCGAACGACCTACGGGGACGGCTACGAGCGGGGAGAGATCTCAGGGTTCGACGAGATGTTCCCGACCATCGCGCGCTGCCTGTACGAGGACCCTCCCTTCGCGGGCACCGAGGCTCCCGATCACGGCGAGGTCTGGACGCTGCCCTGGGAGTGCTCCCTCTCGACCGACTCCGTGAAGCTGAGGGTGAACGGTGTGCGCTTTCCCTACAGGCTGGAGAAGGAGACGTCGCTCGAAGGAGCACGCCTCGTGTCCCGCTACAGGGCCGTGAACCTCTCGAGGTTTCCCCTGGACTTCATCTGGGCGGCGCACCCGCTTTTCAACGCGGTCGAGGGCATGGAGTTCATTGTCCCGCGCGGCATGGACAGGGTCGTGAACGCCGTGCCGGGCCCGGTGCTGCAGGACTACGGTGAGGAGCTCGCTTTCCCTCTGGCGCGGCCGCGCCGGGGCGGGGAGCTGCGCCTGGACAGGGTCCCGAAAAGGAACCCCACCGGGTGGCAGAAGTACTGGTTTCTCGGCCCGGTCGCCGAGGGCTGGTGCATGCTGCACGACCCGGCATCAACGCTGACCGTCGGGATGTCCTGGCCGAAGGAGCAGGTCCCGTACCTTGGCATGTGGCTGAACGAGGGCAGCTGGGAGGGGCAGTTCAACATCGCCCCCGAGCCTGCCACGGCGGCCATGGACAGGATCGATTTCTCGAAGATGTGGGGGATGGGGAGCACGCTTGCCCCGAACGAGACACGGGAATGGCACCTCGCCGTCTCCCTCACGACCGGGAAGCGGCCGGTGGGCATGAAGCCCGACGGGAGTTACATCCTGTAGAAGGAGAGGGGACGCCGGCGCGGCGGACGCGGCTCACGACGTTGCGGGGCTCTCCCCGGGCCGGTCCCCGACCGCCTCGACCACGAGCCGGACCTCCCGCACGACGATGCCCGCGTGGCGCTCCAGGCTGTGCATGAGGGAATCGCGCAGCCTGTGCAGGTCGCCCGCCGTGCCGTGCCCGAACGGGACGCGGATGCCGACCTCCAGGTCGTACATGCCGGACCTTTCCCTGATGCGGACCTTCCCGACCGACAGCAGCCGGTCGTGCTCGTCGACGCAGTGGTGCACCATCTGGCAGAGGGCGTCCTCGGAGACCGAGACGCTGCCCCTCGCCGGCTGCTCCCATGCCACCGACGCGGGGGATCGGCGCGCGCCGCCGATGCGCCGACGCAGGGCCGAGAGGAGCCTGCCCGTCCCCGCGGCGACGGCCGAAAGCGTCCGGCGGCGCACCGAGACGGCGGGGGCGGGGATGGCATGGCTTGCCTCGCGCCGGCGCATGCGGCCGGCAGCCTCGATCTCCTCCGCGTGGGCGACCTCGTCGATGGTGATGATCCTCGAGGGTCGGGGCAGGTCGAGGATGGCCGTGATCCTGCGGACCATGAGAGGCGATGTCCCGACGACGAGCACGGAGCGGACGCGGACCCCGCGCAGGGCCGCCCGCGCCTCCTCGGCGTGCGCGGGGGAATCGAAGAGGGCCCGGCGGGTCGCCGCGAGGAGGGTGTTTTCCTTCTTTGCCCAGTGACCCGCGATGATGGCGCCGCGCTGGACCAGGATCCCGTCATCGACCACGAGGTCGATGCCCCGCGTCTCGGCAAGAAGCCGGGCCCGGAAGCTCTTGCCGGTTCCGCTTTTTCCGACCAGGGCGGTCACCGTGACACCGCGCAGGCGCCGGGAGGCTGCCACGGCGAGACGGCGCAGGGACTTCACCGTCTCCCGTCCTCCTGCCTTCGTCTCCCGGTACGGGCTCTCACTGGCTGGACGGCGCGCCGGCGGCCAGCTGCCGCAGCGTCTCCCGCGCCTGCACGGTGCGCGCCCGGGCATCAGGGCTGAGGGCGTCCGCCGCGCGGGCAGCCTCGTCGAGGAGGGAGGCTGCCTGGTCCAGGCCCCCACGCCAGGCCGCGGGCAGGTCCGCGGCCGCGGAGCTGACTGTCCTGGCGAGGGCAGCGGCCTCGTCGCGTGCGAGCCCGTAGTTCTTCTCGGCCAGGTCGACCAGCACCTTCGACAGCGCCTCGTCCAGCCGGTGCACGACCGCCTGCGCGCGCGCGGTGGCGACCTCGCCCTCCAATGCCGCCAGCCGTTCCTCCAGCGTCGTGCGCTCCTTCTGCCACGTCGACCGGTCCGCGCGGGCACGCAGGTGCCCCCAGAGGGCGCCGCCGCCGAATGCCGCGGCCACGAGGGCGCAGACGACGAGGAAGATCCTGAAGCGCGGCTTCTTCTTCGAGGCTGGGCCAGCCCCGCGCACCACTCCCGCGGCGTCCGGCGCCTTCGCCATCACCTGCCCCCGGCAGCGCCGCGCTTCATGGCGGCCAGCTGGGCCTTCTTGTCGGTGACGACGGCCTGCAGCTTCTCGATGGCGGCCAGCGCGGACTTGACCGCCGGGGTGCTGCGCGACACGCTTGTCTTTCCGTCCGTGGAGAGCAGCTTGAAGACCGCTGCGCCGAGCTCGGCCGTCTTCTTCTCGATGTCCCTGCCCGCCTGGGAAATCTCCAGGGCGAGGACGGCCTGGTCGCTGAGGCCCTTCGCGCCCTTGCGCGCCTTCGAGTACAGGTCCCGCGTCTTCGCGGCCCCCGTCGCGAGCGCGTCCTTGACCTTTTTTCCGAAATCCATCGCCTGCCTCCTGTCGATCCAGTCTACCCTGCGACCGTCTCCCCGCCTATCCCCGGCCGCGCGGCGCCCGAGAGCCCCTCAACGGCCCCCGGGCAGCCCGGTGGCTGTCGGGATGTTGCCAGAGGCCGCCGGGATGCGTACACTGGATGTCGGACATTTCGATCGGGGAGGTGCAGCGTGGCACAGTTCTATCTTCTTTCCATCTTCGCCAACATCGTCGCGGGCCTGACCCTGGCGGGAGACTTCCTGGGCGGCAGGTTTGCTTTCCTCTCGTCGTTCAAGAGCCTGCGGGAGAACCGCGCGGCCCAGGTCATCATCGGCGCCGTCACGCTGGTCGTCGGCGTGATCAAGCTGTTCGTCGGCTCGCCCGGCGAGCTTGTCGCCGTGGCAGGAGACCTGCTCCCCGCCCTCGGCGGCATCATCCTTGGCGGCGTGCTCCTGGTGGAAGCCTTCCGCACGCACATCGAGAAGAAGGGAGAGAAGGCGACGACGATCTCGAAGGCGGTGCTCTCCTACCGCGTCCCGGTGGGCATCGCGGGGGTGGCGATCGCCCTGGTGCACTTCCTGTTCCCGGGGGTCGTGATCCTCTGAGCCGGGTCAGCCGTTTCCCGTCCTCTTCCTGAACAGGCGGGCAACACGAGACTGCTCCTGCGGCTGCTCGCTCCCGGTCGGCGCGGACTTCGCGTCCCCCGCCCCCCGGGCAGCGGCCGCTTCCTTCTCGGCGACCAGCCGTTCCCGCTCCGAGATGGCCCGCCTGCGCGTGTCGATGCTGTTCTTCGCCCTGCGGCGGAGGTAGCGGGTGAAGAAGATGAACAGGGAGTAGACGATCCCGAGGGCGAAGCTCAGGGCGGCTACGGCGACCACCGGCACGTCCGTGTACTGGGCTCCGAAGAGGCTGACTGTCGTCTTGAACGGGACGTTCATCCAGACAAGAACGGCGATCAGCACGACCAGGACGACCGTGACGATGATGCGGACCATGGCACTCTCCTTCCCGCCCGGCGGGCCCAGGCTCCCTCCCGCTCCCGCCCGGCGGCACCACGAGTATGCAGCCGCACGCTGGCCGGCGTCTATACCTCGGGGGTGACGAGGCCCGCGACGTCGGCGAGCCGTTCGACCGCCGCGTCGGCGACCGCGGCCGCACCCGTCCTGCCGACGAGGGCAGTCATGAAGCCGCACGCGGCGGCAGGCGCGGCGTCGTTTCGAGGATCGTTTCCCACCACCAGCGCCTCGCCCGGCTCGATTCCCAGTTCGGCAAGCCGGGCTGCCGCTCGCGCGAAGAGCTCGGGCATGGGCTTCGCGGCCGAGAGCTCGAACGACCAGACGCACAGGGAAGGCGAGAAGCCGAGCTGTTCGGGCCGACCGCCCAGCAGGACTTCGAGGAACAGCGGCGTGTAGAACTGCGCGTTGGACACGATGCCGAGGCTGAGCCCTGCCGATCGAAGCCGGGCGAGCAGCGCGCGGCATCCCGGGGTCGGGATCACCGGGCGCATGGCAGCCTCCCAGCCCGCGGCGAGCGTTCGGATCTCCGCCTCCGTGCGCCCGGGAAGGATATCGGCCCAGATCCGATCGATGCGGACCTCGGGGTGCGGGATGCCGCGCACCCGAAGCCGCGCGTGCTCGCGCTCCACCGCCCGCCCGATCTCCGCGGTGACCTGGGACGGCCCCAGGGGCACGCCGTGGCGGCGCAGGAGGGAGCACGCGCGGGATCTGGACGAGAACGGCCCGCGGTCCGGTCTCCCGGCATCCAGGAGGAGTGTCCCGTACACGTCGAAAAGCACTGCACGGGGCAGTCGGGGCAGGCTCGCCGCGGGCAGTCGGGGCGGGCCTTGCCCTGGCGGGCGCGGAGGCCGGCCGTCCTTCGGCTGCCGGGCTCCCCGCAGGCAGCGGCGGATCTCCCCGATGGCCGCGTCCATGGGTGCTACCTCGTCTCCAGCAGGCGGAAGCGCTCGGGCGAGAGGAACTGGTCCAGCAGGACCTGCCTGTCGATGCGCTGCCGGACGGGGTTTTCGATCGCGGCACGGTAGACCTCCCGCAGCCGCTGAACGCACGACCGGGGGGCGTAGCGGGAAAGGATGATCTGCCTGTTCGCCTCGACCAGGTCCGGCTCGGGCTGCGTCAGCCTTCCGCGCAGTGCGGCGATCACGGGGTTGCCCTCCCTGATACCCTTCCGCAGGCCCCCGTCGGCTGCCGCGTGGGAGATGACCTGGCGCTGGGCGGCCTCGTCCAGCGCCCCGAAGTCGACAGCGCCGCCGTCGGTCAGGCGCGAGAAGGCAGAGCGGGCGCTGTCCCGCGACAGGGTGCGGCCGTACGCGCGCCAGGCCGCGGCGAGGGCCGACGACCACCGTTCGGCAAACCCGGCGCTGTCGAAGCCCGAACACGGCACGGGGAAAGCCGCGTACAGGTGCGGAAGACGGATACCGGCTGCCTCGAGGTCCTCCGCGGCGTGCGCGATGCGCCGACCTGCGACGCGAAGCCCCGCGGTCCACGGCTCGAGGAAGGCGAACCCGAAGCCTTCGTTCAGGCTGGTGCTCACGGCGCAGTCGGCGCGCTGCATCAGCCGCGTGAGCCCGGTGTGCTCTCCAGCCCCGAAGCGCGCCGGGAGACCCTCCTTCTCCACGAAGGACCGCCACTGGTTCCAGCGCTCCAGGTCGCCGGGATCGCGCGGCGGAAGTGTCACCAACAGCTCCCCCTCCACCAGCAGCGACAGCAGCAGTGCCTCGCCGAGGTTCTTGCGCCGGATGCCGCGCACCGGGTACAGCAGCCGCAGGCGGCCGTCCGCGAGCCGGGCCGTCTCCGGGGCCACCGTTCCCGCCGCCCCCGTCTCGACGGGGAGGACGGGATTGGGGAGCAGGTGCAGGCCCTCGGGAGAAAGCCCCGCGGCCAGAAGCGCGCGGCGGTCGCGGGAGTTGATCACGGCGTAGTGGCAGTCCTCGGGGTAGCGGGTGTCCGGCCTCCAGGCGTGGGGCCTGCCGTCCTCGGCCAGGTCGTGAACCTGGATGAGCACTGCGATGCCCTGCTCCCGCAGGAGCGCCAGCGCCTCCGGCAGAATGGCGCACCTGGCGAGGAGGGCGTTGTGCACGTGCAGCACGTCGGCGGTCGTGCCCCACTCGGCGACCATCGCCTCCCGCACCGCGCGGGCGGCGGCACGCGCGTCGCCCGGGGGGCTCCCCGGCGCGTCGTAGGCGATGTGCGGCACGACGCGGGCAGCCGCGGCAAGCCCCGGCGCATCGTGGTCTTCGGGGGGCTCGCCGGTGAGCACGATGCAGGAGTCGTCGGGGGAGAGAGCGAGGAGCTGCTCCCGCAGCACGGTCGTGACACCGCCGCGGCGCAGGTGGTGGTGCAGCAGCGCGACCCGCAGGCCGCGCGCTTGCCGGGATTGGCGGGGGCCCGTATGATTGTCTGGTTCCCCGGCAGGGGAGGGCCATGAAGAAGCCACTGCGGGACAGGATACGGCAACTCCTCAGTGCGGCCAAGGGCTCCTGGAGCCGCGGGCGGCGGCTGTTCGCCCGCGCCGCCACGGTGCGCGCACGGCGTTTCGCCGACCGCATCGTCTCCGACGCGATCCTGTTCAACGAGACGGCGTGCGTCCCGGACAGGGAGGCCCGGCGCGCAGATTTCCTGGCGTCGAAGCTTCGTGAGTTCGGGTACCCCGACCCGCGGGTGGACGAGCAGGGCGGCATCAGCGTGACGGTGCCGGGCAGCGGCGGCGCGGGCGCCGCGGTGCTCGTCTATGCCGCCGCGGGTTTCCCGGCAGATGCGGGGGCCGAGTGCATCGTCTCTCTCGGCGCCGACCGGGCCGAGGGCAGGGGCCTCGCCGAGGACTCCGTGGGCGTGGCAGCGCTGCTCGTGCTGGCGGAGCACCTCGCGGCGGCGGAGACGCCCTTCGAACGGGACCTCGTTCTGTACTTCCTCCCCTGCGAGATCGGCGGCAATGGGGGGAATCCCCTGGAGGGCTTCATCCGCGGCAGCGGCGGCAGCATTGCGCTCGCCGTGCACCTGCGCAGCATCTCCCTCGGGCGGATCGAGGAGCGGTCGATGGGCGCCTGCAGGCTGCGCGTGCGCGTGCGGAGCGGGGAGGGGGACTCCGCCTCCCCGGCCGGAGGGACGAGCGCGATCACGATCCTCGCCGCGGTCGCCTCCCGCCTGGGCAGCATACGCTGGGACAGCGAGGGGAGCACGGTTCTGAACATCGCCCGACTGGAGGCGGGAGCGGGGTTCGGGTGGCACGCGTCGGAGGGCGTGCTGGAGCTGGAGATCATGTCCGCGGAGGCGGCCGCCCTCGAGGTCGCGCGCAAGGCGGTCGTTGCGACCATCCAGACCGCGGCGGCGGAGCCCGGCGCATCCGTGGAGGTGGCCACGGTGAGCATGTACCCCCCCGGCAGGGCGGAGCTCAACGCGGGGCTCACCGCGGCGCTTCGCCGTGTGTACGAGCGGCTCCGCATCCGCCCCATCCCCGTGTCCATTCCGGATCATTCGGCGGTCGCGAACGCCCTGGGCATCCCGGCGGTGTCTCTGGGCATCACCTCCGGCAGCAAGACCCTGACAGAGGAGTGGGTAGACATCCCGCCCGTCGAGACCGGCTTCCGCCAGGTCCTCGAGTTCCTGGCCGAGGCCTCCCGCCGGGAGCAGGGGGAGGGGAGGGGCGCATGACGGGGGACCAGCTCCTCGCCCGCACGTTCCACGCCGACCAGTTCCGCGACAAGGCGGCGCTGGTGGAGATGAAGAGACGCCAGGGCCTGCGCATCTCCCTTGCCTTTCCCACGCTGAACGAGGAGGCGACGGTGGGGAAGGAGATCCTGGTGCTGCGCACCGAGCTCATGGACCGCTTCCCGCTCCTGGACGAGATCGCGGTGATCGACTCGGGGTCCACGGACGGCACTGCCGCGGCCGCCGCCCGGCAGGGCGCCGCCGTGTTCTCCTCGCGTTCGATATTGAAGAAGTACGGCACCTGGCGGGGGAAGGGCGAGAACCTGTGGAAGAGCCTGTACGTCCTGGGCGGCGACATCATCGTCTGGATCGACGCCGACATCAGCGACATCGGGCCCCGGTTCGTGTGCGGCCTGGTGGGACCGCTCCTCGGCGACCCCGCCGTGTCGTACGTGAAGGCGTTCTACGAGCGCCCGCTGGCGGCAGGGGCCGGCCTGCTGCCGACGGGGGGCGGGAGGGTCACGGAGATCCTCGTGCGTCCCCTGTTCTCGCTGTTCTACCCCGAGCTTGCAGGCCTCGTGCAGCCGCTGGCAGGGGAGTACGCGGGCAGGCGCAGCCTCCTCGAGCAGCTGCCGTTCTCTGTCGGCTACGGGGTGGAGCTCGGGCACCTCATCGACATCTGCCACGGCGCCGGGGTCGGCGCGATCGCGCAGGTCAACATGGAGAGACGGGTGCACCGGAACCAGGACCTGCCCGGGCTGAGCAGGATGTCGTTCGGCATCCTGCAGACCTTCTTCAACAGGCTGGAGAAGTACGGCGAGGCGCGCCTGGCCTCCGCCCCGGGACGCGAGCACCTGTCCGTGCGCGCCGCGGAGGGCCTGCGCGAGATCGTCCGTGCGGAGGTCCCGTCCGTGGAACGGCCGCCCATCGTCACGATTGCCGAGTACAGGAAGAAGTTCGGCAGGACCGGCGCGGGATAGAGCGCGCTGCCGCGGCGCGGGCGCCGCGGCGCCGTGGGGTCAGAGCGCAGTGTCAGTCCAGCCGCGCGGGGTGAGCTGGCGCTGGGCCGTGAAGCCGATCTCCCGCAGGAGCGCGACCGTCTCGGCGAAGTGGCCGTCGATGTGCTCTGGCCTGTGCGCGTCGGCAGTCACCATCACCGCCACTCCCAGGCGCAGGGCTTCGCGCAGGATCCAGGGGGAGGGATACACGGCCCCGCTCGTGTTTCGCACCACGCCGCCCGTGTTCACCTCGAGCACGCTCCCCGAGGCCGCGACCGCCTCGAGCGCTGCCAGCACGGCGTCGCGGTACCAGGCCGCATCCTCCGCGAACAGGCCCCCGTGCCTGTTGTGCTTCTTCACGATGTCGAAATGCCCGACGATGTCCGGCCGTGCACCGCGGGCCATCGCGCCGAGGCGCTCGTAGTAGGCCTCGACCATGCGCCGCGGGCTGCCGTCGAAGCAGGAGGCGAGGCCGTGCGCGAGCTCCTCGGGCGAGCCGTCCACGGTCCAGTCCCAGGCGTCGTCGGCAGAGGCGACGAAGTGCACGGATCCGATGAGGTAGTCCAGGCCCAGCTCCCGGATGCGGGCATCCGCGGGGGACACGACCCCGGGAATGTAATCGACCTCCATGCCGAGGTACACTTCCAGCCTGCCCTCGTAGATCTGTTTCGCGTTGCGCACGTCGGCGAGGTAGCTGTCCAGGTTCGCGGCCGGCATGGTCCACGAGGCAGAGAACGGCACGACGTTGTGGCCCGAGAATCCCAGGCGGGGCATCCCCTTGCGGATGGCCGCTTCGGCGAAGTCGCGCGCTTCGCCCTTCCCGTCGCAGTGGCGGGTGTGGGTGTGGAAGTTTCCGAAGCTGATGCCCGCCCCGTGGGCGCCCGAGGATGCCGTGGTCATGCTCCCCAAGATACTGCGGGGGCAGGGCCGCGGCCACATGCCGACTGCCACGGGTTGCCTGCCGCGGGCGGCTGCCGTATAGTTGCCGGCTGTGAGCGACCTGAACGCCCCGGCACGCCTGTGGAACCGCAATTTCACCCTCCTGTGGCAGGGTCAGCTGGTGAGCTCCATCGGCAAGCAGACCTTCGCCATCGCCGCGATGCTCTGGATGAAGCAGATCACCGAATCGGGCACCCTCATGGGCCTCGTGATGACGGCGGCCCTCGCGCCGATGGTCATCCTCGGCCCCATCGCCGGAGTGCTCGTCGACAGGTGGGACAGGCGGCGGCTCATCGCGTGGACCGACCTCGCCGGCGGCTTCCTGGTTCTGGGGGCAGCGGCGTTCTTCTTCTTCCCCGCGGCGCTCCCCGCGCGCATCGGGATCCTCTTCGGGGTGACCATTCTCACGGGCCTCCTCGATTCGATATCCCAGCCTGCGATCGGCGCGAGCATCCCGTCGCTGGTCCCGCAGAGCCGGCTGGAGGCTGCCAACGGGCTGAACATGGGCGGCGTGCAGGTCGCCGCGTTCGTCGCCCAGGGGGTGGCAGGACTCCTGTTCGTCCTGGTTGGGATGCCGGTGCTGGTCCTGGTGAACGCGGTCACCTACATCGTGTCGGGAACGAGCGAGCTCTTCCTGCGCATCCCCCGTGCCGAGAAGACCCCCGACGGGCACCTGCACCCGCTGCAGCGCTTTGTCGGCGATCTCGCGGAGGGCTTCCGTTTCGTGTTCACGCACGCCGGGATGCGCACGAGCCTGCTGCTGGCCATGGCGATGAACTTTTTCATCGCGCCGGTGATCGTGCTCATGCCCTTCTTCGTGGAGGATTTCCTGGGGCTGGGGCCGCAGTGGTACGGCTACCTCATGGCCGCCTTCGGCGTTGGCTCGCTGCTGGGCTTCGGCCGTCGCGGGCGCGGTCCCCACGCGGGGCAGGGCACGGCGAGGCGGTCATGGCAGCGAGCATGACGGTGCAGTCCGCGCTCATCCCCGTGATGCTCCTCGTGAAGCACCCGGCTTCCAGGTCCCGGGCTTCATCCTCATCGGCGCGCTGGGCGGCATCGGGAACGTGAACTTCATGAGCCTGCTGCAGCTCGCCACGCCTCCCTCGCTCATGGGCAGGGTGCAGAGCCTCGCGGGCACGGCGAGCACCGCGGTCATGCCGCTGGGCATGGCCCTCTCGGGGGTCATCTTCGACCTGGTGGGCAAGAACGTGCCGCTGATGTACGGGCTGTCCGGGCGGGCTCACGGCTGTCTTCTCGCTCGCGGCCCTGCTCTCGAGCCCTACAGGGAGTTCCTGCGCTTCGAGCCTCCGGCCGCGGAGCAGCCCATCGGCTGAGCCCGGGTCTCCCCGGGCTCGAGCTGTCGATCAGCCCGTTGCCAGCTGCCCGAACCTGCTGTTGATCGCGAGGGCAGGGTCGAGGGGAACCGGGACGCCCTTTGTGCCCGGGGGCGTGGAGATGGTCCCGAGGGGCCGCAGCTTCTTTCCCGCGAACTGCGGCAGCCACTGCCTCTGCGCTTCCAGCATCTCCGCGGTCATGTCCCGGATCTCCTGCAGCGTCAGCACCGCCGAGGTGAGCGGGTCCATGGCGACGGCCATCATCAGCTTCTCCACGTCACCGCTCAGCGCCGCGTCGGAGGCCACCAGCTGCACGTTGATGTCCATCATGTTCAGGGCAGCAAGCTGCGAGGGCAGCGCCCCGACGTGCACGGGCTGCAGCCCGTTCTTGTCGACGAACAGCGGAACCTCGACGCAGCAGTCGCGGGGCAGGTTCTCGATGTAGCCGTTCCAGTTCATCACGTTGCCGTTCAGCTGGAAGAGCTTTCCCGTCTCCATCGCCTCGATGACGTAGGAGCCGTAGTCCTTGCTGCGGGGCTCGAGGTCGCTGGCCGCCAGCCGCATGAAGTCGCCCTTCTCGAACTTCTTGGCGATCATGGCGCAGTACTTGTAGTAGGCCCCCGTCTCCCCGCCGAAGGCGGGCTGGTCGCAGTACAGGTCCAGCGCCTTCTTGTTCTTGCGGAACCAGGGCAGGTACTCCGAGAGATGCCCCGTGGACTCGGTCATGAAGTAGCCGAAGTGCCGCATGGCCTCGATGCGCACCTTGTCGTTGATGTAGTAGCCCGGGCTTCTCGCAGTTCGCCTTCAGCAGCGGGTACAGGTCTTTCCCGTCCTTCTCTATCTTCAGGAACCACGCCATGTGGTTGATGCCCGCGCACAGGAAGTCGATCTCGCTCTTCCTGCAGTCCGTGTAGCCCGCGATGAGGTCGAGGGTGGTCTGCACCCCGTGGCACAGGCCGACCATGGCGATCGAGCTGGATTTCCCCATGCCGATGCAGTTGGCGGCCATGGGATTGACGTAGTTGAGGATCACCGCCTTCGGGCACAGCTCCTCCATGTCCTTCATGATGCTGGCAAGCACGGGGATGGACCTGTTGCCGCGGAAGACGCCGCCGGGCCCGACGCACTGGCCCAGGCACTGGTCGACCCCGTACTTCATGGGGATCTCGTAGTCGAGGCGATAGGCCTCCATGCCGCCGATCTGGAACAGCAGCATCACGTAGTCGGCGCCGTCCAGCGCCGCGCGGCGGTCGGTGGTGGACATCACCTTCGCCCGCAGCTTGTTCTTCGCGATGACGCCCTTCGCCCAGGTCTCGATCTTGTCCAGCTTCCACTTCGTCGGGCCCATGAGCGCGAAGGTGGAATCCTGCAGGCACTCGGTCCCCAGCATGTCGTTGAGCAGCGTGGTGGCAAAGATGATGCTCCCCGCTCCGATCAAGGCGATCTTCGGCATGTCACTCTCCTCCCCGTGGTGTTGCGGTCACCGGGCCCCTTCGCCCCTGCGCGGGCCGGCCCGATGGAGAAATGCAGGGGCATGATACCACGGGTCGCCGGAAAAGCAAGAGTCCCGCAGGCCGTCGACCGCCGCGCCCGGCGGCCCTCACCGCATCAGGAGGGCGGGCAGGAAGGTCGCGATCCGGGGAAAGAGGAAGAGCAGCGCGGCCGTCACCACCAGGCCGGCCAGGAAGGGGAGGACCCCCCTGTAGATCACGCCGAAGGGCACCTTCGTGATGTTCTTCACCACGAAGACGTTCATGGCAACCGGTGGAATCACCACGCCGATCATCACGGTGATCGCGATGATCATGCCGAACCACAGGGGGTCGAAGCCCAGCTTCACGACGGCGGGGAAGAAGATCGGCGTGGCCAGGATCATGAAGGCGAGGTCGTCGAGGAAGGAGCCGCCCAGGAGGTAGATGAGGGCGATGAACACCATGACGAGGTGGCGGTTCACGGGCAGCGACACGACCCATTCCGAGGCGATCATGGGGATCCTCGTCACGGCGAGGAAGTGGCCGAGCACGGTCGAGCCGGCGATCAGCATCAGCACCATGCAGGCCGTGCGCAGGGACTCGGAGAGGGACTTCACGAAGCCGCGCAGCCCCATGCCGCGCTGCGCCAGGGCGAGGAGGATGACCGCGAAGGTCCCGATGCTGCCCGCCTCGGTGGGCGTGAAGAAGCCCTTCATCAGCCCCCCGATGATGACGACGAACACGAGCAGGACCCAGAGCACCTCGGGCAGGGAGGCAAAGCGCTCCTTCCACGACGAGCGCGCGCCCTTGGGCCCGAGGGACGGGTTGAGCCGGCACCACACGACGATCGTCAGCGCGAAGAAGGCCGCGATGATGATCCCGGGGATGATCCCCCCGAGGAAGAGGCGGCCGATGGACTGCTCGGTGATGATCCCGAACACGATGAGCGTGACGCTGGGAGGGATCAGGATGCCGAGAGTCCCGACGCTCGACACGACCCCGGTGGACAGCCGCTTGTCGTAGCCGTAGCGGTCCATCTCGGGGACCGCGACGCTCGCGAACGTCGCTGCGGTGGCCGGGGAGGACCCGCAGATCGCCTTGAACACGGTGGCCCCTGCCACTGTCGCCAGGGCCAGCCCGCCGGGGATGTGGCCGATGAACTTGTACGAGGTGTTGAACAGGCGCTTGGCGATGCCCGCGTTGAATGCCACCTGCCCCATCAGGACGAACAGCGGGATCACCGTGAAGCCGTACGAGGCGAACACGTCGTAGATGTCCTTGGCAAGGAGGTTCGTTGCAGCGCCCCAGGACACGATCATCCCGAAGCCCACGAAGCCCACGAGTGCCATGGCAAAGCCCAGCTCGATCCCCGTGAGGAACAGCAGGAGCAGGGCGGCAAGGCCGATGATGCCGAGGGCAACTTCACTCATTGGCGCCTCGCAGGGCTTTCACGATGTCGGCGATCATCACGATGCACTCGACGAAGCAGCTCACACCCACCCCGAAGACGACGGGGTAGAAGGGTACCCGCAGCGTGGGAGTCACCTCGCCGGCGGCGCGCAGGGCCCCCGCGTACCGGACGAGGTTCCACCCGACCAGGAAGAACAGGCCGATCACCAGGAGCCGGGTCGTGACGACCAGGAGGAGGCGGGCGGTTCGCGGGAGCCTCTCGATGAACGAGTCCACGTAGATGTGGCCGCGCACCCAGGAGGTGAGGGGGAGGGACAGGCCGATGGCGAGCGCGCCCCCGATCGCCACAAGCTCGTAGGTGCCCACGATGGGGCGGCCGAAGATGCGCAGCACGACGTCGGCGACGGTCAGGAGCATGAGTGCCGCCAGCGCGGCGCCGGCGACCGCCGAGAGGACGGTGCTCGTCCCTTTCACCGCGTCAAGAAACCTCTTCATCGTGTGTCTCCCCGGGGTGCCGTCCGCCGCCCTACTGGAGCTCCTCCAGGCGGGCCCGGCAGAACGCCAGGGCCTCGGCGGCCGGCAGCCCCTTCGCCGTCTTCTCCTTCACGTACTCGTCGAACAGCGGCTCCACTGCCTTTGCCCAGCGCGCGTTCTCCTGTGCCGACAGCGGGATCACGGTGTTGCCGAGGCCCGCGGCAAAGAGGCTCCCCGCCCTGTCCATCTCGTCCCAGGCCGCGCCGGTCCTGTCGATCCACTCCGCGTTCACCTCCTCGATGACCTTCTGCACGTCCGCCGGCAGGGACGCCCACCTCGCCTTGTTCATCACGACGAAGAAGGTGATGGTGTAGGCGGCGCCGTAGTCCTGCGTGGTGCTCTTGATGACCTCGCCGAGCTTCCACCCCTGCAGGGATTCGACAGGGCACAGGATGCCCTGGGCGACCCCCCGGCTGATGGAGTCGTAGCTGTCGCTCATCGGCATCGCGACGGGGACCGCACCGAGGGCCGACACGATCTTTGCGCTCGTGCCGGTGGCCCGCAGCTTCATGCCCTTGAGGTCCTCGAGAGCGCGGACAGGGGTCTTCGTGTGCAGGAGTCCAGGGCCGTGGCCGTGCAGGTACAGGACCTTCACGTCGGCGAGCTCCTTCGGCTTGAACGTACTATAGAAGTCATTGACCAGCCGGGTCGCCGCCACGCCGCTGCGCGAGCCCAGGGGAAGGTCGAGCACCTCGCTCAGGGGGAACCTGCCCATCGTGTAGGAGAGGCAGGACATGCCGATGTCGGAGATGCCGTTCACCACGCCGTCGTAGCACTTGTCCGCCGGCGTCAGGGTTCCGCCGTAGAACATCGTGATCCTGACCTTGCCCCCCGTCCTCTTCTCCACCTCCCTGGCCCATTCCGTGGCCAGGACGCTGTTGCGGTGCGAGGCTGCGAAGAAGATGGAGTAGTTGAGCCTGACCTGGGCGAAGGCTCCCCCGGCGACCAGGCCGAGGACCACGACGAGAGCGAAGCGCCTGAGCGCCCCTGCAGAACGGTGTGACATGCGGGACCCCCTTGTTCGGTTGTCTCTGGTGTACCCCGGGGGCCGCTGTCTGGCAACCCCCGCGGCGACGGCCGATCCCGGGCGCCCCTGTCCTGTCCCGGCGGGCGGGCCGGGGCGGCGCGCTGCCGTCCCGGCCCCGCCGTGGGCTACTTTTTCGCCTTCAGTGCCTTGATGGCCTTCTCGAGCCTGTCGCCGTATTCCTTGTCCGCCGCCCTGAAGTACGAGAGGCACCTGTCGACCACGGCCTGGTCGCGCACCTGGGCGAAGCTGCCGGCGAGGTTGGCGATCAGCCGTCCGCGCTCGTCCTCCTTCATGACGCGGTACAGGGCGCCGGCCTGGACGAAGTCGCTGTCCTCGGCGTGCTTCTCCTGTGCCTGGGCACCTGCCACGCCGTGGATCTCCAGCGGCCGGTCCAGGGGCTCACCGGTCTGCGCGGGACCGCCCCTGCTGTTGGGCTCGTAGTTCACGGATGCGCCGCCGTTGCCGTCGAAGCGCATGGCCCCGTCGCGGCCGTAGTTCGCGGCCGGGGCCGCATGCGGGCTGTTGACCGGCAGCTGCGTGTGGTTGATGCCCAGCCTGTAGCGCTGCGTGTCGGCGTACGCGAAGAGCCTGCCCTGCAGCATCTTGTCGGGCGAGGGCCCGATGCCGGGAACGTAGTTGGCGGGGTTGAACGCCGACTGTTCCACGTCGGCGAAGTAGTTCTCGGGGTTCCTGTCCAGCACGAGCTTCCCGACCTCGACGAGCGGGTAGTCCCTGTACGGCCAGACCTTTGTCAGGTCGAAGGGGTTGAACCTGTAGGTCGCGGCATCTGCCAGCGGCATGAGCTGCACCTTCAGGGTCCAGGAGGGGAACTCCTTCCTATCGATGGCTGCCACGAGGTCGCGCTGGCAGTAGTCGGGGTCCGTGCCGGCGATGCGGGCCGCCTCCTCGGCGGTGAGGCAGGCGATGCCCTGGTCGGTCTTGAAGTGGTACTTCACCCAGAAGGCTTCACCCTTCGCGTTCACCCACTGGAAGGTGTGCGAGCCGAAGCCGTCCATGCGCCGGTAGCTGGCCGGGATTCCCCTGTCGCCGAACAGCCACGTGAACTGGTGCGTGGCCTCCGGGCTGTGGGAGAAGAAGTCCCACGCGTTGTTGGGGTCCTGCATGTTCGTGCGCGGGTCGCGCTTCTGGGAATGGATGAAGTCTGGAAACTTCAGGGGATCGCGGATGAAGAAGACCGGCGTGTTGTTGCCCACCAGGTCGTAGTTGCCGTCCTCCGTGTAGAACTTGAGCGCGAACCCCCGCGGGTCGCGGACCGTGTCGGCCGACCCGCGCTCGCCCGCCACGGTGGAGAAGCGCAGGAAGACCTCCGTCCTCTTTCCCACCTTCGACAGGAAGCGCGCCTTTGTCCACCTCGTCACGTCCTTCGTGACCTCGAAGTGCCCGTAGGCACCCGAGCCCTTGGCGTGCACGACCCGCTCGGGGATCCTCTCCCTGTCGAAGCGCGCGAGCTTCTCGATCAGGTGCGCGTCCTGCAGCAGGACCGGGCCGTTGGCTCCCGCCGTCTGGGAGTTCTGGTTGTCGGCCACCGGGGCGCCGCCCTCCGTCGTGAGAACCTTCTTCTCGCTCATGCCACCCTCCTCCACGATTGTCACTGTGTCCACGGGACGGCGCGACGCGCCGACGTCCATTTATTAATAATAGGAATCAGTCGCAATAATGATCCCGAAGAAACGCCTACCCGGCCCGCGCGCATTTCTCGCACATCCCGTACAGGCGGACCTCGTGCCGGGAGGCGGGCCGCCCGACCGCCGCGGCGAGCCGTCGCGTGTAGGCGTCGTCGACGGAGACCGCGATGTCCTCCACGGCCCCGCAGCGCTCACAGATGAAGTGATGGTGGGGCGGGATGCGTGCCTCGTAGCGGTCGAAGGTGCTCCCGAAGTCGATCCTGCTCACCAGGCCCTGCTCCACCAGTTGCCCGAGGTTGCGGTAGACGGTCCCCATGCTGAGGGTGGGAAAATCCCTGCGCATCTTCCCGTAGATCCAGTTGGCGGTGGGGTGGGAGCGGGTCTGCCGCAGGATCTCCAGGATCCTGTCGCGCTGCCTGCTTCGCCGGCTCTTCGTGATCATCAGCTGACCACCGTGCGGGTGATAATCATAATAGGAACCTTTCCTGATAATACACGCTCCGCGGAGCGCTGTCAACACGCCCGGCGCGGAGGAACCCGGCAACCCCGTGGCCGCGTCGGGCCGGGTCTGTAGATTTCTGTGCACAAGTCTCCCGTGGGAGACTTGTGCACACATCATCCGAAAGTTAACTTGTCCGGCGAATCAACCCTGGCTCGAAAGCCCATTTCCCCCGAGGCATCCCGCGGGGGAGCGGGCGTGTACCCCTCACACGTGTTTCACCAGTAGACACTTAGAAGCATCACTCGAGAATTGCCCTGCACGGATCAGGACTGTCCTTGATCGAGAATTCTTTCACGAATGGCACGCTTGTTGCAAAGGTCAGTCCAACGGCGGAACCCCGAGATGAAGCTCAAGGATCTCGCCCATGCCATCGAAGCCCGAGTGCTGCCCGGCAGCGGAAACGCAGATGCCGAGGTTCGCCGCGTCTACGCCGGGGCCACGATGAGCGACCTCATCGCGCATGCCGCCTCCGATACGCTCATCGTCACCTCGCTCAACAATGCGCAGCTCGCACGGGTGGCAGAGCTCATGGACGTGCCGTGCATCTGCCTCGTGAACGGCGCGCGCGCCGGGCGCGACCTGCTGGCCGCGGCGGGCGAGGGCCGACACCGCGCTCATGGTCTCCGGGTCGGGTCTCGAGGCGACGCCACGGTCGCTGCACAAGGTGCTCGCGCTCATGATCACCATGAGCTGCCGGATCGCGGGCGGGGACTACGACTCCGCGGGCGCGGCGACCCGGATGCTCAAGGACCACCTGGCGAAGATCGGCGTGGAGGCCCGGGCGCTGCGCCGGGCCATGATCGCCGCCTACGAGGCGGAGATGAACGTGGTCATCCACGCGCGCACGGGCAGCATGTGGGCGCGCCTGGACGACGGAGAGGCTCGACCTCGAGGTGAGCGACGAGGGCCCCGGCATCCCCGACGTGGAGCTCGCCCTGCAGGAGGGGTGGTCCACCGCCTCCGAGAAGGCGCGGCAGATGGGCTTCGGCGCCGGGACTGGGCCTGCCCAACATCCGCAGGAACAGCGACCTGTTCGAGATCGACTCCCGCGTGGGCAAGGGCACGCGCATCCGCTCGACGATCTACCTCGGCCGCGACCCGGCCGCCGCGTTCGAGCCGGCGCTTCCGGCGGCCCTGTCCGTGGACAGGGCCCGCTGCCGCTCGTGCCTGCGCTGCCTGTTCGCGTGCCCGACCGCCGCCCTCCGCGCCCGCGCGGGCGGCCCCGTTCTGCTGGACGGCCTGTGCATCGGGTGCACCTCGTGCATCGGCGAATGCCCCGACAGGGTGTTCGGCATCAGCGACGGAACGGGCCTTCCCCCGTCCCTCGACGGGTCCGTGCTCGTGGCCCCGTCGGGGTTCTTCAGCGGCTTCCCCGGGCGCGCCGGGGGCCGCGCGCGTGCGCGCGGCGGCTGCCGGCAGGGGGTTCTCCGAGGTGCGGATCACGGAGGAGTGGGAAGAGCCCCTCCGCCGCGAGGCGCGCGCGGCAGCCGCCCGTGCGGCCGCCTCCGCCGACGCCGTGCGGCTTCCTGTCATCCCGCCGGTGTGCCCCGCAGTCGTGAGCCTGATCGAGGCGCAGTTCCCCTCCCTGATACCGAACCTCGCCCAGTTCCTGTCGCCCGTCGAGGCGGCGGGCGGGGACTTCCCGCTTTCCCCCGTCGTGCTCGTGGCCGCCTGCCCCAGCCAGTACACGGCCGCTGTCAGGTCCAGCCACACGGCACGGCTCACCGTCGTGTCGCCGGCGGTCATGGCCGGCGAGCTGCGGCCGCACCTCGCCGGCGCGAGGGACGGCGGAGCAAGCGCCGCCGGCATCCCGTCCCGGGGCACGGAGGTGGAAGGGGAGCTGCGCGTGAGCGGCATCCGCCACGTGCAGAAGACGCTGGCAGAGGTGGAGACCGGTGCGCTGGAAGGGGTGCGGGTCCTGGAGTGCTACGCCTGCGACCAGGGCTGCGTGGGATCGCCCCTCCTGGGCGGGGACCCTTTCGTCGCCGCGCTTCTGCGCGACGCGGCAGTCCCGGGCCCGGGCAGCCTGTCGGCTGCCGAGCCCGCCGCGGTGCGGAGGCCCCGGCCCTTCGCGGCCCGCCGCGGGGCCCGGCTGGACGAGGACATGGCCGAGGCGATCCGCAAGCTCGCGCGCATCGATGCGCTTGCCCGGTCGCTGGCAGGCAGGGACTGCGGGGTCTGCGGCGCCCCCTCGTGCGCCGCCCACGCCGAGGACGTGGTCCTCGGCCGCGCCGCCGACGGTGACTGTCCCTGGCCGCGCAGAACGGAGGAACGCGAATGACGCTGAACGAGATCGCCCGCGCCCTCGAGCTGGAGAGCCTCACCCCCGCCATCGCCGACGGTCCGGCCGCACGGGCGGGAGCGCAGGTGGGGAAGGCCCACGCGTCGGACCTGCTGAGCGACGTTCTTGCCAACGCGCCGGCCGGCGGGATCCTCCTCACGATCCAGGTGCACATGAACGTGATCGCGGTGGCCCTGCACGCGGGGCTGTCCGCCGTGGTGTTCACCTCGGGAATGGCGCCCGACGAGGCGGTGCGGGCCAGGGCGGTGGAGGAGAGCCTCCCCCTGTTCGCCACGGCCGAGTCGACCTTCGACGCGGCGGGAAGGCTCTACGCCATGGGGCTGCGGGGCGGGGCGAGCCGTGCATGATGCGCATCCTGGCCGACATGCACGTGCACACCGTCCTGTCGCCATGCGCGTCGCGCGACATGCTCCCGCCGGCCATCGTGCGGGAGGCGGCGCGCAAGGGACTGGCGATGATCGCCGTGTGTGACCACAACAGCGCCGGCAACGTCCAGGCCGTCATGGCCGCCGCCCGACAGGCCGCGGCGGCAGGCGGTGCCGCCCCCCTGGCCGTGATCGCGGGCATGGAGATCACGACGGCCGAGGAGGCGCACGTGCTGGGGCTGTTCCCCGACCCGTCCGCCGCCTCTGCCGCGGCAGGGGAAGTCCTTGCCGGGCTTCCTCCCTGGCGGGCGCTCTCGCCCCGCGGCTCCACGGCGGCGGCGCGCAGCCCCGAGCAGGACCTGGTGGACGCCGCGGGCGCCGTGGTCGGGGTCGAGCAGAGGATGCTCTCGGCGGCTTCCCGGTTCACGCTGTCGGAGACTGTGGACCTGATCCACAGGCACGGGGGCCTCGCGGTCGCGGCGCACATGGACAGGAGGAGCTTCAGCGTGGTGAGCCAGCTCGGCTTCCTGCCCCCGGGCGTCCCCTTCGACGGACTGGAGATCTCGGCGGCCGGGGTGGCGCGCGGCAGGGCGGCCGGCTTCGTGCAGCACGGCCTGCCGCTGGTGAGCTCCTCCGACAGCCATTTCCTCGACGACATCGGCGTGTCGGCCACGGCCCTCGAGGTCGGCGGGCCGGGCTTCGCCGAGCTCGCCCTCGCGCTGGCCGGCCGCCAGGGCAGGGGGTGCACGATTGCGTGAGCTCTCGCTGCACCTTCTCGACCTCGTGGAGAACGCCATCCGGGCGGGGGCGACGGTGATCGCCGTCTCTGTCGAGGAGGACCCGGCGCGCGACACCCTGGCCCTCGCCGTCGAGGACGACGGTCCCGGGCTGCCCGTACCGCCGCAGGTGGCGACGGACCCCTTCTACACGACGAAGGAAGGCAAGAAGACGGGGCTGGGGCTGAGCCTTCTGAAGTTCCGGGCAGAGCAGGCGGGCGGCCTCTTCGCGCTGGAGAAGGCGCCCCTCGGCGGACTGGCCGTGCGGGCATCCATGCCGCTGTCGGGCGTGGACAGGAGCCCGCTGGGAGACCTGGCGGCGACCCTCGCGTCGGTGGTGTGCACCAACCCCGGGGTGGACCTGCGCGCGCGGCTGCGCGTGGCCGACAGGGAGCTCACCGTGAGCTCGGCCGACGTGGCGCGCAGGCTGCCGGTCGGCGCGCGCAGCGACATCGTGGTGGCCCGGGAAGTGCGCCAGAGGATAGCGGAGGGGCTCGCGTCCCTCCACGTGACGGAATAAGACCAGAACACCAGAGGAAGGGAGAGAGGGATGAACGAAGCGTCTGGAACACAGTGCTGTGCCGAGAAGGCAAGCGAACCCGAGCTCGTCGCGAGGCTCGACGCGGTCCTCTCGGAGTACAAGGGCAAGCCGGGGGCGCTGATCCCGGTTCTGCAGATCGCGCAGGGCATCTACGGGTACCTGCCCGAGAAGGTGCTGAAGCGCGTGGCCCTCGCGCTGGGCAAGAGCTACAGCGAGGTGGCGGGGGTGGTGGGGTTCTACTCGTTCTTCTCGACCGTGCCCCGGGGCAGGCACCTGGTGCGTGTGTGCCTGGGCACGGCCTGCTACGTGCGGGGAGGCAAGCTGGTGCTGGAAGGCCTCAAGCAGGAGCTGGGCATCGACGTGGGCGGCACCACCGCCGACGGGGTGTTCTCGCTGGAGGTCGCCCGGTGCTTCGGCGCCTGCGGCCTGGCCCCCACGATCATGATCGACGATGACGTGCACCAGCGGGTGAAGCCGCTGAAGCTGCGGCCGATCCTCGACAGCTACAGGAACGGCGCCGGGGCCGCGAAGCCCGCGGCGAAGAAGCCCGCCGGCGAGGGCGTCGACGAAAGCGGCCGACCGGTGCGGCCGCGAAGAGGCCTTCGGCTTCGAAGAAGCCCGCCGCGGCGACCAGGACGCTTGCGGCGTCGAAGACGCTTGCGGCGTCGAAGAGAAAGGTGGGTGTGAAATGAGCGACAGGATCAACAGCCCCCAGGAGCTCCTCGCGATGAGGGACAAGGCGCGCGGCGGCATCGAGCTGCGCGGCGGCCCCCGGGAGAAGCAGGTCATCGTGCACATGGGCACCTGCGGCATCGCCGCCGGCGCGCGCGACGTGCTGGCAGAGCTGGTGTCCGAGCTGGACAGGAAGAACGTGACGAACGTCACCGTGCGCCAGTCCGGGTGCATCGGCCTGTGCGACCAGGAGCCCATGCTCACCTTCACCGACAGGGACGGCCGGAACTTCCTGTACGTGAACCTCACGAAGAACAAGGTTCGCGAGATCGTGGCGAACCACCTCGTCGCGGGCAAGCCCGTGGACAAGTACGTCATGAAGGCGCTGAAGGCGCCGAAGGCGCCGAAGGAGACCGCACATGAGCCGAGCACGGTGTGACGTTCTCATCTGCACCGGCGGCGGCTGCGTCGCCTCCGGCGCCCTGGAGCTCTCCGCCGCCATGCGCGCGGCCATCAACAAGCGCGGCCTCGACGGCGAGGTGCGGGTCTACGAGACCGGGTGCCTGGGCCCCTGCGCGGCGGGCCCCGTGGCCGTCGTGTACCCCGACAACGTCCTGTACCAGAACCTGAAGCCCGCCGATGCCGAGCGCATCGCCGAGGAGCACCTGCTGAAGGGCAGGATCGTGACGGACCTGGCGCACGAGACCCGGCCCGCCGGCATGGAGATCACGGGCCTGGCCGAGATCCCCTTCTTCCGCAAGCAGGTGAAGGTCGTGCTGCGGAACTGCGGCCTCATCGACCCGCTGAAGATCGAGGAGTACATCGCCCGCGACGGGTACATGGCCCTCGCGAAGGTGCTCACCGAGATGACCCCCGAGCAGGTGATCGACACGGTGAAGAAGTCGGGCCTGCGCGGCCGCGGAGGCGCGGGATTCTCCACCGGCATGAAGTGGGAGTTCTGCAAGCAAGGCCCCCGGCGACGGAGAAGTACGTGCTCTGCAACGCCGACGAGGGCGACCCCGGGGCGTTCATGGACCGGAGCGTGCTGGAAGGCGACCCGCACAGCGTGATCGAGGCCATGGCCATCGCGGCCTACGCCATCGGCGCCACGCAGGGCTACGTGTACGTGCGCGCCGAGTACCCGCTGGCCGTGTCGCGGCTGACCATCGCCCTCGAACAGGCACGGGCGAAGCGGGCTTCTCGGGAAGAACATCATGGGCACGGGCTTCAGCTTCGACCTGGAGATCCGCATGGGGTCCGGCGCCTTCGTCTGCGGTGAAGAGACCGCGCTCATGACCTCCATCGAGGGAAACCGCGGCGAGCCGCGGCCCCGGCCGCCGTTCCCCGCCGTGAAGGGACTGTGGGACAAGCCCAGCCTCCTCAACAACGTGGAGACCTACGCGGCCATCCCCGTCATCATCCTGAAGGGCGCCGACTGGTACGCCTCGATCGGCACGGCGAAGAGCAAGGGCACCAAGGTCTTCGCCCTCGCGGGCGCCGTGAAGAACACCGGCCTGGTGGAGATCCCCATCGGCATGCCCCTGGGCGAGATCATCTACGACATCGGCGGCGGCATGCGCGACGGCAAGAGCTTCAAGGCCGCGCAGATCGGCGGCCCGTCGGGCGGCTGCATCCCGAAGCACCACCTGAACGTCCCCGTCGACTACGAGTCGCTGAACGAGCTGGGCGCCATCATGGGATCGGGCGGCCTCATCGTCATGGACGAGGACACCTGCATGGTGGACATGTCGCGCTTCTTCCTCGAGTTCGTGCAGGAGGAATCCTGCGGCAAGTGCACCCCCTGCAGGGTCGGCACCAAGCGGATGCTCGAGATCCTGGACAGGATCTGCGAGGGCAAGGGCCAGGAGGGGGACATCGAGCGCCTGATCGACCTGGGAAACACGATCAAGGACACGGCGCTGTGCGGCCTGGGCCAGACCGCGCCCAACCCCGTGCTCTCCGCCATCCGCCACTTCCGGGAGGAGTTCGTCGAGCACATCCGGGACCACAAGTGCCGGGCCGGCGTGTGCCCCGAGCTGGTGCGCGCGCCCTGCCAGAACGCCTGCCCCGCGGGGGTGGACGTGCCGGGCTTCGTGAGCCTGATCGGCGAACGGCGCTTCGGCGAGGCGCTGAAGGTGCACCGGGAGAGAAACCCCCTGGCCGCGATCTGCTCGCGCGTGTGCTTCCACCCCTGCGAGAGCAAGTGCCGCAGGTCCACGCTGGACGACCCCCTGTCCATCCGGGCGCTCAAGCGCTACATGGTCGACCAGGAGAAGGACTTCCAGCTTCCCGAGATCGCGGTGAACCCGGCGAACGCGAAGAGGAAGATCGCGATCGTCGGCGCGGGCCCCGCGGGCCTCTCCTGCGCGTACTTCCTCGCGCGGCTGGGCTACAAGCCGACCATCTTCGAGGCGGCGAGCGAGGCGGGCGGCATGCTGGTGCAGGCCATCCCGGCCTACAGGCTGCCGCGCGACGTGCTGCGCCGCGAGATCGGGATGATCGAGAAGCTGGGCGTGGAGATCAAGACGAAGAAGAAGCTGGGCAAGGACTTCACGCTGAAGAGCCTGAAGGACAAGGGCTACGAGGCGGTGTTCCTGGCCGTGGGCGCGCCGAAGGGCACCGGCCTCGGGCTGGGGACAGGTGACGGGGTCGACGGGGTCGTGGATGCCCTGAGCTTCCTCAGCGCCTACAACCTCACGGGGAAGGCCCCGGTGGGAGAGAAGGTCGTGGTGGTCGGCGGCGGAAACGCCGCGGTCGACGCGGCCCGCACGGCGCTGCGCCTGGGGGCGAAGAGCGTGACGGTGGCCTACCGGCGCACCCGCTCCGAGATGCCCGCCTACGCCGAGGAGGTCGCGGAGGCGGAGAAGGAGGGCGTGCGCTTCGAGTTCCTCGCCGCGCCCCTGGAGGTCGTGCAGAAGAAGGGGAAGCTCTCCGCGCTGAAGGTGCGGCGCATGGAGCTGGGCGAGTTCGACAGGAGCGGCCGCAGGAAGCCGGTGGCGAAGGCCGAGAACGACTTCGTCCTGCCCGCAGACCAGCTCATCGCTGCCATCGGCCAGGCGCTGGCCCCCGAGGAGCTGTTCGACGGGGTGGCGCTGAAGCTGAACGACAGGCAGTTCATCGCGGTGAACCCGCTGAACGGCCAGACCTCCGAGGGCTGGGTGTTCGCCGGGGGCGATGCGGCGACGGGACCCTCGTCGGTGATCGAGGCCATCGCGGCGGGCGAGAAGGCCGCGGTCGGGATCGACGCGATGCTCACGGGCGCCGAGCACGCGGGCTGGCGCGTGTCGAAGCTGGTGGACACCTTCTTCGATCCCGACGCCGATCCCGTGATGACCGAGCGCGCCGGGCTGCGGCTGCTGCCGGTGGCCAGGCGCAGGGGCTTCGCCGAGGTGGAGACCACGTGGGCTGCCAGCGTGGCCCTCGGCGAGTCGAAGCGCTGCCTGCGCTGCGACTACCGCGAACAGACAGTGACGGCGAGCCGCTAGGAAGGAGAGAGACATGCCAACTTTGACGATTGACAACAGGAAGGTGCAGGTCCCCGACGGGACCACCCTCCTCGACGCGGCCCGCACGGCCGGCGTCACGATCCCCAGCCTGTGCTACCTGAAGAACGTCCAGGCCATCGGCTCCTGCCGCGTGTGCCTGGCCGAGGTGGAGGGCGCCAAGACCCTGGTGGCCTCGTGCGTGACCCCCGCCACCGAGGGCATGAAGGTGCACACCAACTCCGCCCGCGTGCGCGAGGCGCGGCGGACCGTCGTGGAGCTGATCCTCTCGGACCACGAGGGGGACTGTCAGACCTGCGACAGGAACGGGGACTGCGAGCTGCAGGCCGTGGCCCGCGACCTGGGCATCCGCGAGATCACCTACGCCGGGGCCAAGAGCGGCCGTCGGCAGGACGCGAGCACCCCGGCCCTCGTGCGCGACACCGCCAAGTGCATCTCCTGCAGGCGCTGCGTGACGGTGTGCGGCCAGACCCAGGGCGTGGCGGCGATCTTCCCGCAGGGCCGCGGGTTCAAGAGCGTGATCGGGCCCGCCTTCGCCTCGAACCTGTCCGACGTGGTGTGCGTGCAGTGCGGCCAGTGCGCCGCCGTGTGCCCCGTGGGGGCGATCAGCGAGAACGACGAGATCGCGAAGGTATGGGCCGCCATCGACGACCCCAAGAAGACCGTGCTCGTGCAGACGGCCCCCGCCATCCGCGCGGCCCTCGGTGAGTGCTTCGGCTATCCCCCCGGCACCCTCGTGACGGGGAAGATGGTCTCGGCCCTCCGCCAGATGGGCTTCGACAGGGTGTTCGACACCAACTTCACCGCCGACCTCACGATCATGGAGGAGGGCACGGAGCTGCTGACCCGGCTGAAGGGCGCCCTCGTGGACAAGAAGCCGGTCGCCGCTGCCCCTGTTCACCAGCTGCTCGCCGGGCTGGATCCGCTACGCCGAGCACTTCTTTCCCGAGATCCTGCCCAACATCTCCACCTGCAAGAGCCCGCAGCAGATGTTCGGCGCCGTGGCCAAGACCTACTACGCCGAGAAGATCGGCAAGCACCCCGAGGACATCTTCGTGGTGTCGGTCATGCCCTGCACGGCGAAGAAGTACGAGTCGCAGAGGCCCGAGATGGCATCCAGCGGCGTGCGCGACGTGGACGTGGTGCTCACGACCCGCGAGCTGGGCCGCATGATCCAGATGGCGGGCATCGATTTCAGGAACCTGCCCGACGAGAAGATGGACAGCATCCTGGGGGCCTCCTCGGGTGCGGCGGACATCTTCGCCAACACGGGCGGCGTCATGGAGGCGGCGCTGCGCACGGCCTGGGAGATCGTGACGGGCCGCCAGCTTCCCTTCGACAACCTGCACGTGACCCCGATGGCGGGCCTGAAGGGGATCAAGGAAGCCTCCGTGAAGATCGAGGGCACGGTGCCCGAGTGGTCGTTCCTCGAGGGGGCGACGCTGAAGGTCGCCGTGGCCCACGGCCTGGGAAACGCGCGGATGCTCATCGAGAGGATCAAGGGGGGCGAGCAGTACCACTTCGTCGAGATCATGACCTGCCCCGGCGGGTGCATCGGCGGGGGCGGTCAGCCCCGCATGACCACCGACGAGGTGCGCATGGCGCGCATCCAGGCCATCTACAAGGAAGACGAGGGAAAGCCGATCAGGAAGAGCCACGCCAACCCCGAGGTGGCCGCGATCTACGAGCAGTACCTCAAGAAGCCCCTGGGCGAGAAGTCTCACCACCTGCTGCACACGCGCTACACGGCGCGCGAGCGGGTGTAGGCGGAGGGGAGGCCGGGGGGCGGAGGACGGGTCCATGGGCATCGTGTCGACGATCCCCGAGAAGTGCAGGCGCTGCTACACCTGCGTGCGGGAGTGCCCGGCAAAGGCGATAAAGGTGATCGCCGGCCAGGCCACCGTGATCGAGGAGCAGTGCATCGCCTGCGGCCAGTGCGTGAAGGTCTGCACGCAGAAGGCCAAGCGGATCGAGGACTCGACAATGCTCGTGCAGAGGATGCTGGACGGGGGCGGGACGGTGGTCGCCTGCCTCGCCCCCTCCTTCCCCGTTGCCTTCGCCCCCGTGGATCCCGCGCGCGCGGTGACCGCGCTGCGGAAGATCGGGTTCGCGGAGGTCTGGGAGACGGCCTTCGGGGCCGAGCTGATCAGCGCCGAGTACGCGGCGCTGGTCCGCCGCGCCGTGCGCGGCGACAGGCCCGTGATCAGCACGCCCTGCCCGGCCATCGTGTCGTACGTGGAGAAGTACCTTCCCGCCCTGCACGATGCCCTGGCGCCGGTGGTCTCGCCGATGATCGCCGCGGCGCGCGCGATCCGCTCCCGTCTCGGCGACGGGGTGCGGATCGTGTTCATCGGCCCGTGCATCGCCAAGAAGGCCGAGATCCGCGATCCGTACGTGCAGGGCACGGTGGACGCGGTGCTCACCTTCGAGGAGCTGGTGGAGATGCTGGCGGCGGCAGGCGTGGACCCCGCCGTCGAGCAGCCGGGCCGCTTCGACAGCCCCCCCTGCGGGGCGGGCCGCTCGATCCCGCTGTCGGGGGGGCTGCTGCGGAGCACGGGCTTCGACGCGGACATCCTGCAGAACAGCGTGCTGGTCACCGAGGGAAGCGAGCGGGTCATGGGCGCGCTGAAGGAGCTGGCAGAGGGCACCGAGCCGGGTGCGGATGCTCGACGTGCTGTTCTGCGAGGGCTGCATCAACGGCCCCAAGATGACGAGCTCCCTGAGCATGTTCGCCCGCAAGGAGATGCTCACCGACTACATCAACGAGCAGAACAGGGCGAGCGTCCCGCGCGACCCGCTGGAAGGACCGGGCGACTTCGCGGGCCTGGACCTCGGCCGCGGCTTCACCGCGCAGGCCGTCGTGCTGCCCCAGCCCACGGAGGAGCAGATCACCGAGACCCTGCGGCGGATGCGCAAGTACACCCTGGAGGACCAGCTCAACTGCGGCTCCTGCGGGTACCCGTCCTGCCGCGAGAAGGCCATCGCCGTGTGCCAGGGCCTGGCCGAGGTGAGCATGTGCCTGCCCTACCTGGTGGAGGAGCTGGAGTCGACCCTGCAGGTGCTGCAGAAGTCCCACCAGGCCACCCAGGACAGGCTCGTGCAGACGGAGCGGCTGGCCTCGATGGGGCAGATCTCGGCCGGCGTGGCCCACGAGATCAACAACCCCCTGTCCACGATCCTGCTGTACTCGCACATGCTGCTCAAGGCGCACAGGGACGGCGGCCCCGAGAGCGACGATCTGCAGATGATCGTGAACGAGGCCAACCGCTGCCGGTCCATCATGCGGGGGCTCCTCGACTTCGCCCGCCAGTCGCGGGTGGTGAAGGCGCCCACGGACCTCGGGTCGCTGGTCCGCGACCTGGTGGACACGATGCTGATGAAGCTGGGCGGCAGCCCCGCGCGCGTGCGCGCCGAGATCCAGCAGGGGATGCCCCTGCCCATGCTGGATGCCGAGCAGGTCCGCCAGATGCTGGTGAACCTCGTGCAGAACGGCCTGGACGCCCTGCCGGCCGAGGGGGGCGAGGTCGTCGTGAGCGCGGGAATCGACGAGTCGCAGAGCGTCGTGGTGCTGAAGGTCCGCGACACCGGGGCGGGCATGGCGCCGGAGATGCTGAGCGAGATCTTCACGCCCTTCTACACGACCAAGCAGCTGGGCAAGGGCACCGGCATGGGCTTGTCCATTGTCTACGGAGTGGTGAAGATGCACGCGGGGGACATTTCCGTGGACAGCGAGGTCGGCAGGGGCACCACATTCACGGTCCGCCTTCCCGTCGCGGAGAAATCCAGGGAGGAGATCCATGAGCGCAAAGAAGACAGTGCTTCTGGTGGATGACGACGCCGACTTCGTCGAGATGAACCGCGTCCTGCTCGAGGACAGCGGCTACGCGGTGCGCATCGCCTACAGCGGCAGGCAGTGCCTGGAGGAGGTGGCCGCGCACAGGCCCGACCTCATCATCCTGGACATGGTGATGGAGAAGGCGAGCGACGGCTTCGACGTCTCGCGGGAGCTGCGCAACTCCGAGTACACGAAGACCATCCCCCTGGTGATGATCACCTCTGTCAACGACATCATGCCGTTCCGCATCGAGCCGGACAGCACCTGGCTGCCCGTGGACACGCTGATCGAGAAGCCCGTCGATCCCGCGCTGCTGCTGTCCATCGTGAACCGCATCCTCGGGGGGGCGGCCTGATGCCCGCCCGGCCTGTCGACATCGTCATCGTCGACGACGACAGGGACTTCCTCGAGATGAACGCGAGCATCCTCTCCTCGCGGGGCTGGGCCGTGCGCAGCTTCTCCGGCCCCCGGGAGGCCCTGGCGGCCATCCGGGAGGGCGGCCGCGAGGGCCGTCCCTCCCTCGTCATCACCGACCTCATGATGAGCGCGCTGGACTCGGGCTTCTCCCTCGCGCGGGAGCTGCGCGCCGATCCCCTGTTCTCCGACGTGCCGATCATCATCATCTCCGCCGTCGCCAGCCAGAAGGGCTTCGATTTCCGTCCCCGCGGGCCGGCCGACCTGGCGGCCATGCATGCCGACGCCTTCTTCGACAAGCCCGTGGATCCCGCGGCGCTCCTCGCGAAGGTCGAGGAGCTCCTGCGGTGAGCGACGGCGGGCCCGCGCGCCCGGCTGCCGCGGCACGGCCCCGCCTGCTCGTCGTCGACGACGAGCCGGGCATCCGCGAGGGCTGCCGCAAGATCCTCACCGCCGAGGGCTTCGAGGCCCTGACGGCCGGCGACGGGAAGGCGGGCCTGGAGCAGTTCGCCGAGCGCGGGCCCTTCGAGGTGGTTCTCGTGGACCTGCAGATGCCGCGCATGACCGGCCTGGAGCTGATCCGCGAGCTTCGCCTGCGCGATCCCGACGTCGTGCCCATCATCATCACGGCCCACGCCACGATCGACACGGCGGTCGAGGGGACCAAGCAGGGCGCCTACAGCTACATCCCCAAGCCCTTCACGGCCGACGAGCTGCTCCTGGCCATCAAGAACGGGCTGGAGCGGCGGGCCCTGTCCGTGGAGGCGCGCCGCCTGCGCGAGGAGCGCGAGAAGCGGCTGCTCGAGGTGGCCTCGGAGCGCTCCAAGAGCAACACGATCATCGCCTGCATGACCGACGGCATCCTCGTGATCAACAGGGAAGGCCTCGTCGTGCTGCGCAACGCCGCCGCGGCGCGCATCCTGCCCGGCTCTGCCAAGCTGCCTCTGCCCTTCCCGCTCGCGGCGATCGAAAGCCCCGACGTGCGCGAGATCATCGGCGTGGTCACCGGCGCGCCGGGCGGGTTCATGATCCTCTCGCGCGAGATCACCCTGGGCAGCGCCACCTACCAGGTCAACGTGAGCCCGGTGCTCGAGCCGCGTGCCGAGGGCGGGGCGCCGGGGGAGGCGGAGGAGCAGGGGGAAAGCGCCGGCGCGGTCGCAGTGTTCCGCGACGTGACAGCCCTGAAGAAGCTCGAGACGGCCAAGTCGATGTTCGTGTCCATGGTGGCCCACGAGGTGAAGAGCCCCCTTGCCGCGGCGGAGGGGTGGCTCAACCTCATCCTGAGCGGGGTGCTGAAGAACGACGCCGCGCAGGAAAGGAAGATGATCGAGAGGTCCGTCCTGCGCGTGAAGACGCTGCGCACGATGGTGGCCGAGCTTCTCAACCTCACCGCGATCCAGACGGGCAACTTCACGCTGCACAGGGCGCCCGTGGAGCCGGGGCCGGTCGTGACCGCCGTCGTGGACGGCCTGCGCGAGAGGGCAGCCGAGAGGAGCATCACGGTGAGCGTCGCGGGGGCGGCGGCGGGGAGGTCCCCCCAGTCCTCGCGGACAGGGAGGCCCTCGCCATGATCGTCTCCAACCTCCTGGAGAACGCGGTCAAGTACGGCCGCGAGGGCGGCCGCGCCGAGCTGCGCGTGGCGCGCGACGGGCCGTACGTGTCCGTGAGCGTGCGCGACGACGGCATCGGCATCTCCCCCGAGGACCAGGCGAAGGTGTTCGACGAGTTCTACAGGGCGCGCAACGAGCAGACAGCGAGCATCACGGGCACGGGCCTGGGGCTCAGCCTCGTGAAGCGCCTGGCCGAGATGCACGAGGGCACAGTCCGTGTCGAATCGGTCCCCGGCGAGGGCAGCACCTTCACGGTGAGCATTCCCGTCGCCACGGCCTGACCCCCCCGGGGGGCGGCGCCCGTCGCCCCTTGCCTTGACGCGGCCCGTCGCCGCGATCTATGGTTTTCCCGAAGGGGGGCACCGATGAGTGTCCAGATCGTTCCTGTCGCGAGCAGGCGGGACCTGAAGCGGTTCGTCACGTTTCCGATGGCGCTGTACCGCGGCAGTCCCTGGTGGGTCCCCCAGCTCATCTCCGACGAGATGGCGCTCCTCACCCCCTCGAAGAACCCCGCCTTCGAGAACGCGGAGGCGCAGCCCTTCCTGGCCCTGCGCGACGGGAGGATCGTGGGCCGGATCGCGGCAATCCTGAGCCACGCGGCCAACCGCAAGTACGGCACGAAGAACCTCCGCTTCAGCTGGTTCGACACGATCGACGACCTGGAGGTCGTGAAGGCTCTCTTCGCGGCCGTCGAGGCCTGGGGCCGCGAGCGGGGCATGGAGACCCTGACCGGGCCGCACAGCTTCACCGACCTCGACCCCGAGGGGCTGCTCATCATGGGGTTCGAGGAGCTGAGCACGATCGCCACGAGCTACAACTACCCGTACTACCCCGGCCTCGTCGAGGCCTGCGGCTTCGTCAAGGAGGTGGACTACGTCGAGTTCCAGGCCCTCCCGCCCGAGGGCGCCCAGCTCCCCGAGAAGATCGTGAGGCTGGCCGAGTGGGGGACGAAGCGCAACAAGTTCCGCGTCGTCAAGTTCACGAGCATCCGCAAGGCGAAGGCGGAGCGCGCGGCGGAGCTGTTCGACCTGCTGGACGAGTCGTTCGAGGAGCTGTACGGCACCGTGCCCCTCACCCGCAGGCAGAAGGAGTGGTTCGTCGAGAAGTACCTCTCGCACGTCAACCTCGACTACATCGAGATGGTCGTGAACGAGAAAGACGAGATGATCGGCTTCATGATCGCCATGCCCAGCCTGTCGCGCGCGTTCCAGAAGGCGCGCGGGCGGCTTCTCCCCTTCGGCCTGTTCCACATCCTGCGCGCGCTGAAGAAGTACGACACGCTGGACTTCTACCTCGCGGGGGTGAAGAAGGAGTACCGCGGCAAGGGCGTGGACCTGATGATGACAGTCGACATCTTCCGCACCGCGATGGCGCACGGCATCCGCAGCGCGGAGTCCAACGTGGAGCTGGAGACCAACACGAGGATCCAGAACGAGTGGAAGGTCGTGCCCGTGCGCCAGCACAAGCGGCGCAGGATCTACAGGAAGTCGATCGCGTAGCCGGCGCAGGCAGTCCGCTCCGCGGCCCCGGTTGCTCAGCCGCCCATGCTCCTCGCGATCTCCTCGCGGGCGATCTCGACCCAGCGCACGAGGTTGCCGGGGTTGCCCCCCAGCGTGTGGTTGTCCTTCATGACCAGCTCCACCACGCAGCCCCGGGTCCTGTCCAGGGTGGCGCGGATGTCCGCGCGGGCCGCCTCCTCGTCGAGGCGGGGCAGGGCGAGGAGCGAGGGGGCGGGCTTGCGGGAGAAGATGTAGCGGTCCCCCAGGGCCTCGGCCATCCTCGCCTGGTCGGCCCAGGGCGAGACGGACACGCGGCGCAGCCGGGGCGTGCGCCGCACGACCTGCCAGCGGGTGTCCAGCGGCTCGCAGCACCCGTAGCAGTTCAGGCCGAACCTCTCCTGCAGGGGGAGCTGGTACTGGAAGATGAACTCCTCGAACTGCATCGGTGACACCCCGATGGTCTCCTGGCTCTCTGTCAGGCACCACATGTCCTGCGTGCGCACGCGCGGGGCGGGGGAGCCCGGCGGAGTGCTGGCGGCGGGATGCGCGCCGGCAGGCGGCAGCTCCCGGGTGTACCCGATCCCTCCCGACCCGACGTAGGAGTGGTCGTTGTTGAGCGACAGCAGCCCGTGGGACTCGAGCCAGTCCAGCTTTGCGAGATACCCGTCCCGCAGGCGGGCCATGATCGCGTGGACCATGCCGGGGTTGTCGTACATGAGGTAGAGCATCTTCTCCAGGCCGACCAGGCGGGCCAGGTCATAGCTCATTCCCAGCGACCACCACCACACGTTGCGCGGCCCCACGCGCAGGAGGCCTGCGAAGACCTCGCGGGCCAGCGCGAGGGTCTCCCGCGTGGTCTGGTCGTCGACAGTGATCACGGGCGTGGCGATCTTCCGCACGTCCTCTTCGGAGGCGAGGGATCCCTCCCATGCGTAGGACTGCCCGTGCGCACCGCCGTGGTAGGTCTCCTGCAGTCCCCACTCGGTGTCGGTGGACGTGCAGCCCACCTCGAAGAGGGCCTCCAGGGGCTTGTCGTCACGGATCATCTCTCCCCAGGCCAGCTCCTTGCGCAGCACCATCTCCCACCGCCGGGCCAGCTCGCCCGTGCAGGCGAGGGAGGACGGGGGGATGATCTCGTTCCACCCGTTCTCGGGGTCGGCAAGGACGAGCGGGCGCACCGGCCGCAGGGCGTTGTGCGCGTACCACAGCTCCCTCTTCTCCGCCTCCGACGGCCGCGATGCCAGCTCGGCCAGGCGGGCGGCGAGACTTCTCAGGGTGTCCCTGTCGGCCGCGGACACCGACACGGCGCCCCGCACCCCGCTCGCGTACTTCGGCGCATCCCCGAAGTTGGCCGAGGGCCACAGGCCCGTGGCATTGTAGGGAACCGGCACGCGCTCCTCCTATCCCCGGCGCAGACGCCGTTCGTGGATGATCACGGCGATGATGATGATGAACCCCGTCACGACGTACTGCCAGCTCGCGTCCACGTGCAGCAGGTTCAGGCCGTTGGCGATGATTCCCAGGAGCAGGACGCCCGTGAGGGTTCCCCAGACGCTGCCGCGGCCCCCCGTGAGGGGCACGCCGCCGATCACCGCGGCCGCGATGGAGTTCATCTCGAAGCCCGTCCCCATGTTGGGGATAGCGGAGCTGATCCGCGAGGCGAGGACCAGGCCTGCCAGCCCGGTGAAGAAGCCGCAGATGACGTAGAAGAGGATCTTGTAGCGCCGCACGGGGATGCCGGCGAGGAATGTCGTGTACTCGTTGCCGCCGATGGCGTAGGCGATGCGGCCGACCCTGAAGTAGCGCAGGAGCACACCGCAAACGGCCATCACGACGAAGAACAGCAGCACGATGAACGGGACCGGGCCCAGCATGGCTCCCCCGATGAACTCAAACCTCCGCCCCAGGTCCGTGATGGGGAACCCCTGGGTGATGATGATCGCGGCGCCCTGGAAGATGGTCATCGTGCCCAGGGTCAGGATGAAGGGAGCGGCGCGGGTGTACGCGGCCAGCACGCCGTTCAGGCCCCCGATCGCGCACCCCAGGAGGAGCCCCGCCACGATCGCCAGCTCCGCAGGGAGGCCTGCCTTGAGCATGGTCCCCGCGACGACGGCCACCGTGGAGATGGCGGCACCCACGGAGAGGTCGATCCCGCCCGAGATCATGAGCACTGACATGCCCATGGACAGGATGCCCAGGGTGGAGACCTGCTGCAGCACGTTCCTGATGTTCCGCGGGGACAGGAACACCGGCGAGGCGATGCTGATGATGACCACCAGCACGACGAGGACGCCGACGATTCCCCACTGCTGGATGTCGAAACCGCGCCTGCTCCCGCTACCCGCAGGCCGGAGTGTCGGATCGTGTCGTGCCGATTGCATGCGAGAGAACCTCCTGTCGTGTCGTCGTCGCCGTGTCCAGCAGCGCGGCCAGCCGCCCGTGGTGCATGACGGCGATCCTGTGGCTCATGTTCATCAGCTCGTCCATGTCGGAGGACACCATGAGGATGGCCTTCCCCTGCTCGAGCAGCCCCTTCATGATCCTGTGGATCTCCTCCCGGGCGCCCACGTCAACCCCCTGGGTCGGCTCGTCGAGCAGGAACACCTCGAGCCCCCGGCACAGCCACTTGGCGAGCATCACCTTCTGCCTGTTGCCGCCGCTCAGGTACTGCACCTCCTGCAGGACGCTCTGCACGTGGATGTCGAGCGACGCCACGGAGCCTTCGGCGATGCGCCGCTCCCGGGCCAGGTCCATGAACGGGCCGTGCGTGACGGCCTCCAGCGACGCGAGGGTGGTGTTGCCGGCCACGCTCATCGCGAGGATGAGGCCCCGCGTGTCGCGCTCTCCGGGGACGAAGCAGATGCCCTGGCGGATGCGCTCGGCCAGCGGCAGCCGGGAGACCTCCCTGCCGTGGAACAGGACTCGTCCCGCATCGGCGTCCTCGATTCCCGCAAGCGCGCGCAGCACCTCGGTGCGGCCCGAGCCGACAGTGCCGGCGAACCCGATGGCCATGCCGCGGGAGAGCGAGAAGCTCACCTCCCGGAAGGAGCCCTCCCGGGTCAGGCCCTCGACCTGCAGCAGGACCTCCCCCCCGGGGAGGCCTCCCAGGTGCGTGAAGGTGAGCTCCTCGCCCACCATGGCGCGGACGAGCTGCTCCTTGGTCATCTTGTGGGCGGGGGAGGTGAGGATCTTCCTCCCGTCGCGCAGCACCGAGATCGTGTCGGCAACCTGGAACACCTCGTCCAGCCTGTGCGAGATGTAGATGACCGAGACGCCCTCGGCCTGCAGCCGGCAGATCAGGCGGAACAGGTTGTCGATCTCCGCCCCCGAGAGGCTCGCGGTGGGCTCGTCCATGATGACGATGCGTGCCTTCTTGTACAGCGCCTTGGCGATCTCCACCGCCTGCTGCGCGCCGGTTGCCAGGCCGGAGACCGGGGCGCGCGGGTCGAGGTCGAGGTTGAGGCTGCGCAGGATCTCGGCGGCCTGCTCGAACATGCGTTTCCAGCGCACCGAGCCCGCGAACCCCACGGGCACGGCGCCGAGCAGGATGTTCTCGCCCACGCTGAGATGGGGAATGAGGTTCCTCTCCTGGTAGATCGTCACGATGCCCAGCGACTGGGCGAGCCGGGGGGTGAGCGACTCGGCGGGCTCCCCGTCCACGGCGATCTCCCCCGCGTCGCGCCTGTGCACGCCCGAGAGGATCTTGATCAGGGTGCTCTTCCCGGCCCCGTTTTCCCCGACAAGCGCGTGCACGCTGGCGCGCGCGAGGTCAAGGTCGACGCCGTGCAGCACCTCGACCCCCGAGAAGCTCTTCGTGATCCCCCGCACCCGGAGGACCGGTTCACCGTCCGCGCCCATGCCTCAGGATGGGAAGGCGACCCTGCGGCCGCCGGCCGTGGAGTCCACGATGGCCTGCATGACCATCTGGATCCGTTCCCCGTCCTCGAAGCTCGCCCCGAGCGGGGCAACGCTCCGGGCGCCGCCCGCGATGCAGGCGAGGAGGTGGTGCAGAGCGTGGAGGTGGCCGTACTCCCAGCCCGCGTTGTGCCCGGGCGGCAGGTAGACGGTCTGCAGGGGATGGCCGGGGTCGGTGACCGACACGTCGGCAAAGCCCCGCAGGGCCCGGGCAGCCTCGTCGCTGCAGACGCGCAGGTGGTTGGGGTCCTCGAGGTCGAAGGCCATGCTGCCCTTCGACCCGTTCAGCTCCCATGCCAGCGTGTTCCTGCGGCCCGTGGCCACCCCCGAGCACTCGATGGTCCCGTAGGCCCCGCCGGCAAACTCGACAAGGGCGACGGCCCCTTCGTCGGCCGTCACCGTCTCCGTGCGGCCCGCGCGGGTCGTGCGCGACGGGTTCCACGTGCGGGCGATGCCGCTCACGGAGACGATCTCGCCGGCCAGGTGCCGGGCGAGGTCGATGGCGTGGCAGCCGATGCCCCGCAGCACCCCCGAGCGGGTGCCGCTCGCGTACCAGCAGTCCTCCAGGGGCGCGGCGGGGTCGTGCCCGACCTCCTGGAGGTAGGAGATGCGGAAGCTGTAGACACGGCCCATCGCTCCCGACTCGACGAGCTGGCGCGCCAGGCGCACGGCGGGGATGAACCTGTAGTTGTGGCAGAGCATGGCCAGCGTGCGCGCGCCGCGCGCCGCGGCTGCCATCGACCGGGCCTCGTCCACCGTCATCGCGAGGGGTTTCTCGCAGATCACGTGCTTGCCCGCGGCCAGGGCCGCGAGGGAGACAGCCGCGTGCTCGCTGTCCGGCGTGCACACGTCGACGACGTCGATCGAGGGGTCCTCGACCAGCTCGCGCCAGTCTGTGCAGTACCCCGCGAAGCCCAGCCGGCCGGCCGCGCCGGCGACCCCCGCCCTGTCCCTGCCGCAGAGCAGGCGCAGCCGCGGGGATGCGGCGGGTGCCGCGAAGGAGTAGGGGATCTTGAGGTAGGCGTTGGAGTGCACGGTGCCCATGAACCCGTGGCCGACCACGCCGATGCCGAGCGGCCGGGCGTCCCCCTGGCCGCCCTCATCCCTCTTCACAGGTGCCTTCATCCGCGGTCTCCTCCCGTGGCCCTACGCCCGCTTCGGAAACTGCCTCTGCAGCTTCTTCAGGAAGGCGACGCTCTCCCGCACAGCGATGTCCTCGTCCCGGTAGGTGGGATCCATGTAGTCCAGCTCGATGGCGTACAGGCCAGTATAGCCGACCTTCTCCAGCTCGGCCACGAGGGCCGGGAAGTCGACAAGCCCCTTCCCGACCGGGGTGCAGGCCATGAACTGCCAGTCCCTCGGGTCGGCCCCCCTGCGGGGCATCACGTCCTTTGTGTGCGTGGCGGCGATGTACTTCCCCAGCGTCCGCGCGGAGGCGACCGGATCGTCGCCGTTCCTGAGGCAGTTGCCCGTATCGAAGCACATCCCGAAGCTCGGGGAGCCGACGGCCTGGAGCAGGCCGAGGTACTCCTCGGTGGTGAAGTCGAAGTGATTCTCGTCGGCCAGGACGATCCCCTCGTCGCGGGCCATGGCCGCGCACTCCCGGAAAATCTTCGTGAGCTTCTCGATCTGCGGCCCGTGCGGCTCGTTCCTGTGGTCCAGGCTGGAGCCGACCACGCGCATCACCGTCGCGCCGAGGATCCGGCAGGTGGCGAAGTGCCTGCGCAGATCATTGACCTCTTCGGGCTTCGCCCCCCCGTCGAACCCGAGCGGGTGTCCCCATGCCACGACAGGCTCCAGGCCCCCCCTGTCGCACAGCTCCCGCAGGCCCTTCAGGTACGACTCGTCGGTGCTCTCCAGGAAACAGGTTTCCAGCGACACCCCGTCCACCTTCAGGGCGGCCGCCCTGCGCAGGAAATCCTCGTAGCTCATGCGCCGGGAGGGAGCCGCCTGGTTGGGGTACACCTCGCCGAAGTAGCGGTGATAGCTGTAGCTGTCAATGCCGACCTTCATGGGATGCTCCTTTGTCAGACGCTCACGGGTACCAGTAGAAAGCGCCGGGCATCCCCGCGAGGACAGCCCGGCGCGCCTTGAGTCCGGCCGTTCATTTCCCGGGAACGGCTTGTGGCTGCCGCCCCCGTGCTACTCGGACAGCGTGTGACCGATCTTCGCCATGTCGAGCTTCAGCGTCGCCTCGGTGGAGGCGGCCGTGGGCTCCCACGGCGTCGCGGAGGCCACGTTCTCCCTGGTGATGACGGTCATGGGGGTGATTGTGAGCTTCGGGTTGTTCTTCTTTCCCTTTATGTACTCCACCAGCATGCGCACGGCGAGCTGCCCTTCCTGGGAGGGGGACCACCCCACCGTGGCCTTGATGCCGCCGGCAGCGATGGATTCCAGGCCGTACGGGGCCCCGTTCTGGGACACGATGGCGACCTGGTCCTCCATGTTGGCTTCCTTGAGAGCCTGGATGGCGCCGAGGGCCATGTCCTCGTTCTGCACGAAGCAGGCCTTCAGGTTGGGGAAGCTTGTGATCAGGTTCTGCATCTGGTTGAACGCCTTCTGCCTGTTCCAGTCACCGGGAACCGCGGCGACGAACTTCAGCTTCGGGTTCTTCTGCATCTCCTCCAGGAACGCGTCGCGGTACATCTCGGCGTCGCCGCGCCCGGGCATGCCCATGATGCAGGCCACCTCGCCCTCGGGGATGTTCTGGGCGACCCACTTGCCGATCGTCCTGCCGGAGATCTTCCCGTCGGCCTGCACGGAGCCCACCATCTTGTCCTTCAGCTCCTCGCTGTAGCCGAAGAGCATCTGGATGGGCACCTTCGCGTTGTAGGCAGTGTTCACGCTGGAGACGATCGAGGTCTGGCTGATGGACACCAGCACGATGCCGTCCATCTTCTGCGTGATGGCGTCCTCGACGCTGGCCAGCTCCCTCTCGGGCTTGAGGTCCGAGATGTAGCCGAACAGCTCCACGCCCATCGCCTCCGCGATCATCTTGGCCCCGTCGAACCCGTACTTGTAGTACGGTTCGTTGGTCGGCCGGATGTAGGCGATGCGGAGCTTCTTGCCCTCCTTCTGCCCACCCGCGAACAGCGGGGCAACGAGGCACAGGGTCACGATGACCATGATGCCGATGACCAGGAACCTTTTCGCGCGCATGCTCCTCCCTCCTTGATTCTCGCCGCGGCGGGCGGGAGGGCGCGCGTGGCGACCCCGAGCCCTCCCGGGCCTTCCGTCGATCCTTCACTGCTACCCCACCGGGATTGACGTTGTCGTTCGAGTTGTGACAATGTTCGATTTTGTACAGGAACGCGAAGTGAGCACGGTCCCGACCGTCGCCCCCGGGCCAGGCCTCCCCCTCTTCGCTTCGCGGGTCCCCGCGAGGGAACCGCGCGCGACGTATAACATCCAGGGCAAGCTGATAAAGGCGGACACCTGCGAGGACGTGCAGGCGGCGGCCGCCAGGGGCGACATCGCGCTGCACGCTCTCGCCCGGGGCACCTACCCCGGCACACGCGTCGAGGCCGGTGACCTGCATGGCGTGAAATCCCTGGGCTACTGGGACGCGACCCACCCCCAGTGGTGGGGCCTGCCCTGGCACCGCAACGAGGGCATCGAGCTCACCGTCCTCGCCAGCGGCTCCCTTCCCTACTTCTGCGAGGATCGCAGCTACACCCTGAAGCCGTGCGAGCTCACCATCGCCAGGCCGTGGCAGCCCCACAAGCTGGGTGACCCGACGATCGGCGCCAACCGCCTGTACTTCCTCATCCTCGACGTGGGTGTGCGGCGGCCCAACCAGGAGTGGGAGTGGCCGGGGTGGCTGCTGATGAGCGAGCAGGAGCGGGAGGAGCTCACGCGCCTGCTGCGGATGAACGACGTGCACGTGTGGCCGGACTGCCGCGAGTTCCTGCACTGCTTCCAGGACATCGGCAAGAGCGTGGTCGAGTACCCGCGCACCCGCGACGTCACTTTCATCACGCTGAAGCTGAACGAGCTGTTCTACCTCCTGCTGCAAATGTTCCGCACGCGCCGGGTCCCGCTGAACGAGTCGCTCACCAGCAACATCCGCACCGTCGAGCTGTTCCTTGGGGAGCTGGGCGACAGGTTGTCAGAGAGGTGGAGCATCCGCAGGATGGCCGGGGAGTGCGGCATCTGCACGACGCGGTTCGTCCAGTACTGCCGCCAGATCACAAACCGCTCGCCCATGCAGCACCTGCGGGCCCTGCGGCTGGAGAAGGCCGAGAGCATGCTGGTCGGGCACCCTGCCATGCCGGTGATCCACGTGGCACTGGAGTGCGGATTTGCCACCAGCCAGTACTTCGCCAGCTGCTTCGGCCGCCAGTTCGGCTGCACCCCCAGCGCGTACCGCCGGCTGCGCGCGCGGTAGGGCCTGCGGCCTGCGCACGTCGTTCGGACGAGCCAGGGCCTCCGGCCTCCGCTGGTCCTTCGGACCAGCCAGGGGTTGCAGCAAAGGCCACGCGGACGTATCATCATGGCGGGGCGAAAACCAGGCGTCGCCCAGGCTCTGCCCGTCCTTCCCCGCACCGACCTGTTCGAAAGGAGAATCCCAGTGGCTGCCACGACACGGACCCTGCCTGCGGAGGTCAAGAGGCTTTTCCGCGAGCGCGTGGAGGCGCTCCCTGCTGACCTGTCACTCTCCCGCGAGAAGCTCGTTGCCGCCCTCGAGAAGGCATGGAACGAATGCGGCCTGGACGCGCGCATCGTCGTCTCGCGCTTCCTGTGGCTGGTGGACCCGCACCGCCCCGGCACCGAGGGCATCTGCGTCCTGCGCCACTTCCCGCGCCTGACAGAGGAGCAGCTCGCGAAGGCCGTCGTCTTCCCGCGCGACCTGGTGCTGCAGGTCATCTCGGCGAAAAGCGGCCTTTCGGTCGAGGCCCTGCTTGCGATCCACGACTCCATCGTCTCCCGGGGCGCCCCCGACGACTACGGCCAGATCGCCGACCTGGCCGAGGAGCGCATCCTGCAGGAGATGAAGTGGTGGCTCACCGACCTGCAGTTCCCCGAGTACTACCTGCGCAACACCCCTCCCGACCTGATGGCCCGCCAGATCATGCTCAACAGGTCCTACGAGCTGGCCGGCTTCGAGTCGGAGGCCTACACGCGCATGAAGGTCTCCTCCACCTCGCCGGACGGCACGTCGACGCACTGGGTGCACCGCGACAGGAGCATCGAGGTCGAGGAAGAGGTCGAGAAGGAGTACTACGCCGGCGGCAGCCTCTTCAACATTGCCGCCTATTCCCCGTACAAGAACCTGCTCCTCTACGTCGTGTACCGCACCCCCGACCCCGCGGCAGCCGCCGGCAGGGGTTTCGAGGAGGTCGCCCCCCACTCGTTCCTCAGCCTGACGGAGAGCGCGGCCAAGAAGCGCTACGAGGAGGTCTGGCGGGGCGTCCAGGAGGGCGGGAGCATCGTGATCGAGCACTCCCGCAAGGAGGAGACGAAGGAGAACCGGCTCATGATCGGCTTCCCCCGGGGCCTGATCAACCACTTCCAGGCCAACATCAGCAGGGTCATGGCGCGCAACGGCATCGAGGTGACCCGCAAGTACACGGTCACCTTCGGCGGGGAGAAGCCCGTCATCATCGCCACCCTGTACGCGCGGGAGAGCTTCCCCGCCGACCTGCTCGCGCAGCTGGTCGAGGTCGAGCCTGTACCCGCCCGGGCCCGTGGCCGCCCAGGTGGAGAAGGGCGGGTTCACGCCCGCCGAGGCCAACTTCCTGAACGCGTCCGTGCTGTTCGTGCACCAGTTCATCAGCGTGCCCGACCCCGACATCGGGCTGCTCGCCGAGCGCTTCCGCGGGGACAGGGAGATGGGCGGGATCCTGCGCACGATCCAGTCCCACATCGACCGGGACGCGTTCCGCCAGGGCCTGATCGAGCAGGCCTTCCTGGACCGGCCCGACATCGTCCACGACCTGTTCGGCCTTTTCTCGGCCCGCTTCGACCCGCGCGCGCCGCGCGGCGAGGCCGCCGTGAAGGCCGCCCGCGACAAGGTGGAGGGGCTGCTCGCCTCCACGACCCTCAGCATCGAGGAGTCGGAGGTCGTGCGCTGGGCGCTGGCCTTCGTGGACGCCGTGGAGCGGACGAACTTCTTCCTCCCCGTCAAGACGGCGATGACCTTCCGCCTCGCAGAGCTCCTTCTTCAAGAGGCCCGACATCGAGAGCGTCCCCTTCGGCGTGTTCTTCGTCGTCGGCCGCAGGTTCCACGGCTTCCACGTGCGGTTCAAGGACATCGCGCGGGGCGGCATCCGCATCGTGCGCTCGGGCCACGGACGACTGGCTGCGCAACTCCGACACCCTGTTCGAGGAGTGCTTCAACCTCGCCTTCACGCAGAACAAGAAGAACAAGGACATCCCCGAGGGCGGCTCCAAGGGCGTGATCCTCGCGGCGCCGCGGGCGACGAACGAGGAGGCGGTGCGTGCCTTCCAGCAGTACGTGGACGCCCTGCTCGACCTGCTGGTCCCGCCGGACAGGGCTGCCGTCGTGGGCTGGCAGGAGGAGATCCTCTTCCTCGGGCCCGACGAGGGCACCGCCGACCTGATGGTCTGGGCGTCGCGGAGGGCGCGGGCGCGGGGCTACCGGTACTGGAAGGCCTTCACCACGGGCAAGGAGGCGGACGTCGGCGGCATCTCGCACAAGGAGTACGGGATGACCACCGAGGGCGTGCACCGCTACGTCCTGGGCATCCTGGGAGAGCTGGGGATCGCCGAGGAGACGATCACCAAGGCGCAGACCGGCGGCCCCGACGGCGACCTGGGCAGCAACGAGATCCTCATCTCCCGCGACCGGACGATCTGCATCGTCGACGGGGGCGGCGTCGTGTACGACCCCGACGGTCTGGACCGGAAGGAGCTCGCCCGCCTTGCCCGGCCGGGCTGCGACTCCTCGGGGTTCGACCCCTCGACGCCTCGGCCCGAAGGGCTTCAAGGTCGGCGTGGCCGACAGGAACCTCACGCTGCCCGACGGGACCCTCGTGGCCTCGGGCCTGGGCTTCCGCAACACCTTCCACCTCGACCCGCGGATGAAGGCAGACCTGTTCGTGCCCTGCGGCGGCAGGCCCCGTGCGGTCAACCTCACCAACTGGCGCTCCCTGCTCGACGACAGCGGCGCGCCCCTGTTCCGCTGGATCGTGGAGGGGGCCAACCTCTTCATCACGCAGGATGCGCGGCTGAAGCTGGAGGAGAAGGGGGTCGTCCTCTTCAAGGACAGCTCCACGAACAAGGGAGGCGTCATCTCCTCGTCGCTCGAGGTGCTCACCGGGCTTGCCCTCACCGACGAGGAGCACCAGCGCCACATGATCGTGGCCAGGGGCGGCCAGGTTCCCGCCTTCCGCGCGCGCTACATCGAGCAGGTGCTCGCCTACATCCGCACGCGGGCCGACCTGGAGTTCGAGCTGCTGTGGAAGACCCACGAGGCGACCGCCACCCCGTACTCGGAGCTGTCGGAGGCGGTGAGCGAGAGGATCAACACGATCACGCGGTCCATCGAGGACTCGGCCCTGTTCGACAACACGGCGGTGCGCGTGAGCGCGTTCCGCCTGTACGTGCCGCCGGTGCTGGTGGAGACGATCGGCATGGATGCCATCCTCGCCCGGGTGCCCGTGAGCTACCAGCGCGCGCTGTTCGCGCGGGCCGTGGCGAGCAGCTTCATCTACCGTTTCGGCATCGATGCCGGCTTCGAGGACTACCGCCGCTACACGGAGGAGCTGGCCAGGGGGTGAGCATGAACCAGTACATGCGCATGGCGCTCGCCGAGGCGCTGGGAGGCATGCGCGCCAACCAGGGCGGCCCCTTCGGCGCGGTGATCGTCGCCCGGGGCGGTCGGCTTGCCGCCCGCGCGCACAACAGGGTCATCGCCACGAAGGACCCCACGGCGCACGCGGAGATCGAGGCGATCCGCGAGGCCTCGCGCGAGCTGGGCAGGTTCGACCTGTCCGACTGCGAGATCTACGCGAGCAGCGAGCCCTGCCCGATGTGCCTTGCCGCGATCCTGTGGGCGCGCATCCCGCGCGTCTACTACGGCTGCACGCACGGCGAGGCTGCCGAGGCGGGCTTCTCCGACGAGGAGATCGCCGAGGTGATCCGCGGCAAGTCCCGCAGGCCGCCGGTCGAGCTGGTGCAGATGGACGCGCTCGAGTGCCGCGCGGCCCTGGCCGAGTGGGCCGCGAAAGAGGACAAGGTCCCCTATTGAGGAGCCGCCCGTGGTAGTCGAGCGGGCACAGCTCGCCCCGTCGCCGGATGGGCGTCCCTGGTGCGCCCTGCCCTTCGCGGGCGGGGAGGGCGGGGGGACGGCGGGCGCCCCGGGAGTGCGTGCGGGCATCTCGCTCCTGGCGGCGGGGGACATGGGTCTCGCCGTCCGGCAGGCCGACCCATCCTTCGGGAGGTTCCTCCATGCGATCGGCGTGGACCCCGCCCGCGTCCGGTCGGTCCGACAGGTCCACTCGCGGACCGTCGTGGAGGCCGCGGCCCGTCCGGACGCCGGGCAGCCCGTCGAGGCGGACGGCATCGTGACCCGGGACCCGCGCCTGCTCCTCACGGTCACCGTGGCCGACTGCCTGCCCGTCTTCCTGCTCGACAGAGTGACGGGGGCCTTCGGCGTCGTGCATTCGGGCTGGAAGGGGACGGGTATCGCCGCCGAGGCGGTGAGGCTCATGGCGGCCAGGTTCGGGACGCGTCCCGGCGACGTCGCCGCGGCGATTGGCCCGGGCATCGGGCCCTGCTGCTACACCGTGCCTTCCGAGAGGTGCCGGGAGTTCCGCGAGCGCTTCGGCCCGGACTGCGTGCGCGGGGGCTCGCGGCTGGACCTGCGGCGGGCAAACACCGTGCTTCTGGAGGCGGAGGGCGTCGGGAGCGTCTCGGTGGTCGAGGAGTGCACGGGCTGCTCGGCCCGGCTGGGGTCGTTCCGCAGGCAGGCCGCGGGGCGCCCCGGGGACGGGGGGCACCCCGACGGTGCGGGCCGTTTCACGCGGATGCTCGCCTTCATCGGGGCGTGGACTGGGGAGAGGGGCGGGGAGTGTACACGACCCGGCGCATGACCTCTGCGGACAAGCCGGCGATCCTGGCCCTCGACGCGCGCATCTTCGGCGGCATGGACTACCTCGGGGCCGTCTTCGACGGCTGGGTCGCCGACCGCGAAGGCGAGTTCGCGGCGGTGCTGCGGGACGGCAGGGTGGTCGGCTGCGGCAAGCTCACCTTCCTCACCCCCGCCGACGCGTGGCTGGAGGGCCTTCGCAAGGACCCCGATCTCGGCGAGAAGGGGGTCACCGCCGCGGTGACAGCGCACTTCCTGGAACAGCTGGTCGGACGTCCCGGCCTGCGCTCGATCCGGTTCTCGACCTCCGCGAAGAACCTCGCCTCGATCACCGCGAACGAGCGGATGGGGTTTCGCAGGTGTCTCACCCTGCCCCGCAGGGAGTGGAGCGGCACGCGCGTGGAGCTGGAGGCGGTGCCCGATGGCCCGGCCGCCCCGGCCGGCCTGGTTGTGCGCCGCATCGCCGGGTCCGCCGAGGCTGTCGAGGCCTGCCGCTTCCTCGAGAATGGGGGGTACCTGGAGGCTGCCCGGGGCCTGCTCCTGGACGGGTGGCGCGGGCTGCCGTATTCGCGGGAGCTCGTCGCCGCCCGCTACGTCGAGCCCGGGCATTGCTGGGGCGCCTTCGATGGGGGGAGGCTCGAAGGGGTGATGATCGCCGTGCAGGCAGCCAACCGCGCGCACCTGTACCTGAAGACCGTCGTCCTCGACGCACGCCGCGGCCGGGGTGCACGCGCTCCTGGACAGGCTGTTCGCCGTCGCCAGGGAAGGGGCGATGGACTATAATGAGATCGAGCTGATCGCGCCGCCGCTCGCGAGGGTCCTCGCGCCCTGCGCGGAGCGCGGCCTGCACAGCCGGGAGCAGGACGAAGAGGTCGCGGTGTACGAGCACCCGGCGGCGCGCGGCGAGTAGGAGGACAGGTTCACGCACATGACGGGTATTGGCATCGAAATCATTGTCATCTTCATCCTGATACTGTTGAACGGCTTTCTTTCCATGGCCGAGACGGCGCTCGTGTCGACCCGCAGGACACGCCTGCAGCAGCTGGCCGAGGAAGGGAACCCCCGGGCCCGCCGGGCCCTCGCCCTGCTCGACAATCCCCCGCGTTTCCTCTCCACGGTCCAGTCGGGAATCACGCTGGTGGGCATCCTGATGGGGGCATTCAGCGGCACCACGATCGCCGGGCAGCTTGCCGGGCTCCTGGACAGGGTGCCCTTCCTCGCCCCGGCGAGCGGCCCTGTCAGCGTGGCCATCGTGGTCCTCGCCATCACGTATTTCTCCATCGTGCTGGGAGAGCTGGTGCCCAAGCAGCTCGCGCTCCTGAACTCCGAGAGAATCGCCCTGGCGGTGTCCGGCACCATGGGGCTGCTCTCCTCCATCCTCACGCCGCTGGTGAAGCTGCTGTCCGCCTCGACGACCGGCCTGCTGAAGCTCTTCGGCGTCCCCACCAGCCGCGCGCAGCCCGTCTCCGAGGAAGAGATCAAGGTCATGATCGACCAGGGCATCGAGCACGGAATGTTCGAGGAGGCCGAGCGCGACATGATCGAGGGCGTCTTCGAGCTGGGTGACGCCCGCGTGAACGAGCTCATGACGCCCCGCACCGACATCGCGTGGCTCGACATCGACGACACCCCCGAGGAGACGAACCGCAGGATCCGCGAGACCGTCTTCTCGCGCTTCCCCGTCTGCAGGGGGGGGCTGGACACGGTGCTCGGCGTGGTGCGCGCGAAGGAGATCCTCGCGGCGATCCTGCGCGGCGAAAGCTTCGACCTGCGGAAGCTCATGCGGCCGCCCCTGTACGTGCCCGAGAACGCGCTGGCCCTGAAGCTCCTGGAGACGTTCAAGAAGTCGAAGAACCACGTGGCACTCGCCGTGGACGAGTACGGCGTCGTGGCCGGCCTGATCACGATCTACGACATACTGGAGAGCATCGTCGGCGACATCCCTTCCGTCGACGAGGTGGACGAGCCCCTTGCCGTGCAGCGCAAGGACGGCTCGTGGCTCCTGGACGGGCTGCTGCCCATGGACACGTTCAAGGAGATGTTCCACATCAACGAGGTGCCCGAGGAGGGCTCCTACCAGACCCTCGGGGGCTTCATCATGATGCACCTCGGCAGGATCCCCGCCACGGCGGACTCCTTCGAGTGGGGCAGCGTGCGCCTCGAGGTCGTGGACATGGACGGCAACCGCGTGGACAAGGTCCTCGCCATGACGAGGGCGGAGCCGGAAGCCCTGGACGGCCCGGGCGCCGCGGCGGCTGACAGCCCGGCCGGGGCAGGGAGTAACGGGAGACCCCGCCACGTGGCATCATCCCCCGTGGACTGGTACCGCGTTCCCCTTGCGAAGGAGGACCTCGCACGGTTCACCCGCAGGAGCGACCTGCGGGGCTGGCTGCGGGCGGGGAGCTTCCTGCTCGTGTTCGCCTGCACGACCGCGGCAGCCACGTGGCTGTTCACCCTGCGGCTGTGGGTCCCGATGGTCCTGGTGTGCTGCCTCCACTCCCTCTTCCACCAGATGGTCGGGATGGCCGCGGCCGTGCACGAGCTCAGCCATGGGACGCCGTTTCGCAGCAGGGCGGTGAACGAGTTCTTCTACCACCTCTTCTGCCTCCTCACGTGGAACAACCCCGTGCACTTCCGCGCGAGCCACGCGCTGCACCACCAGTTCACGGTGTACAGCGGGCTGGACAAGGAGGTCATCCAGCGCCCGGTCCGGGAGCGGCTCAACGCGTGGGCGTGGCTGCGGTGGCTCACCTTCGACTGGACGTGGTTCTGGACCCTGGCGAAGACCATGGTCCTGCACGCCTTCGGCAACGGCGATGCCGAGTACTTCTCCTGGGACCCGCTTTTTGCGAAGGACGACCCCCGCCGGGCCGCCATGATCCGCTGGGCGCGCTTCGCGCTGTGCTTCTACGCGGCGCTCGTTGCCGTCTTCGCGGTCTTCCACCTGTGGGTGCTGATCTACCTGCTCGTGTTCGGCAGCTTCTTCGCCACGGTCATCGGCAACCTGACAGGTTCGATCCAGCATCTCGGCCTTGCGCACAGCGTGCCTGACTGGCGCCTGGTGTGCCACACGGTCCGGGTGAACCCGCTCGTGGGCTGGCTGTACTGGAACATGAACTACCACGCCGAGCACCACATGTACGCGGCGGTCCCCTTCTGGCAGCTGCCCGCGTTCCACCTGGCCGTGCGCGACCGGATGCAGGAACCGGTCGACGGGTTGGTCGCGGCGCTGCGCCTGGTGCACGCGGTCAAGAGAAGGCAGAGGGACGACCCGTCGTACATCCACGTGCCCCGGTTCCCTCGGGGCGCACCGCCCCCCCGGTGGAAGTGATCGGGCCAGCGGAATCACTGCCCCCGCCCCGGGGTCAGATCCCCGCTGCGGCGCGCAGGGCCTCGACCCTGTCGGTCCGTTCCCAGGTGAAGTCGGGATCCTGCCTGCCGAAGTGCCCGTAGACGGCCGTCTTCGCGTAGATGGGCCGCTTCAAGTCGAGGGCGTCGATGATCTCGCGCGGCGTGAGCGGGAAGCTGCGCGCGGATGAGCGCCTCGATGCGCCCCTCGTCGATGCGCCCGGTGCCGAAGGTGTCCACGGAGATGGTGGTGGGCCGTGGCTCGCCGATCACGTACGAGAGCTGGATCTCGCAGGCCCGGGCAAGGCCCGCCGCGACGATGTTCTTGGCAGCGTAGCGCGCGAGGTAGGCGCCCGACCTGTCCACCTTCGAGGGGTCCTTGCCCGAGATGGCGCCGCCGCCGGTGCGCGCCATGCCCCCGTAGGTGTCTGCCACGATCTTGCGCCCCGTGACGCCCGTGTCCGCCTGGGGCCCGCCGAAGGTGAAGCTCCCCGCCGCGTTGATGTGCCGCCGGGTTTCGTCGTCGTAGTAGGCGCCGCACACCGGGCGGATCACCTTGTCCGAGGATCTCCTGCTGCAGCCTGCTCTCGGAGATGCTCTTCTCGTGCTGCTGCGCGATGACCACCTCGGCGACGCGCACCGGGCCTGCCGTCCCGGTACTCGCACGGTGACCTGGCTCTTGCCGTCGGGGCCCAGGCCGGGGATCAGCCGCTGCCCGGCGGACCTCGGCCATGCGCATGCACAGGCGATGGGCGAGGAGGATGGGCAGCGGCATGCAGCTCCGGGGTCTCGTCGCAGGCGAAGCCGAACATGATGCCCTGGTCGCCGGCCCCCTGCTCGCGGCCCGTTCCGCCTCCCACGCCGTCGGCGATCTCGCGGCTCTGGTCGTGGATGGACACCCACACCCCCGCGTCCATCGCGTCGATGCCGAAGTCGGGGTTCGTGTAGCCGATGCGCGAGAGGGTGTCGCGCGCGATCCTCTGCACGTCCGCGTACCCCTTCGTCGTGACCTCGCCTGCCACGTGCAGGGACCCCGTGGTGACCATGCACTCGATGGCAACCCGCGAGTCGGGGTCCTGGGCGATGAGCGAGTCGAGGATGGCGTCTGCCACCTGGTCGCAGACCTTGTCCGGATGGCCCTCGGTCACGGATTCCGACGTGAAAAGGTAGTCCCGCGGCATGCGCGCGGAGTGTAGCGGGAAACGCTCCCGCAGTGAAGGCCGCCGGCCGCGTCCTTGCCGTGTCCGGCGGTTCTGGTTATCATGGCCCCGGGCGTCCCGGCGGCGACACAGGGCAACAAGGAGTGCAGGTGATGGCGGAGCTCAACCCGTTCAAGATCGCGCAGAAGCAGCTCGACACGGCGGCGGCGACGCTCGGCCTGGACGAGGCGACACACCAGCTCCTGCGCTGGCCGCAGCGCGAGCTGCAGGTGACGTTCCCCGTCCGCATGGACGACGGCAGCACCTGAAGGTCTTCCACGGCTACCGGGTGCAGTACAACGGCGCCCGCGGCCCGACCAAGGGCGGCCTGCGCTGGCATCCCGGCGAGACGATCGACACGGTGCGCGCGCTGTCGGCCTGGATGACCTGGAAGACCGCGGTCGTGGACCTGCCCCTCGGCGGCGGCAAGGGCGGCGATCACCTGCAACCCCAAGGAGCTGTCCGCCGGGGAGAAGGAGCGGCTGGCGCGCGGCCTACATCCGCGCCGTCGGGCCGGTTCCTGTCGGAGACCAGGGACGTGCCCGCGCCCGACGTGTACACGACCCCGGAGATCATGGCGTGGATGATGGACGAGTACGAGACCATCATCGGCGAGCACCGCCCCGGGGTGATCACGGGCAAGCCGCTCGCCCTCGGCGGCTCGGCCGGGCCGCGGGGATGCGACGGCGCGGGGCGGCATCTACGTGACCCGCGAGGCGGCGAAGAGGCTCGGCATCGACCTGCACGGGAAGCCCATGGCGGTCCAGGGCTTCGGCAATGCCGGCCAGCACGCGGCGCTTCTGGGCGCAGAGCATCCTCGGGCCTGACAGCTGGTCGCCGCCTCCGACTCCCAGGGCGGGGTCTGCAACCCCGACGGGCCTGGAGCGCGAGCGCCCTGGTCGAGCACAAGCAGAAGACGGGTCGAGCCTCGCGGGGTTCCCGGGCGCGCGACCCGATCACCAACGAGAAGCTGCTCGAGCTGGAGGTGGCGGTGCTCTTCCCCTCCGCTCTCGAGAACGTGATCACCGACGCCAACGCGGCGCGCGTGAAGGCCAGGATCGTCTGCGAGCTGGCCAACGGGCCCACGACCCCCGAGGCGGACGCGATCCTCTTCCAGAACAGCGTGTTCGTGCTGCCCGACTTCCTGGCCAACGCGGGCGGCGTCACCGTGTCGTACTTCGAGCAGGTGCAGAACGCCTACAACTACTACTGGAACCTCGACACGGTCTACGAGCAGGCTGGACGAGAAGATGACGAAGGCCTTCGACGACGTGTACGCCATGCAGCAGCGCCACAAGGTCAACATGCGGGAGGCCGCCTACCTGGTGGCCGTGAGCCGCGTCGCCGAGGCCTGCAAGCTGCGCGGGTGGGTGTGACCACGGAGGACGAAGCCCCTCGACGCTCGAGCCCCGTCAAGGGGCATCGTCTGTTCGCCCGCATCTCGCCGCTATCCCGACCTTCTCCCGCAGATGCGCGCGGACCTTCCTCGACGTGCTGGTGGAGCGGGGCATCGCCACGCGCGAGGGCCTCGACGGAGCGGGCGCTGCGGCAGATGCGGACCGACGGCGTGGCGGACACCGCCGCCGCCCGCGCGGAGTACCTCGACGCCCTCATCGACCTCGCTGTTCGCCAACGCCCTGCCCGACGAGGAGGTGGAGAACTGGGTCAACCTCGTGCGCAAGCGCGACCGCTGCCAGGCAGCTGGGCCGGGTGGTGGCCAGCGAGCACGCGAGCGCCGAGGGCGATCTGGCAGGCGCTGCGGGAGTTCTGCGACATCCCCAAGGGGGAGCTCTACATCTCGCCGCGAGGAGGCGGAGGGCATCCGGGTCTCCCTCCTCTCGTACTACATCTCCAGCCAGCTCCCCTTCGTCGGGATCGCCAAGAGCTACGTCACCATCCGCGACATCGACGCGGTCCTCGACCACACGATCGGGCACGTCGCCTACCCCGGGCGGCTCGGCGGCAAGGCGGCGGGCATGATCGTGGCGCAGAAGATCCTGCTGCCGATGCTCGGGGAGCGCGACCCGGACTTCGAGAGGCACATCGCCGTGCCGGACACGTGGTACATCAGCTCGGGGGTCTTCTCGGATTTCATCGACAGGAACGACTTCCACGTCTTCCACACCCACAAGTACCGCACGACCGGGACGCGATCGACGAGGAGTACCAGCGCATCGGCGGGACTGTTCGAGACCGCCGACCTTCCCGCCGGACGTCGATGGAGGAGTTCCGCCACCTCATCCGCCAGGTCGGCGAGCACCCGATCATCGTGCGCTCCTCCAGCCACCTCGAGGACAGCTTCGGCCTGGCCTTCTCGGGCAAGTACCAGTCCGTGTTCCTCGCCAACCAGGGCGGCGAGGATGCGCGGCTGTCCGCCTTCGTGCGCGGGGTGAAGACGGTGCTCGCCAGCATGTACGGGCCCGACCCCATCATCTACCGCCGCGACCACGGCCTGCTCGACTACAACGAGCGCATGGCCATGATCGTGCAGAAGGTCGTCGGGCCGACGGTTCGGCGACTGGTTCCTGCCCTTCGCCTCGGGGGTCATGTACTCGTACAACGGGTAGGCCTGGAACCCCCGGATCAGGAAGGCCGACGGCCTCGTGCGCCTCGTCTTCGGCCTGGGCACCCGGGCCGTGGACAGGGTGGGCGGCGACTACCCGCGCATGATCCCGCTCAGCCATCCCCTGCCTGCGGCCCGAGGTCACCCCGGAGCAGATCTGCAAGTACTCGCAGCAGATGGTCGACGCCATCAACCTGCGCACGGGCAGCCTCGAGACGGTGGACTTCCGCACCCTGGCCGCCGAGACGCGGCACCCCGACCTGTTCAGGCCGCGTCCGTCGTGGCCGACGGGGAGGCTGCGCGCGCCGATGTTCCGCACGCAGGAGCTGGCCGCCGCGACTCGCTGTGCCTGACATTCGAGAACTTCCTCGGCGCAGGCGCCCTTCGTGCCGCTGGCGAAGAAGGTGCTCGCCGACCGTGCAGGCCGCCTACGGCAGGCCCGTGGACATGGAGTTCGCCTGGGACGACGGGAAGCTGTACATCCTGCAGTGCCGGTCGCTCGTCGATGCGCCGCGAGAGTCGAGCGCGTCGCCGTCCCGCGGACGTCCCGGCCGCGGACACGCTGTTCGTGACGCACGCGGGCCTCTCGCAGCGCCGGCGATCACGGACATCGAGTACGTGGTGTACGTCGATCCCCGCGCCTACGACCGCCTGGCCACCGCGAGGAGAAGCGGCAGGGTCGGGTGGGCCGTGGGGCAGCTCAACAAGCGCCTCGCCGGGCAGGCGCTACGCCCTGATGGGGCCGGGCCGGTGGGGCAGCAACGACATCAACCTCGGCGTGCAGGTGAGCATACGCCGACATCAACAGCACGCGGCTGCTGGTGGAGATCGCCTTTGCGCGCGACGGCTACACCCCCGAGGTCTCCTACGGCACCCACTTCTTCCAGGACCTCGTCGAGGCGGACATCGCGATCGTGCCCCTCTTCCCCGACAGCCCCGGCAGCATCCTCCGGGAGGACCTCGTCCTCGGGGCCCCCAACGCCCTCGGCGGCATCGACGCCGCCCTTGCGGACATGGAAGGTGTGATCCACGTGCTGCACGTGCCCTCGGCGCGCGGCGGCGAGAGGCTGCACGTGTACCTCGACGGGGAGAAGCAGCACGGGGCGGGTGTGTTCGGGCCCCCGGTGGGCCGGCCATGATGCGCATCCTGCACAGGCGCGGCGACGGGACGCTGGACGTCACGCTGGCCGCCGACGGCATTTCCTCCGCGCTCGCGGACCCCCGGGGCCTGCTCTGGGTCGACTTCCGCGACGAGCCGCGCGAGAGCTGCGAGCCGATCCTCCGCGACACCTTCGGCTTCCACCCCCTGGCCATCGACGACGCCATCGCCGAGAGCCACGTGCCGAAGATCGACGACTGGGACAGCTACATCTACCTCGTGCTGCACGCGGTGAGCCTGTACCCCGAGGCGGCCGAGCCCCTGCGCACCCGGGAGCTGGACGTGTTCGTCGGCAGGAACTACGTTGTCACGCTGCACGACCAGCCCCTGGAACCGGTGGACAGGGTGTGGAGCGCGTGCCTGCGCGACGAGCGCGCCGCCGCCCGCGGAGTTGCCCACCTCCTGTACCACATCATCGACGAGGTGGTGGCCGGCCACATGCCCCTCGTCGACGGGATCGACGAGCGGATGGAAGGCATCGAGGAGCAGATCCTTTCGCGGGCCACCCCCGCCGCGCTCCAGCAGGTGCTGACGATGAAGCGCGCCTTGATGCACCTGCGCCGGATCATCGCCCCGCAGCGCGAGGTGCTCAACAAGCTGGCGCGCGACGAGTTCGCGGTGATCGAAGGCGGCGCCCGCGTGTACTTCCGCGACGTGTACGACCACCTCGTGCGCCTGTACGACATCACCGAGGGCATGCGCGACCTTGCCGCCGGCGCGCTGGACACCTACCTCTCCGTGATCAACAACAGGATGAACGAGGTGATGAAGACCTTCACGCTCATCACGACGCTGTTCATGCCCATCTCCTTCATCACGGGGTTCTTCGGCATGAACTTCTTCCAGCCCGCGGCCTCCCCGCCGGGCTGGACGGGGAAGATCGTGTTCTGGGCGGTCTGTGCCGTCATCGTGGCCATCCCCGTGCTGATGTACCTCTGGCTGAGAAAGAGGAAGTGGGTCTGAGAGGGGCGCGGCCGGGCCGGCCGTGGGATTTCCGCCCTACCCGATGTCGATCGGACCGGCGAGCGCTGCCCCGAGAAGCCTCACCGCGTTCTCGGCGTCGGCGAGGTCGAGCATCTCCGACGGGGAATGGGCGTAGCGGGTCGCGATGGAAATGCACCCGGCGGGCACCCCCGCGCGGGAGAGCTGGATGGCCGCCGCGTCGGTGCTGCCCCCGGTCAGGACCTCCAGCTGGTAGGGAATGCCGTTCGCCTCGGCGGTGCGCACCAGCCAGTCCTTGACCCCGACGTGGGTGATCATGCCCCGGTCCTTCACCTTGATCGCCGGCCCGGCCCCCAGGCGCATGGCCATGGGCAGGCACTCGGGGGTGTCGCCGCTCATGGTGATGTCCACTGCCAGGGCGAGCTCGGGCTCCACGCCGAAAGCGGAGACGGTGGCCCCGCGCAGCCCGACCTCCTCCTGGACTGTGAAGACGAAATACAGGTCGTGCGGCGTCTTCTCCAGGGCCTTCAGCGCCTGGATGAGGATCGCGCACCCGATCCTGTCGTCCATGGCCTTGGCCACCAGGCGGCTTCCCACCTCCTCGAACGGCCGCGAGAAGCAGGCGATGTCGCCCACCTTCACGCGGGGAGGAGCCTTCTCGTCGGCGCCCACGTCGATGTAGAACCTGTCCATCGCCGGTGTCCTGCCGGGGTCGTCCAGCTTCTCCATGCCGATCACCCCGGTCGGTGCCGTCGGCAAAGCGCACACGGCTTCCCTCCAGGGGCATCGGGTGCACTCCCCCCACGTTCCCGAAGCGGAGGAATCCCTTCTGGTCCACGTGGGTGACCACCACGCCGATCTCGTCCATGTGCGCGGCCAGCATGACTCTCCTGCCGCTGCCCTTCGCGGGCACGTGCACGATGAGGTTTCCCAGGGGGTCGACGCGGACCTCGCCCGCCTTCCCGATCTCGGCCCGGATCATCTCGCGCACGCCGGACTCCCAGCCCGAGGGGCCGTACGCTTGCGTCAGCTTCCTGATCAGCTCTTTCACGCCTGTCTCCTCATTCCTCGAGCGCGGCCGGGATTCCCGGCAGTGCCGCGCGCACCAGGGCGATCGCCGCGTCGAGGTCGTCCAGGTTCACGATGCCCGCCGGCGCGTGGATGTAGCGGCAGGGCACCGCCACGGTGATCGAGGGGATGCCGCCCCTGGTCTTGTGGATGATCCCCGCGTCGGTGCCGCCGATGTTCGGCTGCTTGTACTGGAAGGGCATCCCCAGCCGCTCGGCCGTCGCGGCAAAGTGGCGCACCAGCCGACGGTCGGCGATGAAGCTCCTGTCCATGATCGTGAGCGCCGGCCCGGCGCCCAGGCGCGTGGACGGGCTCACGTCCTTTTTCGTGGGCACCTCGTTCGCCCCGGTGCACTCGAGCACCACGGCGGCCGAGGGATCCTCCGCCCACGCGGCGGCCTGCGCGCCGCGAAGGCCGACCTCCTCCTGCACGGTGAAGGCGGCCGAGAGGTCGAACGGCAGCCGCTCCTTCAGCACCTCGGCGAGGATCACGCATCCCGCCCGGTCGTCGAAGGCCCTTCCCTGCGCCGTGCGCCAGGCCGAACCGGGGGAGCCCAGCTCGACGAAGGGCGTGTCGAAGACCGCGTAGTCGCCGCGCGAGACCAGCTTCTCGGCCTCGGCCTTCGTCGATGCGCCGATGTCGATCGCCAGCTGCTTCGCCTGCACGACCTGGTCGCGCTCGCCCTTCTCGGTCAGGTGGACGGGCTTGAAGGTGATGACCCCGGCAACGCGGCGGTCCCCGATGCGCACGGGTCGGGCAGGCAGGACCCTGTCGTCGATGCCGCCCACCTTCGCGAAGCGCAGCATGCCGCCGTCCTCGACCTGCGTGATCATGAGGCCGACCTCGTCCATGTGGGCCGCCGCCAGCAGGCGGAACCCGCCCGACGCGGCCGTGCCGCCGGGAGCCGCCGCCTTGCGCGCGATGAGATTTCCCATGCCGTCGATGCGGCACTGGTCGACCCGGCCGCGGATTTCCTCGAGCAGGATCGCCCGCACCTGGTCCTCGTGCCCCGACACGCCGAAGGCCTCGGAGAGCTTGCGCAGCAGCATCGTCAGGCCCCCTCTCCCGAACGGGCCGACGGCTGGCCCGCCGACTGCACGGGGGTCGCCGGCGCCAGCGCGTCCCTCACGACCAGGCTCTCGGCAAAGCCGGCGTCCAGCCGGCAGGTGAACTCGGCCGCCAGGCGCGCGGCGCGCTCGATGTCGCGCAGCGAGACCGTCTCGACAGGGGTGTGCATGGCGCGCACCGGGATGCTCAGGAGGCCGCAGGGGATGCCCGAGCGCGCCGCCTGGATGGCCCACGCGTCCGTCCCCGACGCCCCGGGGACGGGATCGACCTGGAAGGGGATCTCCACGGCCTTGGCCGCGGCGACGAGCCTCTCGAAGATCCGCGGGTGGAAGTTCGGCCCCAGCGAGATGGTGGGCCCCCCATCCAGCTTCGACGTCTCGGGACCCGTGACGCCCGGCTGCTGCGCGAAGGTGACGTCGATCGCGAGACCGGCGACCGGGTCGACCCCGTAGGCGCTGGTGAGCGCGCCCTTCAGCCCCGTTTCTTCCTGCACGGTGGCCACCGCGTAGAGGTCCCAGGCGTGGCTGCGCCGGGAGAGCTCCTCCATGCACAGCACCATCGTCGCCACCGCGGCCCTGTCATCCAGGGACTTCGAGGCGGCCATGCCCCCGGCGAGCGGGATGAACCGCGCGTCCAGGGTCACGACGTCGCCCACGCGGACCAGCCCCTCGACCTCGCCCGGCGGCAGGCCTACGTCGACGAAGAGCTTCTCGATGGGGACGGGCTTCTCCTGGTCGGCGGGCGCGAGGAAGTGGGGCGGCACGCTCACCACGAGTGCGGGAAGCGGCCGTCGGCCGTGCACGGTCACCTTCTGCCCGAAGAGCACACGGGCGTCGAAGCCGACCGCGGTCACCCCGAGGAACCCCTTCTCGATGCGGGTGACCCAGAGGGCGATCTCGTCCATGTGTCCCGCCAGCATGAGAGAGGGCCGGGGCGCAGGGCCGAAGCCCTTCTTCAGGGCGATGAGGCTCCCCATCGGGTCCTCGCGCATCTCGTCGGCGAAGCCGGAGAGCCTCCCGCGCACGATGCGCCGGACCTCCGCCTCGTGCCCCGAGGGCCCGCGGGCTTCCGTGAGCTCCTTCAGAAGGGAGGCTGTATCCATGGAGCCCACGATACCAGAACCGGGGCGCGATGGGAATTGGCCGGGTGCCGCCGTGCCGCCTGCGGCCCGAGCCCTACGTCCGTCCGTCCGCAGCGCCGGGGAGCAGGCGCCTGCCGAAGGCAACGAGCACCGCGATGCCGAGAAGCGGCACGGCAGCGTACACGAGGAACAGGGTGGGGAAGCCGCGCGCCTCCAGGAGGTAGCCGCCCACGCTGCTCGCGATGAAACGGGGAACACCGGTGCCGAGGGAGTGGTAGACCGCGATGCCCAGGCCGCGGCGGCTGCCGCCGATCTTGCGGTTCACGTAGGCGACGGAGGCCGTGTGCAGGGTGCCGAAGGTGAAGGCGTGCAGGACCTGGACCGCGCCGATCACGAGGAGCGACGGGGAGAGGGCGTAGATCACCAGCCGGAGGCTGATCGCGGCAAGGGACACCAGGAGCAGGCGGCGCACGCCGAACCGTGAGATGAGCGCGCCGGAGAAGTAGACCGTGGCCAGCTCCGCGATGGACCCGAGGGCCCAGACCAGGCTGACGTTTGTCATGTCGAAGCGCTCGCGGAGGTACAGCGAGAAAAACGAGTAGTGGGCAGAGATGCCGAACCAGGCCAGGAAGATCACGGCCATCACGGCCCAGAAGGATGCGTCGAACTCCTGCGGGCGCGCCGCGGGCGGCTTCGCGGCGGCCGCCGATGGCCGGGGCGCCTCTGCGGCCCGGCGCGCCGCCGGCACGACGGGCAGGAATGCCGCGGCCAGTGCGGTCAGCCCTGCCGTGATGGCGAAGCTCACCAGCACGGAGAGGCTCGAGTCACCCGAGATCAGGCCTGTGGCCTGGAAGAACACCGAGATGAGGACGAACCCCACGCTGCCTGCCACGCGAACCCGGCCGTACTGCCGGGCAGGGTCGGGCAGGACCCTGCCGACGAGGGAATCGATCAGCGGGATGGAGGACCTGTAGGCGAAGCCGACAGCCGCGATGCAGGCCACCGCGAGGGCGAGGCTGGAGGAGAACTGGAGGGGAACCAGGAGGATCACGCTGAGAACGAGGCTCGCGGCGAGCAGTGCCCTGTAGGCCGTGCGCCTGTCGGCCAGGACCGCCAGGAGGATCGGCCCGGCGATCCCGGCCAGCTCCATGCAGCCCATCAGCACGCCGATCTGCGACGGGGAGAACCCCCGCGCCCGCAGGAACAGCGGGAGGTACGGACCAAGGATCGCGAAGGTGGAGAACAGCAGGAGGTAGCCTGCCTGGGAGGTGAGCAGCGTCTTCCTGTCGGGCATGGAAAGGCCAGCATAGCAGAAGCGCGGGGGAGAGAAAACGATGGATGCGGGGGACCGATCTGAGTATATTCTGCCCCACTGGAGAATTGATGAAGACTCTCAACGGGCACCAGATCTTCGATGCCTTTTACTCGGGGGCCTGCACCGTGATCGGGCAGCAGGACCACCTCAACGCGATCAACGTCTTCCCCGTGCCCGACGGCGACACGGGCACCAACCTGGCCGTGACCCTGTCGCACATCATGGAAACAACCGAGGTGTCCGAGTCGATCGGCGACACCCTCGCCTCGATGTCCGACGCGGCAATCACCGGCGCGCGGGGCAACAGCGGCGCGATCTTCGCGCAGTTCCTCGGCGGGCTGAGCGAAGAGCTGCGCCAGCGCGCGCACGTCACACTCGAGCACTTCACGCAGGCCGTGGAGCACGCCCGGTCGAGGGCCTACAGGGCCATGAGCGAGCCGCGCGAGGGGACGATCCTGTCTGTCATCACCGACTGGGCCCGGTCGCTGCGGGAGAACCTCGGCAGGGCAGGCAGCTTCCTCGAGCTGTTCCAGCACTCGATGGCCGCGGCAGAGGCGTCCCTGGCGGGGACCACGGCGAAGCTGGAAGTCCTGAGAACGGCCGGGGTCGTCGATGCCGGGGCCGCCGGGTTCTACGGCTTCCTGCGGGGCATCTCCGAGTACCTCGCGACCGGGATCCGGGCGGCGGTGCGCCAGCCCCGCGCCGACGAGCTGGACGAGCGGCACGAGGAGCCGGTGGCGGCCGGCACGGTCACGTTCCGCTACTGCACCGAGGCCGTCCTGAAGGCCCGGCTCATCGACGCGGACAGGCTGCGCGGGGAGCTGGCAGGCTTCGGCGACAGCCTCATCGTGGCAGGCGGCGCGGACAAGGTCAGGGTCCACATCCACACGGACACCCCGGCGGCGCTGTTCGAGAGGCTGCGGGGCTTCGGGGAGCTGGCCCAGCAGAAGGTCGACGACATGCGGGAGCAGTTCGACGTGGCCTGGAACAGGAAGCACCCCATCGCGCTGGTAACCGACTCGGCCTGCGACCTTCCCCGCGAGCTTCTGGACGAGCACCAGGTGCACGTGGTGCCCCTGTCCATCCTCGTGGACGGGGCGGAGTACCTCGACGGCCTGACGGTATCACCCCCCGAGTTCGCGCGCCTTGTCGCCGGGGCACGCCGGCACCCCACCACCTCGCAGCCCCCGGCCGCGGCCTTCCACAGGCTGTATTCCTTCCTCTCCAGCCACTACGAGTCGATCATCGCCATCCACCTCTCCGCGAAGCTGAGCGGCACCTGGGAGGTGAGCAGGCGCGAGGCGGAGCGTTTCCCCGGGAGGAAGATCACGGTCATCGATTCGCGCCACCTCTCGGGCTCCCTCGGCCTGGTCGTGCTGCGGGCGGCCCAGGAGATCGCGGCGGGGAAGACCCACGAGGATGTCGTGGAGGCGGTCAGGTCGTCGCTCCCCCGGGCGCGCATCCTCGTCAGCGTGAAGACCCTGTCGCACATGGTCAGGGGCGGGCGGGTGAGCCCCCTGGCCGGCCTGGCCGCGAAGATCCTCAACATGAAGCCCATCGTCTCTGTCGATGCGGAGGGCAGGTCGCTCCTCCACGGCAAGGCGTTCAGCACCCGCTCCAACATCAGGAAGATCCTGCGCATGGTGGCCGAGCAGCACCGCGCGAGGCCGCTTCGCTCCTACGCGGTCGTGCACGCCCGCGCGCCCGAGAGGGCACGCGAGCTGGCCCGCAGGGTGCGCGAGATCGTGGGCAGGGACGCCGAGTACATCATGGAGATTTCCCCCATCGTGAGCCTGAACGCGGGCCCCGGCGCGCTGAGCGTCGTGACGATGTCGGAGAGCTGAGGGCCCGTTCCCTACCTGCGCGGCGGGAGCGGGACGAACAGGCTCGTGCGGCGCCTGTACTCCCTGTAGGCAGGGTCCTTTCCGTACTTTGCCTCGGCGCTTTTCTCCAGCAGGGGAACGCCGCTCACGAAGAGCAGCAGCAGCGTCAGGAAGAGCGGCCCGATCGCGGTGAGGAAGTCCCAGCCCCGGAATGCCGGCACGCCGGCAACGAACACTCCCCACCACAGGAGCGACTCCCCGAAGTAGTTGGGGTGACGGGACCAGCTCCACACGCCGCTCTGCATGAAGCCTTTCCCCTTCACGGGGTCGCTCTTGAAGCGGAACTTCTGCGCGTCGCTCACCGCCTCGACGGCGAAGCCGGCTGCCCACAGGGCGATGCCGACAGCCGTGACTGCCGTGACGGGCAGGGGAGAGGGCAGCGAGAGCAGCCGGATCACGGGCAGCATGACGATCCACACGGTCACGGCCTGCAGGATCCAGAACCGCGCGAAAGCGAGGGGCTTGTCTCTCATCCCGTCGAACCTGTGGTCGACCTTGGTCTGCAGGATGCGTGCGAACAGGTACCCGCCCAGGCGCAGCCCCCAGGCGGCCACCAGGAGGGTGACGGCGGCCTTGAGCCAGTCGAAGCTGCCCGCGGTGGCGAGCAGGAACGCGGCGAGCACCACGAACGACAGGCTGTACGAGAGGTCGGTCACCTTGTCGGTGCGCAGCGCCGCCGCGAATGCGAAGAACACGGCGTTGATGAGGACGCTGATGCCCAGCGCGATGAAGATCGTTGCCATTTCCCGTCCCTTCCTTTCAGCAGAATGTGCACCGGGGGGAGCGGGAAGGCAAGCGGATTGCCGGCCCTGTTGCCAGGCGGGGGACCCGGTCCGTACATTGCACCGATCATGAAGATGCGCACCCTGTTCCCCCCCGCGGCGGCCCTTGCTCTCCTGGCAGTTGCGGCACTGCCCACGGGCGCCCAGGCCCGCGAGATGGTTCTCGTCCAGGTGAGCCGGGGCCAGCAGGTCGAGTACCGCGAGAGCATCCGCGAGACGGCCGGCGGCTTCGAGGCCGCGGTCGAAAGCCCTCGCGAGAGGAACACCATCGAGCTGGACGGCGAACGCAACACGGTGAGCTGGCGCATCTCCGTGCCCGCCGAGGGAATGGAGATCGCGGCGGTGCGCAGGGGCGAGACGCTGACCATCTCGGGAACGTACCGCGGCGCGCCGTACAGCAGGTCGATCAGCCTCGGCGGCGATCCCTGGTACCAGTTCCAGGAGCTTTCGCTGGAAGGCCTGCCCGCGTCGGGCCGTCCGTCGATCGACTTCTGGACCCTGGACAGGAGAAACCTGAAACCCGTCAGGTTCCGGGCCGAGCGCAGGAATGAGGAGGTCCTCGCCGTCCTGGGAGAGGCGGTCCAGGCCGTGCGCTATGACATGACCGCGGCGGGAATCCCAGCCGCCTTCTTCCGCGCGCGGATCTGGCTGCGGTCCTCCGACGGCCGCTACCTGCGCCTCGAGGTGCCGGCATTCCTGGGGGAGCCGTCGAGCGTGGTGGAGCTGACCGCCGATTCCGACTTCCGATAATCGGCGTCTCCGCGGAAACGCGCCCGGGCCCGCAGGGGACTCCTTGTCGGCGAGAGTCCGACAGGCTCCTATGCGTCGGCCCAGCAGCGCAGGGACTCCTGGCGCTTCAGGCACTCGTTGCAGGAGATGCACGACGCCCGCGGCTGGGCACCCGCGGCCAGCCGCGACACGAGGTCGGGCTCGCGGATGAGCGGCCGGGACAGCGAGATCATGTCCACGGCCCCCGAGCCGACCGCCTCCGTCATGCGGCCGATCGAGCGCCAGCCGTTGACGCTGGCCACCGGGATCGACAGCGCCGCCTTGAACGCCTTCGCCTGCTCGAAGAAGAACCCTTCGTGCTCCTCGCCGACCGGCTTTCGCATGTTCATGCCCGGCCTCATGCCGCCGGACACCTCCACGGCGTCCAGGCCGAGTGACTCGGCCCTCCGGACGGTCTCCACCGCGTCCGCGAGCTCCAGCCCTCCGGGCATGCCGTCGTGCGAGGCGATCTTCAGCAGCAGCGGGAAGGCGCGACCCAGCCTGGCGCGGATGCCCGCGACGATCTCGAGAAGCATGCGCGCCCGTCCGTCCATCCCGCCGCCCCACCGGTCAGTTCTCCGGTTGGTCAGCGGAGAGAGGGCCTGGTTCACGAAGTAGCCGTGCGCTCCGTGAATCTGCACGCCGTCCGCGCCGGCCTCGGCCGCGCGCCGGGCAGCCTCGATGTAGCTGCCGACCAGCGCGGAGGCTTCCTCGTCGGTGAAGGGGCGGGCATCCGGCACGTCCTCCCGGGCCGACGGGGCCAGCAGGGAGCCGTGCTGCAGCCCGGGCCGCACGTTGGCGCCCCCGAAGTTGACCTGCACGACGATGCGGGCGGGGCCCGAGTCGTGGACCGCGCGGGTCAGCCGGGCCGAGCCGGCAATCGCCTCGTCACTGTCGATGGCGAGCATGCCGAGGGAGCACTTGCCGTCGCGCCGCACGTACGCGTGCCCCGTCACGATCAGCCCCGCCCCGCCGCGCGAGAGCGCGCGGAACAGCTCCAGCTGCGGCTCCGTGACCCAGCCGTTGTCGTCCGCCATGAAGTCGTGGGTGGCCGAGCGCATGAAACGGTTCGGCACGTCCATGGAGCCGATGCGGATGCCCGAGAAGAGGTCTGCCATGAGGGGTCAGTGCCCGCAGCCCAGCTCTGTGAGCGGGAGGTCGAGCAGGCGGGCAAGGAACGACAGCTCCCTGCGCACGTCGCCGTAGGCGGCGCCCCAGTGCTGGAAAAGGCCGGCCTCGATTACCGCGTCGAACAGCGGCTCGGCAGGGCAGTCCGGCTTTATCAGCATGTGGGCGTAGCCTTCCATGAGGCGCGGCCCGCCGAGGCACGTGCCGAAGAAGTACCCTCCCTTGAACCCCCCCTTCTCGGGGCTGAGGTTGAACAGGGTCATCGGGCCCTCGGCAGCCCTGTAGGAGAGCCAGACGCCCCGGTCCTGCGCGTCATCGATCTCGATGTCGGGGGTGACCTGGAGGGTATCCTCCTGCGCGAAGCTGGGCTCGCCGAAGCCGGGATGGCCCATCAGCACGAGGTCCTTGTGCGGGTCGATCGTGTAGAACTCCGTAAACATGCCCACCCGCCCGCGCACCGGCCAGAGATCACCGTGGCCAGGACCCCCAGCGCGTCGGCTTCCAGTCCCACCGTGCACGACCTCTCCCCGAGCCCGGGGAGGGACAGGTGCGGCCTGTAGCCCAGCGCCTGGTAGAACTCCTTGTTGAAGTCCTCGATGGCAATGCCCGACAGGCCGTAGCGGTCGGCCATCGCGATCATGCCCAGCGCCTGCCGCGCGGCAGCGTGCAGGTGCGCCTCGTCCACCTCCGAGACGGGGTAGCGTTTCAGGTACGCGACGGCCCGCGCCACATCCGCCTCGGCAACAGCCGCGGCAAGGGACTGGAACTCCGCGACCGACACGTACACCAGGTCCACGCCGAAACGGGCGGCCAGCTCGTGCTCGTCGAACCACGTGGAGACGACCACCCTGCAGGGCGAGGGGAACACGGCGATGCGCGTGCCGCGGAGGCTTCGGCGCACGGTGGCCGCGCGCACGAACGCCTCGATCGTGCGCCGGGTCTCGGGCCTGTTCTCGTTGCCGAACACGTGCGCGTACCGCCGCCCCAGGCGCCGGAAGATGTTCGACGACTGCTGCACGCTGACAGGGGCGCTCGCCCGCAGCCAGCCGGAGATGGTGTAGTAGTCCAGCACCCTGTCGTAGGGGTCGTACGACCACAGGAGCAGGGGCAGGTCGGGCAGCTCGCGCAGGAATGCCACCAGCGGCTGGTCGTTTGTCCAGATGATGGGGCAGTAGATCACCGCGTCGACGCCTTCGGCGGCGAAACGACGGGCCTCGGCGACCGCCGCATCGACGGTGTGCACGACTCCCGAGCTCACGACCCGGAAGCTCTTCTCCAGCGCCCGCCGGATGTTCAGGGCGTCCTGGTCGACCGTGTCCATGAACCCGGCATACCGTCCCGTCTTCGCCTCGCAGACGCCCATCTCCCACCACGTGTCGCCCGCCAGGAGCAGCAGGCCGACGGTCGGACGATCCGCTGCCGCGCTCATACCGCGAGCCCCATGGCCGCGGCCATCCCCGCCGCCCTTCGGAGGCGCGGCCGACACCGTTCCCGGACAATCATGTGGTGCTCTGCCATGGTGACCTTCCTTGGATCTGCGTTGCCGCCGATGCGGGCGGCGAGCATGCAGCATGATACCCTACCCCCGCGAATTGTCAAGAAAACCGCGAGGGCGCTGTCGGCCGCGCTTCCGCACCTCTCGGCTGGTGAGGGACGGGCAGGCCCGGCCCCCGCATTGCCATCATGGCCGCCCGCGGTCATACTGCCTGCGCCGCGGCCGGCCTGCGTGCGGGCCGCTGCAGACGGCATCCCGGGAGGCGTTTCCTGAACCTTGTCTCGTACTTCATCACGCTCTCTGCATTCGCGGTCTCCGCCAATGCCGTGGCGCCGCTCATCTCCACCCTCTCGGCAGGCCTGGGGATGCCCGCGTCGCGGTTCGGCCTGCTGCTCACCCTGCAGTACGGGGTCTTCGCGCTGACCTCGTTCGGCAGCGGCGCCCTCAAGGAGAGGCTGCGCCTGTCCAACGCCCACATGGTGAGCGCGGGGCTGGTCGTGATCTGCGCGGCCTTCTTCGTCGCCACGGTGGCGCTGCGTTCGCCCCTTGCCCTTTTCGTGTGGGTGATCCCGCTGGGCATCGCGGGCAGCGCCGTGGAAACCTTCTCCTCGATCCAGATCACCAGCCTCAGCCGTCCGGGCTCCAGCAAGGCCATCTCCCTGTCGCAGGGATTCTACTCTCTGGGCGCCTTTGCCGCGCCGCAGCTCGCCTACGTCATCCTCGGGGCCGGCCTCTCGTGGAAGACCGCTTTCCTGGTCATCGGGCTCTTCTCGTCGGCCGTGCTCGCCTTCTTCCTGGTGTATCACCTTCGTCGGAAGACTTTTTCCTCCGTGGGCCCTGCCCCCCTCTCATCGCGGGAGGCCGTGCGCTCACGGGGCGGCGTGTTCGCGGCCCTCCTGCTGCTCATGCTCGCCGAGACGCTCCTGGAGAGCCTCTCGGGCTCCTGGACCTCCTACGTGTTCGAGGTCCGCGACGGGCTCACGGCCCGGGACGCCTCGGTCGCGCTCGTGCTGTTCTGGGTGGGCATGACTGCCGGCCGGTTCGCAATTGTCGCGCTGCCGGCCCGGTGGACGATGCGGCCGGTCATGGCCGTGTCCGCTGCAGGGGTCCTCGCCGCCTGTGCGTGCCTTGCCGTCGCGCCGTGGCTCCCCGTGCGGCTCGCCCTGGTCTTCCTTCTGGGTTTCCTGCTGGGGCCGCTGTGGCCGGTCGTCATGGTGACCGCCAGCTCGACGTTCCGCTCCGACACGCTCACCTCCGCGGTCATCGGGATGGGCGCGGCAGGGTACGCGCTGGGCCCGCTGCTGGGCTCGCTCCTGCTGCGGCTGGGGTGGGTGCGGCAATTCTTCACCGCGCACCTTCTCCTCGCTGTCGTGATTGCCGTGCTCTGCCCCGTCTCCTGGCTGCTGTCGCGCCGGGCGGCTACTTCTCGGTGAGCTCCTCGACGCCTTTCCACGACGCCGGCGGCGGGGACTTCCTGAAGGCCGCGCAGCGCCGGATGAGGTCCTGCGCGCAGGCGTCGCCGGGGAGAAGGGACAGCACGTCGCGGAAGGTCTGCTCGGCCTCGACGAACTTCCTCGCGTAGTACAGGGTCATGGCTGTCTCGTGCAGGTCCCACGCCTTCTTCTGCGCGTCGTCCAGGGTCCGGCTGATCGCGTAGACGCCGCTGGGGGCCTGGCGGCCCTTCACGAGGACCTTGTCCAGGAGACGGCTGGGCACCGTCCCCTTCACCGTGCGGTGCAGGGCGAGGGACTCCGAGACGATCAGGGGCGTTCGGTACCTCTTGGTGAGCCCCTCCAGGCGCGAGGCCAGGTTCACCATGTCGCCGATCACCGTGTAGTTCATCTTCTTCTCGGTGCCGATGTTGCCCACGGTGACCACCCCGTAGGCGATGCCCACCCCGATTTCGGGGAACTCCTTCTTGCCCATCTTCCTCTGGGCCGCGTTGAACCGGGGCAGCTCGTCCAGCATGTCCAGGCCGGCCTGCACGCTCTTCATCGCGTCGTCCTCGGCCTTGATCGGTGTTCCCCAGAACGCCATGATCGCGTCGCCGATGAACTTGTCCACGGTCCCGTCGTGCCGGCCGATGATGATGCCGTCCACCATGGCCGTGAAGTACCTGTTGAGCGTGCTCACCAGCTCCTCGGGGGTGAGGCTCTCGGAGATGCGCGTGAAGTTCCTGATGTCCGAGAACAGGACGGCGAGCACGCGATCCTCGCCCACCAGCGCGCTCTCGGGGTTGCGGAACACGGACTCGATCACCGCCGGGGGTACGTACTTCTCGAAGAGGCTGCGGATCTTGCGCTCGTCCTCCCTGGCCTTCTTCTCGGCCCTCTGGGAGAGCACCGCCTTGAAGGCAAAGTCCTTGACCTTGGCGTAGGCCTTCTCGAGCTCCGCCGTCATCAGGTTGAATGTGTGCCCCAGCCTGCCCGTCTCGTCGCCGTACAGGACCTCGACCCGGCGGGACAGGTCGCTGGTCGCCACGATCTCGGCCATCGCCTCTGACACGACCCGCAGGGGACGGGTGAGGTAGCGCGCCAGCAGGATGAGCAGGACCACGGCCGCCGCGAGCGCAGCGGCCAGGACGTACGCCGTGCGCAGCACGATCGTGTCCGCGGTCCGATAGAACGCGGCTGCCCGCTCGGTGACGAAGAACGTCCACCCGAACGGCCGGAAGGCGGACAGGTGCCCGACCCTGTCCTCGCCCCCGACGCGGAGGGTCCGCCATCCCTCCCCCTGCTCCCGAAGGAGGAGGGAAAGTCTCTGCAGGTCCTCCCCGGCCACCGCGGTCTCCGTGGTGCGCATGGCAAGGGTCCCGTCGGCGGCGAGAGCGAAGATGCTCTCGGTGGGGGAGCGCACGAGGCTGCGGGCGAAGCTTTCAACGGCAGCCTGGGCAGCCTCCAGGTACGAGGGGGTCGACTCGAGGCCGTTGGCGTTGAGCAGGTCCCACTGCCCCTGCGCGTAGGTGACCAGCTGCTCCGCCTTGAACCGCAGCAGGTCGGCGGCCACCGCCGTGATGCCGCCGCGAGCCGAGAGGGTCGAGATGACTCCCACGAGGATGAGCGGGGCGATCACCAGGGGAAGGACCGCGAGGATGATCTTGGGGCGGATGTTCACCGCCACCGAGGATACCCCGGGCGGCCAGCGGGGTCAACGACGGCCCTCGCGGGCAGGGCGGGGCTCAAAAGAATGCGCCCCGGGGCCGACACTAGTGGGGAGCCCACTCACGGCCATGCACTCGACAGGACTGCTGAGAAAAGCCAGAGCCATCCGCGATTCCGCTGCGCCGCACCTGCGCGTGCTCGGCCCCCACGAGCTGCGCGCGGACGACGAGGACGGGATCAGCGTCGAGGACCGCGAGGCCGCCCTGGCACAGGTCGAGCAGGCGGTCGCCCGCGACCGCGAGGCGGCCAGTCCCGAGTCACTGGCGTTTCGCCCCCGGCGCAGGGGAACCCTCCTGCCCCTCCTCGTGAACCTATTCGCGCTCGTCGTGATCGCCGGTGGCATCGTGCTCGCCCTGTCGCTGTCCCGTCGCACAGAGCAGGAGCTCGCGGCAGGCCCGGTGACGCTGCTCAGCGCGGAGGGAAAGGTCCTCGAGACGCTGCGCGCGGAGTCCCGCCGGGAGCTGGAGGGCAAGGACCAGGAGATCGCGGCCATCCGCGACAGGCTCGCGGGCATCGAGGGGGAGAGACAGCGCGTCCGCGAGGCCGCGGACGCCGTGATCCGTGGACGCGAGGAGGACCTGGCCGAGTCATTCTCCCGTGTCCTCGCGGAGGAGCGCGCCCGGTTGACCGCCGCGGGTCTTTCGGAGGACGCCATCGCGAAGAAGCTGTTCTCCTTCGAGTCGCGGGAGCGGCTGTCCATGGAGGAGACTCTTGCTGCCTTCCGCGAGCAGCAGCAGGCGGAGCTCGCGCGCAAGGAGCAGGCGATCCAGGCCCTGCAGGCAGAGTCCCAGGCCGAGCTCTCGCGGGCCCAGTCGGACAGGAGCCGCCTCCAGGAGGAGTCCTCCCGCAGGCAGGCAGAGCTCGAGGCGGGCTACAGGCAGAAGCAGCTTTCACTCGAGCAGGACAAGGCCGCCGCGCTGGCCGAGCTGGCCCGGCTGCGCGAGATGCAGGAGCGGGAACGGCTGGCATCCGACCAGCTGCTGTCCTTCTACGCGCGGGCGCGCGAGGAGCTCGCCGCGTCACGGCCCGACAGCGCGCTGGCCGCCATGGCGGATCTTCGCCGCTACCTGGACGAGCCGGGCATCGCCTCCCTGCCCGCGCTGGCGCGCAGGCGGCCGGTGGACCTCTTCCTCGCCGGCTCCCTCGAGCAGATGGTGCGGGCGCAGTCGGCACAGCGGGAGGTCGACCGCGACGTGCAGGGCCTGGTGGCATCGGCCAGCCTCGTTGCCGCGGCAGCCTCGCTGGTGGAAGAGGGCGACGCCCTCTTCGCCGAGCAGGAGTACGCGAAGGCCCGCGAGGTCTACCTGTCCGCCCTCGCCCGGATCCCTGCTTCAGAGGCAGGGCACAACCGCCTGGCGGAGATCGAGCAGATCTTCGCAGGGCGCGCGAAGAACGCGGTGGCCGCCGCGTTCACCGCCGGCAACGCGGCCTACAGGGCGGGCGACTACGACGCTGCCGTTGCCCGCTACGGGTCGGCCCTGCAGATGCTGCAGGTCGAGCGAGGCGCCGTGGACACGCTGGTGGCGCAGCTCCTCGACATCGGCTCCCTGCGAAAGGCATCCGAGGTCGCCGCCGCTGCCGCGGCTGCGGCACCTGACCTCATCGGGGAGACAGCCTCCCTGGTCCGCGAGGGCGACGCCCTTTTCGCCGGGCAGGACTACGCGAAGGCGCGCGAGCTGTACCTCGCTGCCCTCGCGCGGATCCCCGCTGTCCAGGCGGGCTACGCGCGCCTGTCGGAGATCGACGCGATGGCCGGCGCGCGCGCGGCCGGGCCGCGGATGCCGCGCTTGCCGAGGGACACGCGGCCTACGAGGCCGGCGACTACGACGCTGCCGTCGAGCGCTACGGCCTCGCCCTGCAGCTCCTGCAGGGCGGACCCGGGACAGCCGGCACGCTCGTTTCACGGCTTGTCGACATCGGCGCCCGTCGCGCGCCGCCCGCCCCTGCCGCCGAGCCGGCACGGCCCGATCCCGCGGCAGAGGCGGCTGTGCTGGTCGAGCAGGGCGATGCGCTCCTGGCACGGGAGGACTACGCGAAGGCCCGTGAGCTGTACCTCTCGGCCCTCGCGCGGGCCCCGGCGTTCCGGGCCGGGCACGAGCGCCTGGACGAGATCGAGCAGATCATGCGGGAGCGCGCCTCCCGCGCGGTCTCTTCGGCACTGTCAGAGGGGAACACCGCCTACAGGGCGGGCGACTACGACACCGCGGTCGAGCGCTACGGTCTTGCCCTGCAGCTGCTGCAGGTCGAGCAGGGGTCGGCGGACGGACTGGTGACGCAGCTGGTCGACATCGGCTCGCAGCGCGCGGCACGGCTGGCGGCGGCGGTCGAAGCTCCCCCGGCGGTTGCCGATCCCGACGCCGAGGCCCGCGCGCGCAGCGCCGCCTGGCTGCAGGCCCTCCGCGCCCGGCTGGACACCCCGGGGGCCTCGCCCGAACAGGTGGCAGTCGCGGGAGGCACCCTCGTTGCCCTGCTGGAGACCAAGCTCCTCGTGCAGAAGACGCTTCTCTCTCCCGATGTGGCCGCGCTGCACCCCGATCTCTACAACAGGCTGGAGCAGTACCTGGAGGCGCTGGCCGATGAGAGCCGGGCAGACGCGCAACTCGCCATCCTCGCCGACCTGGACAGGCTCCTTGCCGAGGCGGCGGCCGCCGCCGACGCGGTCGCCGCGGCCCCGCCCGATGCGCTTGCGAGCCGCTACCCGGCCGCCGAGCAGCGGGGCCTGCTGGTGCGCATCCTCGACAGGCTGCAGGCCCTGCTGCGCGTAGCGTTCCCCGCTGCCGGGGCGGCCTAGGGCAGGCCGCGCACCGTGATGACGTACGGCGCGTCGACAGTGCTGGACCAGAACTGCGCGCTGACATACACGGTCGCCGTTGCAGGGATGCCGGCGATGAGTGTCCAATTCCCCGTGCCGGGTTCAGAATCCGGGCCATAGCTCTGGGCCGCCCTCTGGAAGGCAACGGCGTCCCAGACCCACAGGTCGAGAGCGTCGGTTCCCGTCATCCACACCGACCTGATCGCCAGGCCGGTCATGGCGGTCCCGGCGATGAACCCGTAGGTGTCGTACTTGGTCCCGCCTGACCCGTCCATCGTCCCCTCGATGACCATGGTCTGGTTCGCTGCAAGGGTCACGAGCGTGTCACTGGTCTGCGGCCCCGGAGGAGCACCGCTGCCGTTGTTGTTATCGGCGGGGTTTTCCACATAGCGGAAGGTGCCGGCCGCACATACGTGTGGGGCGGGGACGACATTGTTCGTCGCGTTCCCGTCGTCGGGAGCCGCCACCGAGGCGATGAGATGGTACACGCCACCGGTGGCCGGCCAGTTCCCCGCGAAAGCGGCGCTGGTGGAGCCGGATCCGGCCAGGGCTCCCACCGACGCCTGCTGGACAAGGGTGTCGCCGGCATCCAGCACGTTGTCCATCGAGATGTGCACCGACCACGTGATGGGTTTGTTGCCGGGGTTCGCACTCAGGTTCTGGATCGTGAGTTGGCAGGTGCCCGTGAGGTCCATGGCAGTCCCCACGATGCCGCTCCACGGCATGGCAGCGCTGAAGCTCACCGTGTAGTCGGGAGGAGGCGGAGTCATCACCGACACCGAGGCACTGCAGGGAACGTCGGCGATTGAGGGGTCATCGGCCGCCGCGGCGCGGACGATCACGAAGTAGTTCCCCGCCGCGGACGGCCACGTCCCCGCGTACCCGGGTGACGAGGTGCCCCCGATGCCCAGGGCTGCCGTCGTCCCGGAGGCGAGCAGCGTGTCCCCCGCGTCCCAGGAGTTGTTGGCGAGTGACGCATAGACCGACCAGCTCACGGGCGAGGTGCCCGCGGCAGTGCCGGCGTTCTCGATCGTGAAGCTCCCGCTGACTGCCTGTCCGGCGCCGGTGCCCGCCGGCAGGGGCACGAGGGTTATGGCGTAATCCGCAGCGAGGACCGTGAGGGGGAAGGGGGCTGCGGTCGCCCTCTCGTTGTCCCCCGTGGTGGTGTCGTCGGCAGCGGTGATCCGGACGATGAGGTACCATGGCCCGGCCGTGGCCGGCCAGGTTCCCGCGAACGGGACCAGGCCTGAGGTGCCGAGGGCACCCACGGCGCCCACCGTACCGGTCGCCACGACCTGGTCGGTTACCTGCCAGGTGTTGTCGGCCGAGACGCACGCCGTCCAGTTGATGGGGCTCGAGCCGTTCGCCGACCCCGTGTTCGAGACGGAGAACTGCCCTGCCAGCGCACCGCCCGCATTGGTCAGCCCGGTGTTCGTCACCGCGGGTATGCTGTAGCGCACGTCGGGCGGGTTCACGACGACGCCCGCCGAGGGCACCACGTTGTCGCCCGTCGTGGGATCGTCTCCCGCGAGGACCTGCGCGAGAAGGTACCATGTCTTCGCACTCGCGGCCGCGGGCCACGTGCCCGCGAAGGGTTTGAGCGAGGTGCCGCCCTGGATGAGCCCCGGCGTCGGGAGCGTTCCGGAGGAGATGAGCATGTCAGCGCCCAGCTCCAGGGTGTTATTGTCCGACAGGTACACGTTCCACGGCACCGCCTGCGTGCCGTCGTGGCTGCCGGCGTTCCGGATGACGATGTTTCCCGCCAGGGCGCCGCCCGCCGTCGTTCCTCCGGTGCTCGTCACGGACTGGATCGTGTAATTGACGGCGGGCGGGCTGGTCACGATTGCCGCGGCCGTGCGTTCCCTGTTGGGGGCGGGGACCGTGTCGTCGGATGCAGAGATGGTGACGATGAGGTACCAGCTCCCGTTGAGCGGCGGCCAGTTCCCTTCGAAGGCGACAGGGCCGGAGGCTGTGCTGCCCGGGCAGGCCGGTCTCCGTGTTGGAGTCTGCCACGATGTCCGTGCCGATCTCGAGGGTGGTGTTGGAGGAGATGTAGGCGATCCAGTGCACCGGCTGCAGCCCGGTATCGGCGAGGATGTTGCGGTAGATGAAGGTCCCCGTGAACGGGTCGCCGGCCGTGGTTCCCCCGGTGTGCGTGACGGACTGCACTTCGTAGTCCACGCTCAGGGCCGGGGGCCCGAGGTCGTGGACGCCGGCCCGTCCTCCGTGTTCAGGCTCATGTCCACGTCGTCGTCGGCAGAGACCGTGGCGATGAGGTACCAGGTGCCCGGCGTGGAAGGCCACGTCCCGCCGAAGAAGACCGGGGTCGATGCCCCCGCAGCCATGCCGGCGAGGCTCCCGTCGTCCAGGAGGTAGTCGCCGCCGAGGGCAGTGTCAGCAGAGGCATACACGGTCCAGTGCACCGTTGCCGCACCGCCAGCAGCGCCCGTGTTCTGCAGCGTGAAGGTGCCGGTCATGTCGTCCCCGGCCGATCAGGGCGCCCGTGCTGACGGGCGAGGAAGCCGCCACCTCGTAATCGATGTCGGGCGCCAGCAGGGTGACCGCGCTCGCGCCGGAGACATCGTTGCCATCCGTCGTGTCTTCGGCGGCTTTCGCCTCCGCGATGAGGCGCCAGGGACCCGGCGGCACGTGCGGGAATGTCCCCACGGGCACGCTGATCGAGGTGTTGACCCCGGCCGGCGAGCGGCGCCGTTGTCCCGGAAGCGACGACGGAGTCCCCTCCGTTCAGGATCCCGTCGGATGAGAGGTAGACCTTCCACGAGACGGGCTGCACGCCGTCTCCCGTGCCGCTGTTCTCCAGCGTGAAGGAGCCTGCCGGCATGGCAGCGCCGACGGTTCCCGTTCCCGGAGAGGCTGGTCGCGGGGATCGTGTAGTCCACCGCGGAGGACATCATGCTCGCGGTGACGGTGGCGGTGGCCCAGGCCGAGAGGCTGTCGGTCACGCGCACGGTGTCGGTTCCCGCCGACCCGCCGCTCGTGTACAGGCGGGATGTGCCGTCGATGACGGTGAGCGCGGGCGAGCCCGTGCCCTGCGCGTCGAACACGAAGCTGTAGGGAGGCGTTCCGCCGACGACCGTGAGGGTGACGTTGCTTCCGACGGCGAGGCTGGTGTCGATGGGCAGCAGGGCGATGCCCGCGGAGAATGCCTGGACGCTGACCTGGGCGTCCGCGCTCCTCCCCGCGGCGTCGGTGACCCGCACCGTCACCGTGCCGTAGGTGGCCGGCGCGATGAAGTCGCCCGTGACCCCGTCGAGGGTGCCGCCGCCCGATGCGATGGAGTAGGTGTAGGGCGGGACGCCGCCGTCCGCGCTGAAGGTGACCTCGCCGAGTGCGGGCAGCGCGGTGGAGGCGGGATCGATGCGCAGCGCGAACCCGCGTGGACCGTCGAGGATCGTGCGCAGCTGGTAGGGCGTGCAGCCGGCGAGAACGGCGAGGCAGAGGACCGCGGGGAGGAGCCGGCCGCGGGCGATCCGTGCGGGGAGGTGGTCAGAACCGCGCATACAACGAGACCTCCGGAGCGAACGCCATGATGGGAAGCGAGGCGCTTTCGAAGAACACGGCATAGCTGGCCTGCACCGCGAGCCCGACGGCGGCCGAGAACGGCACCTCGACGGCCATGCCGGCAAGGGCGTAGGGCACGACCTTGAGCAGGGTCGAGACGGCCGGGGCGCTCGTGGCCATGAGGGCAGGTCCACCGCCCAGGTGCAGGCCGATCCCGATGCCCTCGCCGCCCATCCGCAGGCCGACGTCGAGGCCGAGGGGCACGATCGCGACGAATGCATCGGAGGAAGCGCCGGAGGCTGCGAACAGGCAGGCGCCGGAGCAGGATGCCGGCCGAGAGGGTCCCGGCCCGCACGGGGAACCGCAGCACGAAAGCAGCAGTCGCCAGGAGCCCGATGTCCGTGTACCCGGCAGCGGGACCGGTCGGGATCATGGGCGCTGCCCCGGCCGACAGGCCGAAAAGCCGCCGCCGGTCGGGGGAGGGGAGGCAGGGCCGACAGGCACGGGTGCGGCGACAGCCTCCGTGTCCCGCCCGGGCGCGGCAGGATCGGCGGCCGGCGGGGACGGGAATGTGATTCCCGCCAGCGCCGCATCGAGCGCCTGGGCCACGATGGCGTCGAGGGAAAGGTCGACCCTGCCCTCCGCCTCGCCTGCCCCGACCCGGGTCGATGTGGCAGCGTCGTATAAGGCAGCCCGGAGGCCCAATCGGCGATCCCGCGTCCAGTACGCGCACGCGAGCAGGTAGCGGGCGCCCTGCGCGGAGGCGATCGAGAGGTTTCCCTCGACCGTGCCTGCCGCATCCCCGCTCGGGGCGGCCATGGTGACCACGGCGTTCCTGCGGAGCAGCTGCACCTGCACGGCATCGGCGATGATGCCCCGCAGCGATCCGTCGGCACCGGGGTCGGGCACGACCGTCGCGAGGACGGATCCCTGCCCGGGGCGCCCTCGGAGGATGCCGGGCCGGCGGCCGCGACCGCGAGCAGCATACCCATGATGAAGCCACGCCCGCGCAAGACGAGATGCTCTCCCTTCCAGTGCTCGATCGAGATACCCGGTTCTCCGGATCTGCATTAGATTGTAGTTTGCGCCCGAACGGTTTTCCACACTTTCGCTCTGCGTGCACCACGCAGACCGCAGGGGCGGCCCGCGGGGGGGGCAGGCTCGAGGCCAGGACGACGGAACGGGTGACGTCTTGCCGTCTACCGACGAGAGACGGGCCGGGAAGCCTCGTCGAGCGCCGACAGCTCCTGCTCGGACAGAGCGAGCTGCATGGCTGCGCCGCTGGCCTGCGCCTGGGCAGGGGTGGTCGCACCCGGGATGGCGATCACGGCCTTGCCGTGGAAGCTGATGGTCCAGGCCAGGGCGACCTGGGCAATCGACGCGCCGTGCGCCTTTGCCACCTCCCGAAGCCTCTCGATGAGGGGCGCGGTTCGCGCCAGTGACCGCGCGGAGATGCCGCTCATGGCCCTGCGCCCCGGGCGGAGACTCTTCAGCAGCTGCGGCTCATCGTGGAACCGTCCCGTCAGCATTCCCTGTGCGAGGGGCGACCACGCGATGAGGGTGACCCCGAGCCTGCGCGCCGCCTCGAGCACCCCGTTGAACTCGATGGACCTGTCCAGCAAGCTGAACCTGACCTGGTTGGAGGCCAGCGGGATTCCCTCGACCGCCAGCGCGGCGTGCGCCTCCTCCATGCCGCCGCGACGGAGAAATTGCTGACGCCCACTGCACGGATCTTCCCCGCCCGCACCAGCTTCGCCATCTCCCGCATCTGGGCGGGCACCGGCGAGACGCTGATGGGCTGGTGGACCTGGTGCAGGTCGATGGGATAGGGCGAGAGAGCGGCGATGCGTTTGTCGACTCGTCGCGCCGATGGACGCCGCCGTCCGCAGCAGGGGCCACCACTTGGTCGCGATCGCGACGCTCCCCGGGGCAGCGCCGAGCCGGGAGAGAGCCGCCGCGAGGGACTTCTCTGAGGCGCCGCTCCCGTAGGCCTCGGCCGTGTCGAACCAGCTCACCCCCGCCCGCAGCGCGGCATCGACAACCGAGGTGGTCGCCTCCTGGCCGATATCGTGCCAGACCATCCCGGTCATGAACCCCGCGCCGCGCGAGAACTGCCAGCACCCCAGCCCGATCGGGGTGATCTCGAGGTCGGTCATTCCCAGCCTGCGCTTCTCCACAGTTCCCCCCCCCGCTGCCGAAACCCCGTGCGCGCAACGTCCCCGGGACGGCGTCGGCCTACCTGCCCGTCGGGGACGTGGACGCGGCGAGCGCCCGGCGCAACTCGACGACCACAGCCGCGGACGAGAAACCCGCCTTGCCGAGGATGTCCCGCGGCGAGAGCCCGGCCCGGCCATAGTACGCCGCACAGGCAGCCTCGTCCACCGAGATGGTGGCGCCGTTCACGCTGACACCGGCGAACAGCCCGCGGGTGCGGGAGTAGGAATAGATCTCCGCCCGCATGTCCGCGTCGGTCTGGGCGCCGGCCTGCCGGCCGAGGGAACCGGCCGATACGCCGACATCGACCCCCACCGTGAAGGCGCCGTCGAGAATCGCCTCCACGCTCTGCTTCGTGCGGAAAAAGAGCACCAGGTCCGCCGACTGGATGCCGGCCTGCAACCCCACGCTGGCGCCCGAGAGGCGGATGAACAGAGGGCTGCCCCACTGGCCGTCTGCGCCCCGGGCGAGCATCACTCCCCTGCCAGATTGTACCCCGACCACGAATCCCAGCCTGCGGGTGCCAGGAATGACGGCGACGGCGTACGCGTCGCGCGCCATGGCCATGGTGACTTCCTTCTCGGGAACCGCCGCAAAGGCCGTGTAGGCATCCAGCGCATCCGTGATGCTTCGCGTTTCGGCGGACTGGGCCGCAGCGCGATGGGCAGAGAGCAGGAGAATGAGCCCTCCGAGGAGCAGGGCCGCGGCACGGGTGACGGTCGAGCGGGGCAGGTTCATTCGGTCCCTCCTATTCCAGCAGGCACGCCGAGAACTGCCCCGGGGCGACCTCCTTCAGCGGTGGTCTCGTTTCCCTGCACCGCGGCATGGCCGAGGGGCAACGGGGGTGAAAATGGCAGCCTGCGGGAGGATCGATGGCGCTCGGGATTTCCCCTCTCGGAAGGTTCTTCTCCCGCCGGGCCGTCGGGTCGGGCACCGGCACCGCGGCGAGCAGCGCTTTCGTGTAGGGATGGTGCGGGTGGCCGAACAGGGCGACCCGCGGGGCCAGCTCCACGATCCTCCCCAGATACAACACCGCGATCCTGTCGCAGAGGTACTTCGCCGTCGCAAGGTCGTGCGTGATGAACAGGTACGTGAGTCCCATCTCCTCCTTCAGCCGGCGCATGAGCTGGAGGATGAGCGCCCGCACGGAGACGTCGGCCATGGCAATGGGCTCGTCGGCCACGAGGAAATCGGGCCGCGTGACGAGGGCCCGCGCCAGGACGACGCGCTGGCTCTGGCCGCCGGACAGCTGGTGCGGGTACTTGCGGTAGAGAAACTGCGCCGGCGAGAGGCCTACCTTCTCCATCAGGTCGAGCACGCGCTCCCGGCGCTCCCCGGGAGTGCCGATTCCGTGGATCTGCAGGGGATGAGTGATGGCCTGCCCGACGCTCATGCGGGGGCTGAGGGAGGAGTTGGGGTCCTGGAAGACGATCTGCGCCTTCGCCCGCAGGGTCTCCATCTCCCGGGAGCCGAAGCTGGTGATGTCGCGTCCCCGATACTCGATCGTGCCCGCGGTCGGCTCGAGCAGGCGCAGCAGGAGCCGCCCCGTCGTCGATTTTCCCGAGCCGCTCTCGCCCGCGAGGCCGAGTACCTCTCCTTCCTCGATGGAGAAGCTGATGCGGTCGACGGCGTGCACCCGCTTGCGGGATGGCGAGAGAAAGTCGAAGATCGATCCCCGCAGGGCGAACTCCTTCACCAGGTCACGGACCGTGACAAGGGCTGCCATCCCTACGCCCCCTTCCCGTACAGCCAGCAGGCCGCCGTGTGGCCCGCTGCCTGCTCGACCAGGGCCGGTTCGCGCTCCCGGCACACGGGCATCACGCGGGGACAGCGTGGCGAGAACCTGCACCCCTGCGGCGGGTCCACGAGGTCGGGTGGGCTGCCCGGCATCGTGACAAGGTCCTTCTGTTCCAGGCGGATGTTTGGCACGCAGTTGATCAGGCCCTGCGTGTAGGGGTGCAGGGGTCGGGCGAAGATGTCGGCCGTGGGAGCCAGCTCCATGATCCTGCCCCCGTACATCACGGCGATCCTGTCGGCGATCTCGGCCACCAGGCCGAGGTTGTGCGTGATGAGAATGATCGAGAGGTCGTACAACCGGCGCAGGGCGGCGAGCAGGTCCGTGAACCCCGCCTCCACGATCACGTCGAGCGAGGTGGTGGGCTCGTCCGCGATGAGGATGTCGGGGTTCATGATCAGCGCAAGGCCGATCATGATGCGCTGGCGCATCCCGCCGGAGAGCTGGTGCGGGTATTCCGTCAGCCGCTTCTTCTCGATGCCGAGGTTCTCGAGCAGCTTCTCGACGCCGGCCAGCGCCGTGGCCCTCGGCATGGCAGGATCGTGGAAATGGATGGTCTCGAGAAAATGCCGCTCCACGGTGAAGAGGGGATTCAGGGAGGTGAGCGGGTTCTGGAAGATCATGGAGATGTTGCAGCCGCGGAGGGCGAGCAGCCGCCTCTGATCCATGGCGAGGATGTCCTTTCCCCTGTACACGATCTGCCCGCCCGTGACCCTGCCGGGAGGCCGCAGCAGCTTGAGGATGGACAGGCCCAGGGTGGACTTGCCGCACCCGCTTTCTCCGACCAGTCCCAGGGCCTCGTTGTCCCCCAGCGTGAGCGACACGCCTTCGACAGCCCGGACCACGCCGATGGAGATGGGGTAGGCGATGGTGAGGTTGCGGATCTCGAGGATGGGCTGTGCCGGGTCCGCCATCTACTTCTCCAGCAGCCGGGGATTGAGGATCTCGGCCAGGCCCTCGCCGAGCATGGTGAAGCCGAGGGCGAGGAGCATGATCATCAGGCCGGGGAAGGTGATCATCCACCAGACCCCCGAGGGCAGGAACTTCTTGCCCATGGACAGGTCCATGCCCCAGTCCGGGATGCCGGCGGGGAGGCCCAGCCCGATGTAGGACAGGGCCGCCTCGGTCATGATCGCGTCGGCGATGTTGAGCGAGAATACGACCACCACCGTGGCGATCACGTTGGGGAAGATGTACCTGCCCAGGATCGTGCCCCTGCGCGCCCCGATGGCGCGCGCCGCCTCCACGTACACCTCTTCCTTGATTGAGAGGGTCTGGCCGCGCACCAGGCGGAAGTACGTGGGGATGTACACGACTGCCACAGCGAGGGTGATGTTGATGATGCCGGGGCCCAGCATTGCCGCGAAGGCGATGGCAAGGATCAGGCCGGGGAACGAGTACACCGAGTCCATCACGAGGGAGAGGATCCGGTCGAAGGCTCCCCCTGCGAACCCGGACAGGAGCCCCAGGGGGATGCCGATGATCGCCGACAGCAGCGCCGCCGCGATTGCCACGCCGAGGATAGTCTGCGCGCCGTACACGACGCGGGCCCACATGTCGCGGCTCAGGTTGTCCGTGCCCATGATGTGCGCGCTGCTGGGGGCCGCCAGCTGCGGCCCGGCTTCCTGGTCGGTCGGGCTGTAGTGCGTGAAAACCCGCGGGAACACGGTCATCGCGACGATGGCCGCGATGATGATCAATCCCGCGACCATGATCCACCATTCCCCGCCGTACTTCCGCCGGGAGGCGGAGAACCAGCGCAGCACGCCTGCTGCGGCTCCGGCGGGGGAGAATCGGGCGGCGGGCGGGCTGCGGCGGACGGGGACGCTCAATACTTCACCCTCGGGTCGATCGCCGCGTACAGGAGATCGACCACGAGCGACAGGCCGCTCACGAACAGCGTGTAGACCACGATGACCCCCTGGATGGTGGGGTAGTCCCGCAGGTAGATCCTCTCGAGCAGGAGCCGCCCCATCCCGGGCCACGAGAAGGTGCTCTCCGTGAGGATGGCTCCCGCCAGGAGAAGGCTGAACTGCAGGCCCAGCATGGTCACGATGGGTATCAGGGCATTGCGCAGGCCGTGGTCGTAGACCACCCTCCTCTCGGGGATGCCCCGGGCACGCGCGGCGAGGATGTAGTCGCTCTTGAGCACGTCGAGCATGTTCGCGCGGGTGAGCCGGACGAAGATGCCCGAGAGCACGACCCCGAGTGTCAGTGCCGGCAGGACAAGGTGCCACAGCACATCCCCGAAGGCTCCGAAGTTTCCCACGCGCAGCGTGTCGATGAGGTAGAAGCCGGTCTTCGAGAAGGTCGAGACCTGCACGCGCGGCCCGGTTCGCCCCGAGATGGGGAACCATCCCAGCAGCACGCCGAAGACGAGCTGCATCAGCAGTCCCAGCCAGAACACGGGGATGCAGTACACGATGTTGGCGTACAGCCGGATGCCGAAATCCCGCGTGGACCGGCGCCTGCGCGCGGCATAGGCGCCCAGCGGGATGCCGATGCCCAGGCTGGCCAGGAGGCCGAACAGGGTCAGCTCGAGGGTGGCGGGAAGCTTCTCGAGGATGGGCTGGCTCACCTTCTGCTTGAAGATCATGGAATCCCCGAGGTCGAGCCGGACGAGCTTTCCCAGGTACTCCACGTACTGGACGGCGATGGGCCTGTCCAGGCCCAGCTCCTTCTTCTTCTGCTCGATCACCTTCTCGGGCGCGTGACCTCCCAGCATGGAGGACACGGGGTCACCGGGCATGACCCGGAGCACCACGAATACGAGGGTCAGCATGATGAAGACCATGGGGATGGCCAGCAACACGCGCGTGATGATGTAGCTGAGCAGGTGGCGCATTGGTCTGGAAAAGGCCCGGGTCCCCTTTCGGGGACCCGGAATCCCGAGGTCCTTACTTCACGAACCGCAGCTGGTCATAGTTGAAGATGAGCGGGGGCCCGATCTTCACGCCTGTCACGTTCTTCTTGGTGAAAACGTACAGGTCGCCCTGGAAGATGGGAACCGTCGGGTTCTCGTCCGTCCACATCTTCTGGATCTTCACGAACACGTCCTTGCGGACGGAGTCGGCAGTGTTGGTCTGCTCCTTCGAGAACAGGTCGTCCCACTCCTTGCTGGAGAAGAAGATCCCCATGCCCTTGGAGCCGGAGGTTCCGGCGAAGGCCGCGGTGTAGTTGTCGGGGTCGATGTAGTCCGGGTACCAGCCGAGAAGGAAGCAGGGCATCTGCTTGTTCTTCCACTGTTCCTTGTAGGTGGCCCACTCGGCGCTCTTGATCGTGACCTTCACCAGCGGGGTCTTCTCGAGCTGCGCCTTCATGACCTCCGCGACGTTCACCTCCGTGTCGCCGTAGTGGCTGGGGGTGTACCAGAGGTCGAATGCGAAGGGCTTGGAGGCCGAGTATCCGAGCCCCTTGAGGATTTTCTCGGCCGCGGCGACGTTGCCGTCGCCCCACACCGTCTTGTAGTCCTCGGTGTGGTAGATCATGCCCTTGGGCACCATGGAGTACAGGGCGCTGTTCTGGCCGAGGAACACCTTCTTCACGATCTCGGGCCTGTTGATGAGCGCGGCCACGGCCTGGCGCAGCTTCTTGTCCTTGAACACGCTCTCCGACGTTTCGAAGCAGAGGTAGCGGATGTACGGGCCGGGCAGCTTGTAGGTGGTCAGCTTCGTGCTCTTCGAGAGGTCAGCGATGTCGGACGGGTTCATCGACTTGTAGGCGAGGTCGATCTCTCCCTTCTCGAGGGCCAGCCTCATCGTGGTGGCGTCGGCGAAGTAGCGGATGATGATCTTCCTGATCGGCGGCTGCTTGCCCCAGAAGTTCGGGTTGGCGTCCAGGACGACCTCCTCGTCGCGCTTGAACGAGGTGGCCGTGTAGGGGCCGAGGCCCATCATCGCGCCGCCGGCGAGCTCCGCCGGATCCTTCACGATCTTGTCCACGGGATAGACCTTCGGGTTCAGCGGGAAGTACGGCGGGTTGGGCAGCAGCTTGGGGAAGTAGGCGATCGGGCCGTTCAGCACGAACTTCACCGTGCTTTCGTCGACGACCTCGACCGACTTCACGAAGTCGGTGATCAGCCACGAGGGGTCACCCTTCAGGGCCGCGTTCCTGTCGATCGTCCACTTCACGACGCTGGCCGTGAGGGGGGTCCCGTCGGCAAACTTCACGCCCTTGCGCAGCTTGAAGGTGAACTCGTCGCCCGCGGTGTTGGCGGTCCAGCTCACTGCGAGGCCGGGGACGAGATCGGTGGTCCCCGGAGCGTACGAGACGAGGCCCTGGTAGATATTCTGGAAGATCTCCCAGGTGTGGAAGTCGTACGCATTCGCCGGGTCCATGTCGGACACCTTGTCTGTCGTGCCATAGACCAGGATGCTCTCTGCCGCCCAAGCCGCCGAGGCACCCAGGGCGAGAGCGAGCATCAGGGCGATGGTCAGAACTCTCTTCATACTCCCTCCTTTTCGGGATAGCATCGAAAGAGCATACGGGGGCTTCTGCGAGGTGTCAAGGCCGCCACTGGAGAGAGAGCAGTGCATGACCTGAGCGTCCGCATCATCGACCTCATCAGGAAGATTCCCCGCGGCCGGGTGGCAACCTACGGCCAGATCGCCGCCCTCGCGGGGGCGCCCAACGGCGCGCGCCAGGTGGCCCGGCTGCTGCACTCGTCGTCCGGGAAGCACGGCCTGCCGTGGCACAGGGTGGTCAACGCGCGGGGGAAGATCTCGCTGCCCCCGGGCGGGGGGCTGGAACTGCAAAAAAAACTCCTGGAAGCGGAGGGCGTCCGCTTCCAGGAGGGACGGATTGACTTCTCAACCTTCGGCTGGCGCCCGGTCCTGGACTGAAGGCTATTCCCTCTTTCCCAGCCTGTGGTCGAGCTGCCAGACCGCGCCGGACTCCGGCTTCATCTTCTTCAGCATCTCGACGATCTGCGTGGCGTTCTTCTCTTCCTCGACCTGCTCGGTGACGAACCACTGGATGAAGACCTTCGAGGGCCTGTCGTTCACCTTGTCGGAGGCGTCGGCGATCCCGTTGATCAGCGCCGTCACCTTGCTGCTCGTGCTCGAGGGTCTTCTCGAACACGTCGAGCGGCGAGGCGAACTCGGCGGGAGGCTGCGGGATGGCCTGCAGCACGACCTTCACGCCCCTGTCGAGGAGGAAGTCGAACATCTTCTTGCCGTGCGTCGTATTCCTCGCCCGCCTGCTTCTTCATCCAGTGGGCGAACCCTTCGAGGTTCTCCGACTCGAAGTACGCCGCCATGGAGAGGTAGAGGTACGCGGAGTACCACTCGTTCTTGATCTGGTCCTGGTAGAGCTTTTCCAGCTGCTTGTCCATGTTCGTCTCTCCTATGCCACCGTGATCTTTTTCGCGCTTTCCCACAGCCCGTGGATGTTGCAGTAGGACGACGCGAGGATCGTCCCGGGCTTGTCCGTCTTGAAGGAGCAGTGCACGCTCGGGTTCGTGTAGACGGTGCTCGTGTCGGGGCCGTCGGGGGACTCGCCGTGGGCCGTGAAGTCGACGCGCGCCACCTGGAAGGGGAACTTTGCCCCGTCGGGGTGGAAGAACACCTCGATCCACCGGATGTGGTGCGGCGTCGTGTTGGGGTGGGCGATCTCCTTGCCCACGCTCACGGTGAGGGCGACAGCCTCGCCCTTCGCCACCGACTCAGGCGCCTCGATGACCGGCGCGTGCTTCTCTTTCTTCCAGTCCGCGTCCTGGTACAGTTCTTTCAATGAAGCCATTTCGATGAACCTCCTGTGATGCTGCGGCCCCGCCCTGGCCGGCCTAGACCCTGACAACCTCCGTGACCCCGGGGACCTTCTGCTTCAGCTGCTTCTCGATTCCCAGCTTCAGCGTCTGCATTCCCATCGGGCAACCCGCACAGGCGCCCGTCAGTCTCACCTTGACCACCCCCGCCTCCGACACCTCGACCAGCTCCACGCTGCCCCCGTCGGCCTCGAGCGCCGGCTTGATCTCGTTCAAGGCGGTCTGGACTGTTTCCTTGAGCATATATCCCCCTCGCAAGCGATCTGGCGGGGAGGCGCGATCCGCGCTCCCGCGGGAAAAAAGGTACAGAAATCGTGGGCCGAAGTCCACCGCTTCGACGCAGTGGCAGGACCCGCTGTTGACCCTCCCGCGGGCGGGGGCTACCCTCGCGGACGGGAGGACGAGGGACTCATGGCGGGAGCAGGGCCTGGCCATCCCCTGGTCGGCGTGGCCTTCGGGGGCGGGGCCGCGCGCGGGGTCGCCCACATCGGGGCACTCAAGGTGCTGGCCGAGGAGGGCATCCGCATCGACCGGGTGGCGGGAACCAGCGTGGGCAGCGTGGTCGGAGCAATGGTGAGCGCGGGCATCCCGTGGCAGCGCATCCTCGAAAGCGCCCGGCGCATCGACTGGCCCGACATCGCATCGGTGGCCATCCCGCGGCGGGGCTTCCTGCGCATGGACAGGTTCGAGGGACTGATCCGCGCCACCGTGGGGGTGGAGCGCTTCGAGGACCTGCCCGTGCCCTTCTCGGCAGTGGCCGTGGACCTCTCGTCGGGCAAGGAGGTGGTTTTCACCAGCGGGCCCCTGGCGCGCGGGGTGCGCGCGAGCTGCAGCGTCCCGGGCGTCTTCGAGCCCCTCGTGGAGGGCGAAGGAGTGCTCGTCGACGGCGGCCTGCTGAACGAGGTGCCCGCCGACGTGGTCCGCCGGATGGGAGCCGAGGTGGTGCTGGCGATCACCCTGACGGCCGACAGGCGCCACGACGCCCCGCCGCGCACCATCATCGACATCATGTACTACTCGTTCGACCTGCTGATGTCCACGCGCACCCAGCACGGCCTGGCCGGGGCGGACCTCGTCGTGGCGCCGGACCTCGCGGGCTTCTCCTACAGGGACCTGCGCCGGGCGGACGAGCTGTTCGCCCGGGGCGAGGCGGCCATGCGCGGCGCGGTGGGAGAGCTGAAGGGGATGATCGCGGAGGCGGCGGCGCGCCGCCCGCCCGCTCAGTAGCCCCCGAACTCGTGCGCGGCGTCGAGCATGGCCTCGACGTTCTCCGGCGGGACCTTCGCCTGGATGTTGTGCACCTGGGTGAACACGTAGCCGCCGCCCGGCTTGAACACGGAGAGCCTGCGGCGCACGTGCTCGCGCACCTCCTCGGGCCCTGCCCCCGGCAGCACCGTCTGCGTATCGCAGCCGCCTCCCCAGAAGACGATCTTCCGTCCGTAGAGACGCTTCAGGGTCTCGGGGTCCATGCCGGCGGCCGACGTCTGCACGGGGTTCAGGATGTCCACTCCCGCCTCGATCATGTGGGGAATGAGCCGGGGAATGGAGCCGCAGCTGTGCAGGAAGGTCTTCATCGCGGTGTGGGCGTGGATCCAGGCGCAGAGCTTCGCGTAGTGGGGCTTTATCATCTCGGCCCACAGGTCGGGGTCGATGAACTCCGAGCGCTGCGTGCCGCTGTCGTCCGAGGCGATGCCCCAGGCGACGCAGGTGTCGCCCAGCGCGTCTTTCACCTGGCGCAGGCAGCCAATGGTCGCTTCCACCGACCTGTCCATGATCTGGTGGCAGGTCTCCTTCTCGGTCATGAGCATGACCATCCATTCGTCGGGCATGCCCTGCGTCACGTTCGCCGACCTGTCGGTGATGAGGCTCAGCCCCAGGAAGCACACCCCGAACCCCCAGCCCAGCAGGGCGTAGTCGGTCGAGTCGTACAGGTTGCGCGCGTAGCCCTCGAGCAGGCGCAGGTGCTCCTCGGGCACCGACGACTGGGGCCGGAACTTTTCCGGGTCGATGCGCCCTTCCCTGTTGAACGCGGTGTCGTCGAAGTACCAGCCGTCCCGGGGCATGCGGTAGGTGGTGGGCGAGCCGTCGGCCGCGAGGAGGGTGAGGCCGCCGTCGGGATCGCGGCGCAGGCCCGTGCCCGGCGGCATGAGGACCTGCGACCCGTCGAAGAGGGTGTGCCCCACCCACGCTGAGTCCGGCTGCACGGCGTGCACGACCTGGGACAGGTCCACCGGGACCACGTCGGCCCGCACGCGCCGCCGCAGCTCCTCGTCCACCTCCGCGATCATGAAACGCGGGTCGGTGACCCGGGTCGGGGTGCGGATTCCCAGCCGCTTCTTCAGCTTCACGCACGTGCTCGCCGCGATGGTCGACGCTTTCATGCCCCCCAGGTCGACGGGCACCCTGTCGGGCTCCTCGAAGTTCACGGCCTTCAGGACGCGTTCGCGCGACGTCATGGCTGCCCTCCCTCGCTCAGGCCAGCTCGAGGAGCCGGGCCGCGTTGCCGCCGAAGATGAGCGCCCTGTCGACTTTCTTCGCCCCGATCTGGCGCATATAGATGGTCATCTGGGCGATGTGCTCGGCCTGGGGCATGCAGTTGTCGCTGCCCCAGAGGACCCGGCGGAAGTCGATGGGGATGAAGTTCTGGCCCCCGATGGCGTTGTACACGAACGGGATCCCGTCGGTCCACGGGCCCGAGCCCGAGATGTCGAGGTACACGTTCTGGTTGGCGTGCGCCACGCTCCACGCCTCCATCAGGTGCGGGTAGCCGCTGTGTGCCATGATGAAGGGAATGCCGGGGAACAGGCGCGAGAGCTTGTCGAGGTGGAAGGGGTGGCTGAAGCGCGAGTCGCTGGCCATCCGCTTCGCCGGGTCGGGGCTCCGGATCACGATGTTGGTCTGGCCCGTGTGCACCAGGACGGGAACGCGCCGCTTCTCGATCTCCTCGTACAGGGGCATGGCCCGCTCGTCGTCGGGGAAGAAGCCCGCGGGCGGGAAGAGCTTCACGGCCCGGAAGCCCGCGTCGAGGAACCTCTTCAGAGCCTGCAGGGCGTCGGCGTCGCGGGGGTCGCAATAGAAGTTCCCGATCAGCCGGTCGGGGTGCCCCTTCACGGCCGCGAGCACCGCATCGTTGGGCGCGAAGCCGCACTTCTTGTACTCCCACCAGGCCCCCGCGGGACCGCCCATGAGCAGCGTCTTCTCGACACCCGCGGCGTCCATGTTCCGCAGCAGCTCCTCCAGCGCCCCGGGGGTGTCGGCGTAGTGGTAATGGAAATCGATCAGCATGGCGTCTCTCCTTCCCTGTCCGTCTCGGGGCCCCCGGGGGACACGCAGCCCTCAGAACGCGAGCGGGCCTGCCCCGGCCGACGGCGCCGTCACGTGGACGGACGGCTCGATGCCCGTTGCCCGCGTGTAGGCGCCCCGCACGTGCGCGGCGAAGCCGTCCACGGCATCGGCCTGCACGTAGGCGAGCATGCACCCGCCGAACCCGCCCCCGGACTGGCGCGCGGCGACAACACCGGGCCCGCTCATCATCGCCTCGTACATCCTCTCCATGGCGGGCACCGTCTTCTCGTACAGGTCGCGCTCGCCGAGGAATGACTGCTCGCACAGGCCGCGCATGGCCTGCCTGTCGTTGCGGACCACCGCGGCCATGAAGGCGGCCACGCGCTGGTTCTCCTCGAACACGAACTGGCAGCGTCGGCGAAGGAGGTCGGGCAGGCCGCCCTTCAGCCTCTCGAACAGTGGAGTGTTCACGTCGCGCAGGGTCCTGATCGAGGGGTCTTTCTCCCGCAGGAGGCGGGTGCCCTCGTCGCACTCCTGGCGCCGCTTCGCGTACTCGGATCCCGCCAGCGTGCGCGGGACGTTGGTGTCGCAGATCACGACCCGGATGTCCGACGGGATGCGCACCTCGACGTGGGAGACGCTGCGGCAGTCCAGCAGCAGCGCCGTTCCCTCCCTGCCGAACACGGAGGAGTACTGGTCGAGGATGCCGCACAGCACCCCCGCGTCCTGGTTCTCCGCCTGCTGGCAGATCTCGGCGGCCTGGCGGGGCGGAACGCTGAATCCGCCGGCGGCCTGGAACATGAGGGCGGCGGCGACCTCGAGGGAGGCGGAGGAGGAAAGGCCGCCGCCGATGGGGACCGTGCTGTGCGCGACGGCGTCCACCCCGGCGGGAGCCCAGCCCCGCGCGGCGAGGAGGCGGGAGACGCCGCTCACGTACCTGTCCCACGAGGAGGCCGGCGTCGCGGGCTCCTGCCCCAGGGCGTACTCCAGTCCCTGGTCGATGTTCATGGACCAGAGGCGCACCCGGGATCCGCGGGCGGGCCGCAGGGCGATCCACGTGTCGAGGTGGATCGCCATTGTCATGACGTAGCCGAGGTGGTCGTCCGTGTCTGTGCCCAGCAGCTCGGCCCGGCCCGGCGCGCGCACCCATGCGGACGGCTCCCCCCCGTACAGGGCACGGAACCTCTTGGCGACGGCGTCCCTGCGGGCGGCCTGCGCGGCGTCCCCCGCGCTCACCTGCGGCTCCCCGACGCGGTGTCCTCGGCGCGTTTCCTGCCACTGCTCATCTCGGCGACCGCCGCGGCCATGTAGTCGATCGCCTCGTCGGTGAGCCGGGGATGGATGGGCAGCGAGAGGAACCGCCCGTGGGCGGCCTCGGCGACCGGACACTCCCCCTCCCCGTGGCCGCGCGCCCTGTAGGGCTCGGACAGGTGGATGGGCATGTAGTGGTTCCACGCCTTTATCCCCCTGCCGTAGTATAGCTCGTACATCATCTCGCTCTTCGTGAGGGGGTGGCCGTCCTTCAGCTGCAGCACGTAGAAGTGGAAGATGTGCGTCCCCTTCGGGTCGACCCAGGGACGCTCGATGTGCGAGGCCGCTGCCAGCTTCTCCGTGAGCCGGCCCGCGATCCGGATGCGCGTCGCGTTGAACCCGTCCAGCTTGGCCAGCTGCGCCAGGCCCACGGCGGCCTGGGCGTCGGTCATCCTGTAGTTCTGGCCCACGTCGTCGAACTGCAGCCGCCAGTAGTCCTTTCCCATGGGGAAGCGCGCCTCGTCGATGGGCAGGTACTTGTCGCTGCCCCCGTAGATCCTGCAGCACAGCGACCTGTACGAGAGGACCTTCTCGAAGCACTCCCGGCTGTCCGTCGTGACCATGCCGCCCTCGCCGAGGGTGCACATGTTCTTCTGCTGATGGAAGCTGAACACGCCCATGGTCCCGAGGCTGCCGGCCTTCTTCCCGCCGTACGCGGCGCCCGGGGTGTGCGCGCAGTCCTCGATCACGGGCACGCCGTGCCTGTCGGCGATCTCGTTGATCCTGTCCATGGCGCAGCACTGGCCGCCGAGGTGCACGGGCACGATGGCGCGCGTGCGGGGCGTGATGAGGGCTTCGAGCTTCCCCGGGTCCAGGTTGAGAGTGCGCGGGTCCACGTCGCAGAACACGACGTCGGCCCCCAGGCCGGCGAACGCGTTCGCCGTGGCGATCCAGGAAATCGGCGTGGTGATGACCTCGGTCCCCGGGCCGACTCCCGCCGCGATGCCGGCCAGGGTGAGCCCGGTGGTGGCAGAGGTGACGGCCAGGGCGTAGCGGGTGCCGCAGTACGCGGCGAAGGCGTCCTCGAACTGCTTCACCTTCTTCCCGCACGAGGGGGCACCGGCGCGCAGCACCTCGAGCAGCGCCTGCTCCTCTTCCTTTCCATAGATGCTGCCGTGCGCGATCTCCAGGTCGTGCTTGACGACGGGCTTGGGCATGGGTGTCAGCTCCTTTCCAGAACCGCCCTGCGGATGGTCTGTTCGACGTCGAGAAGGGCAGTGGCGAGCAGGCCGCGGGCCTTCGCCACCGAGATGATGCCGTTCCTGTGCCGCGGCGCCCTGCCCGGGGCGGCGGGAGGATCGGCGTTGATGCGCGCCGCGGGGTACCCCATCAGCGCCGCGGCCTTCCGCGTCAGCTCCGCCCTGTCGATCGGGCCGGTCGAGCCGAGGTGGATCGTGCCCGCGAATCTCCGTTCGGCCAGCTCCAGGACGCATGCGCACAGGGTGTGCACGTCGATGGGCGTGCGGACCTCGGAGGCAGGGGCGGCGATGTCCGTTCCCGCTTTCAGGGCGGCTTCCAGGCCGGCCAGGAACGAGTTTCCCCGCGTGACGGGAAACCCGAGGGCCAGGGAGATGCGGATGACCCCGGCGCCGGGGTGCGCCCCGCGAACGGCCCTTTCGCCCTCGACCTTGGTCGTCCCGTAATAGTTGACGGGCTGGAGGGGATCCTCCTCCGCGTACAGGGGAGCCGTGCCGGCGAAGACCGCGTCACTGGAGAAGTAGAGAAAGAAGCTCCCCGCGTCGGCGCAGGCCGAGGCGATCGACCGGGCAGCCTCGACGTTGACGGCCCACGCGAGGTCTTTCTCGCGCTCCGCCCTGTCGATGTCTGCCACCGCCGCCAGATCCACGGCGCAGTCGGGTCTCAGCTCCGTCACCAGGGCGCGCACGGCGGCGGGATCCGTGATATCCGCAGCGTGCCACCGGGCAGCCTCGAGGCTCGGCACACCGGGACAGGCCGCCGCGTCGACGATGTCGACGTGGATGCCCCGCCGAAGGGCGGCAGCGGCGAGGTTGCCGCCCACGAATCCCCCGCCCCCGAACAGCGCCAATCGCCCGGTGGTCCCGTTCATGACGCCTCCTTGGTAGCACATCCCCCGCTGCCCGCGCAACACGGCCGGTCTGCCGGCAGCCCCGCTGCCTGTCGAATCGGCCGGCCCGATGCGCTATACTGCGGGCCATGTACCAGTACGACATCGAGGGCGGGATCCCGCTCAAGGGCCGGATCACGGCCAGCGGGAACAAGAACGCCGCCCTTCCGTGCCTCGCCGCGACGCTGCTCACCGACCAGCCGGTGACCCTGCGAAACGTGCCGGAGATCGAGGACGCCCACGTGATGATGGACATCCTGCGGGCCCTGGGCTCGAGCGTGGAAAAGACGGGCAGGAACGAGTACCGGATGCAGACCCTCGACATCCGCCGCGACGAGGTCCCCCCGCACCTGGCGCAGAAGATCCGCGCCTCGATCCTCTTTGCCGGGCCGCTGCTGGCCCGCCGGGGCCGCGTGATCCTGCCGCCCCCGGGGGGCGACGTGATCGGCCGGCGCAGGCTGGACACGCACTTCGTCGCGCTCGCAGAGCTGGGCGCGCGCGTCGAGATGGGAAGCCAGTACGTGGTGCAGGCCGCCCGTCTTCGCGGCGCCTCCATCTTCCTCGACGAGGCCTCCGTCACGGGGACCGAGAATGCCGTCATGGCCGCCGTGCTGGCCGACGGGGAGACGGTGATCGAGAACGCCGCCTCGGAGCCCCACGTCCAGGACCTGTGCCGGATGCTGAACGCCATGGGCGCCCGGATCTCGGGAATCGGGTCGAACATCCTGCGCATCGAGGGCGTCAAGGCGCTCTCGGGCGCCGAGTATCGCCTGGGCCCCGACTACATGGAGGTGGGCTCCCTCATCGGCCTGGCCGCCGTGACCCGCGGCGAGATCGAGATCGCCGACGCGGGTCCCGAACACCTGCGCATGACCGGCATCGGGTTCAGCAGGCTGGGCATCCGCTGGGAGACGGACGGGAAGAGCCTGCGCGTGCCTGCCGAGCAGCAGCGCACCGTGGTGCCCGACCTGGGGGGGGGCATTCCCAAGATCGACGACGCACCCTGGCCCGGGTTCCCGGCCGACCTTGTGAGCATCATGACCGTCGTTGCCACCCAGTCGGACGGCACGGTCCTGATCCACGAAAAGATGTTCGAGTCGCGGATGTTCTTCGTGGACAAGCTCATCACCATGGGAGCCCGCATCGTCCTGTGCGACCCGCACCGGGCCGTCGTCACGGGGCCCGCGCCCCTGTCGGGGGCGGAGCTTGTCTCCCCCGACGTGCGCGCCGGGATGGCCATGCTCATCGCGGCCTTCTGCGCGCGGGGCAGGAGCACGATCCAGAACGTGTACCAGATCGAGAGGGGCTACGAGAACCTGACCCAGAGGCTGCAGGCGCTGGGCGCCCGCATCACGCGGACGGGGTGACGCGATGCGCATCCCCTTCTACCACGTCGATGCGTTCACCGACAGGCTGTTCCACGGCAACCCGGCCGGCGTGTGCCTCCTGGAGGCGGGACTCGCCGACCATGCCATGCAGGCTGTCGCCGCCGAGAACAATCTGCCCGAGACCGCCTTCGTCCTGCGCGTGGGAGAGGCGCTGTCCATCCGGTGGTTCACGCCGACGGTGGAGGTGGACCTGTGCGGCCACGCCACCCTCGCCGCGGCGCACGTGCTGTTTCGCCACGCGGGGCACCCGGGGAGCAGGGTGGAGCTTTCCTCCGGCAGCGGGCCGCTCGCCGTGGACAGGGTGGACGACCTGCTGGTCCTGGACTTCCCGTCCCGGCCTCCCGCCGCCTGCCCGGTGCCCGACGCGCTGGTCCTGGGGCTGGGCAGGCGGCCCCGGGAGGTGCTGGGTTCGCGCGATTACTTCTGCGTGTACGAGGAGGAGCAGGAGGTGGCATCCCTCGCTCCCGACATGGGGATGCTCTCCGGCCTGGACAGGTTCGGCGTGATCGTGACAGCCCCCGGGCAGCGCGGGGGTCGACTTTGTCTCGCGTTTCTTCGCCCCCGCCGACGGCATCCCCGAGGACCCTGTCACGGGCTCGGCGCACTGCACGCTGATCCCCTACTGGGCGAGGAGGCTCGGGAAGACGCGGATGTCAGCCCGGGAGGTCTCGGCCAGGGGAGGGGAGCTCTCCTGCGAGGAGGCGGGGGAGCGCGTGCGCATCGGGGGCAGGGCCGTCACGTACCTGCAGGGCTGGATCGAGCTGTGAGAGCGCGCCGGCCATGAAGGCCGGCGCGGCTGCCGCGGTCACCGCGGCGGGGTGTCACTTCACGTCGAGGGCGATCTTCAGGCCGGCGTAGGGAACGATGAGCATGCCTTCCATGGTCAGCTCGGGAAGGACGAAGCCCAGCGCCCCGGCGCCGATGCGGAAGCGCCTCTCCTTGCCGAAGCCGAACCACACCGACAGGTCGGGCATGATGACCTTGCCGTAGTCGAGGCCGTTCACCACGCCGAAGTACCCGAACAGCAGCCCGCCGATCTGCGCGTCTATGAAGATGGGGCCGAGGCGCAGCTCTGCCAGGAGGTTGGGCCATGCGACGGTTTCCAGGATGACGGTGAACACGCGCAGTCCGGGCGCGAGGATGAAGGGGCCGGCGCCGAACTGGTACGAGACGCTCGCCTCGGGGAACGGGAAGTGGTAGGACTGCAGGAAGGTCCCGACCTCGCTGCTCGTCGTTACCCCGCTCCCGGTAATCGTGCCGACCGTGACCGGGATGTCGAACCCCAGGTCGAAGCGGACCTGGCTGAACGCCGGCGTCACGAGAAGCAGGACGAGTGCAACGAGAATGACAAGTCGCTTCATGAGTGCCTCCTTCGCATTGGCTCTCCGGTCTCCATGATACCTCACCCGGGTGAGGTTTTCTACCTCTCCACCGGGGTTACAACCCCTTCTCGCGCCTGATCTCGTCGTAGGCCTGCTGGATCCTCTTGAACTTCTCCTCCGCCACCTTCACGAACTCCGGGCCGAGGTTTGCCACCCTGTCGGGGTGGTTCTGGATGGCGAGGTTCCTGTACGCCCTCCTGATCTCCTCCGCCTCCGCGTCGGGGCTCACCCCGAGGATGGCGTATGCACTGCTCGCCTCCCGCACGTACTCCGCGCGGACCTGCCGGAACGACCCCTCCCCGATGCCCAGGGAGGCCGCGATGCGGCGGATCAGCTCCTCCTCGGCCGGGGCGACGCCTTCGGCGTCGGCGCGCGCGATCTCGAAGAGCAGGCGCAGCAGCAGCAGCCGTCCCTCTCCCGTCGAGACGGCGGCGTAGTAGGCGCACAGGCCCCGCACGTCGATGCGGTCGCGCTCGGCGTACATGGCGTCGATGATCCTCTGGATCAGGTCCTGGTCGGCGGCGGGGAAGGGGAAGTTCTGGCGGAAGAACCGTTTCATGGCCTCGACGTGCGAGGTCTTCACGGTCCCTCCTGCTCCCGCCACGGAGATGGACAGCCCGATCAGGCAGGTGAGGAAGTTGACCTGCGCCTGCGAGACGGGGTCTGCCTCGCGCGCGGCGAATGGCATGCCGTCGGGGCCGAAGGCGCCGGCGTCCCCGAAGGGCGCCGCGGGGCCGAACCTGCCCTGGGACCGCCGCTCCTCGGTCGCCCTGTCGAACAGGTGCCCGAGAAAACCGCCGAGGATGGTGCCCAGGGGGCCGGCAACGGACCCGATGAGGGCGCCGATCAGCTTTCCCGCGACCGCCACGGCGTCGTCCGCGGCCTACGCGGCCTGCCCCGCGGTGAGGACGAGCGACACCGCGAGGAGCACGAGGGCAAGGACCGCCCCGACCACGAGGGCCGGCGTGAGCCCGAAGGCGAGCACGGTGAACCCGAGCACGATCCGGTGCGCGTGGACATACAGCAGGCTCGCGAGGGCGGCCGCGGCGGGGACGAGGGGCACGAACAGCAGGGCGGCAACAGGCGGTCGACCGGCGGCGCGGACCCTGAACGCCCAGCCCAGGGCGAGGGCGAGGAACGCGAGGGTGAGGAACGCGAAGGGCATGAAAGCCCGCATGACGATTTCCGTCTCGATGCTCTGGCGGGGCACGCCGAGGGATGCCAGCGGCCCGCGCAGCCGCCACAGCTCGGGCAGGCCCATCGCGGAGATGCCGGCCGCGCCCCCGGCCAGGGCGGACATCTCGCGCACGGACGGCGCGACGGGCAGGATGTTCCTCTCCGCCGCGGGTCTGCTCCCGGCGAGGTACACGGGGCCCGACCTGCGGGTCCGGTCCTCCCTGTCGATGGCGAGCAGGATCACCTCGCGGCGGGGGCCTGCCCCGCCCCCGGGGTCCGGCGACTCGTTGATCCTGCCATACGGCGCGCGCAGGTGCCACAGCACCTCGCCGGAGGTCCGCATGCGGAGGGCCTCGACGTCCATGACGTACACGCCCTGCCGTCCCGCGTCGATCATCCGCCCGATCAGCACGGCCTCCACGGCGTCCGGGCCTGCCGGGTTGAAGAACAGGACATCGCGGGCGCCGGGCCGGGCTGCCGCCTCCTCCACTTCCTCGCGGAAGAAGGAGGTCTTCTGCGCCTTTGCCGCGCTCTCGGCGAGGTACCTCGCGACGTCCGCGTCGTTCGGGAAGCGGGCCGCGAGGTCCATGAACCTGTAGTACGCGGCCACAGGATCGCTCTCCAGCAGCGTGTAGGCGTCGCGCTTCTCGCGGAACAGCGCCGCCGCCTTCCTGTCGGCCGCGGGCGGTTCGGCCCCGACGATCTTCTGCCACGCCCGGGCGGCCAGGCGCGGGGCGTCCGCGCGCCGCGGATCGATGGCCTGGGCCTGGGAGGCATAGTAGTGGGCGGAGAAGAAATCCTCCCTGTCGAAGCAGGCCTGGGCCTTCTTCACCAGCCCGGCGGCGTCCACTCCCGTCGGCGGCTGCACCGGCGGGGCAGCCGTCGACGCGGGAGCCGCCCGCCGGGCCGCCTCCGTCTCGGCGTCCAGGGCCTGGGACTGCACGGACTTGTTCCCCTTGTCGATGGCGAGGTAGCGGGTGAGCGCGTCTCGAGCCCGCGGCCAGTCGCCGGCCTTGCGCGCCTGCTCCGCCTCGCGCTGGAACTGGCGCGCGAGGGAGCTCTGGTGCTCCATCCCGGACAGCCTGGCGCGGGTCGCCGGCGCGGCGACCTCGAAGAGGAAAGCGTACGCGGCGGCGATGACGACGAAGGCCGCGACGGTGGAGCCGGCCGTCCGGCTGAAGGGCTGGGACGACACGGCTCCCCCGCGCCGGGCCGTCGATCGGGCGGGGAGCGAGGCTGCCACGGCCACGGCGGCCGCGCACAGGGGGAGCAGCGCGTTCACGAACAGGACGAAGCCGTTCTTCAGCGCGTACTCCCAGTGGAACACCGGGAGCAACCGGTCCACGGGGAAGCGGACGGCCGACCAGGCGAACAGCAGCCCGAATCCCACGGCCGCGAAGACGAAGAGGAACGAGGCGATCCTGCCCAGGAGCGGCCTGTTCACATGTCCTCCAGGCGTTTCCACCGGTCGGCGGGGATGAAGAGGATGTCCACGAGCAGGAGCAGCACCCCCAGGGCGGCCATCACGGCGGGCGGGAACATGCGCGCGAGAAGAGGGTCCGTGACCAGGCGTGCGACGCGCGGGGCTGCGCTCACCGAGAGAAGGTGCCACAGGGCCGCGTAGGCCCGCACGGCGAGCACGAGGAGCAGCACGTTCAGCAGCGGCCAGCGGCTCAGCCGCAGCAGGACGAAGGAGGCCGTGCACAGGAAGAGCAGGGCGAAACAGGCGGCGAAGAACTCGGGAAGCGAGGAGGCGAGCAGGCGCTCGAAATCGGCGGTGATGAGCCCGAAGTCGCGCAGGAAGAAGGCCGTGAACCTGTCGGGTGCGAAGACCGCCGCGCGCGCGAGGGCGGGCCGGGCCGACAGCGGCGCCCTGCCCGGCAGCGTCACGGTCACCGTCGGGCCGGTGACGGATGCAGAGGCCCGCGCGGCGGCAGCCAGGCGGGGCGCCGCTCCGCCCGCGCGGGCGACGACCACCCCGCGAAGGGTGTCGCCCTCCACCGACCGGGCGCCGACCATGGCCTCGCCCACGCGGGCGAAGGCCCCCTCGGGGAAGTACTGCGCCGCCGAGGCCTGGGCAGGCCGCGATTTCGCCGCCAGTTGCCGCATCCAGATCATGCCGTTCACCAGCACGGCGTAGCTCACGGCGAGGCAGAGGAGCAGGCCCAGGAAACGCGAGAAGGGGCGGCGCGCCATGCGCATGCCGATCAGAACGAGGGACAGGATGACCGAGGGGATCATCACCTCGAAGACGGAGCGGGGCAGCCTGTTAGCGACGAATCCCAGGGTGAACCTGCGCGCGCCGGACTCGACGGCGCCCCAGGCTGCCAGCAGGTCGAGGGCGGACAGGACGACGAGCACGCACAGCAGGATGAAGAGGAGGAGGAAGGGAACCTTGGCTGGCTCTTTCACCAAGCCGGAGGGTACCACGGCTCCCCGCTTTTGAGAAGCGCCAGGACTCCCGTTGCCCCCGGGGCACGCGCGGGGGCTCGGGCCTTGACCTGGCGGACGAATCCCCCTAAACTGCCACGACACCTTTGCTCTTTCCGTGTCACATTTCTTCTTCCATAGAGGGAGGATCCTGTTCAAATGAAACGTACGCGCAGGCTCGTCGTTCTCGTGGCGCTCCTGGCGCTCCTGCCCCTCACGGGCGCCTTCGCGCAGGGGACTGGAGGCGGCCAGGTCGACATGATGTGGCTGACGTGGGTGGGCTCGATCGCTGCGCTCGCCTTCGCCCTGTACCAGGCCATCTCCGTGCTGAGGAAGGACCCGGGCACCAAGGCCATGCAGGAGATCAGCAAGGCGGTGCAGGAAGGCGCGATGGCCTACCTGAAGCAGCAGTACTCGGTGGTCGGCATCGTGTTCGTCGGCGTCTTCGCGCTGCTCGCGGTGCTGGCCTTCGTGTTCCGCTTCATCTCTCCCTTCGTGCCGTTCGCCTTCATCACCGGCGGCTTCTTCTCGGGCCTCTCGGGGTTCATCGGCATGTCGGTCGCCACCCGGGCCAACTGCCGCACGGCGTCGGCCGCCAAGAAGAGCCTCAACTCGGGCCTGCGCGTGGCCTTCTCCGCCGGCACCGTCATGGGCATGACCGTGGTCGGCCTCGGCCTGCTCGACCTGTCGATCTGGTGGACCCTCCTGCGCTACGCCTTCCACCTGCCCGTCGGCGAGATCCCGCCCGTCATGATCACCTTCGGCATGGGCGCCTCCTCGATGGCGCTGTTCGCCCGCGTGGGCGGCGGCATCTTCACCAAGGCCGCCGACGTCGGCGCGGACCTCGTGGGCAAGGTCGAGTCGGGCATCCCCGAGGACGACCCGCGCAACCCCGCGGTCATCGCGGACAACGTCGGCGACAACGTCGGCGACGTGGCCGGCATGGGCGCGGACCTGTACGAGTCCTACGTCGGCTCGATCGTCGCCACCATGGCCCTGGGTGCAATCGGGTCGCTGGCAATCCCCAGCGTCTCTGAGCTGCAGGCCATCCAGGTGCCTGTCTCCATCTCCACCATCGGGGTGATCTGCTCGATCATCGGCAGCCTTTTCGTCCGCGCGAAGGGAGACGGTCGCAGAAGGTGCTCCTGCGCGCCCTGCGGTCGGGGGTCTACATCTCCACGGCGCTGATCGCCGTGCTCTCGTTCATCTTCATCTGGTTCACGGTGGGCAGGCAGATGATCGGCGTCTGGGGGCGATCATGGCGGGCCTCATCGCCGGGAACGTCATCGGGTACTTCACCGAGTACTACACCTCGGACAGCTACAAGCCCACGCGCAATCTCGCCGGCGAGTCCCAGACCGGCCCGGCCACGCTGATCATCGGGGGCCTGTCCCTCGGGATGCTCTCGACCCTCATCCCGGTCCTGGTCGTCGTCGTCGCGACCCTGGCCGCGTTCTTCCTGTCCGGCGGCTTCGCCAACCCCGGCATGGGCCTGTACGGCATCGGCATCTCGGCCGTCGGCATGCTCTCCACCCTGGGCATCACGCTGGCCACCGACGCCTACGGCCCCGTGGCCGACAACGCCGGCGGCATCGCCGAGATGGCGCACCTGGAGCCCGAGGTGCGCGAGCGCACCGACGCGCTGGACTCGCTGGGCAACACCACGGCGGCCACGGGCAAGGGCTTCGCCATCGCCTCGGCGGCGCTGACCGCGCTCGCCCTGGTGGCCGAGTACGCGAACAAGATCATCGAGGGCCTGGAGACGGGCGTCGCGCGCGTGAGCGAGGGCTTCTACACCTTCTACCAGGGGCTGATCGTGCGCACCGCGCGACGGCCACTTTGCCCTCTCGGTGAACCTGATGGACCCCAAGGTGCTCATCGGGCTTTTCCTCGGCGCCGTGCTCCCGTTCGTGTTCTGCGCGCTGGCCATGAAGGCGGTGGGCCGGGCAGCGGGTGACATGGTGAAGGAGGTGCGCCGGCAGTTCAAGGAGAAGCCGGGAATCCTCGCCGGCACGGACAAGCCCGACTACGCCTCGTGCGTCCAGATCTCCACCCAGGGCGCCCAGAAGGCCATGATCCTCCCCTCGCTGCTCGCGCTGATCGCGCCGATCGCGGTGGGCATCATCCTCGGGCCCTTCACGGTCATCGCGCTGCTGGCCGGCTCGCTCGCCACGGGCTTCGTGCTGGCCATCATGATGGCCAACTCCGGCGGCGCCTGGGACAACGCGAAGAAGTACATCGAGAAGGGCAACCTGGGCGGCAAGGGGTCGTCCAACCACAAGGCCGCCGTCGTCGGCGACACGGTCGGCGACCCGTTCAAGGACACTGCCGGACCTTCGCTGAACATCCTGTTGAAGCTCATGTCGATGGTCGCCATCGTGTTCGTCACGACCACGGTGACCCTCAACGACCTGCTCATCGGGCTGATCACGAAATAGACGACGCGCTGCGCCAGCACGCACAGGGCGCCCCCCGCGGGGCGCCCTTCTTTTTGCGCGCGCTCCCGGACCCGGGGTGGGCCACTGCACCACCCCGCGGCCCTATGGCACGAGGTAGCCTTCGCCCCTGGCCGCGGCGATGAACCTGCGGCCGCAGGCGGGAAAGGCGGCGCGCACCTTCCGACGGATCGAGGAGACGGCCATGTCCAGCGCCCTGCTTCCCGGGCGCGCGCGGCGCCCCCACGCGCACAGGCACAGCGCCTCCCGGGGCACCGCCTGCCCCCGGCAGGCCAGCAGCTGCCGCAGGAGCCTCGCCTCCGCCGGGGTGAGCAGCGCGCGGCCTCCCGGTCCATCCAGCGCGCACCCTTCCAGCGTGACAGCCCCCCAGGGGAAGCGATGCCGATCGGGAATGCGGGCCACGGCGGCGAGCGCGCGCATCGAAAGCTCCTCGGCCGTCCAGGGATCGCGCAGGTAGTCCACGCACCCGGCCAGGAAGGCGCTGCGCAGCAGGCTGGCCGGGCCGTACGCGATCAGGGGAACCGCCCGGGGTCCCTGCACGGCGCCCGGGCCGCCCAGTGAAGCTGCCGCGGCGACCTGGAGATCAGCCTCGCCCGGCGCGGGCGGCGCGGGGAGGTCGAGCAATGAAAAAGGGCCTCCCTCCAGGGAGACCCTCGTTCGCTCGATCATGACCGGGTCGGCGTCGACGAACGCGATCCGCCAGCGCGTCCCGGTGTCCCGGGCGGGCCCGGGATGCCATGGGCGGCGTCTCAGCCCAGCAGGACCTGCCCCGAGTTGTCGATCGCGAGGATGGTCTTGCACTCGGAGCAGCGGAAGCGCCCCGCCTTTGATGCCCGCAGCTTCCTGCTGCAGATCGGGCACTTGAAGATCTTGGGGAACACGGAGCCCTTGCCCTCCTCGCCCTTGGCGGCGAAGAAGGACACCGCCTCGTCGAGGTTCTCCTTGATGTTGAAGAACTGCGAGAAGCCCAGCAGCTGGAAGACCTCGTACACCTTGGGCTGGATCTCGAGAAGCACCAGGTCGCCGCCCCGCGGCTTTGCGTGCCTTGAGGAACGCCGTGAACGACCCGATGCCCGTGCTGGACACGTAGTTCAGGCCGCTGCAGTGGAAGATCAGCTTGATGAAGCCGGCCTCGATGGCCTTCTGCACGCGCTTCTGGAAGTAGTTGGAGTTGTACGTATCGATGTACCCGGTCAGGTACAGGACAAGGCACCCGTCGGTCTCGTCGATCTTCTGGAGGCGTATTTTGAGGCTGTCGTCCTTCTCGTCGTCGAATCCCGGTACGATCTCGTTGTTACTCATGGCGCCCCTTTGCCGTCACGAATTCCGTCCCTCTCCGAGAGCCTTCGAAACTATAGCGCCTCCGACCGGTCGCCGCAAGGGGTCGGGTACGCGTTCTTCCTGCGGTATATCCAAATATTCTATTCCGTTCTGCTGTTTTTGTCAAATCTTTCTCCTACCTGTTCGGATCCCAGCGCACCGAGACGCTGCCCAGGTTGTAGGTGGCCGGCACCGCCGCGCTCGCCGATCCCAGGGGAAGGCGGAACTCCCCGCGGTAGCGCGCGCTCACCAGCCACTGTCCCAGCCTCGTGGAGAAGCCGGCAGAGGCCGTCCAGGCCTGCCGTGCCTTCACGGGCTCCTCCGCGCAGTCGAAACGGGTCCCCAGGCCCGCCTCGAGGCTGGTTCCCCGGGCCGGCGAGAGGGTGGCCTCCAGGCGCGCCTTGAGCGCGACGAGGTCCTTCGACAGCCCGTCGCCGTCCAGCTGGCCGAACTGCTCGACCTTGGCCCCGACGGCGGCCCCCAGCTTCAGGAGCCTGCCGATGCGGACCGCTGCCTCGGGTCCCGCCTCGATGTATGAGTAGTCGCCGGCCTCGAGGAGGTAGTCCTTCGCCGAGTACTTCACGAGCAGCCCGAAGACGGCCGGCGAGGCCTCCTCCCGGATGCGCAGGATGACGGTGTTGCGCACGGAGGCGGGAACAAGAGCGGGGTCTGCCTCGTCGTCGCCCTCGTCCTCGCGCGTGCCGGCCGCGGTCTCGTACGAGGCGGTGACCACGGGCAGCTCCCACTCCAGGGCAAAGGCGACAGCCCCGACAAGGAGAAGGGCGAGGAGGGCCGCTTTCTTCATACTCAGAGTATCGGCTACTATGCGGTGCCATGAGAGAGCACGGGAACCTCCGCGTCGTGCTGGTGCGGCCGCGCGACCCGCGGAACGTCGGGGCGGCCTGCCGGGCAATGAAGTGCATGGGCATCACGTCCCTCGCCGTGGTCGCTGACGCGCTGCTGGACCCGGTGCAGGCCCGCGCCCTCGCGCACGGCGCGGCGGACGTTCTCGAGTCTGCCGTGTTCTATCCCGACCTCGCCGCGGCCGTCGCCGACGCCTCGCTGGTGGCCGGGACGACCCGTCGGCGCGGGAAGAACAGGAAGTACTTCAGCATCTTCCCCGAGCAGCTGGCCGAACGGGCCGCGGCCACGCGCGGGACGGTCGCCATCGTGTTCGGGAACGAGGAGACGGGCCTCACCGACGAGGAGCTGTCCCAGTGCACCCTCGCCGTCACGATCCCCGCCTCCCCCGCCCAGGGCTCTCTCAACCTGTCCCACGCCGTGCAGGTGGTCTGCTACGAAATCTTCCGCGCCCGCACCCGGGGGACGCACACGCCCTTCGCCCCCATCCCGGCCCGCGAGGTGGACGCCCTGGCCTCGGTGATGGTGCGCTCCCTCAAGACGATCGGCTTCTTCCACCTCGTGACGCCGGACAGCATGCGCGTGTTCTTCCGCGACATCCTCGGCAGGGCCGGCCTCTCGGTGAACGAGGCCCGCCGCCTCGGGGTGGTCTTCCGCAAGATCGCGGGGCTGATGACCGGAAGGGGAATTGACCCGGAGGAAAATCCTCCATAGAGTGGGAGGCGAGGAGTGACCCGAATGCGACTGAAAGCCCGGTTCGCCGCCTGCCTGCTCCTGGCCGCCGCACTCTCCCCCGCCACACCGCGGTCGGATTTCGACGCCGTCGTGGACTTCTCGGTGTCGCTGAAAACCGTCGCGGCGGCCGCCGTCGGCCAGGCCGTCCTGCCGGCGGGAAAGCTCTTCGTGCTGGACGGCACGGTCTCGGAGCTTGCCGTACTGGACAAGGAGCCGTCCCGCTTTCGGGCGCGCATCGAGCTCCTGGCCGGCGAGTGGCTGGGCACGGAAGACGTGAGGAGCTACGCCTGCTACGTGGAGTTCTCGGGTCCCGCGTTCTCCCGATCGTTCCCCTCCCGGCCGCCGCAGGATCCCTCGTCGGATATGGCGTTCCTCAACTCCCGGCTCCTCGTCGTGGCCCGCGTGGCGGGCGTGACCACGAGCCCGCAGGGCGAGAAGCGCATGGTCATGGAAGGGCTGTACCTGCGAACGATCCAGTAGCGTCAGTCGAACTGGATGTCGCAGGCCCGGATGTCCCCGTCCGGCGCCGACAGCGCGGCGCGCTCCATCACGTTTCGAAGCTCACGGACGTTTCCCGGCCAGGGGTGCGTCGAAAGCTTCTCGCGTGCGGCGGGCGAAAGGCGTGCCCCGGACCTCCCGCAGCGCTCCAGGAAGTGCAGGGCGAGCATGCCGACGTCGCCGGGCCTCTCGCGAAGCGCCGGCAGCCGGATGGGCAGGACGCTGAGACGCCAGTACAGGTCGTCGCGGAAGCGCCCCGCGCGCACCTCGGCCTTCAGGTCGCGGTGCGTTGCCGAGACGATCCGGGCGTCCACGGGGACGGGGCGCGCGCCGCCCACCCGGGTGAGCTGTTTCTCTTCCAGCACGCGCAGCAGCCGGGCCTGCGCCGCCGGTGAGAGCTCGCCCGCCTCGTCCAGGAAGAGCGTGCCCCCGTCGGCGCGCTCGATGCTTCCGGGCCGGCTGGTCGCGTCGGTGAATGCGCCCTTCTCGGAGCCGAACAGCTCCGTCTCCAGCAGCGACTCCGGCAGGGCGCCGCAGTTGACGGCGACCAGCGGCCGCGCCCTCCGCGGCGAGACGGCGTGCAGGGCGCGCGCGGCCAGCTCCTTGCCCGTCCCGGTCTCTCCCAGAACCAGCACGGGGAAATCAGCCGGGCCGTAGCGCAGGATGAGCTGGCGGACGTCGCGCATGGCCCCGCCATCGCCCAGCATCTCCTCCAGGCCGCAGGGCCCGGCGGGCTGTGCGAGCTGGCGCGTGTCGCGCGCGCGCACGGCCGCCGCGAGGGTTCCCCGCAGCGCCTCCACCCCGTAGGGCTTCACGACGTAGTCGGCCGCCCCCGCCTGGATGGCCTCCTTCACCAGGCGCACGTCCGACTGGGCCGTGAGCATGACCACGGGCGGCGCGCCGGGACGCGAGAGCATCGAGCGCAGGACCTCCATCCCGTCCATGTCGGGAAGACCGATGTCGAGGAGCACCACGTCGGGGCTGTCCCGCAGGGCAGCCTCCAGGCCCCCGCGGCCGGTGGAGGCGGAGCACAGGGTGTAGGCGGGGGGAAGGACGTGGGCGAGGACCGCGTGCGCCCCCGGGTCGTCGTCGACGAAGAGCACTTTCACCATTGCGCAGCCGCACTTTCTCCCCGGATCATACGGCAGGACACGGTGCCCCGCAAGACCGGGCCGCCGGTCGTGACATTCCCGGCGCGCTCTGCTACTATGCTCCCCGTCATGATGGAACCCCGCCTGCTGCTGCGCTTCCTGGACAAGGAGTTCCTTGTCAAGCTCATCTTCATCCTGCTGCTGTACTCGCTGGTTCCCCTGGGCGAGATCATGCTCTTCCTGTACCTGGGGGAGCTGATCGGCAACTACCTCGTCATCGCCCTCGCGGCGGTCGTGGGGCTGGTCGGCGTGCTCCTGGACGTGTCGCAGATGCGCCGCACTCTGGACCGCCTGCGCGCCAAGGTGCCGCCGGGGCCAGTACCCGGGCAGGGAGTTCGTGGACCTGGCCGCCATGCTCGTGAGCAGCGTGCTGCTCCTCACGCCGGGCTTCATCACCGACCTGGTGGGGTTCCTCCTGCTCGTGCCGGTCTTCCGCCAGGCGGTGGGCCGGGCGATCGCGAAGAGGCTGGACAGGAACTTCAAGGAAGTCTACGAGTACCTGAAGCTGTACGACCTGTAGCGGGCTCCGGCCGGGAGGGAGCTACAGCCGGAAGACCTTGAAGGTCAGCAGGAGAACCAGGTACCACAGGTAGGGGAACACCGCCGCGGCCTTCCAGGGACGGCGCCAGAACCCCGACAGCTCCCCGAGGCCGGCCGCGTGCAGTCTCTTCGACACCTGCTTCTCCTCGCCGGCGAAGACCTCGAAGCAGCTGCCCGCGTACAGCGAGATGCCGGGATTCAGCTCCTTCCTGTGGCGCAGGATCCACTTCTCCCGTGCCCGCCACGCCCGAGCCCACCAGCAGCAGGTGCGGGGCCGACTTCTTGATCGCCGTGACGATGCTCGCCTCGATCCCCTTCTGGTAGAAGCCGAAGTAGCGGCCGACCACCCGGATGCCGTGGAAGGAGCCCCGCAGGTTGTCCTCTGCCGCCTCGAGGGTGCCCTTGCGGGCGCCGAGCAGGTAGACGGCTCCCTGGGCCTTCTCCACGACGGTGAGGATGCGGATCACCGACTCGAACTCGTTGTAGAGGCTGAGGGCCCCGGCCCCGAGGAAGCGCGCGCCGCGCACCAGTGCGCGCGACACGGGAAGCACGAGGGCCGCCTCGCGCAGGCAGCGGGCCAGCTCGGGGTCGCGCCGGGCGCGGAGAAGCCCCCGGGTCGACAGGAACACGACCTGGTTGTTCTGCCCGTTGTCCAGCATCTCCGCCAGCGCCCGGGCGGCCACCTCGGGATCGGCCGCGTCCACAGGCATGCCGAGGACCTTGATGCGCTTCACTGCCTGTCGCTCAGTCTCCACTCGTTTCTCTCCCTCAGCAGCTGTCTCACGATGGCCACCGCCGCGACGGCGGCCGTGTCGACCCGCAGCACCGTGGCGCCCAGCCAGGCGGGGCTGAACCCTTCCGTCCGGAGGAACCCGACCTCGGAGGGCGAGAGGCCGCCCTCGGGACCGACGAGCAGGCTGACCCGGCCGCCGGCGCACCCGGCGAGCGCCTGGTGCAGCGACGCGCCGCCCGCGGGCGCCTCGTGGAAGAAGATCCCGGTGCCCCAGCTGCCTCCCCGGATCGCGGTGAGCGGGCGCGGCTCCTCGATCACGGGCAGGCGGGGATTGCCGCTCTGCTGGAGGGCCTCGCGCGCGATCCTCTCCCATCGGGCAAGACGGCTGCCCTCATCGCCGGGGCGCACCAGCGTGTGCTCGCTCAGCAGGGGCACGATCCGCGCAACCCCCGCCTCGGTGGCCTGGCGTACAATGGAATCCATTTTGGGGCCCTTTGGCAAGCACTGCAGGAGCACGATCTCCGCCGCCGTGTCCGCCCCGGCCTCCGCCCGGCCGGCAGCGGCCGGGGCGTCGGGGTCAGTGCCGACCGCGGCCACGGCCGCCTCGCACCACGAGGGGCCCGCGGAAAGGATGTGCAGCACGCAGCGCGCGCCGGAAGGGTCCATGGCGGCCACGGAGTCTCCCTCGCGCAGCCGCAGCACCCGGGTCAGGTAGTGGGCGTCGTCCCCCTCCAGCCGCACGCGGCCGGCGGCGGCCGCGCCGGGGGGAAGGAGGAACTGCCTCACGGCCGGGCCTGCCGGGCCGCGGGATGCGGAGCCGTGGCCGCCTACTTTCCCGGGGCGCTGATCTCGCCCGCGGACAGGGCCTTCACGGCCGCGTCCAGCTGCAGGTCGAAGTCCAGGTCGTACAGCGGGGGAGAGTTGTTCGTCTTCTCCACCTCGTTGCGGACGAGCCTGCGCAGGTACCTGTCGTTGAGCACGATCCCCTTCGCCCGCAGGCCGCCGATGAACGCGTCCACCTCCGCCGCCGACGGCCGGGGGTGGGCCTTCACGAAGTCGGCAAGCCACGTGGCGTTGAGGATATCGGACAGGCTCTTCTCCTCCGCGGGTGTGAGCGAGGGCTCCGCAACCGCCCTGTCCGGCGGGATGCCCTTCTTGTCGATGATCGCCCCCGACGGGGTGAGGTAGCGCGACATCGTCAGCTTGAAGTTCGCGCCCCCGACCCGGCGGATCTGCTGCACGGAGCCCTTGCCGTACGTGGTGGTGCCGATGAGCACCGCGCGGCCTGTGTCCTTGAGCGCGCCGGCGAGGATCTCGGAGGCCGATGCCGACCCCTTGTCCACCAGCACGACGATGGGCACGGAGGGGTCCACCATCAGCCGGCTGCGCCGGGCCGTGTAGACGAAGTTCTCCTCCTCGGACCTGTCGGAGTGGGTGCTCACGATCGGGCCCTCCGCGATGAAGAGGTTGGCCACGTTGACGACGGAGTTCAGGAGCCCGCCGGGGTTGTTGCGCACGTCGATGATGAGCGAGGTGTAGCCGTTCTCGCGGAAGTACGCGATCGCCTCGCGCGCTCTTGTCGTAGGTCTGCGGCATGAACTGCGTGATGCGCAGGTACCCGATGCCGTCCGGGATCATCGCGCGCCTCACGTTGGGCACCTCGATCATGTCGCGCATGAGCTTCACGTCGAAGACGACGCTCTCGCCGCGTCGGATGGTGAGGGTTACCTCCGTCTTCGGCTCGCCGCGGATGCGCTGGGCGATCTCGTCGCTGGACAGCTCCGCGCAGCTCTCGCCGTTCACGGCGATGATGAGGTCGCCCGCCGTGATGCCGGCACGGAAGGCGGGGGTCCCCTCGATGGAGGAGATGACCTCGCCGCCCACCTTGTCCAGCTTGGTGAAGGTCAGGCCGACGCCGCCGAACTGCCCCGTGGTCGTCTCGTCCCAGTACAGCATGTCCTCGGCGGTGAGGTAGGTGGAGTAGGGGTCGCCGAGGGAGTCGAGCATCCCCTTCATGGCCCCTTCGAACAGGGCCTTCGGGGTGCTCTTGTCCGCATCGACGTAGTTGTCGCGCACGAAGCGCATGGTCTCGGCGAACGTGGAGAGGTAGGCCTGGGTCTCGTCCTCGGCGCTGCCCGGCCAGCAGCCGCGGTGAGAAGACGAACACGGCGAGGGCCGCGAGCAGCACGACAGTGACAGCCGCCCAGACGACCCGTTCGCGGGAGCGCGGAGTCTTCATGGCGCCATTCTATCCCTGCTCCCCGCTTTGTCAACGCGGGCCGCCCCGCCGGGGCGCTCTCCCTTGACGGGGCTTTCCCCGCCCCGCTACACTCCCCGGCGGTATGACGGCGAGACCTGTCCGGCTCGTCCTGGGCGCCTGCTGGGACTTCGCGCGCTTCTTTCTCGTTCTCTCCCTGCTCGCGACCGTCATTCGTGCCGGGGGCGGCCCCGGGGCAGCCGTCGTCCCCTGGCTTCTTTTCGGCGCCACGGGCAACCTCCTTGTGCCCGTGGGAGTCCTGATGTACGTGCTGTTCCCGGACCGCTACGCGGGCCTGCTCGGGCTGCTGCGGCTGGGAAAGGCGCTGTCCGTCTTTTCTTTCGTCCTGCTCGCGGCCTCGGGGCCGCGCCTCGCGACCGGCAGCCTGTCGAGCGTGACCGTGGGCGGCCAGAGCCTCCCCGCCTGGGTTGCCGCGGCGGGGTGCGCGCTGCTCGACGCGGTGTTCCTCGTCCTGCTGCTCCTCGAGAGGCGCGGGGCGGGGCGCGCCTCCCCGCGGGCCGCGGAGGGCCTGCCCGAAGCGGCCATGAAGGACCACAGCTGATGGTCATCCTGCCCGTCGGCAGCGGCAAGGGGGGCGTGGGCAAGTCGCTGCTCGCCGCGAATCTCTCCATCGCCCTCGCCGACGCGGGCAGGCGCGTCGTGCTGGCAGACCTCGACCTGGGCGCCTCGAACCTCCACACCATGCTGGGCATCCGCGGCGTCAGGGAGGGCATCGGCACCTTCCTCTCGGTTCCGCGCATGGCCTTCGCCGACATCCTCCTCCCGACCGAGTACCCGGGCCTCGCCTTCATCCCCGGCGACGCGGAGGTGCCCGGGGCGGCGAACCTCAAGCCGGGCCAGCGGCGCAGGCTGGTGCGCCACCTCGAGTCGCTGGACTGCGACTACCTCGTGCTGGACCTGGGCCCCGGCACGGGGTCGGGGACCCTGGAGTTCTTCCTCCTCGCCGACTCGGGGATCGTCGTCACCACTCCCGCCCTCACCGCCATCCTGAACGCGTACCTGTTCCTCAAGAACGCCGTGTTCCGCATCATGTACGACGCCTCCCCCCGCGAGTCGCGCGCCTTCGAGATCCTCGAGTCGCTGCGCCGCGAGAGCGGCGCCCTGCAGAAGGCCTACGTGCCGCGCATCCTGCAGCGCATCGCGGCCGAGGACCCCGAGGCGGGACGCGCGGTCGGCGAGCGCCTGGCGAGGTTCCGTCCCCTCCTGGTCCTGAACATGCTCGAGCAGCCCGGCGACGTGGACAGGGCGGACAGGCTGCGCAGGTCGGCGCGGGAGTACCTCGGCGTGGAGATCGCGCACCTGGGGGTCATGTACAGCGACGCCCTGCAGGGGGTGGCGCTGTCCTCCCGGCTGCCGCTCATCCGCTACAAGCCCCGGTCGGTGCTCGCGCAGGCCGTCTCCCGCATCGCCGCGAAGCTCCTCGGCCCCGGGGCCGGGCAGGCCGACGAGAGCTTCCACGCGGCCGAGGAGGAGGCGGAGGGCGATTTCCGCCTTGCCCGGCGGCTCGAGGACCGCCGGCAGTGAGCCGCGCGGGGCTCCTCGCCGCGCTGCTCGCCGCGGCCCTCGTCCCCGCCCTGCCCGCACGTGCCGGCCCGGGGCTCGCGCTCAGCCTCCGCTCCTTCGACTTCGGCATGATCCGGCAGGGCGAGGTCGTGACGACGACGATGACCGCGTCCAACGCGTCTGCCCGGTCGGCGGCTGTGACGGTCGTGCCCCTCTGCGACTGCCTGACCGCGGAGCCCCTGTCCGCGGTGATCCCCGCGGGGGGCAGCGCGGTGTTCACGCTTCGCTACGACTCCCGGGACGACAGGGGCATCACGCGGAAGAACTTCCTCGTCACCACGGACGACCCGGGGCTGGCGAAGGTGTACGTCGAGTTCCGGGGCACCGTGCGCGCTGAAAGCGCGCTTTCCCCCGCTGGGGATTCACGCGCTGAAAGCGCGCTCCCGCCCGCCCCAACGGAGGGTGTGCTCGCCGTGCGGTACTACTACAGCCCGGGCTGCCGCAGCTGCGACGCTTTCCTCGGTCGCGAGATTCCGCGCCTGGAGCGCGCGCTCGGCGTGCGCATTGCGGTCGAGAAGCGGGACATCCTGCAGCCGCGGGCCTTTGACCAGCTGCTCGCGGAAGCTGGCGCGGCGGGCGAGGGGCTGCGGGCGGTTCCCGTGCTCGTGGCGGGCGGAACCCTCCTGCAGGGCGAGAAGGAGATCGAGGCCGGCGTGCGGGCAGCCCTCGAGTCGATGCGCGCCGGCAGCGCGGCCGCCGCCGGGAGCGCGGCACTCCCGGGCGTTCTGCCGGGCCTCGCCGTCGGCCTGTCGGCCCTGGCCATCGCGGCCGCGGGGCTCCTCGACGGGATCAACCCCTGCGCGTTCACCACCCTCGTCTTCCTCGTCGCGGCGCTCGCGGTGGCGGGACGGGGAAGAGCGCGAGGTGCTGGTGATCGGGGCGCTGTTCACCCTCGCCGTGTTCCTCACCTACCTCGGGGTCGGCTTCGGGCTTTTCACGGCGCTGCGCGCCGCCTCCGCCGTCCCGCTGGTCTCGCGCGTCCTGCGCTGGGTGCTCGTCGCCGTGCTGGCCGTTTTCGCCGGCCTGAGCATCCACGACTTCGTCGTGATCCGACGCGGCGAGCCGGCCAGGATGCTCCTCCAGCTTCCCTCCGCCCTGAAGAGGCAGCTGCACAGGTCGATCCACGCGCAGGCGCGAACCGCCGCCCTTGCGGGGGGCTCGCTCCTGCTGGGGTTCCTCGTGTCCGTGTTCGAGTTCGCCTGCACGGGACAGGTCTACCTGCCCACCCTCGCCTACCTGGCACGCTCGCGTCGTGACGCATCGGCGGCGGGCCTCCTCGTGCTGTACAACGCCTTCTTCATCCTTCCTCTCCTGGTCGTGTTCGCGGCGAGCGCACTCGGCGTGACCTCGAGCCGCATCGCCGCGCTGTACCAGAAGCGCATGGGCGCCGTGAAGCTGGGCCTGGCCGCCGTCTTCCTGGGCCTGGCCCTCTTCACGCTGTGGGCAGGGTAGCGACGTGACAGTCCGTGGGAGCCTTTCCCTGGAGATTGACGAGCTGGCGGTCGAGGCGCGGGTGACGATCACGCCTGACGAGAGCGGCGAGGAGATCACGGCCGAGAGCGTCGCCGCGCTGCTGCGCGAAAAGGGTGCGCGCGAGGGAATCGACGCGGAGGCGATCGAGAAAGGCCTGCGCACCCTCCTTCGCCGGAGGGGCGAGCCCGTGAGCTTCGTGGCCGCGGCCGGCATCCCCCCCACCGCCCCCGAACCGGACGCCGTGGAGTTCGCCCCCTTCGTCGTCCCGCCCCGTCTCGCCGCCGCTGCCCGGGCCGCCCTCGCGCGCGCCCCCGCGCCCGAGGTGTTCCGCGAGCGGGTGGAGAAGGTGCGCACCGAGAGGCGCGTGAAGAAGAAGCCGGCTCTCGCCTTCCTCCCCGCGAAGGAAGAGCTGCAGGTGGTCTGGGAGAAGAAGACGGTCCGGGAACCTGTGACGATCGACCCGTCGGTGCGCGAGACGGGCTGGGTCGAGGCGGGCGCCCGCGTGGCCGCGGTCCGTCCGGGAAGGCCCGGGCGCGAGGGACGGAACATCATGGGCCGCATCGTGCCTGCCCCGCGGCGGGCCGAGGGCGAGCAGCTGTTCGGCGCGGGCCTGGCGCGGGCGCGCGAGGAGGTGACTGCCGAGAAGAGCGGCTTCCTGCGGCGGGGGGACCTCTGGTGCGACCTTGTGCCCTTCCGGGACCACGGCGTGCAGCTCGGGAAGTCGGCCGACGGCCTGACCTGCCTGCTCACCGTCGAACCTGGAGGCCCCGGCGCGCCGGCACTGGACCCGCTGGACATCCTGGCGCGCGCCGAGGCCCTTGGATTCGAGAGGCACGCGCTCCTGCCCGTGGCCGAGCTGGACGCGCTCCTGCGCCGGGCGCTGGCGGCAGGGACCCCTGCGGCGGGTATCCCGCTTTCCCGCAGGACCGACGGCGGCGCGGAGGTCGTGGTGTCGCCCGACCGGCTGCGCGCCCGGCTCTCCGTCAGGAAGGGCAGGGGCGGGGGAAAGCCTCTCACGCTCGCCGACATCACGGCCGCCGTGCGGGCGAGCGGCGTGAAATCGTTCGACGCGGAGAGAGTCCGCGCCGACATCCTCGCCTTCTGGAAGAGCCCGGCGCTGAGCCTGGACGAGTACCCCCTCGCCGCGGGTCGGGACGCCCAGCCGGGCGCCGACGGCGCCCTGCACTGGATGGTGGCCTTCCTGCCCGCCGAGGAAGCCGCCGTCGTGAAGCGGCGGGCCGCGTCGCACGCGGACAGGCTCGCGGGCCTCGCGTCGCTGTCCGAGTTTCCCCCCGCGACGGTGGAAGCCGCAGCGTGGGTGACCCCGGGAACTGCAATCCTCAGGATCCAGCCTCCCCAGGAGGGGAGGCCCGGGGTGGACGTGTTCGGAAAGGTCATACCGGCGCCCCGGGGCGCCGTGACCGAGCTGCGGCTCTTCGAGGGGCTGACACAGGAGGGGGGAGACGTTGTCGCCACAGCGGCCGGCATCCTCGAGAAGGGGAGCGAGGGGATGGCCGTGCGCCTGCGCGTGCGGCCCCACCGCGACGCGGCGCTCTCGGTCTCCGTGGCGAAAGACCGGATGTCCGCCTCGGTGTCCTACGCTCCCTTCGAGGGCACCGGTGACGCGGTGAGCCCCGAGGCCGTGCAGGAGGCGATCGAGAAGGCAGGCGTGGCTGCCGAGCGCGTCGACCCGGAACGCCTCCTCACGATCCTGAAGGCGGTCAGGAAGAACACGCCCCTTTCCCGCTTCGTCGTCGCGGAAGGGAAAAAGCCCGGCTCGGCGGGCGACCGGCTCACCGTCCACGTCCACGTGGCGAGCGGGAAGAGCGTGGCCGTGCGCGGGGACGGCCGGGCGGACTTCCGCGAGCAGGACAAGATCACCCGGGTGGCGAAGGGGGAGCTCCTTGCCACGATGCTCCCGCCCCGGACGGAGGCGACAGAGGGCTGGGACGTGTCGGGGGCTGTCATCCCCGCGCCCGCCGAGGCGGAGCAGGACCTCGTCGCGGGGCCGGGCGTGCGGTCGGAGCCGCAGGCGGACGGCGGCACGCGCTTTTTCGCCGAGTCGGACGGCGAGCTCGTGCTCGCCGGCGGGGCGATCGAGGTGCACCAGGTGCACGAGGTCGCGGGCGACGTGAGCATGGATACCGGGAACGTCAAGTTCCCCGGCTCCGTGCGCGTGGGAGGGTCTGTGCTCTCGGGCTTCGCGGTCGTCGCCGATGGGAACATCGTCGTGCAGGAGGTCGTGCAGGCCGCGGTGCTTGCGGCGGGCGGGTCGATAGAGATCGGCCGGGGGATCAAGGGCGAGGAGAAGGCAGTGGTGCGCGCGCGGGGGACCATCACGACGGGCTTCGCAGAGCAGGCGGCGATCACCGCCGGCGGCGACGTGCGTGTCCGCGGGGCATGCCTGTTCTGCCGGCTCACCTGCAATGGCCGCCTGACCCTCGAGACGGACAAGGGCAGCGTGATGGGCGGGATCGTGCGCGCCCGCCAGGGAATTGTCGCGCAGAACCTCGGCTCGCCGGGCGGGGCGCACACCCTGGTGTCGTTCGGGCAGGACTACCTGCTGCTGGAGAGGATCGAGAAGGAGAGCCGCGACATCGCCAGGCTCAAGGTCCGGGTCGCGGAGCTGGACGCCGCGATGCGCGAGGCCGTGCGCGCGCCGGTGCGCGACGACAAGGCCCTGGCCGCCGCCCGCGCCGAGAAGCTCTCGGCAATGAAGGCGATCGAGCAGAGGGGCCTGCTCCTGATCGGGATGCGCGACCGGTTCGACGAGCACGTGCCCGGCGAGGTGCAGATACGGGGAACACTGTACCCCGGCGTGGTCCTGGAGAGCCACGGCCGCCGGTTCTCGGTGTCGACGGAAAAGAGCAACCTCCGCCTGTTCTTCAGCAGGGTGGAGGGGAAGATACTGGAGAAGCTGTAAGGAGCGCCGAGGAGGTCGCCATGCCCGCGTACATCCCCTTTCCGCAGTGGATCAGGCCCGAGATCGTGCCCGGCCTGCCCGTGCGGTGGTACGGCCTCATGTACCTCATCGCCTTTGCCGTGACATACCTGCTGTTCCGCCTCCAGCTGAAGGAGCGGGGGCTGGAGCCGAAGAAGGACCACGTCACCGACTTCTTCTTCTGGACCATCGTCGGACTGCTGGTCGGGGCGCGCCTGGCGTTCGTGCTGATCTACGACGCGGACAGGTACTTCCTGCAGCACCCGCTGCAGATCATCCTGCCCTTCGCCCGGGGAGCGGACGGGAGGGTCCGCCTGACGGGGCTCTCGGGAATGTCGTTCCATGGCGGGCTTGTCGGGGCCATCGTGGCCGCGGTGATCTACATGCGGGCGCGCAGGCTGGACGTCCTGGACTGGGGAGACATGCTCGTTACGGGAATCCCCCTGGGCTACACCTTCGGGCGGCTGGGAAACTTCATCAACGGCGAGCTGTACGGCAGGGTCACCACGTCGGCCTGGGGGATGGTCTTCCCGGCCGCCGAGGGATTCCCCGCGAAGGAGAAGTGGGTGCGCGACCTCGCCGCGGCCATCGGCATGCCCGTCCCCGGGTCGGGCATGGTGAATCTCCCGCGCCACCCCTCGCAGCTGTACGAGGGCCTGCTGGAGGGCGTCGTGCTGTGGCTCGTCCTGTGGTTCGTCTTCCGCAAACGGCGGCCGTTCAAGGGGTTCAGCATCGCCGTCTACGTGATCGGCTACGGGCTCCTCCGCTTCATCGTCGAGTACACGCGCGAGCCGGACGCGCCCATCGGCTACCCCATCACCCTGGTCCCGGTGTCCAATCCCGTCGTCCAGTTCACCCTTTTCAATTTCACCACGGGGCAGATCCTGTGCGCCCTGATGATCGTGGGCGGGGTGCTCGCCCTGCTCGTCTTCCGTGCACGGGCCCGTCGCCATGCAGCCGAGCCGCAGGCGCCCCGGCCGACGGGGCGGAAGCTGAGGAAGAAGCTGCGGTAGGGGAGGGGGATCCGCGCCGGGGAGCCCCCTGCTGCCCGGCGCGGATTGCTCGGTGCGCGCTTTCTCACTATATTAGTCCCGCATGGACAGGATCTACCTCGACAACAATGCAACAACCCTCGTCGACCCCCGTGTGAAGGAGGCGATGGAGCCGTTCTGGAGCCAGATGTACGGCAACCCGAACTCGCTGCACTCCTTCGGCACCGAGGTGCATCCTTTCATGCGCATCGCCTTCGACAGGCTGTACGCCGGCATCAACGCCCGCGACCGCGACGACATCCTGCTCACCAGCTGCGCCACCGAGGGCAACAACACGGTGATCAAGAGCGTGTGGGACCAGCTGATCCGCACGGGCAAGCGCTCCGAGATCGTCACCACGCAGGTCGAGCATCCCTGCGTGGCCAACGCCTGCCGCTGGCTGGAGGGCCTGGGAGTCACCGTCACGTACCTGCCGGTGAACGGGGACGGCATCGTCGACGCGGAGATACTCTCGCGGCACATCCATGCCGACCGCACCGCCCTCGTGTCCATCATGTGGGCAAACAACGAGACCGGCCTCGTCTTCCCCGTCCGCGAGCTGGCCCGGGTGTGCCGCGAGCGCGGGGTCCTCTTCCACACCGACGCGGTGCAGGCCATCGGCAAGGTGCCGGTGGACGTGCAGGAGGCGCCCGTGGACTTCCTCACCTTCAGCGCTCACAAGTTCCACGGTCCCAAGGGCGTGGGAGGCCTGTTCGTGCGCGAAGGAGTCCCCCTGACCCCGCTGCTGCACGGCGGGGAGCAGATGGGCGGCAAGAGGGCGGGCACGATCAACGCGGGCGGGCTCGTGGGGATGGGCCTCGCGATGGAGCTGGCCGTCCAGGGCCTTCCCTACGAAAGCACCGTCGTGCGCCGCCAGCGCGACAGGCTGGAAGATGCAATCCTCGCGGTCGAGGGCACCACGGTGATCGGCAGGCGCGAGCTTCGCACTCCCAACACCATCCTCACGAGCGTGAAGGGCGTGGAAGGGGAGGCGATGATCTGGGACCTGAACCGGCAGGGCGTGGCTGCCTCGACGGGCAGCGCCTGCGCCTCCGAGAGCCTCGAGCCCAACCCGACCTTCGTGGCCATGTGCATCGACAGCGAGCTGGCCCACACGGGTGTGCGGCTGTCGCTCTCGCGCTTCACGACCGACGATGAGGTGGACAGGGCGATCGAGGCGGTGCGCTCCTCGGTCGCGCGGCTTCGCACCATTTCCCCGCGCCGAGGGGCGGGCTGAAGGATCACGGCATGGCCAAATCGGATCTCATTGGCGGGACGCTCTGGGAGAGCTACTCGCAGAAGGTGAACGACAGGATGCTCAACCCCCGGCACCTCGGGGAGATCACCGCGGCGGAGGCGGCGGTCAGGGGGGCCCGGCTCGTCGTTGCCGACTGGGGCGCCGAGGTCTGCGGCGACGCGATCCGCGCGTGGTGGGCCGTGGACCCGAAGACGGGCCGCATCCTGGACGCCAGGTTCAAGACCTTCGGCTGCGGCACTGCCATCGCCTCCAGTGACATGATGTGCGAGATGATCATCGGCAGGACGGTCGACGAGGCCATGAAGATCACGAACATCGACGTCGAGAAGGCGCTGCGCGACGAGGAGGCCACCGCGGCCATCCCCCCGCAGAAGATGCACTGCAGCGTCATGGCCTACGACGTGATCCGCAAGGCCGCCTCCGTGTACAAGGGCGTGGACATGGACGCGCTCGAGGAGGAGGAGATCGTCTGCCAGTGCGCCCGGGTCAGCCTGCGCACCGTGCGCGACGTGATCCGGATCAACGACCTGAAGACGGTCGAGGAGATCACCGCCTACACCAAGGCGGGCGCCTTCTGCAAGTCCTGCATCCGGCCGGGCGGCCACGAGTCGCGCGCGCACTACCTGGTGGACATCCTGCGCGACGTGCGCGCGGAGATGGAGCGCGAGAAGGCGAAGGCCGGCCCCTCCCCGAAGCCGTTCGCCGAGATGAGCCTCGTCCAGAAGCACCGGGCCGTGGAGAAGGTCCTCGACGAGAAGGTGCGGCCCAGCCTCCAGAAGGACGGGGGAAACCTCGAGGTGACGGACATGAAGGAAGTCGACGGGGCGGTCACAATCTTCATCGAGTACATGGGCGCCTGCCGGGGCTGCGCGAGCGCCGCCATCGGGACCCTGTCCTTCGTCGAGGAGCACCTGAGAGCGGAGCTCGACCCCGGCATCCGCGTGCTGCCGGTCTAGGCCGCCTCCCCCGCGGCTTGCGCGGGGGAGGAATCCATGCTAATATTCCAGCACACCTGATTCGAGAAAGTCGAGCGTCCAAGGGGAACGGAGGAGCTGGTGAAGCACGCGCTGACGGGCCTGTACATCCTCGCCTTCTCCCTCGGTGCGGTGGTGGTCGCCTTCGGCGTCGTCACCTACCGGCGGCTGCGGGTGGTCATCTACAGGACATTTGCCGTGCTGTTCGCTGGCATGACGATCACCGCCGCCGCGGAGGTTGTCCGAGCCTACGTGGCGACGGCCGCGGAGCTGCGCGGCCCCTGGGCGCAGGCAGCGGTCGCCGTGCTGTGGGCGTCCGGCAACGCCCTCCTGGCGTGGGCCATCCCGTGCCTGGCGCTGCGCCTGACCTCGGCCGACCTGACCAGGCGGAGGACCCTCCTGCACGCGCTCGCTGCCGTGGCGATCGGGGGCCTGGCCGTCCTGAAGGAGGTCGTCCCTGTTGGCTGGGCCACGACGCTCAACTACTGTGCCCTGCTCGCCGTGTACGCGCACGCCAGCGTCGTGCTCCTGAAGGGGATCCGCTCGATCGAGGACCTGGGGCTTCGCCGGCTGACCAAACGCCTGCTCATCCTCGAAGCCACGCTCGTCCTCCCATCCATGGGGCAGATGCTGCTGCTGTTCCTTCCCGGGGTGCCCGCTGCGCTTCGCGACCCCCCGTACGTCCAGATCGTCTTCTTCTTCGCGATGGTCGGCCTGATCATCGCCTACGTCATGCGGTCGCCAGAGCAGGACGTTGCCGCGGGAGGCACGGACCTGCCCGTGCAGTTCGTCCTGCGCTACGGGATCACGCCGCGGGAGTGCGACATCATCGCGATGATGGAGCGGGGGTACAGCAACCGGCAGCTCGCAGACCAGCTCTTCATCTCTACCAGGACGGTCAAGAACCACGTGTACCATATCTACCAGAAGACGGGAGCCGCGAACAAAGTGCAGCTCGTCAACCTGGTGCGGACCTTCCAGCCCGGCGGCAACGGGGGCGCCCAGGCGCCCGGGCAGCCGCCCGGGCAGCCGTCCACGGGGGCCCGAAAAACGTCAAAATGAGACTTTGGCCTCATTGCGTCCGGGCGGGGCAGGGGTATAATGGGAGACAGGTAAAATTCGCAAACGCCAGCGGGAAGGCAGAAGGAAAAAGTAAGGGCAGAAAGTCGATCCTCTTATTGAAAATGTGACATCAAGCGGGGTGCCTTCTCGCTGGCGATTATTGCTGTACCGATCCCGGCTCAGGCCGGGATTTTCATTTTCCGTGGCTTTCGGATGGCTGTGGGGAAGAGCGAAACGCCCCCCCACCCGCGCGACGCGCAGGGATCGCCAGGCGAATGTCGCGGTCCCGTGCGCCATTCACCTGTTCGGCAGCGCCCAGCTGGTGTAGACGGCCCGGCGTTCGAACCCTTCGTCCAGGTACAGCGAAAGCGCTTTCTCGTTCTCCGCGTTCACGGTGAGCACGCAGCTCGTGAATCCGCGGGCCAGGGCTGCGGCGAGCCCCGCGCGCAGGAGGGTCCGGCCGAGGCCCTGCCTCTGCCGATCGCGCACAACGGCCACCGGGCCGAGATAGGCCTGGCTGCCGCCCGGTTCGTCGACGTCCCTCTTCACCGCGACCAGCCCGATCGCGCGCGGGCCATCGAAGAGCAGGAGGTTCCCGCCGGGAAAATCGGCTGCGGGGTCCTGCTGCTCGGCGAACGCCGAGGGCGTCAGGGTCGCATGTCCCGCAAGGCCGTCGAATGCGTCGTTGACGACGCGGCACCAGGCCTCGACGCGGGAGGCATTCGCGGGATCGCAGTCCTCCAGGTGAAGCCCGGGGGGGAGACCCGGGTCGACAGGTCCGTCGAGGGCACGGGCCAGGAGCCAGGAGCGGCGATCGACCCGGAAGCCAAGCCCGCGAACGATCTGCGCGGTCTCGGCGGCCGTGTCCGACAGGAACAGGAAACAGTCGCGGAAGCCGGGATCCACCGGCAGGAGCGCGCCGAGCATGGCCCGGTAGTCTTCCCGGTCGGCCGACTCGGCGTGCAGGATCCTGAATCGCGCCCTGCCCATCTCCCTGTACGACGGGTGCAGCATGAGCGATGCAGCCCCGCGCGTGCGGCCCTCCCCGTCGAGGAGCAGCACCGCCTTCTCCACGGGCCCGGGGCGGAAGAGCGAAAGGGAGTGCTCGTCGAGGAAGCTCTCGTCGTGGTCGAACCTGTGGGCCGCGCAGTACGCGCGGAAGGCGGGCACCTCCGCCGGCCCCACGGCGAGCGGTCGGATCACGGCCGCAGCACCAGGAGCGCGCGCGTCACCGTCTCCACGGCGCGCGCCGAGAGAGGAACGCGCACCAGGCTGCCCGCGAGGTACCCGGGGGTCAGGTCGTCGTAGTGGGGGCTGCCGGGCTGGCCCGACTGGCCGAGGGGGCCGGCGATCCACAGGCCGTCCGGGTCGGCCATCTCGGCGATCATGCGCATTGAGGGGATGGTCGTCGCCTCCCACGAGCCGCGGGCAGGCAGGCACCAGGAGACGTTCAGCGTGTTGTCGTCGCCCGGCGCGGGGAAGGGGCCCCGGTTGAGAAGCCGCGCGAACAACGGATTCGTTGCCCCGGGGTGCTTGAACACGTACCCGTGCAGCTTCCCCCACGCCCAGCGCGACGGGGTGTCGCCCATGCGCGCGGCGCAGACCCTCATCGCGCGCACGAGCGCCTCCTCCACGACCTGCCCCGGGGTCTCCACCCGCGGGGTGTCCCGGCGGTCCCACAGGGTCGAGCCGGGCCGATCGAGGATCTCGTCCTCGATGCCATAGGCCTTGGCATTCAGGTACAGCGCGAAGTCCTCTCCCAGCTCGTCGCCGACCAGCCCCGCGACCAGCTCGTCGAGGAAGAGCTCGTACAGGGCGGCGGCCGCGCTGTCGGCCCGGACCTCGTGATCCCAGGAGGCGAGCAGGGCAGCCGCCGTCACCGCATCCGGGTGCGTCCACGCGCGCGAGAGGACCTTTGGCAGCAGCCTGTCCGCCTGCAGCGAGTGCACGTCGGTCTGGAGCGACCGGAACTCCTCGAGCCCGGGCTCCTTCATGCCGGCCACCTCGCCGCAGATCCGCTGGTACCGATAGACCGGTGCCCAGGTGTGCGACAGCGCGGGCCCGGTCCAGCCGGTGGGAGGGTTGTTGGCTGTGGCCAGCCATCCCTCGACAGGGTCGACCCGGTGGGGAAGCGCGTCGTAGGGCAGGAATCCCTTCCAGCCGCCGACCACGCTCCCGTCGGCGGGGAGCCGTCCCGACCAGCCGTCGCGCACGGGGGCCGCGCCGTACGCGTGCCAGCCCAGGTGCCCCCCGTCGTCGACGGCAACGAGGTTCTGCCCCGCGCATGCCCAGAGACTCCCCGCCGCGAGCAGCTCGTCCACAGACCGCGCCTTCATGAAGGCGAAAAGCCCGTCCACCGTGCGGTCGGCAAGCGCGCCTTCCGCAAGGGTGCCGTACCACGTGAGCGCTGCCGCGGCCTGCACGCCGGGCTCGACGGCCGTGAGAACGGGGCCCCGCACCGAGCGGTACAGGGGCAGGGTCACCGACCGTCCCTTCGGCAGGCCGATGGCCACCTCCTCCCTCCGCATGGACAGCCACCTGCCGCCCGCGTTGTAGCGGGTCGGGTCTGATGGGTCGACCGGGAAGACGATGAAGTCCACCGCGTCGACCATCGTGTTGGTCATGCCCCACGCGGCGTGCTCGTTCCTGCCGATCACCACGCCCGGGCAGCCGGCGAGCGAGGACCCTGCCACGTTCAGCACCCCGGGGACGCTGAGGTGGCAGAAGTACCACGTGGAAGGGAGCGAGACGCCGAGGTGCGGATCGTTGGCGAGGATGGGCGCGCCGCCCCTGCCCCGGGCAACCGCCCAGTTGTTGCTCCCGCTGCCGGGGCCCGGGAACCCCAGGAGCGCTTTCGTGAGGCCGGCCCCCGAGAGCGCGTCCGGCATGGCCAGGTGGAACACCCAGGCCGCGGGATTGACCCTGCCCAGCTTCCACCGCGCAGCCGTCTCGAACCAGCTCTCCGCGGAAGGCCGCGCGTCCGGGGCCACCGGGAAGAGGTCGTTCCACTCCGACTGGGTGAAGGAGGCGCCCCGCGCCACCGCGAACAGCTCTTCGGCATAGGAGGGGTAGGCGAGCCCCCAGGCCATGGTGGGCAGGATGCTCAGGCAGTCTTCGGGCTCCCACGGCTCGGGTGCGAACCCCATGGACCGGAACTCCAGCGGCAGGTCGCTGCCCCGTGTGCGCAGGTACGCGTTGACCCCGTCCGCGTACGCCGCCAGCCACTCCCTCTGCGCGGCAGACACCCCGGCAAAGGCGCGCCGCCTCAGGTCGGCCAGCCCGATCGCGCGCGAGAGGTAGTCCATGGCCACGGCCTGCTCGCCTGCCACCTCGGCGAGCCGCCCTTCGGTGAGCCTGCGGATCGACTCCATCTGCCACAGCCTGTCCTGCGCGTGCACGAACCCCTGGGCGACGTACACGTCATGCTCCGTCGACGCCGTGATGTGGACGATGCCGGTCGCATCGCGGGCGATCTCCACCGGGGCTGACACCGGCAGTCCCTCGATCGTCCCCTGCGTCCGCGGCCATGCCTTCTTGAGGAAAAGGGCCGTGCAGCCGGCCAGCCCGGCCGACGCGGCGGCAACGAGGAGCAGCACCGCGGCGCGCGATGCTGCCTGCGACTTTTTCATTCCGCAACCTCCCTGGCAGGCCATCCTACTCCCGTCCGGTGCGCTCGTCGAGTGCACCTGCCCCTTTCCGCCCCGCCACGCCCGGGGGTATCATGGTACAATCGAGTGAGTGGGAAGACCCCGGGTGGGAAGGAGGACGACATGGTGAGCAGGAATCCCCTGAGCGGGGGCCGCGTCGAGGTCACCTTCCGGATGCCCGCGCTGGAGGGAGTGACGGCCCTGTCGGTGAGCGGCGATTTCAACGGGTGGAGCACAACGGCCACGCCCCTCTCCCGGCAGGCGGACGGCTCGTGGACGGCAACCCTCGTCCTGGAGGGAGGAAGGTCCTACCGCTACCGCTACCGCGACGGCGAGGGCAGGTGGCACAACGACTGGCAGGCCGACGCCTACGTGCCCAACGACTTCGGCAGCGACGACTCGGTGCTCATCGTCGCCGCCCCCGAGCCCGGCACGGCGCCGCGGGCGGAAGCCTCGTCACGGAAGCCGGCAGCGAAGAAGCCCGCCGCGGGGAAACAGGCACCGAAAAAGCCTGCAGCGAAAAAACCCGCGGTCCGCGGGGCACGGCGGGGGCGGGCCTGAGCCGCGCGACGGCAGGCCCCGACCGACGGGGGAGTGCTCTCAGCTGCCGTTCTTCTCGTCGGCCTCCAGTACCTCGACCGTCCAGCGGGCGCCGTTGCCCACCACGCCCGTGCATCCCCAGTCGTGGCCGCCCTTCGCCTCGAACTTCGGCCCGTCGTCGGGATCGTTGAAGTAGAACGATCGGCCGTAGAGGTTCCTGCAGATCTGGCTGCAGACCACGCTGCCGTACTCGGCGATGAACCTCTCGTGCACCGCCTTGATGAGCTGGTTCAGGCGGCCGAGCCCTTTCAGAGCCTTCGGGTCCTGCGGGTCCCTGCCGAGGTCCGTGAGCTGCCTTCCCTTCCGCATCCCCAGGTAGAAAATGCTGGCGCAGTACGCCCCGCACGAACCGTCGCACTCGCAGCCCCCGCCGCCGTGGAAACCGGCCATGCCCTTGAACAGCGCCGGGTCTTTCTCGCCGAACACCTCCATGAGTGCCCGGATCGTGGCCTGGGAGCAGTCTCCCCACGCCTTCTCGTACTCGTACCCCAGGTCGTATGCCCTCTGGGACTTGTCTGACGATGATTGCTGCATGGCGGTCCTCCCGGCTGACGGCGTTTCGGTGCGTGATGTGCTGCCAGCGTGGACCCGCCGCGGACAGGTGTCAAGCTGGGCAGAAGGGTCAGACCCGGCAGAGCACCGACGACAGGAGTGCGGGGGGATGGGCGATACTGGGATTGAACCAGTGACTCCTACCCTGTGAATCTATGGGTCAGTGGTCTTGGAGATACTGCCCTCCATCGCCCTCTGGAGCATGTTCGATGGGGACATTTCTAAAACCTGGGCTCAACGCAACGGCCTTCCCAAATGGAACTGTACAGAGGTTCGGAGGCTTGATTCTTCGGAGTATCCGAGGGTGTGGGAGGTTCAGCGGCCTTTCACCCATGCCTGTGCCTGGGGCGCGCGAGCACGGAGTGCGTGGCGGGAGCCCTATGGATGTGGAGGGCTATCTGGGCAATGAAGCCCAAGGCCGAGAAGCGTGTCTCCCCGCCCCTGAAGCGTCCCGAGGTGCAGGACTTCCAAGCGATAGAGGCATGGTCATCATCCCAGTGGATCTTCTCCAGTGAAAGGGGAGGGCGCACAATCACGCGAGGAGAGCCGTTCGATCCCGCCAAACCCCTGAAGCGGAGTCTCCCTCCGGCGCTGCAGATTTCGTCAGCTGCGTATCACACCAACAAGAAGGTTTATCCCAGTCCGTTTACTTCGCGTCAGCCTTAGTGAGGCCGGCCTTCGTGGCTACTCCGTCTATGAGTCCCACCTTGTTCATGCCCCCCTTTATCTTCGAGGAGTTCTTCTCCTCCAGATCCCTCAATTGCGCCTTCATCTTGCTTGTCTTCGGTTTCTTCGGTGTGGTGCTCATCACATTCCTCCTGATCATGCAATTTGAGATTCGTCATCGAGGCATTCTACTGCCCATTTCGGGAAGCTGTCCATTCCCTGGAGTCATAATGACTGCGCGGATCCCAATATGGTCGGGGCAACTCTACGTCTCGGCGGGTGCAACCCGTGGACACGGCAGTCTGGGAATTGCCGGCCTCGTCGCGGAAGACGACGTAGTAGATACGACGATTCCGCTTGCGAGTGGGGCGGGAGTTGATCGAATACGGGTATTTCGGACGTTCCACGTCAGCCTCACCCTCGATGCCAAAGTGAATGTCAGAATTGAGCTGCATGGAAGCGTCCGATTTCGGGTGGTTGAAATGGGCGATACTGGGATTGAACCAGTGACTCCTACCGTGTGAAGGTAGTACTCTCCCGCTGAGTTAATCGCCCTCGCGGCGCGCAGGCCGGTCGGGCCCTGCGCATCGACGCACGTACTGTACCATTGCACCTGTTTTCGTGTCAACCGACGGGGGACTGCAACCGAACAGACGTGAAGTAGTTCCCCGGGCGTCCTGCCTGTCCGTGATATATGAAAATCAGCGTCGGGCGTCCAAAAAAGTCGACAAAAACACGGCCTGCTCAATTTGCCTGCCACGTTGGCACCCAAATCTATTCCATGAAAAGAATTACCCATCGATCTATAACTCCGCTGTTGGTACTCTCCTTGCATTGCCACCCTCGACGAAGATCATGCCAATGTCAGGAAATGTTGTCGCCACCCGTCGTACTGAGAGGGCACGGTTCAGCCCTGCTGCAGCGATCGAGCGCTTCCGGGGCGAGATCGTCAGGAAGTCCCTGCACTTCATGATCGCCCTGGTGCCCCTCCTTGCCGGTGTCAGCCTGACCGGTGCGCTGCTCCTCATCGGGTCCGGAACCATCTTCTACGCATTCGCGGAGTACTCCCGCCGGCAGGGCAGGCCGGTCTTCGTCGTGAGCGACCTGACGCTCATCGCCTCTCGTGCGGGGGAGAAGGGGCGCTTCGTCCTGGGACCGATCACGCTGGGACTGGGCGCCATGCTCTCCCTCATCCTCTACCCCGAACCTGCCGCCTCGCTCGCGATCTTCGCCCTGGCGTTCGGCGACGGCATCGCGAGCCTGGCGGGAAAAGTCCTGCGGGGTCCGGCCATCCCCTTCACACGGGGGAAGACGGTGTCGGGAACCCTCTCCTGTCTCGTCGTGGTGTTCCTCGTTGCCCTGCAGGTGACTGGGCGCCCGGTGCAGTCGGTCATGATCGCCGCTGCCGCGGCCGTGCTCGAGGCCGTGCCGGCCGGCGATTTCGACAACCTCGTGGTCCCGATCGGGGTGGGCTTCCTCGCGAACCTGCTTCTGCGCTAGGGCGCCCTTTCTCTCCCCGCGCGGCCGGGCCCACCCGATCCGCCCGTCGTCCCTGTCCCCCCGCACGCCCGCAGCCACAGCACGGTGCCGCCGGCAAGAAGGACAGCTCCGACAGCGGTCGACACGGGCCGTGCAGCGAAGGCGAGCAACTCCCGCCCCCCCAGCAGGAGGATGGAGCCGCCCAGGGAGAGCAGGCTCGTCCCGCGCCGGCGCGTCACAGCCGCCCCCACTCCTGCGGCGACCACGACGATGGAGAGCACCAGGCTGGCGAACCACAGGGCCTGCTCGTCTCCCAGCTTGAAGGTGAGCTGCGCGAGGAAGACCGTCCTGTCGACGGGGATCGACACGGCCGCGGAGAAGGCGATGAGGACACCCACCCCGGCAAGCACGAGGTGGCGTGCGTACTTCATGTCCATGCTGTACAGCCCCATGCCCAGGAGCGCGAGCAGGCCGAGGAACCTGCCGCCGAGGACGGCGCGGGTGAGCGCGACCGCTGCCGCGATCGACCTGTCCGTGGCAGCCAGGTACGCGGCGGGCACCCGCAGCCCCTCGACGCACAGGGAGAAGAGAAACACCACCAGGAATAGGGCGACGGGCGGGGATGCGCGCAGGGAGACTGCCCGTGCGCGGAAGAGCGCGGGCAGGGCGATCGCGGCCGCGACAATCGCCGCGACGGCGCTCCACAGGGGGCCCGGGGCGTTCCATCCTCCCGGCGATCCTGCTGCCCGGGCTCGTACGCGAACCACCAGGGATGGTCCACCAGCCCAGCCAGCCGCCCGCCGACCGACGGCACGACAAGGAAGACGGCCAGGAGGGCCGCGGCGCAGAGCGCGACGAGGAGTGCGAGGCCGGCTGCCGTGAAGAACGCTGCCGTGCGCAGTGCGGAACGCATGGGACCATTCTACCCCCTGGGTGGGCCACCGCACCACCCATAGGGTGGGCCACTGCACCACCCCGTATTCCCGCGAAGGTCAAAAGCATTGTAGGCTCGGCGCATGATCATCATCTTCCGTCCCGACGCGGCCGAGGAGCAGATCCAGAACGCCCTCCGCAAGATCGAGTCCCTCGGGTACACGCCGCATCTCGAGCCGGGGGACGGTGAAGACGATCTGCGGGGTCACCGGCGACGACAGGTCGATCTCCGAGGCGGAGTTCGACCAGCTGCCCGGCGTCGAGAGCGGTCCTGCGCGTTCTCAAGCCGTACAAGCTCGCCTCGCGCGAGTTCCACCCCGACCCCACGCGGGTGGAGGTGAACGGCGTCGCGATCGGCCCCGGCACATTTGCCGTGGTGGGCGGGCCCTGCTCCGTGGAAAGCGAGGAGCAGGTCGATTCGACGGCCGCCTTCCTGGCCGGCCTGGGCCTGCGGCTCATCCGCGGGGGAGCCTTCAAGCCCCGCTCCTCCCCCTACTCGTTCCAGGGGATGGGCGAGCAGGGGCTGGTAATCCTGTCCGCCGCCGCGCGCCGCCACGGACTGGCCGTGGTGAGCGAGATCATGTCGGAGCACGACGTGGAGCTCATGGCCCAGCACACGGACGTGTTCCAGGTCGGCGCCCGCAACATGCAGAACTTCGCGCTGCTGCGCGTCCTCGGAGAGTCCCGGGTGCCCGTGCTCCTGAAGAGGAGCATGATGGGAACCATCGAGGAGCTGCTGCTGTCGGCGGAGTACATCATGAAGGGCGGCAACACGCGGGTCGTGCTGTGCGAGCGGGGCATCCGCACCTTCGAGACCGCGACGCGCAATACGCTGGACATCGGCGCCGTCCCCGCCATCAAGAGGCTCAGCCACCTTCCCATCATGGTGGACCCCAGCCACGCCATGGGGGACTGGCACTACGTGCCCTCCGCCTCCCTCGCCTCCCTCGCCTCGGGGGCCGACGGCATCATCGTGGAGGTCCACCCGAACCCCGCGGAAGCCAGGTCGGACGGGAAGCAGAGCCTGACCTTCGGCCACTTCGCCGACATGCTGCAGCGCCTGCGCGCCATCGCCCCCGTGATGGGGGTGCAGGTTCGGTAGGGGGCTCCGCGCGGAAGCGTTTTCACTATAGAATGGGGCAGGCAGTACGATACTGTAGACAGGAGCACCAATGGCAAAACGGGTCATTCTCACCGGGGCTCTTCTTCTCCTCGCGGCCCTCTCCGTGTCCGCGGGCGACGTCGCCCAGTTCGTGAACCTCGGCTTCTCGGCCGACTCGAAGTACTTCATGTTCGGCCAGTACGGGGTGTCCGAGAAGACCCTGGCCCCGTACGCCGAGACCAGCGTCGTGGACGTGGCGAAGAACGCGTTCGCCCCGCGCGGCGTGCGCAAGGTTGCCTACACCCGCGCGGCCGAGCCGGGGACCAGCGGCCTGGGGGCCCTCCTCACGGTGCTCGGCGACGCCCTGCCCCAGACCCGCCAGTACGGCATCGACCACATGCTGTCGGGACGCATGCTGTACATCCTCGTGGACGGCATCCCGCCCAACGAGGTTCTCGAGTTCCGCGACTTCCAGGCGGGCCGCTCGTACGCTGTCAGGCTCATCCGCAGCGGGTCGACCTCGTTCCACATTTCCGCAACCGTCACCGAGAAGGGCGGGAGCGTGCGCGAGATCACCGCGGGTGACCCCGCGATCCAGCGGCCGGGCGTGAAGGGCTACCAGGTGAAACAGATCCTGCTCGCCCCGGACGGCAGCTCTCTCGTGTTCGTCATCCAGAAGGACGAGCAGGACACCAGCGGCAGCAACATCCGCTACATGGTGGAGACCGTCCGCATCAGGTAGGCTCGCCCGGCGGACGGCACTCTCCGGTCTGCTCCCTCACATCCTGGCCAGCACAGCCTCCACGTCCTCGGAGAATCGTCGGCGGACGCGGTGCAGCATCGCCGCGTAGAGCAGCGCGGCCGCGGCCAGGCACGCGCCGGCCGACAGCGCGTACGCCGTCGTGCCAAACCGGGCGCCGCGGTGCAGCGCCCAGGGCACGGCCCACGCCGCGACGGCGGCCACCTGGTTGGCGAAAGCGGGCGTGCGCGCACGGGGCCCTGTCGCGGCTGCCGGGAGAAGCATCGAGCTCACCGTCCCCCACAGGCACTGGACAGCCGCGGTGAGAAGACCGGCGAGGGCGACGCAGGCCGCGACCGGGACGGACAGCCGGATCGCCGAGGCAGCGGCCAGCGGCGCCAGGAATGCCAGGGCTGCCATGGCGAAGGCCGCGTGCCGCGAAGAGAACACCGCCCCCCAGTCGGGCGAAAGCATGACGTAGCGACGCAGGGCCGGACCGTCGGCGCCGAAGATGTTCGACGCGGACGGGAAGATCGCCGCCAGCGCGAGGACCGCGCCGAAAAGCGGGATCGTCACGGAGGTGTCGCGGGCGAAGAGCGTCCACGCGGCGGCGGCAGCCGCGGCCGCGGCGCCCGCCCTCGTCGAGCCCCGCGCTGCCAGGCCCTGCAGCTCGTGCGCGAACAGCACTGTCCAGGGTTTCCCCTCCCGGATGGGCAGGGCCCCGCGTCGGCCCCGCCCGGGAGCTGACTGGGACCCCCGCGCGGCGGCGAGGAACGATCGGCGCACGGCCAGTCCGAAAAGCGCGGTGCCCGCGGCTGCAAGCCCGGCGGAAAGCAGCAGGCCGGCCCAGGCGGGCAGACCGCGCGCCGCGATCCACGCGGAGGGGCTCCACGGCCCGAGCAGCGGCAGCAGCCCCCTGCCAGCACCGTCGTCCAGCAGCGACCCCTGCATGAACACGAAGATCCTGACAGGGCCTCCCTTCCACTGGAAGTCGACATTCGCGAGCACCAGCCCGATCATCACCAGCGCGAAGGCGACGCGGAAGGGCCCGGCCAGCTTCGCGGCGCGCGGCCCCGCGGCGAGGAGCGCGCTCGCCGCGCTGCCGATGCACAGGACTGCGGCGAAGCAGAGCAGGAGGCTGACGATCGCGGGCACCGGGCTGGGCAGGAAGGCGAGCGGCAGGACGGCGGGCACGAGGAAGGCCGCCACGATCGCGCTCACGGGGCTGGACAGGAGCGCCGCCAGCTCAGTGAGGGCGAGGCGCGCGAAGGGCACGGGAGAGAGGACGATGCGCCGCTTGTCCAGCCCCATGGTCCCGATCGAGAGGGACGACACGAGGAACGTGAACAGCAGCCCCACGCCGAGGGCGTGCAGCGAGCAGAACTCGGCGACTGCTTGCCCCGCCAGCCGCGAGCCGTGGTCGAGCTCCCGCACTGCCAGCGCCGCGTTCAGGGTGAACCGGATGAGCGCGACGAGGGTCACCCAGGCGGCGAAGAGCATGTCCGCTGTGCGGCCGGTCTGTCGCTTGAGCCCGCGCCGCCTGTAGCGCAGCGTGGCCGCGAGCAGGAGCCGGCTCACGCCCACGAGAGCTCCGGCGCGGAGCGTGAGCCTGCCCTGACCGTCTCGGTGTACAGCTGTTCGAGTGACCTGCCCGAGGCACGCACGGCCTCGATGGGCTCGTCGCGGGCGACGCGGCCGTCGACCACGATGACGCTCCTGCTCACGAGGGTCTCGGCCGCGTCCAGGACGTGCGAGCTCAGCACGACCGCAGCGCCCCGGGCGGCCAGGCGGGAAAGCAGCCCCTTGATGTCGCGCACGACGACGGCGTCGATCCCGTTCAGCGCCTCGTCGAGCAGCAGGAGCCGGGGGGAGTGGACCAGGGCCAGGGCGAAGGCCAGCTTCTTCCGCGTTCCCTGGGAGGCCTCCGCGGCGACGGTCCGGGCGAACGGCTCGAGCTGGAAGAACTCCAGCAGCTCGCCGGCCCGCCTGCCCGTCTCGGCCACGGAAAGCCCGTACAGGCGGCCCACGAGCGACAGGTGCTCCTCCACGGTGAGGTACTCGAACAGGGCGAGCTCTTCCAGGACGACCCCGATTCCCCGCCGCCATTCGGGCAGCCGTCCCCGCACGGACGCGCCGTCCAGGAGGATGTCGCCGGAGGTGGGGGAGAGCAGCCCGGCGAGCATCGAGATGGTCGTGGACTTGCCCGCGCCGTTCGGGCCCAGGAGCCCCACGATCTCGCCAGAGCCGATGGTGAGCGAGATCCCCCGCACCGCCTCTGTCCTGCCGTAGCTCTTCACAAGGTCCCTCAGCTCCACCGTCATGCGGAGGATGGTGCACCTTCGCGCCGCCGCAGTCCAGAGCGCGGCAGGCCGGCGCCTTGACAGCGGCCCGGGCAGGCCCGTAGAATGCCGCACACACCACAAAAGGAAGAATATGGCAGAGAAGATCACGCCACGGGCAAGCGACTACTCCCAGTGGTACATCGACATCGTCCTCAACGCGAAGCTGGCCGACTACGCGCCCGTGAAGGGCTGCATGGTCATCCGCCCGCGGGGCTACGCCCTCTGGGAGCGGATCCAGCAGGGCCTGGACGGCATGTTCAAGGCCACGGGCCACGTCAACGCGTACTTTCCCCTCCTGATCCCCGAGAGCTTCATGAAGAAGGAGGCCGAGCACGTCGAGGGTTTCGCCCCGAGCTGGCCGTGGTGACCCACGCCGGCGGGGAGAAGCTGGAGGAGCCGCTGGTGGTCCGGCCGACCTCCGAGACCATCATCTGGAGCATGTACAAGAAGTGGATCCAGTCCTACCGGGACCTTCCCATCCTCATCAACCAGTGGGCGAACGTCGTCCGCTGGGAGAAGCGCACGCGGCTGTTCCTGCGCACGACGCGAGTTCCTCTGGCAGGAGGGCCACACGGCGCACGCCACCGCGGAGGAGGCCGAGGAGGAGACGCTGCGCATGCTCGGCGTGTACCGCGACCTTCGCCGAGGAGTACATGGCCATCCCCGTCCTGCACGGGGTGAAGACCGACGCGGAGAAGTTCGCCGGGGCCGTGCGCACCTACTGCATCGAGGCCATGATGCAGGACAGGAAGGCCCTGCAGGCCGGCACCTCGCACAACCTGGGCCAGAACTTCGCCAAGGCATTCGACGTGACCTTCCAGACCAGGGACAAGACCCTCGACCACGTCTGGGCGACCTCCTGGGGCGTTTCCACCCGGCTCATCGGCGCGGTGATCATGGCGCACTCCGACGACAAGGGCCTGGTGCTTCCCCCGCGCCTGGCGCCGGTCGAGGTGGCGATCGTCCCCATCTTCAAGAACGAGACAAAGGAGACGGTGCTTGCGTTCGCGCGCAGGCTCCACGCCGAGCTTGCCCCGTCCTTCCGCGTGGTGCTCGACACCGACGACCAGAACACCCCGGGCTGGAAGTTCGCCGAGTACGAGGTGCAGGGCGTGCCGCTGCGCGTCGAGATCGGCCCGCGCGACATCGAGAAAGGCCAGTTCGTAGCTGCGCGGCGCGACACGGGCGAGAAGGCGTTCATCCCCGTGGCAGAGGCGGCGCCCCGGCTGCGCGCCCTCCTTGACGACATCCAGAAGTCGCTCTTCCAGCGCGCCCTGAAGTTCCGCCAGGACAACACCTTCCGCACCGACGACTACGCGGAGTTCCGCAAGCTCCTGGACGAGCCGGGCGGGTTCATCGAGAGCGGCTGGTGCGGGGATCCGGCCTGCGAGGCGAAGGTGAAGGAAGAGACAAAGGCGACGATACGGCTGATCCCCCTCGAGAAGAAGGATGTCTCGGCGGCAGCCTGCATGGTCTGCGGCAAGCCCGCACGGCACATCGCCGTTTTCGGCAGGGCATACTGACGATGCTTGGGCGGTGCAGTGGCCCGCCCGAGGGGCGGTGCAGTGGCCCGCCCAAGGGGCTGCGGCCGGCGCGCGCACTGACGCTGCTCGCCGCGTGCCTCCTGGCGCTCGCCTGCTGTACGCGGGGGAAGCCCGCCCCCGCGCTGTCCGCCAGGCCCGGTCGCCTCCGATCCGCGCGCCGCCTGGTACCAGCTCCGGGACGGCGCCTTCCAGCCCATCTCCGGCACCGGGCGCGGCGGCGCGGACGCCTCCTCTTCCCTGGACGGTGCAGTCGCGCGTGGCCGACCTCGCATTCAGCGACGGCAGCCTGTACCTCGCCCTGAACGGGGCGGGCCTGGCCCGCATGAGCGGGGGTGACGCCGGTCCCCTGTTCGCCTACTTCCCCGACCGGCTCATCTTCGCCCACCGCACGATCACTGCCCTGGTGCCGCGGGCCGGGAGCATGGTCGTCCACCTCTACTACAACGCGCTCCTGAACACGGTCGCCGCCGACGCGCTCCCCCTCCAGGGGGTGAGCCTCGTGTCGTTCCTGGCGGACCGGGAGGACTATGCGTTCCTGGTCCCGCCGTTCCAGAGAAAGAACCGTGCGTGGGAAGCAGTGGGGTTCGCGGCCGTCTCCCCTGACGAGTTCCTGCTGGAGTGGAAGCTCAGCGAGCCCGGCGAGACGCGATTCGCGCACACGCGCTTTTTCCCGGGGGCGAAGACCGAGGCGCCGTGCACCCGCGAGGCGTACATCGCGGCACTGGCCGCCTCCGTCGAATCGCTGCCCGCCCGGTCGACGCGCAGGAAGCTGCTGGACGCCTGCGCGGAGGAGGCCGGGCGGGCAGCGTCGCGGGCGTCGATGCTCTTTGCCGTGAGGACCGCAGGCAGGCCGCTTCGCCAGTCCTACAGGTTGGCGCCGCCGGCCGCGAGGGCCTGGACCCGGGTCCGGTGCTGAGCGTGGGGGTGTTCGAGGAAGGGTCGACAGGCTGGGCGCTCCTGCCCGGGGGGCAGGCTCCTCGAGGCGCGGCAGGGTCGGGCTGTCACCATCGTCGACCTTCCCGCGCTGCCGACAGGCGCGAGGTACACCGACGTGGTGAAGGCGGAAGGGCTGCTCGTCCTGCCCTGGGAGGAGCAGTCCTTCACGGACGTGGGCGCCGCGGGGATCCTGCTGTACTCGATCGACGGCTGAGGGGCCCCCGGGGCGCGGGCGCGGGCCCCGCGCCGCGCTGCCGTCAGCGGTCGGCGACCGCCCCCGGCTGTACGCTGGTGGACAGGAAGTGCGCGAGGTCGAACACGACCGGCTCCTCCATGACGAAGGCCTCGGCGTACGCGACCCCGATCAGTCCCCCGAATCCCTCGCGGAAGCCGTCTGCAGGCTCTCCAGCACCTTGCCGTCGCGCAGGCTCATCTGCGACTCGTGGCAGCGCGCGATGGACTCCCACTCCTCCATGTACGCGGAGACGTCGTTCACCAGGGTCGGCCGGACCGCGCGCGGGACCATGTAGTACAGCAGGTGCTCGGCGTTCCACGGCTCGCCCGCCAGCGTCCTTCAGCCCCGCGAACCGGGCGTAGCGGCAGGCCGAGCGCACGATCGTGCCCGTGGCCGTGTGGTCGGGGTGGGCGGCGCCGTCCTTGTGCGAGGTGGGGTTGGCGTGGTAGCGGGGCGAAGACGATGCGCGGGCGGACCCTGCGGATCACCTCGGCGAGGCGCACGCGCGTCTCGTAGGAGTCGAAGATCCTGCAGTCGTGGAACGAGAGGATCTCGAGCTCGCAGCCCGCCTTTGCCGCGGCCGCGCGCATCTCCTTCTCGCGCTGGACGGGCGTGCCGAAGGTCCCCGCCTCGCCGCGGGTGAGCACGCAGACGGCGACCGAGGCGCCGCTTCGCACGAACTTGACGATGCTCGCGCCCATGCCGAACTCGGCGTCGTCGGGGTGGGCGCCGAAGACAAGGATGTCCGCCATCGCGAATGAAGATACGGTCGGCGGGCGCCGCGTCAAGGAAGTGCCTCGGCCGACTCCGCCATCCCTGGCTTGGCTTGACATCGAGGGCCCGCCGGGGGATTCTCGAACCGGGATGACCATGGACGACTCCGCCTCCAGACTGCTCAAGGGCAGCAAGCTCCTGAGGGGGCTCACCGACCGGGAGGTCTCTGCCGTTGCCCGGTGCCTCGCGGCCGAGGAGCACCCTGCCGGGGCCATGATCATCGAGGAGGCGAAGCCCGCCGACAGGGTGTGCCTGCTTGTCGAGGGTTCTGCCGAGGTGCTCAAGCGCCTGTCGGCCTCCGAGCTGGCCCGGGTGGGATCGTTCGGGCCCGGGGATTTCTTCGGCGAAACCTCCATCATCCTTGACAAGCCCGAGCGCTCGGCCAGCGTGCGCGCGGTGACCCCCGTGCGCGTCTGGACGCTGGGGCGCGCGGATTTTCTGCGCCTTGTCGACGAGAACCCCTCCATCATGCGCAACGTCCTGGCCAGCGTAATCCAGCAGCTGCGCCTGATGGACGCCGCGTTCCTCGACACGCTGCGCCAGGAGAAGGAGCAGCTGGAGGAGAAGGTGCGCGTGCGCACCCGCGAGATCGAGGCGATCACCGACAGGATCCAGCGCGAGCTCGCCCTCGCGCAGAACATCCAGCGCAACCTCCTGCCCGAGAAGCACACCGAGTTCCCCGGGGTGACCATGACCACCGAGTACATCCCCTGCGAGGAGCTGGGGGGGGACATCGCGGGCGCCTTCCGCATCGACGAGACGCGCATCGCCGTCTACGGCGGGGACGTGTGCGGCCACGGCATCTACGCGGCCATGGTCATGAGCTACGTGAAGAAGCTCATCGAGACCTCGGTCAAGCGGATCCTCCTGAACAGGCAGTACGTGGTGAAGCCGCCCGGCGCCGTGCTCGCCGCGATCAACCGCAGCTTCATCGCGGAGATCAACCAGGGCGACCCCGAGATCTACCTCACCCTGTTCCTCGGCGTGCTGGATGCCGAGAGCCTGCGCTTCGAGTTCTCCTCGGCGGGGACGCACGTGCCGCCGCTGGTCATCTCCGGGGGCACGGTGCGGGAGCTGTTCGACAGGTCCGACTTCGCGATCGGGCACGTGCCCGACCACGAGTTCGAGACCCGGCACGCGAGCTTCGCCCGGGGCGACGGGCTGCTCTTCGTGAGCGACGGGGTCACCGAGGCCTCGCGGTCCGGGACCCTGTATGGCATGGAGAGGCTGAAGAGCGAGGTCCTGCGCATCGTCGCGGAGCGGGGCGCGTTGGACCTGGGGGATCTCATCGCCTCGCTCCACCGCCACCTCGGCGGCGAGGCGCCGCAGGACGACATGTGCCTGCTCAGCCTGCGCATGGCGGGATGGTCGCCGCCCGCGGAGAGCGCGGCCGGCCAGGCAGGGCCGACCGACGGCAGCCTGGACGTGCGCTGACACGCCAGGACCTTCCTGCTACTATCGCCCCGTCATGCGGCTGGAAGTCCACTCGTGCGCGGGGCTCTCGGACGGCAGGGCATCCCGCCTGCTCGCCCAGGTGCGCCGGTCCCTGTCCCCCGGGGTCCGCGGGCTCGCAATCGTCGACGTGTTCATCGTCGACGGGGTTCCCGGGCTGTCCGCCGAGGCCGCGGCCGAGGTCTTCCGCGATCCCGTGGCGCAGGAGATGCGGGCGGGGAGCTTTGCTGCCGACACTGCCTTCGCGGGAACGTGGGACATCCTCGTCGAGATCGCCTCCCGCCCGGGCGTGACCGACCCCGTCGCGCTGACCGCGCGCGAGGCGCTTCGCCGCTCGCTGCCCGGCCGCATTCCCCGGCGACGCGGTGATCCAGACGGGGACCCAGTACCTCCTCGGCATCGACCCCGGCGCGGCCCTCGACCCGGCGGCGCTCGCAGGGTTCTTCCACAACCCGCTCATCCAGTCGGCGTCCTGCATCACGCGCGCGCAGTGGGAGCAGGGGGTGCGTCCCCCGTCCCGCTACCCGCACGCCGTGGCCGCGAGCCCCGCGAGGGTCGTCGTCTTCGACCTGCAAGCCATGGACGAGCCGGCGCTGGCCGCGCTCTCGAAGGGCAGGCTCCTCGCGCTGTCGGCGGCCGAGATGCACGCCGTGCGGGAGTATTTCGGCCGCGTCGACGTGCGGGAGGAGAGGCAGGGCCGCGGGCTTTCCCCGGCTGCCACCGACGTGGAGCTGGAGATGATCGCCCAGACGTGGTCGGAGCACTGCAAGCACAAGATCTTCAACGCGACGATCCGCCACGACGAGCCCGGGCGGCGGAGGGGTCATCCGGTCGCTGTTCTCGACGTACATCCGCGCGACGACCGCGCGCGTCGCGCGCAGGCGGCGCTTCCTGCGCTCGGTGTTCCACGACAACTCGGGGGTCGTCGCCTTCGACAGGAAGACCCTCCTGTGCTTCAAGGTGGAGACGCACAATTCCCCCTCGGCGCTCGACCCCTACGGCGGGGCGATCACGGGCATCGTCGGGGTCAACCGGGACATCATGGGCACGGGCCAGGGCGCCCGTCCCATCTTCAACACCGACGTGCTGTGCTTCGGGTTTCCTGACACTCCCGCGGCCGACGTGCCGGCAGGCCTCCTGCACCCCCGCCGGGTCCTGGAGGGGGTGCACCGCGGGATCGTGGACGGCGGCAACCAGTCCGGCATCCCCGTGGTCGCCGGCGGGCTGCTGTTCGACGAGAGCTTCCTCGGCAAGCCGCTCGTGTTCTGCGGCACCGGCGGGATCCTCCCGGCCAGGGTCCGGGGCAGGCGGGGATGGACCAAGAGCGTGCGCCCCGGCGACCTGCGCCGTGATGGTCGGCGGCAGGATCGGCAAGGACGGGATCCACGGCGCCACCTTCTCCTCCGAGGCCCTGAGCGAAACCTCCCCGACCTCCGCCGTGCAGATCGGCGACCCGATCACGCAGAAGAAGATGCTCGACATGCTCCTGGAGGCGCGCGACCCGGGCCTGTACGACGGCATCACGGACAACGGCGCCGGGGGGCTCTCCTCGTCGCTGGGAGAGATGGCCGGCATCAGCGGCGGCATCCGCATCGACCTCGACCGCTGCCCCCTGAAGTACCAGGGCCTCGCGCCGTGGGAGATCCTCGTCTCCGAATCGCAGGAGAGGATGAGCCTGGCCGTCCCGCCCGGGAAGGTCGACGCCTTCCTCGCCCTCGCGCAGAGGCGCGACGTGGAGGCCGCGGTGGTCGGGGAGTTCACGGACACCGGCAGGGTCGAGGTGTTCGCCGCCGGCGCGCTGGTCGGGCTGCTGCGCCTGGACTTCCTCCACGACGGGCTTCCCGTGATGGACCTGCGGGCGCGTTGGGAGCCGCCCGCGCCCGCTCTGGGCCGCGCCGGCGCCGGCAGCTCCCGTGCGCTGCCTCCCGTCGACCTGCGCGCGGCGATGGCCGGGCTGCTCGCGGACCCCAACGTGGCCTCGAAGGAGGAGTGGGTCCGACAGTACGACCACGAGGTGCAGGGGCGTTCCGTGGTGAAGCCCTTCGTGGGCGCGGGGCGCGACGCCCCGTCCGACGGGGCCGTGCTCCGCGTGCGGCCGGAGAGCCGGCGCGGCATCACCGTGACCCACGGCATCTGCCCGTGGTACGGGGACGAGGACGCCTACTCCATGGCCCAGTGCGCCGTGGACGAGGCCGTCCGCGCCCACGTGGCCCTGGGCGGCGATCCCGACCGGATGTCCGCCCTGGACAACTTCTGCTGGCCCGATCCGGTCGAGGGGCCCGACAACCCGGACGGCGCCTTCAAGCTCGCGCCAGCTCGTGCGCGCCTGCCGGGGGCTTGCCGACGCCTGCGACGCGTACAGCCTTCCTCTCATCTCGGGCAAGGACTCCATGAAGAACGACGCCCGGGTCGGGCGGGAAGCAGATCTCGATCCGTCCCACGCTGCTGGTGTCCCTCATGGGCATCGTTCCCGACGTGCGGCGCGGCCGTGACCACGGACTTCAAGGGCGCCCGGCGACCTGCTGTACCTGGTCGGCGAGACGCGGGGAGAGCTGGGCGGCACGCGCGTCGAGCGGCTCATCGGCCCGGGGCTCGGGCCCGGCCCCGTCGTGCAAGGCCGACAGAGGCGCTGCGGTCCTACCGCCGGCTCCACCGCGCCATGCGCAGGGGCATGGTCCGCTCCTGCCACGACCTGTCCGACGGCGGGCTGTGGGTGGCCCTTGCCGAGAGCGCGCTGGGCGGCCGGCTGGGGGCCGCGGTCAGCCTCGATGCGGTGCCGCTGGGGGAAGGCGCGGGCCGCGAGCCCGCGCGGGTCCTGTTCTGCGAGACCCCCTCGCGCCTGCTGGTGAGCGTCCCCGCCGCCCACCGGGCCCGCTGGCTGCGGGCAATGGCCGGCGTGGCCTGCGCCAAGATCGGGGAGGTCACGGCCGACCCCGTCATCCGCGTGAGCGCGGGCGGCAGGGAGCTGGCCGCGATGAGCGTCGAGGAGGCCAGGCGCGCGTGGTCGGGGGAGGGGAGGGAGTCAGCGTGAGCGGCAGACGCCCCCGGGCCTGCGTGATCACGGGCTTCGGGATCAACGCCGACGAGGAGCTGGCCCTCGCTTTCCGCATGGCGGGAGCCGAGGCGGTCCGCGTGCACGTGACCGACCTCATCGAGGAGCCGGTGCTGCTGGGCTCGTACCGCATCCTCGCCTTTCCCGGCGGCTTCTCCTTCGGCGACCACCTGGGGTCCGGGATGGTGTTCGCGCACCTGTTCCGCAGGCACCTGAAGCCCGCCCTCGAGGGCTTCGCCCGGGCAGGCGGCCTGGTGATCGGCATCTGCAATGGCTTCCAGGTCCTCGTGAAGATGGGAGTCCTTCCGAACATGGCGGGGGCCTGGGAGCCCGAGGTGTCGCTCGTGCACAACGACTCGGGCCGGTTCGAGGACAGGTGGGTGCGGGTCGCCTTCGACCCGCGACAGCCCGTGCGCCTGGACGCGGGGGCTGGACCCCATGGACCTGCCCGGTCCGCCACGGCGAGGGAAAGCTCATTGTGAAGTCGGCGCAGGTCCGCGCGGAGCTGGAAAGGCGGCGCCTCGTCAGCCTGCGGTACGTCGCGCGGGACGCGGCGGGCTCGGCCCCGGGCGGCGTGCCCTACCCGGACAACCCCAACGGGTCCGACCTCGACGCGGCGGGGATCTGCGATCCCACCGGAAGGATCTTCGGGCTCATGCCCCACCCCGAGGCGTTCACCCGGGCCGAGCACCACCCCGAGTGGGCCCGCGGGGGGGCGCGGGTGGGCTGCGGCATGGCGGTGTTCGAGAACGGGGTGCGTGCCGCCCGCGATTTCGGGGCCCGAACTCCTTGACAGGCGGAGGCCGTTTTTCTATTATACGGAGTGTCTGGGCGGCGCGGTCCGATCCGCTTTCCGCCCGGCTCTGCGGGGGCGTAGCTCAGTTGGCTAGAGCACTTGAATGGCATTCAAGGGGTCGTGGGTTCAATTCCCGTCGCCTCCACTAGGACCGCATGAACAGGACCGCATGAAGACATCGAACGGCGGCTCCCCCTCCAACGGCCTGGATCCGGACATCGCGCAGCTCCTCTCGATCGAGAAGCCGGAGGAGCCGCTCGACGACGGCCCCGACTTCCACACACTGTTCGCCGAGGAGCGCGAATCCGGGCAGAAGCCGGCCGACCTCATCGTCGATCCCTCCCGGCGCAAGTTCGAACAGGTCAAGCGGCTCCAGGAAGAGCCCAAGCCCTGGTTCCAGGACGCGGACTACTACAAGAAGGTCCTGGCGGGCGAGGGCGAGGCGAGCCAGCGCGTCCACGACCTGCTGGGCAAGTACATGAAGGCCCAGGACACCGAGCAGAAGTCGCACTTCCGCGCGCAGCTCATCACGGCGTTCTGGGAGCTGGGCTCCTCGATCTCGGGGAAGGCTGGCAGCCTGTCCATTCCCAAGCGCCTGCTGCTGCGCTTCGGCATCCTCTCCCCCGGCTTCCTCTCCGCCGAGGTGCGCGACATGGTGTCGCGGATCGTGGCCGACAACAAGACGGGCGAGCCGGTCTACTACCTGGATGAGTGGCTGGAGCGCATCGCGAAGGGCCAGATCCGCCCCTCGTCCACCGACGAGGTCAAGCAGAAGCAGAAGGACACCAGCCAGAAGCTGGTCGACGCTGCCGAGAAGAAGAAGGGTCAGCGCGAGAGCGAGATGACCATGCTGCGGGGCAAGATCTCCCAGATGGAGGACAAGGAGTCCCTCCTGCGCGACCAGGTGGAGTTGCTGCTGCGCCACGAGGAGAACCCCGAGTACGGCGGCCTGCGCGCCTGCTTCAGCCCCTCCCAGCGGGCTGCCATCGGCCAGATCCAGGACATCCTGCGGCAGATGTCCAGCATCGACTCGCAGATCGGCTCCTGCTACAACGGCCTGTCGGGGATCGACGACGATCTGGAGACCATCGAGAGGAAGGCCGAGGGCATGTCCCTGGAGAGCACCGTCGACCAGAAGACGGTGATCAACGAGTTCGCCTGCATCCGCCAGATGGCCAAGATGTGCGTGGGCCGCAAGGGCAACCACTTCCCCATCCTTCTCACGCAGTTCGTGCGGCCCAACATCATGGAGGTGGCCACCCGCGAGAACGTGATCAACGAGATGGCGGCCGTCGAGGCGCTGGACCCGGGGCTGTTCCTGCGCACGCACAAGGGCCAGACCTCGCGCATCGTTCCCAACACCGTCATCCTCGCCAGCTACGGCGAGCAGGGAATCTGCTGGGAGCCGTTCGAGAAGTTCAACAGGTCCACCAGCAGGGGCAGGATCGCCATTCCCATGTTTCCCAAGAGCCCGCGCATCGCCGTGCTGATGGCCCTGGCCGACCTGCGCTGGCAGGTGGCAAAGGAGAAGGCCCAGTACTACTGGATGGAAGAGGGCATCACGGGCAAGTACTACCAGTGGTTCACGGAGAGGAAGCTGCGCGGCGACGTGCGCGAGTACTTCATCCGCGACTACCTGCTGTGGATCACCAAGGAAAGCCAGGGCACGCAGAAGCTGGACCGCGAGGTGCGCGGCATCTTCTGGCGCCTCATGCCCTTCCCCCAGGAGATCAAGGACAACCTCAAGAACAGGGGCTTCGTCTACGGCGAGCTGTACAAGAAGGACCAGAACATCGCGATGTCCGACGGCTATTGAGCCGCCGCCGCCGTCCCCGTCCCGCTCTCCCCGCACCCGTTCCCCTGCTTGCCTCCCGCCGCCCGCGGTCGCTATGATGCGGGTGTGAAAGCAGTCCGACTCGTGAAGGTGGGCGCGCCGCTGGAGATGCAGGACATCCCCGTGCCCGAGCCCGGGCCCGGGGCCGTGCGCGTGCGCGTGCGGGCGGCGGGCATCTGCCATTCCGATGCCCACTACCGCGCGGGCCGCTCGCCCGTGCACCCGCTGCCGCTGACCCTCGGCCACGAGGTGGCCGGGGTGGTCGACGCGCTGGGCCCCGGGGTGGCGAGCCCCCGTCTCGGCGACAGGGTGTGCCTGCATTACAACATCACCTGCGGGAGCTGCCACCAGTGCAGCACGGGAAGCGAGCAGTTCTGCCCCACGGGGCTCATGATCGGCCACTTCACCGACGGCGGGTTTGCCCAGTTCATCTGCGTCCCGGCGAGGAACGCGGTGCCGCTGCCCGACGAGATCCCCTTCGCGCAGGGGGCCACCCTCATGTGCGCGTCGGCCACGTCGTTTCACGCGCTTCGCAAGTCGCGCCTTCGCGCGGGGGAGACGGCCGCGGTGTTCGGCGTCGGCGGCCTGGGGGCAAGCGCCGTCCAGCTCGCCCGCGCCTTCGGCGCCATCGACGTCTTCGCTGTGGACACGAGCAGGGACAAGCTCGCGCTTGCCCGTTCGTTTCATGCCGTTCCCGTCGATGCCTCGAGCGTCGATCCCGTCGAGGAGATCCGCAGGCTCACCCGGGGCCGGGGAGTCGACGTCGCCCTGGAGGTGATCGGCAGGCCCGACACCATGCGCCAGGCCGTCCGCTCGCTGGCGGTCATGGGCCGGGCGGTCATCGTCGGGATCGCCGACGAGCCGCTCACGATCCACACGTATCCCGAGCTGCTGGGGATCGAGGCCGAGGTGATCGGCGCGAACGATCACCTGCTGCAGGAGCTGCCGACGCTGGTGGAGATGGCGCGGAGGGGGATTCTCGACATCTCGCGCGTGGTCACCAGGACCGTGCCGCTGGAGGCAGCGCCGATCAACGAGACCCTGGACGCGCTGGAGCGGTGGGACGCGGGGGTGCGCACCGTCGTCGTCCCGGAGGCGGATCCCGCCTCTCAGAGGTAGCGGACAACCTCCGACAGCGGCTTTCGCGACTTCTCGCGCGTGCCGGGCTCGCCGGCCCGCGGATAGCCGAGGGGCGTCATGGCGAAGACCTTCTCGTCGTCGGCCAGGCCCAGGGCGGGGCGCAGGACGTCGAGGTGGAAGGCGGCGACCCAGCAGGTGCCCACACCCTCGTTGGTCGCCGCGAGGATCAGGTGATCTGTCGCGATCGTGAGGTCGGTCTCGATGGAGTTGTACCCATCGGGCTGCCGGGTCCACGCGTCGCCCACCCTGCCCGTCACCGCGAGCACGTGGGGGGCGTCGGTGAACCAGGGCTTGGAGTACGCCGCGCGCACCTTCGCGAGCATCCCGGGCGAGGAGATGACGAGGAACCGCCAGGGCTGGCGATTCGCGGCCGAGGGGGCCAGCCGCCCGGCCTCGAGGATCCTCTCGAGCACGGCCCTCTCGACCGGACGGGCCGGGTCGTAGCTCCTGACGCTGCTCCTGCGGCGGACGAGCTCGGAGAACTCCATGCGCTGTGGCTCCTATCTCTTCTTTCGGAACAGCTGCGGGATGTGCTTCTCGAGGTTCCACTTCACGGTGACCTTCTTCATGACCCAGCCGTAGATCAGGAAGGTCAGGATGATCGAGGCGAGGAATCCGACGAAGAGCACGATCTGGAAGACGAGCGGGTTGGGGTTCGCCCCGAGGACGAGCCGCAGCACGACGATGATCACGGCGATGAAGACGATCATGAGGCCGATGTTGAATACGGTGGCCGCGAGGAAGAACAGGATCATCTTTCCCGTGGAGCTCATGTCGGGCCCCCCGTGGTCCCCGCGGGCTCCCCGGTCTTCTTCTTCGTGGGGAGCAGGAACGAGACGAACAGCAGGATGCCCGAGATGACCAGCGACATGTCCGCCACGTTGAAGGTCGGCCAGCGGTCCATGCCGAAGATGCCGTAGAACTTGAAGTCGAGGAAATCGACGACCCCCGCGGGGCGGAAGATCCTGTCCACGTAGTTGCCCAGCCCGCCGCCGATGAGGGCGCCGAAGCACCAGCGCTGGAAGCGCGTGATCTCGTCGCGGGTGAAGAAGTAGTACAGCGAGACGATCACCACGACCACCAGGGGCAGCAGGGCGAACAGCGGCCGCCGCGTGCCCTCGGCAAGGCCCCTGCCGATGCTGAAACCCAGCGCGGGGTTCTCCACGTGGATGATGCGGAAGAACTCGCCGATCACCGAGACGCCCCTGTTGAGAGGGATCGTGCGGACCACGATGATCTTGGTGACCTGGTCGAGGAGGATGATCCCCGCCGAGAGGATGAGCGGCCACAGCCGCGGCCTGATGTCCCTCTTCTTTCTTGTTACGAGCATTTACAGCCCCGTCGGGATGTCGAGATAGGTCGTCTCCAGTCCGGTGTCGCGCGCGAGGCGCTCCGCGAGCTGCCGCACGCCGAAGGTCTCCGTGTGGTAATGCCCGCCAAACATACCACTGATCCCCGCCTCGAGGCAATGGTGATAGATGCCGTGCGCCGGCTCGCCGGTCACGTAGCAGTCCAGGCCCTCCGCGATGGCCTGCAGCGCCTCCCAGGCCGCGCCGCCCGAGATCACCCCCACGGTGCGGATGCGGGCGGGACCGAAGGGGAGAGTGCGCACCGCGGCGGCCTCCGGCCCGGCAAGCAGTCCGGCGAGCTCCTCGATCGAGGCCGCGGCCGGCAGCGTGCCCTTGAGCCCGATCTTGAAGCCCTTCCACGAGCCGAACGGCACGACCTCGGTGAGCCCGAGCCGCCGCGCGATGCCCGCGTTGTTTCCCACCTCGGGGTGCATGTCCAGGGGCAGGTGCGCGGCGTACAGGGCAAGGTCGTGCTCCACGAGGAAGCGCACCCGCTGGTAGTGCGTGCCGGCGATCCGCAGCGGCTCGTCCCACAGAAGGCCGTGGTGCACGAACAGCAGGTCGGCGCCCCACTCGGCCGCCCTGCGGAAGCTCTCCCTGCACGCGTCCACGGCAAAGGCGACCTTCCGCACCTCGGGCTGCCTGCGCGAGACCTGCAGCCCGTTCCTGCTCGGGTCCACCCCCTCCATGGCGGCAAGGCAGAGCAGGTCGGCCAGCCACCTGTCGAGGTCGGCGAGTGTCATCATGGACCCGAGTATAGACCGGAAATCCTTGCCCGCGAAGGTGCGATGCACTACACTCGCACTCGAAAGGGGGGCCCGGTGAGCGACCGCCTCTCCCGCGGCACGAAGATCATCTACGGCTTCGGGGACTTCGGCTTCAGCCTGACCACGACCCTCGTCGCCGCCTACTTCGCGATCTTCCTCACCGACGTCGCCGGCGTTGCCCCCACGGTGGCCGCCGCGGCCGTCTTCGTCGGGCGGACGTGGGACTACCTGAACGACCCGCTGATCGGGTACCTGTCCGACCGCACCCGCTCGCGCTGGGGGCGGCGCAGGCCCTGGCTGCTCTTCGGCGCGATCCCTTTTGCCGCCGTGTTCGTGCTGATGTGGTGGAAGCCGCCGCTCACCGGGATCGCGCTTGCCGCCTACTACGGGGCCGCCTACCTCCTGTACGACGCGGGGTCGACGGCGGTCATGATGCCCTACTTCGCCCTCACCCCCGAGCTGACCTCCGACTACGACGAGCGCACCTCGCTCACCAGCTACCGCATGTTCTTCTCCATCGTCGCGAGCCTCGTGGCGTTCGTCGTGCCGTCGATGATCGTGGGCGAGTTCATCGCGCCCAACGCGCCGAAGGTGCTGCTGAACGGCGCCCTGTTCGGGATCGTGAGCGCCATCCCCCTGTTCCTCGTGTTCCTCCGCGTGCGGGAGAAGACGACGTACACGCAGGCGGCGCGGCCGAGGCTCTGGGCCACGATCAGGGCCGCCTTCAAGAACCCGCCCCTGCTCCTGGGCCTCGGCATCTTCCTGTTCACCTGGGTCAGCGTGGACCTCATGCAGACCATCCTCCTGTACTTCCTCAAGTGGATCGTTCCCGGGAAGGCGCCCAACGAGCTCATCATGGGGACGATCTTCGTGACCGCGATGGCCTCCCTTCCCCTCTGGAACCGCGTGTCGAAGAGGCTGAGCAAGAGGATCGCCTACATCGTCGGCATCGCCTTCTGGGCGATCGTGCAGCTCCTCCTGATCACCCTCGGTCCCGGGTCCAGCCTCCCGCTGCTGCTCGCCCTGTGCGTGCTGGCGGGCATCGGCGTGGGGGCGGCGCACGTGCTGCCCTGGTCGATCCTGCCCGACGCGGTGGAGTGGGACGAGTGGAAGACGGGTGAGCGCCACGAGGGCACCTTCTACAGCCTGGTGACCCTCGCGCAGAAGATCGCCTCCTCCCTGGCCATCCCGGGTGCGCTGCTCCTGCTGGGCCTGCTCGGGTACGACGGGATCGCGGCCAGCCAGCCGCCGTCGGCCATCCTTGCAATCCGCCTGATCACCGGCCCCATCCCCGCGGCGCTCCTGTGCCTGGGCATCGTGTGCGCCTTCCTGTACCCCATCAACAGGAAGCTGCACCAGCAGATCCTGAAGGAGCTGGCAGAGAGGAAGGCACGCGGGGGCAGGGGAGGGGACCCGCGGTGGAGCTGACCCAGGTCTTCACCCCGCGCGAGAGGCGGGAGTTCCTGACCTTTCCGTGGAGGGTCTACGCGGGCGACCCGCTATGGGTGCCGCCGCTCCTGGCGGAGCGCATGAAGGTGATCGACCCCGCGCGAGGACCGTTCTTCAAGCGGGGCACCGCCGAGTTCTTCATCGCCAGGAAGAACGGCAGGCCGGTCGGCACGATCTGCGCCGCCGAAGAGCGCAGCCTGGGCGAGAGCGCGAAGGACATCGGCGGTGCGGTGGCCCGCCCTGAGGGCGGTGCGGTGGCCCGCCTAGGGCGGTGCGTGGCCCGCCCAGGGAGTGCATGTTCGGGTTCTTCGAGGCGCTGGACGAGGAGACCGCCCGGTGCGCTCTTCGACCACGCGGAGCGCTGGGCCGCGGGCCGGGGGCTCACGCACCTGGCGGGCCCCTTCAACCTCGACCCCGAGGACAGCTATGGCGTGCTGGTCGAGGGCCGCGACAGGCCGCCGGTGATCCTGTGCGGCCACACCCCCGCCTCCTACCAGGGCTGGTTCGAGAGAGCGGGGTTCGTGCCGCTGCGCGGGGACAACATCGCCTTCGAGGCCCGGCTGGACAGGGAGTCTCCCGCGCTCGCGCGCACGGCGGCAATGGCCGAACGGATCCGGCAGCGGGGCTGGATCCGTCTTCGCACGCCGGACATGACGCGCTGGATGGACGAGGTCGACGTCGTGCACGACCTCCTCAACAGGGCGCTGGCGCACCTGCCCGACTTCCGACCCTACGAGCGGGGGACGGTCGAAGCCATGGTCGAGCCGTTCAAGTCGATCGCTGACCCCGACCTGGTCCTTTTCGTGGAGATCGACGGCAGGACCGTGGGGTGGTTCCCCGGCATCCCCAACATGAACGAGATCCTGATCCACCTGGACGGCCTGCGCCGCCCGTGGGACTCCCTGCGCGCCCTGCGCTGGATGCGCCTCAAGCCTCGGTGCCTGGCGATCAAGAGCGTGCTGATCCTTCCCGAGTACTGGGGAAGCGGCGCTGCGCTGCTCCTGATCGACGAGATGGTCAGGCGGGGCAGGGCGAAGGGGTACGAGTGGGTGGATCTCTCCCTCACCTCGGACGACAACCCCTATACCCCCGCCCTGGCCCGGCGCATGGGCGCCCGGATCTACAAGCGCTACCGGACCTACCGGCGCGACGTGCGCTGACCCCCCCCCGCGCCAGGCTCCCCGTTGGCCCCGGGGGGTGGGGGGAGCCTGGCGCGGGGGAGCGTCCGAGCTCGGCCGGCTTCTCTTGATGCGCGTTTCCGCGGAAACGTCCCCCGCGGCGATCTCCCTTCTGCTCCCGGCGATGCCCGCTCGGACCGCCTCGGACGCTCCCGACAGGAAAAGCGCAGATGCCTCGAAGCCTCTTGACCTGGTTTCGCCTTTTCGGGCACCCTATACCATACTTTTTTGGTCATGAATTCCGGCAGGCAAGGGCCGGCAACAGGAGGCTGCGGATGAACTACTTCCTCACGGAAGATCAGAAGATGATCAGGGACCTGGCCGCGCAGATCGCGCGAGAGAAGATCGCCCCCCGGGCAGCCGAGCTGGACGAGACGGGCGAGTTTCCCTGGGACATCGTGAAGGTCCTCGCGCAGTCCGACCTGTTCCGGGTGTACATCCCGGCCGAGTACGAGGGGCTGGGCGGCGGCATCTTCGAGATGTGCCTCGTCATCGAGGAGCTGTGCCGTGCCTGCGCCGGCATCTCCCTCTCCTACGGTGCCTCGGGCCTCGGCACCATCCCGATCATCCTGTTCGGGAGCGAGGAGCAGAAGAAGAAGTACCTGCCCAAGCTCGCCTCCGGCGAGATGCTGGCGGCCTTCGGGCTCACGGAGGCGAACGCCGGAAGCGACGCGGGCGGCATCAAGACCACGGCCATCCCCGACGGCGATTCCTACGTCCTCAACGGCACCAAGCAGTGGATCACCAACGGCGGGGAGGCGCGAGCATCTACACGCGTGGTCGCCCTGACCGATCCCACGCGCGGTCCGCGCGGCACCTCCGCCATCCTCGTGGAGAAGGGCACGCCCGGTTTCACCTTCGGCAAGAAGGAGAACAAGATGGGCATCCGGGCCTCGGCGACGCGCGAGCTGGTGTTCCAGGACTGCCGGGTGCCGAAGAGCAACATCCTCGGCAAGGAGGGCATGGGCTTCCTCGTGGCCATGAAGACCCTCGACAAGTCCCGGCCCGGCGTCGCCTCGCAGGCGGTCGGCATCGCGCAGGGCGCCCTCGACAAGGCCATGGAGTACTCGCGGGAGCGCCACCAGTTCGGCAAGCCCATCTCCTCCTTCCAGGGCCTGCAGTTCATGCTCGCCGACATGGCGACGCAGGTCGAGGCTGCCCGGGCGCTCACCTACGCGGTCGCGCGCGCGATGGACGCCGGCGAGAAGGACATCTCGAAGGTCTCGGCCATGGCCAAGGTGTTCGCCTCCGACACGGCGATGAAGGTCACCACCGACGCGGTCCAGATGTTCGGCGGGTACGGCTACATGAAGGAGTACCCGGTCGAGAAGATGATGCGCGACGCGAAGATCACGCAGATCTACGAGGGCACCAACCAGATCCAGCGGGAGGTGATCGCCCTCAACCTGATCAAGGAAAGCGTGCGCGGGAAGAAGTAGGCGGAGACCCCCGTGAAGATCGTCGTCTGCATCAAGCAGGTGCCGGACACCACCAACGTCCGCATCAACCCCGAGACGAACACCCTCGTGCGCGAGGGGGTCGCCTCGATCATCAACCCCTTCGACGTGTACGCGCTGGAGGAGGGGATCCGCCTCAAGGAGAAGCACGGCGGGACGGTCACCGTGCTCACCATGGGTCCCCCCCAGGCATCCGACGCCCTGCGCGAGGCCATCTCGCTCGGGGCCGACGAGGCGGTCCTCGTCTCCGACAGGGCCTTTGCCGGCGCCGACACGCTGGCCACCGCCTACACCCTCGCGGCGGCGGTGCGCAAGCTGGAGTCCACCGCCGTGGGAACCGTGGCCGCCGGTGCGGTTGACCTCATCCTGATGGGCCGCCAGGCCATCGACGGGGACACGGGCCAGGTCGGCCCGGGGGTGGCCGAGAACCTCGACATCCCGCACGTCACCGACATCAGGAAGATCGAGGAGATCGCCGGCAGCCGCATCGTCGTGGAGCGCCTCCTGGAGGAGGGCTACGCGCGCCTCGCGGCGACCCTTCCCGTTGTGCTCACCGTGGTCAAGGAGATCAACGAGCCGCGGCTGCCCTCGCTCAAGGGAAAGCTGGCCGCGAAGAAGAAGGAGATCCTCGTCCTGAAGGCGGCGGACCTCGCCGCCGAGGCCGAGCGCCTGGGCCTGGTCGGCTCGCCGACCCAGGTCATGAAGATCTTCACGCCGCCCAAGCCGTCGGGCGGGAAGAAGTTCACCGGCGAGCCCGCCGAGACGGTGAGCGCGTTGCTCGCCGAGCTTGCAGCCGCGGGCATCTCGATCCGCAGGCTGTAGGTCGAGGAGAACGCACCCGATGGACCCGATCCGCGTCATCACACAGAACTGCGTGGGCTGCAGCCTCTGCCTCAAGGCCTGCCCGTACGACGCCATCACGCTGGGCGGGCCCCCCGGGGCCAGGGCAGACAAGCCCACCGCGGTCATCGACCTGGAGAAGTGCACGCTGTGCGGCGCCTGTGTCGAGGCGTGCAAGCGCTACAAGGCCATCGCCATCAGCCGCACGACGTTCAAGGGCCAGAACCTCAAGCTGTATGCCGGGCATCGCCGTGTTCGCGGAGCACAGGCGGGGAAAGCTCGCCTCGGTGGTGCCCGAGATCATCGGCGCCGCGCGCGAGCTGCAGAAGGAGCTGTCCGCGCCCGTGAGCGCCATCCTGGTGGGCGCGGGCGTGCGGAAGTACACGGACGAGCTTCTGTCGTACGGCGTGGACGAGATCTGGATGATCGACAACCCCGGCATCGGCGACTTCGACGAGGATGTGCAGGCCGACCTCGTGGCCCAGGTCCTTCTCGAGCGCAGGCCCGAGATCTTCCTGGGCGGCGGCACCGTTGTCGGCCGCTCGCTGCTCCCCCGCGTGGCTGCCCGCATCCTGACAGGGCTCACGGCCGACTGCACGGAGCTCGCGGTCGACCCTGCCACGATGCTGCTGCGCCAGACCCGCCCCGCCTTCGGCGGGAACATCATGGCCACGATCCTCACCCAGAACCACAGGCCCCAGATGGCCACCGTCCGGCACAAGGTCATGACCCCCGCCGCGAAGGTCGATCACCCCCAGGGCAAGATCGTCGAGCTGTCCCACATCGAGGTGCCGAAGCCGAGGGTCGAGTTCCTCGAGTTCGTCGAGGAGAAGACCTCCACGGTGAACCTCGTCGAGGCGGACGTGATCGTCTCCGGCGGCAGGGGCATCAAGGACCCGAAGAACTTCGCCCTGATCGAGTCCCTCGCCCTGGCGACCGGGGGCGCGGTGGGCGCCTCGCGGGCCGCGGTGGACGCGGGCTGGATCCCGTACTCCCACCAGGTCGGCCAGACGGGCAAGACCGTGAAGCCCAAGGTCTACATCGCCTGCGGGATCAGCGGCGCCATCCAGCACCTGGCGGGCATGAAGGGATCGGACATGATCGTGGCGATCAACTCCGACCCCAACGCGCCCATTTTCGACGTTGCCCACTACGGCATAGTGGGCGACCTGTTCCAGGTCATCCCCGAGCTGGTGCGCAGGCTGGAAAGCGGCCAGTAGCGGCGCCCCGACGCCCGAGGCCGCGCGCCTCCCGACACGACAGGTTACATTCTTTTTCCTCGTTTTGTGTGCGCAAGGGTCGCAAAAAGTGATCACTTTGTTCACGCAACTTCCTGGACTTTTCGGTTGCACAATCCGGGGGTGGCCCCTATAATTCCCCCATAAAGTCATGCGGGGAATTCTATCCCCGAACAAATACACGGAAGGAGTACGCGAATGAAAAAAACTCTCTTCTGGGCTGCACTGGCGGCTGCCTTGCTGTTTGCCGCATCGTGCAAGAGCGCTCCCCCGGCCGCCCCGGAACCCGAGCCGCAGGTCGAGCCTGCCAAGCCCGCGGTTGCAGCACCGGAGGCCGAGCTTGCGAAGGCGAAGGAGCTGAAGGCGAGGGCGGACAAGTACGGCCTCGCGGAGTACGCTCCGGATGAGTACGCGGCCGCCTCCAGGGACCTGGCTGCCGGCGAGGCTGCCTACGGCAAGGACAACGAGGCCGCCAAGGCGTCGCTCGCGAAGTCCATCGACGGGTTCAACGCGGTCATCGCCAAGGGCGGGGCAAAGCTCGTGGAGCGGCTCCAGGCCGACGCAACGGCCGCGAAGAAGGCCGCGGAAGACATCAAGGCGCCCGTGGCGGTCAAGGACCAGTACGCGGACGCGCTCGAGGTGTACAACAGGGCCGTGAAGGAGAAGGCATCGGGCGACCTCGAGAAGGCGGGCACCGACTTCGCGCAGGCTGCCGACCTGTTCGACGCTGCCTACCAGGAGGCGCGCCAGAAGAGAGAGCAGGCGCTGAAGGCGATCCAGGAGACCGACGACGCGCTGGCGCAGTCGGAGCAGAAGGCAGCCGACGCCCAGGAGACCCTCGACACCGAGGGTGTCCCCGTCCAGGGCGGCGGGCAGTAAGGAGGCACGGCAATGAGGAAACCAATCCGCGTTCTTTTCGCCGCCGCCGTGCTCGCCTGCCTGGCAGCCGCGGCGCTCCCCGCACAGTCCCTGCTGGACAACGAGTACTACTACAAGGCCCGCGACCTGCAGTACGAGTCCGAGGTCGCCCTGAACGCCGGCGACTACGACAGGGCAACGAGCCTCGCCGCAGAGGCGCGCGAGTACCTGGCGCAGTCAGACGCCTACGTCGAGGAGATGACACGGTACTACAGGGCCAACGGGTGGCTGTCCGTGGCCAACGACAGGCTGCGCTACGCGAAGTCGATCGACGCTGACGTCAACTTCAAGGACCAGTACGACCTTGCCGTGTCCAAGGTGGGGGACGCAAAGTCCACGATGGACGCGAAGGAGTACGAGGACAGCGTGGCGTATTCGAAGGAGGCCATCGAGGCCCTGAAGGACGTCGTCCCTGTCCAGGCCGCGATCGAGCCCGTGGAGGACACCGGTCCCTCCTGGCCCGAGTTCTACGTGGTGCGGCTGATCCCGGGCCGGCGCGACTGCTTCTGGAGAATCGCCGAGTACCCGTTCGTGTACAACGACCCGTGGAAGTGGAAGCTGCTCTACGAGGAGAACAAGTGGCAGATCCCGGATGCGGACAATCCCGATCTCATCGAGCCGGGGCTGGTGCTCAAGATCCCCAGCCTTGCCGGCGAGAAGCGCGAGGGCGCCTGGGACCCGGACACGACCTACCCGCCCCTTCCGTAGGGACGGCAGTCCATTGAACCGAGGCGGCCCGTGAAGTCACGGGCCGCTTTTTTTGCGGCGAGCCCCTCGGGCGATCGCGATGCCGACATCGGCCAGCAGGGCGGCGGCATAGCAGCCCAGGGCGATGTAGGCGAGGTACCCCCCCACCCACAGCTCGTCCAGGAATGTCCGGTAGAAGACCAGGAGAACCGCGCCGGCCGCCAGGCAGGAGCTGGATCGCCGAGAGCCAGGCCGGGCTTCGGCGGCCCGGCAGAGCCTCCCGGATCACGAAGGGGACCGGCCACAGGAAGGCCAGGAAGATGAGCCAGCTCCCCGCCGAGTCGGCGTGGAAGTCGCTCCACGCGTAGGAGTAGGTGTAGTGCCGGGGCGCGCGGGACCCGCCGGATGCGTCAGGCGCGTCGGCCTGGTGGGAGCAGCGCGACAGGGGCAGGAACATCGCGGCCAGCAGAAGCACCGCCGCCGCGCGCCTGGCCCAGCGGAGCCCCCTCATCGCGCCTCGTCGATCCGCCGGGAGAAGATGCGCGACCTGCGCTGCAGGTCATAGGCCTGCCGCTTCTTCTCGGGCAGCGCCTCGGGGCCCGTCTCCTCGAAGCCCAGCTTCTGGAACCAGTCGCCCGTCTGCGTTGTCAGGGCGAACACGCGGGAGAGGCCCGCCCGGCGGGCCTGCTCGCAGAGGTAGTCCACGAGCTTGGGACCCACGCCGAGGTGCAGGTAGTGCTCGTCCACGGCGATGCCGGCGATTTCGCCCATGCGCTCGGGGAACGCGTGCAGCGCCGCGCAGGCGTGCACCGAGTCGTCCACCTCGAACACGATGAAGTCGGCCAGCGCCTCCTTCAGCTGGGCCTCGGTCCTCGGCAGGAGGATCCCGCGCTGGACGAAGGGCTGCATGATGCGCAGCACGTCGGACACGTCGGAGACCTTCATCGGCCTGATGCCGCCGTAGCGGTTGGAGTACACCATGGTCCCCGAGCCGAGGTTGGAGAAGATCTCCCTCAGGATCACCCCCTCGTCCCTGCCGTCGAGGATGTGCACGCGCTCGACCCCCGCCGCGCAGGCCCGCCGGGCCCTGTGCAGGAGCTCGAGGTCCGCCTCGCGCCCGGGGTTCGCCGCGAAGAACTCGTCGAGGTCGGCGAGGCTGAAGTTGGCCAGTCTCCCCCCCGGGGCCACGGGCACGGTCTCGGGCACCTGGAAGCCGGCCGCCGAGAGGGCCGCCGAGGCGGTGATGAAGAAGAGCTTTCCCGCGCCGAGGGTCGTTGCCACGACGACGGCAAGCTCGTTGGAGGAGATGTTGTACGGCCTTCCCGCCGAGCTCCAGCCGATGCACGGGAAGATGGGGACAACGCCGTCCTCCATGAGGGTGCGCAGCGTGTCGGCGCGCACGCTCTCCACCACGCCCGCGCTCTTGAAGTCCACCCCGTCGATGACGCCGATGCCACGGGCACGCACCCAGTTGCCGATCACGGCGGTGATGCCGTTTGCCGAGAGCATGGTCATGACCCGGTTGGACACGTCGAAGGCGGCCATCTTGATGAAGGGAATGGCCTCCTCGCTGGTGATGCGGGTGCCGCCGCGCACCTCGTACGGCACGCCGTAGGTGGCCAGCACCTCGTCGATGCGCTCGCGCGCGCTGGGCACGATGGCGACGCGGATACCGGCCTGGTGCAGCAGCGACAGGTCCTTCACCAGCACCGAGAACAGGGGGTCGTCGATCACGGCGAAGTCGATGCGCACGACGAACATGCGGCCCTGGAACTGGCGCAGGTAGCTGAAGACCTCGCGGATCGTCTCGACGTGCTCGCGCAGGCGTTCGTGCTCCATGCCGGGGAGGGTATCGGCTCGCGTCGGGGGCGTCAACGGCTCCGCGCGCGACCGCCGCCTCCTCCCGCGGGCGGGCAGGCGCCTCGTCAGGGCGTGCGGTGGTAGATGGAGGAGATCGACCAGTACCCGGGGTCCGCGTCCTTGTCGACGGTCTGCGGGTACGTGCCGGTCTCGGGGCCGCCGATGAAGCCCTTGATCTCGAGGGTCTTCCCGTCCGCGCTCAAGCGCAGCAGCACCCGCGCGCGTCCCGTTGGAGCGCCGCTCGCCGTCACCGGCTCTGCGTAGCTGGGTTCTGCTGATCTTGCGGCACTACGTCCGGGGCGGCTCCTCGTCCAGCGCGGAGCGCACCCGTGCCAGGAGCTCCTCCGCGGTGAAAGGCTTTCGCAGCAGGTCTTCCCCCGTGCTGCCGGTGCCCTCGGGGACCGCCGGGTGGTCGGCGAACCCCGACATGTACAGCACCCGCGTGCCGGGTCGGCTGTCCCGCAGCTGCCGGACCAGCTCGGGGCCGCTGGTCTGGGGCATCACAACGTCGGTGAGCACGAGGTCGAAGGCGTCGGTGACCGCCGCCGCCAGTGCGTCCCCGGCCCCGGCTGCCCCGAGCGGCCTGTAGCCGCCGCGCGCGAGGATGGACACGATCAGGCTGCGGATTGCCTGCTCGTCCTCCACCACGAGGATCCGTTCGCCGCCGCCGGCCCGCGGCGCTTCGCGCGGCTGCCGGGACGCCTCCGGGACCTCGCCGCCTGCCCGCGGAAGGTGGATGGTGAATGCCGCGCCCCTGCCGGGCTCGCTCGCGCAGTAGATGAACCCCTCGCTCTGCTTGATGATGCCGTAGACGGTGGCAAGGCCGAGGCCCGTCCCCTTGCCCAGCGCCTTGGTCGTGAAGAAGGGCTCGAAGATGCGGGACAGCACCTCCCTGTCGATGCCCCTGCCCGTATCGCTCACCGTGAGGGTGACGTACCCGCCGGGCGGCATCTCGGGGTGCTCGCGTCCCGGGTCGTCAGGCACGTCGGTGAGGGATGTGGCCAGCGTGAGCGTGCCCCCGCCGGGCATGGCATCGCGCGCGTTGGCGGCGAGGTTCATCACGACCTGCTCCAGCTGGCCGGGGTCGGCCCGCACGGCGCCGAGTCCCGGCCCGAGGCGGGAGACGATCTGCACGTCCTCGCCGAGGATCCTGTGCAGCATCTTGCCCATGCCCTGCATGACCCCGTTCAGGTCGAGGACCGTGGGCCGCATCACCTGCTTCCTGCTGAAGGCCAGCAGCTGCCCGGTGAGCGCCGCGGCCCTGTCGGCCGCGCGCTTCACCTCGCGCAGGTCCTCGCGCGCCCCATGGCCCTCGGGCATGCCCGCCTCGATGATGTCTGCGTAGCCGCGGATCACCGTGAGCAGGTTGTTGAAGTCGTGCGCGATGCCCCCGGCCAGCCTTCCCACGGCCTCCATCTTCTGCGCCTGGGCGAGGCGATCCTCGCTCCTGCGCAGCGCCTCCTCCGTGCGGCGGGTATCGGTGATGTCGTGGAACACGCCGAAGGTGTGCGCGAACGACCCGTCCGCGTCGAACTGCGGCGTGGCGGTGAGCACGATGCGGCGGACGGTGCCGTCGGGCCGGGCGATGTCCTGCTCGTACTGGCTGGTGATGCCCCGCTTTCGCCTTTCCGTCTCGGCAAGGCTGCGGCTGAACTCCTCGCTGCTCACGAACTCCCGCAGGCTGCGGCCGACCAGCTCTCCCCGCGGCACGCCGAAGATGGCGTCCGCGGCGGGGTTGGCGAACAGGAACACCTGGGAGGGGTCCACGACGGCGACGCCCTCGCCCAGCTTCTCGACCAGGGTGCGGTAGCGCTCCTCGCTCTCCCGCGCCTCGGCGTAGAGGCGCGCCTTTGCGATGGCGATGTTGACGTGCTCGGCCAGGGCGGACATGAGGCGCAGGTCCGCCTCTCCCATCACCACGCCGCTGGTGCTTTCCACGTTGAGCGTTCCCGCGACCCTGCCCCCGTCGGACAGGGGGATGCACAGCTCCGAGACGATGCCCTTCATCGCGCCGAGGAACTCCGGGTCGGTCCGCACATCGGGCAGCAGGACGGGCTCGCCCGTGCGCGCGACCCTGCCGCTGATGCCCTGGGAGACGGGGATCTCGCGGATGATCGAGGCGTAGCCCACCTGGTGCTGGCAGACCAGGGTGTCTCCCCGCAGGAGGTAGAGGCTCACCTGCGTGTAGCCGAACGCCCTGGCGATGGCCTGCACGACGGTCCGGAAGACCGCGGGCAGGTCCAGCTCGCGGGCGATCGCCGTGCGGACACTGTCCAGCAGCTCCATCTCGGCAGCCTGGCGCTGGGCGGCGGAGAAGAGCTCCCGGTAGTGCTTCTCGCTCTCCCGCAGCGCCTCCTCGGCGTTGCGGTGCTCGGTGATGTCCTCGTAGGTCCCCAGGACGCCGAGGACCCGGCCGTCGCGGCCGCGCAGGGGCACCTTGCTCGTGCGCAGCCATAGAAGTCCGCCGTCCGAGCGGCTCTGCGGCTCCTCGTAGTCCAGCTTCGGCTGCCCGGTCGCGATGACCTCCGCGTCGTCGCGCCTGTACGCGTCTGCCATGGCCTTCCAGGACATCTGATAGTCGTCCATCCCGGCGACCTGCCCGGGGCCCTCGAGTCCCGCGTCCTCGGCGAAGTGCGCGTTGCACCCCATGAAGCGGAGGTCCGTGCCCTTCCAGAACACCCTCTGGGGGATGTTGTCCAGGACCAGCTGCAGGAGCTGCTGCGACCTGTGCAGCGCCTCCTCGGCGCGCTTGCGGGCGGTGATGTCCAGGACGTTCACGAGCACGCACTGGTAGGCGTCCGATTCGCCGGGGATCGTGAGGCGCATCTCCACCTCGATCCTCTCCCCCGACGGCGTGAACGCGCTCGCCTCGCGCTGCGCGCGGCGCACGCCCTCGGCGACCATCAGCACGTTGTCGGCCAGGCCCTCGCGGACGGAGGGGTTGGAGAGGTCGAGCGTCTTCGAGAGCGGCCCGAGCAGCAGCTGCCTGTCGGCGACCTTGTACAGCTCGAGGGTCGCGTCGTTCACGTCGACGACTGTGATCAGCCGGGCCGCCTCGTCGATGAACCCGGGGTGATCGGCCAGGTAGAGGCGCAGGTCGGTGACGCCCCCCGCGCGAAGCTCGCCGAGCCGCCTGCGCAGCGCGGAGATGTCCTCTTCCCACACCGACACGGCGGAGTGGCGGAAAACGTTCTGGAAGCGCTGCCGCTCGGACAGAAGATCGCTGTCCGGCGGGCCGTTGGCGGCCGCGTCGCTGTGCCGATCGTGCATGGCAGTCCTTCCGACGGGTCGCCGCGACCCGTCTTCGGCAGTATACCTCCGCGCCGGGCGGAGCTTCTACGTGCGCGGGGGAGCGGTGAGCCGCCAGCGCGCCGCCCGATCGGCCCCGACAAGCAGGGGCAGCTGCGAAAGGATCATCGCGGCGAACATGAGCCCGCAGCCGGCGAGGCCGCGGGGTCCCAGCCGCTCGCCGAGCAGGAGCGCACCCCCGAGGGCCGCGAAGACGGTCTCCAGGCTCAGCAGCACCGCGGCGTGCGCGGGCGGCGCGCGCCGCTGGGCGACCACCTGCAGGGTGTAGGCCACGCCCACGGAGAGCAGGCCGCCGTAGAGGATGGGCAGGCCCGCGGCGAGGATCGCGCCGATGCTCACCGTCTCGAGCAGCGCCGCGGCGGCGGCGCTGAGCACCGAGCAGACGGCGAACTGCACGCAGGAGAGGGCGAGGGGATCGGTGCGGGGCGAGAGCCACCCGAGGATTCGCACGTGGGCCGTCCAGAACAGGGCGCCGACCAGCACCAGGATGTCGCCCCGTTCCAGCGTGAAAGAGCGGGTCACCGTGAGCAGGAACAGGCCCGCCGCGGCGAGCAGCGCCGCGGCCCACCGCGACCAGCCCGCCCGCTCGCGCGCGACCAGTCCCACCAGCGGCACGAGCACGACGTACAGCCCCGTGATGAAGCCGGCCTTGCCCGCGCTCGTCCAGACCATCCCCGCCTGCTGGAGGGCCGCCCCGCCGAAGAGAACGACCCCGGCGAGGAGACCCGCGGCGACGGGGCTGAACCGTCTCGGCGCCTCTGCCTGCACCGCGGCGGCGGGCTGCGCGGGACGCCGTCGCCGCAGAAGCACGAGGGGCAGCAGCGACAGCGAGCCCAGCGCGAATCGCACCGCGGTGAACCACAGCGGCCCCAGGTGCTCCATGCCCGCGCGCTGGGCGACGAAGGCGAAGCCCCAGATGGCGGCGGTCAGGAGGAGGAGCGCGTCGTTGGCGAGGATGTCGCGACGGGCCGGCATGGGCCGAAGAGTAGCGGCGGCGGGGAAGGAGGGCAAGGGGATCGGCGCCGCCCGCCTGTCAGATGCCCAGGAGCTTCTCGGCGTTCCCGGCGAGGATGGCCGCCTCGAGGGCGGGATCGAGCTCCAGGTCGCGCAGCCACCGCAGGGACTCTGCCTGGCCCGCCCACGGCGAGTCGGATCCGAAGAGCAGCCGGTCGGGAGGGAACAGGCCGATGAGCGCCCGTGCCTCCCCGGGGGTCATGAAGGGAAGGGAGTAGGAGATGTCGGTCCATGCCCCCGTGGCCGGCAGCAGGCGCGCGACAAGCTCCCAGTCCCTCCACGCGCCCAGGTGCGTGGCCACGAAGCGCAGCCCCGGGAACCGGGCGAGCACGGCGGCGATGCGGGGCGGGTCCGCCCTGCGGTCGAAGGGGTGCGAGAGGTCGAAGCCGGTGTGCGACATGCAGACCAGGCCGGTCTCCTCGAGTGCCTCGTAGACGGGAAACATCCTCTCCTCGTCGAGGAAGAAGCCCTGGTCGTAGGGCTGGAACTTGAATCCCCGAAAGCCCTCGGCCGCGCCGATGCGCACCCGCCCTGCCGCCTCGGGGTCGTCGGGGTGCACCGAGAGCAGCGGCTCGATGCGGGGGCCGCGGATGCGCCGCGACCACTCCAGGATGTCGGGGAACTGCGAGGGCCGCGTGGCAACGGAGAGCACGACACTGCGTCCGATCCCCGCCGCGTCCATCGAGGCCAGGACGGCGCCGACGGTCCCGTCGAGGGCCGGCTCCATGCCCGCGTCCCTGCGCACACGGGCCGTCGCCCGCGCCGCGAGGAAGTCGGGGAACGCGTGGACGTGGACATCGATGATCCGCTGCGCTGCCTGCCCCTGCTGCCCTGCCATCTGGAGTCCTGCCGGGGGGAGTATAGCGAAAAGGCGCGGGCGGAGGAACGCTCCGAAACCCGGGTGCTGGATGCGGGCAGCGCCTTCCTGTACATTTGCGGGCGGGAATATCCTGCGCGGGAGGTGCACGCGGTGACAGTGAATCTTCAGGTCCTCGGTTCGACGTTCCTCATGATCTTCCTGGCGGAACTGGGCGACAAGACGCAGCTGTCGACCTTCGCCTTCGCGTCGCAGACGAGGTCGCCCCTGTCGGTGTTCCTGGGCGCCTCGCTGGCGCTGGTCTGCAGCTCCTTTCTCGGAGTCGTGCTGGGGGGGGTGCTGGGGAAGTTCGTGCCCGAGCGGATCATGAAGGGCCTTGCGGCGCTCGTGTTCCTCGGCTTCGGCGTCTGGACCCTCGTCCAGGCCATCAGGGGGTAGGCATGGCAGGCCCGCTCTCCCGCTGGATCCTCGCGCGCGTCATGCGCAGCGCCCTCGCTTTCGAGACCGATGCCATCGATACCTACCGCAGGCTCCAGGAGGCGGCGGGGACAGGCGCCTCCTGCGGCGGCCAGCTGGCGGCCAGCCTCTGCCACCTGCTGGAGGAGGAGCGCCGCCACTGGCAGATCCTCACCGATGCGGGGGCTGGCAGGCTGGACATGGAGGAGCTGGAGCGGCTGCTGGCCGACCACATGTATTCCTCCCTGGCGGAGATCGAGCCGCTGGACGGCGAGGACCTCGCCACGTGGGGCCCCGAGCTCTCGCGCGCGCTGGACGGGGAAGAGAAGACCTGGATCTTCTACACAAACCTGCGGCGCATGAGCACGATCCCCGCCGTGCGCAGGGCCTTCCATGTCCTGGGGCACATGGAAAAGGAGCATATCGACATCCTGCGGGCCCTCCTGGGCCGGGCAGCTCCCGCGGCGGGCAGGCAGCAGGCAACCCGGCGCGCCCCGTCGCCTTGACAGCAGCGGCGCCGGTCACTACCCTCCATGGGGTAGGGAATCTGACGGGGCCTTCGGACACCACTGCGGAACGGGGGACACATGTCCACGGAAATCGATCTCACCCAGATTAAGCGGGCGGCGCACAACTCCGTTCCCCTGGCCTTCAAGACCTACACCCTTCCCCACGAGACCGAGATCTACCTGGACAAGGTGCTGGAGGGCTTCCTCCTCGAGCTGGGCCAGGCAAAGCTGAAGGAACCGCTCTCCTACTGCCTGCGCGAGCTGGCGGTGAACGCGAAGAAGGCGAACACCAAGCGCGTGTATTTCCTCGAGAAGGGCCTCGACCTGAACAACGACAGGGATTACGAGACGGGCATGCAGACCTTCAAGAGCGAGACCTTCGACAACATCCAGTACTACCTGAACAAGCAGAAAGAGCTGCAGCTGTACGTCAAGGTGATCTTCCAGACCCGGGGCAGGAGCCTCACCATCATGGTGCGCAACAACGTGGAGATCACGCGCAAGGAGCAGATCCGGGTCTTCGACAGGCTGGCCCGCTCGCGTGCCTTCACCTCGCTGGAGGAGGCCTTCGCCACGGTGCTGGACAGCTCCGAGGGGGCGGGGCTGGGAATCGTGATCCTCGTGCTGATGATGAAGAAGATCGGCCTCACCGAGGACTGCTTCTCCATCGACATCGAGGACGGCGAGACGGTGGCCAGCATCACCATCCCCTTCTCCGAGGTGCACCTCGAGCAGCTGGAGACCCTCACGCAGACCCTGGTGAAGGAGATCGACACCCTCCCGCAGTTCCCCGACAACATCGTGAACCTGCAGAGGCTCATCGCCGACCGGGACTCCGAGATCTCCGACATCGCCCGGGAGATCAGCGTGGACCCGTCCCTGACGGCCGACCTTCTCAAGCTCGTGAACTCCGCCCAGTTCATGCTCCCCAAGCGCGTGGACAACATCGTCGAGGCGGTGAAGCTGGTCGGCACAAAGGGGGTGCGCAACCTCCTGTACTCCTACGGGACGCAGAAGGTGCTGGGCGAGAAGTACAGCGAGATGCGCTCCCTGTGGCAGCACTCCTACCGCTGCGCGTTCTACGCCTACTTCCTGGCCAAGGGATTCAAGCGCAGGAAGGAGATCCTCGACGACGTGTACGTCGGGGGCATCCTGCACGACCTGGGCCAGATCGTGATCGCCTCGCTGCACCCCGAGCTGCTGGAGCGGATCACCCGCGTGTGCAAGGAGAAGGGGATCCCCGGCCAGATGCTGGAGAACTTCTCCGTGGGCCTCAATCACGCCGAGGTGGGCGCGCTCATCGCGCGCAAGTGGAACTTCCCCGAGCAGCTGGTCACCGCGATCCGCTACCACCACGAGCCGTCCCAGAGCCCCGCCGCGGCGCGCGACATCGTGTACAGCGTGTACCTCGCCAACGCGATCTGCGACCTGGAGCGCGAGCGGATGGGCTTCGACCAGATCCAGTCGGCCGTGCTGAAGGACTTCGGCATCGAGACCGAGGACCAGCTGATCGAAGATCCAGGAGAAGCTCGCGCGGGCCTTCGAGGACCAGAGGGCGAAGTTCCAGTAGGGGGCCGCCCTGGCCGGTCCCGCCCGCGGTTGACCGCGTGGGCAATATATAGTATTATTACTATATAACAGAGCGGAGGACGCCCATGGCAGTGACGATCTACACGACACCCACCTGCGGGTTCTGCAGGGTCGCGAAGGACTACTTCAAGACCGCAGCACGTCCCCTACACCGAGTACAACGTCGCCGCCGACCAGCGGAAGGCCGAGGAGATGGTGCGCAAGTCCGGCCAGATGGGGGTGCCCGTGATCGACGTGCACGGAAAGATCATCGTCGGGTTCAACAAGCCGGAAATCGAGAAGGCGCTGCACAGGTAGGACGCTCTGCAGGCAGGGCGCCCTGCACGGGGGGCGCCGAGGGTCTGCTCAATCACCGCCGCGTTTGCTCCCGTCATTGATGCGCGGAGGGTGACAACCGTGAAGCGAATCAGGGGAACAGTCGTTGCCGTTCGTCCCGAGCTGAGCGGCGAGCGCCTTCGGGTCGTCGCGCGCATCCGCACCGAGGCGGGCGAGCTGCTCGAGGCCGGCATGCCCGACAGGGAGGTCTCGGCCATCCTGCCCCGGTCCGTCCTCGTGGGCTCGGCATCCAGCGCCCCGCGCGGGCTCCTGGCCACCATCGAGCCCATCCTCGCGCGGATGAGCGAGGGCAGGACGGTGCGGGTCTGGGACTACAAGGAGCAGGAAGTACTTCTCTTTCCAGCCCTGGAAGGGCGTGCGCTTCGTGGAGGACGGGGCGGGCGCCCCGGCAGGCTGACCGCCGCGGTCGGCTCAGCCCGCGCCGCTGCCCCCGCGCAGGGCCGCGAACCACCTCTGCATCAGGATGCCGAAGGCGACCGACACGTTGAGCGACCTCTTGGCCCCCGCCTGCGCAATGCTCACCCGGCCCCGGCCCCGATCGGCGAGGGCGAGCGCCTCGGGGCTCAGCCCCAGCTCCTCGGACCCCACCAGGACAACTCCCCGCGAGGGAAACCGGAAGCTGTCGATGTCCGTGCCGCCCAGCTCCAGGGCGAAGATCCCCTCTCGGCCCTCGAGCGAGCCGAGCTCCGCCGCTTTCCAGTCCAGCGCCTCCGCGGCCCCCCGCGCCGTCCGGGCTGCCCGCGGGTGGGTGGGGACGGGGGTGCGCGGCGAGAGCAGCACCTGCTCGACGCCGAAGGCCTCGGCCGTGCGGATGATCGAGCCGACGTTGAAGGGCGAGCGGATGTCTTCCAGGTAGACGGCGATCGGGAAGGTGCGCGAGGAGGAGCGGTCCAGGAGCCCGGACCCGAGGGCGAGGAAGTCCCACTCGGCGGGCTCCGCGTGCAGCGAGGCGAGCAGGGCATGGCGCACGGCGTTGAGCGCCCGCAGCAGCGCCACGGGTTCTTCGCCCGCCGCCGCCGCCGCGCGCGCCGGCCCCCGGCATCGGGGTCGTCGGCGATCAGCGCGAGGAGCCCCGCCCGGTAGCGGGGGTCGGGGACGAGCGACCTGCCGAGGTCGACCTCCATGGCCTGGATGATGCGCGCGAGCTTCCTCTTCCGCGTGGCCGGGGGAAGCTCTGCAAGCCTGGCGAGGGGGAACATGGTCCGCCCGTCAGAAGGCGCTCTTGATCATCTCGTAGATGTCCTCGGTGGACACGACACGGGGCAGGTAGTTCATCATGTCGAAGCTGCGCGCGATTCCCGCCACCTCGAACATCTCGTCGAGGGTCAGGTCGAACTCGCGCAGCCTCTCGGGAAGGCCCAGCGACGAGATGATCCTGCGCACGGCCTCGATGGCGCGCACGGGGGCCTCCACGGGCGCCGCCTCCGAGATGTCCTCGCCCAGCAGGCGCGCCACCTGGGCGATCCTGTCGCCGCGCACGTTCACGGCGAAGTCCAGCACGTAGGGCAGCAGGATCGTGGAGACCCACGACTTGGGCGCCATGTACTTCGCGTTGACGGCGAAGGAGAGCGCCGAGCCGATTCCCAGCTTGCTCGTCGTCAGTCCCAGCGCCGTGAGCAGGCCCGCCATGCTCGCGTTCATGCGCATGCGGATGTCGTCCACATTCTGCACGCCCTCGCGGATCACGGTGCCCAGGGTCTCGATGGCGCGCATGAAGTAGGTGTCGGAGAGGAAGTTGGCCCGCGAGGAGAGGTAGCCCTCGACGCACGCGAGCAGCGCGTCCATGACCGTGGTGGCGGTGTACTTGGCAGGCAGTGTCAGGCTCAGCTTGGGATCGATGAGCACCGCCCTGGTGATGCCCTTCTGGGTCCGGCCGATGCGTCCCGTCCGGTCGCGGCCGTCCACCACGAGGTACTCGTCGAGGAACATGAACGGGTTCCTGCAGGTGGTCGGGACCTCCACGTAGGGGAGGGCGGCCGACTGGGGCTGCACGCCCGAGAGGAAGTCGTCCATGTCCTCGCCCGACGGGGCCGTCATGGCGATGGCCTTCGCGATGGACAGGGCGCGCGTCCCGCCCAGGCCGATCACGACGTCGGCGTGCGCCCCCCGCGCGAGGGTGACCCCGTCATCCACGGTCCTGCTGGTGGCATTGGGGATGACCTCGTCGAAGACGATGTACGGGGTGCCCTTCTTGTCCAGGATCTCCTGGACCTTGTTGATCGTCTTGCCCTCGTAGAGGATCGCCTCGGTCACCAGGAAGGCCCGCTCGCCGTACTCTGAGACGAGCTGGCCGATCCTGTTGATCGTGTCCAGCCCGAAGACCACGCGGGTCGGTATGTGAAACAGGATGTCCGGCATGGGCGAACCCCCTCTCGAAAAAAAAGCGGAGAATCCCGAAGGATACCTCCGCTCGAACCCCAGAAGTGAAAGACGGACCTACAGACCGAAGGTCTTCATGATCTCGTCGGCAGCCTTCTCGATGACCTCGGAGGACGGGTAGGAAGGATCCTGGAGCTTGCGCTTCGCCTCTTCGACCTTGTCCGCGCGGACACTGGGAGCGGACTTCGCCGCCTCGGTCGCCTTGAAGACTTCCGACTTCGAGCGCGCCTCCTCCGAGACGTTGATGGAGTCCGGCTCGCCCTTCATCCGAGTGCGCGACGGCTTCTCGGTCTTTTTCACGTTCGATGCGGGATCGAGCGGGCCTATTCTCTCAACGGTCATAGGACCTTCCTTTCACATATCCTTATCGACAGGTGGAAAACAGGACTTGAACCCGTTTTCCGGCGATTCCGGGACCCCCGGAACGGACCCCGGGACGACCCCGGGACGACCCCGGAAGCGCTCCCGGGGCATGATAGGGCCGGCCCCCCTGTTCGTCAAGCAAGATCGACCAGCTCCACGTCGAGGCCGGCCGTCTCGACAAGGGCGACGGTTGCCCTGGCGGCCAGATACCCCGCGCAGGTGCCGGGGTTGAGGAGCTTGGGCCCGCTTCCCTGCACCCGGGCCCTGTGGTCGTGGCCGTGGATGACCAGGTCGAAGGAGCCCGCCCGCAGGAGGTCTTCCGCCACGTCGGGATAGTGCATCATGACGATGCGCCTGCCGCCCAGCTCCAGGACACGGACCCCGTCGGCAAAGGTCCAGGACCCCTCGCCCCGACGGATCAGCAGGGCCTTGTCCCCGTCGTTGTTGCCGAAGACCGCGTACATCGGCACCCCTTTCTCGGCCAGGGGCTTGAACACCGGCAGGGTGAAGGGCGAGCAGAAATCCCCGCAATGGAGGATTGCCTCCACGCCGTTCTTCGAGAAGATGTCGACTGCCCTCCCGAGGTTGGCGAGGTTGTCGTGCGTGTCGGAAAGAACCCCGATCTTCATGGCTTCTCCTGCTCACCTATCGGCGTCGGCCTGCTTTCTTTACACCCCGGCAACCCGGGTGGTAGACTGCGCCCCATGAAGACTCTCGGCATCGTCGGGTTCGGGACCATGGGCGAGGCGTTCGCGCGCGGGCTGGGCCGGGCCATGCCCGGCCTCGCGCTCACCACATTCGACACCAGGCCCGCGCGGGCCGAGGCCGCGCGCGCCATGGGCATCGCCGTCGCCCGCGCGCCCGGGGAGGTGTTCGAGAAGACCGACATCTCCATCCTGTGCGTGAAGCCGCAGGACCTTGCCGAGCTCGCGGCCGGCGCGCGGGGCAGCTCGGCCGGGCGGCGCGTGATCTCCATCCTCGCGGGAAAGCGCCTGCAGGGCCTGTCCGAGGCACTGGGGACAGACCGCGTGGCCCGGTTCATGCCGAACATCGCCGCCGTGACGGGCAGGTCCCTCGTCGGGGTGTCCTTCGGGCACGGGGCGGACGCCGGCTTCCGCGCCGACTGCCTCGCCGTGGCGGGTGCGCTGGGCAAGCCGATGGAGATCCCCGAGAAGCTCATGTCCGCCATGACGGGAGTGTCGGGCTCGGGCATCGCGTACGTGCTCGCTTTCGTCCACGCGATGGCCATGGGCGGCGTGGCGGCAGGCTTCGACTACCCCACCGCCGTGTCCGTGGCCTCGGCGACCCTGGAGAGCGCGGCGAGCCTGCTCGCGGGGGGCGCCCACCCGATGGAGCTGGCCAACAGGGTCACCTCGCCCGCCGGCACGACGATCCAGGGGCTGCGCGCGCTGGAGAGGGGTGGTTTCACCGCGGCGGTGATGGAGGCCGTCGAGGCCGCCGCCCGCAGGGCGACCGAGATGGAGAGTTAGCAGCCGGTCGGGTCTTCCCTGGCAGGGGAATCCCCGCGGCCCCGAGCGCCCCCCCTGATGCGCGCTTCCGCGGAAACGCGGATTATCGGAAGTCAGCCCCGCGCCGCCGCGGCGCGCACTTGAACGCCGCGGCTGTCCTCCGCTATCATCCCCCCCATGCTTGACCTCAGGTTCATCCGCGACAATCTCGACGCCGTGCGCCGCAACACCAGCAACAGGCACGTGGCGGCCGACCCCGACCTCGTCGTCAGCCTGTACGACCGCAGGAACGCCGCGCTGCGCGAGCTGGAGGTCGAGCGCGCCGCGCGCAATGCCAACGCGGAGAAGATGAAGGCAAAGCTCTCCCCCGAAGAGCGGGCAGGCCTGATCGAGGAGGGCAAGCGGCTGAAGGAGGCCATCTCCACGCGCGAGAAGGAGATGGAGGAGCTCGAGAAGACGCTGACAGCGGAGGCCCAGAAGATCCCCAACATGTCGCACCCCGCCGCGCCCGTGGCAGCCGAGGAGTCCGGCAACCGCGAGCTTCGCGCGTGGGGAACGGTGCCGCGGTTCGACTTCCCGGCACGGGACCACGTGCAGCTGGGCGAGCGGCTCGACCTCATCGATTTCGAGACCGGCGCCCGGGTGGCGGGGCAGAAGTTCTACTACCTGAAGAACCAGGCAGTGATGCTCGAGCTGGCCCTCGTGCGCTACGCGCTGGACATCCTGGTCCGGGAGGGGTTCACCCCGCACATCACCCCCGACATGGCGCGGGAGGAGATCGTTGCGGGCCACGGGTTCAACCCCCGGGGCCCCGAGAGCAACATCTACCCCGTGGAAGGCACCGACATGTGCCTGGTGGCCACCGCGGAGTTCACCCTCGGCGGCGCCTATGCCGGGAAGATCCTTGCGGCCGAGAAGCTCCCGCTGCTGCTGGCCGGGGTCTCGCACTGCTTCCGCCGCGAGGCGGGCTCGGCGGGCCAGTTCTCCAAGGGCCTGTACAGGGTGCACCAGTTCACCAAGGTCGAGATGTTCGTGTTCTGCAGGCCGTCGGAGTCCGAGGCCATGCACGAGAGGCTGATCGGCATCGAGGAAAGGATCTACCAGGGCCTGGGCATCCCCTACCGGATCGTGGACATCTGCACGGGCGACCTGGGCGGCCCCGCCTACCGGAAGTTCGACATCGAGGCATGGATGCCGGGCAGGGGAGAGAAGGGCGAGTGGGGCGAGATCACCAGCGCGTCCAACTGCACCGACTACCAGGCCCGGCGCCTGGGCATCAGGTTCAAGGAGGACGGGAAGAACGTGTTCGTGCACACGCTGAACGGCACGGCGGTCGCCGTGTCGCGCACGCTGATCGCGCTGCTGGAGAACTTCCAGAGGGCGGACGGCAGCATCGCCATCCCCGAGGCGCTCGTTCCCTACGCGGGGTTCACCGAGATCCGGGCTGCCGGGGCCTGACGCCCGCAGGTCGACGGGCGCGGAGGCCGGGCGGACCCGGCCGAAATCGACAGGTCCCTTCTTTCCCTACTTGCCGCACATCTTCCCGAGGGTCCGCTGCAGGGTGGCCTGGTAGTCGCGGAACCCGTAGGGCGCGTGGGAGGCCGCGTAGCGCTTGGTCGCCTCGGTGAGCTTGTCGCTGCACGACATGCACAGATCCTTGTCGAGGATCGTGATGTAGTTCACGTCCTTGTGCGCTCCCGAGATGTGCTTCTTGCAGACGTCGCAGGAAATCGATGTCATGTGCCCTCTCCTTGCTGAGTCGTAGCCACATTGTAGCCAATTCCGGTGGCGTTGTCGAGTGCGGACCTGCCCGGCCGCGGGCGGGGCAATTGTAGTATATTGTTTCCCTGTATGGGAGACGCGCTGGCCCGGCTCCGCCAGGAGAACATCTCGTGCCTGCTCTGCGGTTACTCCTCGCTGGACCGGTTCTTCCGCGTCGGGGGCCCGGGGCCCCTCTACGTGGCCACGGATTCCTCGGTGGTCTCGCTGGCCAGGCTCTACGATGAGCTGGAGTTCCCCGGCCTCCCGCTGGAGGATGCGGCGGCAAGCGACGGCGGCCAGCGCCTGGTCTTCCGGTGCCTGGACTCCCTGGAGCGGCCCCCCGCCAGCCCCTTCACCGTGCTCAGCCTCCAGTACGACCCCGAGCGCGATACGTTCCTCGACCGGCTGGGTGTGTACCCCCAGCTGCGCGCTCCCGGCCTGACCTGGGTGCCCGACTCGCAGCCGGCCTGGTTCGCCCTCTGCGAAGCGGCGAAGCTGGTCTCGCGCTATCACTACGTGAGCCGGGACGACTCATTCGGGTGGTCGCGGGGCAGGGAGCTGCCGCCCGTCGTCTACCAGCGTGAGCTCCTTGCCGCTGTCCTGGCCTCCGCCAATCCCGCCAGGGGCCTTGCGCTTCTCGAGTCGGCGGGTTTCGTGGCCGAGGCGTGGCCCGAGCTGGCCGCGCTGGGCGGCATTCCGCACGCCAAGGACTATCACCCCGAGGGCAACGTGTGGGAGCACACCCTGGCCACCTTCGCCCACAGGAAGAAGCCCGACCTCGTTCTCTCCCTCGCACTGCTCCTGCACGACATGGGAAAGCCCGAGGCCGAGGGAACGGGGGAGAAGCGCTTCGAGGGGCACTCGGAGATCGGCGCGCGCCTGGCCGCGCGGTTCCTGCGCAGGATCGGGTTTCCCCCGCAGGTCATCGACGCGGTGAACTTCCTCGTCCGCTACCACATGATGCCGGCGGCCCTCGCCTCGCTGCCGCCCTTCCGGACGGACCCGGTGCTCTCCTCGCCCCTCTTCCCCCAGCTCCTGGAAGTCTACAGGGCCGACTGCTCCTCCTCCTACATGGACGAGGAGACCTACTACGAGGCCTGCAGGTTCTACAGGAGCTGGCTCAAGCGGCGGGGAAACCCGTACGGGGACCAGAAGAAGAAGCGCCAGAAGCCGGCCTACAGGAGGTAGGCACCCCCCGCGGCTGACGCGGCCGACGCGGCCCTACGCGAAGCGCTCGAGCAGGATCTTCGAGAGACCGGGGAGGTCGGTGCCGATCCGCGTGGACAGCTTGGGCAGCGAGAGGCAGCGGGCGAGACGCTCGGGCATCTCGGGGGTCGTGCCCGTGGCCTTCTCCACGACGTCCACGAACTTCGCCGGATGCGCGGTCGAGAGCACGATGACAGGGCTTCCCCCGGTCGTCCCGTCCCGCAGCGCGTCGGCCGCGGCTGCGCACCCCACGGCGGTGTGAGGGTCCACGAACACGCCCGTGCGGCCGTGCACCTCCCGCATCGTGGCGAGGGTCCGTTCGTCGGTGACAGCGGCGCCGCCGATCATGCGGCCCATCGCCTTCCAGTCCCCGTCGAACAGGCGCTCGAGGCGCTCGAAGTTGCTGGGCCGTCCCACGTCCATCGCGTTCGAAAGGGTGGCGAGCGACGGCCGCGGCTCGTACACGCCGGTCGCGAGGTAGGAGGGCACCACGTCGTTCACGTTGGTCGCGGCGATGAACGCGCGCACGGGCAGCCCCCACGCCCACGCGTACAGGCCCGCGGTGAGGTTGCCGAAGTTGCCGCTGGGCACGCAGATGACGGGCGCCCGCCCGCCCAGCGCCGCGCGGCGCGTGGCCGCGAACACGTAGTACAGGCCCTGGGGCAGGAGCCGGCCGATGTTGATCGAGTTGGCAGACGTGAGGGAGAGCGCCGCTGCCAGGCGCGGATCGCGAAAGGCCTCCTTGGCCAGGCGCTGGCAGTCGTCGAAGCTGCCCGCGACCTCCAGGGCGTGCACGTTGCCCCCGAGCGTGGTGAGCTGCTTCTCCTGCAGCTCGCTCACCCTGCCGGAGGGATAGAGGATGACCACGTCGATGCCCTGCCTGCCGTGGAACGCGTGGGCCACGGCGCTGCCCGTGTCGCCCGAGGTGGCCACGAGGATCTGGATGCGCCTCTTCTGCCCGCGCAGGAACTCCTCCATGCAGCCGGCCAGGAACTGGGCGCCGAAGTCCTTGAAGGCGCAGGTGGGGCCATGGAAGAGCTCCAGGAGCAGGAGGTCGCTCTCCAGGGCGCGCAGGACGGGGGCAAAGCCGAAAGCGCGCGTCACGATGCGGCGGGCGCGCGCCTCGTCGATCTCGGGGGCGAGAAGCCGGGCGGTGACCGCCGCGGCCAGGTCCGCGAAACCCGCGGCGTCGTCGAACGACGGCGAAAAGCCCCGAGAGGTCCGGCCGCTCTACGGGGTGGTACAGTCCCCCGTCGGGAGCCAGTCCGCTGAACAGCGCCTCGCGGAAGCTCAGGTGCCTGTCGGGGTGGGCGAGGCTCGCGAAGGTCACGCCAGCACGTCCCGCCCGTCCATCGCGAGCACGACCGGGCCCTTCGTGTTCACGGGCGACACGAACACGTCGGATTGCAGGCCCGCCGCGGTGAAGGCATCGCGCATCGCCTCGGCGACCGCGGCGGCGGCGACGGGCGAGTCGCACAGGGCGAAGACCGAGGGTCCCGATCCCGAGATGGAGCAGCCCAGCGCACCTGCCGCGAGGGCCGCCGCCTTCACGGCGGGGAAGCCCGGGATGAGAACCGAGCGCACGGGCTCCGCGACCACGTCCTGCAGGGAGCGGCCCAGGAGGGGCAGGTCGCCGCGGTACAGGGCGGCGACGAGGGCCGCCAGGTTGCCCCACTGGCGGATCGCGTCGGCCAGGCGGACCTCCTTCTTCAGTATCCGCCGCGCGTCCTCGGTGCGGACCTCGGTGTGCGGGTGCACCACCGCGCAGGCGAGCCCTGCCGGCACGGGCAGCTTCACCACGTCCAGCGGCTGGTAGCTGCGCACGAGCACGAACCCGCCCAGCAGGGAAGGGGCCACGTTGTCCGCGTGGGCAGACCCGCAGGCCGCCTTCTCGGCGGCCATGGTGAAGGGCAGCAGCTCCTCGACGCGAAGCGGACTGCCTGCAAGGAGATTGGCGCCGACGACCGCCGCCACCGCGCTGGCCGCCGAGCTGCCGAGGCCCGAGGCGAGGGGCATCTGCTTGTCCAGCCTGATCTCCAGGCCGAAGGGCATGCCCCTCTCGCGCAGGAACGCCCCCGCCGCCACGGCGGCGGTGTTCTTCTCGGGGTCCCGGGGGAGCCTGCCCTCGTCGCCGGTGATCGCGGTGACGGTCACGGTCTTCGCCTCCGTGCGCGTCAGCGTGACCGCGTCGCCGGGCCTCTCCAGGGCGAATCCCAGGACGTCGAAGCCCGAGGCGACGTTGGCGACGGTTGCGGGTGCGAAGACGGTGAGGCTGCGCACGCCGGGCCTACGACGCGGCGGCGCCGCCGCCCGCGCCGAGGAACGCTGCGTGGATGGTCTTCAGCGCGTGGGTGTGGCTCGCCTCCTCGACGACGATGGAGATGTTCCTCTCGGAGGAGCCCTGGGCGATGACGAGGATGTTGACCCCTGCGCTTCCCAGCGCGGTGAACAGGCGCCCCGCGATGCCCGGGGTGCCGCGCATGTTCTCGCCGATCACCGAGACGATGAGCAGCTTGTCGACCAGCTCGAAGTCCTGGATCCGCTTGGAGGCCAGCTCCACTGCCAGCTCGCGCTGCAGCACGGTCCGGGCCCTGTGGGCCTCCTCGGTGCGGAACACGAGGCAGATCGTGTGCTCGGAGGAGGCCTGCGAGATCATGATGATGTTGATCCCCTCGCGGGCCAGCGCCGAGAAGATGCGCGCGGCCATGCCGGGAATACCCATCATGCCGCCGCCCTGGATGTTCACAAGGGAGATGCCCGGGATCGAGGCGAGGCCCGTGATGGGCCTGCCCGTCCTCCTGCCGCCCAGGTGCTCGGGTGCGCCGATCATGGTGCCCGGCGCCGCGGGATTCAGGCTGTTCTTGATCCGGATCGGGATGCGCTTCTCCACGGCGGGGATCATCGTGTAGGGGTGGATCACCTTGGCGCCGAAGTAGGACAGCTCCATCGCCTCCTCGTAGCTGATCTCGGGAACCACGAACGCGTCGGGCACGAGCCGGGGATCGGCGGAGAGCACGCCGTCCACGTCGGTCCAGATGTCGATGAGGTCGGCCGCCGTCCCGGCGCCGATGATCGAGGCGGTGTAGTCCGACCCGTTTCTGCCCAGCGTGGTGGTGACCCCCCGGGTGGTCGCCCCGATGAAGCCGGGGATGACGGGGATGCCCCGCACGGCGGCCAGGCGCGAGGCGATGCGGGGGTAACTGGCCTCGAAATCGACCCCCGCCTGGCCGAAGCGGTCGTCGGTCAGGATGAGCTCGCGCGCGTCGACCAGCTCCGCCTCCAGCCCCGAGACGCGCATGTGCGCCGAGGCGAGCGTGCACGAGAGCCTCTCGCCGAAGCTCATGACGAGGTCCATCGTGCGCGGGGAGCACTCGCGGACCAGCTCCACGCCGTGGAGAATGTCCTCCAGGTCGTTCAGCATGATGGTGAGGGGGGTGATCACCGCTGCCTGGTCTGTGGGGGCGAACAGGTGGCGCACCGCCGCCAGGTGCTGTCCGCGGATCGCCTCCAGCTCCGCGCGCCCGGCCTCGCCGCCCTGCTCGGCTGCGCGCGCCGCCGTGATGAGCCTGTCGGTCACGCCCTTCATTGCCGAGAGCACGATCGCGACCCGGCCCTTGCCCGCCGCGTCGGCCACGATCCGCGTCACAGCCGCGACCCGCGGGCCGTCGGCAACGGAGCTTCCCCCGAACTTGAGAACTGTCACGCCGTGCTACTCCCCCATGACCTTGATGATGACCCGCTTGGGCCTGCGGCCGTCGAACTCCGCGTAGTAGACCTGCTGCCAGGGCCCGAGGTCGAGCTTCCCCTTCGTGACGGGCAGGATCACCTCGTGGCCGATGAGGAGGTTCTTCAGGTGGCTGTCCCCGTTGTCCTCCCCCGTCCTGTGGTGGCGGTAGTCGGGCCCCTTCGGCGCGAGCCGATCGAGCCACTCGTCGATGTCCTGGATGAGGCCGCCCTCGGCGTCGTTCACGTAGACGCCGGCGGTGATGTGCATGGCGGACACCAGCACCATGCCGTCCGTGCACCCGCTGGCCGCCACGGCCTTCTCGACAGCGGCGGTCATGTTGACGTAGTCACGCTCTTTCCGGGTGTTGAACGTGACGTACTCAGTGTGGAATCTCATCCTGCCTCCGACGGCAGGACAGTACACCGGTTGCGCGCCGCTATGCAACCTTCATGGCGCCCCACTTCTTCCACTGGTACCACTGCTCGGGGTTCTGCAGGACGTACTTCTCCCAGAGGGCCAGGCAGTCGCGGGAGGTGCTGTCGGTCCGGCGCTGCACCGACACGTCCTCGCAGTACAGCGTGTAGCGGTTGCGCCCCGTGCGCTTGAGGAACGCGGCCACCACGGGGGCGCCCGAGCGGTGCGAGAGCACGTCGATGGTGCTGTCGAAGAACAGCTCCTTGCCGAACAGAGAGATGGTGTGGCTCCTGCGCCGCCTCCAGGCGTCGACCTCGTCGCACTGGGTCATGAGCACCCGGTTGTCCTTCAGCGACTGCATGGCGCGCAGGAATATGGACTGGCCGTGGCCCGAGGTGAGCAGCTGCATGTCCTTGCCCGCGATCTTCTCCTGCAGGCCCCGCGCCAGACGCGCCGTGGCGCACTCGAGGATGACGCTGGTGGGAAAGCTTTCCCTGTGCAGGACCCAGGGGATGAACTCGACGGCGCCCCAGTGCGCGGTGACGAGGATGCATCCCTTGCCCGCCTCCAGCGCGCGCGCGATGACCTCCCCGCCCTTGACCTCGAAGCGATCGTGCACGTACTTGTCCACCGTGCCGTAGTCGAGGAATGCCGAGAACATCTTCTCGAAGTAGTGCGTGAAGATGCCCTTGAACGTCTCCCGCACGGTCCTGCGCACCTCGCGCTCCGGCTGGCCGGCGAGCACCTCGCGCACGTTGCGCTCGATCACACCTCTCTCGTGCCGCTTCAGGGTGTAGTAGATGAAGCCGATCGTGTGCAGGTATCTCTGCGCCAGGGTGGGGCTGAGGTGGCGGAACAGGAAGACGTTGAAGGGGGACTGGAAGAACTCGGAGATCTTCAGCTTTTTCATACGCACCTCCCGGAGTGGTGTTTTTAGAGCTAAATTACATCACAGGAGGTTTGGAGATGCAAGGTTTTTTTTATCTAATTATGTTTTTAGTCAAAGGCCTCCTCCTTGATCGGGTTCCCTCCGTTCGCAGGCTCCGCGCCGGCGGTCTTGCCGCGGGCGCTGCCCGGCGGGATGTTTCCCTCCCTCAGGACCTTCAGGAATGCCTCGGCAACGCTGGGCGAGAACTGGGTTCCCTTGTTCTTCTCGATCTCGAGGATCGCGTCTTCCTGGGGCATTTCTCCGCGGTACGATCGCTTTGAAGTCATTGCGTCGTAGGCATCGACGACGCCCAGGATCTGCGCTCCGAGGGGAATCTCGTCGCCGGTCAGCTTGTCAGGGTACCCCGTGCCGTTCCAGCGTTCGTGATGGTTGCGGACCAGGTACATATGGCCCTTGATGAACTTGATTTCCTGGAGGATCTCCTCGCCTTTCTCGGGGTGGGTCCTGATGATTCGGAACTCACCATCGCTCAGCCGGTTCGGATTCCTCACAATTGACGGATTGATGTAAATTTTGCCCACATCGTGCAGAATTGCCCCAAAGGAAAGATACTCGACCTCCTCCTCCGGCATGCCCAGCTCGTGGGCGACTTCCACGGCCCACTCCGAGACCCTCTCCGAGTGGCCTCGCGTGTACGTGTCGTGGCCTTCAATGGCCTTCACGAGAGCCCTGACCGAGTTCTTGTAGCTCTCCTTGAGGTCGCTGTTGAGCCGCTGAACCTGCTCGAACTGCTGCTTCAGCTGCTCCGCCCTTGTCTTCAGCTCCGTATCCATGGTCGCCCTCTGGATGGCCGTGGCGATACTGTTCGCGAAGATGGAGAGGAACTCCATGTCGCGGGCGGTCAGGCGGGGCTTCCCCTCCTTCCGGTCAGCTCCCAGCACCCCGATCGACTGCTCGTCAGCGATGAGGGGGCAGATCACGAATGCGCTCACGTGGAACCCGGCCAGGATCCTGTTCGCGGGATTCAGCCCCGAGAGTGTGACATCCCTGATGAGGACGGGTCTCTTCTTCCGCATGACCCGGATCATCAGGTTCTGCTGTCGGCCGAGGGGCGGCTTGTAGTCGAGAAGCTTCTGGAGGGCCTTCGGCGACTCGCCGATGCCGTACTTGTACACCAGGGCCTCGCTCTTCTCGTCCCGCAGCATGATCAGGGCCCGGTCGAAGCCAAGGACGTCCACGATGGGCTTCATGGTTTCCTCGTAGATCCTGTCGAGGTCAGTGGTCGAAACGATCGTCCGGGTCGCGGCGGTGATCGCTTTGAGCATCGACACCTTCTGGATCAGGTCCTCGTTGGCCTTGTTGAGCTCGATGTTGGCCCTTTTCAGCTTCTCCTTGTCGCCTTCGACCTCCTCGAGGGCACGCAGGATGTCCTTCTTGCGCACGAAAGACCGCGAGATGATGTTGCGGAACCTGCCTCGGGAGAGACTCCAATAGATCGTGTTCTCGCAGTATCCCCCCGTGTCGAAATGGCAGGCGGTCTCCTCGACCCGGGCGGGCGGCAGGCCCCACAGGGTGGGGACCGCGCTGTAGATGCCCTTGTTGTACTCGCAGATGTCCTTGGACACCACGATGCCGGGCGTCCAGTGCCAACGGAAGGTGGCCCGGCCGGGCAGGTTGTTCTTCACCACCTCGATCTTCTTGGTCGTGTTCAGCCTGTCGTTGAGCCTGTTGAGCATCCGCAGGATGCCCCGCGGGGAGGAGAAGAAGTTCAGGAAGAGCTTCTGGAAGTAGCCGAACTCGCGGTTCATGATGGTCTGGTAGCCGATGTCGAAGGCGACCGCGTCGTTCCCGGTGATCTTCTTGACGTTCTCGAACATCCGCACCACGACCGTGCTGGGTACCCAGTTGTTCTCCTCGGACAGGAAGGTCTCGGGGGAAGGCATCGTGGAGAAGGGGGTTGGCAGGCCGATGAACAGCTCACCCAGCCGGTCGGGATACCGGCGCCTGGTGTACTCGATGATCGCCCGGGTGTTCAGGCAGCTGTTTGTGTACTCATCCGGAGCCACGGGACAGAGATTCCCCCTTCTCCACGATTCTCGGCACCGGGGGTCATAAACTTTGGCACGAAAAAGCGTTGCGTCCAGCTCTTGGCGGGGAGTGGGGGGGTGCTTTTCCGGGATTCTGCTTGATCCGGGGAGCAGGGCAGGGTAGCATGGCGCCACCAGCATGACGCACGCCGCGAGCAACCCCCAGTGAGGAACCCCCAGTGAGGCTCCAGAGCGCCCGGATATCATTCCTCGAGATCCCTTTCCGCATGAGCGTGAGCCACGGCGCCCGTGCGGACCGCACGTCCTCGGACTCCCTGGTGCTGCACCTGGCCGCCGAAGGCGCTTCGGGCTACGGCGAAGCGGTTGTCCGCGACTACGTGTCAGGGCCCATGGGCAGCGGCGAGGACTTCGAGGGCCAGGCGGTCCGCGCGGGCGCCCGTGTCGTGGCTGCCCTGCAGGCCGCGGGCCCCTCCTGGCGGGATGGGCTGGCCGCACTGGCGGCCTTTCCCTGCGCGGTCTCGGAGCTTCCCATTCTCTGTGCCGCTGAGACCGCTGTCCTCGACCTCGCCTGCCGCGGGGAGGGCGCGGACATCTACGATGTGCTGGGCAGGCAGCCCTCGAGGCAGAGCGTGGCCTACGGCGGGGTCATGCCGATCCTGTCCCCCGACCAGGCGAAGGCCTTCATCCGCATGTTCAGGAGTTTCGCCTTCCCCGATTTCAAGGTGAAGGTGAACGACGATCCCTCCTATAATACCGGGATCCTGGCCCTGTGCAGGGACGCGCTGGGGCCGGCGGCCGACATCCGGGTGGACGCCAACGGGTGCTGGCAGCCCGCGGCCATGGACGGCCAGCTCGCCGTCTGCGAGCGCTTCGGCGTGCGTCTCGTCGAGCAGCCCTTCCCCGTCGGCGCCGCGGGCGCGGAGGCGGCTGCCCGGCGCGCCCGGGACAGGGGTTTCACCTTCATGGCGGACGAGGGTGTGCTCGGTGCAGGAGACGTGGCCGCGATCGCCGCCTCTGGATCGTCCCACTCGCTCAACCTGCGCCTGTCGAAGAACGGCGGGATCACCAGGCTCCTTGCCATGGCGGCGGATGCCGAGGCCCGGGGACTCACCTACCAGCTGGGGTGCATGGTCGGCGAGACCGGTATCCTCTCCGCCCTCGGCCGGGCAGCCGCGTGCCTGCTGCCCTCGCCCCTGTACGTCGAAGGCTCGTACGACGAGGTCCTTCTCACGGGGAACATCACGAAGGAGAACCTGGGCTTCGGCCCCGGCGGCCGGGCGCCGGTCATTCGGGGACGGGGGATGGGCTTCGAGGTGGACGAGCAGCGCCTTGCCTCGCTCACAGTGGCGAGCGCCTCCTGCCTCTGAGTGCCGGCGGGCTTGATGCGCCCGCGCGGGTGGTCCAGTATAGAGGCGCGCGAGCAGTCGCCGCGGTCGACCCCGCGGCCGGGATGCATCCGGGGACGGGGGGTCTGAGGAGGCAGCGCGATGAAAGTGGCTGTTGCGTCCATGGGGACCGTTCCCGAGGCATTGGTCGGGATCCGGTTCGGGACCTGCTCCCAGTTCCTGGTGTTCGACCTGGACACCATGGCGTCCCTGCTCGTGAGCGTCCCACCCCGCCAGGAAGCCTCCGAGCATGTCAGCCTCGAGGCGATCCGGGCGCTCGCGAAGCAGGACGTGTCGGTGGTCATCACCGGGAACATCAAGGACATCTGCCGCTCCACGCTCGAGGAGCTGGGTATCGAGGTGATTGCCGGGGTCCAGGGCATGACGGTGCAGGAGGCGGTGGAGCGCTTCAGGGATTCGGGGCTTGCAGTGCCCGAATCCCGCCAGGGCGCGCTCACCCGCTTCGCTGTCGCGTCGGACGGGGAAGGCCTCGACGCGCCGCTGCGGACAGACATCGGCACCTGCACGACGTTCACCGTGGTCGACCCGCGAACCTGGGCGTGGGAGACGGTGCGTGTAGAGCATGGGGCGAATGCGCGCGGGGCCAGCCTGGACGGTGTGCGTGCCGTTGTGCAGAGCGGGGCGGCGGCGGTCATCACGACGCAGGTATCTCCCCAGTGCCTGCTCGCCCTGCAGGCCCTCGCGATCCCCGCCTACGTCGCGCCGGGCAGGGATCACGGTGCGGGAGGCCATCGACCGCTGCGAGCGCGGCCAGTTGATGGAGTTCATCTCGACGGTCTGAGGCCCGGCTGCAGGGGCCGGGTCAGGCTGCGGGCGCCTTCGCCTCCCCGGTGCCCAGGCGCACGCGCTCCTTCTTTCTGGCCTGAGCGAGCACGATGCCCTGGACCGCGGAGGCGATGGCAGAGAAGAACGATCCGGGGAGGACGGACATGAATACCCGCACGGGCCTGCTGCCCGCCCCGCGGAGGAATGCCTCCACGGCGGAGCTTCTCCCCTTCGTGGCCAGGCGCAGGAACCTCGCGAGCAGGATCAGGACGGTCTCCCAGTTGCGCTGGTAGCGCAGGCTCGTGCGCGCCCAGAACCTGTAGATCTCCCTGCTCGTGGGCGAGATGATCCCGTCGGCGAGCGCCCTCTCGTACAGCGGGGTCCCGGGGAAGTAGGCGAGGTAGAACACGTTGAGCTGGACCCTGGGCGGCAGCTCGCGGATGTAGCGGAAGGTCCTGTAGGCGTCGTCGCGCGTCTCGTAGGGGTTGTCGACGATGAAGTCCAGCGCCAGGTCCATGCCGTGCGTCCGCATGGCCTTCGCCATGTCGGCGCCCGCCGCCCGGGTCCGCTCCACGCTGAGGGTGCGGTTGAAGACCTCGTTCAGCACGCGCTGGCTTCCCGACTGGACGCCCATCTGCACGATCTTCAGCCCCGCCCCGAGCAGGATGTCCAGCTTCTCCCGCCTGTAGGTGCGGGCGCTCACGGCGATGCCGAAGGGCAGGCGCACGCGCTCCCTGTAGGCGGCCGCGAACTGCTCCAGCTCCGCCGCGGGCCGCACGAAGAAGTCGTCGTCGCCGAAGCCCACGAACTCGATGAATCCCAGCCGCGCGAGCTGGAACTCCAGCTCCGCGATTACCCTCTCCACGCTGTGCATGCGGATGGGCACCCTGCCCCACAGGGCGAGGTAGCGGCAGTTGTTGCAGTACGCGCAGTTGTGGGGGCAGCCCCGGGAGGTCATGAAGTAGAAGATGGGTGTGCGGTACGGGAAGCTGGCCATGCGCGCCTTCAGCAGCTCTTCCGTCATAGGGATGAGCTCCCTGTCCAGCATGAACTGGCCGGCCAGGTCGTAGTCGTAGAAGGGGAGGCTGTCCAGGTCGCGGAAGGGCGGGAGCACCCTGTTGGTCACGGTCCGCCCGTTCACGCGGAAGGAGAAGCTCGGGGTTGCCATCCAGTCGCCCCCCGCCTCCAGCCGCGCGGCAAGCTCCACCACCGCCTCGTCGCCCTCGGAGAAGCAGACCCCGTCGGCGTGCTGCAGGCCCGCCTCGGGCACGGAGATGCAATGCGGGCCTCCCCAGAAGACCTTCCGCCCGGGGTGGCGGCGGTGGATGTAGTCGGTGACCTGCACGGCCCGGGCCGCGTAGCTGGAGTACACGGAGATCATCACCGCGCCGGACTCGGCGAACAGGCCGTCCAGCAGGGCGAGCTCCTGCTCCTCGTACAGCATGGGCGAGCGGCGGGAGAGAAAGACGGCGGTCACCTCGTGGCCGGCGCCCTTGAGCAGGGCGGAGACGAGGCGCGACCCGTCTGTCGACATCCGTCCCGAGACGTTCACGAGGGCGATCTTCATGGTCGGGCCGCCTCACCGTGCCCGGCGGCCGCCGCGGGGGGCGCCGGTCGGTAGCCCGTGCCGACGAAGTACGTTTCCATCGAATCGCTCCTGCTGGCCTTCGGCTTGAACGCGCGCGCGGTGGCGAACCGCACGCGCATCCTGTCCAGGATTTCCTTCTCGCCCCCGCCCTGGAAGATCTTCAGCACGACGTGTCCCCCCGGCCTCAGCGTCTTCTCGGCGATGTCCAGGACCGTCCGCACGAGATCGAGAGAGCGTGCCGTGTCCATGGTTCTTTCGCCGGTCGTGGAGGGAGCCGCGTCCGAGACCACCACGTCGTAGGGCCCGCCCGCGCACAGGACGGCGAGCAGGTCGGGCGCGGTGAAGTCGCCCTGGTGGAAGGTGTAGCCCGCCCGCGACGCCAGGGCCCTGCCCGGCATGGCGAGATCCGCGCCGGTCACGCTCCCCTTCCCGGCGAGGAGGCCCAGGATGTACAGGCTCCAGCTGCCGGGAGAGGCCCCGAGGTCGAGGACCCTGTCTCCGGGCCGGATGAGGTGGTACTTCTCCTGGATCTCCTGGAGCTTGAAGACCGACCGGGCGGGGAACCCCTCCTGCTTGGACTTGCGCCAGTAGTAGTCGGGCTGTCCTTTCATGGTTCCCCTGCACAGTAGCAGGGGGCGGGCGGAGCGGCAACCCACGGCCGGCGGCCGTTGTTGACTCCCGGACCCGGCGTCCGTACCTTGGATGCATGCCCGGATTGCTGCAGCGTCCGCTTCGCTACAGGTTCTACAATGCCACGATCGGGCTGATCGTGGTGAACCTCGTCGTGTTCATCGTCACGTGGAGGTCCCCGAGGGCCGGGTACTTCCTCGCCCTGATCCCGGCCGCCGTGCTGCAGGGAGGGGCGTGGTGGCAGGTCGTCACCTACATGTTCGTGCACGGCGGGTTTCAGCACATCTTCTTCAACATGCTTGCGCTGTTCCTGTTCGGCATCCAGCTGGAGAGGAGGATGGGCTCCACCGAGTTCCTCCTGTTCTACTTCTTCTCGGGCATCGGCGCGGGACTTGCCACCCTGCTGGTGAACAGCCTCGCCGGCATGGGGATGGTCCCCGTGGTCGGCGCCTCGGGTGCCATCTACGGGCTGCTGCTCGCCTTCGCCTGCTTCTTTCCCGATGCGCGCATCTTCATCTTCGGGTTCATTCCCATGCGGGCGGCGACCGCCGTGGCCGTGTACGCAGGCATCGAGGTGGCCATGCAGTTCTGGAACGTGCGAACGGGGTACCGGTCGGGAGTCGCGCACCTCACGCACCTGGCGGGGCTCGCCTTCGCGTGGCTGTACCTGGCCGTCCGGTACCGCATCAACCCCATCCGGCTCTTCTTCCGGAGGCAGTAGCGCCCGATACTCTGAGTATCGAGATGCGCTGGTCCCTCGCCCTCCTTCTCCTGCCCCTCCTCGCGCACGCCGCCCCTGCCGACGATCGGCTGTTCACCCGCCCGTGGGTGGAGCTCGAGCCGCTCGTCCGCATCGAGGCGGAGTACCCCATCCCCGTCGAGCAGGCGCGGCTGCGGCTCCTCGAAGAGGCGCGAGTGCTCGTCTCGGGCATGGTGTACGGCTGGACCTTCGTGTACACCCCCTCCGACCGGGAGCGACGCGTGGAGGAAGTCTTCACGCTCACCCCCGTTGCCGAGATTCCCTGGGGCAGCCCGCGCCTGGCTGCCCGGGAGTCGGAGCTGGTGGACACGAAGCTGTACGCCCGCTTTTCGTACACCATGGCACCCGAGGAGCTGGCCCGGCGCGAATCCTGGGCGAGCAGCGCGGAGGCACTGTCCACCGGGCGGGGGACGGGCGACCTCGTCCTGGGTTCGGCCGGGAAGTCCGCCGCGCTCGCAGCCGCTGTCCGCGAGGCGGTCCGGGAGCACCTGCGCACCCGGGTGCTGAACAAGCCCCGCGAGGTCCGCGGCGAGGTCGTCCTGTGGGACGATCCCCAGACCATCGTGCGCCCGGGCTCCTTCATCACCACGGCGCGGGTGAAGCTGCGCGTGCACGAGATCGTTCCGTATAGAATTTTCTGACCCGGATCGGTATCTTCACACCATGAGATTCACATCCCGCGCGACAGGCCCGGTCGCCCTCCTGCTCGCCGCCCTCCTCGCCCTTTTCGCGACCGCCGCCTTCGCCTCGGGGATGCAGGCTCCCGACCGGCCCGGGGGCGGGACCCCGCCCGGGGCGGCGGGCGATCAGGCGCTTCGCGAGTTCGTCGTGGCCTACTCACCCCGCCGGGTGAACCTCGACCCGCTGCACACGTTCACCGCCATGGAATCGCAGCTGTTCACCGCCCTGTACGAGGGCCTCCTCGTGAGCGATCCCAGGACTCTCGAGCCGATCGCGGGCGTCGCGGAGAGGTGGGAGTCCAGCGACAAGGGCAGGGTCTGGCGGTTCACCCTGCGCGCGCAGGCCTCGTACTCCAACGGCGACCCCGTGCGCGCGGCTGACTTCGTCGCCGCGTGGCTGCGCATGCTCGAGCCGGACAACAGGGCCGAGTACTCCTTCCTCTTCGACGTGATTGCGGGGGCCCGCGCCTACAGGAGCGGGCTCGTGCGCGACCCGGCCACGGTCGGCGTGCGGGCCGTCTCGGACAGGGTGCTCGAGGTGGAGCTGGAAAAGCCCGCGGCGCACTTCCTGAAGCTGCTGTGCCACATCGCGTTTCTTCCCCTGCACCCCTCCCTGGTGAACGCGCGGGAGTGGAACGAGGCCGACACGGTGATCGGAAACGGCCCGTTCGTCATCACGGGGAGGACCGACCAGGAGATCGTGCTGGACACGAACCCCCGCTACTGGGACGCTGCCGCCCTCGGGCTGGACAGGGTGCGCATCCGCTTCCTGGACGACGCCTCGGCCGCCACCGACCAGTACTTCATGGGCAGGATCCACTGGTCGACCATCGGCCAGTACGACAAGCTGGAGTCGCGCGACAGGTTCGAGGCCTTCCCCATGTTCGCCACGAGCTTCTTCTACTTCACGTGCGACACGGCGCCGTGGAGCGACCAGCGCGTGCGCCGGGGCCTGGCCCTGCTGCTGCCCTGGAGCGAGATCCGGGGCCCCGACTTCCTCTTCCCCACCGACAGGCTGGTGCCCGCCATCCCGGGCTACCCCGAGGTGAAGGGCATCGCCGGCCAGCAGCTGGAGGAGGCCAGGCGCCTGCTCGCCGAGGCGGGCTTCCCCGAAGGCAGGGGACTGCCGCCCCTGGTGATCAAGGTCTTCAGCGACTCCACCGGCGCCGAGATCGCGAAGAGGTTCGCCGCGACGTGGAAGGAGCTGGCGGGCCTGGAGGTGGTGGTGCGGGAGCTGGAGGGCGACGACTTCTACGCCGAGATGCGCAAGGGCGACTACGCGCTGGGCATGTCGACGTGGATCGGCGACTACGCCGACCCGCTCACCTTCCTGCAGCTGTGGACCACGGGGAGCAACCTCAACGACGCCCGCTTCTCCGACCGGGACTACGATGCGGCGGTGGCGGATTCCCAGACCATGGCCGAGGGACCCCTGCGCTACCGCAGGCAGGCCGACGCCGAGGAGATGCTCCTGTCGAAGGCCGTGGTCCTGCCGCTCAGCCACTCGGCGGCCGTCCACCTCATCGACCTCGAGCGGGTCGACGGGTGGTTCGCCAACCCGCTGGACATCCACCCCTTCAAGTTCATCAGGTTCAAGGAGCAGCGCGCCCCCGACGGGCATCGCCATGAGAGGAGAGTGACATGCCATCCGTCGAGATCAAGCCCGGCGTGCACTGGATCGGGCTGAACGACAGGACCACCGACCTGTTCGAGGGCATCTGGCCCATCGCCGACCGGGGCGTCACGTACAACTCCTACCTCGTGCGCGACGGGAAGAACGTCCTCATCGACCTGGCCAAGGGCTTCAAGACCGACGAGTACCTCGGAGTCGATCGAGGCATCGTGCCGCTTGCGGACATCGACTACCTCGTGATCAACCACATGGAGCCCGACCACACCGGCGCCATCCGCACGCTGCTGCGCATCCCGCGCACGGCTCACGATCCTCGCCACGGAGAAGGCGAAGGAGATGCTGGAGGCCTTCTACGGCATCACGGAGAACGTGCGCGTCGTGGCCGACGGGGAGGAGCTTCCCCTGGGGAACCGCACGCTGAAGTTCGTCCACGCCCCGTTCGTGCACTGGCCCGAGACCATGGTCACCTACGACACCGCCGACAAGGTGCTGTTCTCGTGCGACGCCTTCGGCGGCTACGGCGCGCTGCCCGGCGCGATCTTCGACGACCAGTGCCGCGAACCTCGCCGTCTACGAGCGGGAGAGCGCTGCGCTACTACGTCAACATCGTCGCCAAGTTCAGCGGGCCCACGCTGAAGGCGATCGAGAAGCTGGCGGGCGTCCCCATCGACATCATCGCCCCGTCGCACGGCCTGGTCTGGCGGAAGGACCCCGGCGCGGATCGTGGAGCTGTACCGGCAGTGGGCCCGAGCTCGCGAAGGGCGGCGGGGAGCGCCGGCGGTGACGCTGGTGTACGGCTCGATGTACGGGAACACCGAGAAGATGATGAACGCCGTGGCGCAGGGCATCTCGCGGGCGGGGGTGCCCGTCGAGATCTTCGACGCGGCGCGCATGCACGCCAGCTACATCCTGCCCGCGCTGTGGATCAACCGCGGGGTCATGGTCGGAGCGCCGACCTACGAGGGCACGCTGTTCCCGCCCGTGGCGCAGGCGATCGACATGGCGGCGCTCAAGCGGATCGTGAACAAGAAGGCGGCCGATCTTCGGCAGCTTCGGCTGGAGCAGGGGCGGCATGGCGGCCTTCCAGGAGAAGGCCGCCGCCCTGAAGTGGGACGTGACCGACGTGCTCGAGTTCCGCGGCGGGCCGACGACGGAGCTGCTGAAGAAGGGCGAGGAGTTCGGCGAGCGCTTCGCCGCGTCCCTCGGGGACTGAGCGCCGGGCCCGCGTCGGCGCGGCCATCGCGCCTGCGGGCGGCGAGCGCCTCGATCCATCCCTGGATCCTCGGGCGCAGGAAGAACCCTGCCGCGAACAGGACCACCGCCGCCCCCGCGACGACACCCATGAGGACCCACCGCTGCGAGGCCGCGGCGCTGCCGATGAGCGCGCTGCCGACGATGCCCGGGCAGCCTTCCCAGCGTGGAGACGGCGGCGAAGAAGGGGAACCGCATCGGCGTGATGCCCGCCACGTAGCACAGGATGTCCTTGGGAATGCCGGGGATGAGGAAGAGCAGGAAGAAGGCGACGCGGGCTCCCCGTGACGAGGCGATCGCCTCGATCTTCCGCACCTGCTCGTCGGGGAAGAGGGCGGCAACGAACGGCCTGCCCGCGAGCCGGGCGAGGAAGAAGCTCGACGCCGACCCGGCCAGGATTCCCGCCACGGACAGCCCCGCCCCCAGCAGGGCGCCGAAGAGGTAGCCGCCCGCGATCTGGGGCACCTCTCCCGGGATGACGAAGACGATCACCTGCAGGGCCTGCACGGCGATGAACACGAGGGGGGCCGCGATGCCCCAGGCCGACACCCACTCCCGCAGTCTCTGGGCAGAGGAGAACAGCTCCCACAGCTCCCGGCGCCAGATGACGACCGGGACCGCGATGGCCGCGAACAGGAGGGGGAACCCGATCGAGGGCGAGGATGCGCCGGGCGTCGGTTTTCCGCATGGTGCGCGGAGTATAGCGGAACCGCGCGCCTTTGACTGCACGGCAAAACTGCTGTGAATGGATGGCATGAAATCCCCCCGCAAGCCCGCGCGTCCCGCGCGCGCAGCCAAGCCTGCGCGCCCGGCGCGCTCCGCCAAGCCGTCGAAACCGTCCAGGCCATCGAAGCCCGCCAAGACGTCCCGACCCGGACGCTCCGCCCGCCCGTCGCGCAGCGCCCGCCACGTGCCCACCCGCTACAAGGTCGGGCAGGAGATCGTGTATCCGCTGCAGGGCGTCGGCCACGTGCAGACGCGATCGAGGAGCGACCGTTCCGGGACAGCCGGATCCTCTACTACGTCGTGTACCTCGAGGTCACCGACATGACGATCATGGTCCCGGTGGACAAGGCGGACGACCTCGGCATCCGGCCCATCGTGGGCAAGAAGGAGTCGCAGAAGGCCCTCCGCCTGATCGCGGAGAAGTACGAGCCGATCGCCGCGGACTGGAAGCTGCGCTACCAGATGAACCTCGACCTGCTCAAGAAGGGCAGCATCATCGACATCGCCAACGTCGTGCGCGCCCTGTACCACCGGAGCCGGATGAAGGAGCTGCCCATCCTCGAGCGCAAGCTCTACGACAGCGCCCTGCGCCTGCTCGTCGACGAGGTCTCCTTCTCCCTCGAGCGCGGCAAGGAGGACGTCGAGGAGCTCGTCTTCGCCGGCTCAAGACGAAATGTGAAGTGACCCCACCGCGCCCCGCGGCGGTCGTGGTGACGGCCGCCGGCGCGAGCCCGCGGATGAGCGACGGCGCCAAGAAGGAGTTCCGGCTCCTCGACGGCGTGCCCGTGCTCGCCCTCGCCGTGGCCCCTTCCTCGCCGGAGGGGTTCTTCCCCGTCGTGGTCACGGTTCCCCCCGGGCACGTCGCCGAGGCGTCGGCGCTGCTCGCGCCGCACGCCCCGCCGGCTGCCCTGCGCCTCGTCGAGGGCGGGGCAACCCGCCAGCAGTCGGTGCTGCTCGGCCTGCTGGCGCTCGCCGCGGACACCCCCGCCCTCGTGCTGATCCACGACGGGGCCCGCCCCTGGGCCAGTGCGGCCCTCGTGCGCCGGGTCCTTGCCGCGGCCGCCGAGCGCGGGGCCTGCGTGCCGGTGCTCGAAGCCGCGGAGGCGGTGAAGGAGGTGGGCGGGCAGCCGCTCGTCCTGCGCCACCTGCCCCGGCACACCATCCGCCTCGCGCAGACGCCGCAGGGCTTCTCGTACCCGCGCATCCTCGCCGCCCACGAGAAGGCCGCCGCCGCGGGGGCCTCCTGCGTCGACGACGGGGAGGTGTTCGCGCTGTTCGACGGCCCCGTTGCGTGGGTCGACGGCGAGCCGGACAACGGCAAGATCACGCGGGAGCGGGACATGGGCGGTGCGGTGGCCCGCCCTGGAGGACGGCGCAGTGGCCAGCCGGGGGGACGCATGAGGATCGGCATGGGCTGGGACATCCACCGGCTCGTCGGCGGGCCGGCCCCTGCTGCTGGGCGGGGTCGCGCTGCCCAGCGACCGGGGCGAGGACGGTTTCTCCGACGGGGACGTGCTCCTGCACGCGCTCATCGACGCGCTTCTGGGACCCGCGGGCCTCGGCGACATCGGCGGCGCCTTTCCGCCCGGCAGGGACGAGCTGCGCGGCATCTCGAGCCTCGTTCTTCTCGAACGCGCGAGGCCATGCTGCGCGGGGCGGGCTGGTCCGTGGGGAACGTGGACTGCATGGTCGCGCTGGAGTCCCCCGCGCATCCTGCCCCACGCAGGTGCCATCCGCGCCTCCCTCGCCCGCGACCTCGGCATCCCCATCGAGCGGGTGACCGTGAAGGGCAAGACCCGCGAGGGGCTGGGAGAGGTCGGGGAGGGGCTGGCCGTGGAGGCGTGGGCCGTGGCCCTCATCGAGGAGACCCCGCGGTGACGGCGCGGCCGGGCGTGCCGTGGGGCCGCATCGTCGGGGCCATGCGCGCGTCCCTCGCGGCGCGGTTCCCTGACCGGCCGCTGCCCTCCGTGAGCGAGGTCGCGCGACGGAAGAACGACCCGTTCCGCGTGCTCGTCGCCACGATCATCTCGACCCGCACGAAGGACGAGGTCACGGGTCCCGCCGCCGAGCGGCTGCTCGCCGCGGCGCCGACCCCGCCGCGCGCTCGCCTCGCTGCCCGCGGCGCGCATCGCGCGGCTGATCTATCCCGCGGGCTTCTACCGGACCAAGGCGGCGAACCTCCGCGCCGCGGCGCGGCTCCTGGTCGGCGGCACGGCGGGCGGTGCCCCGGGAGCATGGAGCGAGCTGCTCGCGCTCCCCGGGGTGGGCCGCAAGACCGCGAACCTCGTGCGGAACCTCGGCTTCGGCCTCGACGGCATCTGCGTGGACACGCACGTGCACCGCATCTCGAACCGGCTGGGGTGGGTCGCGCACGAAGGACCCCGCGGGCACCGAGCGGGCGCTCATGCGAGGTGCTCCCCCGCCGGTACTGGATCTCGATCAACGAGCTTCTGGTGCGCTGGGGCCAGGCCGTGTGCACGCCGCTCTCCCCGCGGTGCAGCCGCTGCGCCGTGTCGCGCTGGTGCCGCAGGGTCGGCGTGGGGAGGTCCCGGTGAGCGGCGCGAGCGCGGGCGGCGCGGCGCCGACGGCGCCTGCGCGTGACCGCGGCGCTGATCGAGGAGCACGGGAGGGTCCTCGTCGCGCAGCGCAGGCCCGGCGCGCACATGGGCGGGAAGTGGGAGCTGCCGGGGGGCAAGGTCGAGCCCGGGGAGACGCCCGAGCAGTCGCTGGCGCGGGAGCTGGCCGAGGAGCTGGGCCTGGAGGTGCGCGTCGGCGAGCACCTGTGCTCCGCGCGCTTCGACGGGGACGGCGTGCGCCTCGAGCTGCTCGTCTACAGGGTGCAGCGGGTGAGCGGCGAGCCTGTCCTGCACGAGCACGAGGAGATCCGCTGGGTCGCACCCGCGGACCTCCGGCGCTACGACCTCGCCGACTCGGACAGGACTGTCGTGGAGAGGCTCTTTCCCTGAAGGGCGGGGAAGCGGCTCCCCGCCCGGGGGCGGGTGTCTACTTCTTCACCTTCGCCTTCAGCGCGGCCTCCTTGAAGGTCTTGCTGAAGGTGAACCGGGGAACCTGGTCGCGGGCTTCGCGGCGATCATGATCGTCTCGCCCGTGGCCGGGTTGCGCCCGGGTGCGCCGCGCGGGCCGGGCGGACCCTGACGAACATCTTGCCGATCTTGCCGATGGCGACGCGCTCGCCGCGCATGACGCCGGCGGCGACCACGTCGAAGAGGTCCTCGACCACCTGCTTCACGTCCTTGCGGGCCAGGCCGTTCTTCTCGGCGAGGTAGCCGACCAGCGAGCTCCCGGTGAGCTTCTCCGGCATCTTCGTCTGCCTGTTCGCCTGAGTCTTTGCCACGTGATTCCCCTCCCATTGGACTGCTGCGCCGCGGCCAGCGGCCGCCGGATCGCAGTGAATGCGCAGATGATATACGCAGAAAACGCCCTTGTCCACATGTATTTTCGCCTGCAGGCCCGTCCGGCTGCGCGCGCGGGGGTGTCCTTGACACCCCGGTGCGCCGACATGTAGGATGGGACCTTCCAGGATACAGATGAGCATTCAACGCTGTTTCGAGGGCGGGACCGTCGTTGCCGACCTCGAGAGCACGGACAAGTACGACGCGATCAGGGAGCTCGTCCGCAGGGCTCCTGTCTTCCGCGCGCATCGCCGACATGGCGATGCATTCGAGCGCTCTGTCGATCGAGCGCGAGCAGGCTGCAGACCACGGCCTTCGGCCACGGGGTGGCCGTCGCGCACGGCCGGGTCGAGGGCCTCGGCCGCGTTCTGATCGGCCTGGGCCTGGCCCGGGCGCGGCATCCCCTTCGACTCGCCCGACGGGGAGCCGGTGCACCTGCTGTTCGTCATCGCCTCGCCCCCCCAGATGAGCCTCGAGTACCTGCACGCCCTGTCCACCCTCGTGCGGGTGATCCGTGACGGGGCGATCCGCGAGGCGCTCCTCGCCGCACAGGCCGCCCGGGAGATCGAGGAGCAGCATCCGCGAGGCCTTCTCGCGCTGCCTCGACCTGCGGGCCCGGGCAGGCGCGCTCGCGCGCGCGACGGTGCCGCGGCCCCGGCGGCCAGCCAGGCCTGACCCCGTGCTCCTCGTCCCCGCCATCGATCTCGTCGACGGCCGCTGCGTGCGCCTGCTGCGGGGGAGCTTCTCCGAGGCCACGCTCTACCCCGCCGATCCCGTCGAGACCGCCCGCGCCTGGGCGGCGGCCGGCGTGCGCTGGCTGCACGTGGTGGACCTCGACGCGGCGGAAGGGAAGGGCAGGGACAACCGCGCGCTGATCGCGCGCATCCGGGCCGCCGCGGGCTGCCGCCTGCAGGTCGGCGGAGGAGTGCGAAGCGAGCAGGACGCCCGCCAGCTCCTCGACATCGGCGTGGACAGGATCGTCCTGGGGACAGTGCTCGCGCGCGCGCCGCGCGAGGCGGCCGCGTGGATCAGGCGCCTGGGGCCCCGGTTCGCGGCTGCCATCGACGCCCGCGGCGGGCGCGTGAAGGTGGCCGGCTGGGCGGCCGACGGCGGCGCGCGCGACGTCGATGCTGCCGCGGGCCTGGCCGAACTGGGGATCGGCTGGGTCGTCTACACGAGCATCGACAGGGACGGAACCCTTGCGGGCCCGGACATCGAGGGCACGAACGCGGTCGCCCGCGCGGCCGGGCTTCCCGCCATCCTCTCGGGCGGCATCGGCTCCGAGGACGACGTGCTGCGGGCGGCAGACTCGGCAGACCCGCTCGTCGCGGGGATCATCCTCGGCAAAGCGCTGTACGAGGGACGCGTGGACCTGGCAGCTCTCATCCGCCGCCTTCCCCAGGAGGGCGCTTCGCCCTGGGACCCCGCAGGCGGCTGACGATTTCCTCGGCCACCTCGGTCGGCGTCCTGCCGTCGGTGGGCACCCCGGTCCCGAGCGCCCTGTACAGCGGCAGCCGCTCCTCGTACAGCCTGCGAACGGCCTCGTCTCCCCCGGCCAGCAGCGGCCGGGACGCCCCCGTGCCCGCGCGGGCAGCCGCGGTCCTGGAAGCTCACCTCCAGGTGGAACGTGTCGCACAGCTCGGTGAAAAACCGTCGGTTCGCCTCGCGCACCGGTGCGCCTCCGCCCGCGGCGACCACGACACGCGTGCGCGCGGCAAGCCCCGCCACCTCCTGCTCCTCGAGGCGGCGGAAAGCTTCCTCCCCGCGCTCCTCGAAGATGCGCGCGATTGTCGTTCCCGCGCGCTTCTCGATCATCGCGTCCATGTCGAGGAAGGCGTAGCCCAGCGACCGGGCGAGGACCCTGCCCACCGTGCTCTTGCCCGAGCCCATGAACCCGATCAGCGCGATCCTCGCCGGGCGGGCGGCTGCCACGGGGGTCCCGGTTCAGCCCTTGGGCGTGCGCGCCAGCGTGGGCGCGGATGCCCGTGCCGCGAGGATCCTGTCGAGGACCCTGCGCAGCTCGGGGACGGTGTCCGCGTAGCGGATGATTGCCTCCAGGTACCCGGATGGCTCGCCCGTGTCGAGGCGCTCGCCCTCCACCCGCTTGAAGACGACCCTGCCGCGCCGGGCGAGCGCGAGCACGCCGGGCGTGTGGAAGAACTCGCCGCCCGGTGGCGCTCCCATTGCGCTGCCAGCTCCTCGAGGAAGTCCGGCGCGTAGAGGAACCTTCCGATCGAGGCTTCCCTGCTCGGCTCCTTGCCCTTCGGGGGTTTCTCGACGATGTCGGTCACGTGCAGGCCGTCGGCGGCGATCGAGATGAGGCCGTACCTGTTCACGTCGGGGGGATCGTGCAGCGTGGCGAGCACGGTGCACCCCGTCCTCTCGTACGTCTCGATGAGCTGGCGGGCGAGGGGGACCTCCCCGAAGTGCAGGTCGTCGGGGTAGGCGGCCACGAACGGCTCGGCCCCGACGAACGAGCGGGCGAGCAGCAGCGCGTGGCCCGTGCCGCGCATCTCGGGCTGGCGCACGAAGTAGCAGTTGCGCCCGGGGAGGCTCGATCGCGGCCAGCTTGGCCGTGTCGCCCGCCGCGCGGAAGGCGGCCTCCAGCTCGATCTCCCTGTCGAAGTAGTCCTCGAGCGCCTTCTTGCGCCGGGAGGTGATGAAGAGGATCTCCGTGATGCCCGAGGCGACGAACTCGTCGACGATGAAGCCGATCGACGGCCGGGTCACGAGGGGGAGCATCTCTTTGGGAATGGTCTTTGTCACGGGGAGGAAACGGGTCCCGTAGCCCGCTGTCACGATCACGCCCTTCATGCCCCGCAGTATACCTGAAAACGGCCCTTCGGCCAGATCCGGCGTCCAGCCCGCCGGCAGGGCACGCCCGCGGTTGACCGATGCGGGCGCATCGGCTACTGTGGCCGCGGGGGGGCTATGAAGATCTGGATCAAGCTGCTCGCTCGGGTCGCTCGTGGGCGTGGTGGCGGGCATTTTCATCCCCGCGCAGGCCCAGGGATTCTTCGATTCCCTGTCCGGGCTGCTCACCGGGATCGGCCGCTACGTGCTGTTCCCCTTCGTGTTCTTCTCGCTGGGCATCGGGACCTCCGAGCTGCGCCAGGAGAAGCGGCTGGGCCGGGTGTACCTCTCGGCCCTGAAGTACCTGGTGCTCTCCGCGGCCGTGCTGGTGATCCTCGGCACGCTGTCGGTGCTCGTGTTCCCTCCCGAGCGCATCCCCATCACCGTCGAGGCGCAGAAGGCCTTCGCGCCGGTGAACGTGATGGACGGTCTTCGCACCATCTTCCCGCGCAACCTCTTCTCCGTGCTCTGGGGAAGCGGCGACTTCCTCCTCCCCCTCATGGTCCTCGCGTTCCTGCTCGGCGTGAACATGGACTTCGACAGGCAGCTCACCCGCCCCATCGTGCAGATCTTCGACTCGCTGTCGCGCATCTTCTACCATCTCAATTCGCTGGTCGTGGAGCTGTTCGCCATCGCGATGGTCGTCATCGCCGCCGCCCTCATGATGCGCATCACGCACGCCGACCTGGCGATGTACAAGCAGATCCTGATCATCCTCGCCGTCGACACCGTCGTGGTCGTCTTCGGGGTGTTCCCCCTCTGCCTGTACCTGCTGGGCGTGCGGGACAAGCCCTACCGGTGGATCTACGCGGCCCTGGGCCCGGCCATCGCGGGCCTGTTCACGGGCGACGCGTACCTCTCCCTCGGCGTGCTCACAAAGCACGGCAAGGAGAGCCTGGGTGTGCCGCGCATGGTCGGCTCGGCCACCTATCCCCTCTTCGCGGTCCTGGGGCGCGCCGGCACGGCCATGGTCTCGGGGGTGGCCTTCATCCTCATCCTGCGCTCGTACTCCAGCCTCGAGATCACGTTCCTGCAGACCCTGTGGGTCATGCTCTTCTCGTTCCTCGTCTCTTTCGTGCTGGGGGCGGTGCCCGGCAACGGGGCGTTCTTCTCCGTGTTCATGATGTGCAGCCTGTACGGCAAGGGCCTGCAGGAGGGCTACCTCATCCTGAAGGCCATCGCGCCGTTCCTGGTCTGCCTGGGTGCGTTCGTGGACGTGTTCTCCTCGGCCCTCGCGTCGCTGCTGGTCGCCCGCGAGGAAAACGTCTGGACCGAGGTGGAGCCGGCGAGCTTTATCTGAGGTCCTGCGCCGCCGCCGCGGGACCGAACCTCCACGTGAACCCGAGCTGCCCGACCATCATGAGCTGGTCCAGGTAGGAGAGGCCCTCCCCGTCCCAGAGGTGGAACACGGGGTGCAGCGCGCGCGCATTGAAGGACAGGCCGAACTTCTCCGAGAGCATCCAGCGGATGAACAGCGAGGTTTCGGGGTACAGGAAGCGGGCCATGCCGTAGAAGTAGGCCCAGCCCGCGCGCCTGTCCGCGGCCCTGCCTGCCGCCCCCGCCTCGATGTCGACCGGGACGCGCACCAGCAGGTCCAGGCCCACGGAGACTCCCAGCGTGACGCTCTTCGACACGGGCAGCGCCACCCCTGCCCGCCCGGCGAGAGCCGCCCCCAGGACGAAGAAGCTGTTCGCCTCTGCCGCCCCCGGCACGATCCGCGCACCCGCATCCGAGTACTCGTACCACGTCCCCAGGAGGATCGCGCCGGGCTCGAAGAAAAACGGCCCGCCCAGGCTCATGGGGAAGGACACGCCCAGCGACTGCACCAGGACGACGGGGGTGGGCCCCGTGGAGTCCGTCTCGCCCGTGTTGCCCAGCACGAGGAGGCCCGGCTCGAAGGTCACCTCGGTCAGCGTGAGGGCCGCGGCCGTGAGCGGGGCTGCCGCGAGCAGGACCGCCAGCAGTGCGACGGGGGCCAGGCGCTTCATGGACAGAAGTATAGCACAGGCGGAAGAAAACGGGTAATGTGCGCGCGGAGGAGGACGAGCCGATGAGACGGGCACTGGCCGGCGTGTTCTGCGTGCTGCTTCTGTGTGCCGCGGGGTCTGCCTTCGCGCAGTCGGGGGCGAGCCCCTGGGTGTTCGACGTGGGGCTGCGGCTGTGGGGGCTCGATCTCGGCGTGGGGTACCGCGGATTCTCGCTCATCGATGGCGTGGACACGACCCTCTGGGCGTACGCGGGCGGGGCCTGGGAGAAGATGACCTACTACCGCGTGGGCGAGGTTCTCATGGACGGTGAGTACACCGGCGGCGGGGACCCCGTCTTCTATCGCGCTGATGCGAACTGGCAGCTGGGCATCGGCCAGGGCCTGCTCTGGAACGACAGGATCGAGGCGAACGGGCTGGAGGCGTACCTGTTCTACAGGGGCAGGTTCAACGACAACCTGACAGAGTCCGGCGACCTCATCCTCGGCTCGGGCCTGCCCGACGCGGACGGGATCCTCCTGAACACCGTCTTCCTCGGCCTCGCCCTCGAGGACGTTCTCTTCGACAAGAACCACAAGATGAAGAGCGGGGTCTCCGCGGAGATCTCGGCCGAGTACGGCCCGGGGTTCCTCCTCAATACCGTGCTCGGCGACGCCGACTTCGTGCGCCTGAACCTCACGGCCCGGGGGTTCTACCCCGTGTACGATGCGGACCCCGACAGCAGGGGCAACAGGTTCAGCATGTACATCGCCGAGTTCGCCGCGGCCGACTGGGCGATCGGCCTGAACGGCGCCTCGGTGCCGTACGTGATCCGCCGCAGCTTCGGCGGCAGGGACGCTCCCCGCACGGGCCTCGGCTACGCCGTGCGCGGCATCGACTCGGGCGCCCTGGACACCAACCTGAAGCTGGTGCACAACGTCGAGCTGCGCATGAACCTGCCGTCCATCGGGCTGCCCGACCTTGTCCCCGGGGCGCTCGTGCACTGGGACGCGGGCTACTTTTCTCAGGTCGGCGAGCCGGTGGCCCCCGCGGGAAGCGGCTTTGTCACCACGATCGGCGCGGGCATCTACGTGAACCTGCTCGACCTCGCCCACCTCGCGGCCTACATCCACTACAGGCTGGACGGCGTGAACGCGGACGGCAGCGGCCTGGTGCCCTTCGACCTGCAGTTCGGCCTGCACTACTAGGGGTGCGGCGCGTCGTCTTCCTTTCGCTGGGCTTCGTCTGCGTGGGACTGGCAGGGCTGGGCATCGCCCTGCCGGTCCTGCCCACCACGCCGTTCCTTCTGCTTGCCGCGTTCCTTTTCGCGCGCAGCTCTCCGCGCGTCCACTCCTGGCTGGTGTCGAACAGGGTGTTCGGGAGCTACCTCCGCAACTACTACGAGGGCCGGTTCATGCGGCCGCTGCACAAGGCCGTGACCCTGGCGCTCCTCTGGGTGAGTCTCGGGCTGACCGCGTGGCTGGTGGTCTCCGCCCTCTGGGTGCGGATCCTCCTCGGGGTTGTCGCGCTCGGGGTGACCGTGCACCTGCTCACGCTGCGCAGCAGCGCGCATCCGCCGCGAGGGGGCGACTGAGCGCGGGGCCCCTACAGGATGTTCGAGGCGAGCTCCGGGTCAAGAAGTCGCCGGGAAGCAGCCCCGCTTGGTCAGCCGGCGAGCCCCGGTATATGCCTTCGACCAGTGCGCCTTTCAAGCCCTCGACCTTGAGATCTTCTGCGAATCCGGCCCGCGGAAATCCTTCGATGGCCGTGATCTGCGCGCCGAGCCAGCCGCGGGGCGGGATTGGCCGGTGGCCGCGCCCAGGTCTGCTCCTGTGACGCTTCTGGCCACTCGGAATCCCTGGCCTCTGTATATCATCTCCGCGGCGGAGAAGCCTCGGTACGCCACACGCAGCTTCGTCCTGGCCCCGCTATACCCGCCTCCTCGAGAGGCTCGTGAACTGCCACGCGCCTGGATCAGCGGACCGCGAGGATCATCCACCGATTGCGAAGAATACGGGTGAGCGGCGTCGTGACACCACTCCCAGACATTCCCGCTCATATCGTGAAGGCCCAGTTCGTTCGGGCTTTTCGCCCCGACCGGATGTGTCGAGTTGCCCGAGTTCTCCTCGTACCAGGCCACCTCATCCTCGCGATTGCCCCCTGAGAGTTCAAACGAACTACCCTGGCTCCCACCACGGGCTGCGAACTCCCATTCTGCCTCGGAGGGAAGTCGGTAGCCGCTCGCCAGTACGTCGCAGGAGATTCCTTCCGTCGTCGAGCGGTAGCAGGGCTGCAAGCCCTCTCGGAGGCTCAGCCTGTTGCAGAAGTCGGTCGCACCGAACCAGTCAACCTGTTCGACCGGTCGCTGCTCACCCTTGAAGTAGGAAGGGTTCGCGCCCATCACCAGCGACCACTGTGCCTGGGTCACTTCGTGCTTCGCAATGTAGTAGGGAAGAGTTATCGACACGTCGTGGACCGGCGCCTCATGAACCTCGCCGGTACTTGAACCCATCCTGAAGGTGCCCGCCTCAACAAGGCGGAACAGCATACCGACACTGTTGACAGGATCGGTGGGCAGGTTTCGAGTGGAGCTCTTTCCCTCTTTCTGCTGGTCAACCCGCTTCCGCGTCAACAACGCGATGGCTATCTCCCTGCTGCTGCTGAGCACTTGCGGGAGGCTCTCGTATCCCCTGGAAATGGAGCTCAGCACCTCGCCGGTCTCAGCCAGGATCAGCTTCACGCTGAGCAGGATCCTTCCGTCAACCTCGGCGACGCTCCCGACAACCAGCTGGTCAGCCGACAGGAGTTTGCCGACCTGCAGCTGAGCCTGCTCGTCCATGCGGGTCGCGGCGGAGAACTCCACTTCACTGAGAATCGCCTCGCGTTGCGCACGATCTATGACCCGGTACCTGCCAGTTTCGACCGCATGGGTCGTCAAGAAATCCGCCAGGATTCTCGCCTCGCTGCTGGGAATATTCACCGCGTCGAAGTTCAGGACCGCCAGGACCGGCTTGCCGTCGCCTTGTGTGAACGCTGCAGAGCAGACGAACAACAGAAGCAGTGAGCCGAGGATCCTCCTCATGTGTCCATGATAGCGCCGAGGTGCTCGTTGTCAACGGTCTGATGGTCTGCCGGGCTGCCCAACGCATTGCAGGTGCCTCGACCATGCGGATCTCAACATAGTCGGGGAAGGTCCAAGGCGCGGGTAGTGACAGCCCACCCCCAGAAGGGGAAGAACGCCGGGGAAACAGGGCTGATAATCACGACCACCCGTAACTACGCTGAAAGCGTGGTGAAGGTGCAGCTGCCCAATGGTGCAGACAACGCTGGGGAGTAATACGAGTACCGGTTCTCCTCGACGGGTCTTCTGGAGAAGACCTGCGCCCGGATGGCACGTACTCGATCAGGATCTGCAGAAGGAATGCAGGGGTCGCGACAGGTCCGGACCGACGTGACATCCCATCCAGCGACACCTGCAGCAACCTGGAGAAGCCTGCTTACCAGAAAGGCGTGTTCGGGTGCCGCGCTACAGAATGTTCGAGGCGAGCTCCGCCAGTCGTGAGCGCTCGCCCTTCTCCAGGGTCACGTGCGCGTACAGCGGCTCGCCCTTCATCCTGTCGATGAGGCAGGACAGGCCGTTCGAGCGCGAGTCGAGGTAGGGCGTGTCGATCTGGTAGGGGTCGCCCGTGAAGACGACCTTGGTGCCCTCGCCGGCCCGGGTGATGATCGTCTTCACCTCGTGGGGCGTCAGGTTCTGCGCCTCGTCGATGATGAAGAAGATCTTCGACAGGTGCCGCCCCCGGATGTAGGCGAGCGGCGTGATCACCAGCTTCCCGTTTTCCACCAGGTCGTGGATCCTCTTGTACTCGGCGGAGGTCTCCTCGAACTGGTTCTGGATCAGCGTGAGGTTGTCGAACAGGGGCTGCATGAAAGGGTCGAGCTTGCTCTTGATGTCTCCCGGGAGAAATCCGATGTCCCTGTTCGACAGCGGCACGATGGGCCGGGCAAGGTAGATCTGCTTGTAGCTGGAGCGCTTCTCGAGGGCCGCGGCCAGGGCCATCAGGGTCTTCCCCGTGCCCGCCTTGCCTGCCATGGTCACCAGGGGGATGTCCTCGTTGAACAGGGCGTCCAGCGAGAAGGTCTGCTCGGCGTTGCGCGGCTCGATGCCATAGGCCCTGCGCTTCTGGATGTGGCGGAAACCCTTCTGACCGCCGTCGTAGACGGCCAGCGTGCTCTTGCTCTGGTTCCTGATGATGTAGTACTCGTTGGGAAGCGGCTCCCTGTCCAGCGCCACGCCCTCGCGCGGCACGAATCCGTCCTGGAACAGGGCGTCGATGAGGCCGCCGTCGGCGTGCTCGAGGATCTCCTTCCCCTTGTACAGCTCGTCGATGCTCGAGATCTTGCCCGTCTCGTAGTCCTCGGCCTTGATCCCGATGCTCTTGGCCTTCATGCGGATGTTGATGTCCTTGGACACCAGGATCACCCGCTCCTTGCCGTACTCGCGAGCCAGGTTGAAGGCGAGGGAGATGATGCGGTGGTCGGGCTTGTCCTCCCAGAAGATCTCGTTCAGCAGCGCGTCGCGCTTGACGTTGGACTCCACCACGAGGATGCCGCCGCTCTGGAGGCGGATGCCCTCGTTGAGGAGGCCGTCCCCGCCCATCCCGTCCAGCTTGCGCGAGAACTCGCGGGCGTTGAAGTTGATGATCTCGTTGCCCTTCTTGAACTTGTCGATCTCCTCGAGGACCGTGATGGGGATCACGACGTTGTGCTCCTCGAAGGAGGAGATGCAGTCGTGGTCGTGCAGGATGACGTTCGTGTCCAGGACGAAGATCTTGTTCGAGCCGGTCAGGAGGGCCATGGCCCCAATGTACGGCGCGTCGAGGCAGCGTGCAAGTGGCAGGGAACCGGCGGGGAGGGAAGCGCTGAGCGGAGGGGATCGGGAGTCGGGAAGGTGGCGGGGGGCGCCGACTTCCCCCCGTTCACCTGCCCTACGGTCCTGGAAGTTCTAGAAGCGGTTCCTGTATCCGCCGCCGCCGCCGCCGCGATCCTCGCGGGGCTTGGAGATGTTGACGGTCAGGGAGCGGCCCTCGTGCTGGGTGCCGTTGAGGGCCTGGATCGCCTTCTCGGCCTCTTCCTGGGTGCTCATCTCGACGAAACCGAAGCCGCGCGAGCGGTTGGTATCCCGGTCGGTGATCACCTTGGCGGACACCACGGTGCCCTGGCTGGCGAAGAGCGCCTGCAGCTGGTCGTCCGTGACGGAATACGCGAGCCCGCCGACGTACAGTTTCTTGTTCATGTTCTCCTCCTGAGGAGTCTTCTCATCATCGCCCTTTGAACCTCACCCCGAAAGGAGCAGAACATGGCAGGACGGTCGTCAGACACCGCTGTCCGGTCGGCTATTCCTTCGACGGATGATCCGAAAGGTTCGAATGATCCGGCTTCCTTTGTTGAGTTTTCGCGGCTGCACGAAGCCCGGCCCTTGCCGCCGCGGGGCCAACGTACACCACCGGGAGCCGCAGGTCAATCACTAATTTCGCGGCGGCGCGGTCCCCGGCAAGGGGACCGCAACGCCTTCTGTCGAAACGCTTCTCCTACTTCTTCCTGTCGGGCATCGAGATCATGCCGTCCCACGTGTTGGACACCTTCGCCTCGCGGGCTTCTTCCTCGGAGAACCAGTGGGCGGTGACGCTCTTCAGCTCCGTGTAGAAGCGCACGGCGTCCGTGCCCATGGTGTGCAGGTCGCCGAAGAACGAGTTCTTGTGCCCCGTGAATCCGAAGATGGCGAGGGGCACGGGGATTCCCACGTTGATGCCCACCATGCCGCCGTGGGTGCGCGCCGCGAACTCGCGGGCCCAGTACCCGCTCTGGGTGTAGATGACCGAGCCGTTGGCGAACTCGCTCGCGTTCATCAGGGCGAGGCCTTCCTCGAAGCCCTTCACGCGCTTCACGCAGAGGACCGGGCCGAAGATCTCCCTGTCGCCGATGGTCATGCCCGGCTTCACGTGGTCGAAGAGGGTCGGGCCGAGGTAGAAGCCCTTCTCGAAGCCCTTCACGACCACGCCCCTGCCGTCCAGCACCAGCGTCGCGCCCTCGTCGACGCCCTTCTGGATCCAGGTGATGACCGACTGCCTGTGCTCGGCGTTCACCAGGGGGCCGAGCTGGCTCGCCTTGTCGTAGGCGGGTCCGATCTTCAGGGCCTTCATCTTCGCCACGAGCAGCTCCACGAGCCGATCGGCGATGGCCTCCTCCGCGACGATCACAGGCAGGGCCATGCAGCGCTCACCCGCGCACCCGCAGGCAGAGTTCACGATACCGCTCGCCGTGCGCTCGAGGGCCGCGTCGCGCATCACCAGGGCGTGGTTCTTGGCCTCGGTGAGCGCCTGCACCCGCTTGCCGTTGGCCGCGGCGGTCGCGTAGATGTGCTTCCCGATCGAGGTCGACCCGATGAACGAGATGCCCTTCACGTCGGGGTGGGCGAGCAGGATCTCCGCCTCGTTCCGAGAGCAGGTGACGAGGTTGATCACGCCCTTCGGCAGGCCGGCCTCTTCCCACAGCTCCATGATCCTGTGGGCCGACTGGGGCACGAAGCTGGCCAGCTTGAGCACCAGGGTGTTTCCCGTGGCGATGCACAGGGGCGCCACCCATCCCATGGGGAGCATGGCGGGGAAGTTCCAGGGCACGATGCCGGCGAACACTCCCAGCGGCTCCATGTACTGCGTGGTGTCGTAGCCCACCGTGGCGTTCATGACGGCGGGTCCCTTCATGAGGTGGGGGATGCCGCAGGCGAACTCCACGAGCTCGGTCACCTTGACCGCGTCGCCCATGGCCTCGTCGAGGACCTTGCCGTGCTCCGTCGCCACCAGAGCGCGTGAGCTCGTCCAGGTGCGTGTCCAGGAGTCCCTTCATCCGGAAGAGCACCTGGACCCGTCGGCTGGGCGGAGTGGCGGCCCAGGCGGGGAATGCCGCCGCCGCCGCCGCCACCGCCTCGTTGACCTCTTCCTTCGTGCACTGGGGGGCGAGGGCGATCACCTCGCCCGTGGACGGGTCGAAGCAGTCCATGTACTTCGTGGTCTTCGATTCCTTCCAGCCCGCGGCATAGTAGCGCAGTCTCCTCGGTTTCTCGGCCATTGTCCGCCTCCTCCGTGGCCGGACAGGATACCACCGGGCCGGGCAGCGGTCAACAAAATTGGACACCGTCATGCATAAAACCCAAAAAAGCAGAAAGTTCTTGCATTCTGCCCGGAGCCGCCCTTATAGTGGCCTTCAATATCCAGATTCCCGGGAAGGAGGCACTATGGCAGACGTCGCAGTAACTCCGAGGGGGTATACAGAGAATCCGGATCTGTTGCCCATTCCCAGAAGCCAGCAGAAATACGGCGGATGGACATGGACGCTCATGATGTTCTCCATGAACACGTGCATCCCCATGTTCTTCCTCGGGCCCATCGGGCAGGGCATGGGCCTGAACTTCTGGCAGGCGCTGTGGGGCTCCCTGTTCGGCAACTTCTTCGCGGTCCTGGTGATGTGGCTGAACGGCACGGTGGGCGTCCGCCACGGGCTCACCTACCCGGTGCAGCTGCGCACCACCTTCGGGTTCCGGGGCACGCACATCCCCGTCGTGATGAGGGGCATCGCGGGCCTCATCTGGTTCGGCATCGAGGCGTGGACCGGATCGCTCGCCATCACCATGATCATCGTGCTGCTCGCGGGAGTCCCCAAGGACATGGTCACGGCAACGGCGATCCGCTACATCGTCATTGCCCTGGTCGTGTACATGGGATCGTTCATCCTGGTCATGCTCTTCGGCCTGCAGGGCATCGGGAAGATGGCAAACTGGGCAGGCCCGATCATGCTCGTGTACTTCGTGTGGCTGGTGATCTGGCTGCTCACCCGGCAGCAGTTCAAGGCGAACATCCCCAACCTGTGGGTCAGCAAGACGGGCTACTGGAGCCTTCCCTTCATGATCTACCTGGCGGTCCAGACCAACTGGTGGGCCACCGTGGCGCTGAACATGTCCGACATCTCGCGGGGCATCAATCCCGCGAAGAAGGGCGCCTTCGGGACTGGCCTGCTCATCGGCGTCGTGGGCTGCCAGATGCTCGGCACCGCCCTCGGCTTCACCGCCGCCGCTCTCACGGGAACGATCCTTCCACAGGAGATCATCGTCCGCCACGCGCCCGGCGTCATCCCTGCCCTGATCGGCCTCCTGTTCGCGTTCCTCGCCCCGTGGTCCACGGACATGACGGCGAACTCGATCCCGCTGTTCAACATCCTGATGAGCAGCTTCAAGCTGCGCTGGAAGCCGGCGGTCATCGTCGGGACGCTGATCGCATTCTTCGTCACCCCGTGGTGGCTTGTGACGAAGGGCCAGGGTATCGTGGACCTTGCCACGTCGTACGCGGGCAACTACGGCATCCTGCTGGGGCCGATCGCGGGGCTCATGATCGCCAACTACTGGGTCGTGCACAAGCAGAAGATCAACATGCAGGACCTGTACACGAAGGGGTCAGGCATCTACTGGTACTCCAACGGGTGGAGCATCGCGGCATTCGTGTCGTTGGTGCTGACCTGGGTGCTGTGCTACGTGACCGCGATCATCCTCCCGCCGCTCATGGCGTACATCACCATCGGGCAGGTGAAGATCCCGTTCCCCGGCGGCGTGATCTGGTACTTCTCGGTCCTCTACGCCTTCGTGCTGCAGATCATCTTTTCGAAGGTCTTCCGGGAGGCGAAGCCCGCGTAGAGCTCCTCTTCGTCGTTCGATCAGGGGCGCCGCGGAAACGTGGCGCCCCTTCTGTTTGCGCCGCGCAGGCACCCGGCGCATGACCACGCCTCGCCCCGCGCCATCCGTGAGGGAGGTCGCCGGGCAGCACGTTTCCGCGGAAACGTCTCCGGCCTGTCCCTGCCGCGTGCAAGCGCCAGCTTCCTCTGCCTCGTTCCATTGGGTAGAATGGAGGAATGAAGGTGGGGCTTCCCGCGAAGAAGGACGACAGGCTGTACACGTACGGCGACTACCGCACGTGGTCCGAGGACGAGAGGTGGGAGCTGATCGACGGGGTGGCATTCGACATGAGCCCTGCCCCGTCGATGCCGCACCAGGCCATCAGCACCGAGCTCGTCCACGCGATCCGTGCGTTCCTGGGGAAGGGCGGGTGCAGGGTTTTCGCGGCGCCGTTCGACGTGCTGCTCCCTGCAACGGCCGACCAGCCCGAGAACGATGTCGCGACGGTCGTGCAACCCGATCTTGCCGTGGTGTGCGACAGGGGGAAGCTGAGAGACTTCGGGTGCTTCGGCGCCCCGGACTGGATCATCGAGATCCTCTCGCCGTACACCTCGCGGCGTGACATGATCGCCAAGCTCGAGCTGTACCAGCGCCACGGCGTGCGGGAGTACTGGGTGGTCGACCCCGGCAACCGGTTCATCCACGTGCACCTGCGCGGCGCGGACGGGCGGTACCCCGAGCCGGGGCTGTTCGTGGGAAAGGCTGTCGCCCGGTCGACGGTCTGCGATGGCCTTGAGATCGCGCTCGAAGAGCTTTTCGCGGCGATCCCCGGCTAGGGTCGGCCTTGCGGCCATCCCCCGGGCGGCAGCAGCCCTTGGGCTGCGGGAGCCCATGGCTAGGGCAGCTGCTGCACGATCTCCCCATACAGCTCGGGCCTGCGGTCGCGGAAGAACTGCCAGCCGTCGCGCACCTCGCGGATCACGTCCAGGTCCAGGTCGGCCACGACCACCTCGTCCCTGTCCTCCGAGCCCTTCACGAGGATCTTTCCGCGCGGGTCGCAGAAGTAGCTGGACCCGTAGAACCTGCCGAACTCCCACGGCTTCTCCAGGCCCACCCGGTTGTTGGCGCCGATGAACACGCCGTTGGCAACGGCCTGGGACGGCTGCTCCAGCTCCCACAGGTACTTCGACTTGCCCTCGGTGGTGGCCGACGGGTTGAACAGGATCTCGGCCCCCTTCAGCGCGAGGATGCGGGCGCACTCGGGGAAGTGCCTGTCGTAGCAGATGTAGATCCCGATCTTCGCGTAGGCGGTCTGGAACACGGGGAACCCGAGGGTGCCGGGCTTGAAGTAGAACTTCTCCCAGAAGGCGGGGTAGGTGTGCGGGATGTGAACCTTGCGCATCTTGCCCAGGTACTTCCCGTCCGCGTCGAGCACCGCGGCGCAGTTGTAGTAGACGCCCTCCTGCTCCTTCTCGTAGATGGGAAGGATCGTGACCATGCGGTGCTTCTTCGCGAGGGGAGCCAAACGCTCGGTGATCGGCCCCGGCACGGGCTCGGCAGTCCTGTACCACTTGATGTCCTGCTCCGCCGCGAAGTAGGGGCCGTGGAAGATCTCCTGCAGGCACAGGATCTGCACCCCCTTCCTGCCCGCCTCTTCGACCAGGCCGACGTGCTTCTGCACCATGGCCTCCTTGATCTCCTCGAGGGAGCCCTCGTGCTTCGGATTGGTGGCCTGGATGTGACCGCAGCGGACGATTCGCGGCATGGTGCCCTCCTTCCGGGTGGCTGTCGTATCTTCAGCGCCCGATTATAGGGCAGGCTCCCGGCGGCGGTCAAACATTTTCGCCGCGGGAGGAATTTCGTTTACAAATCGGAGAACTGGCCCTATACTCGGTCCTTTCCGGGCCCGTGCCCGAACCTCCCACGGGCCGCGGCTCGGACAAAGGAGGCCCCTCGTGAGCGCATCCGCACGGTTCAAGACCATGGAGAAGGGGTTCGGCCTCGTCCAGGCCCTTGCCGAGGCCGACCGCTGCCTTCTCTGTCACGACGCACCCTGCTCGAAGGGCTGCCCCGCCGAAACCGACCCCGGCACATTCATCCGCAAGCTGCGCCTGCGCAACGTCACCGGCGCCATCCGCACCATCAGGACCAACAACGCCCTCGGCGGGGCCTGCGGCGTGCTGTGCCCGACCGCCCGGCTGTGCGAGAAGGAGTGCAGCGCCACGGGCATCGTGCGGCCGATCGAGATCGGGAAGATCCAGCGCTTCCTCGTGGAGCACTCGTGGAAGATCGGCTTTCGACCCGGTCGAGCGCAAGCCCGGCGCCCAGAGACGGTGGCCGTGGTCGGCTCGGGCCCCGCGGGCCTGTCCTGCGCCGCGGAGCTGGCGCGGGAGGGGTTCCCCGTGACGGTGTTCGAGGAGCGGGACGAGCCGGGCGGGGTCATCCGCTACGGCGTTCCCGCCTACCGCTTCGACAGAGGCCTTCCTCCGCAACGAACTGGCGGGCCTCGAACGGCTGGGCGTGCGGTTCAAGTGTCGAACCCGGATCGACGGGGCCGAAGGGGTGCAGAAGCTGCTTGCCGACGGATTCTCCGCCGTGTTCCTGGGGCCGGGGCTGTGGGAGGCCGAGAAGCTGCCCGGCGCGAAGCGGCCGAAGGGGGTGTACAGCTCTGTCGACTTCCTGGCCGCGCTGCGGGGCAGGGGCTTCGCCGCCCTGGAGAAGGAGGTCGCGGGCAAGGCCGTGGCCGTGATCGGCGGCGGCAGCGTGGCCATGGACTGCGCCGAGACCGCGCTCAGGCTCGGTGCGCGCGACGTGTACCTGGTGTACCGCCGCTCCTTCGCCCAGATGCCTGCCGAGGAGGACGAGCGCCTCGCCGCGCTGCGTCTCGGCGTGCACTTCCTGCTGCTCAACCAGCCGGTGACGTATGTCGCCGACGGGAAGGGCAGGCTCACCGGTCTGCGGCTGGTGCGCACGCGCCTCGGGGAGCCGGATGCCTCGGGACGGCGAAGGCCCGAGCCGATCAAGGGCTCGGGGTGGACCCTGCCGGCCGCCGTGGCCGTCGAGGCGATCGGCAACAGGCCCGACTCGGCCGACTGGTCGGCGGTCGCGAAGGTGGACGGCGAGGGCCGGGTCGTCGCGAACGCGAAGACGCGCAAGACCTCGGCCCGAAACCCGTGTTCGCCGGCGGCGACATCGTGCGCGGCCCGGCCCTCGTGGTCGAGGCGGTGCAGGACGGCAAGCTCGCCGCCCGCGCGATCGCGGCGGCTCTCGCAGGCAGGAGGCAGGGCATGAAAGCGAGGACCCGACCTCGGCGTGACCATGTGCGGGGTGCGCTTCGCCAATCCCTTCATCCTCTCCTCCTCGCCCGTGTCCAACAGCGCGGAGATGGTGGAGAAGGCCTTCGAGCAGGGGCTGGGCGGGGGTCTGCTACAAGACTCTGAACTCGGGCCGCATCCCCATCGTCCACCCCTCCCCGCGCATGGCCGGGTACGACTACGAGGCCAAGCGCCTGGTGGGCCTGCAGAACGTGGAGCAGATCTCCGACCGGCCGCTGAAGGACAACCTCGCGGACTTCCTGTACCTCAAGAAGAGGTACCCCGACAGGCCGATCATCGCGAGCATCATGGGCTTCTCGAACGACGAGTGGGCGTTCCTCGCGAAGGCGGCCGCGGACAACGGCGCCGACATGCTGGAGCTGAACTTCTCCTGCCCGCACATGACCGTCGAGGGCTCGGGCCACAAGGTGGGCCAGGCCTTCGCCCTGTGCGAGAAGTTCACCGCCACGGTGAAGAACGCGGTGCGCATCCCGGTGCTCGCCAAGATGACCCCGAACATCACCGACATGACCGAGCCTGCCCTGTTCTCGAAGAAGGGCGGGGCGGACGGCATCTCGGCGGTCAACACCTTCCGCGGCATCTCGTCGATCGGGCTGGACGACCTGGTGCCCCAGCCCAACGTCTTCGGCGTGGGCGCGATGAGCGGCTACTCGGGCGCGGCCATCAAGCCCATCGCCCTGCACTTCATCGCCGAGATGGCCCAGTGCGCCGAGCTGGGGCTGCCCCTGTCGGCCATGGGCGGCGTGGAGACCTGGATCGACGCCCTGGAGTACCTGCTGGTGGGCGCCACGACGGTCCAGGTGACCACGGGCGTCATCAAGTACGGCTACCGGATCGTGGAGGACATGATCGAGGGCCTCACCGACTACATGGTCGCCCGCGGCATCGCGCGGGCGATGGACCTCGTCGGGAAGGCGCTTCCCAACCTGAAGACCACCGACCACTTCGACCTCGCGCGCCAGGGCATCGCGGACTACGACCTGGACAAGTGCGTGGGCTGCGGCCAGTGCCACATCGTCTGCAGGGACGCGGGCGGCCAGGCCCTGGAGTGGGGCGTGAAGAAGCGCCGGCCGACAGCTGGTCGAGGAGAAATGCCTGAGCTGCATGATCTGCAGCTTCATCTGCCCCGTGCCCTCGCTCATCACCTTCAAGGAGATGCCCAAGGGCTGGAAGCGGCAGGCCGACCGCGGTGATGGACACGGAGATGCGGGGCAGGGTGAGGCTGCCCGAAGGAGGACAGTCATGAGCGTGCTTCTGAAGAACGGGCTCGTCGTCACGGCCACGGGATCGTACACGGCCGACGTGTACATGGAGGGCGACACGATCAAGGCCGTCGGCACGGGCCTTTCCCAGAAGGCCGACGAGACGGTGGACGCGGCGGGCAAGTACATCCTGCCCGGCGCCATCGATCCCGCACACGCACATCGACATGCCCTTCATGGGCACCACCTCCTCCGACGACTGGAAGACCGGTTCGATCGCCGCGGCCTGCGGCGGCACCACGACCATCGTGGACTTCAGCCTGCAGGGCAAGGGGGAATCGCTCCGCGACGCGGTGGACAGGCAGAAGGCCAAGGCGGACGGGAAGACCGTGGTGGACTACAGCATCCACCCCGGCGTCACCGACGCCCGGCCCGACGTGATCGACGAGGTGAAGAAGGCCATCCACGAGTACGGCACGCCGAGCTTCAAGATCTTCCTCTTCTACGACTTCCGGGTGGACGACTACGCGATGATCCGCCTGCTCGAGGAGACGAAGAAGCACGGCGGCCTGGTCCAGGTGCACGCCGAGAGCTGCGACATCATCCGCAGGCTGAACGAGCAGCTCGCGGCCGCCGGCACCCTGGCGCCGATGTACCACGCCCGGGCGCACGCCATGCTCGCCGAGGAACAGGCCGTCGACCGCGGCGGCCACGGCCGTCGAGTTCACCGGCAGCCGCATCTACATCGTGCACCTCTCCTCCAGCCGGGGCCTGTGGAAGATCCGCGAGGCCCGGGACCGGGGCCTGCGCATCTACGCCGAGACCTGCCCGCAGTACCTCACCCTGACCGAGGACCGCTACAACGAGCCCGACTGGGGCGGGGCGAAGTACGTGATGTCGCCCGCCGCTGCGGCCGCAGGAGAGCCTGCGACGAGCTGTGGCAGGGCCTGCGCGACGGCGACGTGCAGACCATCGGCACCGACCACTGCCCGTTCAACTTCAAGGGCCAGAAGGACATGAACGGCAAGGACGACTACAAGAAGATCCCCAACGGCGCGCCGGGCATCGAGACCATGCTGATGCTCCTGCACACCGAGGGCGTGGTGAAGGGCCGCATCACCCTGGAGCGGATGGTCGACGTGCTGTCCACGGGCACGGCCCGGATGTTCGGCCTCGCGAACAAGGGCGCGGTGGCCGCGGGCAAGGACGCGGACATCGTGGTGTTCGACCCGAAGCGGAAGTTCACGATCACCCAGAAGAAGCTGCACCAGAACGTGGACTACACCCCCTGGGAAGGCCTGGAGGTGACCGGCACGCCGGAGGTCGTGTACTCCCGCGGCAGGCGCGTGGCCGAGTGGGCGGGCGACCAGATGAAGTTCGTCGGCGAGGTCGGTGCGGGGCAGGTTCGTGAAGCGGGAGCCCCTGCGGCGTTCTGACAGAGCCGGGCCGGGAAGGAGAATCCATGGACGTCTCGAAGCTGAGGATCAACGGCGCGCGCCTGCGCGCGAGCCTGGAGGAGATGGCGACGATCGGCGCCACCCCCGCGGGAGGTGTGCAGCGCCTGGCCCTGTCCGACGAGGACAAGCGCGCCCGCGACCTGTTCGTGGCGTGGCTGAGAGGAGCTGAGCCTCGCCGTGACCGTCGACGAGATGGGCAACATCTTCGGCAGGCGGAAGGGGAAGAACGACGGCCTGCCGCCGGTGATGGCGGCTCGCACATCGACTCCCAGCCCCGGGGCGGCAGGTTCGACGGGATCCTCGGGGTCATGGGTGCCCTGGAGGTCATGCGCACGCTGCACGAGAACAAGGTGCAGACCGAGAGGCCGCTCGTCATCGTGGACTGGACCAACGAGGAAGGCTCGCGCTTCGCCCCCGCGATGGTGGCCTCGGGCGTGTGGGCAGGGGCCCTGGAGCGCGACTGGGCCTAGGCCCGCGCCGACAGGAACGGGAAACTGCAGGGCGAGGAGCTGGCACGGATCGGCTACAAGGGCACGGTCCCCGCGAAGAAGTGGCCAACCCACGCGTACTTCGAGTTCCACATCGAGCAGGGCCCGATGCTCGAGCGCCAGGGAAAGACGATCGGCGCGCCGAAGGGGATCCTCTGCCTGCACTGGTACGACGTGTACCTCGCCGGCGAGGCGAACCAGGTCGGACCCACCCCCATGGAGGGCAGGCACGACGCCCTCGTGGCCGCCGCGGAGATGATCCTGGCCGTGAACAGCCTGCCCGGGCGCATGAAGGGGAACATGGTGGCCACCGTGGGGGAGATCCAGAACGGTCCCAACTCGCGCAACATCATCCCCGACAGCGTGCACTTCACCGTGGACATCCGCTCGTGGGACGACGATCACGCCCTCGCGGCCTGGGAGCTTCTGAAGAAGGACTTCGGCACCATCTCCGCCAGGCACGGCACGCCCATCCGGATCGAAGAGACCTGGCGCTGCCCGCACGCGCCTTTCGCTGAGAGGCTCGTGCAGAGGGTACTGGACACTGCCGAGGCTTTGGGGTACTCCAGCCTGCACATGGTGAGCGGGGCGGGCCACGATGCGAGCTACATGAACCAGGTGTGCCCCACGGCCATGATTTTCGTGCCCAGCATCGGCGGCAGGAGCCACGTGGAGGTCGAGAAGACCTCCTGGGAGGACTGCGAAGCCGGCGCCAACGTCCTCCTGCACTGCCTGCTCGCAACAGCCAACGAGACATAGGACGACGCGCACGGGCACACCGTAAGGAGAGGGCAATGAAGACCCAGGAACTGCAGAAGCTCGACCGCGAACACGTCATCTACAGCTGGAAGCCCCAGGGCGGGTGGGTGCCCACGATGATCGACCGGGCCGACGGCATCTACATGTACGACACCGACGGCCGGAAGATCATCGACGGCTGCTCGGGCCTGCTCAACATCAACCTCGGCCACTCCAACCGGCACGTGCTGGACGCCATGAAGGCGCAGATGGAGAAGCTGTGCTTCGTCTCGCCCGGGTTCGGCACCGAGCCCAAGGCGAAGCTGGCCTCGATGGTGGCCGACCTGACCCCCGGCGACCTGGACTACGTGTTGTTCACCAACGGCGGGGCCGAGGCGAACGAGAACGCGATCAAGGCCGCCCGCTGGTTCACGGGCCGGCACAAGATCTACGGGGCCTGGAAGAGCTACCACGGCGCCACGGGCGCGGCCATCACCGTGACCGGCGACCCGCGCGCGCTGGCCCGCCGAGCCGGGCATCCCCGGGCGTCGTGCACTTCTTCGGACCCTACCCCTACCGCTGCCCGTTCGGCTCCAGGGACGACGAGGAGTGCGGCCAGAAGACCCTCGCCGTGCTCAAGGAACAGCTGATGTACGACAACCCGAAGTCGGTGGCCGCCATCATGGTGGAGCCGATCGTCGGGACCAACGGCATCATCGTGCCGCCGAAGAGCTACATGAAGGGCCTGCGCCAGCTCTGCGACGAGAACGGGATCCTGCTCATCGTCGACGAGGTCATGGCGGGCTGGGGCAGGGCGGGGAAGTGGTTCGGCGTGGAGCACTTCGACATCGTTCCCGACATCATCACCACGGCCAAGGGCATCACCTCGGGCTACGTGCAGCTGGGCGCCACGATCTGGAGCAGGAAGATCTGGGAATACTTCCAGGAGCGCAAGTTCACCAGCGGCCTCACCTACTGCGGCCACGCGCTGGCCTGCGCCTGCGGCATCGCCAATATCGAGGAGTACAAGACTCACAATCTCATCGACAAGGCGGCGAAGGACGGGGAGTACCTGGCGAAGAAGCTGAAGGACCTCGAGGCGAGGCACCCGTCGGTCGGCGACACGCGCTGCAAGGGCCTGTGGGCCTGCATCGAGCTGGTCTCGGACAGGAAGACGAAGGCGCCCCTTGCAGGCTTCAACGACTCCATCAGGAACGTCTCGGGCCAGCTGGGGAAGATCTTCATGGAGAACGGGTTGTACCTGTACAGCAACTGGGACTACATCTTCATCTCGCCGCCCCTCATCATCAGCCGGCCGCAGATCGACGAGATGGTCGCCGTGATCGAGAAGGGCCTGGACTGGACCGACACCCTTGTGAAGAAGGGCTGAGTCCCGTCACCCGTGGATCGCTCGAGCCCCGCGGCCCCTGCCGCGGGGCTTCTTTCTGCACGGGGGGTGGCGTTGACTTTCCCCCCGAGACTCCGTATAATGCAGACACAGGCTCCGACTAGGGCTTCGCGGGGTCTGCAAAACACACAGAGAAGCCGGGTGAATCGGACCTTTCCAATCCTACCCCCTAAGGAACTCCGACCGGGCAGCCGCATCCCAAAAAGATCCGGGCATGTTCGCTCCTTGCTGGTACGAAGAAGAGGGTGATGAGCCCACACTCCAAGGAGGAGCGCATGAACAAGAAACTGTACGTCGGCGGCCTTTCGTACTCGGTCACGGATTCGCAGCTCGAGCAGCTGTTCGCCGGCCAGGGCAAGGTGGAGAGCGCGAAGGTGGTCATGGACCGCGACAGCGACCGCTCGCGCGGCTTCGGCTTCGTCGAGATGTCGACGCAGGAAGAGGCCGAGAAGGCAATCGCCGCCCTCAACGGCACGCAGCACGAGGGCAGGAGCCTGACGGTGAACATGTCCAAGCCCCGCGAGGATCGTCCCGCGCGGAGCGGCGGCGGCGGCTACCGCAACAACTACTAGTCCAGAAAACGATTGAAACAGGCGGGGGGCAGGTCGGCCCCCCGTTTTTTTTGTCCGCCTTGACAGGGTGCCGGCGGGCGCCTACCCTCCACGGACCGGAGACACTGGGGCCGTGCAGAAGCTTTTCCGCTTCCTGAAGTCCGTGAAGCTCGCCGCGGGACTGATCGCGTGGCTTGCCGCGACGGGGATCCTCGCGACGCTGGTGCCGCAGGGCCGCGAGGCCGGCTTCTACCTCGAGACATGGCCGGGACTGGGCGGACGACTGCTCGTGGGCTCGGGCTTCTCGCATTTCTTCACGTCGGTCCTGTTCCTCGTCCCCGCGGGCCTCTTCTTCGTGAACCTCGCCGTCTGCACCGTGGACAGGCTCCTGCGGGAGCTGCGCCGGCCTGCCCGGCGCAGGCACGGGCCCGACATCCTGCACCTCGGCCTGCTCGTTCTCGTGGTCGGCGCCGTGCTCTCGTTCGCCGGCAGGCAGACGGGGTCCGTGCGCCTGGCGAAGGGCGACAGGGTGGAGATGCCCGGGGGGCGGCTCCTGGTGCTCGACGATTTCTCCTACACCGCCTACGAGGATGGCAGGCCGCGGGACTGGACATCCACCGTCCGCGTCGTGCGCGACGGCGCCGACGAGGTGCGGCCCTTCCCCATCCGCGTGAACCACCCGCTGCGGCTGGGAAGGATGTCGATCTACCAGGTCTCGCACTCCGTCGAGAGCCTTCTCGCGGTCACCGACCCCGCGGGGAGGGAGCACCTCCTGGCGCAGGGCGAGGAGGCGTCGCACGGCGGTGCGGTCCTCTTGTTCATGGCCCCAACGGGTGAGGAGGGAAGGGCCGTCGTGCGCATCGAGGGCGACGGCGGGTCGGAGGTCCTGCGCCTCGCCGCCGGCGGGACCGCGGGCGGGTTCACCGTGCAGGGGTTCCGCGACGTGGACCTCACGGGGCTCTCGGCGGTGATCGACCCCGGCTGGCCCGTGGTGCTCGCCGCCCTCGCGCTGGTCCTCGTGGGGCTGGCCGCAACTTTCATCCGCAAGATCGGAGACGCGAAGACATGAGCATCCTCCCGACCGTGGCAATCTGTCTCGTCGCTGCCGCGGCCGTGCTGCAGGCGGTGTACCTCTTCCGCAGGGACGGCAGGCGCGATCCGGCCTCGCACTGGGCGCTCGCCGCGGCAGCGGCCGTCCTCCTGGCAACAGCCGTGCAGAGGTCTCTCCTCATCGGGTTCCCGGCCCTCACGGGCACCTACGAGTCGCTGGTCTTCTACGCGGTGCTGGTGTGCATCCTCTGCCTGGCCTACAGGCTGCAGAAGCGCATCCCGTTCTCGGCTGCCGTCCAGTTCGGGGCCACCGTGACGGCCCTCGCCCTCCTCGCCGTTGCCAGCTCCCCCCTTGCGCCGAAGGAGGCCCTCGCGCCCATCCCGGCCCTGCGCTCCGGGTGGCTGGTTGCCCACGTGGCCCTCTCGTTTGTCGGCGAGGCGTTCTTCGTGGTCTCGTTCGTCTCTTCCGTGGCGTGGCTGGCCACCCGTGACCCCGCCCGTCGCGGGAACCTCGACAGGATCACCTACACGGCGATCGCCGTGGGCTACCCCGTGTTCACCGCGGGGGCGCTCGTGTTCGGCGCCGTCTGGGCCGAGCAGGCCTGGGGTGCCTGGTGGTCGTGGGACCCGAAGGAGACCTGGGCACTGGTGACGTGGCTCGTGTATACGTTCTACCTGCACTGGCGGCTGATCAGGAAGAAGACGGGCGCCGTGCCCGCGTGGATCTCGGTGATCGGCTTTGCCTGCACGATCTTCACCTTCTTCGGGGTGAACTTCCTGCTCTCCGGCCTGCACAGCTACGGCTGAGAGGCCAGCCCGGGGCCGGACCCCGCTGCCCCGGCTTACAGGGCGCTTCCCAGGAAATCGAAGCTGATCCTCTTCTGCAGCAGGGACACCTGGGAGGCGGCTGCCCGCAGCATGGCCTCGTCGCCCGGGGCCAGGCCGCGCGTGTCGAGCATGTCCGACGGCTCTCCCCGCGCGCGGATCGCCTCCTCCTGGCAGCGCAGGCGAAGCCCCGCGAGGAACCACCACGCGCGCGTGACTTCGTCGAAGTGCGCGGGCTTCAGCACCCCCGCCTCCCGCAGCGCGGCCAAACGCGCGATGGTTCCCGTCGCCCGGATGTCGTGCCGCAGCGCGTACAGCCGGGCGAAGCGCACCACCGGGGCGATCGCCTCCTTGAGGTCGAGCTCGGCGGGGCCTGCACGCAGCAGGTCGCGGAACACGCCCCCCGCGAGGGCGGGCGGGAGCTTTTTCGCCAGCGCCTCGCGGGCGAGGAACAGGAAGAAGGCGGGGTGGGAGGGAAGCATGCCCGCGATGGACCCGCGCAGGCCGTCGGCGAGCGCGGAGGAGCCGGCCGCCGCGCGGAAGTCGAAGAAGATGTTGAAGTCGCGCAGCTGCTCCGCGTCCGGCTCGGCGATCCAGCCCGCGAAGCGCCTCTCCCACTCCGACACCGGCGCGCACCACTGGGGGTTCTCGGCCATGAATCCCCCGCGGCAGCGGGGCACGCCCATGTCCGCGAGCCAGCCGCACACCCGCTCTCCCATCCTGTGGAAGTACGGCTCGCCGGGCCTGCCCCCGTGCAGGATGGCGTTGTCCTGGTCCGAGCCCAGCGTCTGCTCCTCCCGTCCCCCGCTGCCCAGGACGAGAAACGCGAAATCGGCCGGCGGGGCGCCCAGCTCCTCGACGGCGAGCCGCACGAGCCTGCCGATCACCATGTCCGACACCGCCGACAGGGTGCGAAGCACGCTGGCCGGCCGGGCGCCGCCCGCCGACATCGAGTGCACGATCCCGGGCATCCGGGCCCAGGCAGCGCCTGTCTCGAGCGGGCCCGCTGCCTCGGTGATCTCGGCCTGCAGCACGGCGATGGACTGCCGGTGCAGCTGCAGCAGGTCCTTTGCGCGCAGGAGGCCGCTCACCGCCCCCGAGGGGTCCCTCACGGCGAGGTGGCCGATGTCCCTGGCGCGCATCAGGAGCATGGCCTCCGAGATGAGGGCCGCATCGGGGATGGACACCAGCGGCGCGCTCATGACCTCGCGCACGGGGACCGCGGGGTCGAGGCCCCGCGCGACAACCCGCTCGCGGATGTCGCGGCCGGTCACGATGCCGAGGATCTCGCCCGACGGCGCGGCTACCAGCAGCGCATCGGCGGCCAGCCGGCCCATGCGCTCGGCCGCCGTTCGGATCGGGGCGTTCATGGGGCAGACGGCCGCGGGCCGCGCCAGCTTGCCGACCGGCTCGTTCAGGGCGAGCGAGGAGGCTTCGAGCTCCGCGAGCAGCTGGTCGCGCTGCCGCTCCGCGCGAAGCCGCGCGGTGATGTCTTCGATCATCACCTCCAGGCGCTCGCTCCCCGGATCGCCAGGCGCCACCACCGCGGACAGGGAGACATCCCGCGCCTCGCCGTCGGGGCGGGAGATGGTGAGTCTCCAGTCCGTGACGGATCGGCGCGCCGACAGCTCCTCGTACAGCCGGGCCGCGTCGGCCGCGCCGCCCAGGAGGGAAAAGAGGCTCACGGGGGCCGCATCCGGCGTCGGCAGCGATGCCGAGGATCTCGCGGGCAGCGGGGTTTGCCTGCACGACCTGTGCCCGACGCCCCCAGGCAGCCAGGACCAGGCCCCTGCCCGTGCCCTGCGCGAGCGCCGACCAGCGCTCGGCAGGTCCCTCGCCGCCCGCCTGGGCGCGGCGGCGCGCACCCAGGTCCTTCGCGGTGACGATCCATCCCCGCCGCCCCGCCACGGCGAAGCGGGAGGCGGCGAGGAGGCAGTCGACGAGCCTCCCGTCCCTCCCGGCCAGGGGACACTCGCACGGCCGCGGGACGGGGAGCGGCTGCGGGCCGGGCGCTGGTGCGCCGGCGCCGTGCGCGGGCGCCGGTGCGCCGGACGCCGCGGCCTGCTCGGGGGCCGAGACGGCCTGGAGGAAGTCGCGCACCCCGGCATCGGCGAGCCCGTCCGGGGCCACGAGGTCCGCCAGCGCGTGCAGCCCGATCTCGGCCTCCGTGTAGCCGAGCATGGCGAGGAAGGTCGCATTGGCGTAGGTGCACACCCCGTCGCTCACCATGACCATGCCCTCGGTGGACGCCTCCACGAGGGCCCTGTACCTCTCGTGCGACTCGCGCAGACCCGGCCTCGGCGGCGGTCCTGCCTCTCTCGATGGCCAGGCTCTGCTGGGCCACGAAGGCAAGCAGCAGCGCGAGCGCGACCCCGATGCCGATGGACAGGCCGATCGAGCCGGCGCACCATCGCGTCGATCTCCGCCCGCACGTCGTCGAGGTAGATGCCGGTGCCCACGACCCAGTCCCACGGGGCGAAGCGCTTGACGAAGGACAGCTTGGGCACGATGCGCTGCGCGTCGTCCTCCCACTGCCACAGGTACTCGACGTAGCCTTCCTGCTTCTCGCGGACGGCGTTCACGAACTCCACGAACACCCGCACGCCGTTCGCGTCGGCGTAGCCTCCCACGTCCGTGCCGACCAGGTCCGGCCGGTAGGGGTGCACGATCATGGCGGGACGCATGTCGGTGATCCAGAAGTAGTCCTTGGACTCCCTGCCGTAGCGGATGTCGCGCACGCGCGCTGCCGCGTCGGCCTGGGCCTTCTCCGCAGTGGTGCGCCCGGCATCGGCCTCGGCAGCGTACTCGGCGAGCACGCTCACCACCGAGTAGGTCAGCTCGCGGATCGTGTCCTTTTTGCGTTCGAGGAGGATTGCCTCGAAGCGGGGGATGATCAGCGCGAAGATGGACACCACGAACAGCGCGATGGCGAGGACGGTGGGCGCCACGATGCGCATCGCGAACCTGCCCGGCCGGGCCCGTCGCTGGACCGCGCGCGCGCGCCGTTCAGCAGGCCGCGCGTCGGCCGGGGCGCCGGCAGCCTCGCGGGCCCGACGCCCGGGCGCCGCGGCCTCCGCGGTCGATGAGAAGTCCGCGCAGCGCGCGCCACTGCCCGGCTCCAGCTCCACGGCCTGCCCCTGTCCCTCGATCGCCGTGTCGTGCAGGTCGCTGCCCCCGCTCACGGCCAGCCCGCGGGCCCGCGCGAGTCCCTCGAGCAGGCGCCTGTCCTCGGGCGGGTACGGACCGTAGACCGCCTCGATGCCGTCCAGGCCCGCGGCGGCAAGCTGGTCAACCAGCCCTTCCGTCTCGGCGGGCCGCATGCCGTACGACAGCGGGATGGGCAAGGAACACGGCGCCCCCCGCCTCGTGGGCCAGCCGGATGGCCTCTGCCGCCGACAGGGCGTCGGGCCGGGGCGCGCGGCCGCCGACCCGCCTGACAGAGTCGACAAGCCCGCGCATGCCCGGGTCACTGCGCGCGCGCTGGGCGGCCAGCGCCTCCCCCAGGGCCCGGTCGCGCGGGTCGATGCCGTAGGCGAGGAGGTGGACCTCGCCACGGGCCGACTGCACGCGTCATCTCCACCCCGTCGATGCAGCCGACGCCCCACTGGGAGAGCGCCTGGCGGAAGCGCGCGGACCCCTCGCAGGTATCGTGGTCGGTGAGCGAGGCGAAGGCCACCCCGTCGGCGGCGAGAAGCCGCGCGAGCTCCTCGGGCGGGAGGGTCCCGTCGCTCAGGGTGGAGTGGCAGTGGAGGTTGACCCGGACCGTCTCGCTCGCCATGGACCGCCCGATGGTACCCCAGGCGGGGTCCTTGTCCAAGCGGGGGCAATACTTGACCAGACAGGTCGTGTTCGGGAATATACCCGGGACGATCGATCCGACGACCGCGGGAGGTGGCGCATGCTCCATGAACCTGCAGCGAAAACGGGCAAGGATCCCGCATTTGCCTACAAGCGTCGGTTGGGAGTGATCCTCGTCCTCGTCTACGGGGCCATCTACGCGGGGTTCGTGGCCCTGAACCTGGCCCGGCCCGTGGCCATGGAGGCCGTCGTGGTCGCCGGCCTGGACCTTGCCGTGGTCTACGGCATGGGCCTGATCGTCCTCGCCCTCGTGCTGGCGCTGGTCTACAACAGGGCCTGCGGCCGCAGGGAGGCCGCCCTGTCCGGCGGGAAAGGGGAGGGCAAGGCATGAGCATCCTCTCTGTCGGGCTTTTCGTCATGTTCGTCGCGATCGTGCTCGCCCTCTCGTTCTTCTTCGCCAGCCGGGCCAAGTCGGCGAGCGGCTACTACGCGGCCGGCAGCCGCATCCACTGGGGGGTCAACGGCATCGCCTTCGCCGGCGACTACCTGTCGGCCGCCTCGTTCCTCGGCATCTGCGGCATGATCGCCACCGCCGGCTACGACGGCTTCCTGTACTCCATCGGCTACCTGGCGGGGTGGATCGTCGCCCTGTTCGTGGTGGCCGAGCCCATCAAGCGGCTGGGCAAGTACACCTTCACCGACGCGCTGGACGCGAAGTTCAACCACAAGGGGCATCAAGCTCACCGCGGCGATCAGCACGCTGGTCGTCTCGCTGTGCTACCTCATCCCGCAGATGGTCGGCGCCGGCGTCCTGGTGACGCCGCTGCTGGGCCTGCCGCACTACGTGGGCGTCCTCATGGTCGGCGCCATCGTCATCACGATCGTCGCCACCGCGGGCATGACCTCGACGACCTACGTGCAGTTCATCAAGGGGGCGCTGCTCATCGTGTTCTCCACGGTGCTCGTCGTCGCCCTGTGCATCCGCGGCCTCTCCACGACGCCCGACCAGGGCGGCAGGGTCCCCTTCCACCAGTACCGCACGCTGCCGGCCAGCCTCTCGGGAAGCGAGCTGCGTGGTGGACGAGCCGGGCTGGCAGGTGGCGGAGGTGAAGCAGGTGAAGAGCCTCCGCTTCGCCAAGCTGGTCCGCGACGGTTCCCCGACGTGGTGGAAGGTGAGCAGCCCCGAGGGGGGCCCGGTGACCCTCGAGGAGACCCAGTCGGTCGTGACGCAGCCGGGCGGCACGCGCCTGGTGAACGGCGCGCCTGCCTCGCGCGAGAACGCGCTGCGGCCGGTCGGACACATGGAGGTGATCGCCGGCAGGGGCGGGGCGGATGTCCGGACGGGGCCCGTGGGTCCTTTCCGCCTGCTCTCGCTCATCGGCGACAGGCAGAGCAGCGTGCGGCTGTGGAAGGAGGCGAAGTTCACCGACGGCGCCGACCACGTCAGCGTGTACTATCGGCGTGATCACCCCCGGCAACCAGATCCTGCGGCCCGGCCTGCAGTTCAAGGTCGAGGGGACGCCGCTGGAGCGCATCGACTTCGTCTCGCTGATGCTCGCCCTGTTCCTCGGCACGGCGGCCCTGCCGCACATCCTGATCCGCTACTACACGGTGCCCAGCCCGGCGGCGGCGCGCAAGTCGCACGATCGTGGCCATCGCGGCGATCGGGTTCTTCTACGTGCTGACCCTGTTCATGGGCCTGGGGGCGATGACCAGCGGCGTCGTGAACCTGGCGGACAACAACATGTCGGCTCCGCTGCTGGCCCGCTCGTTCGGCACGTTCCTGTTCTCGATGATCTCGGCCATCGCCTTCGCCACGGTGCTGGGGACCGTGAGCGGCCTGATCATCGCCGCCTCGGGCGCCGTGGCGCACGACATCATGGACAGGTTCGCCGGCGTGATCAGGAACGACAAGCAGAAGGTCATGGCGGGAAAGATCGTGGCCTTCGCCGTGGGCGCAGTGGCCATCCTGCTGGGCATCGTGTTCAAGGGCGTGAACGTGTCGTTCCTCGTCGGCCTGGCCTTCGCCGTGGCCGCCTCGGCGAACCTGCCGGCCATCCTGATGATGCTGTTCTGGAAGAAGACCACGGGGCCGGGCATCACCGCGTCGATCATCGTGGGGGTGGTCTCGTCGATCGGCCTGATCCTGCTCTCGCCGACCATGTACGAGCTGTACGGGCTGGACCCGCTGACGGCGCCCGTGCCGCTGAAGAACCCGGGGATCGTCTCGATCCCGCTCAGCTTCATCACGATCGTCGTCGCCTCGCTGCTCACCCGCAAGAGCGGCACGGCGAACCAGGCGGTCGACGGCTGAGCGCCCCCCCCCGCTCGACGGGGTGCGGCCGCCCCGGCCGCCGCGGCCGCCGCGGCTGCACCCTGTTGAAAGTGCGGCGGGAAAACTGTATGTTTTCCCCACAGAGCCAATGCACGACTACCACATGCACAGCCACTGGTGCCGGCACGCGAGCGGCACGCTGGAGGAATACGCCCGCGCGGCCGCCGCTGCGGGACTGGACGAGATCTGCTTCACGCCCCACGTCCCCATGCCCGGGTACCGTCCCCACCTTTTCGGGGGGAAGATGCGCATGGAGCTTCCCGAGTTCGAGGGCTACGAGGAGGAGCTGGCGCGCGCGCGCGAGGCCTGCCCCTCTCTCACCATCCTCGCCGGGATCGAGGCGGACTACGTGCGGGGCTGGGAAGGGTACTTCGAGCGGTTCTTCGCCGAGCACAGCTTCGACCTCGTTCTGATGTCCGTGCATTTCGTGGCCGATTGGCCCGATGACGCCTGGGTCTTCGACCTGCCCGGCGACAGGTCGATCGAGCGGATCTACGAGGACTACTTCTCCGCGATGAGGGAAGGGATCGCCACAGGCCTGTACGACTGCGTGGCCCACCTCGACCTGATCAAGCAGCCCGGGCTGCCGGTCCTCGGGCCCTGCCGGGACCAGGTGGAGGAGGTCCTCGAGGCCTGCCGGGACAGCGGCATGAGCCTGGAGGTCAACACCTCGGGCCTGCGGAAGACGATCGACGAGTACTACCCGGCCCCCGGCATCGCGGCCCTGGCAGTCGAGCGGGGGGTGGCTCTCACGCCGGGCTCCGACGCGCACGCCCCCGGCCAGGTGGGCCTCGCCTTCGACAGCGTGTTCGCCGACGACGGGCTGCTCGCCCCGTCCCTGGTGCGCTACCGCGGCCGCTGCCCGCAGGGCAGGCTTGAAGCGGAGTGCCGCTGCCCGTAGTATCCGGGCGGTGGACCTGTCCCGCCTGGACCTTCCCCTCGTCCCCTTCCTCCCCCGCATCTCCGCCCTCCTGGACCGGCGGCGCTGCCTGGCGCTGAGCGCCGAGCCCGGCGCCGGCAAGTCCACCCTCGTGCCGCCGTTCCTCCTGGATGAGCCCTGGCTGGCCGGGAAGCGGATGATCATGCTCGAGCCTCGGCGCCTCGCCGCCGCGGCAGTGGCCTCGCGCATCGCGGAGCTGCTGGGCGAACCGGTGGGGGGCAGGGCAGGCTACAGGGTGCGCGGGGCCTCGCACGTGGGGCCCTCGACGCGGATCGAGGTGGTGACGGAGGCGCTCCTGACAAGGGCGATCCAGGACGATCCCCTGCTCGCCGGCACCGGCCTCGTGATCTTCGACGAGTTCCACGAGCGATCGATCCACGCCGACCTGGCACTCGCGCTCGCCCTCGAGGTGCGCCGGGCGCGTCCCGACCTGGCGGTGCTTGTCATGTCCGCGACGCTGGACAGCGAACGCGTCGCCGGCCTCCTGGGCGGCAGCTCCCCCGCACCCGTGCTGGACTGCCCCGGGCGGCTGTTTCCCGTCGACACCCGCTACCTGCCGCCCGGCACGGACCGCCGGAGGTGGGAGGAGAGCTTCGCGGAAGCCGCGGCGCGCCTGTTCGACGAGTCCGAGGGCGACCTCCTCGCCTTTGTCCCCGGGGCCGCGGAGATCCGCCGCACAGGCGCCGCGCTGGCCGGTCGGCTGGGCGACAGCGCGGAGATACTCGGACTGCACGGGTCCATGAGCCTGGAGGACCAGCAGAAGGTCGTGCGCCCCGGCGGCGCGCGGGGACGCAGGCGGGTGATCCTGGCGACCTCCATCGCGGAGACCAGCCTCACGGTTCCCGGCGTGCGTGCCGTTGCGGACTCGGGATGGTCGCGCATCGCGCGCTTTCATCCCGCCACCGGGCTGGACAGGCTGGTGACGGAGAAGGAGAGCCGGTCCTCCGCGGACCAGCGCCGCGGCAGGGCGGGCAGGCTGGGCCCCGGCCTCTGCCTGCGGTTCTGGAGCGAAACCGAGAGGCTGGTCGCGGAACCCGACCCCGAGATCCTGCGCTCCGACCTGGCAGGCGTGGTCCTGGAGTGCGCCTTGTGGGGAGCGCGGGAGCCGGCAGGGCTCGCGTGGCTCGACCCGCCGCCCGCGGCCGCGTGGAACCAGGCTGTCGAGACGCTGCGGATGCTCGGGCTTCTCGACGCGGCGGGCCCGACCGCGCGGGGACGGCGGGCGGCCGGCCTGGGCCTTGCCCCGCGCCTGGCCGCGCTGGCCATGGAGGGGATCGACAGGGGACAGCCGGCGCTTGCCGCGGCCTCTGCCGCGATCCTTGCCGAGCGCGACGGGTCGGCAATCGTCGACGACCCCGACTTCCGCCTGCGCCTGGAGATGCTGAGGACCGGCGTGGGCGGGCGGGAGGCGTGGCGGCGCGCGGTGCTGCGCGAGAGCGAGCGGCTCCTGCGCAGGGCAGGGGTGCGCGACGCGCGCGGGGGCGGCGCCGGCGGAGCCTTCACCTGGACCCGGGCCGACGAGGCCGGCGTGGGCGGCCTGCTGGCCCACGCATTCCCCGACAGGATCGCCCGCAGGGAGCCGGATGGCTCGTGGCGGTTCGTCACCGGGCGGGCTGCCCGGTTTCCCGCTCCTGCCGGTGCCGCTGCCGTGAGCAGGGCAGCGGCCGAGTGGATCACCGCTCCCGACACCGACGCGGGCGAGACGGCGGGCACGATCCGCCTGGCGGCCCCCGTGGACCCCGCGGAAGCCGAGCGTGCGCTCCGTCCCGTGACAGAGGAAACCCTCGAGGTGCGCTGGGACGGCCTGGCAGCCAGGGGCGTGCGCTGCACGCGCGCGGGCAGGCTGCTGCTGTCGGAGAGGCCCTGCCGGCCGCCTGCCGGGGAAGGGACAGCCTCCTTCCTTGAGCGCCTGGCCCGGCTGGGCACCGCCATCCTGCCGTGGGACGCGGCCTCGCGCAGGCTCCTGGAACGAATGCGGTTCTACGGGTCGCGGCCCGAAGGCCGGGCGATCGGGGACCTCTCGGAGCCGGCGCTCGTCTCCAGGGCAGGGGAGTGGCTCGCCCCGCACCTCGACTTCTCGACCGGTCCCGTGCTCACGGCGCGGCGGCTGTCGGCCGCGCTCGCCGGCCTGCTCGCCGCAGCCCGGCCGCCCATCGCCCGGCGCGCCTTCGACGCGGCGGTTCCCGAGACCCTGCGGCTGCCCCTCGGGATCTGCCGGCCCATCGACTACTCATCCGGCTCGCCCGTCGTCGAGGCCCGGATCCAGGAGGTGTACGGCCTGTCTGCAAGTCCGCGCATCTGCGGGCTTGCCCTGGCCTTCCGCCTGCTCTCCCCGGCGGGAAGGCCCCTGCAGGTCACCGCCGACCTGGCAGGCTTCTGGAAGGGCAGCTACGCCGAGGTGCGAAAGCAGATGCGCGGCCGCTACCCGAAGCACGACTGGCCGGAGGACCCGGGGTCGGCACGGCCGTCGACGGGGGCGCGTCGGCGGCGCCCCGCCGCTCCTTGACCCTGCCGGAAGGGGCTTCGTATCTTCTACAGCAAAGGAGAATAGAAATGGCAGTGATCACGGTCGGCGGATCTCCCGTTCACACCAGGGGCTCTCTTCCCGCGACGGGCTCGCGGGCGCCGGACTTCCTCCTGACCCGCGGCGACCTGGCCGACGTGCGCCTCGCCGATTTCAAGGGAAAGCGCAAGATCCTGAGCATCGTCACCAGCCTGGACACGGGCACGTGCGCCGCCTCGGCGCGCAGGTTCAACAGGGAAGCCGCCTCGCTGCCCAACGTCGTGATCCTCACGATCAGCAACGACCTGCCCTTTGCCCAGAAGAGGTTCTGCGAGGCGGAAGGGATCGACAAGGTCATCCCCCTCTCGCAGCTCAGGAACCGCGACTTCGGCAGGGCCTACGGGGTCGAGATGATCGATGGTCCGCTCGCGGGCCTGCTGTCCCGCTCCATCGTCGTGGTCGACGAGACTGACACCGTGGTGTACACGGAGCAGGTTGCGGAGAACTCGCGCGAGCCCGACTACGCGGCCGCCCTCGCAGCCGCGGCCGGCCGACGATAGCCGCGGGACGTGACGTCGATCCAGATCCACCGCTTCGGAGGGCCCGATGTCCTGCGCGTCGTGGAAGGCCCCTCCCCCGCGGCTGGTCCCGGCAGCGTGCGCATCTCCGTGAAAGCTTCCGGGGTGTGCTTTGCCGACGTGCTGATGCGCATGGGCCTGTACCCCGAGGCCCCGCCCCTCCCGTTCATCCCCGGCTACGAGGTCGCGGGCGTCGTCACCGAGACCGGGGCCGGCGTGCGGTCGGTGCGCCCGGGCGACAGGGTCGTCGCGGTGCCGCGGTTCGGCGGCTACGCGACCGAGGTGGTCGTGCAGGAGTTCCAGGTCCGCCCGGTTCCCGCCCGGCTGGGCGACGAGGAGGCCGCAGCCATGCCCCTCGGCTTTCTCACGGCGTGGATCGCGCTCCGCGACCTGGCCCGGGTGCGCCCCGGCGACAGGGTGCTCGTCTGCGGCGCGGCAGGAGGGGTGGGCACGGCCGCCGTGCAGGTGGCCGCACAGTCCGGCGCGGAGGTGGTGGGGCTGGTGGGCGCCGAGGCGAAGAAGGGCATCGTGCTGTCCCTCGGCGCGCGGGAGGCCTTCACGGACGCCGAGTGGAAGGCCCGCGAGCCCCCGTCAGGACGGCGGGAGTTCGACATCATTCTCGACCCGCGCGGCGGGGCGGCGCTCCGCGACTCGATCGGGCGGCTGGCCGAGGGCGGCAGGATCGTGAGCCACGGCGTCTCCTCCATGGCCCCGGGGACGCGGCGCTCGATCCCCCGGGTGCTTGCCGCCCTCGCGCGCACGCCGATCCTCACCCCGATCGGCCTGTCCATGCGAAACCAGGGTGTGTTCGGGCTGAATCTCCTGCCGCTGTTCGACAGCGGGCGCGGTCGTGCCATGCTCGGCCGGGCACTGGACGGAGCCCTCGAGGCCCTCGGCCGGGGCGCCTTCCGCGTGGTGATCGGCGGCCGCTGGCCGCTGGCCCGGGCAGGGGAGGCCCACGCGTTCCTGCAGTCGCGGCAGGCCGTCGGCACGCTCGTCCTGGTCTAGCCCCTGCCCGGGGCGCATCAGTCGATCTCCTCGAGCCTGGCCCACTCGCGGCACTCCAGCTCCCGCACCCTGTCCTGCTCTGCCATGAGCATGAGCTCGAGCCTGATCGCCTTCATGCCCTGGAAGAACAGCTGCTCCCTGCGCTTTCGCACCTCGCGCAGGAGTCCCCTGGTGAACCCGTCCACGCACTCGCTCATCGTCGTCTCCTTTCCCCGCTGCACCGCGCGGCACTGCCGCCGGCGCCCGATCGCTTCAGCCCAGGATGATCGCGCCGGCAGTGTCCAGCCCCAGGATGGTCTTGCACTCGGGGCAGCGGAACCGTCCCGCCCGCACCGCCCGCAGCCTCTTCTCGCAGACGGGGCACCCGAAGACCTTCGGGAAGGGCTCCGCGGCGCCGGACTGCCTGGACCTCGAGAAGAAGCCGACCGCCTCGTCCGTGCTGTCGACGAACTGGAAGAAGCTCGCGAAGCCCAGGAGCTGGAAGACCTCGTAGACCCGGGGGTGCGGCTTCACCAGCACGACGTCGCCGTTCCTGCAGCGCAGGGTGCGCATCAGGTGGGCGAAGACCCCGATGGGCGAGCTGCCGACGTAGCTCACTGCCGCGAGGTTGATGACCAGCTTCGCGAAGCCCGCCTCCACGGCCCGCATGAGCTTCTTCTGGAAGCCGGGCGCGTTGAAGGTGTCGAGGTGGCCGTCGAGGTACATGACCAGGCAGCCCTCCTCGGAGCCCGCTTTCTGAAGGGTGATGATGAGGTTGTCGGTCCGCTCGTCATCGAAGCCGGGCACGATCGCGTTGTTCATCGGGAGGTTCTCCTTCCTTTCCGGCCACTTGACTGCAGGCCGCTCAGCTGTCATAATTCCTTTACTCAAATGCGAAATTTTATCGTTCATGCAAACCACAATACCACATATTTCCGAAATCTCAAGACCATGGCGAGAATTTCTACAAGAAACTTGCTCATTGTTGTTTCATTGGTGTATAATATTCGCATATATGGAACCATTTTATAAACGCGTACACGTCAGGCTGATAGAAATGGAGAAGAAGCGCTCCTGGCTGCTCACGCAGGCAGGCATCAAGCCGAGCACGTGGAGCTCCTGGGAGAAATACGGAAGGATTCCCCCTGCTGATCGGGCCCTCGCCGTGTCCGACGCGCTGGGGGTGTCAGTCGAGTTTCTCGTGTCGGGCCGGGAGTCGGCCTTCGACATGCGCCACACCAGCCCGCTGGTCACGCAGATCTGCCAGCAGCTCCCCGGGATGAGCGAGAAGCAGCTGCGCGTGGTCCTGACGGCAGTGAACACGGCCCGGCTCGAGCAGGCGCGGCCCTAGGCCGCAGGCAGGTTTCCATGCACGAGTTCTACAAGCGGATGCAGTCCGTCTTCACGCAGGCAGGGTCGAACAGGAACCAGTTCTGCAGGAAGCGGGGGTACAACTACCAGACCCTCCAGGCCTACTGGAACACGGACAAGCTCCCGCCAGGAGGCGTCCTGGAGGACATCGCGCAGGAGTACAGCGTGTCCCTCGACGCGCTGGTCCTGGGGAGGGCGGCGCCGCAGCCCGAGGTCGAGGACCCGGTCATCCGGGGCATCGTCGAGTTCCTGAAGCAGCTGGACAGCCAGGCCCTCCAGCAGGTGCAGGGTGCTCTGAAGATGTTCCGCTACCTCACCCTGACAGGTCCTGCCGGTGAGACCGTGCAGGCAGGCGGACCCGCGGCTGTCGGGGCAGCGCAGGCCGTCGAGCCGGGAGGGCAGCCCTCGGAGCTCATTCCCGACAAGACGGAAAAGGCGCTCTCGCTTCTCACAGAGCTGTCGCTGCGCATCCGGCAGAGCAGCCTCGGCAGGGATGACAAGAAGATCTGCCGGGCCATCCTGGGCTCGGTCGTGCAGAACATCTACGAGAGGGAAGTGAAGGACGAGTGGGCCGAGCTGGAGGAGCTGCCCTGAGAGGGCGGGGGAGCGGCGGCGCACCCGGTGGGCCGCCGTCCCCTCCGCGATCGGCTACTGGCCCGCCTTGATGCGCGTCCAGGACTGGTCGTACAGCGCGGTGGCCTCGCGCACGTCCTCGAGCATCGACATCTTCGCCATCTGCTCCTCGGTCGGGTACACGCGGGGGTCGCTCCTGACCTCCTCGTCGATGAGGGGCATGCTCGCTTCGTTGGGCGTGGCGTAGGACAGGTAGTTGGACAGCTGTGCCCCGACCCCGCCGTCGAGGATGAAGTTGATGAACGCGTACGCGCCCTGGGGGTTCGGCGCCTTTGCCGGGATGGTCATCGCGTCGACCCAGATGATCGTCCCCTCCTCGGGAACGGCGAAGTCGGTCCCTTCCTCCAGCCGCGAGACCGCGTCCCCATTGTACGCGATGGCCAGCCACGCGTCGCCGGCGAGCACCTTGCCCACGCTGTCGGGGCTGCCGGCGAATCCGACCATCCGCTTCGAGCGCGCGGCGGCCAGGGCGTCGCCCGCCTGCTTCAGCTCGTCGGCCGAGCGGGTGTTCGGCGAGAATCCCTTCGAGATCAGGGCGGCTGCCATGAGGTCGCGCATCGAGTCCAGCAGCACCAGCGGCCCGGGCTGGCGCGCGGGGTCCAGGAGCGCTGACCAGCGGGGGGTGAACCCCGGCAGCTTGTCGGCGCGGTACACGATGCCCATCGTCCCCCACTGGTAGGGCATGCTCCACTTCCCCTCGGGGTCGTAGGCGGGAGCGCGGAAGCGCTCCGCGACGTTCTTCGCGTTGGGGATCTTCGAACGGTCGAGCTGCCGGAAGGCCCCCTTGGAGGCCATGGTGCGGATGGCATGGTCGGAGACCACGACCACGTCGTACTGGTCGCCCGCGCTGGCAACCTTGCTCATCATGGTCTCGGTGTTCTCGTAGGTGTCCAGCACCACCGTCATCCCCGTCTCCTTCTCGAAGCGCTCCAGGAGCGCGGGGTCGATGTACTCGGACCACATGAACACGGTCACCGTCTTCGCGCGGCCGCTCGGCGCCCGGGTGCAGGCAGCGAGCAGCGCCAGCGCCGCGAGCGCCGCGAGGGCGAGCCACAGCATCTTCTTCATCAGTCAGTCTCCTCCTTGGGTCGTCGCGACAGCAGCTGCAGGGCAAGCACGAGCGCCACGGTCACGAGGAACACGATCGTCGACAGGGCGTGGATCTCCGGGGTGATTCCCCGCCGCAGCGATCCGTAGATGTACAGCGGCAGCGTGACCGAGGACGGGCCGGAGGTGAAGAAGCTGATCACGAAGTCGTCCAGCGACAGCGTGAAGGCGAGCATGGCCCCCGAGACGATGCCGGGGGCGAGCAGCGGGAAGGTCACCGTGGCGCAGGGTGTGCCACGTGCCCGCGTACAGGTCGCGTGCCGCTTCCTCCACCGAGTGGCCGATCGTGGCCAGGCGGCTTCCCACGATGAGGGCAACGAAGCTGACCTGGAAGGTCACGTGGGCGACGATCATCGTTGCCATCCCCAGCCGCAGCCCGCCCAGGACCTGGCGCACGACCTCGAAGGCGAGGAGCATGCCCACGGCAAAGACGATGTCGGGAGTCACCACGGGCACCGAGATCACCGCGTCGACGGCGCGGCGCACCCAGCGCGGCCAGGGGAACCGCTCCAGGCCGATGGCCAGGGCCGTCCCCAGGACCGTGGCGACAAGCGTCGAGACGGCGGCGAGCACCAGGGTGTTGCGCGCGGCGGCGAGGATGAGCTGGTTGTGCGCGAGCTGCGTGTACCAGCGCAGGGTGAAGCCTTTCCACTCCACGCCGAAGCGGGCGGCGTTGACCGACATCGCGGCCACCGCGGCCAGCGGGAGGTACAGGAGCACGATCGTGCCGACGGCCACGATGGTCTGGGCGGGACTGGCGCGGCGCCTCACAGGAAGGTCACCTTGTCGCCCGAGCGGCGCAGCACCAGCAGCCCGATCAGCGTGAGCAGGGTCAGGACAAGGCTCACCGCCGCGCCGAAGGGGAAGTCGCGGCTCACGCCGAACTGGTGCTGGATGAGGTTTCCCAGCATCCAGTACCTGCCCCCGCCCAGCAGGTCGGGGATGACGAAGGCCCCCATCGCGGGGATGAAGGTCAGGATCAGCCCCGTGACAAGGCCCGGCAGGGTCTGGGGAAAGATGGCGTTGAAGAACACGCGCACCGGGCCGGCGTACAGGTCCCTGCTCGCCTCGACGATTGCCCAGTCCAGCTTCTCGACGTTCGTGTACAGGGGCAGCACGGCGAAGGGAAGCGAGTTGGACACCATGCCCAGCCCCAGTGCGAAGGCGGACGGGTACAGGGCGGCCGACGGCTCGATGATGCCGAGCAGCTGCGCGATGCGGGCCGGCAGCATCTGGTTTCCCAGGAGCAGCATCCACGCGTAGGTGCGGATGACGAGGTTCGTGCAGAACGGGATGATGATGAGGCTGAGCCAGATGTAGCGGGCCGCGGGGCGCCTGCGCGCGATGAAGAATGACAGGGGGTAGGCCAGCGCGATGGTCACCAGCGTGGTGAGCGCCGAGACCAGCAGCGTGTTTCCGAGGATGACGAGGTACGCGCGCGTCCACCCGTAGGCGTCGAAGCCGGCGAGGCGGGCGAAGTTGGAGAGGGTCAGGGTCCACTCGATCTCGCCGGCAGGGCCGCGGGTGGCCACCGACCATGCGAGCATCGCGGCGAGGGGCACGATGAGAAGCAGCACGATCCACGCGAGGGGGACCAGGAGCAGCAGGACCCCGCGAGCCGTGAGCTTCCTGGTGGTTGCCAGCTCCCCGTACCAGACGAGGAGCCTATTCACCAAGCGCCTCCAGGTGCCGGGAGGGAAGCTCCAGCCAGATCCTCTGGCCGGGCGCGAGGCCCGCGCCGGGCGTGCTGCGCAGGTGCAGGCCGCCGGGCTGCACGTACACGTCGAGGTGGTCGCCCCTGTAGATGACCTCGGAGACGATCGCGCGCACGCCGTTGGCATCGGGCTTCGCCGCGCGCACGAGGATGCGCTCGGGCCGGATGCACAGCGCTCCCTTCTCCCAGCAGGGGTGCATGCGCGGCGCCAGCGTCCCCATCTCGGTGTGCACCGTGCCGTTGTTGCGCCACGCGGGGATCAGGTTCGTCGTGCCGAGGAACTCGGCCACGAAGCGGTTCTGCGGGCCTGTCGTAGACCTCCGCGGGCGGGCCGGACTGCACGATCGCGCGCGTCGCGCATGACGAAGATCCTGTCGCTCACCGTCATGGCCTCGTTCTGGTCGTGGGTGACGAGGACGAAGGTCTTTCCCAGCCGGCGCTGCAGCCGGCGCAGCTCCAGCTGCACCTCGGCGCGCAGCTTCGCGTCCAGCGCGGACATGGGCTCGTCGAGCAGGAGCACGTCGGGCTGGTTGACCAGGGCGCGCGCCAGGGCCACGCGCTGCTTCTGTCCGCCGGAGAGCTGGAAGGTGCGGCGGCGGGGCATCTCCTCCAGGTGCAGCATCTCCAGGGCCTCGCCGCACCCGCTGCTCCACCTCCGTGGGCGGCAAACCTGCGCGCGCGCAGGCCGAAGGCGATGTTCTCGAAGACGTCGAGGTGGGGGAACAGGGCGTAGTTCTGGAAGACGGTGTTGACGGGACGGTGGTTGGCCGGCAGGCGCGTGATGTCAGCGCCCGCCGAGGACGACCTGCCCGCGGTCGGCGACCTCCAGCCCCGCGACGATGCGCAGGAGCGTCGTCTTGCCGCAGCCGGACGGGCCCAGGATGGTCACGAACTCACCGCTTGCCACGGTGAGCGAGACGTCGCGGAGCGCCGTGACGGGGCCGAATCGCTTGGTGACCCCGGTCACGGTCAGTTCGCAGCCCGCGACCTCCTCTACCGCGCGCTCGAAAACGGCGGCGGCGCCGCGGGAGCGCGGCGAAGACAGCCGCGTCCGCGCGGGGCAGCTTCAAGTGCCGGAAGGGATGCGGCACCTGACAGGGGTGATGGCCTTTCCAACTCAGACGGACCTCCTCGCTTCCATGAAAGCTGGACATCAGCACCTGAAGCCGCGGTCGGACCGGTCGCTTCTATTGTGCGGGATCATTCTATTCGATCTGAGAAAGTTTTTGCAATACCTTTGAGATGAATTTCCGGGAATTTGCCGCTCCGGAGGGGAGGGCAGGCCGCGGGCGCCGCCCTCCCCGTGCCGTCCTGCTCAGCCGTCCCTGCTGCCGGCCCGGCGGGCCGCCGCACGAACCGCCGGGCCGGCGATGCCCAGGACCACGAGGGCAGCGGCGAGGGCGGCCCCTGCCCAGGCGAACCAGTCTCCCAGCACGCCGTACAGCGTCCACGCCCGGCGGGTCGGCACGTCGGCGAACATGAGCCTGTCGGCGGTGCGGAAGTAGTCCTGCTGGGCCAGCATGCGGCCCCAGGGGTCGACGGCCATCGAGGAGCCGCTGCTCACCTGCCGGACCATCGAGAAGCCGTTCTCGACCGCCCGCATCAGCCCGACCTCGGTGTGGAAGGGCCGGATCCTCTCGGAGTCGAAGGACGGCACCACGACGATGTCCGCGCCCAGCCGCGCAAACCTGTTGATGAAGTACGGGAAGTCCATGTCGAAGCAGATCGCCGCGCCGATCCTGCCGTACGGGGTGTCCACCGTGCGCAGGATGCCGTCCGACCCCGTCGGGTACCACGACATGGTCTTCACGTAGGTGTACGCGAGGGTGCCGTCGGGCGCGAACATGATCACCTTGTTGTCGCTGATGGTCTGCCCGTAGCGCAGGACGAGCACCGCCGCGGCGAGGTACACGCCGTTGTCCCGTGCAAAGCTGCCTGCCCGTTCGACGAAGGCTGCCTCCGTGTCCTCGGTGAGCACGCAGTTGCCCTCCGACCAGAAGACGATCTTCGCCCCCGCGGCGGCGGCCCGGCTGCTCGATGCGAACAGCTGCTCCTCGATCCCCGCCAGCTCGCCGGCGTACCCGGCAACGGTGTCGCGGGGGGTGCCCGCGTCGATCCAGGTCCAGTAGTCGCGCGGGTGTTCGACGGTGACCCCGGCGACCCGCACGGTGGGAACGGGAGGCCGGGCGAGCGAGAGGCGAAGGCCCCCGAACACGACGACCGCCGCCAGCACCGCGGCGAACACCGGCACGGCGCGCCCTGCCCTGCGCGGATCGAACCCGTTCTCCCAGAGCAGGTTCGCCACCGAGGCAGCCGCGCCCGCGAGGAAGCCGATGCCCCACAGCCCGGTGAGGGAGGCGAGCTGCGCGATCACCGGCAGGCCGAACTGCGCTGCCGAGGTCGACATGACAGTGCCCAGGGGCGTGAAGCTGATCGCGTAATCGACGGCCAGGTACACGGACGGGTAGACCAGGATCGCGAGGCCCCGGGGAAGCCGCCGGTGCAGGGCCCTGTCGGCGTACAGGGCTGCCAGGAACGCCGCGGGGCGCAGGAGGCTGAACACCGGGTACATCCAGGCATCCAGGTCCCAGCCGCCGGCCAGCTGGATGTACGAGGCGAGGGCAAGGAGGGGAATGGCGGGGAGGGTCGAGAGCCAGCGGGGCCGGTCGCGGAAGAAGCGGATCAGGAAGAAGGGGGCGACCCACGAGGCGAGGGGGACGTTGAACCGCCAGCCCAGGAACGCGAAGCTGAAAGACCCGATCGCAAGCCACACCCAGCTCGAGGCCTTCTTCCAGGCGGGGGAATACTCCACGGAACACCTCCTGACGACATCCGGTGGGCGGACAAACGCCGCCATCCGCTGGATTGGACGCCGCGGGAGGGGAAATCACTTCACGGGGTTCTTCGCCACTTCCTCCGCGCCGGTGATCAGGCTGACCACCTCTTCCGTGGTGGTCTGCTTCGTGATCCTCTCGCCCACCTTCTTGCCCCGGCGCATCACGATCAGCCTGTCGGCGACGGAGAAGATGTCGTACATCTGGTGGCTGATGACGATGATGGGGATGCCCTGGCTGCGCAGCAGGCCGCACAAGGTCGAGCACCTTCCGCTGCTCTGCCACGCCGAGGGCCGCCGTGGGCTCGTCCATGATCAGGAGCTTCGCGTTCCAGTAGATCGAGCGGCCGATGGCCACCGCCTGCCTCTGCCCGCCCGACAGGGTCTTGATGAGGTTGCGCAGGGACGGGATCTCGATCTCGAGGCGATCGAGCACCTTCTTGGATCTCGTCGTGCATGTACTGGTGGTCCAGCACGGGGATCAGGCCGAGGAAGCGCTTCGTCTTCTCCCGGCCCATGAAGATGTTGGAGAACACGTCGAGGTTTTCCGCGAGGGCGAGGTCCTGGTACAGCGTCTCGATGCCCAGCGCCAGCGCGTCGGCGGGGCTCGCCATCTTCACTTCCCTGCCCTGGAAGAGGATCTGGCCCTCGTCGGGCTGGTAGACCCCCGAGATCATCTTGATCAGCGTGCACTTTCCCGCTCCGTTGTCCCCGAGCAGGCCCACGACCTCGCCGGGGGAGATCTGCATGTCCATGCGGTCCACGGCCGTGAGGCCGCCGAACCGCTTGGTGAGCCCGCTGACCTCCAGCATCGCCTCCGCCATCTACGCGCCCCTTTCCGACCAGGTCGGGGAAGAACTGGTCGATCAGCACCGCAAGCATGAGGATCCCGCCGATCGCGATGTAGCGGTTGAAGGTCGGGATCCCGAGGTTGACCATTCCCGTCTCGAGCACGGCGATGATGAGCGCGCCGAGGATCGTGCCCTTGACGGTGCCCCGGCCGCCGTACAGGCTCGCCCCGCCGATGACCACGGCCACCACCGCGTCCATCATGAGGGAGCTTCCCGCGTCCGCCGTGCCCGTCACGTACGCGCAGCACGAACATGATCCCCGCGAGCGCCGCGAAGAACGAGGAGATCATGTAGACGGAGGTGAGGTGGCGCGGCACGTTGATGCCCGCCCGGGTGGCGGCGTCCACGCTCCCGCCGATCGCGTAGGTGTGCCTGCCGAAGCGCGTGCGCCGCAGCACGAAGGCGAAGATGCCCGCGATCGACGAAGGCGATCACGGTGATGATCGGGATCAGCGTGATCATGCTGCGCAGCTCCAGGCGCGACAGGTTCTGCGGCCGCGAGAGGAACGAGAAGAGCTTCCCCGGCACGATGTAGAAGAAGTACTCGTTGCCGACCCACCCCGTGCCTCGGGCGCTGACGATCGGGCGTGTTGTGCGCAGATGATCTCGGCGACGCCGTAGGCGATGCCGTAGATGCCGAAGGTGGCGAGGAACGGCGGCACCTTGAGCCGGGCCACCAGCATGCCCGTTGACGAACCCCGGGACCAGTCCGATGGCCAGGCAGATCAGCGCACCCGAGGGCGATGGCCGCGGGCAGCGGAAGGCCGGCCGCCTGCAGCAGGACGATGAACTTGGCGCAGATGACCGTGCTGAAGCCCATGACGAAGCCGACGGACAGGTCGATCCCGCCGGTGATGATGACGAAGGTCTCGCCGACCCCCAGCAGCAGGATCCAGCGTGCAGGCGACGAGGATGTTCTGGAGGTTCTCCAGGGAGTAGAACCGCGAGCCCAGCGCCATGAAGGCGACGAGCTCGAGCGAGCAGGAACAGCAGGGCCCAGTTCCGCGCGACCCAGCCTCCTGCCCGGCCCCGCTCCTGGTTCAGTGCGACAGTCTCAGGCACTGCGGATCCTCCTCTCCGGGGTGAGCTGGTCGATGACCACCGCGGCGATCAGGATCAGGCCGGTCAGGATGTAGCGGTAGAACGTGGGAAGGCCGGTGATGTTCAGGCCGTTCTCCAGCACGTTCAGGATGAGCACGCCGATGACCGTCCTGCCGATGCTGCCCTTGCCGCCCATCAGGCTTGCCCCGCCGATGACCACCGCCGGCGATGGCGAAAAGCTCGTAGGAGGCCGACATGGTCGTGAAGTGCCCGATGCCTGCCCGGAACACGTAGAGCACCCCTGCCACGGCCGCGAACATGGAGGAGAGGAGGTAGACCTTCACGAGGTGGCGCGGCACGTTGATGCCCGCCCGGATGGCCGCGTCCATGCTCCCGCCGATGGCGAAGGTGTGCCGGCCGAACTTCGTGCGCACGAGGACGAAGGCGAAGACGACAGGACGATCGCCGCGATGAGGACGGTCACGGGCACGATGCCCACGAGGTTGCGCAGGTCCTCCGGGGCGATGTTCGGCGGCCTGCGGAAGAAGGTGAAGCCCCTGCCGGGGAGGAAGTACGCCACGAAGCTGTTGCCGATCTTCTCCACCTGGGGAGGCAGGAAGTAGATGGGGAAGCCCTGGCACAGGTTCAGCGTGATGCCGTTTGCCACCCCGTACATGCCCAGCGTGGCGATGAAGGGCGGCACGCGGAAGCGGGCCACGAGGATGCCGTTGATCAGGCCGGGCATGACACCCGACGGCGAGGCCGACGGCCGATCCGACGATCATGCACAGGGCCGTCGGGCCGTCCTGCCGCGTGCATGTCGCGCATGATGATGGCCGAGACGACCATGACGAGGCCCATGACGAACCCGGGGGACAGGTCGATGCCGCCCGTGATGATGACGAATGTCTCCCCCGCGGCGAGCAGGAGGTAGATCGTGGCGAAGTACAGGATGTTGGAGAAGTTCTTGACGGCGAAGAAGTTTTTCGCCACGAGGCCGAAGACGACGACGAGGAGGATGAGGAAGAAGCTCGACCACCTTTCCCTCAGATAGGTCAGGATCCGTTGGCCGGTTGCCTCCTGCTGCATGGCTGTTGCCTCATTCACCACTCGCATCCCTCCTCGTGCCCATGCGCGGTCCGCAGTGACAAGACAGGCGCAGGCGGCCGGGCCGCCTGCGCCTGCACTGCGTGCGATAGCGAGAAGACCTAGTCTACCTTGTAGATCGACGCCTGTGCCTCGGGGGTCTTCAGGTTCTCCTTGGTGATGATGAAGAACCCCGGGCGGATGACCTTGGGAACCGTCGCGTTCTGGGTGAGGTACTTGTAGCCCCACTCCACCGCGAGCTGGCCGATCTCGTAGGGCTTCTGGGCCAGCGTGAAGTCGATCTCGCCCCTCTCGAGGGCCTGGATCTGGTCCATGCCCGCGTCCCAGGAGGCGACCTTCACGGCGCCGGAGAGGCCGGCGGCCACGACCGCGCGGTAGGCGCCCTGCGCGCTGAACAGGTTGGTGCCGAACACGCCCTTGAGGTCGGGGTGGGCCTGCAGGACCGCGGCGGTCTGCTTCTGCGCCGTCTCCTGGTTGTCCAGGTTGTAGTCGAAGCCGACCAGCGTGACGTCGGGGTACTCCTTCAGCGCCCTCACGAAGCCGGCCTTGCGGCCCGGTCGACTGAGGACACGTCGGGGTTGGTGGTGTTCAGGTACACCTTGCCCTTCTTCCCGATCATCTCGCAGAGCTTCTTGCCCACCTCGTAGCCGCCCTGCTCGTTGTCGCTGCCGATGTAGGCGAGGGGGAAGGAATAGTCGGACGCCTTCGAGTAGTCCCCGTCACCGAGGTACGTGTCGCAGGTGATCATGGGGATGCCCTTGTCGTAGATCTTCTTCAGAGGTGCGATCAGGGCCGTCTGGCCCGTCGGGACCACGAGGAGGAAGTCGAAACCGCCCTTCGCTGCCATGGCCTCGAGGATGGGCACCTGGATCTCGGCGCCCCACTTCTTGGGATACTCGGCGGTCATCAGCTTCACGCCCAGTTCCTTGGCCTTCGCCGCGGCGCCCTTCTCGATCATCTGCATGAACGGGTCGAGGATGCCCGACATGTAGGCGAAGGTCAGTCTTCTTCGTCTCCTTCTTGCCCTCGGCGAAGCCGAGGCTGCCCGCGACGAGCAGGACGACCAGGGCGATGATCAAAACTCTTTTCATACCGACCTCCTTGATGAATGTGGGAAACGCTCCCGCATGATACACCCGCCCCGGAGCGCCGTCAACAAATTCTCCCGCTACCCGCTCGTGCGGGCGCCGGTGATGAAACGGGCGCTCGCCTCGGCGGCGGCCGCCCCGTCATCGCCGACCAGGCGTCCTTCCGTCCTGATGATCCTGCCCCTGGTCTCGGTGACCCGTCCCTCGGCACGCAGGCGCGAGCCGGTCGGGACCGGCTTCAGGAACCGCACCGTCATCTCCGCGGTGACCGCCGAAGTCCCCTGCTCTCCCAGCGCGAGGCAGGCGTGCGCCATCACCTCGTCCAGTACCATGGAAAGAAGTCCCCCGTGGGTGACGCCGCGCCAGCCGGAGAACCAGTCCGGCACCACGACGCTGGTCTCGGCCTGGCCCTTCCCCGGGTAGGAGATGGCCAGGCGCAGGCCCCGTTCGTTGGCCCGTCCGCAGCAGAAGCAGGAATCGTCCTTGATCATGTCCATGGAGCGAGGATAGCCCGAAAAAGCGCGACCGCGCCACTGCCATCAAAGTCCTTTCGAATGCTGTCGATCTCTTGCGTTTTGTCCCTTGACGGAACTGCCGGGGGGAGTATAATCGGTGCCGAAATCCCATGAGAACACGAACCTTTCGCGGTGGAGTTCATCCTCCGGAGAACAAGCACTGGACCGAGGCAAAGCCCATCGAGGTCATGCCCCTGCCCCGCAAGGTCGTCATTCCGCTGTTCTCTTCGAAAAAGATGTACGAGCCCGTTTTCGTCCTTATTATTTTCCATTTACCGAACCTTCCGCCGAGTTCGATGTCTCATGCGTGATGTGCGACGGTCAAGGCTGTCGCGTATGTAAACAAACCGGCTGGATAGAAGTGGGGGCGTGGTATTATCCATCCCGAAGTATTTAAGTCGGTTAATATCGACAGCGAGGCTTATAGCGGATTTGCGTTCGGTGTCGGCGTGGAGCGTTCTGGCAATGATGCGTTACGGCATTAACGATTTGAGATTGTTTTTTGAAACGACTTAAGTTTTTGGAACAATTTAAATAAGTCGTCGTTACACGGGAAAACTTGAGTCATGCAAATTAGTGAAGCCTGGTTAAAGAAAAGAGCATGTCAATCCAGCAATAACAACAGAGCAACTGGTTCAGCAATTGACAATGGTGGTCTTGAGGTTGATTTGGTAACGCCTGCAGCAATATGCTGAACCAAGTAAGATGCATATAAACATTCCCAATTGCTGGAGGCGTTACCGATATGGATGAAGACCAGCCATTGTCAATTGCTTATCTAGTCGCTCTGTTGTTATTGCTGGATTGACATAATTCTTCTTAACCAGGCTTCACTAATTTGCATGACTCAAGCTTTCCGTGTAATTCTACCACTTATTTAAATTGTTCCAAAAACTTAAGATCGTTTTCAAAAAACAATCTCAAATCGTTAACGCCGTCATCATTGCCAAGACGCTCACGATACGACTGAAATCCGCTATAAGCCTCGCTGTCGAATATCAACCCATGGTAAACTTCCGGACGGGATCATGCCGCACCCCCCCGGACTTCTATCCAGCCGGTTTGTTTACATACGCGACAGCCTTGACCGTCGCACATCACGCATGAGACATCGAACTCGGCGGAAGGTTCGGGTAAATGGAAAATAAGACGGGACGAAAACGGGCTCGTACATCTTTTTCGAATAATAGTGCAGTGACCCACCTTGCGGCAGGGGGCATGACCTCTGATGGCTTCGCCTCGGTCCAGTGCTCGTTCTCCGAGGATGAACTCCACCGCGAAGGTTCGTGTTCGGACCTGGGATTCGGGATCCATCATACTCCCCCCTACAAGTTCCGTCAAGGGAAAATAAAACGAGTAATCCCATAGTATTCGAAAGGACTTTGATGGCAGTGGCGCGGTCGCGCTTTTTCGGGGCTATCCTCGCCCTCATGGACACTGAGCATTAAGGACCGATCTCGGTCTGCTGGCGGACGGGCGAACGAACGGGGCCTGCGCCCTGCCATCTCCTACCCGGGGGAGGGTCATGTGGAGACCAGCGTCGTGGTGCCGGTCTGGTTCTCCGCTCGGCGCGGCGTCACCCACGGGGAGATCTTTGATGGTATCTGGATGAGGTGATGGCGCAGCGCTGGCCTCGCGCTGGAGCAGGGGACTTCGTGGTCACCGTGGAAGAGATGACGGCGTGGTTTCCTGAGGCCAGTCCTGACCGGCTCGCGCCTGCGGCGCCCAGGGACGGGGTCACCGAGACCAGGGCAGGATCATCAGGACGAAGGATGCTGCTCGGCGATGACGGGGCGGCTGCTGCTGAGGCGAGCGCCCGTTCACTGCCGCCGGCCTGCATGAGCGGGTAGCGGGTGTCGCTCGACGCGCTCTGGTGGGTGTATCATGTGGGAGCGTTTCCCACATTCATCAAGGAGGTCGGTATGAAAAGAGTTTTGATCATCGCCCTGTCGTCCTGCTCGTCGCGGCAGCCTCGGCTTCGCGGAGGGCAAAGAAGGAGCAGAAGCAGATCACTTTCGCCTACATGCTCGGGGATCCTGGACCTGTTCATGCAGATGATCGAGAGGGTGCTGCTGCGAAGGCGAAGGAGTGGGCGTGGAAGCCATGACCGCCGAGTATCCGAGCTTGGGCGCCGCTGTGCAGGTCCCCATCCTGAGGCCCTGCAGCCGAAGGGCGGGTTTGACTTCCTGATCCGGGCTCCGTTCCACCTCCAACTCGAGGCCCTGATCGTCCCCCTGAAGAAGATTTCGCAGAAGGCAATCCCCATGATCACCACGGACACTTTCCTCGGCGACTGGCACGTCAAGCCCTCCGCATGGTCCTTCCCGCTCGCCGACATCGGCAGCGACAAACGAGAAGGGCGCGACGAGGTGGGCAAGAAGCTGTGAGTCATCGGGAAGAAGGGAAGGCGTACATCAACACCACGAACCCGAAACGCTCCCCGGTCACCGGGGAGGCGCGAGGGGTTCATAATAGGGCGTGAGGAATACCCCGACGTGACCTGGTCGCATCGACGACAACCTGGACAACGAGGAATACGGCCCAGACCGCTGCCGTCCTGGAGGCAAACCCTGACCTCAAGGGAGTGTTCGGCACGAACTGTTCAGCGCGCAGGGCGCGACTGCGCGGTCGCGGCCGCCTTCTCGCGCCGGAAGGTCGTCCTCCTGGACGTGGGCATGGACCAGATTGAGGCCTTCGAGAGGGGCGAGATCGACTTCTCCGCGGCCCAGAGGCCGACGAGATTGGGCAACTGGCCGTGGAGTGGGCTACAAGTACCTGACCGAGAACGCGACGGTTCCCAGGTCACTCGCCCGGGATCTTCACCATCACCAAGGAGAACCTGAGACTCCAGCGCAGGCGTCGATCTACAAAGTGGACTCAGACCCTGGCGTTCGCACGCAGCGCAGGCGCAGCGGCCGGTCCGTGCGCCGTCTCGTCACTGCAGGCCGCGCAGGGGAACGAGGAGGGGATGAGAGGCGAACGGGGGAAGAGCGATGTCAGCGGAGGTGACCGGCGGCTGCGACCTACGTGGGAGATATGGTCAGCTTCGACTCCCTTCTTATTCCGTTCTTCGCTGTCGTGGGCAGGGCTCCTCTTCGTCGTCAAGAACTTCTCCAATATCCTGTATTTTGCGACTGTCTTTCTCTGCTGGGCGCGGGGGGAAATGTTTGTCATCAGCATTACGGGAGGAATCGACCTGTCCCCGGTTGGGATGCCGCCACTGGCCGCTGCTGCCGATCATCATGCGCGACATGCACGCCTGGAGGAGCGGCCCCGGCCCGTAGCACATGGTCGTCGGTTCGGCCTGTTCGCCTCGTCGCGCAATCCGGGCCGGATCAACGGCATCCTCGTGGCCCGCTTCCGGGTGCCGCCCTTCATCGCCACCCTGGCATGTACGGGGTGGCCAACGGCATCACGCTCAACCTGTGCCTATGGATTCCCCATCGACTTCCTGCCCCCCCAGGCGGTGGAGAAGATCGGCAACAGCTTCGTGCGCAATCACTTCCCCGCAGGGGCTTCACCTTCTTCCGCAGGCCGCCGGGCATTGCCCCGGAAGCTAGCCCGGCGAAACCCGCGGCATTGGCTCATGCTCTATCACCGCGATCGTGCTTGTCGTCTCCGCCTTCATCCGCGCGGACGAACTTCGGCCGGGCACCTTCGCGAAGATCGGCGGGCAGCAATTGCACGCGGCGATCTGGGCGGGAATCAACGTGCCGCGCCACCTCGTGAAGGTCTACCTGCTCTCCTCCCTGTTCGCGGCCGGCGGCAGGCGCGCGGCAAACTGCTTCCGGTGCTGTATCGGCACTTCACGACCATGTCGGCTTCCTACCAGCTTTTCGCCATAGCGGCTGTGGTCATCGGCGGCAAGCCACATGGGTGCAGGGCAGCATAGGCAGGACGGTCTTATCGGCGTGCTGATCCTGAACGTGCTGGAGAACGGCCTGACATTACCGGCCTTCTCCAGCCTCCTACAGGTACATCCTGACCGGTCTGATCCCATCGTGGTGGTGGTCATCGACCAGCTCATGCTCGTAGAGGAGGATCCGCAGTGCCTGAGACTGTTGTCCTCAACCAGCAGCGGGGCCGGTGGAGGACGGGTCGCGCGGAACTGGGCGCTCCTGTTCCTGCTCCTGGAGCTGGTCATCTTCCACCGCGACGGGCCTCCGGTCGATCTCCTGAGAACCTGCAGAACATCCTGCTGCCTGCAACTACCATCCTGCTTTCGGGGTTGGTGAGACTTTCGTCATCGTCACGGGAGGGGATTGACCTGTCCGTCGGTTTTGTCATGGGCTTTCAGCACGGTCATCTGCTGTGCGAAGTTCATGCCTCCTGCTGCAGTCGTCCGGCCTGCTGGGCTGCTTCATCATCTCGGGTGCCTGATGGCCCTGCCATCGCGGCTTGGGTTCGTCAACGGCATCCTCGTGGCCCAGGTGCCGCCGTTCCTCGCCACCTTCGAAGATGTCACATTGCA